>JAUXMY010000027.1 GCA_030683005.1 Caulobacter sp. | reverse complement strand
GTCGATCAGCAGCATCTTGCCGGGCTGCAGGCGCCACTTGCGGACCACCCGCTCCTCGGGAACGGTCAGCACGCCCACTTCCGAGGCCATGATCACATGGTCCTGGTCGGTGATGACGAAGCGGGCCGGGCGCAGGCCATTGCGGTCCAGCGTCGCGCCGATCTGGCGACCGTCGGTGAAGGCCACGGCGGCGGGACCGTCCCAGGGCTCCATCAGGGCGGCGTGGTACTCGTAGAAGGCCTTCCGCTTGGGATCCATCAGCGGATTGCCGGCCCAGGCCTCGGGGATCAGCATCATCACCGCATGGGCCAGCGGGTAGCCGCCGGCGAGCAGAAGCTCGAGCGCGTTATCCAGGCAGGCGGTGTCGGACTGGCCGTGCGGGATCAGCGGCCACATCTTGTTGAGGTCGGGACCCAGCAGGTCCGACTCCAGCGTGCGCCGGCGGGCGTTCATCCAGTTGACGTTGCCCCGCACGGTGTTGATCTCGCCGTTGTGGGCGATCAGCCGGTAGGGGTGGGCCAGCTTCCAGGACGGGAAGGTGTTGGTCGAGAACCGCTGGTGAACCATCGCCAGCGCCGACTCGGTCAGCGGGTTCTTCAGGTCGGTGTAGAATGAGCCGACCTGGTCGGCGAGTAGCAGGCCCTTGTAGACCACGGTGCGGGTCGAGAACGACGGCAGGTAGAGCTGGGTCAGGCCCGGCAGGTTCTTCTTCACCGCCAGTTCCGCCAGCGGGTTCTGCAGCTGCTTGCGGATGGTCAGCAGCTTGCGCTCGAAGGCGTCCTGGTCGCGCGTCGTCGGCCCTCGGCCGACGATGGCCTGACGGATGACCGGCATCTCGGCCATCACCGCGGCGCCCAGACCGGTGGTGTCGATCGGCACATCGCGCCAGGCGATGAAGGTCTGGCCCTCGACCTTCAGGAAGTGCTCGAACTGGTGGACGACGACATCGCGCGCCGCCTCGTCGCGCGGCAGGAAGCACATGGCCAAGGCGTAGTCGCCCGGCGCAGGCAGGGTGACGCCGGTCTTGCCGGCCCAGTCGCGCAGCAGGGCGTCCGGAATCTGGATCAGAATCCCGGCGCCGTCGCCGACCAGCGGGTCGGCGCCCACCGCGCCGCGGTGGTCGAGATTGATCAGGATCTCCAGACCGCAGGCCACGACCTCGTGGGATTTGCGGCCCTTGATATTGGCGACAAAGCCGACGCCGCAGGCGTCATGTTCGTTACGAGGGTCGTACAGACCGCGGGATTGTGGAGCGCCCATAGGGGATCCTCAGGAAAAAGACACAGGTCCGCTGACGGTCGTCCAGGGACAGCCGAAACACGGTCGAGGCGGCATTAGCGGTAAGCTGAGCGTTCGCGCAAAAGGTAATTTCTTTCGGCATCCCGCGAATCGCCCCGGCCGTATGGCAAGATTTTGCGCAGATCGGGCTGCCGATGAAGAATGCTTGACGGATTATGCTGCACTGCGGCATCGCGAGGCGACGCCTTGGGCCAAACCGAGGCAGACTGTTCGGACGCCGGCAGGACGCCGCGCCCCTGGGGCGCAGCGAGGCCGGGCCTGAAAGAAAAGGCGCCGGGGCGCGCCAAAGCAGTGGCCGGACGCTAGGGCAACAGGGCCACTCTGAGGCAATTGCAGCCCGGGCGAACAGACCCGGGGACCAGCACGGAGGGACGGCCCCGATGGACATGCGCCAGAGCGCCGCGGACGAGGCTTTCCGCGAGACGGTGCGGGCCTACTTCCGCGAGGACTACCCTAAGGACATCATCGCGAAGCTGGCCAACGGGCAGACCCTGAAGAAGTCGGACATGGTGGCCTCCGAACAGGCGTTGAGCGCCCGTGGCTGGCTCGCGCCGGGGTGGCCGGCCGAGTACGGCGGCCCGGGCTGGACCATCACCCAGCGGTTCATCTTCGACGAGGAGCTTGAGCGGGCCGGCGCGCCGAACGTGTCGCCCATGGGCCTGCTGTACGTCGCGCCGGTGATCTACACCTTCGGCACGCCGGAGCAGAAGCAGCGCTGGCTGGGCGACATCCTGTCGGCCCGCACCTTCTGGGCCCAGGGCTATTCCGAACCGGAGGCCGGGTCGGACCTGGCCAGCCTGCGCACCCGCGCTGTCCTCCACGGCGACCACTACATTGTCGACGGTGAGAAGATCTGGACCAGCGACGCCCACTACGCCGACTGGATCTTCTGCCTGGTCCGCACCGAGGACGCGCCACGCAAGCAGGACGGCATCACCTTCCTCTGCATCGACATGGCGACGCCGGGCGTCGAGGTCGTGCCGATCATCACCATCGACGGCGGACACCACCTGAACCGCGTCGTGTTCGACAACGTCCGCGTCCCGGTCGACAACCGCATCGGCGACGAGGGCAAGGGCTGGACCTACGCCCGCCACCTGCTGAGCTACGAGCGGACGTCCTATGCCCATGTGGCCGCCAAGCGCCGGCAGATCGAGGACATCAAGCGTCTGCTGGTCGATGCGCCATGGGCGGAAGGAGACGCCCCGCAGCAGGACGACTTCCGCCGCCGTCTGGCCGCCGTCGAGGTGCAACTCGATGCGCTGGAGATGACCGTGCTGCGGGCGCTGGCGCCGCTGGCGGCCGGCCAGGCGCCGGGCGACGAGGCCTCGATCATCAAGATCGCCGCCACAGAGACGGCGCAGGCCATCACCGAGCTGTTCGTCGAGCTGGCCGGTCTCTACGCCCTGCCCAAGTTCCCGGACCGAAGCGGGCCGGACTGGCGCGCGAACCTGGCGGAGATTCCCGCCTTCGCCGCGCCGACCACCGCCGCCTACTTCCTGGCCCGGGCCCAGACGATCTATGGCGGGGCGACGGAGATCCAGAAGAACATCATCGCCCGCCAGCTTGGGCTTTAGCCCTCCGCCGACCTGACGGCGCCGGCTGGATGCTCCCCTCTGGGGGAGCTGTCGGCCCGAAGGGCTGGCTGAGGGGGTCTCGTGACCCGACCCCCTCCGTCTCGGCTTCGCCGAGCCACCTCCCCCGGAGGGGAGGAATCGTCGGTTCGAAGCAGGCCTGCTCCTGAGAGTCGGGGCCTCTAGCGCGGCGGCATGCGGATGGCGCCATCGAGGCGGACGGTCTCGCCGTTGAAGTAGCCGTTGCGCAGCATGGTGACCGCCAGGTCGGCGTACTCGTGCGGGTGGCCCAGGCGCCGCGGGAACGGCACCGAGGCCGACAGGCTGTCGAAGATGGCCGGGGCGCGGGTCTTCACGCCCAGCATGGGCGGGGTGGCCATGATGCCCGGCAGGATGGTGTTGATGCGGATGCCCTCGTTGGCCAGGTCACGGGCGATGACCAGGGTCATGCCCTTGATCGCCGCCTTGGCTGCCGCATAGGCCACCTGCCCCACCTGGCCGTCCTCGGCCGCCACCGAGCCGGTGTTGACGATGGCGCCGCGACCGCCGTCCTCGTCCGGCTCCAGCGTCGCCATGCCGGCCGCGCTCTTGACGATGCAGCGGAAGGTGCCGACGGTGTTGAGGCCCAGCACCCACTCGAAGTCGGCGGCGTTGAACTGCTTGATCTCGCCGGTCTGTTTGTCGCGGGCGATGGTCTTGCCGCCCCGGCCGCCGCCCGCGCAGTTGACCAGGATGCGCTCCTGGCCATGGGCGGCGCGGGCCTTGGCGAAGCCGGCGTCGACCGACTCCTCGCTCATCACGTTCACCTCGCAGAACAGGGCGCCGAGTTCCTCGGCCTTCTTCGCGCCGGTCTCGGGGTTGAGGTCGAAAATCGCGACCTTCACGCCCAGATCCCGCAGGGCTTTGACCGTGGCGGCTCCAAGGCCGGAAGCGCCGCCGGTGACCACGGCGGAGACGGTGCTGTCGAGTTTCATGGCGCGTTTCCTCAGGCTTGTTTTCTGGTTGGCCCCATCTCAGCCCCGGCGCCGCAAGGGCAGGCAAGGCGTATCCTCTCGCGCCCCCGAAGACGGTGGCGCGGGCGGGGCTTCTGCCCCATACCCGAGGCTACAGGCGCCGCAACAGCCAACTCAGGACCCCGCCATGACCTTCAAGGCTCTCCTCGCCACCCGGGCGGATCGCACGGTCTCCGTCGAGATGGTCGACCTCTCCGAAGACCAGCTGGTGGACGGCAACGTCCGCATCGACGTCGACTACTCCACGGTCAACTACAAGGACGGACTGGCGCTCGCCGGACGTCCGGGCGTGATCCAGAGCTATCCGCTGGTGCCCGGCATCGACCTGGCCGGGACGGTGACCCAGTCTTCGCATCCCGCCTACGCGGCCGGCGACCGCGTCGTGCTCAACGGCTGGGGCCTGAGCCAGACCCATCATGGCGGCTACGCCCAGAAGGCGCGGGTCAACGGCGACTGGCTGGTGAAACTGCCGACTGGCATCAGCACCCGCGACGCCATGGCCATCGGCACCGCCGGTTACACCGCCATGCTCAGCGTGCTGGCGCTGGAGCATGCCGGCCTGACCCCCGACCGCGGCGCGGTGCTGGTGACCGGCGCCAACGGCGGCGTGGGCTCGGTGGCCATCATGATCCTCGCCAAACTGGGCTACCGCGTCATCGCCTCGACCGGTCGCCCGGAGGAAGCCGCCTATCTGACCGCCCTGGGCGCCAGCGACATCATCGACCGCAAGACGCTGTCGGAGCCCGGTCCGCCGATCGCCGCGCCGCGCTGGGCCGGGGCCGTCGACTCCGTCGGCAGCCAGACCCTGGCCAACGTGCTGGCCCAAACGGAGTATCGGGGCGCCGTCGCCGCCTGCGGTCTGGCCCAGGGCGTGGACCTCCCCGGCTCGGTGTTCCCGTTCATCCTGCGCAACGTGACCCTGGCCGGCATCGACTCGGTCAATGCTCCCTACCCCGTCCGGGTGAAGGCCTGGGAGCGGCTGGCGGCGGACGTCGACCTGACGAAGCTGGCGACGACGGTGACCGAGATCGGCCTCGCCGACGTCCCCCGGGCGGGCCACGACATCCTTGAGGGCAGGATCCGCGGCCGCACGGTCGTCAACGTCAACGCCTGATCAGGCCGGACGCGTCAGCCCGACCTCGGCCAGCACCGCGTCGGTGTCCTGGCCGATGCGCGGCGGGTCGCAACGGATGCAGGCGGGGGTCTTCGAGAAGCGCAGGCCGGGCTTCATGGCGCGGTAGGTCGCTTCGCCCCCCAGCGTCCGCTCCTCGAACAGGGTGCGGCTCAACTGCTCGTCGTCGAAGATTTCGGTGGGCCGGTTGGCGCGCATGACCGGGATCGAGTGCTCGGCGCCCAGCGCCATCCACTCGGCGGTGGTCCGGCTGGCCGCCGCCTCGCTCATCATCGCGTAGTATTCGGCCACCTTCTCCTTGCCGCTGGCCTTCGAGGTGAAGCGCTCCAGCTCGTAGGCGCCGGGCAGGCCGCCCAGCTCCATGAACTTCGCCGACTGGATCTGGTTGGCCGGCATCACGGTCAGGTAGCCGTCCTTTGTCCGGAACGGTTTGCGATGCGGAGTGATGGCGGTGGTGAAGCCGAAGCCGCCGGTCGGCGGGACGAAGGTGTGGCCGTAAAGGTGCTCGGCCATGACGAAGCCGGTGAAGGTCTCCAGCATCGGCACGGCGACGAACTGGCCCTCGCCGGTGTGCTCCTTGTGGCGCAGGGCGGCCAGGGTGGCGATCACCGCGAACAGGCCGCAGGTCTTGTCGGCCAGCAGCGAGGGCAGAGGCCGCAGTTCGGTCTCCGGATCGACCAGCTGGCCGAGCCCGCAGGCCCCGCTGGCCGACTGGATCAGGTCGTCGAAGGCCTGCAGCCCGGCGTAGGGGCCGTCGTCGTCGTAGCCCATGGCCTCGACATAGACGATGTCCGGCTTGATGGCCTTCACCGCCTCGTAGGAGAAGCCCAGCCGCGCCACGGCCGAGGGCCGCATGTTATGGATGAAGACGTCGCCGGTCTCGACCAGCTTCGCCAGCGCCGCCCGCCCCTCGTCGGTCTTGAGATCGAGGCTGACCGAGCGCTTGTTGCGATTGAAGGCGACGTAGCCGGGGCCCATCTCCTTGCTCGGCCCCTTGCCGGAGTTGCGCTGGCGGTCTCCGGCCGGTTCCTCGATCTTGATGACGTCGGCGCCCAGGTCGCCCAGCGTCTGGGTCGCGTAGGGGCCGAGCACGAACTGGCTCAGGTCGATGATCCGCACCCCGGCCAGCGGGCCGGTGCGGTGCGGATCGGGCCGGATCTGGTCGGTCATCATCAGGCTCCGGTCAGCAGCACGACCTTGATGCAGTCGCCGTGGTGCTGGGCGGCGATCGCCTCGTTGATCTGGTCGAAGGGGAAGGTCTGGATCATGCGGTCGAAGGGCAGCGCGCCGCGGCGATAGTGTTCGATCAACTCCGGCAGGAAGACGTCCGGGTCGCTGTCGCCCTCGATGATGCCCTTCACCGTATGGCCGAAGGTCATGGCGGTGTTGATATCGCCCGGCATCGGCGTGCCCGGCGGGGAGATGCCGACGATGCCGAACGTCCCCTTGGGCCCGAGCGTGTTCATCACCGCCGCCTGCACCGCCGGGACGCCGGTGGTGTCGAAGGCATAGTCGACGCCGCCGGGCAGGATGGCCCGCACCGCCGCCGCCAGGTCCGGCGCGGCGGCCGGGTCGATGACGTGCGTGGCGCCGAACTCGGTGGCCAGCGCCCGGCGCGACGCGTGCGGCTCGACCAGGATGATGGTCTCGCAGCCCTGGATCTTCGCCCCCATCACCGCGCTCAGGCCCACCGGCCCGCCGCCGGTGATCAGCAGGGTCGAGCCGGCCTCGCAGGCCAGCGACCGCATGACCCCGCCCGCGCCGGTCTGGATGCCGCAGCCCAGCGGGCCGAACAGCTCCAGCGGCAGGTCGCCCGGCACTTTGACGACGTTGCGCTCGTAGGTCAGGGCGTGGGTGGCGAAGGAGGACTGGCCGAAGAAGTTGCTGCCGACGGCAACCTCCTCGCAGCGCAGCGCCTTGCTGCCGTCAGGCCGCATGCCGGCGTAGTTGAGCAGCGGCATGGTCTCGCAGTAGGCGGCGTCGCCCTTGCCGCAGCGGCGGCAGGTCCCGCAGGAGCGGAAGGTCATGGCGACCCGGTCGCCGGGCGACACCTTGGTGACCTTGGCTCCGACCTTCTCGACGATGCCCGAGCCCTCGTGGCCCAGCACGGCCGGCGCGGCGATGGCTCCGGTCTGCTGGAACACGATGTCGGTGTGGCAGACCCCGACCCCGACGACGCGGACGAGGATTTCGTCATCGCGCGGATCGTCGAGCTCGACCATCCGGATCTCGAAGGGCTTGCCGGGACCCGTGGCGACGGCGGCCTTGATCTGCATGGCGTCCAGCGCCTCCCTGCTGCGTGACCGGTCTTGTCGCCGGACTGTCCTTTTCGAGTGAACCGGGCGTGGCCATGCCGTCAAGCGCTTCGGCCACCTGCCCTTGCGGCCTGCCGCAGGGGAAGCCGGGTTCGAGCGCGGGAGGGGCTCGACCGCCCCGCCACACTGGCGGAAAAGGGGACATGGCGTCCCGGCTCGATCTCGCAAACCTTGTCGTCTTCGCGCGGCGGCCGACCATCGGCGTCGGCAAGCGGCGGCTGGCGGCGGCGATCGGCGATGTCGAGGCGCTGCGTTTCCAGCGCGGCGCCATCGACGGCCTTCTGCGGCGCTTGGCGGGCGCCCCCCGCTGGCGGACCACGGTCGCGGTGTCGCCGGATCGTCCCGTGGACTGGCTGCGCGGGCGGGCGGCGGCCGCGCCGCAAGGCGGCGGAGACCTCGGACGCAAGCTGGTGCGGGTCTCACGGCGCTTTCCCGTCGGGCGGCTGGTGATCATCGGCAGCGACACGCCGACCGTCACCCGCGCCGACATCGCGGCGGCCTTCGACGCCCTGCGCGGCCACGATGCCGTGCTCGGCCCGGCCCGCGACGGCGGCTACTGGCTGATCGGCCTGAGGCGGTCCGCGCGCGGCCCCCTGCCCTTCGATGACATCCGCTGGTCGAGCCCCGACACCCTGGCCGACACCCTGGCGCGACTGTCGGGCCTCAGGGTCGCCACCCTGCGCACGCTGGAAGACATCGACGACGAGGCCAGCCTCAAGCGCTTCCGCGCGAGGACTCAGCGGCCGTAGAGCCGCGCGATCCGCTCGGCGGGGACGCCGATGTGGAACAGCGCCAGGCACAGCAGGTTGCGCGCGCTGCGCGCCAGCCAGCCGTCCTGCCGCCAGCGCCGCGCGGAGGTGGTCGCCGAGGCGTCCAGCACCGTCAGCCGTCGTCGGCCCAGCCGCCGGACGAGGTCGACGTCTTCCATCAAGGGCAGCGGCCGATAGCCGCCGACCGCGTCGTACAGCGTGCGATGGATCAGCAGGCCCTGGTCGCCATAGGGCAGCGCCAACGCCGCGACCCGCCAGGCCACCCACCGCTCCAGACGGCGCGCCTGAGGGGAGTCGTCGTCGAGGGCGAAGCGGAAGCAGGCGGCTCGCTCCATGGCCCGAGGGGCCGAAAAGTGGCCGGCCACGACGTCCCGCCAGCCGGGCGGCAGCACCGTGTCGGCATGCAGGAACAGCAGCCAGTCCGCCGTCGCGGACGCAGCGCCCGCCGCCAGCTGGCAGCCGCGACCGGGCGCGGTCTCGATCACCCGTGCGCCCAGATCGCGGGCCAGCGCCGCCGTCCCGTCGCGCGAGCCGCCGTCGACGACGATGATCTCGTCCGCCGGGTCCAGCGCCGCCAGCGTCGCGGCGAGCCCTTCCGCAGCGGTCAGGGTCGGAATGACGACCGACAGGCGCGGCCGCTCGCGCGCCATCGTCAGCTGCAGCTCGCGCCGCCGAGCACGCAGAAGCGGGCGCAGTGCGGATGATTCAGCGGCACCGCGCCGAGCGCTTCGCCCAAGGTCGCGCCCAGCTCGAACTGGAGGTCGTAGGGGGTCAGGGTGCAGGCCACCACCGCCGGCCGCGCGGCGCCCTTGCGCTTCACCACCATCCGGCTGGAGGCGCACATCACCGAATCCGGCGCGATGTTCAGGATACCCCAGCAGGCCTCGGTGATCTCCGGCGCATCACGGGTGGCGTCCATCTCCGGGAACAGCACCAGCCGGGAGGGGTCGTTGACGTCGAGCGGAACGCCGAGCTCCGCGAACAGCGCCGCATAGCCGGCCCGGGCCGCGGCCTCGCTCTCGTCGCCGAGTCGGCGTCCCGCGATGGCGATGGAAAAGCCGTTCTGGCCAAGCCAGCTCAGTCCGGACAGCGCCGGCGCCCAGGTGTCCGCGCCCCGCTCAGCCTCGTGGACTGCCTGAGTGTAGTGGTCGAGGCTGACGCGCAGGACCAGCGCCTCGCCGTAGCGGTCCCTGAGGTCGATCAGCGGGCGCTCGAAGCGCCGCATCGGCCGCATGGCGTTGGTCAGAACCAGGGTCCGGCGGCCGGTGGCGAGCGAGGCCTGGAGCATCGGAATGATGGCGGCGTTCATGAACGGCTCGCCGCCGGTGAAGCCGATCTCTTCGGTAGTCAGCCCCAGCGCGGCGATCTCGTCGAGATAGGCCGTCACCTCGCCCAGGCTCAGGTAGGACAAGGCGTCGTTGCGCGGCGAACTCTCGATGTAGCAGGTCAGGCAGGCGATGTTGCAGAGCGTGCCGGTGTTGAACCACAGGGTGTCGAGCGCGCGCAGCGACACGACCGCCCGGGGCGATCCGTCCAGCGTGACCCGCGGGTCCTGGAACTTGCGCGGGTCCAGGCGCGGCGCTGTCGGCGTCACGAACGGCGACATCAGGGCGCCTTCGACACCCTCATCCACGGCAGTCTCCACGCGCAGGTCCAACCCTGATCCCCCATCCGTTCCGCCGGCCAGCGTCGCACAGCCCCGCGCCGGCGGCCAACGGCTTGACCTGGCGCGGCCACGGGCCATGTCCAGCCCATAGCAATGGATATCGGCCCGGGGCTATGGTCCAGCTGTCTGTGCACGGGGGAAGACGGGGACCATGAAGCGCTATCTGCCATTGCTCGCGCTGGTCGCGGCGGTGATCGCCGTGTTCGCCAGCGGGGCGGGCCGCTATCTCAGCCTCGAGTCGCTGCAGCGGAACGAAGCCCTGTTGCGCGGCTTCGTCACAGACAACCTGGCGCTCAGCCTGCTGGTCTTCATCCTCGTCTACGCCGCCGCCACGGCAGTCAGCATTCCCGGCGCTGTCTTCCTGACCCTGGCCGGCGGCTTCCTGTTCGGGACCTGGATCGGCGGTTCGGCGACCGTGGTCGGGGCGACCATCGGCGCGGTGCTGGTGTTCCTGATCGTGAAGACCTCGCTCGGCGCCAGCCTGCGCGAGAGGGCCGAGAAGTCGGGCGGAAACCTGAAGGCGGTGATGGACGGCGTCCGCGACGGCGCCTTCGGCTACATCCTGACCCTGCGGCTGATCCCGCTGGCCCCGTTCTGGCTGGTCAACGTCGCCTCGGCCCTGGCCCACGCGCCGCTGCGCGCCTACGCCCTGGCCACCCTGATCGGCATCATTCCGGCCACCTTCATCTACAGCAGCGTCGGCGCCGGCATCGGCCAGGTGCTGGCCCGCGGCGAGGAGCCGAACCTGGGAATCATCTTCGAGCCCTACGTCTTTGGCCCGCTGATCGCGCTGGGCTTGCTGTCGCTCGGCACCACCCTCTTCCAGCGCTTCCGGGCGAGGAAGGAGAAGCTCTCGTGAAGCAGGAGCGAATCCGCGCCGACCTCGCCATCATCGGGGCCGGGTCCGGCGGCCTGTCGGTCGCGGCCGGCGCCGCGCAGCTGGGCCTCAAGGTCGTGCTGTTCGAGAAGGGCGAGATGGGCGGCGACTGCCTCAACTACGGCTGCGTCCCCTCCAAGGCCCTGATCGCCTCGGCCGAAGCCGCCTACAAGGCCGTCCACAGCCAGGCGCTGGGCGTCACCGCGTCGGGCGTCACCATCGACTTCGCCGCCGTCATGGCCCGCGTGCACCACGTCATCGCCGAGATCGCCCCGATCGACAGCCAGGAACGGTTCGAGGGCCTGGGCGTCCAGGTCGTGCGCGAGACGGCCCGCTTCCGCGACCGCCGGACCGTCGAGAGCGACAGCGTCCGGGTCACGGCCCGCAAGGTGGTCATCGCCAGCGGCTCGCGCGCCGCCGTGCCGCCGATTCCCGGCCTGGACGCCTCGCCCTACCTGACCAACGAGCGCATCTTCGAACTGACGAAGCTGCCCGAGCACCTGATCGTGCTCGGCGGCGGTCCCATCGGCGTCGAGCTGGGCCAGGCCTTCCGGCGCCTGGGCTCGCAGGTGACGATCATCGAGGCGGCGGCCATCCTGGGCCGCGAGGAGCCCGAGGCGGCTGCGGTCGTCATCGAACAGCTGACCGCCGACGGCGTCACCCTGCTGCCGGGCCACAAGGCGGTGCGGGTCGAGGCCGGCCCGATCGTCGTGGTCGATGGCCCGGACGGTGAGAAGCGCATCGCCGGCTCGCACCTGCTGGTCGCGGTCGGCCGCACGCCGTCCATCGAGGCGCTGAACCTCGAGGCCGCCGGGGTCGCCTTCGACAAGGCGGGCGTGAAGACGGACAAGTCCCTGCGCACCAGCAACCCGCGCGTCTTCGCCATCGGCGACGTCGCCGGTCGCGGCCAGTTCACCCACCTCGCCGGGGCCCACGCCGGCCTTTTCGTGCGCAAGGCGCTGTTCGCCGCGCCGATCAACGCCGATGCCCTGGTCATCCCGCGCGTGACCTACTGCAGCCCCGAACTGGCCTCCGTCGGCCTGACCGAGGCCCAGGCCCGCGCCGAGCACGGCGAGGACATCCGCGTGCTGGTCCAGCCCTTCGCCGACAATGACCGCGCCCAGGCCGAGGGCGACATCCGGGGCTTTGGCAAGCTGATCACCAGCAAGGGCGGCAAGATCCTCGGCGTGACCCTGGTCGGCGCCCACGCGGGGGACCACCTGCCGCTCTGGGTGCTGACCATGACGGCGGGGCTGAAGCTCAGCACCCTGACCGGCATGATCGCGCCCTACCCGACGCGCGGCGAGATCAACAAGCGGCTGGCGGGCCAGTGGTACACCGGGGCGCTGTTCTCGCCGGCGACGCGGCGCCTGGTCTCGGTGCTCAAGCGGATCGGCTAGGATTGGAGACTGGCGAAGGCGCCCCTGTCGGGCGCATGCTGGCTGCAAGAACGATGGGGGAAACATATGTCGAAGCTTCGTGACGGCTGGGTGAAGACGGCCTTGGTGCTGGCGCTGCTGCTGCCGGTCTGGTTCCTGGTCGCCGCCCTGGGCACCAAGTTCGGGATTCTGGACTGGCGCATCGGCTTTGGGCTGATGGTGTTCAGGCTGGGCGGACTGTTGCTGCTGGGCGTGCTGGTGCTGGCCATCGTCGGCCTGCTGATGGCGCTGCTGGTCAAGCCGCGCCGGGGCTGGGGCCGCGCCCTGGTCGCCGTGGCCATCCCGGCGCTGGCGCTGGGCTTCGCGGCCAGCGTGATGAGCAAGGCGAAAGACATCCCGCCGATCCACGACATCGCCACCAACGTCCAGGACCCGCCGGCGTTCTCGCAGGCCGTCATCGACGCCCGCGCGGCCATTGGCGGCAATCCGATCACCGACATGAACGTCCCCGTCCCGGCCCTGAAGGGCAAGACGGTCGGCGAACTCGGCATGGCCGCCAACCCGGACCTCGCGCCGGTGACGCTGTCCCAACCGGTCGCGGAGGCTACGAAGCTGGTCGCCGAGGTCGCCGAGGCCGAGGGGCTGAAGGTCACCAGCACCGGCGACGGCGTGGTCGAGGCGGTGGCCGAGACCTTCTGGTTCGGCTTCAAGGACGACGTCGTCTTCCGCATCCGCCCGGCGCCGACCGGCGCCGGCTCGGTGGTCGACAT
Organism: Caulobacter sp.; assembly: GCA_030683005.1. GTDB lineage: Bacteria > Pseudomonadota > Alphaproteobacteria > Caulobacterales > Caulobacteraceae > Caulobacter. Next base: position 62,138 of record JAUXMY010000027.1, on the reverse strand, counting down.
CCGCTCGACCTCGCGGGTCGGGATGAGCGACCTGGGCGCCAACGGCAAGCGCATCGGCGCCCTGTCGGCGGCGATCAAGGCGAAGGCGGGCTGAGCCTGGGCGCGCCCGACGCGATCCAGCCTCTGGGCCTGGCCGGGACCTACCAGCGCGAGGTTCCAGTCGGGATTGCCCGGGTCTGGGAGAACGTCTTCGATTGGGAGCACCTGCCCGCGCTTCATGAGGGCCAGTTCCACAGCATCGCCCTGCTCGACAACGGCGACTGGGGCTGGCGGGCGCGGGTGGTGAACCAGCCCGGCGACAGCCGTCCGCAGGTCATCGAGGTGCGGGCGGACAGGGCGGCGGGCGCCTATGTCTCTGCCACGGTCGAAGGCCCCGGCGCGGGATCGGAAGTTCGCACCCGCCTGACGCCGCTCGCGGCCGACCGCACCGGCATCGACGTCGCGTTCCACGTCCCCGAGTCCGACCCCGCCCGGCTGGCCGTCATCGGCGGGCGCTACCGCGCCATCTACGAGCGCCTGTGGGACGAGGACGAGGCGATGATGGTCGAGCGCGAGCGGGCGCTGGCCGCGCGCCGCGCCAATCGCGCCACAACGCCGGAAACCGTCCTGCTCGGATCACCCGACGCGGTGCGCGGCGCCCTGCCCCGGCTGGTCGAGGTCGGCGGCGAGCGGTTCAGGATCGTCGAGGTCGACGGCGAACTGGTCGTCCACGCCGCCACCTGCCCGCACTGGCTGGGCCCGCTCGACAACGCCAAGGTCGTCGACGGCTGCGTCCGTTGTCCGTGGCATGACTACGCGTTCGACGTCCGGACCGGCGAGAGCCGCGACGGGCGCGGCCTGAGGCTGGCGACGCCGCCCCGCCTCGTCACAGTCGAAGGTCAGCTGGCGCTGGTCCCCGCCTGATCACGGCGAAACGGGCCCAGCAGCAGACCCGTGAAGCTCAGCGCCCCTGGCGAGCGGTAACCCTCGATGCCCAGCACCATCGTCTCATGCCCGTCGCGGGGCTGGGCGCGATAGCTGCGGAACAGCCGGTCCCAGGTCGACACCAGGGTTCCGTAGTTGCTGTCGGTCTCGTCGCGATGGATCGAGTGATGCACCCGGTGCATGTCGGGCGTGACCAGCACGATCCGCAGCGATCGATCGACCGCCGGCGGCAGGGCGATCTGGGCGTGGCTGAACATCGCCGTCGCACTCAGCAGGATCTCGAACGCCAGCACCGCCACCGGCGGCGCGCCGAGCGCGGCGACGACCGCGATCTTCCACAGCATCGAGAGCAGGATCTCCAGCGGATGGAAGCGGCCCGCTGTCGTCACATCGACGTCGAGATCAAAGTGGTGAAGGCGGTGCAACCGCCACAGCCAGGGCACGGCATGGGACAGCCGGTGCTGGCCGTAGACGGCGAGATCGAGGACGAGGATCGACGACACGATCGCCAGCCAGGCCGGCGCGGCCAGCTGGTTGAACAGGCCCCAGCCGTTTTGGGCCGCCCAGAGGGCCGCGCCGACGGCGGCGGCCGGGAAGGCGACGCGCAGCACCAGGGTGTTGAGCACCGACAGGCCCAGGTTGGTCGACCATCGTTGCCGTCGTGTCTGGTTGCGATCCCGACGCGGCGCCAACGCCTCCCAGACCGCCAGGACCGCGAAGACGCCGAAAAAGGCCGCCAGCCTGAGCGTGGATTCGGTCATCGCCTCGTCACGCCGTCTCGTCCTTGAACGTCAGGCCCGCGCGGTCGGCCAGTCGCGTCACCAGCCGGTCGCCCAGCGCCGCCCCCGGCGTCCAGATGCCGCCGGCGACGTCGGCCGCTTCCAGCACCAGGCAGATGGCCGTCTCGGCGATGATCTTGGAGGTCGAGCCGTAGCCCGGGTCCTTGTCGCCGTACACCGAGCCGCGCACCTGCGCGCCGTCCGCATCGATGCCCACGAACAGCAGATCGTAGAAGCCGGCCTCGCGCTCGGCCTTGCTGGGCCCCTCGCCCGGCTTGGGCGCGTCCGCACCGCCCATGTCGGAGAACCCGGACGGCGCGCCGGGCGTGACCACCGACATCTCGTCGTAGGTGAAATCCGTCCCGTAGGCGTGGCCGAGCAGCAGGTTGGAGCGGTGGACGTTCTTGGTGTTGATCATCGCCATCATGAACGGGCCGACCTCCTGGCCGAGATCCTCGTCCATGTGGGGCTTGTCGCCGCGCGGCTGCTCGGGGCCGGTGAAGCCGGGGGTCAGGGCGAAGGGGTTGAACATGATCCCGACCAGGGCCGGGTTCTTCTGGATCGCGGCCATGGTCGCCGCGCCGCTGGCCGCCGTGCCGCCCGAGAGGCCGCCGCGCATCGACCGCACCCGGCCCTTGATGCGCGGAACCGAGTGGCCGAGCCGCGCCCGCGCCAGGCGCTGGGTGTAGAAGACGCCCAGCTCGAACGGGATGGAGTCGAAGCCGCAGGAGAACAGGATCCGCGCGCCCGACGCCTTCGCCGCCGCGTCGTGGGCGACGATCATCTCGGCCATCCAGGTCGGCTCGCCCGACAGGTCGAGGTAGTCGGTCCCGGCGGCGGCGCAGGCGGCCACCAGGTCCGAGCCGTACAGCTGGTAGGGCCCGACCGTGGTCAGGATCGCCTTGCCGCGCGCCACCATGGCCCGCAGCGACGCCGGGTCAGAGGCGTCGGCGACGATCAGCGGCGTGTTGGCCGGCGCGCCGATCTCGTCGCGCACCTGGGCCAGCTTGTCGGCGCTACGGCCGGCCATGGCCCATCGGACCTCGCCGTCCACGCCGTAGCGGGCGGCGAGATGCTCGGCGACCAGCCGGCCGGTGAAGCCGGTGGCCCCGTAGACGATGATGTCGAATTCGGCGTTCGGGTTCATGTGTCGGCTCCCCTTCAGAAGCCGGCACACTTAGTCCTTTTGCGCCGCCGATCCAGTCCCGCGGGGATCAGAACTCCAGACAGATCTTCCCGAAGTGCTTCTGGGACATCTGGTGGGCGAAGGCCGCCGCGATGCCTTCCAGCGGGAAGGTCGAGTCGATGATCGGCTCGAACGGATTGGCGTCGATGGCCGCGACCATGTCTTCCTGATCCTGGCGCGAGCCGACCGTCAGGCCCTGGATGCAGACGTTCTTGGACATGGCCAGCGCCGTCGGCACCTCGCCGGCGATGCCGGCCAGCACGCCGATCAGCGAGATGTGGCCGCCGATCGTGCAGGCGACGATCGACTGGGGCATGGTGCCCGAGCCGCCGATCTCGACGACCGCGTCGACGCCCCGGCCGCCGGTGGCCGCCATGGCCGCCGCGCCCCAGTCGGCAGTTTCCTTGTAGTTGATCAGGTGATCGGCCCCGAGCGCCTTCAGCTTCTCCAGCTTCTCGGGCGAGGACGAGGTCGAGATCACCGTCGCGCCGGCCGCCTTGGCCAGCTGCAGCGCGAAGATCGAGACGCCGCCGGTGCCCTGGGTCAGGACGATCGAGCCCGGCTTGATCTTCGCCTCGACGAACAGCGCCCGCCAGGCGGTCAGGGCCGCGCAGGGCAGCGTGGCCGCCTGCTTCAGCGACCAGCCCCTGGGCAGGCGGGTGAAGGCCGTCGCCGGCATGGCCACATACTCGGCCGCGAAGCCGTCGGCGCCGTCGCCGGGCACGCCCAGAAGTCGCGGCAGGGTCGGGCCGCCGGCCTCCCAGTTGGGGAAGAAGGTCGACAGCACCTCGTCACCGACCTTGAAGCGGGTCACGCCCTCGCCGACCGCCTCGACGACGCCGGCGCCGTCCGACATCGGAATGCGGCCGTCGGGGCAGCGGATCATGCCGGCCACGACCGCGAAGTCGTGGAAGTTCAGCGAGCTGGCGCGGACGCGGACGAGGATTTCCCCGGCCTTGGGCGAGGGCTTCTCGCGCTCCTCGATGAGGATCTTGTCCAGCCCGCCGGGGGCTTTCAGGGCGGCGACCTTCATGATGCGTATCTTCCTGTTCCGGTGTCTATTCCGCCGCCATTGCGGCAGCTGTGTGCTTGGGTCCGCGGATCAGCTTGCCGGGCATCTCGCCCGTCGCCTCACCGTTCTCGTAGGTGACGACGCCGCTGACGATGGTGGCGACATAGCCGGTCGCCCGCTGGATCATCCGGCGACCCTCGGCCGGCAGGTCGAAGACCATCTCCGGCGCCTGGATGGCCAGCCGCTCGAAGTCGATGACATTGACGTCGGCCTTCAGGCCGGGCGCGAGCACGCCGCGGTCGTTGAGTCCGTACAGCCGGGCGGTGTCGCGCGTCTGCATCGACACCACCTTCTCAAGCGGCAGGGTCGGGCCGCGCTTACGGTCGCGCACCCAGTGGGTCAGCATGTAGGTCGGGAAGCTGGCGTCGCAGATCACGCCGCAGTGCGCGCCGCCGTCCGACAGGCTCAGCACCGTGTTCGGATCGTGCATCATCGCGTGGATGTGGTCGAAGTTGAACTCGGTGTAGTTCAGCAGCGGCAGGTAGATGTAGCCGCGGCCTTCGTTCTCCATGAGCATGTCATAGACGACGGCATCCGGGCTCCGCCCGCTGGCCTCCGCCAGCGCCTTGATGGAGTGCTCGGCGCGCGGTTCGTAGTCGAGGTTGCCGTCCGGCTGCTGCAGCCGGAACATACGGTCGAAGCCCTGGGTCATGATGGCGCCGAGCGGGCCCATCTTCTTGCTGGGATCGGCGAGGATGGCGGCGCGGACGGCCGGGTCCTTCAGCCTCTCAAGGCGTTCCTCGAACGGCAGATGCGCAATGTCGCGATAGGTCTGACGTCCCACGAAGGGGTGGATCGTGCTCTGCCAGCCCAGCACCAGGCCGGTGGGGCGGCAGGCGATCTGGGCGGCGATGCTGGCGCCCTGGGCGCGCGCCTCGCGCGTCAACTCCAGCAGCTTGATCCAGTTCCCCGGCTGCAACGGGGACTGCAGCAGGCTGTAGGTCACCGTCACGCCGGTATCCATCGACATAGCGCGCATCCACGCGAACTCGGCGTCGGCCGGGTTCATGTCCGAAGACATCTCGAACACGCCGGGGCCGACAGAGGCCATGGCCTTGCCGATGGCCAGCAGCTCGTCGGCCGCCGCCGTGGTGCCCGGCATCACCGTGCCGTCCTTGGTGGTGTGGACCACGGTGCGCGAGGTCGAGAAGCCCAGCGCGCCGGCCCGCATGCCCTCGGCGACGATGGCCGACATGGCGGCGATGTCCTCGGGCGTGGCGTCCTCGTTGCGCGCGCCGCGATCGCCCATGACGTAGGCGCGGACGGCGCTGTGCGGGACGTGGGTGGCGACGTCCAGCACGCGCGGCTTGGAGTCGAGGCTGTCGAGATATTCGGGGAAGGTTTCCCAATCCCAGCTGATGCCCTCGGCCAGGGCCGAGCCGGGGATGTCCTCGACCCCCTCCATCAGCTCGATCAGCCAGTCGTGGCGGTCACGCTTCACCGGCGCGAAGCCGACGCCGCAGTTGCCCATCACCGCCGTGGTCACGCCATGCCAGCTGGACGGCGACAGATAGGGGTCCCAGGTGACCTGGCCGTCGTAGTGGGTGTGGATGTCGACCCAGCCGGGCGTGACGACCAGGCCGGCGGCGTCGATCTCGCGCCGCCCCTGCCCCGTCACGTTGCCGACCGCGGTGATGACGCCGTCATCGATGGCGATGTCGCCGTCGCGGGCGGGTGCGCCGGTTCCGTCGACGATGCGGCCGTTGCGGATCACCAGATCATGCATGGTCAGCTCCCTGCCCTCGTCCCGGCCCCTGTCCCGGGATCCTGGATGACGTGCGCGGAAGGATCATGGCCCCTTCCGGGGAGCATCGAAAGTATGACCCCGCGTAAGGCGGCGGCGCTTTTTCCTCGCGCCGCCGCCGACGCGGTTCTAGGCGGCGAAGCGGCTCAAGCGCTTGGCGATGATCTCTTCCGCTTCGGACATGATGCGGTCGATCAGTTCCTTGACGGTCGGGATGTCGTGGATCAGGCCCGCGACCTGGCCGCAGGACCAGCCGCCGGCGTCCATCTGGCCGTCGATCATGACCTTCGGATAGACGCCCGCCACCTCGGCGGCGATGTCGGCGAAGGAGACCTTGTCGCCCTTTTCCTTCTCGGTCTGAAGCAGACGCTCGACGGCGACGTTGGTCAGCACGCGCTCGGTGTTGCGCAGCGGGCGCATGATCAGGCGGGTGTCGAGCTCGGTGGCGGCGACCAGCGCGTCCTTGACGTTCTGGTGGACCGGCGCGTCCTTCGTGGCGATGAAGCGGGTGCCCATGTTGATGCCCTCGGCGCCCATGGCCAGGGCGGCGACCAGCTGCGAGCCGGTGCCGCAGCCGCCCGAGGCGACGAACGGGATCTTCAGCTCCTCGGCGGCGCGGGGCAGCAGCACCCAGTTGCCGACATCGTCCTCGCCCGGGTGGCCGCCGCACTCGAAGCCGTCGACGCTGACAGCGTCACAGCCGATCGACTCGGCCTTCACCGAGTGCCGGACCGAGGTGCATTTGTGAATCACCTTGATGCCGGCTTCCTTGAGGCCCGGCAGCCATTTGGCCGGATTGTTGCCGGCGGTCTCGACGGCCTTGACGCCGCTGTCGACGATGGCCTGCACGAAACCGGGGTAGTCCGGCGGCGTCACCGCCGGCAGGAAGGTCAGGTTCACGCCGAACGGCTTGTCGGTCATCTCGCGGCATCGCTTGATCTCGGCGGCGAGCTTCTCGGGCGTACCCTGCGTGAGGCCGGTGATGATGCCAAGGCCCCCGGCGTTTGAGACGGCGGCCGCCATCTCCGCGAATCCGACATAGTGCATGCCGCCCTGGATGATGGGGTGTTCGATCTCGAACAGTTCGGTGATGCGGGTTTTCACTGGGGCCTCCATTGCCGGTTCTTGTGATTGGCCTCCTTGTTGGAGTTCCGCGCCGCGCCTGACAAGCGCAGAAGCTCTGACAGCGCCCTCAAGCCGTTGCCATAACGACGCTCAAAATGGCATAAGGGGTGCCAATACAAGCGGCGGCAAGCCGCGCTCCAGGGAGGCGGACATGGCGGAAGTCTACAGGATCTTCGGGTCGGAGATGTCGCCCTACTCGGTCAAGGTGCGGTCCTACGCCCGCTACAAGGGCATTCCGCACCAGTGGATTCCCCGGACCATGGCCAGCGAGGAGGCCTACCGGAAGTACGCACGCCTGCCGATCGTGCCGACGGTGGCGACGCCGGAGGACGAGGGCCTGCAGGACTCGACCCCGATCATTGAGACGCTGGACGCACGCTTCCCGGAGCCTTCGATCCACCCGGCCGATCCCGCCCTCGCCTTCCTGTCGGCCCTGATCGAGGAGTTCGGCGACGAGTGGGGCAACAAGCTGATGTTCCACCATCGCTGGTTCGCACAGGTCGACCAGCTGGCGTCCGCCCAGACCCTGGCGCGGCTGGCCCAGCCGAACGGCGACGAGGCCGAGGTCGCCCAGTGGGCGGCGATGATCCTGCAGCGGATGAGCACGCGCGGCCATTTCGTCGGCTCCAGCCCGGCCAACGCGCCGCTGATAACGGGCTACTATTTAGAACTCCTCGACCTGCTGGAGGCGCACCTTCAGGGCCGCAAGTACCTGTTCGGCGGGCGGCCGGCCTTCGCCGACTTCGGCCTTGGCGGCCAGCTGTACGAGTGCTCGGTCGACCCGACCTGCGGCGCCGGGATGCGGGCCCGGGGACCGGCCGTGCTCGACTGGTGCCACCGGATGATGGAGCCGCGCGACGACGGTCCCTTCGAGACCTGGGAGTCCCTGGCCCCGACCCTCAAACCCCTGCTGGCCTATGTCGGCCGCTACTTCCTGCCCTGGACCGCCGCCAACGCCCGCGCGCTGGAGGCCGGCGAGCCCGAGTTCACCGTCGACCTGCCGGGCGGCGCCTACAGCCAGCCGCCGCAGAAGTACCATGCCCGCTCGCTGGGCGTGCTGCGCGCCCGCTACGCCGCCGTGGCGGACAACGCGGCGCTGAAGGTGATCCTCGACGAGGCCGGCTGCACGCCCTGGCTGGTCTGAGCAGGAGGTTGTGATGGAGACCTTCTACGTGTGGGCCGCGGCCCTGGCGGTCTACGGACTGTTCCTGGCCTGGTACGTGAACTGGCGCGGGCCGCTTCGGCCGGCCGAGGTGGACGCCTTCATGGCGAGGATCTCCGCCACCGACGCGGGCGACAACGGCCGCAACGAACTGGACACCCTGCGCCGCTTCCTGAGCGCCGACGACGGCCGTGAGTTCTTCATGCTTAATGTCGTGCGGATGGCCACTCAGGATGTTGCGGACCCGGTCACCGGGCAGCTTAGCTCGCCGCGCGAGGTCATGGCCGGCTACACGAAGATGTTCATGCCGGCCCTGTTCGCCCGGGGCGGCCATCCCGCCCTGGCGGCGCGCAAGATCGGCGGCTTCTTCGACACCTGGGGCATGGAGGACAGCCCGGACTGGTCGCTCATCGGCTACATGCGCTACCGCAGCCGCAGGGACCTGGCGATCCTGGTCTGCGACCCGCGCTTCAGCGGCGCGCATGACTTCAAGTATGCGGCCATGCCGCAGACCTTCAACTTCCCGACCCGGCCAATGATCATGACGCTCGCCGGCCCGAAGGTCTGGGTCGCCCTGATCCTCGCGCTCGGCGCCGCCCTCGCCCAGGTCGCGCTCTTGCTCGCGAAGGGCGGTTGAGACGATGGACATCAGGGCCCTCCTCCCGCCGAGCACCAACGACGCCTATCGGGGTTCGCGGCTGTCGGTCTGGTTCCTGGTCCTGGCCTCGGTGCTGACGATCGTTCCGGGCCTGATCCACTACGCCCTGCCGGACGGCGGCGCGGGGGTGATCGCCGGCATCGACCTGACCGCCGCCGGCCCGACCATCATCGCCATCTTCGCCTGGTACGGCGCGCTGCAGATCCCGTTCGGACTGCTGCTGCTGGTCGTGGCGCTGCGCTACCGCAGCCTCGTGCCGCTCTGCCTTCTGCTGCTCGTGCTGCAGCAGGCGCTGGGCGCGGCCTCCGCCTGGCTCTGGAAAGGCGCCCCCGGAGACCATCACCCGCCGGAGCACTACGCCAGCGTGGTCTTCGTGGGGCTCGGCCTGGTGTTCCTGGCCCTGTCCCTGCGTCAGCGAGTCCGGCCGACCGCTTGACGAAGACGATATCGGCATTCATTGTGCCAATATAATCGGCCAGGCTGCGGACGCCGCACGATCCGCCCGCCAGGGGAGAAACGTGATGCTGAAGAAGATCCTCATCGGGCTTCTGGTCCTGATCGTGGTCGGCGGGTCCGTCGCCTTCCTGAACCGCAAGTCCATCGTCCTGTTCGCCGCGACCCGCGCCGGCCGGATGGACGTCGCGCCGACCCGGCCGGTCGCCTGGCAACAGGGGCCGCAGACGCCCTTGCCGGCGGCGGCCACGGGCGAGCGCCCGCCCAACATCATCTTCATCCTCGCCGACGACCTCGGCTACAACGACATCTCGACCTTCGGCGGCGGCGTGGCCGGCGGCCGGGTCAAGACGCCCAACATCGACCGGCTGGCCGGCGGCGGCGCGGTGTTCACCCAGGCCTATTCCGGCACCGCCACCTGCGCGCCGTCGCGGGCCATGCTGATGACCGGCCGCTATCCGACCCGGACCGGCTTCGAGTTCACCCCCACGCCCAACGGCATGGGCCGCATGCTGGCGATGTTCGGCGAGGAGAAGGGCTCGGAGCTGCCGCCGACCCTGCTGCTGAAGGACCGTGACGCCGCCGCGCCCGATTTCAATGAACAGGGCCTGCCCGGGTCTGAAATCACCGTGGCGGAGATGCTGAAGGGCCGCGGCTACCACACTGTCCATATCGGCAAGTGGCACCTGGGCTCGGGCAAGGAGTTCGGCCCCAACGCCCAGGGGTTCGACGAGAGCCTGCTGATGGCCAACGGCCTCTACCTGCCGGCCGGCGATCCGCGCGGCGTCGAGGCGCGGCTCGACTTCGACCCGATCGACAAGTTCCTCTGGGCCCGCATGCAGTTCGCCGCCACCTACAACGAGGGCGAGCCCTTCGAGCCCGGCGGCTACCTGACCGACTGGTGGACCGACGAGTCGATCAAGGTCATCGAGGCCAACCGCAACCGGCCCTTCTTCCTCTACATGGCGCACTGGGGCGTCCACACGCCGCTGCAGGCGACGAAGGAGGATTACGAGGCGGTCGGCGACATCCAGCCCCATCGCCTGCGGGTCTATGCGGCCATGGTGCGGGCGCTGGACCGCAGCGTCGGCCGGATCATGGACAAGCTCGAGGCCGAGGGCCTGGCCGACAACACCATCATCGTCTTCTCCAGCGACAACGGCGGCGCCGGCTACATCGGGCTGTCCGACATCAACAGGCCCTATCGCGGCTGGAAGCTGACCCTGTTCGAGGGCGGCATCCGCGTGCCGATGTTCATCAACTGGCCCGACCAGATCGCGCCCGGCCGGCGGATCGTGTCGCCCGCCGCCCATATCGACCTGTTCCCCACCCTGGCCGCCGCCGCCGGCGCGCCGCTGCCCGCCGGCGTGGCCATTGACGGGGTCGACCTGATGCCCGTGGCCAGCGGCAAGAGCGCGGCCCTGGCTGAGCGGCCGATCTTCTGGCAGAGCGGCTACTATCAGGCCGTCCGGCTCGGCGACTGGAAGCTGCAGGTCAGCGAGCGACCGAAGAAGACCTGGCTCTACAATCTTGCGACCGATCCGACCGAGAAGACCAACCTCGCCGCCGCCCTGCCCGACCGGGTCGCCAGCCTGAAGGCGCTACTCGACAAGCACCAGGCCGACGCCCGCAAGCCGCTCTACCCCTACACGCTCGAAGGCGCCGTCGCGGTCGACAAGACCCGGGCTGACAGCTTCCGCAAGGGCGACGAGTACGTCTACTGGCCGAACTAGATCGGCGCGGAACAGGCCCGGCCCCATGATTTGACATTCTGTCATTTCTGACATTATGTCATTTCATGTCCAGGCCCAGTCCCCTTGTCGATCGCCGCACGCGCACCCGCGACGACCTGCTGGTCGCGGCCCAGACCCTGCTCGCGACCCATAGCGCCGGGTCGCTGGGCATACGGCAGATCGCGACCCAGGCGGGCGTCGTCCATGGGACGTTCTACAACTACTACCCGGACGTCGACGGCCTGATCGACGACCTCGCCGCCCTCGTCGTCGCGTCCCATGCCGCCCTGGTCCTCGACCTTCGCGGCGGCGACCAGGACCCGGCGGTGCTGTTCGCGCGGGTCACCCGCCGGACGCTGCGACTGGCCGCCGGGGGGCCGACCTACGGCCGCCTGCTGTTCGACGCCGGCCTGCCGGTTGACCGGTTCATCGGCGGGCTGCGGCTGGCCATGGGCGGCGACATCCTCGCCGGCGTGGCCCAGGGAGCGTTCAACGTCGCCGACGCATCGATCGCCATCAGCCTGACCACCGGCGCCATCCTCGGCGCGGCGCTGGATCTGCACCGTGGGACGCTGCCGCCCTCGGCCATCGACGCGGTAACCGCCCGGCTCCTGGAGTCGCTCGGCGTGCCGCGGGATCGCGCCGCCGCGCTGGTCGCCGAGCCGCTGGCCGATGTTCCGCCGCCCACGCCGCCGCTGCGCTGGGCGGACATTCCCTTCCCGCTCCGCGAGGCCCTGCATGCCGCCTGAGCTTATCCGTTTCCGCCGCGACGATCCCGGCTACGAGGCCGCCCGGCGCGCCTGCGCCTTCAACGCCCGCCTGCCGAACCGTTTCCCGGACATCATCGTCCAGGCGCGGACGCAGGCCGAAGTCGCCGCCGCCGTCAGACTGGCCCGCGCCGAGGGCTGGAAGATCGGCGTGCGCTCCGGCGGCCACAGCTGGGCGGTCAGCCATCTGCGGGACGGCGGCATGCTGCTGGACGTCTCTCGCCTGAACGCCGTCGAGATCGACGCCACCGGCCTTTCCGCCCGGGCCGGTCCCGGCTGCAAGGGCCATGAGCTGAACGACGAGCTGGCCCGCCACAAGCTGCTGTTTCCGGTCGGACACTGCCAGGGCGTCGCGCTGGGCGGCTACCTCCTCCAGGGCGGCTTCGGCTGGAACAGCCGCGTCCTGGGCAACGCCTGCGAGAACGTCACCGCCATCGACTACGTCGACGCCGAGGGCCAGATCCGCCACGCCAGCGCCGGCGAGAACAGCGACATGTACTGGGCCGCGCGCGGCGCCGGGCCTGGCTTCTTCGGCGTCATCACCCGCTATCATCTGAAGCTGACGCGACGGCCCAGGGTCATCGGCGCCCAGGTCGCCTTCTACCCGATCCGCGCGCTGGAGCCGCTGTATCGCTGGGCGCACGCGGTCGGGCCGACCGTGCCGCGCTCCATCGAGCTGATGATGCTGATGTCGCGCGACACGCCGCTGGTGAAGGGGCCGGGGATCACCGTGGTGGCCCCGGTCTTCGCCGACAGCCTTCGGGAGGCCTGGCGCGACCTGTCTTTCATGAAGTCGTTGCCGGCCGGCGCGGCGATGAAGCTGCCGTTCCTGCCGACCTCCGTGGCGGCCATGACCCGGCAGGTGATGGAGCACTACCCGACCGGCTATAACTACGCCGTCGACAACATGTGGACGGGCGCCTCTGTCGAGGACCTGCTGCCCGGCCTGCGGCGGATCGCGCAGACCCTGCCGACTGCGCCGTCGCACATGCTGTGGATGAACTGGGCCCCGCCGACGCACCGCCCCGACATGGCCTACTCGCTCGACGACCAGACCTACATCGCCCTCTACGGCGTCTGGAACCAGGAGGCCGAGGCGCCCGCCGCCTCCCGCTGGGCCATCGAGAACATGTCGGCCATGGCGCCGCTGGCGAGCGGGGTGCAGTTGGCCGACGAGAACCTGGGCGCCCGCCCCGCGAAGTTCGTCGCCGACGCCAACCTCGCCCGGCTCGACGCCCTGCGGGCCGAGCATGACCCCGAGGGGCGCTTCCATCCCTGGATGGGCCGGCCATGACGAGTCACACCGACCGTCCCGGCTGGACGGACGAGGACCTGGCCACCCTGCCCTGGGCCCGGTTCTGGAACCCCGTGCTCGCGCCGCTGCCGGAGCGCACGCTGAAAGCGCTGGAGCGCGGCGCCCGCCCGCTGCCCTCGCTGCCCGGGCTGGCGGACTCGCGCGTCACGCTGCTGGATCCGTCCGCGGACTCCGTCAGCGGCTACGGCTTCGACGACAGGGGCCGCATGCATGTGGCCATCGATATCGACATGCCCGGCGTCACGCCGGCCATGATCGACTGGTGGTTCGGCTGGCACGGCGACCGGGCCGCCAAGTACCGGCTCTGGCATCCGCAGGCGCACGTCAGCGCCGCCTGGCTCAAGGCCCCGCCGGCGGGCAGCGCCGGCCGCGCCCGCTATATCGGCCAGACCTCGATCGTCGACGAGTACATCGGCAGTCGGCGCCTGAACGGCTCGATCCGGTTTGTGCCTCCGGCCCAGCTCGGCCTCACCGATCCGGCGCTGAATGACGACCAGGTCGCCACGGTGGTTTGCGCCCGGACGGGGCCGGCCGACGCGCCGCTGGACGTGGGCTGGCTGGCCCACGCGGTCCTGCGCGCGCCGGGCGGCAGCGTCATGCGGTCGCGGTTCTGGTTCGGCGGCGAGCACGTCGCCGGACGGGGCGGCCCGGGCGGCGCCCTGGCGGCGCTGATGGCCTCCCGCATCCTTCGCCTCACGGAGAGCGACGCCCGGGCGCTGCTCATCCACTGCGCCGAGGAGATGCAGCATCTGGCCGGCTTCCTGCCCGCCCTTCATACGGACTTCCGGGACGATCCGGTGGACCTGCCTTCAGCCGCCTGACGGTGGCGCGGCGGACCAGCGGGACATCAGGGCGCCCAGGAAAGCCGGACGCGCCGGATCGGCCGTTGGCGTCGTCCACAGCGCATCGGACGCGGCCCGCTCGAAGGCGGCGTCGAAGGTGCGCTGCATCGAGACGGTGTCGAAACTCATCATGCTGCCCTGTGTGGGATCGGCCTGGATGGAGGCGATGCTGAGCGGCAGCCGGTGGGCGGCGCAGAAGTTCGTCGTCATGCTGATGGCCTGCCGGTAGGAGAACCGCAGCATGGTGTCAAAAGCGCGGATCAGGATCGCGGGCACATTGTTTGGCGTGGTGCGCGGCGCCTGATCCAGCACGGTGTTGACGATGACGTAGATGCGGCTGCGCTGCAGCCGATGGCGCAGGTTCTTCCAGCGCAGCATGGCCTCGGGCATCACGAACAGCGGCGTGGCGACACCACCGTCGACATGCATCTCCTCATAGACCACCCCCTCGTGTTCGACGGCGATCCGCTTGGGCGGGAACAGGCCCGGCAGGCTGGCCGAGGCGACGAGCACATCGCGGAACAGGCTCAGCGCCGCCGGCCCGCCGACCGAGGCGATCTCGCCCATGTTCCAGATCACCGTCCGCTGGCTGTCCAGGTCGGTGGTGGCGACCAGCAGGCGCCGGCCCTGGGCATGCCGCGCGGCCACCGCCTCCAGCATGTCCTCCTTCAGGAACGGATCGATCAAGTGCTCAAGCTGCTCGCTCCTGAACACGCCGCCGAAATTGCCCGACAGGCCGCCGATGCTGAGCAGCTTTGCCGCGTAGCCGCCGGTATAGGCGTCGCGCAGCTTGTAGTCCCAGTCCGGGCCCAGGAAGGCGAACGGCGCGATCAGGGCCCCGGTGCTGACCCCGGTGACGATGGCGAAGTCGGGCCGCTGGCCGGCGGCGGTCAGACCGACCAGCACGCCGGCCCCGAAGGCCCCGCCCGCCGCCCCGCCCGAGATGGCCAGGATGTTGAAGTCCTCGCGCTGCAGCAGCACCTTGGGTAGCGACAGGCTGTCGGCCGCCGACTTCAGCGACTCCTCGGCCTCCTCGACCGTCAGGCGCACGCCTTCGAAGCCCGGAATCTCGGCGTCGCCATTGGTGGGCGCCGGCAGCCGCACGAAGCCGTTGGTTCGCGATCTGGAGTGGTTTTCATCAGCCATGGGGGGAGCCCGGGGACGAACAGATCAGAGAATGCGGCAAGCGTCCTCGAACGTCAGCCGCGGATTGCGCGGAAACAGGTTTTCATCGGTCCCGTAGCCGATGTTGCACACGAAGTTCACTTCCCAGCCCGTCCCCGCGAAGAAGGCCTCGTTCACCCCCGTCGCGTTGAAGCCGGACATCGGCCCGCAGTCGAGGCCCAGCGACCGCGCCGCCAGCATCAGATACGCGGCCTGCAGCGATCCGTTCCGGAAGGCGGTCTCCTTCGCCAGCGCCGGATTGGCGGCGAACCACTCCCTGGCCTCGGGTTTGTGAGGGAAGACCTGGGGGATCTTCTCGCCGAAGTTCAGGTCGTAGGCGATCAGCACATTGACCGGCGCGGCCAGGGTCTTGTCCCGGTTACCCGAGGACATGTGCGGGGCCAGCCGCTGTCTGGCCTCCTCGCTGACCAGGAAGACGAACCGGCCCGGCTGGGCGTTCGAGGCCGTCGGGCCGAGCGCCGCCATCTCATACAGCTCGCGGATCAGCGCCGGGGGCACCGCCTTGGGCGACCAGCCGTTGTGCGTCCGCGCCTCCCGGAACAGCTGGTCCAGCGCGGCGTCGGGCAGGCGGTCGGACATCGGAACTACTCCACAGGGAAGACTTGGCGCCGACGCAGCGTATGCCATTGTCCGGGGTCCAGCGACACAGGGGTTCAAAGCCAAGCCTATGCCGGCGTCCGATGACACCATCATGCTGCCGGCCCGGCCCGAGCCGATCCCGATCGAGGTTTCGCGGACGGCCGTCATCGTCATCGACATGCAGAACGCCTACGCTTCGCCCGGCGGCTACCTCGACCTGGCCGGGTTCGACATCTCCGGCGCGGCGCGGGTCATCACCAACACAAAGGCCGTGCTGGACGTCGCCCGCGCGGCCGGCATGCCGGTGATCTACTTCCAGAACGGCTGGGACGCCGACTATGTCGAGGCCGGCGGCCCCGGCTCGCCCAACTTCCACAAGTCCAATGCGCTCAAGACCATGCGCGAGCGGCCGGAGCTGCAGGGCACACTGCTGGCGAAGGGGACCTGGGACTACGCGCTGGTCGACGACCTGGCGCCGCACCCCGGCGACATCGTGCTGCACAAGACCCGCTACAGCGGCTTCTTCAACAGCCAGCTCGACAGCACCCTGCGCTCACGCAACATCCGCAACATCGTCGTGGTCGGCATCGCGACCAATGTCTGTGTGGAATCAACGCTCAGGGACGGTTTCTTCCTGGAATACTTCGGCATCGTACTGGAGGACGCCACCCACCAGGCCGGACCCGAGTTCGTGCAGCAGGCGGCCATCTACAACATCGAGAAATTCTTCGGCTGGGTGTCCAGCGTCGCCGACTTCAAGGGCGCGTTCGGGCAGATCGAGCCGAAAGCCTGAGGAGACCACCATGCCCAAGACCGTCATCACCCCGCCCGGGACGCAAGTACCCATCGCCCCCTTCTCGCCCGGCACGATGGCCGACGGCGTGGTTTACGTCTCCGGCACCCTGGCCTTCGACAAGGACAACAATGTCGCCCACGTCGGCGACGCCGAGGGCCAGACCCGGCAGGTTCTGGAGACCATCAAGTCGGTGATCGAGACCGCCGGCGGCACGATGGACGACGTGACCATGAACCACATCTTCCTGAAGGACTGGGCCGACTACGCGGCCATGAACAAGGTCTATGCGGAGTATTTCCCGGGCGACAAGCCGGCCCGGTTCTGCATCGTCTGCGGCCTGGTGCGGCCCGACTTTCTGGTCGAGATCGCCTCCATCGCCCACGTCGGCAAGCGCAGCTGAACCCGCTCCTCCCCCTGCTGGTCAAGGGCGTCGTCTCCGCGATCCTGATTGTGGCGGCGTCGGAAGTGGCGCGCCGCAACCCCGGCGGCGGGGCGTTGATCGCCTCCCTGCCGCTGGTCTCGGTGCTCGGCATGGTCTGGCTGTGGACCGCCCGACCGGACGCCGAGAACATGGCGCACCACGCCCAGGCGACGTTCTGGTACGTCCTGCCCTCCCTGCCGATGTTCCTGCTGATCCCCGCGCTGCTGCGGCGCGGCGTACCCTTCTGGCCGGCGCTGGGCCTGGGCTGTCTCCTGACTATCGGCCTCTACATCGCCATGACGACCCTCGGGCCGCGCTTCGGGCTGAAACTGTGAGCACCGGGATCGTCGACGGCCTCCATTACGAGGTCCATGGCGAGGGCGACGAGGCTGTCCTGCTGTCGGCCGGGCTCGGCGGCTCGGGAGCCTTCTTCGCCCCGCAGATGGAGGCGCTGACGGCCCGTTATCGCGTCGTGCTCTACGACCAGCGCGGCACGGGGCGCAGCGACCGCGCCCTGCCCTCGCCCTACGCCGTCGGGCACATGGCGGATGATATCGCCAAGGTGATCAAGGCCGTCGGCGGCCCGGCCCACATCGTCGGCCACGCCGCCGGTGGCCTTGCAGCGCTGCAGCTTTCGCTGGACCAGCCGGACCTCGTCCGCAGCCTGACGGTCATCAACGGCTGGAGCCGGCCGGACCCCCACATCGCCCGCTGCTTCCGCACCCGGATCAGCCTGCTGAACGACAGCGGGCCGGAGGCCTACGTCCACGCCCAGCCGCTGTTCCTCTACCCTGCCAACTGGATCAGCGAGCATGCCGAGCGGCTGGACGCCGAGGAAGTCCACCACATCGCCGGCTTCCAGGGCCGCGACAACATGCTGGCGCGCATCAACGCGCTGCTGGCCTTCGACATCGACGACCGCCTGGGCGACATCACGACGCCGGTGCTGGTCAGCGCCTCGGCGGACGACATGCTCGTGCCGTCGCTCTGCTCGGAGCGGCTTGCGCAACGGCTGGCGAACGCCACACTCGACATCGTGCCCTGGGGCGGCCACGCGTTCACCGCGACAGCCCCGGACGCCTTCAACACCACGCTGCTCGCCTTCCTCGGCGGGCAGGCCTGACGGGGATCAGTTCCATGGAAATCGGCGTCTTCATTCCGATCGGCAACAACGGCTGGCTGATCAGCGAGACCGCGCCGCAGTACTTGCCGAGCTTCGAACTGAACAAGAAGGTCACCCAGGCGGCGGACCGCTATGGCCTCGACTTCGCGCTGTCGATGATCAAGCTGCGCGGCTTCGGCGGCAAGACGCAGTTCTGGGAGCACAACCTCGAGAGTTTCACCCTGATGGCGGGCCTGGCCGCCGTCACCGACCGCATCAAGATCTTCGCCACCGCCGCCACCCTGACCCTGCCGCCGGCCATCGTGGCGCGCATGGCCTCGACCATAGACTCCATCGCCCCGGGCCGGTTCGGCATCAACCTGGTCACCGGCTGGGCCGAGGCCGAGTACAGCCAGATGGGCCTGTGGCCAGGCGACAGCCACTACACGAAGCGTTACGACTATCTGGCTGAATACGCTCAGATTCTGCGCGATCTATTCGACACCGGCGTGTCGGACTTCAAGGGCGACTATTTCCAGATGACCGACTGCCGGGTCAGCCCCCGGGCGGCGGGCACGAAGATCATCTGCGCCGGCTCCTCGACCGAAGGCCTGGCCTTCACGGCCCAATACGCCGACTACAGCTTCGCGCTCGGCAAGGGGACCAACACCCCCACCGCCTTCGCCGATGTCAACGAGCGCCTGCGGGCGGCGAAGGAGAAGACCGGCCGCGACGTGTCGGCCTACATCCTGTTCATGGTCATCGCCGACGAGACGGACGAGAAGGCCATGGCCAAGTGGGAGCTCTACCGCGACGGCGTCGACAAGGAGGCGGTCGCCTGGCTGGTCGGACAGGCCTCGGGCAACACGTCGGAAGACACCAACACCAAGCAGCTGGCGGCCGAAAAGGCGGCGGTGAACCTCAACATGGGCACGCTGGTCGGCTCCTACGAGAGCATCGCCCGGATGCTGGACGAGGTCGCCACCGTGCCCGACACCGCCGGCGTGCTGCTGACCTTCGACGACTTCGAGAAGGGCATCGAAGCGTTCGGGACGAGGATCCAGCCGCTGATGGCGTGCCGGAAGGGTGTGGTGGTGATGGGGTAGGCGGGGCCCTCTGCGCCTTCCCACTTTCCGTCATGGCCCGACTTGTTCGGGCCACCCATGCGTGGTGACTTTCTGACGGGACTCGACCGTTCGGTCAGGCCACCATGGGCGACCTTCGTGTTCATGGGTGGCCCGAACAAGTCGGGCCATGACGGAGTTGGGGGTCGGGAGAAAGATCGCAGCCTGGGACTGAGGGCGGTGCTGGGCGGGAGCTTGGCCAACCTGATGAGCGCGGTTCTGGCTGGAACGATGCTGACGTGGGGTGGGTCTAGGGAATGAGGAAGCGCGACTTTCGACTGCGGCTTGCCGATGATCTTTGGCCGGTTCGGGCTGCCCTGAACGCTCCTGATGACGACAGCTTCCTGGCTTGTCTCAAGTCGATCCTCGTCGAGGGTTTTGATTTCAACGGGGCCGGGTGTACCCCCTACGAGGATGCTTCCCACCTCCACTTCTACGCTCCGGGCGGGGAAATCACGCTGTCCTGCGACGATGCGGCACCCCACATTGCCTCCGCGCTGGCAGTCTTCATTGAAGATTACCCCGGTGCCAGGATCGAAGCAGAACCACTACTCATGTCCCTTGCCATGTCGCTGTTACGGCAGACCGCGCCCTGATGTCTTGACGGCCAGCTTTGCTCCGGCGGGCGACTTGCTCAAGGACCGGCTTCGCCGGCCGCAGAGCGGCGGCCCGCAGGGCCGTCCTTGACCAAGGCGACCGACGGAGCTCTCATTCCATCAAGGCCTTCAGGGTGAGACATCATCACGACTCCCTTCCTCCTCGATGGAGGAAGGGCGGGGATGGTGGTGGGCGCACGACGCTTTTCGTGAGGGCGCGTGGGGCTCTGAGCCCGCCAGCGCCATCACCCAAACTCAGCAACCACACCACCACCTCTGCCCCTCCTCCATCGAGGAGGAGGGGTTCAGGACTTCAGCCCGATCGCCCGCAGCCGCTCGTCCAGGAACGCCCCTGCCGTCACCGGCTCGAACTTCGCCCCCTCACCCACGCACGACGGCAGCACCGCCAGCGAGGTCGCCAGGGTCGGGTGCATGAAGAACGGCATCGAATACCGCGACACGTTCGGCACGGTCGGGTTGACCACCCGGTGGGTCGTCGCCGGGATCACGCCGTTGGTCATGCGGGCCAGCATGTCGCCGCTGTCGACGATCAGGTTTGTCGGCTCGGTGACGACCGGCAGCCAGGTCCCGTCGCGGTCGAGCAGTTCGAGGCCCGCGCCCTTGGCGGCGACCATGATGGTCAGGAAGTTGATGTCCTCGTGCGCCGCGGAGCGCACGGCATTCGGGTTCGCGTCCGGGGCCAGCGGCGGATAGTGCAGCACCCGCAGCAGCGAGGTGCCGTACCGTACCTTGTCGTCGAACCAGTCGTCGGCGAGGCCCAGCTTCGGCGCCAGCGCCCGCAGCAGCACGACCCCGGTCTCGTTCAGCGCCCCGAACAGCTGGCTGAAGGCCGCCCGCACCCCCGGCGCCTCGTCCGGCCAGACGTTGGGCTCGAACGGCTCGTCGGCGGGGGCGTCCGGCGACGGGTCATGGCCGACCTGCCAGAACTCCTTGAGGTCCGGATGGCCGCTGTCCTTGGCGTGCTCGACGCCGAACGGCGTATAGCCGCGCATGCCCCTGGCGTACCGGCGCTTGGTCGCCTCCGGCAGCGCGAACAGCCCCTCGGCCTCGACATAGGCGCGGCCCAGCAGCTCCAGCGGCACGCCGTGATCCTTGAGGACGAAGAAGCCGTAGTCCTGCAGCCCGCGCATCATGGCGTCAGAGAAGGCGGCGCGCTGGGCGGCGTCGCCATGGGTGAAGGCCTTGAGGCTGAGTTCGGGGACGGAGCGGGTCATGGGGGGAAGGTAGACCTTCGCGCGGTGCTGATCAAAGCATGCGCCTTACGTGCTTCGCGACGCGCTGCGCGCTCCTCAGCATGACGAGGTCTGTTGGAGTCCACTCCCCTTCGTCATCCTGAGGAGCGAGCTCTTCGGCGAGCGTCGCGAAGGACGCACGGACCACATCTAGCGCCCCAGCACCGCCTCCACCTCCGCCCGCCAAGGCAGCGCCGTCTGCGCCCCCGCCTTCGTCGCGGTCAGCGCCCCCGCCGCGCAGGCGAACCTGAGCGCTTCGGCCGGCGCCATGCCCTCCAGCATCGCCACCACCAGAGCCCCGACGAAGGTGTCCCCCGCGCCCGTTGTATCCACGGCGTCGACCTCGGGCGGCTCGGCCGTGGCCACGCGCACGCCGTCGCGCAGCAGGCCTGCGCCGCGCGAGCCCCAGGTCACCGCCACCACCCCCGGCAGGCCGTGCAGGCGGCGGCCGTAGTCGCCCGCCTCCCCTTCGTTGACCACCAGAAGATCGGCGCGCCGCAGCACCGCGTCGTCGATGGCCAGGTTAGCCGGCGCCAGGTTCACACAGACGAAGCCGGTCGCCCGGGCCACGGCCGCCGCGACGGTCTCCAACGGGACCTCCAGCTGGCAGATCAGCGCGCCGTCGACGACGTCGGGCAACAGGTCCGGCGTGAGGGCGGCGTTGGCCCCGGAGGCGACCATGATCTGGTTCTCGCCCTCGGCGTCGACCGCGATCAGCGCCGCGCCGGTCGGGGCCGCGGCGTCCACGCCGACGCCGGTGAGGTCGACGCCATCGGCCCGCAGCAACGCCAGCGCCTGGTCGGCCATCGCGTCGGCGCCGACCCGGCCGATCAGGCGGACCTCAGCCCCCAGCCGCCGCGCGGCCAGAGCCTGGTTGGCGCCCTTGCCGCCGGGATGGATGGCAAGCGTCGCGCCGGTGACGGTTTCCCCGGGCTCCGGCAGCTTGGAGCCGGTGGCCACGAAGTCGAGATTGATGGAGCCGACGACGGTGATGACGGTCATCGGGCCAACCGTTCGTAGATCAGGTCAAAGACGGCCGCGTGATCCACCTGCGTCACCCAGCGGATCGGCGCCACCGAGGCGGCGGCCGCGTCGAGACGGAACTCGACCGCCGTATGGCCGGCGGTCAGGGGCGAGGTCGTCTCGACCCTCAGGTCGACGGGCACGGCCGTGAACAGGTCCGGCGCCAGCAGATACGCGATCGTGCTCGGGTCATGCATCGGCGGGCTGTCGCCGCCGACCAGCCGCCGCTCGATGTCGCTGGAGAAGCCGATCAGGGTCGCCACCGAGCGCGCGGCCACGGTGTCGATGGCGGCGATCCGCGCCAGCCGCTCCGGCGTCGCCCGTAGCTGGTGGGTGGCGTCGAGGCCAAGGACCACGCAGCTGACGCCCGAGCGGAAGACGACGTCGGCCGCGTGCGGGTCGGCATAGATGTTGTACTCGGCCGAGGCGGTGATGTTGCCGCCCTCGCGCCGCGCGCCGCCCATGACCACGACCGTGCCGAGGCGCGCGGCCAGCGCCGGCTCCAGCCGCAGGGCCAGGGCCAGGTTGGTCATCGGGCCGGTGACGGCCATGGCGACCGAGCCCGCCGGGCGGCCCATGACGAGCTCGACGATGGCGCCGGCGGCGTGGCCCGGCGCGACCGGCGCGGCCGGCTCGAACACCGGCAGGGTCCCCAGCCCCGACTCGCCGTGGAAGTGGGCCGCGGCGATGGGCTCGCGCACCAAAGGCACAGCCGCCCCGGCGTACACTGGCACATCCTCGCGCCCGGCCAGCTGGCGGATCAGCCGCGCGTTGCGGGCGGTCAGGGTCGCGTCGACGTTGCCGGCCGCCGTGGTGACGGCGAGGATCTCCAGATCCTCCGGCGAGGCGAGGGCGAGGAACAGGGCGACGGCGTCGTCGACGCCGGGATCGCAGTCGATGATGAGGGCTTTGCGGGACACGCCGCATTGTCGGCGCTGAATCGCCGGGGCCGCAAGCCCGATTGACCGCGCCGGTCATCGCCCTAGGCTGGCTGTCCAACGGCTGGAGACACGGCCGGCTCGACATCAGGAGGTTCGCCCATGCCCCGTCTACGCCAGATCCCCCGCGCCGAAGTCGATCAGGGCACTGGCCTTCGCATGTACAACCTGCTGTTCGGGGATCGCGACCCGGTGGCCGAGCCGGGCACCGCCACCGGCACGCCGGGCGACTGGTGGACCGTCTTCGCCCAGTCGCCGGACATCCTGCATCATTGCTGCCAGGGCTTCGCGCTCTACCGCAACCCGGCCCGCAAGCTGAACCCGGTGCTGCGCGAGCTGGGCCAGACCCGCGCCGGCTTTAACAAGGGCAGCCAGTTCGTCTTCTCCCAGCACTGCAAGTCCTTGCGCGGCCTGAAGGTCCCCGAGGAGAAGATCGCCGCCGTGCCGCACTGGCCGGTTGCCGACTGCTTCAATGAGCAGGAGCGCGCGGTGCTGGCCTATGCCGACTGCCTGACCCTGCAGAACGGGCGCACGCCGGACGCCGTCTTCGACAAGCTCAAGTCCTTCCTGAGCGAGGAGCAGATCCTGGAGTTCACCTACATCACCTGCATGTACGACATGCACGCGGTGATGAGCCGGGCCCTGCGCACCGAGTTCGACGACCGCGACGAGGTGATCGTCGAGGTCGCCGCGCCGGAAGACTTCAGCGCCCGCGACTTCCTCGATACGGGTCGCGAGCCGCGTTAGCCCGGCACGGAGCCGAACTTGCCGGCGTTGTAGTCGTTGATCGCCTCGATGATCTGCTGACGCGTGTTCATCACGAACGGGCCGTGGGAGACGACCGGCTCGCTGAACGGCGCGGCGTGACCGAAGACGACGAAGGCGTCGGTCGCGGCTGACAGCGCCACCGCATCCCCATCGCCGTTGAGGGCCACCAGATGGTGCGGCTTGGTCGCCGCGCCGCCGACCGAGACGTCGCCCCGCACGATGTAGAGAAAGACGTTGCGGCCCGCCGCCGCCGGCAGCGTCACGCGGCCGCCGGCCTTCAGGCGCACGGTGGCCAGCACAATGTCGACCAGCGGGTCATAGGGGCCGGTCACCCCGCCGATCTCGCCGGCGATCACGTCAACCTCGACCCGCCCCTCGTCCAGGGTCGCCACCGGGATCTCGCCCCGCTGCAGTCCGACGTAGCGCGGCGGTGCGAACTTCAGGGCGGCGGGAAGGTTCACCCACAGCTGCAGGATCTCCAGCGGCCCGCCGGCGCGCTTGAAGGCCTGCGGCGACAGCTCGGCGTGGACCAGACCGCTGCCGGCCGTCATCCACTGCACCCCGCCGGCCCGGATCACGCTCTCATGCCCGCCGCTGTCGAGATGCGACAGCTCGCCCTCGAGGATGAAGGTCACCGTCTCGAAGCCGCGATGCGGGTGCGGCCCGAACGGCAGGCCGCGATTGTTGGCCGGATAGACCTGCGGCCCGTGGTGGTTGAGGAACAGGAACGGATCGATCTGGTCCACGCCCGGCCCGGGCAGAGGCCGGCGCGTGACCAGGTCGGCGATGTCGTCGCGATGGGCGGGGTGCAGCGTCCTGATTGTCCGGCCGGTCATGCGGGTCTCCTTCACGGCGAGAGGTAGTGCGCCCGCCGTGTGGGGGAAACCCTCTCGTCCCGCTCAGACCGGCTCGCCGTTGAAGCGGATATTGTCCTTCTCCAGCCCCTTGAGCACCACCTCCATGCCGCCCGAGCGGATCATCCACTCCAGCCGGTGGTCGCGGTACTGGCGCTTGAACAGGCCCGCGTCGACGATGCCGGCGACGGCCGACATGGCCTGGATCGAGTCGGCCGCGGCCTTGAACGACGCGGCGGCCGAGGGTCGCGCCCGCACGCGGTCCAGCCAGCGGCCGAGCACGCTGTCTGGCGCCGGTCCGACGCCATGCCCCACCGCTCCCTGGACGAACGGCGCGGCGCAGAGGTCGGCCCAGCCGAAGGTTTCGCCGTTCAGCCATTCGGCCTCGCCCAGCTGCTTCTCCAGCCAGGCGTGCAGCCGCCCGGTCTGCTGCGCGGCCGCGGCCTTCAACGTCACAGCCAGCTCGCCCTCGGCGCGGCGGAACCAGGCGATCTCCGACAGGCCCCAGGTGATGGCCTCGTAGTGGGTGTCCATCACCTCCTCGATCATCCGCGCCCGTGCCCGGGCCAGCGGGTCGGCCGGCAGCAGGGGCGGCGTCGGGAAGCGGTCCTCGATGAACTCCAGGATGATCGAGGAGTCGAAAATCGGCGCCCCGTCGACGAACAGCACCGGCACCTCGCCGCGCGGATTGGCGGCGCGGAAGGCCTCCGGCGTGTTGCCCGATCCCATGGCGTTCGGCGTGCTGACGGTGAAGTCGATCCCCTTCTCGACAAGGGCGATCTTCACCTTCTGGGCATAGGGCGACAGCGGGTGTTCGAGCAGGTCGAGCATGGCGTTTCCTCGGGTGTTTCGACGATTGAGCGCCGCCGCTGACGGGCGCGTCAACGGCGCCGTGGCGTCAGCCAATCTCCACCGTCATCGTCGGACCTGTTCCGCAGCCTGCCCTCGGATCGGCCGCAGGCCGAGTCCGGGGGACCCATGCGCACTGAGGCGCCGGAAGGGGCTCGGCGAGGGACGGAGCAACACCTGGATAGGCGGTGTTCATGGGTCGTCGGAACAAGTCCGACGATGACGAGAAGGGGAGCTAAAGCTTGCTCACATCCAGCGGCGTCAGTCCCTGCTCCACGCTCGCCCGCTCCTGCGCCGCCTTCGCCCGCTGGAAGCCGTCCCGCGCCTGCATGCGCGCCCAGTAGGCCGCCACGCCCGGCGGGAAGTCGCCGTCCAGGCCCAGCGACTGCGCCAGCAGCAGCGCGTAGGCCACCGAGATGTCGGCGCCGGTGAACCGGCCGGCGGCGTAGAAATCCGAGGTCTGCAGGATCGCCTCCAACCCCCTCAGGCGGGCCAGGAACCACTTGGCGTAGTCGTCGGCCACCTGCGGCTGGCGGCGCTCCTTCGGCTCCAGCCGGCGGTAGCGCAGCACCAGGGTCTGCGGGAAGGTCAGGGTCGCCTCGCCGAAATGCAGGCCGTTGAGGAAGGCGCCGTAGCCCGCCTCGCCCGGCTTCACCGACAGCGCGCCGCCGCCGTGCGCCTCGGACAGGTACTGCACGATGGCCGCCGACTCGGTCATCCGCGTCTCGCCGTCGACGAGCAGCGGGATGGTGCCGAGCGGGTTCTCGGCCAGATACTCCCGCGCAAGGAACCTCGGCGGAAACGGCAGCATCTTCAGCTCATAGGGAAGGCCGAGTTCCTCCAGCGCCCAGAGGGGGCGGAAGGAGCGGGCGTCAGCGCAGTGCCACAGGGTGATCATCCGTGCATCTTGCGCGACGGACGCAGCGGAACGGAACCCTCCTTCGCCAGCCACCAGATCGGGACCATCGACTTGACCCATCCCAAACCTGTCAGTCATGTCCCCGAACAGGCGTCAGCCATGTCCCCGGTCTGAACAACGAGCCCGAGGATGACGAGGAGTTTGAGCGCCCCTGAAACGTGAAAACCCCGGCCCTTGCAGGCCGGGGTTCCGCGGGCCCCGCAGCCCGCACTTCACAGGAGACCGGTTCTCGCCTCCGACAGTCCGAACCGGCCGAGACGCAGACTGGCTGCGTCGGGCCGGGCCTTAATCCGGATTCCGGGAGCTGAACAGGTTATCTTCGCGGTTGCACAAAACAGTTGCTGCATCGCCACAGTCCTGCCCGCGCCTTGGCCAGCCATGCTGTCGCCGGACTCGCCGAGGGCGGTATTCTC
Organism: Caulobacter sp.; assembly: GCA_030683005.1. GTDB lineage: Bacteria > Pseudomonadota > Alphaproteobacteria > Caulobacterales > Caulobacteraceae > Caulobacter. Next base: position 35,558 of record JAUXMY010000027.1, on the reverse strand, counting down.
TGGCAGGACGCAGCGGGTGACGACCGGACCGGATTTGAGGTTGCAGACGCCCGCTGTGTTGCAGGATTCCCAGACAGAGGCCGCGCCGACACCCCGGCCGGCGACATTCGCCCGCCGCGCCGACCTGGACTGGATCCGGGTCGCGGCATTCGGGCTGCTGATCCTGTTCCATGTCGCGCTCGTCTATGCGCCGTGGGACTGGCACATGCACAGCCGCCACACCTTCGGCTGGCTGGCCGAGGCCATCCTGGCGACAGGGCCGTGGCGGCTCACGTTGCTGTTCCTGGTGTCGGGCGCGGCGCTGCGCTTCATGAGCCGGCGGCTGACCGCTGGCGAGACAGCGAGGCAGCGGCTGACGCGGCTGGTCCCGCCCTTCCTGTTCGGGGTGCTGTTCCTGGTGCCGCCGCAGTCCTGGCTGGAGGCGCTGGACAAGGGCTGGTGGACCGGCGGCCTGGTCGGCTGGTGGCTGCACACCTTCAGCCCCTCTCAGCTCCTGCGCATCCCCCTGAACCACCTTTGGTTCGTACTCTACATCGGCGTCTATACTTTCGCCGCCATCGCGTTGCTGACCCGGCCGGCCTGGCTGGCGCGGCTGGAGACCCTGCTGGAGCGGCATCTGGCCGGCTGGCGGGTGCTGGTCGTGCCGTTCACCTATCTGGCGGTCCTGCGGATGACCCTGTTCCCGATCTTCGGCATCACCAACCAGCTGCCGGTCGACTGGTACAACCACGCCGTCTCGCTGGCGGTGTTCCTGTTCGGGTTCGCCATGGCCCTGCGCGAGCAGGTCTGGGCCGACCTCGAGCGCTGGCGCAAACCGGCGCTGGCCGGGGCCCTGGTCATGCTGGTCGCGCTGATGGCCCTGACCGCCCATCCCGACGGGCGGTTCTTCTTCGCCATTCCCAAGAGCCTCGTCTACGCCGCCAACCAGTGGCTGACGATCGCCGCCATCCTCGGCTACGGCAGCGTCTGGCTGCGGAAGGCCGATGGCCCGGCGTTGCGCTATCTGACCGACGCGGTCTTCCCCTGCTACCTGGTCCACCAGACGCTGCTGGTCATCGCCGTCTATGTCGTCAAGCCGTGGAACCTGGCGGCCCTGCCGGAGGCGGCGCTGCTGCTGACCGTCACGCTCGGCGGCAGCCTGGTCGTCTACGAGATCGTCCGCCGGACAGGGCCGATGCGGCCGCTGTGGGGGCTGAAGCGACACCCGCGCCCGCCCTTTGCGCCCGCTGCGCCCGAGACCCCGGCCGACCCGGCGCGCGCCGCATGACCCGCTATCGTCGTCGCCGGTGGCTGCTCTGGGCCGGGATCGGCGCGCCGTTGCTGGCGGCGGCCAGCTTCATCGCCGCGACCCTGACCTACCCCGACTTCGACCACGCGACCCAGTACATCAGCGTCCTCGGCAGCGCGGCGGCGCCGTATCCGGGCCTCTTCAACACCGGCGTGCTGCTGTCCGGAGTCGCGGCCGGGCTGGCGGGCGCCGGCTTTGGACTGGCCCTGACGGCGCTGGGCGGCAACCGGATCGCCGCGACGGCGACCTTCCTGGCCTTCACGCTCGGCGCGGCGGGACTGATCCTGTCGACGGTCTGGCTCTATCCAGATCCGATGCACGCCATCATCAACCTGGGTCTGGGCATTCAGCTGGCCCCGGTCTTCATCCTGTGGGGATTGGCCGGGGCAGGCGGTTTCCGGCGCCTCAGAATTTTCCTCGCCGTGGTGTTCGTCGCGATGCTGATCCTGACCGCGATCACAAACTACAACTTCATTCCGTTGTTCCCGGGCGTGGTGAACGCCGACAACGTCGGACTGTGGGAGCGCATCTACGCCTTTGTGCTGGTCGGTTGGGTCGGGGTGACGGCCTTTGTCCTCGAACGCCGCCTGATCTCGGTCGCCCTCCGCGAGGCTGACCTGCATGCCACGACGGTCGATCCAGACGAGGATTGATCGATTCGATCACGGTCCGCTATCGACACCTCTCGCTTCCGTGATAGGACGTGATTGCGCTCGCTTTTCGCGCAACCCGCACCCGGCGGGGGGATTTTTCCGGGCTTCCGGCGAAATTCTGGTGTTTGGCGCCTCTTTTTTGACGCCAAGCCCTTGCATTTGTGCGATGCAACAACACAAATCCGTGAACCGTAAGTCCAGACGTCAGGGAGGCGTCTTGACCGGTCACACAAGCAGCGTCACGGCGGCCCGAATGGACATGAGCAATCTGGCGGTCCAGTACGAGAGCGACAGCTATGTCGAGCCGTCGGCGCCGACGCGTGAGCATCTCCCCTCGCCCGCGCCCCTGGCCATGCCCATCCAGTCACTGGGCGCGGACGCCGCCGTTTCCCCGGCCCTGCCGACCAGCGGTCCCGCCGACATCGCCAAGCGCCGCGCGGTGCTGACCACCGGCACGCTCGTGCTGACCGCGCTGGCCTGCTGGACCCCGATCCGCCTGTACGCCGCCGAAGGCTTCATGCTGCTCGAGGTCATCGGCCTGACGCTGTTCATGACGCTGATCGCGGCCATCTCCTGCTGGTTCGCCAACGCGGCGATCGGCCTGGCGGTGCTGCTGCGCGGCGGCAACGACGAGCTGTCATTCGCCGAGCGGGCGCCCCTGCCCCGCACCCGCACCGCCCTGCTGATGCCGGTCTACAACGAGGACCCGCGCGCCACGATGGGCCGACTGGCCCGCATGGACGCCGACCTGGCGCGCCTGGGCGCCGCGCGTTCGTTCGACATCTTCGTGCTCAGCGACACCACCAGCGACCTCATCGCCGCCGCCGAGTGGACCGAGTTCAACCTGCTGCGCAACCGCAGCCGCTGCCGCGCCTACTACCGCCGGCGCAGCCAGAACACCGAGCGCAAGTCCGGCAATATCGCCGACTGGGTCCGTCGCTTCGGCGGCGCCTACGAAAGCATGATCATCCTGGACGCCGACAGCGTGATGGCGGGCGAGACCCTGCTGCACCTGGTCGACGCCATGGAGCGCCAGCCGGACATCGGCCTGATCCAGACCACGCCGACGGTGATTAACGCCGAGAGCCTGTTCGCCCGCGCCCAGCAATTCGGCGTCCGCCTTTACGGCCGGGTGGCTTCGGCGGGCCTGGCCTGGTGGTCGGGCTCGGAGGCCAGCTACTGGGGTCACAACGCCATCGTCCGCGTCCGCGCCTTCGCCCAGTGCGCCGGCCTGCCGCACCTGCCGGGCCGCAAGCCGTTCGGCGGTCATGTCATGAGCCACGACGTCGTTGAGGCCGGCCTGCTGCGTCGCGGCGGCTGGGGCGTGCACGTTACGGCCGCGCTCGGCGGCAGCTATGAAGAGACCCCGCCCAGCCTGCTCGAGTTCATGAAGCGCGAGCGCCGCTGGTGCCAGGGCAACATGCAGCACTTCGGCGTCATCGGCGCCCGCGGCCTGCATCCGATGAGCCGCTTCCAGATGGGCGTCGGCCTGATGGCCTACATCGCCTCACCGCTGTGGCTGGCCTCGCTGGTGGTCGGCATGGTCATCCAGGTGGGCGACCGCCCGACCTGGTACGGCTTCTGGGACCTGTTCCGCCTCGACTACAGCCCCTTCCTGTGGGCGACGCTGCTGACCACGCTGATGCTGCTGGGACCCAAGCTGATGGGCTGGAGCCTGGCCTTCTTCAACAAGGCCGAGCGTGAGGCCTTCGGCGGCCGTCGCATGCTGGCCAAGGGCCTGGTCTCGGAGATGGCCCTGTCGGCGATCACCGCCCCCATCTACATGATCGGCAACACCCGCGCGGTGTACGAGATCCTTACCGGCCGCGACGCCGGCTGGACCGCCCAGGTCCGTGACGGCGAGGCCCTGAGCCGCGCCGACGCGGTCCGCAGCTACCGCAACGAGACCTTCGCCGGCCTGTTCTGCACGCTGGCGCTGATCCTGCGCCCCGACCTGCTGCTGTGGGTCTGGCCGATCGTCATCCCGATGCTCCTGTCGGCTCCGATCGCCGCCTGGACCTCGCGCATTGACCTTGGCCGCAAGGCCCGCGAGCGCGGCTTCATGGTCACCCCGGAAGAGCTTGCCGGGATGCGGGCCCCGACCGGCGGCGAGGTGGTCATGCTGCCGGTCCGCGACGTGAACCCTGCGCTGATGGCGGCCGAGTAGGCTTTGCGTGGTTCGCGACGCGGACCTGAAGGTCCGCTCCTCACCATGACGAGTTCAGGGGAAGCCAACCCACATTCGTCATCCTGAGGAGCGAGCTTCAAGCGAGCGTCGCGAAGGACGCAGAGAAGAAAAGGCGCCACGGTCTCCCGTCGGCGCCTCTTCCTTGTCGACTATCTCGAGTGTCAGGCCGCGACCACGGCTTCCTTCTTCACACCCGCCGCCAGGCGCGTCGTCAGCGCCTCGTGCTCGGCCCACAGCCGGGCCGGCAGGCGGTCGCCGAACTTCTCGAAGAAGGCCGGGATCAGCGAGGCTTCCTCGGTCCAGATCTCGGCGTCGACGGTGGTCAGCATCTTCAGCTGGGCGTCGCTCAGGCCAAGGCCGACGGTGTCCAGAGAACCTGTCGCCGGCAGGCGGCCGATGGCGGTGTCGACCGCGCCGGCCTCGCCTTCCAGGCGCTCGAAGATCCACTTCAGCACGCGGCTGTTCTCGCCGTAGCCCGGCCACACGAAGCGGCCGTTCTCGTCCTTGCGGAACCAGTTGACCATGAAGATGCGCGGCAGCTTGTCAGCGTCGGCCCTGGCGCCGACGTCCAGCCAGTGGCCGAAGTAGTCGCCCATATTGTAGCCGCAGAACGGCAGCATCGCGAACGGATCGCGGCGCAGCTCGCCGACCTTGTTCTCGGCCGCGGCTGTGCCTTCGGAGGCGACCGTCGAGCCCAGGAACACCCCGTGGGCCCAGTCGAAAGCCTCGGTGACCAGCGGCACGGCGCTGGCGCGGCGGCCGCCGAACAGGATGGCGCTGATCGGCACGCCCCTGGGATCGTCCCACTCCGACGCGATCACCGGGCACTGGGCGGCGCTGACCGCGAAGCGGGCGTTGGGATGAGCGGCGGGGTCGGGGCTCTCCGGCGTCCAGGGACGGCCGCGCCAGTCGGTCAGCTTCGCCGGCTTCTCGTCGGTCAGGCCTTCCCACCAGACGTCGCCGTCGGGCGTCAGGGCGACGTTGGTGAAGACGACATTCTCGTCGAGCGTCTCGATGGCGTTCTTGTTGGTGCCGATGCCGGTGCCCGGCGCGACGCCGAAGAACCCGGCTTCCGGGTTGATGGCGTAGAGGCGGCCGTCTTCGCCGAAGCGCATCCAGCAGATGTCGTCGCCCACCGTCTCGGCCTTCCAGCCGTCGATGGTCGGCTGCAGCATGGCCAGGTTGGTCTTGCCGCAGGCGCTGGGGAAGGCCGCCGCCACGAACCGCACCTGGCCCTTGGGCGAGGTCAGCTTGAGGATCAGCATGTGCTCGGCCAGCCAGCCCTCGTCGCGGGCCATGACGCTGGCGATGCGCAGGGCGTAGCACTTCTTGCCGAGCAGGGCGTTGCCGCCGTAGCCGGAGCCGTAGGACCAGATCTCGCGGGTCTCGGGGTAGTGGACGATCCACTTGTCGTCGTTGCAGGGCCACGGCACGTCGGCCTGGCCGGGGCTCAGCGGGGCGCCGAGCGTGTGGACGGCGGGGACGAAGAAGCCGTCCTCGCCCATCATGTCGAGCGCGCCCTTGCCCATGCGGGTCATCACCCGCATCGAGATGGCGACATAGGCGCTGTCGGTGATCTCCACGCCCAGCGCGCTGATCGGCGAGCCGAGCGGGCCCATGCAGAAGGGCACCACATACATCGTGCGGCCGCGCATACAGCCGTCGAACAGCTTGCCCAGCCGCTCGCGCATTTCGACAGGGTCGGACCAGTTGTTGGTCGGGCCGGCGTCGGCCTCGTCCTGCGAGCAGATGAAGGTGCGGCTCTCGACGCGGGCGACGTCGCGCGGGTCGGAGGCGGCATAGAAGCTGTTGGGGCGCTTTTCCGGGTTCAGCCGCGTCAGGGTGCCGGACTCGCACAGCTGGGTGGTCAGGGCCTCCCACTCGGCGTCGGAGCCGTCACACCAATAGACCCGATCGGGCTTGGTGAGGGTGGCGATATCCTTGACCCACGCGACGAGACGCGCGTGTTTCGTGGGGGCCTGATCCAGGCCCTCGATAGCTTCAGCACCCATCACAGACGCTCCTACATATGTCGGGGCGTCCCGATCCCCGGCCATCTGACGTGGCTCTGTGGATCGACCCCTTGCGCGGGAGTCTGCCTAGCCCGCCGCACGGCCTCGCGGCAAGTCGAAAGGGCCTCCGCCGTCTGACGTTTCGTTACAAAGGCTTAGCGGGAAGGCAGGCGCCGTAGGGGGAAGGTCGGAGCGTCCCACGTCCCGTCATGGCCCGACGTGTTCGGGCCAGCCATGCCTGGTGCGGTGGGCATGAGGGCCGGGGGCTGTCGCACTGGCTCCATACCGTCGTGATCATGGGTGGCCCGAACACGTCGGGCCATGACGACCAGGAGGTTGGCCGTTAGGGTCTCTCCGCAAAGACCAGCGCGGGGAAACAGCATGAAGTGGTTCATCAGGGGCGTCGGCGCCCTGCTGGCGCTGGTCGTGATCGCGGCCACGACGGTGCTGCTGCTGGACGTCCCCAACCGGCCCGCGAAGCCGGACCTGGCGCCTCTGATTGCGAAGGCCGCGAAGTATGACGTCCGCATCCGCCGCGATCGCTGGGGCGTGCCGCACATCCTGGGCCGCCGCGACGCCGACGCCGCCTTCGGGCTGGCCTACGCCCACAGTGAGGACGACTTCCCGACCATCCAGCAGGTCGCCCTGGCCACGCGCGGCGCCTTGGCGGCCGAGGAAGGCCTGGGCGCCGCGCCCGGCGACTACATCGTCAGCCTGCTGGAGGTGTGGAAGACCGTCGACGGCGGCTACCCTGCGCTGCCGGCCGACGTCCGCGCCGTGCTTGAGGCCTACGCCGACGGCGTGAACTACTACGCCGCCACCCATCCGGGCGAGGTCGCGCCCGGTCTGCTGCCGCTGACCGGCAAGGACATCGCGGCGGGCTTCGTGTTCAAGACGCCGTTCTTCTACGGCCTGGACGGCGAACTGCGGAAGCTGAACGACCGCGAGCCCGACCCGCTGCCCAAGGGCAGCAACGGCGTCGCCGTGGCCCCTGCCCGCTCCGCCGACGGCGCGACGCGGCTGCTGGTCAACTCGCACCAGCCCTATACCGGCCCGGTCGCCTGGTACGAGGCGGTGGTCCAGAGCGGCGAGGGCTGGCACGTCGCCGGCGGCTTCTTCCCCGGCGCGCCCTTCATGCTGCACGGCCACAACGCCCACCTGGGCTGGGCCAACACCGTCAACAATCCCGACCTGATCGATGTGTACCGGCTGGTCATCAACCCGGCGAACGAAAACCAGTACCGCCTCGACGGCCGGTGGAAGGCCTTCGAGCGCGGCGAGGCCAGGCTGCGCGTCAAGCTGTGGGGCCCCTTCCACTGGACGATGACGCGGCCGGTGTTGCGCAGCGTCCACGGGCCGGTGCTGGAGACGAAGTCCGGCCTCTACGCGCTCCGGTATGCCGGGATGGGCGAGGCGCGCCAGCCGCTGCAGTACTGGCGGCTGAACCGGGCGACCAACCTCGCGGAATGGCAGGCGGCGATGGCGCTGCAGGCGCTGCCGAGCATAAACTACATCTACGCCGACAGGGCCGGGAACATCGGCTACGTCTACAATGGCTTGTTTCCCAACCGCCGCGAGGGCGTGGACTGGTCCGGCGTCCTGCCGGGCGACCGGTCCGACCTGGTCTGGCGGGGCTACAGATCCTTCGACCAGGTCCCGCAGCTCTGGAACCCGGCCTCCGGCCTGGTCTTCAACGCCAACAACACGCCCTACCAGTCCACGTCGCTGGGCGACGGCATGGACCCCGGGGCCTACCCGGCCGACATGGGCGTCCAGACCGACATGACCAACCGCGCCTGGCGCCTGACCGAGACCTACGCCGCCGATCCGGCCATCTCGGCCGAGGCGTTTCGGGCCTACAAGTACGACCTGGCCTACAGCCGCAGGTCGGAGCTGGCGGGCGTCATGGCGGACATCGCGAAGCTGGACGCCGGAAGCGACGCCGAGCTTGCGGCCGCCAGGGCCCTGCTCGCCGGCTGGGACCTGCGCACCGACCGCAGCAATCGCGCGGCCGCCCTGGGCGTGATGACGGCGGTGGCGGTGATCAACGGCCGGAACGGCAATGGCCCCAAGGTCTCGACTGGCGAAGCGCTGGCCGCCGCCATCAAGACCCTGAAGACCGGGTTTGGCCGCCTCGATCCGACCTGGGGCGAGGTCAACCGCATCCGTCGCGGCGCCGTCGATCTGCCCATCGACGGCGGACCGGACGTTCTGCGGGCGGTCTACGGCAAGCCGGAGAAGGACGGCCGTCTGACCGGCGTTGCCGGCGACACCTACGTCATGTTCGTGACCTGGGACCGCGCGGGCAATCTCTCCAGCGAGAGCATCCACCAGTTCGGCGCCGGCGCCGAACGGCCGGCCTCGAAGCACTATGCCGATCAGGCGCCGCTGTTCGCCGCCATGAAGACCCGGCCGGTGCTGTTCACCGAGGCGCAACTCGCGGGAAAGATCGTTGAGGACTACCGGCCGGGACGGCGGAGACAGGCCCCATGAAACTCTACTGGCACCCCGTCTCCCTGATGCCCTGGCGCGTGCGCATCGCGCTGGCCGAGAAGGGGCTGATCTGCGAGGAGGAGATCATCGATCTGCCCGGCGGCGCCGGCCGGCAACCGGCGTTTCTGGCCCTCAACCCCTTTGGCCAGGTCCCGGTGCTTGAGGACGGCGGGACGGTCATCGCCGAGTCGACCGCGATCATGGAGTACCTGGAAGACCTGCATCCCGACCCGCCCCTCATGCCCACCACCCCGGCGGCGCGCGCCGTGGTTCGGCAACTGATGGGCTGGAGCAACGACATCTGGCCCTTCTCCTGGAAGCGCTGGGTCGCGCCCCATTCTCTGGGCATTCCCGCCGGTCCTGAGGTCGCCGCCCAGGGCCGCGCCGAACTCACGACTCACCTCGAGGTGCTGGAGCGCCGACTGGCCGGCGCCGACTGGCTGGTCGACGACTATTCGCTGGCCGACATCTGCTACGCGCCGCTGGTCGTCGTCGCCGGACGGGCGGGCCTCGACACCGAGATCGCCGCCCGTCCCGCCGTCGCCGCCTGGGTCGAACGTCTGGCGGCAAGGCCGGCTGTCCAGGCCGGCATGGGGATGTTGCTGGGCTGACGCCGGGGCAGGATTGCAGCCGCCCTAAGGCTCGCTACGATCTGGCCGGGGAGGCGCTTTTTCATGGTCCACAACCCTTACGCCCTGGTGGCGGATCGTCCCGAAGGCGCGACCGCGCTCCCGGGAGCCGCCTTCACCGACCCGGCCGTGTTCGAAGCGGAGCGGGACCGGGTGTTCGCGACGGGATGGCTGCCCGTCGCGCGCGAAAGCGAGCTTTCCACTGCCGGCGACTTCCGGTCGGCCACGCTGGCCGGCACGCCCGTCGTTGTGACCCGGGACGCGGCCGGCGACCTGCACGTCCTGTCGCGCGCCTGTCGTCACCGCGGACTGCCCGTCGTGGAGGGCTCCGGCAACGCCGGTAGCCTGAACTGCCCCTACCACCTCTGGCGCTATGGACTGGACGGGCGTCTGCTTTCGGCGCCGGCGATGGAGCGGTCCGAAGGCTTCGACGCGGCGCGGTGCGGCCTGCCCGTGATCCATCATGAAACATGGGGCGGCTGGATCTTCGCCAACCTTGACGGCGAAGCGGAGCCTCTCGGCCCGCGCCTGACCGTCCTCGCCGACCGTCTCGCCGCGATCGACCCCGCCCGCCTCGTGACGGCCGCCACCCTGACCTACGACTCGCCGTGGAACTGGAAGGTGATGGTCGAGAACTTCCTCGAGTCCTATCACCACATCGCCGCCCATGCCGGGAGCCTGCAGATCTCCAACCCGGGCCTTCTGACCTCCGCCAGCAGCGACGACGCCCTGTTCACGATCCTGGAGAATCCGCCCGCCTCGCCCGACTTCGGGAGTTTCGTGGTCGGCGGCGTGTTTCCGGCGACCCTGATGTTCTTCACCGAGGGTGAGGCGCCGTTCGGGGTCTGGTACGAACTCGACGCGATCCAGGCCGACCGGTTCACCCTCAGGATCCACCTCCTGGTCCCACCGGAACTGGCGGCGATCCCCGAGGTCGTCGCGGAGTTCGAGCAGCAGGTCCGGGCGGTGCATGCGGAAGACATTCCGGTCTGCGAGGGCGTGCAGGCCGGCGCGGGCAGTCGACTCTACCGGCCAGGCCCGCTCAGCCACCTGGAAGCCGGTCTGTGGAACTTCCATCGCCATCTGTCGGCCTGTTTCGCTGCGGAAGCCTGACGTCGGGTCACGGTTGCCAAGGAAATCCAGCGGCTTACCGTCCGCCGAACAACAGGAGGAGCGGCCCGTGGCGGATTTCCATGAGGTGGTGATCGTCGGCGGCGGCATTGGCGGCTCGGCGCTGGCGGCGGTGCTGGCCCGGGCCGGGCGCGATGTGCTGCTGCTCGAGCAGACCGAGGTCTTCGAGGACCGGGTCCGCGGCGAATGGATCGCGCCCTGGGGCGTAGTCGAGACCCGGCGGCTGGGCCTGTTCGACACGCTGAAAGCGGCCGGCGGCCACCATATCGGCCGCCACGTCACCTATGACGAGACCCGCACGCCGGAGGAGGCGGAGGCCCGGGCCCTGCCGCTGGGCATGTTCGCCGCCGACGTCCCCGGCCCGCTGGCCATCGGCAATCCGCACCATTCCCAGACCCTGTTCGACGCGGCGACGGCGGCGGGCGCGACCACCCTGCGCGGCGCGCTGGTCACGGCGGTCAGCCCCGGCGTAGAGCCGTCGGTGACCTTCCTCCACGGCGATGTCGAGCACACCGTCCGCTGCCGGCTGATCGTCGGCGCCGACGGCCGCTCCAGCAAGGTGCGCGAGACAGCCGGCATCACCCTGCATCAGGACCGGCCGCACCACTGGTTCGCCGGCATGCTGGTCGAGGGGGCCGGCGGCTGGGACCAGGACCTGCAGGCCATCGGCACGGAAGACGACTTCGCCTTCCTCGCCTTCCCGCAAGGCGGCGACAAGGTCCGGCTCTACGGCAGCTACCCGTTGGACCAGAAGGGCCGCTTCGGCGGGCCGGAGGGTCAGCGCAGGTTCCTCGACGCTTTCCGCCTGAAGTGCTGCCCGGCCGGGGAGGCCATCGCCGACGGGACGCCGGCCGGCCCGGTGCTGAGCTACTTCAACAACGACAGCTGGACCGACACCCAGGCCGCGCCGGGCGTTGTGCTGGTCGGGGACGCTGCGGGCTGGAACGACCCGATCTGTGGCCTCGGCCTGTCGATCACCTACCGCGATGTGCGCACGGTGCGCGACGTGCTGCTGGGCGACGACTGGAGCCCGGCGGCCTTCGGCGACTATGCTCAGGAGCGGGCCGAGCGCATGCGCCGCCTGCGCTTCGCCGCCAGCCTGACCTCGGTGATCGACGCCGAGTTTGGCCCGGAGGCGAAAGCCCGTCGCCGCAGCTACTTCGAGCGCAGCAACGCCGACCCGAGCCTGGGCGCGCACGGCTTCGCGGTCATGGCCGGTCCCGAGACCCTGCCCGCCGAGATCTTCACGCCCGAGCATCGGGCCCGGGTGCTGGAGGGCGCATGATGAACATCGAGGATTTCAACGCCCGCTGGCTGGCCGCCTGGACGGCCAAGGATGTCGAGGCCCTGGTCGGTTTCTACGCACCCGGCTGCACCTACAAGGACCCGCAGACAGCGGCCGGCATCGTCGGCCATGACGCCCTGCGCGCCTATCTGACCGGCCTGTTCGCCGCCACCCCGCCGATGACCTACGAGCCGGAGACGGTCTGGGCGATCGACGGCGGCTTCTGCGGCCGCTGGTACTGCACGATCACGACGCCGGATGGCCCCACGCGCATGCGCGGCTTCGATCTGGTGGAGTTTGAGGGCGACCGCATCGGCTGGAACGAAGTCTACGTTCATCCCCTCTAGGCTCTTCTCCGGTTCGTGATGGAACCGACGGGCGGCGCCCGGGTTCCAGCAGCGTGACCCGTCTGACCATCCATCATGAGACCCGCTACAGCTACGAGCACCCGGTCGGGTTCGGGGCGCACCGACTGTTGCTCCGCCCCCGCGACAGCCACGCCATCCGGGTCGTGGAGGCCTCGCTCAGCATTTCCTCGCCGGGCGAGATGCGCTGGGTGTTTGATCCGCTCGGCAACTGCGTCTGCTTGTTTACCCCCGAAGGACGGGCCGACCATCTCCACATCACCAACCGCCTGGTGATCGACCGCTACCCCGCGCCGCTGGCCTATCTGAAGGCCGACGACCCGCACACGGCGATGCCGATCGCCTATCCGGTCGAGGACCGGGTGGTGCTGTCGCCATTCATCACGCCGGTGCTCGAGGACCAGGACGGCAGCGTCTTCCGCTGGGTGGCCGGCCATCTGCGCTCGCACGGCGAGCCGGCTCTGGACTTCCTGCTGCGCCTGAACCGCACCCTCCACGACCAGTTCACCTACCACGCCCGCCACGAGGAGGGGGTCCAGGCGCCCGCCGAGACCCTTCGGCTTGGCAGCGGCACCTGTCGCGACTTCGCCTGGCTGATGGTCGAGAGCCTGCGCTGGCTGGGCTACGCGACACTGTTTGTCTCCGGCTACGTCAACAGCGGCGCCATGCGCGGCGCCGGCGCGACCCACGCCTGGTGCGAGGTGTTCCTCCCCGGCCTCGGCTGGATGGAGTTCGATCCCACCAACGGCGTGGCCGAATCCGTCGACCTCATCCGCATCGCCGCCAGCCGCCGTCCGCAGGAGGCGGCGCCGGTCAGCGGCTTCATTCTGGGCGATCCCGGCGCCACACGCCTCGACGTGCATGTCGACGTGGGCCAGCTGGTCCTGCCGGCCGCCGCATGACCGTCGCTCACCGGTTCAACAGGGAGGTGGAAGCAAGCCGATGACCAGTGGATTTCCCCAGCAAAGCACCTTGAAGACCGCCCCGCTCCCGAAGACCGACGCCCTGCCCCAGCATGGCCAGAAGCCGGACAAGCGCTGCATGGAGCGGACCTCCCCGGACCGCAAGCCGGCGCCGCGGCCGGGCCACTAGGTCACGCAGGACCCGCGAAGTGAAAGAAACTGCTCTCCCGCCTCGCGAGCGGGGTTGCTTCCCCCATCCATCTCGTTAACCAATGTTCTCGGGGAGTAGGTTTTTTCCGGGTGCGCCATGCGAGCGATCGCGGCGGCAAGTCTGACGAGTGTCGTCGTCCTGGTGACGATGGCGGTAAGCGCGGCGTCCTCCATCGGCGCGGCGACGGACGGACTCACCTCCGATTCCATGCTGGCTGCGGCCGATTTCGGCCAGACGTTCAGCGGCGGCGGCCGGGTTCCCGACGACGCCGACGCGCCCATTCGCACCGGCCGGTGGGACGAGGCGCCGGCGCCGGTCCTCGCCTTGCTCGGCGGCCCCGCGTCCGATGCCCCGCAGGCGCCGACGGTGGTCCAGCCGCCGTTGTCGCGTTCGACTGTCCAGCTGGCGGCCCTGACCCCGCCGCCTTCGGTTGAAGCGCAGGCGCGCGGCCTCGCCGCCGGGTCGCCCGTCATTCGCTCCCGCGTCGCCCTGGCGTCGGTCAGCCCGAAGGTCCTGGCGGGCGGCCCGACCCTTCGCGTGTCGGTCTCCACCGACAGGGACGCCACCGACACCGGTTCGGGACTGGCCATCGAGGGAAGCGCCGGATCGGCCTTCGCGCCCCGCCCCGCCCGCCCGTCGCAGCCATTCGACGCCAAACAACTTCTGCTCAGCATCGCGCCCGAGCCCGCCGATCGCGCCAAGGGGCGCTGGTTCGTGTTCGCCGCCGGTTCTGGCGAGGCCTTCGGGCTGAATATTATCCGCGATCCGGTCCGCGGCAGCTGGCGCCGGACAGGCTGGTCGGTCGAACGCCTGGCCGAGTTCGGCAAGGCCCAGCTGGGCATAGGCTGGCGTCAGGGTGATCGGCAGGTCGCGGTCAGCGCCGCCCGCCGCGAGATCGGCGCCTATGGCTACAAGCAGGAGGACACCGTCGTCGGCGTGACCTTCACGGTCAGCGGCAAGCCGATCAAGGCGCCGAAGTTCGAGAAAGGCATCCCGAAAGCCGTGACCGAAGCGCCTCCCGGGCGTTAGGCGGCCGCCTTCAACGCCGCCGCTTCAGCGATTCGCGCCTTGGCCATCTCGTCTGCGACCTCATGGGTCGGGCGCTTCTCGGCCAGCGAGCGATCGAGCACCTCGCCCAGCGTCCCGGTGAGGCGGTCGAGCTTGCGCGCCACCCAGCCGCCGTCGAAGGCGGTCCCGGACTCGATGCCGAGGATCTCGGCCGCGACATTGATGATTCCGCCGCCGTTGATCACATAGTCGGGCGCGTAGAGGCGGCCCTGCTCGAACAGCAGCGCGCCGATTTCGGGCGTGGCCAGCTGGTTGTTGGCGGCGCCGGCGATGACGCGGCCCTTCAGCCGGCCAAGGGTGTGGACGTTGATCGCCCCGCCGAGGGCGCAGGGGGCGAACACCTGCGCCTCGACATCGAAGATGGCGTCCGGCCCGACGATCTGCGCGCCGGTGCGAGCGGCGACCTGGGCCAGGGCCGCCTCGTTGACGTCGGTGATGATCAGCCTGGCGCCGGCGGCATGCAGCTTGTCGGCGAGCCAGGCGCCGACATGGCCGACGCCCTGGATGGCCACCGTCACGCCCGTCAGGTCGCGGTCATAGGCGCGCTCGACGCACAGCCGCAGGCCGCGGAACACGCCCTCGGCGGTGACCGGGCTGGGATCGCCGGAAGCGGCGGCATGCCCTTCGAGGCCGGCCACATACTTCGTCGTGCGGCTGGCGTGGGCGAGATCGGCGGGCGAGACCCCGACGTCCTCCGCCGTCCAGTAGCGGCCGCCCAGGCTGTCGACCGCGCGGCCGAACGCCTCGAACAGGGCCGGCGTCTTGTCGGTGCGCGCGTCGCCGATGATCACCGCCTTGCCGCCCCCCAGCGGCAGGTCGGCCATGGCGTTCTTGTACGACATCCCCTGCGACAGCCGGAGGGCGTCGGTCAGGGCCTCGTCGGCGCTGGCGTAGGGCCACAGGCGGCAGCCGCCGGCCGCCGGGCCTCGCGCGGTGGAGTGGACGGCTATGATGGTTCGCAGGCCGGACTTTTCATCGAAACAGGCGTGAACGCCTTCGTGGTTCGCGAAGTCGGGAGAATCGAACAGCGTCATGCCGGAATCTTTGCCGTTTAGGGGATAGAACGTGCGCGCGCCGTTTACGCTCCGGAGGCCCGCGTCACAACCCTGAAACGGCCGGGGCGTTACGGCGTGTCGGCGCGCCCGGAATGGTCGGCGCCCCCGACGGGAACGGCGTCTCGGGGTCGAGGATGTAACTCTGGAGGTCGGCGATCACCCGCTCGCGCTGCCGGTCGCGGATGAGCAGATGCCAGCCCTCGGCGTACCAGGCCGAACGGTCGGACGGCTTCAGGCGACGCGCCGCCTGGAAACTGGGCTCCTTTGGTATGATCTCATCGTTGGCGCCGTAGAAGTAGCCGGTCGGGACCTGCAGGCGCCCCACCCCCGCCCAGGCGCTCTCCATCAGATCGACGAGGCCGAACAGGGTGTCGTTTCGGGCGCCCCAGATCATCAGCCGGTCGCGACCCATGGCGATCAACTCTTCGAGGTTGTCGCTGGGATGCACCCGGTCGGTCACCCAGCGCGGCGGGCGGATGACGGTCTCACCGGCCAGATGGGCGGTGAACCAAAGGGCGGTCTTGTAGGGCAGCGGCTGGCTGGACCAGCCCCAGACCGCCGGCGCCAGCAGGGCCAGGCGATGGGCCAGCGGCGGCCGCTGCGAGGCGAAGGCGCTGATCGCCACCGCCCCGCCCATGCTCTCCCCGACCACCGTGATCGGCAGGTCGGGATGCCGGCGCCGGACGACATCCACGCAGGTCCGCAGGTCCTCGGTCATCAGCGCCTCGCCGCCCCAGACGCCACGCCCGGGTGAGCGCCCGAAGCCGCGCTGGTCAAAGGCGTAGGTGATGATCCCGGCCTCCGCCCAGACCGGTGCGGCGAAGTGAAAGGCGTTGGCGTAGTCGTTCATGCCGTGCAGCGCCACGACCACGGCCCGCGGCGGACCGTCCGGCGCCCAGCACGTCAGGCCCAGCCGGGTCCCGTCGAAGCTGACGAAGACCTCCTCGTCGAACCTTGGCCCGATGAAGTCCATGCCGGGCACACCGGCCGTCTGGACGGTCGGGGCGCAGGCGGCCAGGACGACGGGGGCTGTCGCCGACAGCAGGAAGGCGCGACGGTTCATGACGACAGATTTGCGCGGCGCGAGGGCGAAGAAAAGGCCGCGAGGCTCAGGGCAGTTTCAGGCGGTAGACGCCCTTGAAACTGTCAGGGTCGGCCGGCTTGCCGTGGCGGGTGATGACCAGCTTGCCTTGCCGGGCCAGGCCGACAGCCGTGGACCGCACCTGCGGCAGGATGCGCTGCCAGCGCTCGGGCTGCAGCAGCTTGGCCACCTCGGACGGATCGATGCTCTTGCCGGACGGCGCCTTGCCGAGCAGGTCCATGATGGCGTCTTCGATGGGCGAGGTGGTCACGGGTCGAACTCCACGGGCAGACGCGCCTGATAGCCCAGACTCGGCCCCGCGTCGCGGTTTGCGGCTGAACCGCTAGATCGCCACGCTCTGCATGTGAGCCGGCGCCGCGGCGGCGGCGGCTGTCGAGGCGCCGCCCTCTGTCCGCCGCTGCAGAAGGCGCGAGACTCGCGCCAGGGCGTCGGCGCCGCTGAACGGCTTGGCGAGGCAATCCCGCGCGCCCAGCGCCACGGCCCGCCGGATGTCCTCGGCGCTGAGCGCGCGCCCCATGATCAGGATCGGAAACGGCGGCTTGCCGTAGCGCTCGCGGATCACTTCGAGGATCCTGAATCCGTCGGCCTCGGGCAGGGCCATCTCCATGACCACCGCGTCGGGGCGCATCACGCCCAGCATCTCGATCGCCGCCAGGCCGTTGCGGGCGCACATGATGTGGTAGCCGGCCACGTCGAAGCGAATCTGCAGCATTTCCAGCACGGCGCGATCGTTCTCGAAGATCAGCACCTTCTGCCCGCGCGTATCGAAATTCATGCCTGACGCCCCCGCCTGATCCTGGACGCCTAGAACAGGTCTACATCGCCGGCGTCGACCTCGGCGGCGACTTCCTCGGCCCCGAAGGCCGTGGCCATCCGGTCAGCCAGGGCGCCCAGGGTGATGTCGCCGATGGCCCGGCCGACCGGCGCGACCGCCGTTTCCGGAGAATCGCCGCTCAGGGTGCGCGCGAAGGCCGACAGGTTGGTCAGGTGCTGGCTGAGCAGATCAATGGCATGCAGGCCCTCGATCATCATGCCCTGCTGCTCGACAGGCAGGCTCTTCATGGTCTCGCCGATCACCTTGTCCAGGAAGATGCAGCGGGCGCCCGCCAGCTCGATCTCCCACGCCATGACGTCGAGCGTGGTCGCCATATTGGCTTCGAGAGCCATGGACGGGTGGTCGTGTGCGCCCAACGGACGATCTCCTCTGCCTTGCCGCAGAGTCACCGGACATCGCTAACCAGAGGTGAACTCCGTTCGCCGAGGCGAGTGCGGGCGCCCGAACACGCGGTGCGTGTCGGGGGCGAGGGCTGAACCCGCGCCGGCCACGCCCGGTCTACGGGCGAGGCCTGCAGACATCCGCGGACGAACAGTGCAGGGTACAAGAGCCAAGCGCGAGGCGGGATTGCGCCGTGCAAATTCCCTGTCCCCTTATTCTCTCCCCATTTCCCAGCCTAATTCCGATGCCTCGGGACTGAGGCTTGATCCTGACAGCGGGCCGAGCCGCCCGAGGGACGGGCGTCACGCAACCCGAAACAGAGAAGGAGACGCCTCGATATGCTTTACGTCGATATTCCCACGCCCCCCGAAATTCGATCCCTGATCAGCCTGCGCGCCGACGCCTGTGTGTCGATCTATCTTTCCACCACCGCGCAAACCCAGCACGTGAAGGCAAGCCGGATCGCTTTCGGCAACCTTGTCGGCGCCGCGTTGAAGCAGCTTGAGGAAGCCGGTCTGGACAAGCGGCGCAGCGCCCTTCTGGCGGCCGAGCTCGCCGGGCTCGAAGACGATGATGCGTTCTGGCGATTGCAGGCCAACAGCCTGGCCGTCCTCGCCACGCCCGACACCGTCCGCACATTCCGGCTGGCGACCGCCGTCACCGATAGGGTTGAGGTCTCTGATCGCTTTCATCTCAAGCCGCTCCTGCGCGCCGTCGCCTTTCCGCAAACCGCGTTCGTTCTGGCCCTGTCGGAGAACGCCACGCGCCTGGTCGAGGTGTTCGCCGATCTGGCGCCGTCGCCCGTAAGAGTTCCCGACTTGCCCAGAAGCGCGGCCGACGCCGTCGGTCGAGCGTCGGTCAACAACCTGACTCAAGGTACGCGCATCGCCAACGCCCAGGGCCAGACCCTGTTGCTGCGTCAGTACGCACGGCAGGTCGACGCGGCCTTGCGCGCCGTTATGTCAGGACGGGAGACACCACTGATCCTGGCCGCTTCCGAACCCCTCGGGCCGATCTTCCGGGCGATCAACACTTATCCGGCGTTGGTCGAAGAAGGGATTTCGGCGAGCCCCGATCACATGAGCGACGGCGAGCTGGCCGAAGCAGCGCGTCCTGTCCTGGACGGGCTGTATGCCCGTCAGATCGACGCGGCGAAGGCGCTGTTCCAGACACGGTCGGGGCAGCGACGAGCCACAACAGACATCAACGTGGCGGCGCGCGCCGCAACGCAGGGCGCGATCGAACTGCTGTTGATTGACATCGATCAGGTGCTGCCCGGGTCCATGGACGATGTCGACGGCAAGGTCTCTCTCGCCTCGACGGCCAGCGCCGGGAGCTATGACGTAATCGACGAGATCGCGGGACGCGCGATCCTGACGGGTGGGCGAGTCCTGAGTGTGCGCCGGGCGGACCTTCCGGAAGAGGCCCTGCTCGCTGCGATATTGCGCTATCCGCAGAGCGAATAGAGCGGACCGGAATGGACATGGGGCCATGGGGTTCATCTCGATGGCCCCATTGACCGCTTCGGACCAGGACCGCCGGATCGAAGATGGAGGGTGTTGCTCCCATCCCCCTGTTCCGCATATCAGCCCCTCAGCTTGAGGAGACCTGACATGGACGGCGGCAACGAGGCGCCCCACGGGCCCACCACGATGACCGAGGGCGAATGGTCCGGCTGGCGGTTCTGGCAGGGTGATCCTTTCGAAACGCAGTCCGGACCCTACTATTATCGCGAGGAGCCGGACGGCTCGATCCGCTGCGCCTTCCGGGCCGAGAAGAAGCACATGAACGGCGGCGGCTTCATGCACGGCGGCTGCATGATGACCTTCGCCGACTTCGCGCTGTTCTCCATCGCCACGCGGGAGCTGCAGGGCACGCACGCGGTGACGCTGAGTTTGGGCGGCGAGTACATCGGCCCGGCCCACGAGGGCGACCTGGTCGAATGTACGGGTGAAGTCCTCAAGGCCGGCAAGTCGATGGTCTTCGTGCGCGGCCTGATCTTCACCGGCGACACCCCGATGATGTCCTTCTCGGGCGTCATCAAGAAGGTCGGCAGGAGGCTGTAGGGTGTCGCTCGAACCCGCTACGCCGCAGGATATTCCCGCGATCCGGGCGATCGAGACCAATCCGGACTACGCCCTGTTCATCGGCAACTTCAGCGCCGAGGCGCACGCCGCCAACATGGCCTCCGACGACTACCGCTATCTCGCCTGGCGCGAGGACGGGCGGCTGGTCGCCTTCGCCATCCTGGCGAAGCTGACCGACCCCGCCGACGTGGTGCTGCTCAAGCGCCTTGGATCGTCAGCCACCGACACGGGCCTGAGCCGCCGGTTGATGCCGGCGCTTGTCGACTGGGTGTTTCTGAACACCTCCGCCAACCGGTTCGAGCTGGACGTCTCCAGCGCCAACCCGCGCGCCGAGCGGGTCTACCGCCGCGAGGGCTTCGTACATGAAGGAACGGTGCGGGAGGTCTACAAGCATTGGGACGGTGTCTACTATTCGTCCCACCTGTTCTCGATGCTGCGGCGCGAGTGGGAGTCCCTGCCGCGTCGCCGCGAGCATTCATGACGCGCTTTTAACGTACCTGTCCAAAACTTAAGTCGCCCATTGCAGCCCGTTGTCGCCATACCCACCTCCGCCGACGAGAAGGGACGACAATGAAAAACGCTCTGATTCTGATGTTTGCTTCCGTGAGCCTGCTGACCACGATCTGGATGACCCTGGCCGCGCCCGCGTTTTCGAGCCTGGCCTGATCGCGCGAGCCTCTCGCCTGAAGGGCACAGGTCCTTGATCCACGTCATGTTCCGGACCGCCCACACCCTCTAGCGTTTCCCGGAACCGTGTCGGCGCGGACCGACACCCGCCAGGAGGGACGAGGATGGACCAGAACGACAGCGCCAAGGCGTCGGCCATCGGGTCCGACCTTGCCCCGGAAGCGGACCGGGATGACGACGTCGCCGTCCTCGCCAGGGGTCTGGCCGTTACGCGCACGGAGGCGGTGCAGGAGGCGGAGATCGCGGCGCTGGCGGCCGTGGCCCATGACCAGGGTGACGGCCAGGAGGGCGTTCAGGCGCTTATCGACGGCGCCGCGCCGGACGATGCTGCTGTCCTGCGTCGCTCGCTCGGCATGCCCAAGGCCCCGCGGCAACCGCGCCACGCGGTCGACGAACTGGCCCCTGACTGGCGAAGCGGCGCCTATCCCTACAAGTACAAGATGCTGCGCCGGGACTATGAGCAGCAGAAGTTCGTCCTGCAGACCGAGCTGCTGAAACTCCAGGCCTGGGTGAAGGATTCCCGACAGCGGGTGATCATCCTGTTCGAGGGCCGCGACGCCGCCGGCAAGGGCGGCGCCATCAAGCGGTTCATGGAGCACCTCAACCCGCGCGGCGCCCGCGTCGTGGCGCTCGAGAAGCCCAGCGATGTCGAGCGCGGCCAGTGGTACTTCCAGCGCTACGTCCGGCACCTGCCGACCACCGGCGAGATCGTGATGTTCGACCGCAGCTGGTACAACCGGGCCGGCGTCGAGCGGGTCATGGGCTTCTGCGGCGAGGACGAGTACGTCGAGTTCCTGCGCCAGGCGCCGGAGTTCGAACGCAACCTGGCCCGCAGCGGCACCCACCTGATCAAGTTCTGGTTCTCGGTCAGCCAGGAAGAGCAGCGCCGCCGCTTCAAGGAGCGCAAGGTGCACCCGCTGAAGCAGTGGAAGCTGTCGCCGGTCGACCTGGCCTCGCTCGACAAGTGGGACGACTACACCCGCGCCAAGGAGGCGATGTTCTTCCACACCGACACGGCGGACTCGCCCTGGACGGTGATCAAGTCGGACGACAAGAAGCGGGCCCGCCTCAACGCCATGCGCTACGTCCTGCGCTCCCTGCCCTACACCGGCAAGGACCCGGCCCGGATCGGCAGCGTCGACGACCTGATCGTCGGGCGCGCCAACGTCATCCACGAGCGCGGCGAGCACCGCTTCGGCTGATCGGCCGATTGCGGCGGAGAGGTTATGGCCATATATTGTGGCCATAACTGGAGCCCTGCCATGACCGACAAGTCCATCGGCGCCGCGCGCTTCAAGGCAGATTGCCTCAAGGTGATCGACGAGCTCTCGCGAGACCCGCGCCCGGTGACCATCACCCGGCATGGCCGACCCGTCGCGGTCCTCAGCCCGGCGCCGCAGCCGGGCCAGTCGATCATCGGTGCGTTGAAGGGATCCGTGTTGCGGTTCGACGACCCCACCGCGCCGGCGACCGCGCCGTCGGACTGGGCCGCCCTCGATTGATCGTTCTGGACACCCACGTCCTGGTCTGGGCGCTGATCGACGACGCCAGGCTCGGTCCCGTCGCCAGAGCGGCGATCGACGAGGCCACCGCCGCCAACGGCGCCTTGGTGTCAGCCATCACGCCCTGGGAAATCGCCATGCTGGTCGCCAAGGGGCGGCTGGCTTTGGGCCAGGACACGGCGGTCTGGATCGAGACAGCCCTGGCGACCCCGGGCCTGCGGCTGGCGCCGATCGAGCCGGACATCGCCGTCGACAGCGTGCAGTTGCCGGACCCGTTCCATGCAGATCCGGCCGACCGGTTCATCGTGGCGACCGCACGGCGAGCGGGCGCGATGCTCCTGACAGCCGACCGAGCCATCCTGGCCTACGCGGCCGCCGGACACGTCCGGGCGGCGGACGCGAGCGCCTGACCTACGGCAGCACCGTCACCGTGATCGACTCCACCTGCCGCACGCTGCGCTCGGGCTTGGCGTCGGCTTCCACGACCAGCCGCCAGGGGCCTTCGTTGTCCGCCAGCGGCGCGCCCACGCGGCGATCGGCGAGGATCGCGGCGCCGGGCCGGAAGGCCGGGTCCAGTTCGGCGATGGAGAAGACGGCGCGGTAGCCGTCCTGGCCCTTCACCACGACATAGGCGACCAGCGGCTTGCCGTGCAGGCGCGGCCCCTGCGGCACGGCCGCCTCGCGCAGCACGGCGGACAGGTCGACGCCCTCATAGGCGGTCTTGCCGGCCAGTTTCGCGGTCCCGCGCGGCAGGTCGGCCATGGCCTGGGCCGTGAAGGTCGTGACCTTGCCTTCGCCGTTGGTCACCGTCAGCGTCTGGGCCGCGGCGGCGACGGGCGCCAGCAGCAACGCTGTGGCCAGCAACAGCGCGCGGATCATGCCGCCACGGTCCCGGCCAGCGCCGCCGGACGCGCCATCATGGCGGCGTACCAGCGCTTCACGTTGGCCATCTCGTCGGGCACCGCGAACTTCGCCATGCGCGAGAAGTCGATCGAGCAGGCGGCGAGAATGTCGGCGATGGTCACCCGGTCGGCGGCGATGAACGCGCTCTCGCCCAGCCGGCGGTCGAACACCTTCAACGACCGTGTCGCGCCGGCGCGGTTGCTGTCGGCGATCTCGGGGATCTGCTTTTCCAGCGCCGCCAGGGCCGGGTGGCTGTGGCGCACCGTCATCATCAGCGGCGTGGCCAGCATCATCTCGGCGCGGCGGGCCCACATCTCGATGATCGCCGTCTCGCGCGGATCGCGGCCGAACATGTTGGGCCCGGGGAAGACGCTCTCCAGGTAGCGGCAGATGGCGACCGACTCGGTGACGGCCGTGCCGTCGTCCATCTCCAGCATCGGCACGTTGGCCAGGCCCGCCTTGGCAAGATATGCCGGCTGGCGATGCTCGCCGCCGAAGATGCTGACATCGATGATCTCGACCTGCCCCTCGGCCTCCGGGCCCTTCTCGGCCAGGAACCAGCGCACGCGGCGAGGATTGGGCGCCCTCAGGCTGTCGTAGAGCTTCATGGGCGTTCCCTTTGGTTTCGTTACGGTTCTAGAGGATCCCGAACAGCTCGCGCGGCATGGCCCCGACGACGGCGGCGGTCATGCAGGTGGCGAGGAAGCCGGCGACCAGGGCCTTCCAGACCAGGCTGGAGATCTCCGCCCGGCGCTCGGGCATCAGCACGCCCAGGCCGGTGACGGTGATGCCCACCGACCCGACGTTGGCGAAGCCGCAAAGAGCGTAGGTCAGGATCATCCGCGTGCGCTCGGTCATCTCGCCCGCCGGGATGGCGCCCAGCTGGATGAAGGCGATGAACTCGGTCAGCATCAGCTTGACGCCCAGCAGGTAGCCGGCCTTGCCGCTCTCGGCCCCGTCGATGCCCAGGGTCCAGGCGAGCGGTGCGAACAGCACGCCCAGGATGCGCTCGATGCTGAGCGGCGCGCCGGCCACATCGGGAGCAAGGCCCAGCAGCGCGTTGCCGATCGCCACCAGCGCGACGAAGACGATCAGGATGGCGGAAATGTTGAGCACGACCATCAGGCCGTCGGCCACGCCCTTGGAGATGGCGTCGATCGAGCTCTCGTATTTCAGCAGCGAGGTGTAGTCGACGTTGACCCCGCCCTCGCCCTTCTTCTCCGGCACCATGAGTCGGGCCAGCAGCACGCCGGCCGGGGCCGACACCACCGAGGCGACCAGCACATGGGCGGCGGCGTTGGGCAGCACGTCCCTCAGGATCGTCGCGTAGGCGACCATGGTCGAGCCGGCGACGGTGGCCAGGCCGACCACCATCATCAGGAACAGTTCCGAGCGGGTCAGCTTGTCGAGGTAGGCGCGGATGATGATCGGCGTCTCGATCATGCCAACGAAGATATTGGCCGCCGTGGCGGTGGCCGAGGCGCCGCCCATGCCCATGGCCTTCTCGAACACCAGGCCAAAGCCCCGGATGATCAGCTTCAGGATTCCCCAGTGCCACAGCAGCGCCGACAGGGCCGAAATCACCAGGATCAGCGGCAGCACCTGGAAGGCGAAGACGAACGGCGCCTGACCGGCCGTCTGCACGTAGGGCTGCTCCCCTCCGCCCAGGTAGCCGAACACGAACTGCGTGCCCTGGGCGGTGGCGGCGCCGAGGCCATCGACGGCGGCGCTGATCCCGGCCACCACGCCCCGCGCCGCCGGCAGGCCGAACAGCAGCAGGATCAGCCCGACCTGCACGACGAGCGCGCCCAGCGCCAGGCGCCAGGGGAACCGCTTGCGGTCCTCCGACATCGCCCAGCAGACCAGCAGGGTCAGGGCGATCCCGACCAGGCTCTGTGCGTTTTCCAGCCGGACCATCGCCACCCCTTCGGCGCCCGACTCCCCGCCCACGCCCGATGCGTCGATTGACTACAATCGGGCGGGGCGGCGCAAGGTCGCCGTCGCGGCCTACTTGCCGGTCATCAGTTCCTTCACCAGCGCGTCGCGGCCGTAGACGACCTTCAACGCTTCGGTGACGGCGGCGCTGGAGACCACGACCATGCGGTTGAGCACCGGGTCATAGCCGTAGGCGCCGCCCAGGCTGTGGATGTTGCCGTCGAAGACGGCGCCGATCACTTCGCCCTTCGCGTTCACCACCGGAGAGCCCGAGTTGCCGCCGATGATGTCGTTGGTGGTGGTGTAGTTGTAGACGATGTCCTTGTTCAGCTTGCCTTCGGCGGCGATCCAGCTGGGCGCCAGAGCATACGGGGCCTCGCCGGTCGCGCGCTCGAAGGTCCCGCCGAGGGTGGTGAAGGGCGCCACCTCGGTTCCCCGATGCGTCCAGCCGGCCACCTTGCCGTAGGACAGGCGCAGCGTGAAGGTCGCGTCCGGATAGATGCTGTCGCCATAGACGGCGAAGCGGGCGCGGGCGATGCGCTCGGCCGCGCGCTCGGTCGGGCCGGTGACCTCGGCTTCCCAGCTCGCGCGGGCGGCGCGGGCGGCCTCGTCCATCTGCAGCACGTAGCGGATCAGCGGGTCTTCGGACGCCCGGACAGCCGCCATGCCGCCGTCCCACAGCGCCTTGCGCACCGCCGGATCGGCCAGCCTGGTGTCCGCCACCAGTCGCGCCGACAGGCCCTCGGGGCTCTCGCGGCCCAGCACGGCGGTCTGGTCGGCCGGCGATGTCGCCAGGTACTCGCGGCTCTTGAGCAGCCAGTGCTCAAGGTAAAGCTGCTCCATCGGCGCCTCGATGGCGCGGGCTGCGGTCAGACGGCGCTCCTCCAGGGCCAGACGCGCGTCCGCGAACTCGGGCAGGCGTTCGGCCGACGGCTTCTCCCGCTCGGCGGCGGCGCGGACCAGGCCGCGCGCCCAGCTGAACAGCACCGAGCTGCGGCCGGCCTCGGCCTCCAGCTGGCGGTAGCGAAGGTAGTTGACCGCATAGGCCTCCTGGGCCGTGGCGATCTCGCCCCAGGGGTCGCCGATCTCGGCGGACAGCGCGGGGTCGGCCGCGACCTTCGCCCGCAGCTCGGCTTCCTGGGCGCGCTTGGCGTCCATGAAGGCCTTGTCGTTCAGCACGAACTGCCGGCCGAAGAAGACCTTGAAGCCGTTCTCGAGGTTGAAGATCGGGTCGGCGACGAGCCGCTTCTCGGCCTCGCCGCGACGGCCGTACTCGATCAGCCGCCCGCGCAGCTCGGAGCGTTGCAGCTGGCCGACGGGAATGCTGAGGTCGCGGTAGGACTCCAGCTGCGACACCGTCAGCAGGCGCTCGGTCGTGCCGGGATTGCCGGGGACGAAGGTCGGCTCGCCCGCCTTGGGGGCCGAGGCGTTCCACTTCAGGAACTTCGGCGTCTTCGCGGGCTTGCCGCCCTCGTAGACCCGCAGGAAGGCCGCATCCATGTCGTAGCGGGGGAAGTTGAAGTTATCGGGGTCGCCGCCGAAGAAGGCCGTGGCGAACTCGGGCGCGAACACCATCCGCACATCGCTGTAGCGGTGGTAGCGATACACGACGTACTGGCCGCCCCGGTACAGGCTGGTGGTCTGGCAGCGGGCGGCGGCGCGACCCTTGCAGGCGGCGCCCTCGGCCGCGGAGGTGACCGCGTCACGGGCGGCGGTGAAGTCCGCGCCGGACTTGCCGGCCACGGCGGCGCGGACCTGGTCGGTGATGTCGGTGGTTTCCATCAGCACCTCGGCCCACATGCCGGCGCACTGGCGTTCCTCGGCGCGGCTGGCGGTCAGCACGCCGTCCTTGAGGTGGTCCTTGTCGGCCGACGACAGCTGGACCAGGCAGCTGGTGATGCAATGGTTGTTGGTCAGCACCAGGCCGGCGGAGGACACCACCGAGGCCGAGCAGCCGGGGATGCGTACGGCGGCGGCGCGCAGGCGCTGCAGCCACGGGCCATCGGTCGTCACGCCGTAGGCATCCTTCACCCGCGCGGCGGGGAAGTTCTCGAAGGTCCACATGCCTTCATCTGCGGCGGCGGGAGAGGTCAGCGCGACCAGCGAAGCGCTGAGCACGGCGGCGGCCAAGGAAACACGTAACATTGAAATCTCACGAGAAATGGGACGATCTTGCCTGTTCGGGCGCGGCCTTAGCGCGCCGGCAACGCGTTTGGCCAGCCTTTCGGCAAGGCCTTACCCCGATTTAACTTGGCCGCCGCCCTCACCGCGTCCAGAACCGCAACCACGTTATTCGGGCGCTCCGGGGAGACTCCACCTAATGTCGCTGGCCTTGGCCACGTTGATTTACGAATGGCGCCGCTACATGGCGGCGGTGATGGCGCTTGCCCTCTCGGGCCTGCTCGTCCTGGCCATGACCGGCGTCTTCATGGGCATCGGCCAGAGCTTCACTGCCCAGACCGAGCGGTCGAACGCCGACATCATCGTCATGCGGCCAGGGGCCACCAACATGATGAGCGGCCCCTCCGGCGTGCCTCGCCGCTTCATACCGCTGGTCTACAATCACCCCGACGTGGTCGAGGTGCAGTCGTTCTTCACGACCGGCGGCACCTTCCAGTCGGTCAAGGACTACAATCCGACCATGAGCGCCGCCGAGCGGGCGCGCCAGAAGGCTCCGCGGCAGAAGTTCGTCATGACCGGCATCATCGACACCCGCGAGGGCTCGGTGACCATTCCCGTCGACTACTCGCAGGAACTGGTCGAGGCTCTGCGCCAGCCGTACACAATCGCCATCGACGAGACATCGCTGGGCACGCTCGGCGTCAAGCTGGGCGACAAGGCGCTCTACAACGGCCAGACGGTCACGGTGGTCGGGGTGCTTCGCGGCTATCCCAACATGATGCAGCCGATGATCGTCATGTCGCGCGACAGCCTGCGCATGATGGGTCAGGGCGATAGTGGCGCGCGCACCGGCCCGCTGATGGTCAAGCTGCGCGACCCGGCCCGCACCACCGCCGTCGCCGCCGAACTGAACAGCCTGGGCAACGGTCAGTGGAAGGCCTGGACCCGCGCGGAACTGGCCGAAGCCAACGCCGGCGCGATGTTCGAGGAGGGCATCCTGGTCATCATCATCGGCGGCTGCGTGGTGCTGGGCGTCATCATCGGCGTGGCCATCACCTGGCAGACACTTCGCGGCGCCATCATGGCCAATATCAAGGAGTTCGCCTCATTGCGGGCCCTGGGCGTCAGCATGGGCTCGCTGCGCCGGATCGTCGTCGAACTCAGCTTCTGGGTCGGGGTGATCGGCGTGGTGGCGGCAATCAGCCTGACGTGGCTGGTGAAGCTTTTCGCGGCCGCCAACGCGGTGGTCATCGGCCTGCCGCTGGCCCTGCTGGTCACAGTCGGCGTCGGCCTGATCCTGATCGCGATTCTGTCCGGCTTCCTGTCGCTGGGCATCCTGAAGAACAGCCAGCCGGCGGACCTGCTGCGATGAACAGTCATACCAAGGTTCACGGCAAGCACGGCGAATTCGCCATCGAGGCCACCGGACTCGTCAAGCGGTTCAAGTCGGCGAAGACCTTCATCGAGGTGCTCAAGGGCGTGGACTTCGACGCCCGTCATGGCGACCTGACCATGGTCATGGGTCCGTCCGGCTCGGGCAAGTCGACGCTGATCGCCGCCCTCTCGGGCCTGCTTCGCCCGGAAGAGGGCCGGGTCGACGCGCTGGATGTCGATGACCTGTGGAAGCTGTCGGCGACCCGGATCGATCGCTTCCGGCTCGACCACTGCGGCTTTATCTTCCAGGGCTTCAACCTGTTCCCGGCCCTCACGGCGCTGCAGCAGGTCACCACGGTGCTCAAGTACCAGGGCCTGACACCCTCGCAGGCCAGGCGCCGCGCCACCGAGGCGCTGGTCGAGGTCGGCCTGGGGCATCGCCTGAACCAGCGACCATCCGAACTGTCCGGCGGCGAGAAGCAGCGGGTGGCCATCGCCCGGGCGCTGGCCAAGGACCCCCGGATCCTGTTCGCCGACGAGCCGACCTCGGCCCTGGACGGCGAGAACGGCCAGGTGGTCATCCGCCTGCTGCGCCGGGCCGCCACCGAACACGGCGCCGCCGTGATCTGCGTCACCCACGATCCGCGCCTGGAGGCCTGGGCCGACCGGGTGATCCAGATCGAGGACGGCAAGATCATCGCCGACGAGCGCCGCACACCCAACCCCGACGCCGCGCTGGCGTCGCACTGACCGATCCTGAAGGACCGACGAAATGCCCGCTTTCCTGAAGAACAAATGGCTGTGGATCGGCCTGGTCGTGGTGATCCTCGCCCTCGTCGGCTGGACCATGATGTCCCGGGCCGGGGCGGCGAAGAAGGCGGAGGCCGACAAGGCGGCGGCGACCAAGGTCGTCAGTCCCTACGCGGCCATCGCCAACGGCAAGGTCGACGTCGAGGGCGGCATCATCCAGGTCGCCGCCCGACGCGGCGGGGTGGTCAAGGCCGTCTTCGTCCAGGAGGGCGACCGCGTCGTCTCCGGCCAGGTCCTGGCCCGCCAGGAAGACGACGAGGCCCGCCTCGCCGTCGAGCGGGCCCGCGCCCAGGTGGCCCAGGTCCAGGCCCAGATTCCGGTCATGCAGGTCAAGCTGGACACCGCCCGCCGAGAGTACGCCCGCCTCGAGGGCCTGGTCGGCGAGAACTTCGTCGCCCGCCAGAAGATGGACCAGCAGCGCGACGCCATCCGCGACTGGGAGGCCCAGATCAACGCCCAGCGCGCCAGCGTCGCCACCGCCCGGGCCGCCCTGCGCGAGGCCGAGTACAACCTCGAGCTGACCGTGATCCGCGCCCCGATGGACGGCCGCATCGCCCGCCGCTACGCCAATCCCGGCGCCGGCGCCTCGACGCTGAACGTCTCGACGATGTTCGACCTCGAGCCGGACGCCCCGCGCATCGCCCGCGCCGAGATCGTCGAGAGCGACATCCCCAATGTCGCCGCCGGCCAGCAGGTCGAGATCCAGCCCGAGGGCGACCCGACGAAGGTCTATACCGGTACGGTCCTTCGCCGCGCCGCCGTGTTCGGGGCCCGCAAGCTGGCCTCGGACGACCCCTCGCAGCGGTCCGACGAGCGGGTGGTCGAGGTGGTGGTCACCGCCGACGGCGCGCCGCTGCTGATCGGCCAGCGCGTGCTGGTCAAGTTCATGAAGCCCGGCAAGGTCGCCGGCGCCCAGAAGGTCGTCGCCACCGGCGTTCCGGCTGACCGGGCGATGAAGGTTCCGACCCGGGCCAAGTGATCCGCCCCTGGAAGCCGGCCTGCAACACACGCACCCGGCCATCCTGCTGATGCCAAGCGGCCCCCGGCGCCGGCGCGCTACAGCCGGACCAGCCGCAGCCGCAGGGCGTTGGCGACCACGCTGACCGAGCTCAGCGCCATGGCCGTCGCCGCCAGCTGGGGCGATAGCAGCAGGCCCAGGCTCGGATACAGCACGCCGGCCGCCACCGGTACGCCGGCAGCATTGTAGAGGAAGGCGAAAACCAGGTTCTGACGGATGTTGCGCATAGTCGCCCGCGACAGGCGCCGCGCCCTGACGATGCCGTTGAGGTCCCCCCGCAGCAGGGTGATCCCGGCGCTCTCGATGGCTACGTCCGTGCCCGTGCCCATGGCGATGCCGACATCGGCCGCCGCAAGGGCGGGGGCGTCGTTGACGCCATCGCCGGCCATCGCCACGACCCGCCCCTCGGCGCGCAGCCGTTCGACCACGGCGGCCTTGCGGTCCGGCAGGACATCGGCCTCGACCTCATCGATGCCGAGAGACCGCGCCACGGCCCGGGCGGTGACGAGGTTGTCCCCGGTCATCATGATCAGCCGCACGCCCTCGGATATCAACGCCGCGATGGCGGCCTTGCTGGTCGGCTTCACCGGGTCGGTGATGGCCAGCAGGCCCCTGACCGCGCCGTCGATGGCTACGAACACCACGGTTGCGCCGTCGGCGCGCCGCGCGTCGGCGTCGGCCGTCAAGGCCGTCGTCGACACCCCCAGCGTCTCCAGCCAGCGGGCCTGGCCGATCACCACGCGGCGGCCGTCGACGAGGCCCGCCACGCCCCGGCCCGTCGGGGAGTCGAATTCGCTGACGTCCGACAGGGCAAGGCCGCGCGTCCGCGCCGCCTCAACCACCGCCGCGCCCAGCGGGTGCTCGCTGGACCGCTCCAGGCTGGCCGCCAGTCGCAGCAGGTCGTCCTCGGACATGTCGACCGCGCTCACGCCGGTCAGGGCGGGCCTGCCCTGCGTCAGGGTGCCGGTCTTGTCGATGACCAGCACATCGACCTTCTCCAGCCGCTCCAGCGCCTCTGCGTCGCGGATCAGCACGCCGGCCTGGGCCCCACGCCCGACCCCGACCATGATCGACATCGGCGTCGCCAGGCCCAAAGCACAGGGACAGGCGATGATCAGTACACTGACGGCCGCGATCAGGGCGTTGGCCAGCTTCGGCTCGGGCCCCACCGTGGCCCAGGCCGCGAAGGCGGCGACGGCGACGGCGACCACCAGCGGGACGAACCAGCCGGCGACCCGGTCGGCCAGCCGCTGGATCGGCGCGCGGCTGCGCTGGGCCCGGGCGACCATCTGGACGATGCGGGCCAGCAGGGTGTCGGCCCCGACCCGGTCGGCCTGCATCACGAAGCCGCCGGTCTGGTTGATCGAGCCGCCGATCACCGCCGCGCCGATCTCCTTGAGGACCGGCATGGATTCGCCGGTGACCATCGACTCGTCGACGTGGGTGCGGCCGTCGATCACTTCGCCGTCGACCGGGACCTTCTCGCCGGGACGCACGCGCAGCCGGTCGCCGGGATGGATGGCGTCGACCCCGACCTCGGTCTCGGTTCCGTCGTCAGCCAACCGCAGGGCGGTGCGCGGCGCCAGGTCCAGCAGGGCGCGGATCGCCCCGCCGGTGCGCTCGCGCGCCCGCAGCTCCAGAACCTGGCCCAGCAGCACCAGCACCACGATCACCGCCGCTGCCTCGAAATAGATCGGCGGCGCGCCGCCATGGCCGCTGAAGGCGTGCGGCAGCAGCCCCGGCGCCAGGGTGGCGACCAGCGAGTAGCCATAGGCCGCCCCGGTCCCCAGCGCGATCAGGGTGAACATGTTGAGGTTGCGGCTGAGCAGCGAGGCCCAGCCGCGCTGGAAGAACGGCCAGCCCGCCCACAGCACCACCGGGCTGGCCAGCACCAGCTGGATCCAGGCCGAGACCGCCTCGCTCCACGGCATCTTCAGCCCCAACAGGTGGCCGCCCATGTCCATGGCGAACACCGGCGCGGTCAGCAGGGCGCCGATCCACAGCCGGCGGGTGAAGTCGACCAGTTCGGGATTGGGCCCGGCGTCGGCGGTCGGGGTCTCGGGCTCCAGCGCCATGCCGCAGATCGGACAGGACCCCGGCCCCTCCTGCCGGATCTCCGGATGCATCGGGCAGGTGTAGATCGTGCCCGCGGGCGTCGGCACCGCCGGAGCCGGATTCAGGTAGCGGTCGGGATCGACGATGAACTTCTCGCGGCAGCCGGCCGAGCAGAACCAGTAGCCCTGCCCGTCATGCACCGTGTGGTGGGCGGCCGTCGCCGGATCGACAGTCATGCCGCAGACCGGATCCTTCACTGTCCCGTCGCCGGCCGGGCCATGCCCGGCGCAACAGGCGCCGCCGGTGGTCGGCGCTCCGTGCGCGTTGTGGATGTGATGGTGGTGATCATGGCCGGACATGGGGTCTTCTCCCGATTGCCTATGTCGCCTATATATACCCCCATAGGGTATTCACAAGATACCCCCCAGGAGTATTTTCAATGCACGGTGACACCCGCCGCTCGGTCGAGAAACGCCTCAATCGCATCGAGGGCCAGGTTCGCGGCCTGTCGAAGATGATCGCCGAGGACCGCTACTGCATCGATGTGATCACCCAGATCGCCGCCGTGCAGGCGGCCCTGCGCAAGGTCGAGGAAGAGGTGCTCAAGGACCACGTCGCCCACTGCGTCGAGGCCGCCATCGCCAGCGGCGACGCCGACGAGCAGCGCCGGAAGGTCGCCGAGTTGATGGAGGTCTTCGGCCGCAGCGGACGTTAGGGCATGACTTGACGCCTTCCCTGCTGCGCCGCAAAACGCCGCCGACAAATCTGACAAGCAGTCAGCGCAAGGGAAACACGCACATGGCCGATATCCGGTTCGACGGTAAAGTCGCGATCGTCACGGGCGCGGGCGGCGGGCTCGGCCGCCAGCACGCCCTGGAGCTGGCCCGTCGCGGGGCCAAGGTCCTGGTCAACGACCTGGGCGGCTCGATGGACGGCTCGGGCGGCAACTCCGCCGCCGCCGAGGCCGTCGTCGCCGAGATCAAGGCGCTGGGCGGCGAGGCCATCGCCAACGGCAGCTCGGTCACCGACGACGCCGGCGTGGCCAGGATGATCAAGGACGCGATGGACGCCTGGGGCCGCATCGACATCCTGATCGCCAACGCCGGCATCCTGCGGGACAAGTCGTTCTCGAAGATGACCATCGAGGACTTCGAGCTGGTGCTGAACGTCCACCTGATGGGCACCATGAAGCCGACCAAGGCGGTGTGGGAGATCATGAAGGCCCAGAACTACGGCCGCATCGTCGTCACGACCTCCTCGTCGGGCCTGTACGGCAACTTCGGCCAGTCCAACTACGGCGCGGCCAAGCTGGGCATCATCGGCTTCATGAACACCATCAAGCTCGAGGGCCAGAAGAACAACATCCACATCAACGCCATAAGCCCGGTGGCCGCCACGCGCATGACCGAAGGCCTGATGCCGCCGGAAGTGCTGGAAAAGCTGAAGCCCGAGTACGTGACTCCGGGCGTGGTCTACCTGGCCTCGGAAGAAGCCCCCACCGGTGCCATCCTGACCGCCGGCGCCGGCGTGTTCGCGCTGTCGCGCATCATCGAGACCGAGGGCGTCTACCTCGGCGAAGGCGGCCTGTCGGTGGAGGAAGTCCGCGACAACTGGAGCAAGATCACCGACGAGGCGGGCCAGAAGGCCTACTTCGCCGGCGGCGAACAGGGCCAGAAGTTCTTCCGCAAGATGGCGGGCGGCTGAGGCATCGGGGACATGCACTTCAGTGCGTGTCCCCATCAACTTGGTGGCAGGGGACACGCACTGAAGTGCATGTCCCCTTTTTCATTTGCGCTTCCCCGGCGGCATCGGCGGATGCTCCGCGAGACGCCCGCAAGAGGCGCAGGGGAATCGCCAGTGACCACTGTCCAGCCGAAGGGGCCCATTCCGCTCCGCACCATCCTGGCCTTCTCGCTGGCGACGGCGCCGGTCGGGGCGCTGAGCACGCCGCTGCTGGTCAATCTGCCACCCTACTACGCGGGCCTGCTCGGCCTCTCGCTCGCCTCCGTCGGGCTGATCTTCGGCGCGGTGAAGCTGCTCGACATTTTCGTCGACCCGGCCATCGGCATGCTGATGGACCGCACCCGGACGCGCCTGGGCCGTTACCGCGTCTGGCTGATCGCGTCGGCCCCGATCCTGATGATCGGGACCTGGAAGCTGTTCTTCGCCGGTCCGGGGGTCAGCGAGGTCTACCTCTTCCTGTGGCTGACGCTGATGTACATCGGCTTCTCGATGCTGGTGCTGTCCCAGGTCGCCTGGGGCGCGGTGCTGACCGACGACTATGACGAGCGGTCCAAGGTCTACGCCTTCGCCGCCGTCACCGGGGTTCTGGGCGGCGTCATGGCCCTTCTGGTCCCGATCCTGATGGGCAAGGAGGGGGCCGAGGCCATCCAGCTGATGGGCTGGATCATCCTGCTGACCGTGCCGCTCACCACCCTGATCGTCACCGTCGCCACGCCCGAGACGATACGGCCCTCGCTCCACGCCGACCGCGCCTCGCTGAAGGACTTCCCCCGGCTCATCGCCCATCCCGCGATGCGGCGCCTGCTGCTTGCCGACCTGCTGTTCACGCTCGGCCCGGCCATCACCTCGCCGCTGTATCTGTTCTTCATGAAGCAGGCGCGAGGGTACACGGAGGCCGAGGCCTTCATCATGCTGATCCTGTTCTCGCTGGCCGGCCTGTTCGGCGCGCCGATCTGGGCCTGGAGCGCGATGAAGATCGGCAAGCACCGCTCGCTGATCCTCGCCTCCATCCTCTACGCCGCCGCCCAGGCCATCCTGCCGATGCTGCCGGCCCAGTCCTTCTGGCTGCTGGCGCCCGGCATGTTCCTCGCCGGCGGCATCCTGTCGGCCTTTGCCTTCCTGGTCCGGGCCATGGTCGCGGACGTCGGCGACCAGGTGCGGCTGGAAACGGGCAAGGACCGCATCGGCATCCTCTATTCGCTGGTCACCAGCACGGCCAAGATCGGCTCGGCCCTCGCCGTGGCCATCGCGCTGCCGCTGCTGGCCGGGTTCGGCTTCAACGCCGCGCCCGATGCGACCAATACGCCGGAGGCGCTGATGGGGCTGTTGCTGCTCTACACCGTGCCGCCGGTGACGCTTGTGCTGCTCGCCGCCTGGGCGGTGAGGGGCTATGCGCTGGGCCGCGTCGAACACGACGAGATTCGCAACGCCCTGGCGGTTCGTGACGCCGAGGCCATGGCGGCAGCGGGGACGCCGGCGGGGTAATCTCTGCACCGCTCATCCCGGCGAATGCCGGGACCCAGGTTCAAGCTCCGCCCGTCGGATTCTGACCGGAGTCCAGCGCTCGCGACTGGGTCCCGGCATTCGTGTTGTGTCCCGGGAGGTTGTCGAGCACTTCGGCGGGGGCTTTGTGGCCCAGGCATCGCAGTCGGGTTCGATTGTAGTCCTTCACGAAGGTGAGGATGAAGGTGTCGCGCTGAGCGGTGTCTGCGAAGCGGTTCTTGC
>JAUXMY010000025.1 GCA_030683005.1 Caulobacter sp. | reverse complement strand
AGCCCGAGACCGTCCATGATGCCCTTGCGACGCGTAATCTCGCGCGCCTTGCGTGCGGCTTCACGCGCGCGCGCGGCATCGATGATCTTGCTGCACAACAACTTGGCATCGGACGGGTTTTCCAGCAAAAACTCCGCCAGTTTTTGTCCGACGACTTCCTGCACCACCGGCTGTACTTCGCTGGAGACCAGCTTGTCCTTGGTCTGCGAGGAAAACTTGGGTTCGGGTACTTTGACCGACAGCACGCAGGTCAGGCCCTCGCGGGCGTCCTCGCCGGTGACCGAGATCTTCTCCTTCTTGGCCATGCCGGAGCTCTCGGCATAGTTGGTGATGACCCGGGTCAGCGCCGCGCGGAAGGCCGACAGGTGGGTGCCGCCGTCCTTCTGCGGGATGTTGTTGGTGAAGCACAGCATGTGCTCGTGGTAGCTGTCGTTCCACTCCAGCGAGAGGTCGATCTCGACCTTCTCGCGGGCCCCGCGGATGACGATCGGCGCCTTGATCAGCGCCGTCTTGGCCTTGTCCAGGTGGCGGACGAAGGCCTCGATGCCGCCCTCGTAGTGCAGGATCTCTTCCCACGGCTCGGCGTCGCGTAGGTCGCGGAAGTGGATGGTCACGCCGCTGTTGAGGAAGGCCAGCTCGCGCAGGCGATGCTCCAGCGTCTTCCGGTCGAACTCGATGAAGGCGAAGGTCGTGGTCGACGGGTAGAAGGTCACCTGGGTGCCGGTCAGGGGCTTGCCCTCGCGGCTGTCGCCCTCGCCGCGGATCGGCGCATCGCCGGTGATCTGCAGCGAGGAGACCGCGTCGCCGCGCTCGAAGCGCATCTGGTGCGCCTTGCCGTTGCGGAAAATCTTCAGCTCCAGCCAGTCGCTGAGGGCGTTGACCACCGACACGCCGACGCCGTGCAGGCCGCCGGAGACCTTGTAGCTGTTCTGGTCGAACTTACCGCCGGCGTGCAGCTGGGTCATGATGACCTCGGCGGCGCTGACGCCCTCGCCCTCGTGCATGTCGACCGGAATTCCGCGGCCGTCGTCGGTGACGGTGCAGCTGCCGTCGGCGTTGAGGATCACCTCGACCTTGGTCGCGTGGCCGGCGAGGGCCTCGTCGATGGCGTTATCGACGACTTCGTAGACCATGTGGTGCAGGCCCGAGCCGTCATCGGTGTCGCCGATGTACATGCCGGGGCGCTTGCGCACCGCGTCCAGGCCCTTGAGCACCTTGATGGAATCGGCGTCGTATTCGCCGTTGTGCTGCGGCTCGGAAACGTCTTCGATTTCGTCGGTCATCTATCGGTCCAGAACGGTCAGGCCGGACGGCTCCACACGGACGCCGAGGGCCCGACCCTTGAAGGGGTCGAACAGCGACTCGTCGGTTCCAGTCAGAAACGCCTGGAGGTCGAGCGCCGCGATTTCGTCGGCCAGCGCGGCCCGGCGGAGCGGGTCCAGGTGCGCGGCGACTTCGTCGAGCAACAATACAGGACCCGGCGCTGATTCTACACGGGAAAGTCTGGCCGCCTGGGCCAGAACGAGGTTCAGAATCAAGGCCTTCTGCTCGCCGGTCGAACATTCGGCGGCCGGGCGGTCCTTTTCGGCGTGAACCACGGCCAGATCGCCCCGGTGCGGACCGGTCAGGGCCCGTCCGGCCGCCCCGTCGCGCCCCCGCGCGGCGGCCAGGGCGGCGGCCAGCCGGGCCTCGATGTCGGCGAAGTCGACGCCGCTGGCCGCCAGCTGCTCCCACTCGCCGGTCAGGCTCAGCACCGCCTGCGGGAAGGGCCGGTCGCCCCGGTCGTCGATCTCAGACTGCAGCACCGCCAGCGTTCGCGCGCGCGCCTCCGCCATCAGGGCGCCGGACTCGGCCAGCCGCGCCTCCAGCGCCGACAGCCAGACCGGGTCGGGCTCGGTCCCGCTTTCACGGGCGTCGGCCAGCAGCCGCATGCGTTCGCGCATGGCCTTGTCATAGGCGGCGGCGTGGGCGGCGTGCTTGGGCTCGGCGGCGAACACCAGCCGGTCGAAGAAGCGGCGGCGATCGCCGGCGGCCTCCAGGAACAGCCGGTCCTGGGCCGGGGTCAGCCAGATGGGCCGGATGTGGTCGGCCAGCCGCCGGGGCGGGACGGTGTCGCCCTCGATGCGCACGATGCGCCGC
This sequence comes from Caulobacter sp., assembly GCA_030683005.1. Classification (GTDB taxonomy): domain Bacteria; phylum Pseudomonadota; class Alphaproteobacteria; order Caulobacterales; family Caulobacteraceae; genus Caulobacter. The sequence goes on along the minus strand of JAUXMY010000025.1, from coordinate 28,423 downwards.
GCCGCGCCCGGCTGCTCGACCCCGGTGCCGATCCGCACCGCGTCGTCATCGGACCACACAAGCGCGGAAACCGCCCAGGCCCGGCCGGTCTTCTCCCCCGGCAGCCGCCGTCCGACCTCGGCGATCGGCGAGCCGCGCAGGCCCCGCCCCGGCGACAGCAGGCTGATCGCCTCCAGCAGATTGGTCTTCCCCGCCCCGTTCGGCCCCCAAAGGCAAACGCTCGCCCCGTCCGGCGACAGCTCCGCCCGCTCATAGGAGCGGAAGTCGGTCAGGGTCAGGTTGGTGATCACCGAGCGCATGGGGGTCCGTAGCATGCTCCCCTTTCATCCGTCATGGCCCGGCTCGTCCGGGCCACCCATGAACACCGCTCATGCGGTGCGTCCTTCGACACGCCGCTCCGCGGCTGCTCAGGATGACTGAGTTGGAAGGCCACCCACCATAGTCATGCTGAGCAGCGCCGCAGGCGCGTGTCGAAGCACGCAGGACGCCGGCCGGCTCACCACGCATGGGTGGCCCGAACAAGTCGGGCCATGACGAACCCATGGGGAGAAGGAAAGTCGCACGCGAATGTCGGATCTTTCGCCGCCCGCCCGTCCTTCGGACAAAACCACCCGACCGGAGGACCACCCCCATGAAAGTCACCCAGCATCTGTGGTTCGAGAAGGACATGGCCGCCGCGATCCGCCTCTACACGTCGCTGATCCCGGGCTCGCGGATCGTCAGGACCTCGGCGGTCATGGGTGACAACCCGGCCGGGCCGGCGGGCAGCGTGTCGATCACCGAGTTCACGCTGGGCGATCAGCGCTACATGGCCATCGAGGCCGGGCCGCTGGACGCCTTCAACCACAGCTTCTCGATCATGGTCGAGGTCGATACGCAGGAAGAGCTCGACCGGCTGTGGGACGCGCTGGGCGAGGGCGGCAGCGTCGAGCAGTGCGGCTGGCTCAAGGACCGCTGGGGCCTCAGCTGGCAGATCGCGCCGAAGCGCCTGGGCGAGTTGATGACCGACCCTGATCCGGCCGTGGCCCGGCGGGTGACCGAGCAGATGCTGAAGATGGTCAAGCTGGACTTCGCCCCGTTGGAGGCGGCGGCGAGGGGGTGAGGCGGCGGGAGGGACTGACGCCGAAGGTGTCTGTCCCTAAGGCCGGACTTAGGATCGATTCAAGATGCCGCCTTCAGGGACAGACACCTGCGGTGTCAGTCCCTAGCCGCGAAACTGCCGCATCAGCGCCTCTTCCGGGTAGGCCCGCCGCTCGTCGTTGCTGACACCGCGATACGGACCCAGCTCCATCAGGCGATGGAACACGGTCATGGCCTCGAACGGTGAGTGCGCCTCGAACGTCGTCACCAGCCGGGCGTTGATGTCCAGCTGCGAGCGAAGGTCGTCGCCGTCCGGACCGGCGATCATGCAGACGGGCAGCCAGCGTCCGTCGTCGTCCGTGGATTCCCAGATTTCGTGGAGGAGGGCGGTCAATCACGCGGCCTCAGGGACAGACACTGTGGTGTCTGTCCCGATCAAACCCGCAGCGGCATAAGCACGTACTTCACCCCGGCGTCGGTCGGGTCCAGCACCAGCGTCGGGCTGGCCGGATCAGCAAACCGGAACTCGGCGATCTCGCCGCCGATCTGGCCGGTGACGTCGAGCAGGTAGCGGGCGTTGAAGCCGATCTCGAAGCTGTCGCCGTCGTAGTCGATCTCCAGCTCCTCGACGCCCTGGCCGGCTTCCATGTTGCGGACGGTCAGGGTCATGCGGCCGGGCTCGACGGCCATCTTCACCGAGCGGCTCTTCTCGGCCGAGATGGTGGCGACGCGGTCGACGGCCTGGGCGAACAGGGTGTTGTCGACCAGCATGATCTTGGCGTTGTCGCGCGGGATGACCCGCATGTAGTCGGGGAACGATCCGTCGATGACCTTGGAGGTCAGGGCGGCGGCCTGGCCGAACTCGAAGCGCACCTTCTGGGCGCTGACCTGGAAGTCGACCGTCTCACCGGCGTCGTCCAGCAGGCGGCGGACCTCATTGATGGTCTTGCGCGGGATGATCACGCCGGGCTGGCCGGCGGCGCCCTCGGGGGCCGGCATCTCGGCCAGGGCCAGGCGGTGGCCGTCGGTGGCCACGCAGCGCAGCATCGGCTGGCCGTTCTCGACCACCGTGTGCACGTAGAGGCCGTTCAGGTAGTAGCGCGTCTCCTCGGTGGAGATAGCGAAGCGGGTCTTGTCGATCAGCCGGGCCAGGTCATTGGCGTCGACCGGGATGCGGGTCGACAGGCCGTCGGAGCTCATCACCGGGAAGTCGCCGGCCGGCAGCACCGGCAGGTTGAACTTCGAACGGCCGGCCTGGACCTGCAGCCGGGGATCGTCGCCGGTGAAGGACAGCGACACGTCCGCGCCCTCCGGCAGCTTGCGGACGATCTCGTACAGCGTATGGGCCGGGGCGGTGATCTGGCCGGGCACGTCGACCTGGGCCACGCCCTGATCGATGATCTCCATGTCCAGGTCGGTCGCCGAGAAGCCCACCTGCTCGCGCTCCGCCGTCAACAGGACGTTGGAGAGGATCGGGATGGTGTTGCGCCGCTCGACGACGCTCTGCACATGCCCGAGGGCCTTCAGCAGCGCCGTCCGCTCGATGGTAAGCTTCATGTCTCGTCCGAAGTCAGGAAGTGCCAGGCGAATCACGCGGCCCCCCGCGCGGTTCGCCTGAAAGGGGACTACCGACATTAGCGGAAACAGCGGCTTGCGGAAGGGGGCAGGGGCTCTTGCGGAACGGTTGCGGGCCCCTATTTGTTGAGAGTGATTCTCAACTAACCGGACCAGGCCCATGCGTTTCGCGATGAAGACCCTCACCTACGCCACGATGCACCTGACGGTGGCCGTCGCCGTGGCCTGGGTGCTGACCCGCGACTGGCGGATCGCGCTGGCCGTCGGACTGGTCGAGCCGCTGGTCCAGACGGTGGCCTTCACCCTGCACGAGCGGGCCTGGGCAAAGGCGGATCGGCGGGAGCGGTTGGCGGCGGCGGTGGCGGCGGCGTAGCAAAGCCCTCCTCCTCGATGGAGGAAGGGTTGGGTGGTGGTGTGGCCGATGAAGCTGGCGAAGGGCTCGGTGTGGCTCAGAGTCCCACGTGCCTAATCCCCACGACACTGCGCGCACCACCATCCCCGACCCTTCCTCCATCGAGGAGGAAGGGAGTTGGGCCGCGCTTACGCCTTCGTGTCCACCGCACCGCCGCTGGTCTCGCCCTCGGCGGCGTAGGGGTTGGAGGCCGGCGCATCGGGCGCCGGCTGGGCGGCGGGGCCTTTGGCGGCGACCACGACCATGGCCGGGCGGACGATGCGGCCCTGCAGTTCGTAGCCGGCCTGGAGGGTCTTGATCACCGCGCCGGGAGCCACGCCGTCGCCGGCCGGCTGTTCCATCATCGCCTGATGCTGGTGAGGGTCGAACTTGCCGCCCTTTTCGGGGGCCAGCTTCTTGAGGCCGTTGCGCTCGAAGGCGCTCATCAGCTCCTTGAAGGTCATGTCGACGCCGACGACGAAGTTCTTGACCATCTGGTCGTCGCTGTCGCGCGGCGCGTGGGTGGTGGCGGCGGTCAGGTGGTCGGCGACGCCGAACAGGTCGCGGGCGAACTTCTGGATGGCGTAGGCCCGGGCGTCGTTCTGCTCGCGCTCGGCCCGGCGGCGGGTGTTGTCGGCCTCGGCGGCGTAGCGCAGCACCTGTTCCTTCAGCGCGGCATTCTCGACCTTCAGAGCCTCGATGTCGGCGTCCAGCGCCGCCTCGATGGTTTCGAGGTCCTCGTCATGGCCGTTGGCCGGGGTCTCCTGGTCACTCATCTCTTCATCCGTCCAGCATTCGGCCGAGCACCCGCGCGGTGTAGTCCACCAGCGGAATCACCCGGGCATAGTTCAAACGCGCCGGCCCGATCACGCCGATCGCGCCCAGCACCTTCTGTCGGCCCGACATATAGGGCGCCGCGATCAGGGCGGAACCCGAAAGCGAGAAAAGTCGCGTTTCCGCGCCGATGAAGATCCGCACCCCCTGGGCGTCGCGGACGTCATCGAGCAAACCGATCAGCTGCTCCTTCTGTTCCAGGTCGTCGAACAGGCGACGGACCTTCTCCAGGTCCTCCACGGCATTGGCGTCGCCCAGCAGGTTGGCGTGGCCACGCACGATCAGCGAGCGGTCGGCGTCCTCGCCGCCGCCCCAGGCCGCCAGGCCGTCCTCGACCAGCCGGGCGGCGGTCTCGTTCAGCTCGCGGCGGGCGCGGTCGAGCTCGGCCCGCATCTCGCTGCGGGTTTCGGTCAGGGTGCGGCCCTTCAGCCGCGCGCCCAGAAAGCTGGACGCCTCCAGCAGCGCCGAGGGCGTCAGGCCGGGCGCCAGCCGCATCAGCCGGTTCTCGACCTGGCCGTCGTCGAAGACCATGACCGCCAGCGCCTGGTCGGGGCCGAGCGCCACGAACTCCACATGCTTGACCCCGGCCTCGCGCACCGGGCTGACCACGATTCCCGCGCCGCCGGCCAGGCCCGACAGGATGCCGCTGGCCTCGTTGAGCGCGTCCTCGAAGCTGCGGCCGCGCACCGACAGGCGCGCGTCGATCTCGCGCTTCTCCGCCTCGCCGACATCGCCGACCTCCAGCAGGCCGTCGACGAACAGCCGCAGCCCCGCGTGGGTCGGCAGCCGTCCGGCGCTGGTGTGGGGCGAATCAAGCAGCCCCAGCTGCGCCAGGTCCTGCAGGGTGTTGCGGATCGAGGCCGGCGACAGCTGGATGCCGCCGCGCGACAGGGTGCGCGAGCCGATCGGCTCGCCGGTCTCCAGATAAGCCTCCACCACGCGCCGGAAGATGTCGCGGGCGCGCTCATCCAGGTCGGTCAGGGTCGGGGTCGGCGAAAGGCCGCCGGTGAGGATCGAGGACATGGCGTTCACTTCAAGGGTCGTGGACGACCCTTCCCCCGATAGGATAGGCAGCCCCTGCCCGCGCGCAAGCCGCGCAACGCTTTGAAGAGACAGATGATGCGACCGTCAGAACGCGCCCCCGACCAGATGCGGGTCGTGACCCTCGAAACCGGGGTCAACCGCTACGCCGAGGGCTCGTGCCTGGTGACGTTTGGCCACACCAAGGTGCTGGTCACCGCCAGCGTCGACGAAGGCGTCCCCGGCTGGATGCGCGGCAAGGGCGCCGGTTGGGTCACGGCCGAGTACGGCATGCTGCCCCGCGCCACCCACACCCGCGGCCGCCGCGAGGCCGCCCAGGGCAAGCAGTCCGGTCGAACGCAGGAAATCCAGCGTCTGATCGGCCGCTCCCTGCGCGCCGTGGTCGACATGAAGGCGCTGGGCGAGCGCCAGATCCAGATCGACTGCGACGTGGTCCAGGCCGACGGCGGCACCCGCACCGCCGCGATCACCGGCGCCTGGGTCGCCCTGCGGCTGGCCACGAAGTACCTGCTCGACGAAGGCGTCATCAAGACCGACCCGATCCTGGACCAGGTGGCGGCGGTGTCCTGCGGCGTGTTCAACGACCTGCCGGTGCTCGACCTCGACTACGAGGAGGACTCCACGGCCGAGGCGGATTCGAACTTCGTGCTGACCGGCGTGGGCGACATCGTCGAGATCCAGGCCACCGGCGAAAAGCGCGGCTTCACCCGCGCCGAGTTCGAGTCCCTCTACAGCCTGGCCGAAAAGGGCATCGGCGAGCTGTTCCTGCTGCAGCGGGCGGCGGTGGGGGGGTAGCTCCCCATAAATCACCGTCATGGCCCGACTTGTTCGGGCCACCCATGCGTGATGAGGCGCCGGGGAAGCTCGGGTCGTCCTCCTCGCCCTTGTGGCGAGGATCCCTGTGTCCGCCGCAGGTGCGGCGCAAGCTCACGCTCGCACAGTGAAGCTCAACCAGGGGTCCTGGGCACGAGGCCCAGGATGACGGCTCCAAACGCGCTCATCTGGCGAGGCCGTGTTCGTGGTTGGCCCGAACAAGTCGGGCCATGACGAAATCTGGATTGAACACGGGACTCAAGCCCCCCCGTACGCCTCTTCCTCCTCGTCCTCTTCCACGCCCGAGCCGCCGCCCGGCTCGAAGATGACGATGTCGCCGGGCTGGCAGGACAGCTCCCGGCAGAGGGCGTCCAGGGTCGAGAAGCGGATCGCGCGGGCCTTGCCGGTCTTCAGGATCGACAGGTTGGCGATGGTGACGCCGACGCGGTCGGCCAGCTCCGTCAGCGACATGCGCCGCTCCAGCAGGATCCGGTCGAGGGTGACCTTGATGGCCATGGCAGGCTCTCCCGACGCTAGATGGTGAGCTCGGCTTCGCGACGAAGGCGGGCGCCCTCGCGGAAAACCTCTGCCAGCACGAACACGACCAGCACCGAGAACCAGACGGTGATGTTGAAGCCGTTGATGTCCCAGGTCAGGGCCGGGGCGATGGCCAGTAGCAGGGTGTTTAGCGCGTACCGGGCCAGCTCCATCCCGGCCAGAACAAAGCCGATCAGCCGCAACCTTGGAATGTTCTCCGGCTGGAACGGATCGCCCGACGTCAGGGTTGCGAACACCTTGCGCAGGCGGCTCAGGATCACGATCAGCGCACTCAGATAGAGCATGCCGTAGACGGCGAAGGTGACGCCCAGCGCCGCAAGCCTGCCCGGGGTGACGTCGCCGTCGATATCCAGGCGCGAGCCGATTTCGCGAGACAGGTCCGGTACGAAGCTGATCGCCAGCAATCCGCCGATCAGGCCGACGGTCACGAGCGCGAGAATCGCCGCGGTGCCGAAGTAGACGACGTCCAGAACGGTTTTCAGGAAGCTCGACACCGAGCCAGGTCCCAAGGCGCGCATGGCGCAACTCCCCCATTTCCGGCGCTCGCGCACCGGTTCGCTCCCTCCACCCGGCGCGAACAACAGATCCGGGCGGCGGCAGGCCGCTCGCCCGTGGCTGTGGTTTCCGGGCGCCCCCCGGGGTCGGCCTCACCGGAAGGAACCGTCGACGGTTCCCTCGGGAGAAGCCGACCCTCAGGCGGGCGGCGAGAATGCCCTGACCGGGGCCCTCATGATAGAGAGCCCGATCAGATCGAGCTGGTCACGAACAGCACGGCCGAGATCGGCAGGGCGGCCAGAAGACCGGCAGTCACCAGGGTCATGGCGATGCGGTCGACGATGTTGGTCATCTTTTGAGCGGACATGTTCTGTCTCCGTTGTGCAGTGCAGCGCGAATGAGGACCCTTCCCCACCCGGTGGCGGGTCCCTTGCGGCCCGTCCACGTCATCTATGTACGCAATCATCGTTCTTCAATCAAAGAAATTATCGTTTATCGATATTAAACTTGCGTAACATCATTACATCAACGTAATGCACCGCAGCATAATCCGGCGGCCTTGCGCGGGGCCGCGTTCAGGGCGAGGAAGACGGGGAGAGGATCCCCGTCATGCCCTTGCTGCTCGCCCCCGGAACCACCCTGGTCGCCGCCACCCACAATCCGGGCAAGGCCCGGGAACTTGTCGCCCTGCTGGACGGCCGCTTCACCATCCTGTCGGCGGCCGAGTTGAGCATCCCCGAACCCGACGAGACCGAGAGCACCTTCGTCGGCAACGCCCTGCTCAAGGCGCGCCACGCGGCCGACCTCTCCGGCAAAATCGCCATCGCCGACGACAGCGGCCTGTCGGTCGCGGCGCTGGACGGCGCGCCGGGCATCTTCTCCGCCCGCTGGGCCGGTCCCTCGAAGGACTTCGGCGAGGCGATGGCCAAGGTCGAGGAACGGCTGATCGAGACCGGCTCGGACGACCGCTCGGCCTGGTTCACCAGCGCCCTGGCCGTCGCCTGGCCGGACGGCCCGTCGGTGGTGGTCGAGGGAATCGTGCGGGGCGGGCTGGTCTTCCCGGGGCGCGGCGTCCACGGCTTCGGCTACGATCCGATCTTCGTACCCGCCGGTTCCAGCCAGACCTTCGGCGAGATGGACCCGGCCGCCAAGGACGCCATCAGCCACCGCGCCATGGCTTTCGCCAAGCTCAAGGCCGCGCTGTTTTGAGCGACCTCCCACCGCTGGGGATCTACGTTCACTGGCCCTACTGCGCCCGGATCTGCCCCTACTGCGACTTCAATGTCGTGCGCGATCGCGGGCAGGCCGAGCAGGCCGCGCTTGCGGACGCCATCGTGGCTGACCTGACGGCCCAACGGGCGCTGACCGGGCCCCGGCGGCTGGTGTCGGTCTTCCTGGGCGGCGGCACGCCGTCGCTGATGAATCCCGACTGGGCGGCGCGGATTGTCGAGACGGCCAACGCGCTGTGGACGTCGGACGGCGAGGTCGAGGTGTCCCTGGAGGCCAATCCCACCGACGCCGAGGCCGGCCGCTTCGCCGCCTTTTGCGATGCCGGCGTCAACCGGCTGTCGCTGGGCCTGCAGTCCTTCGACGACGCGGCGCTGGCATTCCTCGGCCGCAACCATGACGCGGCGCAGGCCCGGCGCGCGGCGGCAACGGCGGCGGCGACCTTTCCGCGCCTGTCCGTCGACCTGATCTATGCTCTGCCGGAGCAGACCGTTGACGCCTGGCAGAAGCAGCTGGCGGCGGTCATCGACCTCGGCGCCGAGCATGTTTCGCCCTACCAGCTGACCATCGAGGCCGGCACCGCCTTCGACCGGGCGGTTCGGCGCGGGACCTTCACACCGCCCGGCGACGAAGCCGCCTCGGCCCTCTATGACGCGACCCAGGCGACGCTGGAGGCCGCCGGCTTCGAGGCCTACGAGGTTTCCAACCATGCCCGGGGCGTGGCCGCCCGCTCCCGCCACAACCTCGTCTACTGGCGCGGCCAGGACTACGTCGGCGCCGGCCCGGGCGCACACGGCCGGCTGACGCTGGACGGGGCGCGGACGGCGACGACCGCCCGGACGGGCGTGGCGGACTACATCCGGACGGTCGGAGAGACCGGCGTGGGCTTCGAGACGGAGACGCTGACCCCGGTCGAAGTCGCCGAGGAGCGCATCCTTATGGGACTGCGGACCTACGAGGGCGTGGCCTGGGGCGAGCTGGCGGCGCTGGGGCTGGGGCCGGACAGCGGCGTGGTTCGTGATCTGTCCGGGCAAGGCCTGCTGGCCGAGGACCGTGAGCGCCTGCGCGCCACGCCGGAAGGGCGGTTTGTGCTGGACGGTGTGACGCGGGGACTCATCCTCGGCGCTTCCTGACCTGTCATCCCGGAAGCCGCGCAGCGGCTATCCGGGACCCAGATCAAATCCCATCCTCAGCGACCGAAGCCGAATCGGGGTCCCGGATCGGTCCTGCGGCCCGTCCAGGATGACAGCAAGAGGAGTAACTGCCCCGACTCTCCCTACTTCATCGTCGGGATGACAAAGCTCGAGTCCCCGATCTCGCCTTCCGGCCAGCGGGCGGTGATGGTCTTGACCTTGGTCCAGAACTTCACGCCTTCCATGCCGTGCTGGTTGGTGTCGCCGAAGGCGCTGCGCTTCCAGCCGCCGAAGGTGTGGTAGGCGACCGGCACCGGGATGGGCACGTTAATGCCGACCATGCCGACCTGGACGCGGCTGGCGAACTCGCGGGCCGTGCGGCCGTTGCGGGTGAAGATGGCGACGCCGTTGCCGTACTGGTGTTTGCTGGGCAGCTCGACCGCCTCCTCGAAGCTGTCGGCGCGGACCATCTGCAGCACCGGGCCGAAGATCTCCTCCTGGTAGGTCTTCATGCCCGGCTTGACGCCATCGAAGAAGCTGGGGCCGATGAAGAAGCCCTTCTCGTAACCCTGCAGGCTGAAGTCGCGGCCGTCGACGACCAGCTCGGCGCCCTCGTCCTTCCCGATCTGGATGTAGTCGGCGATCTTCTGGCGGTGGGCGGCGGAGACCACCGGGCCGTACTGGGCGTCGGCGTCATTGGAGAGGCCCACCTTCAGGGTGTCGATCTCGGCGACCATGCGCTCGCGCAGCTCATCGGCCACGGCCTTGCCGACCGGCACCACGACAGGCAGCGCCATGCAGCGCTCGCCGGCCGAGCCGAAGGCGGCGCCCGACAGGTCCTTGACCACCTGGTCGAGGTCGGCGTCGGGCATGACGATGCCGTGGTTCTTGGCCCCGCCCATGGCCTGGACCCGCTTGTTGTGCAGCGTGCCCTGCGAATAGACGTAGTGGGCGATGTCGCTGCTGCCGACGAAGCTGACGGCCTTGATGTCCGGGTGCTGCAGGATGGCGTCGACGGCGGTCTTGTCGCCGTGCACGACGTTCAGCACGCCCTCCGGCGCGCCGGCCTCCATCATCAGCTCGGCCAGCCGGACCGGGACGGTCGGATCCTTCTCCGAGGGTTTGAGGATGAAGGTGTTGCCCACCGCGATCGCCACGCCGAACATCCACATCGGGATCATGGCCGGGAAGTTGAACGGGGTGATGCCGGCCACCACGCCCAGCGGCTGGCGCATCGAATAGACATCGATGCCGGGGCCGGCGCCCTCGGTGTACTCGCCCTTCAGCGCGTGCGGGATGCCGCAGGCGAACTCGATGACTTCCAGGCCGCGCTGGATGTCGCCCTTGCTGTCGGCGATGACCTTGCCGTGCTCGGCCGAGAGCATCTCGGCCAGGTCCTGCATGTTGGCCTCGACCAGGCGTTTGAACTCGAACATCACCCGCGCCCGGCGCTGGGGATTGGTCGCCGACCAGGCCGGGAAGGCCTTCAGCGCCGCCTGGACGGCAAGGTCGAGCTCGCCGGCCATGGCCAGCTGCACCCGCGCCTGGACCTCGCCGGTGTTGGGGTTGAACACCTCGCCGAAGCGGCCCGAGGCGCCCTCGAAGGCCGAACCGTTCACGAAATGGCGGATGTCCCGCATGGCGATCTCCCGGAGGCGTGTTGAAGCGCGCGTTCTATGCCTTTGTGGTTCTGCCGACTAGGCCGCTTTGCGCGCGCGCCGGGCGCTACTAGTCTCCCGCCATGGCCGACGCCGTGACAGTCCCGACGCAGAACGCCGCCGCCGCGCGGGCGGCGCATATCGTCGACGTGCTCATCGAGGAGCGGGCGCCGAAGCTGTCGGCCTCTCCTGTGTGGCCACTCGTCCGCCCGCCGCTCTATCGCCTGCTGGACTACCAGAAGGCCCGGGCCATGGCCGACGCCATCTCGGTGATGGGCGGGCGCGAGGCGCTGGACTTTGTCTCCGACCTGCTGGCCCTGGAGGTCGAGGTCACCGGGCTGGCGCGGCTGCCCGCCGGGGGCCGCTGCATCGTGGTGGCCAATCACCCGACCGGCATCGCCGACGGCATCGCTGTCTATGACGCGCTCAAGGCCGCCCGGCCGGACATCGTCTTCTACGCCAACTCGGACGCCCACCGGGTCTGCCCCCGATTCGACGAGACCCTGATCCCCGTCGAATGGGTGCCGGCCAAGCGCAGCCGCGACCGCACCCGCCTGACCCTGGCCATGACGAAGGATGCCATGGAGGCCGAGCGGACCCTTATGGTCTTCCCGGCCGGGAAGCTGGCGCGCCGCGCTCCCGACGGCATGCTGGTCGATCCGGAGTGGATGCCCACGGCCCTGTCGGTGGCGGCGAAGTACGCCGCGCCGGTCGTGCCGCTGCACGTCGCAGGGCCCTGGGCGGCGATGTTCCACTTCTTTGATCGCTTCTCGCCGGAGCTGCGCGACGTCACCCTGTTCCACGAGCTGCTCAACAAGACCGGCCGCCGCTTCCGCGTCGTGGTCGGCGAACCGGTGTCGCCCGACCGCCTGCCGCCCGACGCGGCGGTCGCCAGCGCCGCGCTGAAGGCCTATGTCGAACGGGTGCTGCCCGCCTCACCCGACACCCCCTTTGCATGAGCCCTCCCGCGACGCTTCCCCTGGCGGACGACGCCGCCACCGCGCGGCTGGGTCGGGCCGTGGCTGAGGCCCTGCGCGCTGGCGAGGCCGTCTGCCTGACCGGTCCGCTGGGCGCCGGCAAGTCGACCCTGGCCCGGGCGCTGGTGCGGGCCCTGACGACGCCGGACGAGGACGTGCCCAGTCCGACCTTCACCCTGGTTCAGTTCTACGACGGGGCGGGTTTTCCGCTGGCCCATTTCGACCTCTACCGGCTGACCAGTCCGGACGAGGCCCGGGAGATCGGGCTGGACGAGGCGCTGGACGACGGGGCCGTGATCATCGAGTGGCCCGAGCGGCTGGAGGGCGATCTCCCGCCGGACCGACTCGATATAGACATCGGCTTTGCATGTCCGGGGGACGAAGACGGGCGCGTCGCGCGCCTCTCCGCCCACGGAGCCTGGGAAGGACGCGCGCTTGAGTTCTGATCGTGAGACCCTCAAGGCCGCCTTCCTGGCCCGGCACGGCTATGGCGACGCCCGTCGCCAGCCGCTGAGCGGCGACGCCTCGACCCGCGCCTACGAACGCCTCTATCCGGCCGGCGGCGGCAGCCTGATCTTCATGGACCAGCCGCCGAAGGCCGAGAGCCCGGCCTGTCCGCCGGACGCCACGCCGGCCGAGCGCGAGGCGCTGGGCCCCAACGCCATCTACCGTCTGGCCGCCGGCCGGGTCGACGCCTTCGCCGCCTGCGCCGGCCACCTGTGCGCCATCGGCCTGTCGGCGCCCCGCGTGCAGGCCTTTGACGCCGAGGCCGGGCTGGCGGTGCTGGAGGACCTCGGCGACGGGCTTTACGCCGCCGAAATCGCCGCCGGGACCGCCGACGAGGCGCAGCTCTACGACGCCGCCATCGACGCTCTGGTCGCGCTGCACGCCGCCCCGCCGCCGGAGACCCTGGAGCACGAGGGCGTCGCCTGGCCGTTGCTGACCTATGACGACCTGGCGCTGCGCTACGCCCAGGCGCTGTTTCCGGACTGGCTGCCCAGGCTGCGCCCGGTCTTCGCGCCCGACGCGGCGGCGCTGGCGGAATGGGAGGCGCTGTGGGCGCCGATCCGGGCCCGGGGCGAGGCGCTGGCCGAAGTGTTCTGCCACCGCGACTATCACGCCGAGAACCTGCTCTGGCTGCCCTCGCGCGAAGGTCCCGCCCGCGTGGGCCTGATCGACTTCCAGGACGCGGTGAAGGCCCACCGGGTCTGGGACCTCTCCATGCTGCTGCACGACGCCCGCCGCGACGTCTCGCCGGCGCTGGAGGCGCGGGCGCTGGAGCGCTACTTCGCCGCCCATCCGCATCTCGACCGCGCGGCGGTGACGGCCGACTACCACGCCCTCGGCGCGCTCAACGTCGCCCGCATCATCGGCATCTTCGCCCGGCTCGTCGTCCGCGATGGCAAGCCCAGGTACGAAGCCTTCCTGCCCCGCCTGTGGCGCTATCTCGACAGCTGCCTGGCCGACCCCGGCATGGCCGGGATGAAGGCCTGGTTCGACCGGAATGTCCCCGTGGAGGCGCGGTCGTGAGCGGGCCGAAAGTCGCCATGGTGCTGGCCGCAGGGCTGGGCACCCGCATGCGGCCGCTGACCGACGACCGGCCCAAGGCCCTGGTCGAGGTCGGCGGGAGGGTCCTGATCGACCACATGCTCGACCGCCTGGCCCGGGTCGGCGTCGAGACGGCGGTGGTCAACGTCCATGCCTTCGCCGATCGCCTCGAGGCGCACCTTCGGGCGCGCGACGCCACCGGCGTCCTGCCGCGCATCATCATCTCCGACGAGCGGGCCGAGCCGCTGGAAACCGGCGGCGGCATCAAGCACGCGCTGCATCTGCTGCCGAACGCGCCGTTCTGGGTCGCCAACATCGACTCGGTCTGGATCAACGATGACGACCAGGCGCTCGAGGCCGTGGCCGCCGCCTGGGATCCGGAGGTCATGGACGTCTGCCTGCTGACCGCCTCGACGGTCGAATCGATGGGCTTCCACGACACCGGCGACCTGTTCCTGAACGCCGCCGGCCATGTCCGTTTCAAGGATGCAGGGGAACAGGCGCCGCTGGTCTATGTCGGCGTCCATATCTGCAAGCCGTCGGTGGTGGCGGACGGGCCGGACGGGCCGTTCGGCCTGCTGCCGATCTGGAAGCGACTGACGCAGACCGGTCGGATTCACGGCGTGTCGCCCAGGGGCCTGTGGATGCACGTCGGCGACCCCGGCGCCCGCGACGCGGCGCAAGCGCGGCTGGCGGCCGGATGACCGGCCCCTTCGAGCGCGCGGCGCCCCGCTGGTTCTCGATCCCGGCCCACCGGCCTTTCCTTGACGATCTGGCGACAGGCCTCGTCGCCGCCCTGCCCGACCCCGAGGCCCTGGCCGAGGCGGTGGTGCTGGTCCCTACCCGGCGCGGGGCAAGGGTGCTGGCCGAGGCCTTCGTCGGCGCGGTCGGCGGCCGGGCGACCCTGCTGCCGCAGATCCGCGCCATCGGCGACCTGGACGAGGGCGAGCCGCCGTTCGAGCCCGGCGACCTGTCGCTGGACATCCCGCCCGCCGTCGACCCGCGCACCCGCCGGTTCGAGCTGGCCCGGATGGTGGCGCGCGACGGCAAGATCGGCCGCCGCCTCGACGCCGCCGGGGCGCTGGAGATGGCCGACGCCCTCGCCCACTTTCTGGATGACCTGCAGATCGAGGAGGTCAAGCGACCGCTCGACCGGCTCGACGGCCTGGTTGAGCTCGAGATGGCCGCCCACTGGCAGCGCTCGACCGGCCTGCTGCGCATCGCGCTGGAGGCCTGGCCGGTCTGGCTGGCGGAGCGGGGTCTGATCGACGTGGCCGAGCGCCGCGTGCGGCTGCTCAACGCCCTCACCGCGCAATGGACCCGCCATCCGCCCGCCCACCCCCTGATCGCCGCCGGCTCGACCGGCACGGCGCCGGCCACCGCGCGCCTGCTGGTCGCCGTCGCCGAAGCCCCGCGCGGCGCCGTGGTGCTGCCTGGCCTGGACGAGGGCCTGGCCGACGGCGCCTGGCTCAAGATCGAGGACCAGCACCCGCAGGCCGCCATGAAGCGGCTACTGGACGTCCACGCGAAGGTCGGTCGCGGCGGGGTGAGCCCCTGGCTGCCGGACGCCGACAGCCGCGGGCGCTGGCGCCGGCGGGTGATCAACGAGGCGCTGCGGCCGGCCGAGGCCACAGCCGACTGGCGCGATGTGCTCGACAGCCTGCGCGACGAAGGCGTGGCCGACGGCGTCGACCCGCTGGCCGAGGGTCTGGCCGGCCTGTCGGTGATCGCCACGCGCCATGAGGAAGAGGCCGCCGACGTCTGCGCCCTGCTGCTGCGCGAGACGCTGGAGGACCCGCAGCGCACCTGCGCCCTGGTCACCCCCGACCTCGCCCTGGCCCGGCGGGTCAGCGCCCGGCTGGCGCGGTTCGGGGTCATCGCCGACTCCTCGGCCGGGACGCCTCTGGCGGGTTTCCCCATCGCGGTGCTGGCGCGGCTGGTCGCCGACCAGGCGGTCGATCCGCTGTCGCCGGTCCTGCTGTTGGCCATCCTGAAGCACCCGCTGACGTCGCTGGACCGGATGCCGGAGGACCTGGCGCAGATGTCGGCCCGGCTGGAACGGACCGGCCTGCGCGGCGCCCGACCCGGCGACCGTGACAGCCTGATGGCCCGGCTTGAGGATCCCGAGGTCGCGGCCCTGGCCGCCGACCTGCTCAGCGCGCTGGACATCCTCGCCCTGGCCTTCGCCGACGGCGAGGCCGCCGTGGACGACGCCGCGCGCGGGCTGACCCTGGCCCTGGAGGCGCTCGGCGGGCCGGGCGTCTGGAACGGCGCCGACGGCGAATGCGCCGCCGCCCTGCTGGCCGGATTGATCGAGGACGGCGCCGCCCTGCCGGCAGTGTCGCCGCGCAACTTCGTCGACCTGCTGGCCATGCTGCTCGACGGCGAGACCCTGCGCTCCGGCGGCGTGCATCCGCGCCTGCGCATCCTGGGCGCGCTGGAAGCGCGGCTGCTGCGGGCCGACCGGCTGGTGCTGGCGGGGCTCGAGGACGGTGTCTGGCCGCGGGGCGCGCAGATCGACCCCTTTCTGTCGCGGCCGATGCGCGAGCGCCTCGGCCTGCCCTCGCCCGAGCGGCGGCTGGGTCTGACCGCCCACGACTTCGCCCAGGCCGCCTGCGCGCCGGAGGTGACCCTGGTCCACAGCCAGCGCCGCGAGGGCTCGCCCGCCGTGGAATCGCGCTGGCTGTGGCGGCTGCGGACCCTGGCGCGGGGGGCGGGCGTCAAGCTGCCCGGCCGGCCGGAACTGCTGGACTGGGCCCGCGCCCTGGACGCGCCCGGCGCCTATGCGCCCTATCCCAGGCCCAATCCCCGGCCCCCGGTCGAGGATCGCCCCGACCGCTTCGCCGTCACCCGCATCGAGGCCCTGACCCGCGACCCTTACGGCGTCTGGGCCCGCGACATCCTGCGGCTGTACCGCCTCGACCGGCCCGACGAGCCGGTGGAGTCCAAGGCCCGGGGCACCGCCATCCACACCGCCTTCGAGCGGTTCGCCGAGGCCTGGGTCGACGGCGAGCCCGCCGACGCGCCCGGCCTGTTCGAGCGGCTCTACCTCGACGCCCTCGTCGCCCAGGGCCTGCCCAGGTCCGCCCTGGCGCGTGAGCGGGCGCTGGCCCGCGAAACGGCGCAGTGGGCGACGCAGCTGGAGCGCACCCGCCGCGCCGATGGCCGGGTGATTCATGTCGAGCGCGAGGGTCGCCTGCGCCTGCCGGTCGAGGGGCGGACCATCACCCTGACCGCCAAGGCCGATCGCATCGAGATCACGCCGGAGGGCCTCGGTCACGTGCTGGACTTCAAGACCGGCGGCGCGCCGTCGCTCAATCAGATCAAGACCGGCTTCTCGCCGCAGCTGACCCTGACCATGGCCATCCTGACGGCCGGCGGCTTCGAGGGACTGTTGCCCGAGGCGGGGGACCTCACCTACCTGAAGGTCACCGGGCGCAGGCCGCCCGGCGAGGTGATCATCCGCAGTAAGGCCGGTGACGAGAGCGCCACCGCCGCCGCCGACGCCTATGAAGGCGTGATCAAGCTGCTGGCGCTCTACCAGGACCCGGAGCGGGGCTATCTGTCGCGCACCGCCCCGCAGTTTGTGAAGACCTGGGCCGGCGACCACGACCATCTGGCGCGGGTGTTCGAATGGTCCACCGGCGGCGAGGGGGAGGGCGAGGAATGAGTCTGCACGATCCCCACCAGCGCCGCGCCGCCGATCCGGCGGTCAACGCCTTCGTCACCGCCAACGCCGGTTCCGGCAAGACCAAGACCCTGATCGACCGGGTGGCGCGGCTGTTGCTCAGCGATGTCCGGCCCGCCGCCATCCTCTGCGTGACCTACACCAAGGCCGCCGCCGCCGAGATGCAGCGCCGGCTGTTCGACGTGCTCGGCGGCTGGTCGGTCATGGAGGACGCAGAGCTGACCCGCGAACTGGCGCGGCTGGAGGGCGAGGACGCGCCCCGCGACGCTCTGGGCCTGTCCCGCGCCCGCACCCTGTTCGCCAAGGCGCTGGAGACGCCGGGCGGGCTGAAGATCCAGACCATCCACGCCTTCTGCGAGAAGCTGCTGCGTCGGTTTCCGCTGGAAGCCGGCGTGTCGCCGACCTTCAAGGTCATGGACGACCAGGCCTCGGCCCTGATCGCCGGCGAGGCGCGGGCCGACGTGGCGCGCTACGCCCTCGACATCGAGGGGCCGCTGGCCGACGCCTATGCCCGGCTGGCCGTCGCCCTCGACTTCGAGACCTTCAACAAGCTGTTCTCGGACTTCGAGCACAAGCGCGACGCCATCGCCGCCTATGTCGAACGCTGCGGCGGTTACGAGGGCGTGCAGGCGCGCGTCTGGGAGACCTGCGGCTTCGAGACGCCGACCAGCCCGGAGGCCATCGCCGAGGCCGCGATGGCTGCCCTCAACCGCCGGCTCTATGAGGAAGCGGCGCAGGTTCTGTCGGGCGGGACCAAGACCGACGTCAAATGCGCCGACAGCCTGCGCGCTGTCGCCGATATCCCCGCCGCGCTGGCCGTGCTGTTCACCAAGAACGGGGAGGGGACGCGGGCGACCTGGGTGGCCAAGACCTCCGGACTTAAATCCCGCGAGGACATCCGCATGGCCCTGCTGACCGAGCAGGCCCGGCTCGAGAAGGTCCGGGCCGAGCTGCGCTCGGCGCGGGTCGCGGAGGCCACCGTCCAGGTCCTGGCCATGGCCAGCGCCTACGCCGAGACCTACGACCAGGCCAAGGCCCGGCGCGGCGCGCTCGACTTCGCCGACCTGATCAGCCGCACGCGGCAGCTGGTGGCCGAGCGGCCGGATGCGGCCTGGGTGCTCTACAAACTGGACGGCGGCATCGATCATATCCTCGTCGACGAGGCGCAGGACACCGCGCCCGAGCAATGGGACATCGTCCGGCGCCTGACCAGTGAGTTCTGGTCCGGGGCCGGACTGCGCCGTCAGGGCGCGGCCGATCGCACCCTGTTCGTGGTCGGCGACGAGAAGCAGTCGATCTACAGCTTCCAGGGCGCCGATCCGCGCCGCCTGCTGGACGAGACCCAGCGCTACATCGCCGACATCGTCGCGGCGGGACAGCCGGCCGACGGCGTGCCGTTGCTGGTGTCCTACCGCTCCACGCCCCAGGTGCTTGCCTTTGTCGACGCGCTGTTCACGGCGCCGGAGACCCGGGCCGGTGTGCCCGCCCCGCGTGGCGAGGACATCGTCAGCCACAAGGCCTACCGCGCCGACCACGCCGGCTGCGTCGACCTCTGGCCGCTGGACCGGGACGAGCGCGCCGAGGACCGCAAGGCCTGGGACGCGCCGCTTGACGAGGAGGCGGAGACCGCCGCCAATCGCCGTCTGGCCCGACGGATCGCCGCCGAGGTCAAGGCGCTGGTCGCGCGTGGCGACGGCGTCTTCGACAAGGAAACCCGCAGCTGGCGCCCGGCCGGCTACGGCGACGTACTGGTGCTGGTTCGCCGCCGCCGGGTGCTGTTCGAGGAGATCATCCGCGAGCTCAAGCGCAGCGGCGTGCCGGTGGCCGGGGCTGACCGCCTGACCCTGTCGGCCCATATCGCGTTCGACGACCTGATGGCCCTGGCGCGGTTCATCCAGTTCCCGGACGACGACCTGACCCTGGCCAGTCTTCTGAAGAGCCCGTTCTGCGGCCTGGCCGACGACGACATCTATGCCCTGGCGAAGGGCCGCAAACCCGACAGCCTGTGGACCGTGCTGCGGCGGCGCGCGGCGGAGGACCCGGTCTGGACCGCCGCGCTTGCCTTCCTCGACACGGCCCGGGACCTGGCCCGAACCCGCTCGCCCTTCGATCTGTTCACGCGTGTGCTCGGCCTGAACGGAGCCGACGGCCGCTCGATGCGCGCGAGAATGCTGACGCGGCTGGGGTCGGAGGCCGGCGACGTGCTGGATGAATTCCTGGCCCGCACCCTGTCGGCCGAGGCGCAGGGCATTCGCGATCTTGAGTCCCTCGCCCACGCCTTCGCCGGCCTCGACATCGCCGTGAAGCGCGAAATGGAGGGCGCCGGGGACGAGGTGCGGGTGATGACCGCCCACGGCTCCAAGGGGCTGGAGGCGCCGATCGTCTTCCTGCCGGAGACCACGATCACGAAGACCGCGCGCGGCACGCCGCTGCTGGAGACGGCCGAGGGCGGGTTCCTGTGGAGCGCGAAGAAGGACGACGATTGCGAGGCCAGCGCCCTGGCGCGGCAGTTCCGCGCCGACCGCGAGGAGGAGGAGGCCTGGCGCCTGCTCTATGTCGGCCTGACCCGGGCCCGTGACCGGCTGGTGCTCTGCGGCCGGGTCGGCTCAAGCACGACCGACGAGAAGGTCGGCGGCTGGTACGCGGCCATGCGCCAGGCCTTCGCCCATCCGGACGTGGCCGCCAACGTCCGCGACATCGAGGTCGACGGCTACAGCTTCCAGCGCTTCGGGCCAGACCCGGATCGCCTGCCGCGCCAGGCCCAGGGGGGGCGCGCCGCCTCGCCGCTGCCGGACTGGGCGCGGGGAAGCGCGCCGGTGGAGCCGCCGGCCCGTCGATACGCCTCGCCCTCGCAGCTGGCCGACCAGACCTTCGGGCCGGCGCCCTCGCCCTTGGCCCGGGTCGAGGGGCTGGGGCGCTACCGGCGCGGGGAACTGATCCACCGGCTGCTGCAGCTGCTGCCCGACGTGCCGCCGCCCGACCGCCGGGACGCGGCCACGAAGCTGCTGGACCGCGAGCGCGACCTGACCGACCCGCAGCGGCGCGAGATGCTGGCGGCGGCCTTCGGCGTGCTGGACGATCCCGCGTTCGCCGACGTCTTTGGTCCCGGCTCACGGGCCGAGGCGGCCATCGGCGGGACCTCGCCCCGCCTGCCGCCGGGCCTCGCCGTCTCCGGCCGGGTCGACCGGCTGCTGGTCACGCCCGACCGCGTTCTGGTCGTCGACTACAAGACCAATCGCCCCGCGCCGGCCGACATCGCCGACGCCGATCCGGCCTATCTGATCCAGATGGCGGTCTATGCGGCCGTGCTTGAGGAGGTGTTCCCCGGCCGCCGCGTCGAGGCGGCGCTGGTCTGGACCGATGGACCGCGCCTGATGCCGGTTCCAGAAAACATCGTGACCCGCACCCTCGCCGCCCTCTCCGCCGCCCATTGATGGGGAACGGCCGGGGGCCTACATCGTTGGCTGAAGCGAGGGCCCGAGTTGAGTCCCCGCGCAAGGAGATCACCGTCATGAGCACCGTTGCTGTGACCGACGAGACTTTCGAACGCGACGTCCTGCAGGCCGAGAAGCCCGTGCTTGTGGACTTCTGGGCCGAGTGGTGCGGCCCCTGCAAGCAGATCGCCCCGGCTCTGGAGCAGATCTCCGAGGAGCTGGCCGACCACGTCACCATCGCCAAGGTGAACATCGAGGACAGCCCGACGACGCCCTCGCGCTACGGCGTGCGCGGCATCCCCACCATGATGCTGTTCCGCGGCGGCCAGATGGCCTCGATGAAGGTCGGCGCCATGCCCAAGCAGAAGATCCTGGAATGGCTCGCCGAATCCGGCGTGCAGGCGGCGTAAGGCCGGCTTCCGCCGGATACCCGGTCTCTCATGGAACGGCCGTCGGGGCGACCCGGCGGCCGTTCTGCATTGTGCGTGCTTCGACACGCGCCTTCGGCGCTGCTCAGCATGACGTAGGAGGGTAGCCTTCTGACCACGTCATCCTGAGCAGGCCCGAAGGGCCGTGTCGAAGGACGCAATGACCGTCACCGCGGCCAGGTCGCCTCGTCCAGCGCCAGCACCTCGCCGGCCAGATAGAGCGAGCCGCAGATCACCACATGCGGCGGCGGCCCCTCGCCGGCCAGGGCGGCGGCGAGCCCGGCGGTGACGTCCGCATGGGCCTCGGCTTTCAGGTCGAACGACCGCGCAATATCGACCAGCCGATCCGTCGGGCTGGCGGCGTCCGCCTCGAAGCCGACCGCGTGCACCGAGGGCGCGAGGCCGGCGAAGGCGCTGAAGAAACCCTCGGCGTCCTTGTTGGCCAGCAGGCCGCAGACCAGCGCCACGGGCCGGCCGTCGCGGGCGGCCATGTCGCCGAGTAGCCGGGCCAGCGCCCGGGCGGCATGCGGATTGTGGCCGCCGTCCAGCCACAGGTCCGCGCCACGCGCCTTCGCCATCGCCGCCAGCGGTCCGGCCGTCAGCCGCTGCATCCGCGCCGGCCAGACGGCGGAGGCGACGCCCCGGCCGATGGCGTCCTCGTCGATCCGCGCCTCGCGCAGCTGCAAGGCGGCCACGGCGGCCAGCGCGGCGTTGTCGACCTGGTGGACGCCCGGCAGGGCCGGGGCGGGCAGGTCGAGCAGCCGGTCCTCCAGCTGCACCACCAGTCGGCCGCGCTCCAGCCAGCCGTCGAAGTCGACGCCCAGCGCCAGCAGCGGCGCGCCCAGCGCCCGCGCCCGGGCCTCAATGACCGCGAAGGCCTCCGGCGACTGGCGGCCGACCACCACCGGGGCGCCGGCCTTGATGATGCCGGCCTTCTCGCCGGCGATGCTGGCGAGGTCGCTGCCGAGGAACTCGTGGTGGTCGTGGTCGACCGGGGCGATGACGCTGACCGCCGGCCGCTCGATGACGTTGGTGGCGTCCAGCGAGCCGCCCAGGCCAACCTCCAGCAGACAGAGATCGGCCTGCACCTCGCTGAACGCCTGCAGCGCGGCGGCGGTGGTGATCTCGAAGAAGGTGATCGGTTCGCCGGCGTTGGCCGCCTCGACATGCTCCAGCACGGCGGCCAGGTGCGCGTCGGTGATCAGGGTCCCGGCCAGCCGGATGCGTTCGGCGAACCTGACCAGATGCGGCGAGGTGAAGACATGCACCCGCAGACCCGCCGCCTCGGCAATGGCGCGCAGCACCGCCACGGTGGAGCCCTTGCCGTTGGTCCCGGCCACGTGCACCACCGGCGGAAGCCGCCGCTGCGGATCGCCCAGCGCCGCGCACAACCGCCGCATGCGGCCCAGCGACAGGTCGATCAGCCTGGGGTGCAGGGCCCGCAAACGCTCCAGGGCGGCGTCGTGGGCGCGGAGGTGGTCGCTCAAGGGTTCACCGCTCATTCTCGCGGAAGCGAGGGCCCAGGTTTGTTGAACGCGCACTCATGGCCAGCCGTGATTCCTTACCACCGTCATCGTCGGACTTGTTCCGACGACCCATGAACGCTGGCGCAGGCCGAAGAGTCGCTGGAACCACCGTGGCCCACTCATCGCGCTCACCACGCATGGGTCGTCGGAACAAGTCCGACGATGACGGAGAAACATATCCGCTTGGGGAGCCTGCGTCCGCGCTTCCGCGAGGATCAGCGGAATGCGGAAAGAAGCCCTAAGCCGCCTTCAGTCCGTCGCGGCCCATCATCAGGGTCTTGAGGATTGAGCCCAGCACCATCGGCAGTTCATGGCGCGGCGTCACGCGGTCGACCATGCCCTTCTCCACCAGGAACTCGGCGCGCTGGAAGCCTGGCGGCAGGGTCTCGCGGATGGTCTGCTCGATGACGCGCTGGCCGGCGAAGCCGATCAGGGCGCCCGGCTCGGCCAGGTGGATGTCGCCCAGCATGGCGTAGCTGGCGGTCACGCCGCCGGTGGTCGGATCGGTCAGCACCACGATGTAGGGCAGGCGGGCGGCCTTCAGCTCCTGGATCGCCAGGGTGCTGCGGGCCATCTGCATCAGGGACAGGGTGCCTTCCTGCATCCGCGCGCCGCCGGCGGCGGTGAAGGCGACGAACGGGGCCTGGCGGTCGATGGCGGCGCGGGCGCCGGCGATGAAGGCCTCGCCCGCCGCCATACCCAGCGAGCCGCCCATGAAGGCGAAGTCCTGGACCATGACCACGGCGGGCGTGCCGCCGATCGCGCCGGTGGCCAGGGCCACGGCGTCCTGCTCGCCGGTCGCCTTGCGGGCGGCGGCGAGGCGGTCCTTGTAGGGCTTGCCGTCGCTGAACTTCAGCGGGTCCTCGACCACCGACGGGGTCGGCAGGCTCTCGTAAGCGCCGTCATCGAAGGTGTAGCGGAAGCGCAGCTCCGGCCCGATGCGCATGTGGCGGCCGGCGGGGGTCACCCACCAGGCGGCCTCCAGGTCGGGCCGATAGATCATCTCCCCGGTGTCGGGGCATTTTACCCAGAGGTTCTCGGGCGTCTCGCGCTTGACGAAGGCCCCGCGCACGCCCGGAGCGATACGCGACAGCCAGCCCTGGCGCTCACGCGCGCCGCCCCGGGTCGGTTTGTCGTTCTTTGGGTCAGCCATAGCCATCGCTTCAAGCGTCCCTGACTCGCGCCGAGCGCACAGCCTTAGCCAGAGCGGACGCCTTGGAAAGAACTCTTTCAGTCACGTTTTCGTTCGTTCCCGCTTCGAGGGCGCCCGCGATTTCATCGACGAGGGCCGAACCGACCACCGCCGCGTCGGCCACGCGCGCCACTTCCGCCGCCCGTTCGGGGGTCCGGATGCCGAAACCGACGGCGACCGGCAGGCCCGAGGCCGCGCGCAGACGCTGCACAGGCTGTGCCACCGCGCCGGCGTCGGCTTCCTTGACGCCGGTCACGCCGGCGACCGAGACGTAGTAGATGAAGCCCGAGGTGCGCCGCATGACGGCCGGCAGACGCTTGTCGTCGGTCGTCGGGGTGGCCAGCCGGATCAGCGCCACGCCGTTGGCGTCCAGCGCGTCGGCCAGCGGGTCGGACTCCTCCGGCGGGCAGTCGACGACGATCAGGCCGTCGACCCCCGCCGCCGCCGCGTCGGCGGCGAAGCGGTCAAAGCCGCGATTCAGCACCGGGTTCAGGTAGCCCATCAGGATGATCGGGGTGTCCTGGTCCTTCGCCCGGAAGGCGGCGACCATGTCAAGCGTGCCCTGCAGGGTCATGCCGGCCTTCAGCGCCCGCTGGGAGCCCAGCTGGATCGAGGGGCCCTCGGCCATCGGGTCGGAGAAGGGGAAGCCCACCTCGATCAGGTCGGCGCCAGCGGCCGGCAGCCCCTCGAGGATGGCCTGCGAGATCTCCAGGCCCGGATCCCCCGCCACCATGTAGGCGACAAAGGCGGCGCGGCCTTCGGCGGCGAGGGCCGCGAAGCGCCGGTCAATACGATCTTTGGTCAAAGCTTGCGTCCAAGCGCTTCGGCGACGGTGAAGATATCCTTGTCGCCCCGTCCGCACATGTTCATCACGATGATGCCGTCCTTGCCCAGGTCACGGGCCAGGTCGCCGACCCGGGCCAGGGCGTGGGCCGGTTCGAGCGCGGGGATGATGCCTTCCAGTTCGGCGCAGAGCTTGAAGGCGGCGAGCGCCTCGTCATCGGTCGCCGACAGGTACTGGGCCCGGCCGGACTCGTGCAGGAAGCTGTGCTCCGGCCCGATGCCGGGGTAGTCGAGGCCCGCCGAGATCGAATGGGCGTCGATGATCTGGCCGTCGTCGTCCTGCAGCAGGTAGGTCTTGTTGCCGTGCAGCACGCCGGGCCGTCCGCCAGTGAGCGAGGCGGCGTGCATCCCGGTCTCGATCCCGTGGCCGGCCGCCTCGACCCCGATCAGCCGCACGCTCTCGTCGGCCAGGAAGGGGTGGAACAGGCCGATGGCGTTGCTGCCGCCGCCGATACAGGCGACCAGGGCGTCGGGAAGCCGGCCCTCGGCCTCGAGGATCTGGGCCCGGGCCTCGGTCCCGATGACGCTCTGGAAGTCGCGAACCATGGCCGGATAGGGATGCGGGCCGGCGGCGGTGCCGATCAGGTAGTAGGTGTCGGCGACATTGGTCACCCAGTCGCGCATCGCCTCGTTCATGGCGTCCTTGAGCGTGCCGGTCCCGGAGGTGACAGGCCGCACCTCGGCCCCCAGCAGGTTCATGCGGAAGACGTTGGGCTTCTGCCGCTCGACATCCAGGGCGCCCATGTAGACCACGCAGGGCAGGCCGAAGCGCGCGCAGACCGTGGCGGTTGCCACGCCGTGCTGGCCGGCTCCGGTCTCGGCGATGATGCGGGTCTTGCCCATCCGCATGGCCAGCAGGATCTGGCCCAGCGCGTTGTTGATCTTGTGCGAGCCGGTGTGGTTCAACTCGTCGCGCTTGAACCAGATGCGCGCGCCGCCGAAATGTTCGGTCAGGCGCTCGGCGAGGTACAGCGGGCTCGGCCGACCGGTGTAGTCCTTGTGGAAGGCGGTCAGCTCGGCCTGGTAGGCCGGATCGGCCTTGGCCGCGGCGTAGGCCTGGCCCAGCTCCAGCACCAGCGGCATCAGCGTCTCGGGAACGTAGCGTCCCCCGAAATCGCCGAACCGGCCACGTTCGTCCGGGTGGGCGGACCAGTCGTTGGGTTTGGCTGGGGCGTTCATGGGTCCAGAAGCTTCAGGCGCGGCGAACCGCTTCAAGAAAGGCCGAAATCAGGAGCGGGTCCTTTATCCCCGGCCCGCGCTCCACGCCAGAGGAAACGTCCACCAGCGGCGCGCCGGACTGTTGCAGGGCTTCGGATACGTTCCAGGGATCGAGACCTCCCGCCAGCAAATAGGGCCGCTCGAACCGGCGTCCAGCCAGCATCGTCCAGTCGAACTTCGCCCCGACCCCGCCGGGAAGGGCAGAACCCTCCGGTGGCCGGGCCTCGAACATCAGATGGTCGACAACGCTCTCGTATGACCGGGCCGCGTCGATGTCGGACGGGCTGGAAACGTGGACGACCTTGATGATCTTCGCCCCGGTCCTCTGCCCGATCGCGCGGGCGCGGGACGGCGTCTCCTTGCCGTGCAGCTGGATAAACTCCGGGCGCAGCGTGGCCACCAGCTGGTCCAGCAGCGCGTCGTCGGGGTCCACTGTCACGGCGACGGCCGGCACATTGGCCGCCCTGGCCGGCGGGACCAGCCGCGCGGCCGCGTGCGGCGCGATATTGCGCGGGCTTCTCTCGAAGAACAGGAAGCCGATGAAGGCCGCCCGCCCGTCGACGGCGGCCTTGACCGTCTCCGGCGTCGACAGACCGCAGATCTTGGCGCCGACGGTCACGTGGACTTGCGCGGCGGCGTCTTCTTCGCCGCTACGGGGGCCTTCGCCGCGACGGGCGTGATCTTCGGCGCGGGCGCGGCCTTCGGAGCGGCCTGCGCCTTCAGGAGGTCGCGGATCTCGATCAGCAGGGCTTCCGACGGCGTGGGCGCGACCTCCTCGGGCGGCGCCGGGTCGGCGGCCTGCTGGCGGCGCAGACTGTTGATCGCCTTGACCAGAAGGAAGACGGCGACCGCGACGATCAGGAACTGGATGATGGTGTTGATGAAGGCGCCGTAGAGGATCAGCACCGGCTCGGCGTCCGGCGTCATCGGGTTGGCCGGCAGGGCCAGTTGCAGCTTGCTGAAGTCGACCCCACCCATCAGCCAGCCGATCGGCGGCATGACCACCTGGTCGACCAGGCTCTTGACGATCGACCCGAACGCGCCGCCGATCACCACGCCGACGGCGAGGTCCACGACGTTGCCGCGGGCGATGAACTCACGGAATTCCTTGGCGACGCTCATGGCGGGCTCCTGCTTCTGACGCGCGGGCCAGCCTTCTGTGACCCGACCGGAAGGTCAAGGTCAGTCGGCGTTGAGGCGCTCGCGCAGTTCCTTGCCGCTCTTGAAGAACGGCACGTGCTTGCCCTTCACCGACACCGGCTCGCCGGTGCGCGGGTTGCGGCCGGCGCGGGCCGGACGCGAGCGGACAGAGAAGGCGCCGAAGCCCCGGAGCTCGACCCGGCCGCCGCCCTCGAGGGCCTGCGTCATACGGTCGAGGATCACCCCGACCACGCGTTCGATGTCGCGTTGGGTCAGGTGCGGGTTTTCGTGGGCGAGCCTGGCGATGAGCTCGGACTTGATCATGGGGCCCCCCGGGCGTCGGCGGCCAGACCTTTGCCCAATCATTCCTGAGTCTTCAAGAGGTTGTCGGCGCCGATGTGGTCAACCGTCGTTAACGTCCGCGGTACTGGCGCCCCCGCCCCCTTACGAAAACGGCGGCCGGGGGTGTCCCCGGCCGCCGCATCCGTCTTCAGCCGTGAGGCGTGAAGCCTAGTCCTTCGAAGCCCGCTCGCGCAGGGCCGCGCCGAGGATGTCGCCCAGCGAGGCGCCCGAGTCGGACGACCCGAACTGTTCGATGGCTTCCTTCTCTTCGGCCATTTCCAGCGACTTGACCGACACCGACACCCGACGGGCGGCCTTGTCGATGTTCGTGATCTGGGCGTCCATGCGATCGCCGACGGCGAAACGCTCCGGGCGCTGTTCGTTGCGATCACGCGACAGGTCCGACTTGCGGATGAAGGCCGTCATCGGGGCTTCATCTTCACCGAACTTCACTTCGATGCCGCCGGTGGTGATCTCGGTGACCGTCACGGTGACGATCTGGCCCTTGCGGAAGGTGTCGCCGGTCATCGGATCGCCGGCCAGTTGCTTGACGCCCAGGCTGATGCGTTCCTTCTCGACGTCGACGTCCAGGACCTTGGCCTTGACCATGTCGCCCTTCTTGAACTTCGCCATGGCTTCTTCGCCCGGGACGTTCCAGTCCAGGTCGGAGAGGTGGACCATGCCGTCGATGTCGCCGTCCAGGCCGACGAACAGGCCGAACTCGGTGGCGTTCTTGACTTCGCCCTCGACGGTCGAGCCGATCGGGTGCGTGGACAGGAAGGCTTCCCAGGGGTTGGCCGCGGCCTGCTTCAGGCCCAGCGAAACGCGGCGCTTGGAGCTGTCGACGTCCAGGACGATGACGTCCACTTCCTGCGAGGTGGAGACGATCTTGCCCGGGTGGACGTTCTTCTTGGTCCAGGACATTTCCGAGACGTGCACCAGGCCTTCAACGCCGGCTTCCAGCTCAACAAACGCGCCGTAGTCGGTGATGTTGGTGATGCGGCCGGTGTACTTGGCGCCGACCGGGTACTTGGCTTCGACGCCGTCCCAGGGGTCGGACTGCAGCTGCTTCATGCCGAGGCTGATGCGCTGGGTGTCCGGGTTGATCTTGATGATCTGCACCTTCACCGTGTCGCCGACGGCGAGCACCTGCGAGGGATGCGAGACGCGCTTCCAGCTCATGTCGGTGACGTGCAGCAGGCCGTCGATGCCGCCCAGGTCCACGAACGCGCCGTAGTCGGTGATGTTCTTGACCACGCCTTCGCGGACTTCGCCCTCGAGC
>JAUXMY010000024.1 GCA_030683005.1 Caulobacter sp. | reverse complement strand
GACGGGCGGCCTCGGCGGCGGCGCGGGCGGCAGCCTGTTCAGCGGCCTGACGGCGCGCCTCTTCCTCGGCGCGGGCGCGGGCCTGGGCGGCCTGACGCTCCTGGGCTTCGCGGGCGGCGTCGATGGCGCGCTGGCGAGCGCGCATCTCTTCGGCCGACAGATTGCCGGACGGGTCGATCGCGGACGGGCCGGAGGAACGCGGCGCGGCGGGACGCGGATCGTAGGTCGTGCGCTTTTCGGCGGCCGACGGACCGGCGAGGTTGCCGCCGCCGCCCGGGCCGTGCGTGCGCACGCGCTTGGTCTCGACCACCACAGTCTTCGACCGGCCGTGGCTGAAGCTCTGCTTGACCACGCCCGCGCTCACCGAGCCCGCGCGGGGCTTCAGGGTGAGGGAGGGCCTGGGGGCATTGGGCCGGCCGTTGTCGTTCTCGTCGCTCATGCGTCTCGCTTAACTCACTGCCGGCGTATCCGGCGCATACGTAACATTCAAAACCTGAAGGGACCGCGGCGCGATCCGCCCGGCCCTTCTATTCCTCGCGCCAACCCTCGGGAAGAAGCGGGCGGAATCCCGCCAGTCTGTGGACGTCCTTCGTCCAGTGACCGGAGGCTCGCCCCGCAAGGAAGGCGGTGTGTATCACATTCTCGCCCCCCAAGGCCAAACCCAATTCCTCGGAGGTGAAGACGCCGATCAACTGTGGCGGCGAGGGCGAGGTCCGGAAGGCGGACAGCAGCTTTCGGCGGCCGTCGGCGGCGCCATCGGAGGCCTCCACCAGCCAGGCGGCCTTGCCGCTCCGGATGCTGGAGAGCACCTTTTCAAACCCGGAGATAATGTCCCCGCCCCGGCGTGCAAGGCCGAGGCTGTCCAGGCACCGCCGGTGCAGCAGGGCGTCGACCTGGTCGGCGAGGCCGGCCGGGGCGACCAGTTTGGTCTTCGCGGCCCTGGAAAACAGGCCTTTCTTGACGGCGGTGTCGACACTGGCGCGGTCGGCGGCGACCCAGATGCCGCGGCCCGGCAGCTTGCGCGCCAGGTCAGGCGTGACCACGCCGCCTGGCCCGGCGACGAACCGGATCAGCTGGTGTTCCTCCATCACCGAGCCCGAGACAATGTCCCGGCGCTCGCGAGAAGCTTCCCCATGGGTCCGAGGGGTGCGGGGTTGAGGGGCGGCCATGTCGGTTTCGCCCTCAATGAGCAACGCCCTCAGGCGTCGCTCGCCTCGCCTTCGGCCACGGCCAGATCGTAGTCCTCGGGGTTATCGAGACCCTCGGAAACGAACTCTTCCTCATACTCCGGCTCCGGCGGCGCCTCGACCCAGCCCATGAGAACCCGGGCCCGCATGATCAGCGCCTCGGCGTCGTCCGGCGACAGGTTGAAGGCCTCCAGGACGCCCGGCTCGCGCACGCGCTCGCCGTCCTTGGTCTCGAACCAGCCGCGCAGGTCGTCCGGGATCAGGCCGGCGAGATCCTCGACGGTCTTCACCTCGCCCTCGCCCAGGGCCACGGCCATCGGCAGGGTGACCCCCTCGATCTCCAGAACGGCGTCCTCGACGCCCAGCTCGACGCGGCGAGCGTCCTGGGCGGCGGCTTCCTTGTCCAGGAACTCGCGGGCGCGGGTCTGCAGCTCGTCGGCGGTGTCGTCGTCGAAGCCTTCGATGGCCGCGATCTCGTGCGGCTCGACGTAGGCCACGTCCTCGACCGACAGGAAGCCTTCCGTGGCCAGCAGCTGGGCGATGACCTCGTCGACGTCCAGGGCTTCCTGGAACAGGGCCGTGGTCTCGGCGAACTGCTTCTGACGGCGCTCGCTCTCCTGGGTCTCGGTCATGATGTCGATCTGCCAGCCGGTCAGCTGGGAGGCGAGACGGACGTTCTGGCCGCGGCGGCCGATGGCCAGCGACAGCTGCTCGTCGGGCACGACCACTTCGACGCGCTCGTCTTCCTCGTCCATGACGACCTTGGAGACTTCAGCCGGGGCCAGGGCGTTGACGATGAAGGTCGCCTCGTCGCCGTTCCACTGGATGATGTCGATCTTCTCGCCCTGCAGCTCGGCGACCACCGCCTGCACGCGCGAGCCGCGCATGCCGACGCAGGCGCCGACCGGGTCGATGCTGGAGTCGTTGCTGACCACGGCCATCTTGGCGCGGCTGCCCGGGTCGCGGGCCACGGCGCGGATCTCGATGACGCCATCGTAGACTTCCGGCACTTCCTGCGCGAACAGCTTGGCCATGAAGCCGCCGTGGGCGCGGCTGAGCATGATCTGCGGCCCCTTGGTCTCGCGGCGGACGTCGTAGATGTAGCAGCGGATGCGGTCGCCGAGGTTGAAGTTCTCGCGCGGGATCGACTGGTCGCGGCGCATGATGCCTTCGCCGCGGCCCAGGTCGACGATGACGTTGCCGTACTCGACCCGCTTGACGGTGCCGTTGACGATCTCGCCGACGCGATCCTTGTACTCTTCGAACTGACGCTCGCGCTCGGCCTCGCGGACCTTCCCGGTCACCACCTGGCGGGCCATCTGGGTCTGGACGCGGCCGAACTCGAAGGGCGGAAGCTCCTCGTCGGTCACCTGGCCGACGAAGGCGTCGCGGTCGAGCGCCAGGGCGTCGCTCAGCCGGACCATGCCCAGCGAGGTCTCGTCCAGCTCGGCGTCGTCGGGCACCACGGTCACGTAGCGCTTGATCGAGGTCTCGCCGGTCTTGGTGTCGATGTGGACGCGGATATCGTGCTCGGCGCCGTAGCGGCTGCGGGCCGCCTTCTGGATCGCTTCCTCGATGGAGGCGATCACGATCTCCTTCTCGATGCCCTTCTCGCGGGCGACCGCGTCGGCGATCTGGAGCAGCTCAAGGCGGTTGGCGGAAATGCCGGTGGCCATGGTGGTTTCCTACTCTTCTTCGGTTTCGATACGGGCGGCGCGCTCGGCGGCCCCGTGTTTCATCAGCTTGTCGTTGAAGACCAGCTTGGCCTCAACGATCCAGTCGAACGGTATGTAGAGGGTGGTCTCGGCCTCGCCCTCGACGTTGATGCCGACCTGGCCGTCTTCCACGCCCGCCAGTTCGCCGCGGAAGCGCTTGCGGTTCTCGGCCAGGCGGTCGAGCTCGAGGCGGGCCTCGAAGCCTTCCCAGGTCTCGAAATCCTTCAGCCGGGTCAGCGGCCGGTCGATGCCGGGGCTGGAGACCTCCAGCGTGTATTCGCCGGTAATCGGGTCGGCGGCGTCCATGACCTCGGACACGGCGCGCGACAGCAGGGCGCAGCCCTCGACGGTCATGTCCCCGTCGGGCGTCTCGGCCATGATCTGCAGCCGGCGGCTTTCCTTGCCGGCCATCAGACGCAGGCGGACGATCTCGTACCCCGCCGCTTCCGCGACCGGATCGAGCAGTTCGAGCAGCGTGGCGTCTTCCGCCGTGCGTGCGCGCATCCGTTCAAAACCCAAACAAAAAGCGGCGGCCCGAAGACCGCCGCTCGACTGCGCTATCCAGCGCGATCAAACGATGTAGTCCGCTCTATAGCGCGGCCCGAACGGCTTGTCAGCCCCCCGGGCCGCGCCGACGACGCGGGGTCAGGCCTTGGTCGGGGCGCCGCCCAGGAAGTCCAGTTTGCCGATCGGCGCGCCGACCGACCGCAGCAGGGCGTAGGCGGTGGTGACGTGAAAGAAGAAGTTGGGCAGGGCGAAGCCGGTCAGGTAATCGCCGCCGCTGAATTTCAGCTCCATGTTCGGGAACTTCAGCACCACCTCGCGGTCCGCCGCCCCGTCGAAGGCGGCGGCGTCGACGCCCTCGATGAAGGCGATGGTCGCGGCGAGGCGGGCCTTCAGCTCGTCCAGGGTGGTCTCGGTGTCGGGCATGGCCGGAACCTCGACTCCGGCCAGCCGGGCGACCGCGCCCTTGGCCGCGTCCGAGGCCATCTGGATCTGCCGCGGGAAGGGATGCATGTCCGGCGCGAGGCGGGCCTCGAGGATCGCCGCCTCCGACAGACCGGCGGCCAGCGCCTTGTCGATGATGGCGTTGGTGTTGGTCAGCGCGCGCACGAAGACCGGCGCGGACGCGGCGTGGACGGAAAAGCTCATCGAAAATGCCCCAGGGGTTTGATCAGGTTCGACAGATCGGGTGCGCCGGCCGCAAAATCCAGTGGCTCCCCACAACCGCTCATCCCGGCGAATGCCGGGACCCAGTTGCGAGCACCTGACTTCGGTCAGGATCCTGGGAGCGGAGCTTGAATCTGGGTCCCGGCATTCGCCGGGAAGAGCGGAGATTTATGTGCGCACGAAATCCAGGAACACCGGCGCGCAGTCGCCCAGCTTCTTTTCCTCGTAGCGGGTGGTCAGGTGGTCGGCGGGCGGAACGGCGGTGTCGCCGATCGGCCCGGTGAACAGGCCGCTGGCCTTCATCCGGTCCAGGGTCCAGTCGGCGTACGCCGCCCAGTCGGTGGCGAAGCGCAGGCGTCCGCCGGGCTTCAGGAGCCGGTGCAGTTCGACCAGGAACTCACTCTGGATGATCCGTCGCTTGTGATGGCGCGACTTGGGCCAGGGGTCGGGAAACAGGATGAAGATGCGGTCCAGGCAGGCGTCCGGCAGCCGGCCGGCCACCTCGCGCGCATCGCCCTGATGGACCTTCACATTGGTCAGGGCGCCGTCCTGGACGTGGCGCAGCGCGCTGGCCACGCCATTCAGAAAGGGCTCGACGCCGATGATCAGCAGGTCCGGGTCGCGCGCCGCCTGCCCGGCCATGTGCTCGCCGCCGCCAAAGCCGATCTCCAGCCAGATCTCACGGGCGTCGGGCTTGAGGTCGCGCGGATCGAAAGGCCCCTCGGGGATGTCGACTTCCGGCGCCACGGTGTCGAGCAGCGCCGCCTGCCGCGCCTTGAGGACGCGCGCCTTGACGCGGCCGTAGCTGCGCAGGGCCCCGTGGGGCTGCTGGGGAGTCAGGGTCATGGCCGCTGCTCTAGCGTTTCCGCCGGGCCCCCGGAAGGGAGTCCCTTGAGCCGGACGCCAAGACCGGCGATCCTGCGCCGCGTCTCCGGGGCCTCGCCGGCCCCCGCCACGGTCATGGAGGGCTCCGTGTCGATCCGTTCCATCCTTGCCGCTACACTGGCCGCCGTCCTGCTGGGCGCCTGCGCCTCGACACCGGATCGCGTCGCGGTCGCACCGACCTGCGGCGCGGAGCGCCAGGTGACGGTCACCACCCGGGGAACCCGGCTGGCGTTGCGCCCCGGCCTGACCGCGAAGCTGCAGAAGGCCGCGCGCGTCCCCGGCGAAAGCGGCGTGGTGCTGTCCTGCAGACCCGAGGGCGGGTCGCTGAAGCGCTGCGTGGTGCTGTTCGAGGACGCGCCGGGACAGGGCTACGGCAAGGCGGCGCGGGCCTGGGCGCAGCAGGTCATCTACCCCGCCGACGGGGACGCCCGCACCGTCGAGGTCCGGGTCCGGTTCGGCCCCGCGCCGGCCGGAGACCGGCGCTGCAGCTGACGGCGCCCCATTTCCGCCCCGTCCGGACGCGAATGAGACCGCCATGATCCGCACGATCACCCTGCTGGCCGCCCTGGCCCTGACGCTGGCCGGCTGCGCCACCACCGCGCGCTACGACGCCGCCGGCGATGTGCATGCCCTGCTGGTCGCCATCCGCGACAACGACCGCGCCGCCTTCGACCACTACGTCGACCGGCAGGCGCTGAAGGCCAATCTGGAGTCCCGCCTGGTTCGCGAGGTCGGCCGGCGCGACATGGACGACGGCGCCCGGGCCCTGGCCGCGATCATCGCGCCCGGGCTGGCGAGCGCCGCGGTCGACGCCTTCCTGCGACCGGAAGCCTTCCGGGCGGCGGCGAGCTACTATGGCTATACGCCCGACCAGCCGCTGCCCAATCGCATCGCCATCGGCGGGGCGCTGAAGTATCGCGACGACGGTTCGGTCTGCGCCACGAAGAAGAAGGACGGCCCCTGTCTGCTGGTGTTCACGCGCCAGGACGGCGTCTGGAAGCTGTCCGGCTTCGAGGGCGACCTCGCGGACCTGCGCGGCAAGTCCGGCTCAAAGCGTTAGGTAGAGTGTCATGACGCCTTCCCTCCGCCATCTCGCGCCGGTGCTGGCCGGTGTCGCCGCCATGGTCGCCGCCGGGCCGTCGACGGCCGCCGTCAAGCGGATGGTCACCTATGACTCCGCTTCGCCCCAGGCCCGCCAGCTGACCGGCGCCGGCCTGACCTTCGTCTTCACCAAGGCCCTGATGCGACAGCGCGTACTCGCGGTGCGCGCCACCGCCGTGGCCGTCGGGGTCATCCCCGAGCCCTTGCGCGACAGCGACACGATCCGCGCGCTGGACGGTCTGATGGGCGAGGACGCCGGAACCGGGACCCTCTACGCCATCGATCCGGACAAGGCCGAGGGCAAGGTGATGATCCAGGCCTTCTGCCCGGGCTCCACGAAGGGCTGGCTGGCCATCAGCCCCATCGCCCACAATCGCAATCTTCGGGTCCATGCCTTTGGCGCCGACGCCGCCGGCCAGTCCCGCCTCTGCGCGGTGATGGATTTCACCTGGCGCGGCGAATGGCGGATGCCCAACCCCAACACCTCCGACGTCACCGCCCGGGTGATGCGGACGGACTACTACAAGTCGCCGGGAAAGTAGGATCTTGCGTGCTTCGACACGCGCCTTTCGGCGCTGCTCAGCATGACGTTTTTGAACCGCTACCGACCACGTCATCCTGAGCAGCCGCGAAGCGGCGTGTCGAAGGACGCAATTGGCTTGCCGCCGCCCCACGCCTTGGCGAACATGGTCGCCATCTGGCGGGGGAAGTATGGCCGACATCGACATCCTGAAGCACTACGAGCGCTTCGACTTCGCCGACGGGCCGTGGACGCGGCCGGTGTTCCGGCGCGGGTCGGGGCCGGCGGTGATCATCATGCACGAGATCCCCGGCCTGCATCCGCTGGTCGTGCGCTATGCCGACGGCGTGGCGGCGGCCGGGTTCACCGTCTACCTGCCCAGCCTGTTCGGCGAGCCGGGGCGGCAGGTGTCGAACGGCTACATGGCCCGCGAGATGTTCCTCAATGTCTGCATCCGGCGCGAGTTCAACGTCTGGGCCAACGGCCGGTCCTCGCCCATCGTCGACTGGCTGCGGGCTTTGGCGCGCAAGGCGCACGCCGACTGCGGCGGGCCGGGGGTCGGGGCGCTGGGCATGTGTTTCACCGGCGGCTTCGCCCTGGCCATGATGACCGAACCCTCGGTGATCGCCCCGGTGCTGAGCCAGCCCTCGATGCCGGTCGGCCGGGGCAGCGCCCGGGCCATCGACTGCAGCAAGGCCGAGATGGGCTGCGTGAAGAAGCGCCTGGTCGAGGAAGACCTCAGCGTGCTCGGCCTCGCCTTCCACGGCGACCGCTTTGTGCCGCCCGGCCGGTTCGAGATGCTGAAGGAAGAGCTCGGCGACCGTTTCGAGGCCTGGCAGCTGAAACCCGAGGACGGCCAGCCCGGCACGGGCGTCCCCAGCCACTCGGTGCTGACCATCCACCTCGCCAACAGCGGCCCGACCCGCGAGGCCGAGGCCCGGACGATCAGCTTCTTCAGGGAGCGACTTTCGACAGCGGCCTCGGCCCCCACGGCGTGAAGTAGACGAAGGCCGCGGTCAGGCCGCCCATCACCACCATGCCCAGGGCCACCAGCGCGAACAGCGCCCAGGCCGGGGCCTGTACCGTGACCAGGATCAGGCCGCCGACCCCGACGACGACCAGCCGCGCCGTCCCTGCCGCCAGCGGCCCGGCGATCTTGCCCGCCCCCTGCGAGGCGAAATACAGCGCCAGCGACAGGCCGAAGAAGGCGAACACCGGCCCCACGAAATGCAGGTAGACGGCGGCCGCCTTCCGCACGCCCGGCTGGTCGGTGAAGATCATCACCCACAGGTCGGGGAACAGGCTGAGCAGCAGGCCCAGGACGCCCAGCCCCACGGCGGCAAGGCCGCCGGCGGTCCAGGCCACCTTGCGGGCCCGCGCCACGTCGCCGGCCCCGATGGCCAGCCCGACCATGGGCAGCGAGGCGACCCCGACCGAGAAGGCGATGGGCACCAGCAGGAACTCCAGCCGCGAGCCGATGCCGTAACCGGCCAGGGTCTCGGCGCCGAAGCGGGCGGCGATGGCGGTGATGACCAGGATGGTGGCCACCGTCTGGATCGGCGACAGCAGCGCCGGCGCGCCGACCCTGAGGATGTCCTCGAAGTGCGCCCGGCTGAGCGGCCCGCGCAGGCGCAGCTTCACCCGCGCGGTCGAGCGGCGCAGCAGCAGGAACAGGATCACCGTCACCAGGGTCCCGGTGATCGCCTGGCCGAGGCCAACACCGACGATGCCCAGCGCGGGCGCCGGACCCCAGCCGAAGCACAGGGCGCCGCCCAGCACGACCTGAAGGGCCGCCCCGGCCAGCATCGCCGCCGAGGGCCCGACCATGTTGCCCGAGCCGCGCAGCACCGAGGCCAGCATGTTGCTGAGCCAGATGGCCCCGGCAAAGGCGAAGACCACCGTCGAATAGAGCACCGCCTGGCGCAGGGTCTCGCCCTCGCCGCCCAGCAGCGCGAACACGTTGCGCCCGAACAGGGTCAACAGGAGGGTGAAGGTCAGGCCCAGCCCCAGGCCGATCACCGCCGCGTGGCGGGCCAGGGCCTCGGCCCGCTCGGTGTCGCCGGCGCCAAGGGCCCGGCTGACGGCCGAGGACACCCCGCCGCCCATGGCCCCGGCGCTCATCATCCCCATCAGCATGATCAGCGGCAGCACCAGCGCCGCCGCCGCCAGCGGCTCGACGCCCAGCCGGCCGATGTAGGCGGTTTCGGCGATGGCCACGGCCGTGGTGGCGGTCATGCCCAGCAGGTTGGGCGCGGCCAGTTTGATCAGGGTGGGCGCGACCGGCGCGACCAGCAGCGGATGGGGAACGGCGGCGGTCGTGTCGGTCATGCGGGTCCGCCGTGCGTTTCGATTGGCTACTATAGTGACAGCGTTGGGGGCCGCCGCAAGCCCATGCGCCTCATCCGCCCCGGGAAACGCCTGCAACTGGACATCCCGGCCCATCGCGCCTAGAAGCCCGCCCTTGTTTTTCGCCCGCCCCGGGTTCGATCCCCGCCGCCGGCCAGAGGTAGACCGCCATGTCACGCGCCAGTCCCAAGCACGGCAAATCCCGCCACGCGGCCCCGTCCGGCCCGACCCAGCGCCAGCTGCGCGCCGGGGAGCTCATCCGCCACGCCCTGGTGGAGATCATGCGCGAGGAAGAGATGGACGATCCTGCCCTGGCGGGGATCTCGGTCACCGTCTCGGAGGTGCGGATGAGTCCGGACCTCAAGCACGCCATCTGTTTCGTCGAGCCGCTGGGGGCCGGGGTCACCGGCGCGGCGACGGCGGAAATGGTCTCGGCGCTGAACAAGGCCTCGAAGTTCCTGCGCGGCCGGCTGGGGCGGCACATCGACATGCGCTTCACGCCGGACCTGAAGTTCTTCCACGACGACAGCTTCAACCACGCCGCCCGCATCAACAGCCTGTTCGACAACCCCCGCGTCCGGGCCGACCTGGACGAGGACACGCCCCCCGACGGCGACGCCGACGGCGAAGCCTGACCGTGGCCCGCCGCAAGAAGGGCGACGCCGTCTCGGGCTGGGTGTGTCTGGACAAGCCCTACGACTTCGGGTCGACCCAGGCCGTGGGCCGGGTGCGCTGGCTGTTCAACGCCCAGAAGGCCGGCCACGCCGGCACCCTGGACCCGCTGGCCACCGGCGTGCTGCCCATCGCGCTGGGCGAGGCGACCAAGACCGTCCCGTTCATGATGGACGCCGACAAGGCCTATCGCTTCATGATCGAGTGGGGCCGCTCGACCACCACCCTGGACCGCGAGGGCGAGACCACCGGGACCTCTGACGTCCGGCCGACGGTGGCAGAGGTCGAGGCCGCCCTGCCCGCCTTCGTCGGCGAGATCCAGCAGATCCCGCCGCAGTACTCGGCCATCAAGGTCGACGGCGAGCGCGCCTATGACCTGGCCCGGGCCGGCGAGGCGTTCGAGCTGAAGCCGCGCGCGGTCGTGGTCCATGCCGCCCGGGTCAGCGCCGCCCCCGACGCCGACCATGTCGAGATCGAGCTGGAATGCGGCAAGGGCACCTATGTCCGCTCCATCGTCCGCGACCTGGCGGCCGCCCTTGGCGCCGAGGCGCACGTCAGCGCGCTGCGGCGAACCCGGGTCGGACCGTTCGGGGAAGATCGTGCGATTCTGCTGGAAAATCTGGAAGATATGAGCCATAAGGCCGCGCTTCCGGAGGTATTGCTCCCGGTCGAGACCGCGCTGGACGACATCCCGGCGCTGGCCGTGACCGCGGAGGACGCCTTCCGGCTGGCGCAGGGAAGACCCATCGTTCTCGTTCCCCGACAGGTCGAAAACCTCAAGGCCCGCCTCACCGGCGGCTCGCGACTGGTTTCGGCGATGGACGGAGACAGGCTGGTGGCCCTCGCCGAGATGCGCGCGGGAAAGCTCAATCCCGTCCGGGTCTTTCTTCAAGCCTGAGCGGAGACCACACGATGTCGATCACTCTCGAGCGCAAAGCCGCGCTCATCACTGAACACGGCCGTACCCCCAACGACACCGGCAGCGCCGAAGTCCAGGTCGCGATCCTCACCGAGCGCATCGCCAACCTGACCGAGCACTTCAAGTCCCACAAGAAGGACAACCACAGCCGTCGTGGCCTTCTGCTCATGGTTTCGCAGCGCCGTTCGCTGCTCGACCACCTCAAGAAATCCGACGTCGCGCGCTACCAGTCGATCATCGAGAAGCTGGGCCTGCGCCGCTAGGCACACCAATCCGTCGGGGCGGGACCTTATCCAGGGTCCCGCCCCGATGCTTATCCGCCGAAGGTTCCTCCAGGCCTTGGAACCGCCGGCGCGAAGTCCGTTAAGCCGGGCTTCTGACGTACGAACGAGGGTTCAAACGAAATCCTCATCAGGCCTGACATCTGGAGAGGATTTCGGAAACGACACCTGTCCGCCCCCGCGGGAATACGCCCTCGGGACACGAGAGAAAGAACCCCAATGTTTGATATCAAACGCAAGACCATCGAGTGGGGCGGCAAGACCCTCACGCTCGAAACCGGCCGCATCGCCCGTCAGGCTGACGGCGCCGTTCTGGCCACCATGGGCGAAACCGTCGTCCTGGCCACCGCCGTGTTCGCCAAGACCCAGAAGCCGGGACAGGACTTCTTCCCGCTGACGGTCAACTACCAGGAAAAGACCTTCGCCGCCGGCAAGATCCCGGGCGGCTTCTTCAAGCGTGAAGGCCGTCCGTCGGAGAAGGAGACCCTGGTCTCCCGCCTGATCGACCGTCCGATCCGCCCGCTGTTCGTCAAAGGCTTCAAGAACGAAGTCCAGGTCGTCGTCACCGTTCTGCAGCATGACCTCGAGAACGACCCCGACATGCTGGCCATGGTCGCCGCCTCGGCCGCCCTGGTCATCTCGGGCGCCCCGTTCATGGGCCCGATCGGCGCCGCGCGCGTCGGCTGGATCAACGGCGAATACGTGCTGAACCCCACCGTCGACGAACTCAAAGAGTCGAAGATGGACCTGGTCGTGGCCGGCACCGCCGACGCGGTGATGATGGTCGAGTCCGAGATCCAGGAACTGAACGAAGAGATCGTCCTGGGCGGCATCAAGTTCGCCCATGAAGGCATCCAGCCGGTGATCAACGCGATCATCGACCTGGCCGAGCACGCCGCCAAGGAGCCGTTCGACTTCGCCGTCGACGACACCGACGCCATCAAGGCGGAGATGAAGACCCTGGTCGGCGCCGACATCATCGCCGGCTACAAGATCCAGAAGAAGCAGGACCGCTACGAAGCGATCGGCGCCGCCAAGAAGAAGGCCATCGCGGCCCTCGGCAAGAGCGAAGCCAATCCCGACGGCGTCGACCCGCTGAAGCTGGGCGGCGTGTTCAAGGAACTGGAAGCCGACGTCGTGCGTCGCGCCATCCTCGACACCGGCATCCGCATCGACGGCCGCGACGTGAGGACCGTGCGTCCGATCATCGGTGAAGTCGGCGTCCTGCCGCGCACCCACGGTTCGGCCCTGTTCACCCGCGGCGAAACCCAGGCCCTGGTCGTGGCCACCCTGGGCACCGGCGATGACGAGCAGTTCGTCGACGCCCTGGAAGGCACCTACAAGGAATCCTTCCTGCTGCACTACAACTTCCCCCCCTACAGCGTCGGTGAAACCGGCCGCATGGGCACGCCCGGCCGCCGCGAAGTCGGCCACGGCAAGCTCGCCTGGCGCGCCCTGCGTCCGATGCTGCCGGCCAAGGAAGACTTCCCCTACACGATCCGCCTGGTCTCCGAGATCACCGAGTCGAACGGCTCGTCCTCGATGGCCACGGTCTGCGGCGCCTCGCTGGCCATGATGGACGCGGGCGTTCCGCTGATCCGTCCGGTCAGCGGCATCGCCATGGGCCTGATCCTGGAATCGGACGGCTTCGCGGTCCTGTCGGACATCCTGGGTGACGAAGATCACCTGGGCGACATGGACTTCAAGGTCGCCGGCACCAGCGATGGCATCACCTCGCTGCAGATGGACATCAAGATCAGCGGCATCACCATCGACATCATGGACAAGGCCCTCGCCCAGGCGAAGGAAGGCCGCGACCACATCCTTGGTGAGATGAACAAGGCCATGGACGCGCCGCGCGCCGAGCTCGGTGAGTTCGCGCCCAAGATCGAGACCATCAAGATCCCGGTCGACAAGATCCGTGAAGTGATCGGCACCGGCGGCAAGGTGATCCGCGAGATCGTCGCCGAAACCGGCGCGAAGGTGGACATCGGCGACGATGGCACCATCAAGATCGCGGCCTCGGAGCAGTCCAAGATCGACGCGGCCAAGGACTGGATCAAGTCGATCGCCAGCGAGCCGGAACTGGGCGCCATCTACAACGGCAAGGTCGTGAAGGTCGTCGACTTCGGCGCCTTCGTGAACTTCTTCGGCGCCAAGGACGGCCTGGTCCACGTCAGCCAGATCAGCAACGAACGCGTGGCCCGCCCCGCCGACGTGCTGACCGAAGGCCAGATGGTCAAGGTGAAGCTCCTCGGCTTCGACGATCGCGGCAAGACCAAGCTGTCGATGAAGGTCGTCGACCAGGAGACGGGCGAAGACCTGTCGGCCAAGGCGACCGAAGAGGCGTAAGCCTCTAGCGTCATCGCTGAAGATTGGGGGCGGTTCCGGCGACGGGGCCGCCCTTTTTCTGTGGCGCAGTCTGAAACTACCTATCGTAGCCAGCGAATGGACTGAATACGACGCCCCCGGCAGACAGCCGCTCGGCTATCTGCGACTGCGGTGGAAACTCGTCTCGAAACTCGGGCCAAGCACTGGAAATGTACGCCCCCCAGTCCTTGAGCGGCATCGAAAGCCCTTCAGGGAGGATATCCTCGAAGTCGTAGCCCATCGCCTGCAGCGCCCGAACGCTGGTGATCACCGCTTCACGTGGTTCGGTCGCGACAGAGAAGGCGGTCACAAACGCGCCCAGTAATGGCGGTGGCAACGGCTGAGAGCCTCCGCGGACCTTGATCCGGATCCCGTGGATTACCGGCTCGGCATCTTTGCGACCAATCTTGAAGAGATCCACGCGGCTCGCCCCTTGAAAGAAGGGCCTCGGCCCTTCTGATCCATAAACCCCATGCCGAGATCATCGCCGGGCGTTCCGGGTTGCTCAAGGGCGCTTCGCGTCGCCGGAGGCGATGGCCCGCAGGGCAACGTCGGCGGACCAACCCGGCACGTCCGGCACGCTGGCCTGCATGGGTTTTGCTGATCGATCCCTTCTCTTGGGGAGAAGGGGACTGAACTGAACATTTTTTCTCCCCGCTCATCCTCGCGGAAGTGTTGTGTCCCGGGAGATTGGGTTGATCGACTCGGTGTAGTGTCTGGCATCGCCTGGCTGGAGGCACGCCGATGCTTGTGAAGCTTCACGCGAACGCCGCGACCACACCCAAGACGCGGGCCTACATCCAGGGCAGCGCG
>JAUXMY010000022.1 GCA_030683005.1 Caulobacter sp. | reverse complement strand
AACCGTGGGGGTAGTGCTTTGAAGTTTTCGACGCAGGCCTGACGCGCTCCGCCGCGGAGAGGCTTCGAGGGCTGAGCGCAATGGGCATTATCCGCCCGCTCGCTTTCGCCTCGCCGGGGCTTCTACCTCCCGGCGCCCTGGCCGTTCCTCACGGTCAGGCCCGGCGGGCGAGGATCAACCGACGATCCCCGGACCCCGTGGTTCTTGCCCCGGCGAGCCTTTGGAGCAGGCCAGGGTCCACGGGCAAATCCCGAATCTCCGCATCCCACGTCGCCGTATCGGGCCGGATCCGTACGCCCTCCCCCGCGACGGGGACCGGTGAAGGATACGGGCGAGCCGAGGGGTGGGGGACAGAATTGAGATATCCCCCTATCTCCGTCTCCCCGGCGACCCGAAGGGCGGCGCGCAACGCCAACGCCGGGGCCCATGCAGGGCAAGGGCTGGAGCGGATCATGGATCCCGGCCTTCGCCGGGAAGACGGGGGATAGCGGCCGGAGACATGCACTTCAGTTCGTGTCCCCGGCCGTTGAAGCGGCGGGGGACACGTACCGAAGACGGCCGATTGACCCCTAGGCCTGGTCGTACCCCAGCTGCCTGTTCAGCTTCTCCAGCAGCTCGATGGCCGACTCGGCGATGACGGTGCCCGGCGGGAAGATGGCGGCGACGCCGGCGTCCTTGAGGGCCTGCCAGTCCTGCGGCGGGATCACGCCGCCGATGACGGTCATGATGTCGCCCCTACCCTGCTTCTCGAGCTCGGCCTTGAGCTCCGGCGCCAGGGTCAGGTGCCCGGCGGCCAGCGAGCTGGCGCCCACCACATGGACGTCGTTCTCCACCGCCTGGCGGGCGGCCTCGGCCGGGGTCTGGAACAGCGGGCCGATGTCGACGTCGAAGCCGAGGTCGGCGAAGGCCGTCGCGATCACCTTCTGGCCGCGGTCGTGGCCGTCCTGGCCCATCTTGGCGATCAGGATGCGCGGGCGGCGGCCGTCGGCCTGTTCGAAGGCCTCGACCATGGCCTTGGCCCGGGCGACGGTGGCGTTGGAGCCGGCTTCCGACACATAGACCCCCGTGATCGACTTGATCTCCGCCCGGTGGCGGCCAAAGACCTTCTCCAGAGCATAGCTGATCTCGCCGACCGTCGCCTTGGCGCGGGCGGCGTTGACGGCGAGCTCCAGCAGGTTGCCGTCGGCGCGGGCCCCGGCCTCCAGCGCGTCGAGCGCGGCGGTCGTCTCAGCTTCGTTGCGTTCGGCCTTGAGTCTTTTCAGCTTTTCGAGCTGGGCGTTACGCACCGTGGTGTTGTCGACCTTGAGCACCGGAATGTCGTCGGCGACCTCCGGCTTGTAGCGGTTGACGCCGACCAGGCTCTGTTTGCCGCTGTCGATGCGGGCCTGGGTGCGGGCGGCGGCTTCCTCGATGCGCAGCTTGGGCAGGCCCTGGTTGATGGCCTTGGCCATGCCGCCCAGCGCCTCGACCTCCTCGATGTGCTCCAGCGCGCGGGCGGCCAGGTCGTGGGTCAGGCGCTCGACGTAGTAGCTGCCGCCCCAGGGGTCGGCCACGTTGGTCGTGCCGCTTTCCATCTGCAGGAACAGCTGGGTGTTGCGGCTGATCCGGGCCGAGAAGTCGGTCGGCAGGGCCAGGGCCTCGTCCAGGCTGTTGGTGTGCAGGCTCTGGGTCTGGCCGTTCACGGCCGCCATGGCCTCCACGCATGTGCGGGCGACGTTGTTGAACACGTCCTGGGCGGCCAGCGACCAGCCCGAAGTCTGGCTGTGGGTG
Source organism: Caulobacter sp. (assembly GCA_030683005.1). Lineage (GTDB taxonomy): Bacteria > Pseudomonadota > Alphaproteobacteria > Caulobacterales > Caulobacteraceae > Caulobacter. The sequence continues at coordinate 5,121 of JAUXMY010000022.1, read as the reverse complement.
CGCAGGCTGAGCGAGCGGTCGTCCTTGGGGTCGAACTCGCGCTTCATCAGACGGGCCCAGAGCAGGCGCGCGGCCCGCATCTTCGCCACTTCCATGAAGTAGTTCATGCCGATCGCCCAGAAGAACGACAGGCGTGGCGCGAACTGGTCGACGGTCATCCCGGCGGCGACGCCGGCGCGGACATACTCGATGCCGTCGGCCAGGGTGTAGGCCAGCTCCAGGTCGGCCGTCGCCCCGGCTTCCTGCATGTGATAGCCGGAAATCGAGATCGAGTTGAACTTCGGCATCTTGCTCGAAGTGTATGAAAAGATGTCGGAAATGATCCGCATGGAGGGCAGGGGCGGATAGATGTAGGTGTTCCGCACCATGAACTCTTTGAGGATGTCGTTCTGGATCGTGCCGGAGAGCTTTTCCGGCGGCACGCCCTGTTCCTCGGCGGCGACGATGTAGAGCGCCAGGATCGGCAGCACGGCGCCGTTCATGGTCATCGACACGCTCATCTTGTCGAGCGGGATGCCGTCGAACAGGGTGCGCATGTCCAGGATGCTGTCGATGGCGACGCCCGCCATGCCGACGTCGCCCTTCACCCGCTCATGGTCGCTGTCGTAGCCCCGGTGGGTGGCCAGGTCGAAGGCCACCGACAGGCCCATCTGACCGGCCGCCAGGTTGCGGCGGTAGAAGGCGTTGGAGTCTTCGGCGGTCGAGAAGCCGGCGTACTGCCGCACCGTCCAGGGGTTGGTGACGTACATGGTCGGGTAGGGCCCGCGGCCGAACGGGGCCAGGCCGGGATAGCCGTCCAGGAAATCCAGGCCCGCGACGTCGGCGGGACCGTAGGCCGGCGCGACGGCGACGCCTTCCGGCGTCTGCCACACCGGGCCGTCGGACGGCGGAGCGGCGAGGTCGCCGGGCGCGAAGGCAAGGTCGGCGAAGTTCGGGAAGGTCGTGGTCATGGCTCAGGCCTCCTCGAACGCGGCGGCGAAACGGATGGACGGCAGGGGCGGGCAGGCCGAGTCGGGACCGGGCAGGCGCGGGTCGGGTCCGGCGACGGCGGCGGGATCGACCACGGCGACCTCCGGGGCCTTGTCCTGGGCGTTCGGGAACACCGTCACCCCGAGGATCTTGCGGGACTTGTCGGCGTAGGCGGCGGCCTGGCCCTCGCGGGTCGCATTGACCGCATCGGCGACGAGGCCGGCTTCCAGCGCCTTGATGACGCCGCCGGCCGCCTCGATGGCCTGGAAGCCGGTCCAGGCGGCGCGGGCGATCTGGTCGGTCAGGGTGTCCAGGTACCAAGCCCCGCCGGCCGGATCGGCGACGCGGCCCAGGTGGCTCTCTTCCATCAGCACCAGCTGGGTGTTGCGGGCCTGGCGGCGGCCAAAGGCCGTGGGCAGGCCGATGGCGTCGGTGAAGGCGCCCAGCACGATGGCGTCAGCCCCGCCCAGAGCGCCGGCGACGCCGGCGCTGGTCAGCCGCAGCAGGTTGGTCCAGGCGTCGGCCTTGGTCAGCATGCGGTTGGAGGAGCGGACCTCGACCACGGCCCGGATGTCGACGCCGCAGGCCTGGGTGATCCGCGACCACAGGGCGCGCGCGGCGCGGACCTTGGCGATGCCGGTGAAGTACTCGCCGTCCAGGCTGACGCCCAGGGTGATGCGGCGGAAGGCCTCATCCATGGGCAGGCCCGCGCGGACCAGGGCCTTGGCGTAGGCCACGGCGGAGGCAGCCATCAGGGCCAGTTCCTCGGTGTTCGATCCGCCGCCTTCATGCGCGGCGCGGCCGGTGGCCAGGAACAGCGAGGCCTTGGCGTAGGTCGCCGACAGGCGGGCGCCCACCGTGGCGGCCGAGACGATGTGGCTCTCGATCGGACCCGGGCTGGCGCCGGTTGTGGCGAAGGTCGTCAGCGGGTCCATGTGGAAGGCGAGGGGGGCGTTGGGCGCCGCCTTGGCCAGCGCGGCCAGCCAATCGGCGGCCTTCGGGCCAAGGTAGCCGGCGTCCAGCGCTACCGGGGCGAGGTCGAGCAGCACGCCGTTCAACGCGTTGGCCAGGTCCTCGGCCGAGCCGACGGCCACGCCGGCCTGGCCGGTCGGGTCGATGGCGACCAGCAGCGAAGCGGCGCCGCTTTCGAGGTCCTTCAGGCCCTCCGCCCCGGCCTGCTTCGGATCGGGATGGGCGACCCGCATGCGCAGGTCCCAGGGCCGATCGGCGTCGCGGGCGCGCAGGTCGCGGACCACGTCGGGCGCGGTCTCCGCCGTGTACAGCGGCTGGATAGCGATGCCGTCGGGGGTCTTGCGGACAAGAGCGTCGTCGAAGGACTCGCCCTTGAGCGTCTTCTCGACGAGCCGAAGCCAGTCCTCACGGGCGGGGGGCGCGAAGTCGTCGGCCAGCGGCAGGATCGTCCCGGACAAGCTTGGCGTCTCCCCAAGTGCAATGCAGCAATTCAGGGCGCGTGATGCGCCCCTGCCGTTAGGTGCGTCAAGCGCCGGCGGCGGGATTTGCCTTCCGCAGGGGGAAGACAATAACCGCTTGCGAAGCTCGAACGGGCGTTTTACTTACAGCGTATATTCATAGACGGAGCGCTTCCCGCCATGGCCCTGCCGCCGATTCTTCGTGACCGCCTTCGCCTGCCGGTGATCGCCTCGCCGCTGTTCATCATCTCCGGACCCGACCTCGTCATCGCCCAGTGCAAGGCCGGCATCGTCGGCTCGTTCCCGTCGCTGAACGCCCGACCGATCAGCCAGCTCGACGAATGGCTGGCGCGGATCACCGAGGAGCTGGCCGCCTGGGACCGGGCCAACCCGGACCTGCCCTCGGCGCCGTTCGCGGTGAACCAGATCGTGCACCGGACCAACAACCGGCTCGATGAGGACCTGGCCCTCTGCGAGAAGTACAAGGCGCCCATCGTGATAACCTCGCTGGGCGCCCGCGAGGAGCTGAACCAGGCCGTTCATGGCTGGGGCGGCATCACCCTGCACGACGTCATCAACGACAAGCACGCCCACAAGGCCATCGAGAAGGGCGCCGACGGCCTGATCCCCGTCGCGGCCGGGGCCGGCGGCCACGCCGGGGCCCTGTCGCCCTTCGCGCTGGTCCAGGAAATCCGCCAGTGGTTCGACGGGCCGGTGGCGCTGTCGGGCTCGATCGCCAGCGGCCGGGCCATCCTGGCCGCCCAGGCCATGGGCGCCGACCTCGCCTATATCGGCTCGGCCTTCATCGCCACGAAGGAAGCCAACGCCGTCCAAGGCTACAAGGACATGATCGTCGAGAGCTCCGGCGAGGACATCGTCTACTCCAACCTGTTCACGGGCGTGCACGGCAACTACCTGCGTCCGTCGATCGTGCGGGCGGGCATGGACCCCGACAACCTGCCGGTCAGCGACCCGTCGGCGATGAACTTCGGATCGGGCGGCAACCAGGAAGCCAAGGCCTGGAAGGACATCTGGGGCTGCGGCCAGGGCATCGGCGCCATCGACCAGGTGCTCAGCGCCGGCGAGCTGGTCGCCAAATTCGCCGAGGAATACGAGGCCGCCAAGGCCGAGCTGGCCGCCAAGACGGCCCTGACCTCGGGCGCGAAGCTGGCCTTCGCCGCCCAGTAGGCGTCCCGCGAACGCACGGCCTTTCGCCGCCGGAGTCGAGCCTTTCCAGAGGCTTGGCTCCGGCGGTTCCGTTTCGATCCCCCTGCGGCGGGAGGCGTCCATCCTTGTCGTGAAGCACGACAGGGAGATCGAGACGTGTCCGACGACGCCACACCCCGCCTGGGGCTGCCGTACCTGGCGGCCGGCCAGGCGCAGAAGCATGTGACCCTCAACGAGGCGCTGGCCCGGCTCGACGGCCTGGTCCAGACGACGGTGGAGAGCCGGGCCGTGGCGGCGCAACCGGCTGATCCGGCTGACGGCGCCCTGTACATCCTGCCCGCCGACGCGACTGGCGAGGCTTGGGCAGGCCGTCCGGCGGGGACGCTGATGAGGTTCGAGGCGGGCGCCTGGGCGGCGCTGACCGCGACGGAGGGCTGTCTCGCCTGGATCGCCGACGAGGCGCTGCTGGTCGCGCGTGTCGACGACGGCTGGGCGCCGGTCGTCCCGGAGGTCGATTTCCAGAACATTCCCCTGCTCGGGGTCGGCGCGACCGCCGACGCGGCCAATCCGCTGTCTGTCCGGGCCAACGGCGTGCTGCTGACGGCCCATCCGGCCGCTGATGGCGGAGACGGCGACCTGAGGCTGACGGTCAACAAGGAGTCGGCGGGCGATACGGCCAGCGTCCTGTTCCAGTCCGGCTTCTCCGGCCGCGCCGAGTTCGGCCTGACCGGGGACGAGGACTTCAGCGTCAAGGTCTCGCCCGACGGCTCGGCCTGGACCCAGGCGCTCGGCATCGATCGCGCGACCGGTCAGGCGACGTTCGCCCGCTCGCCGGCGCGAGCGCAGCAGGTGACGGTCTTCACCGCCGACGGCGTCTACGACCCGCCGGACTGGGCCCGACGGCTGGTCCTGGTCGCCATCGGCGGCGGCGGTGGCGGCGGCGGCGGGGCGGCGGGAACCAACAGCGTCAACCGGTCCGGCGGCGCCGGGGGCGGAGCCGGCGGCCTGGCGCGGGAGGTGATCGATATCGTTGAACTGAGCGGCGCCTCTCTGGACATCATCGTGGGCGCCGGGGGCGCCGCCGGAGCCGGCGTCACGGGAGTCAGCACGGGCGGCTCCGGCGGCAACGGCGCCGAAAGCAGCGTCGCCGACGGCTCCGACGTGCTCGTCAGGGCAGGCGGCGGCGCCGGCGGGGCCGGAGGCGCGACCAGCAACAGCAGCGGCGGAGCGGGTGGCTTCGGCGCCACGGCGGGCAACCCGGGCGGCAACGGCAGTATCGCCAACAACGCCGTCCCCGGCGGCGAGCAGGCCTGCGGAACCGGACCAGGCGGCGGAGGCGGCGGGGGCGGTCTGAACACCGCCTCGACCACGACGTCGGGACGCGACGGCGGGCATGGATCGCTGGTCGGCCGGCGCTCCGCCCGCGGCGAAGGCGGCGCGGCTGGAGGCTCCGGATCGCCCGGCGGCACGAAGGTCTGGACTCGCGGATGCGGCGCAGGCGGCGGGGGCGGGGGCGGCATCGCCTCGGCCAACGCCGGCGCGGGCGGCGCGGGCG
>JAUXMY010000014.1 GCA_030683005.1 Caulobacter sp. | reverse complement strand
CGGCAGCGGCGGCGGCGCCGGCGGCGGTTCGACCACCAGCGCCCTGACCGGCGGCGCGGGATCTGACAACGACGAGTTCGGCGGCGGCTACGGCTGCGGCGCGGGCGGCGGCGGCTGCGGCGGGCGCTCCACGGGCACCGGGCCGGTGGGCGGAAACGGCGGCGCCTATGGCGGCGGCGGCGGCGGCGGCCACAGCGCCGGCGGCACAGGCGGCCAGGGGCTGATCATCCTGACCTATTCGGTCGGGGCGACGGACACCGATGTCGATCTGGCCCTGGCGGTGGACGCGACGCCCGCGCTGGCCAGGGGCGTGGCCCGGACGCTGGAGCGCGGCGCCGGCGCCGTCCTGTCTCTGGGGCGGGCCATCGGCAGGGTCATCGATCGTCCGGCGACCCCGACCCCCCGACTGTCGAAGCGCGGGCGGCTGAACCTGTTCGGCGCCGCCACGGCAGATCGCACCCTGGCGCGGGGGCACTGGCGTTCGTTTGATCTGACCCAGACGCCCGGCCCCGCGCTGACCACCCTGTTCCAGGCGCTGGCCGCGAAGATCCGGCGCTTCTTGATGATCATCGGTTGACCGCCGCGGGCGGTGCGTAGGGGGAGGGCGTCATGCCTTATCGTGATCCGGCCTGGTGGCGCGGGATGCTGGAGCATGCGCCGGCGGTGGTCGGCGGGTTCCTGGGCGGGCTGCTGACGCTGCTGGCCATGCTGGCCGCGCCCCGGCCATGGCCGCCCGGCCACCTGCGGGTGGCGATGGTCGAGGCCGCCCTGGCCTGGCTGGTCGGCGCGCTGTGCGCGGCCTTCATCGGCCCGCTGGTGGCGCACTGGCTGCAGCTGGACAGCGCCGCCTCGCCCGAGGCCGTGGGCGGGGTCAAGGTGATCATCGGCGTCATCGCCTGGAAGGCGCTGCCGATCCTGCGCGACAAGGTCGGCGACCTGCTGGGCGATGTGCTCAAGCGCAAGTCGGGAGATCTGTGATGGACGCCGCGTCGACGCTGGACTGGATCGCGGCGAGCGGATTGTGCCTCGCCTTCATCTTCACCCTGCTACGGACAGAGGTGCTGAACCCCCGCCTGGAATGGACCGTGTCCGCCCCCTACCTGGAGCGGCTGGCCTGGGACCTGCTGGGCGTCAGCGCCGGGCTGCGCGGCTGGGTCATCTGGTCCGACGTGGTGCAGGCCACGGTGTCGGAAGCGGCCCTGGCCACGGCCCTGGCCACGGTGTCGCTGATCGGCCTGGTCAAGGTGCTGTGGCGATCATGCTGGCCGCGCTTCAACCGCTGGGCCTCGGGCCCGCTGTAGCCCACTGACGCGAACGCCGTTCGCGCCGCCGGTGCGAGCGCGGCGCGCACCCTGATCGCCGCCTCGCCGGCGGCTCCTGACGGCCGTGGCCGTTCATCCCCGAGGACATCATGAGCAAGGCCCTGTTCGACGCCGTGCGCGTCGTCAAAGGCGCGCCGCTGACCCAGGCGGACGTCGACCTGATCAACCGCGCGATCTCTGGCGGCGTCGCCGCGCCCGTTGCGCCGGCGGCCCCGGCCTCCGGCCTGCGCGTCAGCCGGCGCGGCATCGACCTGATCCACAGCTTCGAGCAGCTGCGGCTCACGGCCTACAAGGATCCCGGCAGCCGCAACGGCCTGCCGATCACCTGCGGCTGGGGAACCACGCGCGACGAAGACGGCGGACCGATTCCGCTGGGTGCGGTGTGGACGAAGGAAAAGGCCGACCGTCTGTTCGCCCGCGACCTGGCCGAATTCGAGCGGGGCGTGAACCAGCTGCTGGCCGGGGCCCCGACGACCCAGAACCAGTTCGATGCCCTGGTCAGCTTCGCCTACAACGTCGGGCTCGACATCGACGACGACACGATCGCCGAGGGGCTGGGCGACAGCACCCTGCTGCGCAAGCACAGGGCCGGCGACTTCGCCGGGGCCCGCGCCCAGTTCGCGGCGTGGAACAAGAACGACGGCAAGGTCATGAACGGCCTTGTCCGCCGCCGCGCCGCCGAGGCCGCGCTGTACGGGGGAGCGGTCTGATGGGCGTCCTCTCGCGCTGGGTCGAGCAGGCAGGCGATGGTGGATATTTCCTGTTCTGCCCGGCCTGCCAGCAGCCGCACATGGTGCCGACAGGCGCTGGCGCTGGTCCGCGCTGGGGCTTCAACGGCGACGAGGCCAAGCCGACCTTCACGCCGTCGCTGCTGTTGCGCGGAAAGCGGCCGATCACCGACGACGAGGCCGACCGGATCTTCGCCGGCGAGAAGCTCGATATCCCGCAGCGGGTCTGCCACTCGTTCGTGACGGATGGCCAGATCCAGTTCCTGGGCGACTGCACCCATGCGCTGGCGGGCCAGACCGTCCCGCTGCCCGAGTATCCGAAGGACTGGGAATGATGCGCGAGCTCTTCCGTTTCCTCGACCCCCGGGGCTGGGCCGTCGTCGCCGGCGGCGTCCTGCTGCTGGTCGCCCTGCTGTTCGTCCTCGGCCGATGCAGCCGGGGCGATGAGGTGCGGGCGGCGCGGGACGCCACGGCCATGGGCGAGGCCCGCACCACATCGGCCGTCGAGGCCATCAACGAAATCGGCCGCCTCGAGGATCGTGGCCAGGCCACGGACAAGGAAGTCTCCGATGCCCAGGACGCCATTCGCAACGCCGCTCCGACTGATCGTGACCGCGTCGCTCGCGCTCGCCTGCGCTGCCTGCAGCACGGTGAGTGCAACGGGCTGTAGCGAGCTGGCCCGGTCGGTGCTGACCACGCCGACGCCGCACGCGACCATCCAGGACAGCGGCGATCCCGCCCTCGACTGGCAGCTCTACGGCGTGGCCGAGACCGGCCAGCTGAACCGCGCCAACGACGACAAGGCGACGGGCTTCAACATCATCAACGGCTGCGAGAAGCGCGACGCCGAGATGAAGCGCAAGATCGAGCGGCCCTGGTACTGGCCGTTCTGACGCCGGCGGCGATCTGACGACATTCCGCGGACGTCTCCCGCGCTCCTCCCATGACGTCCGCGAGGACTGGCCCCCGGTGCGAAAGCGCCGGGGGCCTTTTTCGTTGTAGGGTAGAAGGCCTGTGTGGCCGACGAAGAGACCAGACAGGAGGCGGCCATGTAACGCGCGCTCGACGGTTCAACAGGATCACGCAAGGCCCCGCTGGAAACGGCGGGGCCTTTTTTCGTTTGCCCGCGCCGCTCAAGCCGCCGTGCCGTCGGCGCCGGGCAGGCCGCGCCAGGCCGGGCGGGTTTCGAAGTCCAGCCCGCCGCACTGGTCGCAGGGGCGGCGGGCGTGGCGCCACAGGTCCCGCACCCCCGTCGTCTCCGGGTCCAGCCCCAGGGCGCGCAGGCGCGGCAACAGCGCGGCCCACGCCACGCGGCGGGTATGGGCGCAGGCCTGGCAATGGAAGCCGACGCCGACACAGTGCGCCTGGGCCGCCAGCTGGGCGACGGGAACGCCGGGTTCGTGACGGGGGCGGGGCATGGGCGCGCCTGCCCGCTCTAGGCCCGGAACGGAATTACGTTGCTGCCCGCCGGCGTGGCGCAGAACGTGGCCCAGTCGGTCATCAGCGCCCGGCGCTTGGCCAGGGCGTCGCGGCGGCGATAGGCCCGCTCGACCGCGCCGCCGACGACGTGGGCGAGGGCTTCCTCGATCACCTCGCGCGGGTGGCTGGTGCAGTCGCCGGCCCAGTCTCGGAAGGCGGAGCGGAATCCGTGCACCGTGACGTCGGTCACGTCCATCCGGCGCAGCAGCATCAGCATGGCCATGCGCGACAGCGGCTCGATCCGCTGGTCGCCGGGGAAGATGTAGTCGCCGGCGGCGCGGGCCGGGGCCATCTCGTCCAGGATCTCCAGCAGGCGCGGCGTCAGCGGCACGCGGTGGTCGCGGCCGGCCTTCATCCGCTCGCGCGGGATGATCCAGACATCGCCGTGGATCTCGCCCCAGGTCGCCTCGCGCGTCTCGCTGGTGCGGGTTGCGGTCAGGATGGCCCATTCCATGGCGCGCGCCGCCGTCGCCGGCCGCGCGCGCAGGCGGGCGATGAAGTCCGGCAGCTGTTCATAAGCCAGCGCCGCGTGGTGGCCCCGCTCGCGGATCTGGCGGGCCAGCATCAGCTGCAGGTGGCCGCGCCAGCGGGCCGGGTTCTCGCCCGAGCGGCGGCCCTCGATGCGGGCGACGTCCAGCACCCGCTCGATGCGGGCGCGCACGCGGGTGGCGGTTTCGGGAATGGTCTGCCAGATCGGCGTCAGCACCGACAGGACGTCGGGCGTGTCGATCGCCGCGACGGGCCGATCCCAGATCGCGGCGGCGTGCTGCTTCAGGCTGGCCGTCCACTGCGGCCCGGCCTTGGGGCTGCGCCAGCCGGTCTCCAGCTCGGCGATGACGGCCAGGGCCTGTTCACCGAACGTGCGGGGCGAGACGGCGGCGGCCTCGAGGCGGCGCGCCTCGATGGGGTCGATGCCCTGGGCCAGTTGCTCGCGGGCGGCGCCGGCGGCGAGGCGTGCGGCCTTCAGGCTGACCCCGGTGACGGGCGCGGCCGAGCCCAGCCCCATCTCCCGGCGCTTGCCACGCCAGAAATAGACCATCACCCAACGCTTGGACCCGGTCTGATCGATGCGCAGATACAGGCCGGCGCCGTCGGCGTGCAGGCCCGGTTCGTCCAGCGCCTCCACCGTCTTGGTCGTCAGTCTGTTGATCTCGCGGGCCATGGTCTCCCCTGAACGGATGCCGAACATACGGCCGCCTAAATGACCCCGCCACCCTAAGTCGCGCCCTAAGACCCGCCCTAAGTTGACCAGCGGGATAGAGCGGCGACCAGCGGCGACCGAGCCGGGCGACAGCAAGCCATCTAAGGGATTTTCGCGCAACCTGCGGCGGTCAGCGGGGGAGCCGTGGCGGTGAGAGTGGGATTCGAACCCACGGTAGGCGTTAACCTACACACGCTTTCCAAGCGTGCGCCATCGACCACTCGGCCACCTCACCCCACGTCGCGGCGCGTGAGCGCCGTTTGCGGAAGGCGCGGAATATACTGATCAGGCGCCCCCCGGCAAGCGCGGTTCGGGATTCGTGAAATTTCGTCGCAGCGCGCCTATATCTGTCGCCTGTGAGATCGCGAGGACATCATGCTGTTTGGCAAGAAGACCCTGGACATTCCGACCGCCGCGCAGGCCTTGCCGGGCCGCGCGCAGGCCATCCCGACGGCGCGGGCGCACTTCGTCAATGGCCGGCCGTTGCACGGCCCCTGGCCGGAGGGCCTGGAGCAGGCGGTGTTTGCCATGGGCTGCTTCTGGGGCGTGGAGCGGATCTTCTGGCAGATCGACGGCGTCTGGAGCACGGCGGTCGGCTACGTGGCCGGCGCCACGCCCAATCCGACCTACGAGGAGGTCTGCAGCGGTCGCACGGGCCACACCGAGGCGGTGCTGGTGGTCTACGACCCCAGGGTCGTCAGCTATGACGACCTGCTGAAGGCGTTCTGGGAGAACCACGATCCCACCCAGGGTATGCGCCAGGGCAACGATATCGGCACCCAGTACCGCTCCGGCGTCTATACGCTGAACGATGCCCAGGCCGCCGCCGCGACCGCCTCGCGCGATGCCTATGAACAGGCGCTGGCCAAATACCGTATGGGGCCGATCACGACGGAGATCGCGCCGCTGGGCCCGTTCTACTACGCCGAGGACTACCACCAGCAGTACCTGGCCAAGAACCCGAACGGCTACTGCGGCATCGGCGGCACGGGCGTGGCCTGCCCGATCGGCGTCGGCGTCGGGGCCTGACGCCCCGATGACGCCCGAGGCTTTCGACGCCGTCTGCGCCGGACTGCCGGGGACGCGGATGGACGTCCAGTGGGGCGGCGAGAACGTCTGGAAGGTCGGCGACAAGATGTTCGCCGTCCGCTCGCCGGATGGCGGGTTCAGCTTCAAGGCCAGCGACATCGCCTTCGAGGTGCTGACCGAGACCGGCCCTGGCAAGCCCGCGCCCTATCTGGCCCGCGCCAAATGGGTGTGGTTCGAGGCGCTGTCCGGCCAGGACGAGGCGGACGTCGCCGACTGGCTGAAGACGGCGTACGGCCTGATCGCGGCCAAACTCACAAGGAAGCAGCAGGCCGAGCTAGGCTTGCCCTGACGCCCCGTCGATCGCCTTGCGCAGGTCTGCGATGGCCCTGGCCGCCGGCGAGCGGCGCTGCCGCCAGACCAGCAGGGCCACGGCGCCGATGGTGGCGATGGCGAAGGCCAGAGGCCCGAACAGCCAGGCCGCGGCGGCCAGCGCGAAATAGTAACCGCGCACCCCGGCGTTGAACGACGACAGCGCCGGGTTCAGCGTCCGTGACGCAGCGTCGCCGAACGCGGCCTGCAGCGCCGGATCGACGGGCTCCCCGTCCGGCGTCGCGCCCATGATCGCCAGGCTGTAGTTCATCTGCCGGATGGCCCAGATGAAGGCCAGCAGACCGCGCGCCAGCACGACCACCATCAGCGCCAGCTGGCCCTCGAACAGGAAGCGGGTCGAGGTCTTGATCACCTCCAGGCTCGACACGCTGGCGAAGGTGCTCTCGCCGCCGAAGAGCGCGCCGGCCGAGGCGGCGATCAGCAGCAGGTTGGAGGAGGCGAAGAAGGACGCCGAGTTGAGGGCGTGACCCAGGAGGTTGGCGTCCATCAGCCGGTTCTCACGGCCCGCCATCTGGCCCATCCAGGCGCCCCGGATCACCGTCATGTCGCTGTTCAGCGACGCGCCCCGCGACAGCAGCCTGAGCAGCGGCTCGTAGAACAGCCAGCAGACCAGGAAGAGGATCAGGACGGCGAGGTCGAGCGTCGGCATGGCGGGTGGCCCTTAGTCTTCCTCGATCAGGCTGGTCTTCTTCGTGTCCGGCAGCAGGATGACGGTGATGAAACCGACCAGCAGGATGGCGGTGACATAGATGTAGAAGTTGCTCTCCACCCCGTCCGACTTGAATTTCAGCGCCACCGCCTCGGCCGAGCCGCCGAAGATGGAGTTGGCCAGGGCGTAGGGCAGGGCGACGCCCAGGGCGCGGATATGGGCCGGGAACATCTCGGCCTTGAACAGGCCCGAGATCGAACTGTAGCCGGACTGGAAGGTCAGGGCGATCATGATCAGGCCGAAGGCGATCAGCGGGCTGCCGGCGCCGGAGATCGCCGTCAGCAGCGGCCAGGTGGCCAGCATGCCGCCGCCGTAGGCGAACAGCAGCAGCGGCTTGCGCCCGACCTTGTCGGAGATCCAGCCGAACAGCGGCTGCATCAGCATGAAGCAGAACAGCGCCGCCACCATCACCTGGCTGGCGGTCTCCTTGGAGAAGCCCGTCGTGTTGATCAGGAACTTCTGCATGTAGCTGGTGTAGACATAGTAGGCGAGCGAGCCGCCGGCGGTCAGGCCCATGACCATCAGCGTCTGCCTGGGGTGCTTGACGAACAGCAGCATGGTCTTGCCGCGCGCCACGCCGGCCGCCCTGGCGTTCTCGAAGCCCGGGCTCTCATGGATGCCGCTGCGGATCCAGAATACGACGACGGCCAGCGCCGCGCCGATGAAGAAGGGGATGCGCCAGCCCCATTCCTTCAGCTCGGACTCGGGCATCAGCCACTGCAGGATGACGACCAGTCCTTGGGCCGAGAGCGAGCCGGCGATCAGGGTCACGTACTGGAAGCTGGCCCAGAAGCCGCGATTCTTGCGGCCCGCGACCTCGGACAGGTAGGTGGCGCTGGCGCCGTACTCGCCGCCGACCGACAGGCCTTGCAGGATGCGGGCGCCCAGCAGGATGGCCGGCGCCAGGGCGCCGACCTGGGCGTAGGTGGGGGCCAGCGCGATGACCAGGCTGCCGACGCACATCATGGCCACCGACAGGGTGAGGGCGGCGCGACGGCCGGCCCGGTCGGCGTACATCCCCATCAGCCAGGCGCCGAGCGGCCGGGCCAGGAAGCCCACCGCCGAGACCGCCGCGGCCTTGAACAGCTGCGCGGTCTGGTCGCCTTCAGGGAAGAAGTGGCTGGCGAAATAGACTGTGAAGAAGATGTAGGCGGACCAGTCGTACCACTCGACCAGATTGCCGGCCGAGCCGCCGAGGATGGCCTTGAGGCGCTGAGGCGGCGTGAGGCCCGGCGGAGTCGGGCCCGTCGGCGTCTCGTCGATCGCGCCCGTTTCCGTCACTGTCATGCCGCTTCCCCCGCCTGGCGCTTCGAACGCGCGAGGTTAGGGGAAGCGGCGCGGGCTGCAAGCGTGCGTGAGCGTCAGAGCCTGCCCATCAGCACCAGCACGATGAGGATAACCACGATCAGGCCGAGCCCGCCCGACGGGAAGTAGCCCCAGGACCTGGAATGTCCCCAGGTCGGCAGCGAGCCGATGACGGCCAGAATAAGAATGATGATGAGGATGGTCCCCAGCATGTGATGTCTCCGTGAACTGTGAACCCCGGCTTCGGCTGTCACAATCCGTAGAGGCGCCCGGAAGTTCCGGCCGCGCTCCGAGAAGACTTCGGGAGAGTCTGGCGATGTATGTGGCGGTCTATGCCTGGCGGGTGAAGCCGGGACACGAGGAGCGGTTTCGAGAAGCCTGGCGGCGCGGGACCCGGGCGATCACCCGACTCTACGGCTCGTTCGGGTCACGCCTGCACCGGGCGAGCGACGGGCGGTTCATCGGCTATGCCGAGTGGCCCGACGAGGCGACCTGGCGGGCGGCTATCGAGGCGAAGATGGTCTACGACGATCCCGAGGCGCGGGCCATGTTCATCGAGGCGCTGGCCGAGAAGCCGGGGGAACTGATCGCCGAGATGGAGGTCACCGACGACCTGCTCACCCGGGCCGGGTCCTAGCTGTTGTCCTCGACCGGCGCGTCCGGAGCGTTCTTCTTCAGGGAGTCGATGGCGTTCTGGGCGGAGGCCTTGGAACTGTAGCCCTCGGTCGAGAACATGACTTCGCTGTTGTACTTGAACCGAACGCGGAACTCGCCGGCCTTGTCCTTGTAGATCTCGAACTTGTGGGCCACGGGCCGCTCCTTCGCTGTTGGAAACCCGACAGTCGGTCGCCTCGCGTTATGCTGTCAATCGCCAGGGACCCGGAACCGGGTCGGAGGCGGACTCAGCCGTGGGCGGGCGCCGGCCGGATCGACCACAGGCCGCCGATGAAGGCGCCCTTGATCCGGGGCAGCACGGTCAGCACCACCGTGGTCAGCAGCGTCAGTGACGCCGGCACGACGATCCAGGGCGAGGCCTCCCAGATGATCGGGAACAGCAGGATCGGCGCGATGAGCAGATGGCCGATCAGCAGGATGGTGAAATAGGCGGGGCCGTCATCGGCGCGATAGGCCGACAGGTCGTGGCCGCAGGCGGCGCAGGCTGGCTCGACCTTCAGATAGCCCCTGTAGAGCCTTCCTTCGCCGCACTGGGGGCAGCGGTGCTTCAGGCCGCGCGACAGCCCGGTCATGAACGGGCGGGGCTCGGCGTCGACGTGCGCTTGTGACATGGAGCCCATATGTACCCTCAACCCCGACCGGGAAAGAGGCGTGTGGTCGAATGCCGCGACCTTTTCGCCCTTGCTCCCGGGCAGCGGAACCGGCGCCTGAGGGGGGCCGTTGGATCGGAGCGGGCCAGGGCGGCGATCGCGAGGAGATCAGTTTGACTATGGCAGGACCCCCCGGGGCGTGCGGGCGCGCCACAGTCGCGGCCGAAATTCGCGCCGCAGACGACAACGGTGCGCGCAGGCGTGGAAGCTCTGCTACCGTTAACGTCATGAGGTTCAAGGGGCGTTCCACGACGATGTCGCAAGGGCTGCGTTCAGGCGTGACAGGGGCAATGGTCGCGGCTGTGTTCGCGGTTTCGCTCCAGGGTCCGGCGCAGGCGCAGGTGCAGGCGCCTGCGGCGACACCGGCGCCCTACGGCCGCCCAGTCGCCGGAGCCATCATGCTGACGCCGGAGCAGGCCGACCTTCTGCGGGCGACGCTCGCTGCTTCCGACCGGCACGGCTTCGCGCCCGGTGAGTTCGCGCCGCGCGGCGACGGCGCCGCGGCCCTGATCGAGGCGACGCTGCGCTACGCCAAGGCGGTCAAGGTCGGCCGGCTGGACGTCGCCAATTTCCGCTCCGACTGGGCCCTTCGGCCGCAGCCGTTCGACGCCCGCGGCGGACTTGCCCGCGCCGTCGCCGACAACCGCCTGCAGGCCTGGCTGGACGCTCTGCCGCCGCCCTACCCCGGCTATGAGACGCTTCAGGTCGGCCTGACCACCTATCGCGACATCCAGGCGAAGGGCGGCTGGCGTCCGCTGGCTGCGGGACCTGATCTCAAGATCGGCGCGGTGGGTCCGGCGGTCGAGGCTCTGCGCGCCCGGCTTGCGGTAGAAGATCCCCTGACGCCGGCCGTGACGGCGATGACGCCGCCACCCCCCGGTCAGACCGCCGGCCAGCCGCTGTTCGACGAGACGCTCGCGGAGGCCGTGAAGCGGGCGCAGCGGCGGATGGGTCTGGAGCCCGGCGGCGTGGTCGGGACGGCGACGCGAGCAGCGCTCAACGTGACGGTGGAGCGGCGCATCGACCAGATTGTCGCCAACATGGAACGCTGGCGCTGGCTGCCTTCCTCGCTTCCGGCGAAGCGGGTCCAGGTGAACGTCGCCGCCGGCGTGCTGACCCTGTTCAAGGACGACCAGCCGGCCCTGTCGATGCGGGCGGTTACGGGCAAGCCGAACGGCGGAGAGACGCCGCTGCTCAGTTCCGAGATTCACTCGATCGTCCTGAATCCGCCCTGGAACGTGCCGACCAGCATCGCCACCAAGGAACTGCTGCCCAAGGGCCGCGCCTACCTGGCCGGCGCCGGGTTCCGCATCCTGCCGGGCGGCGGCCTGCAGCAGCGTCCGGGCCCCAACAGCGCGCTCGGCCTGATCAAGTTCGACTTCAACAACCCGTTCGCGGTCTACCTGCATGACACGCCGAGCAAAGGCGGGTTCGCCCGGTACACACGGCTGGTCAGCCACGGCTGCGTCCGCCTCGAACGACCTCTGGCGCTGGCGCGGGCGCTCATGGAAGGTGATCCGACCTGGACGCCCCAGCAGATCGACGAGACCATCGCCGGCGGCGTGACCACGCGGGCCAGGGTGGCCGATCCGGTGGCGGTCTATCTGCTCTACTGGACCGCCTACGTGACGCCGGACGGGCAGGTGAACTTCCGCCAGGATCCGTACGGCTGGGACGCGCTGCTGATCAAGCGCATCGCCGCGCAGGGCGGGGCGTGACGGGAGACTGCCCCTGTTGTTCAGGCGGCCCGCTCCTGGGCCGTAGACGGCTGTTGTCCCTTGCGGCCGGCGGGATTGCAGCGCTGACCGCCACGACATCCGCCTCGGCGCGGGAAGCGCCGGCGGCGTCCGCCGATCCTGAAGGCGCGCCGGCCGCCGACGGCTTCGCCTCGATGTCCCCGACGCCGCTGACGCCCCCGCCGCCGGGGCCGCGTCATCTGAAGTTCCGCCACCTCCACACCGAGAAGGATCTCGAGGTGGTCTACTGGGACGGCGGAAAGTACGTCTGGGACGCCCTGCAGGCGGTCAACCAGCACCTGTCCGACTTCCGCAGCCTCGAGGTCCATCCGATCGACGTGCGCCTGCTGGACATCCTGTTCACGCTGCAGTCGTTGACCGGATCGAGGGAGCCGTACCGGATCGTCTCGGCTTTCCGTTCCGCCGCCACCAACACCATGCTGCAGGACCAGAGCGCGGCGACCAACGGAGCCTCGCAGGTGGCGACCAGGAGCCTTCACATGGAAGGCAAGGCGATCGACATGCGCCTGAACGATGTGTCGCTCACCGGCCTGCGCGACGCGGCGCTGGCGCTGAAGGGCGGGGGCGTGGGCTATTATCCCGACTCCGGATTCATACATGTGGATATCGGTTCCGTGCGGACCTGGCAGGGGACCTGAGGGGTGATGGGGAATGGCTAAGAAGTCGACGGGCCTGGGCGGGTGTCTGGTGCAGATCGTGCTCGGTTTTCTGGCGGCGATCGCCGCCGCGCTCGCCGTGCTGTTCTTCCTGAGCTCGGCCCCGCTGGACGCCGAGGAGGAGGGCCCCTCGCTCGCCGACGAGGCCGCGGCGCGGGTCGCGGCGCCGGACGTTCCCGTCGAGACGCCGGCCGCGCGCGCGCCCACCGCGCGGGACGTCACGGTCCGCGTTCCACCCCTGGTCGACGCCGGAATCGACCCCCGCTCGGACGACCAGATGGCGGACGATGCGGCGGCGGCGGGCATGACGTCGCGTACCCCTTCCCCCGCGCCCGAATAGGGGTATCGTTACAAAACTGACGCGCAGCAGCCGCGCGACGAGGTTGGCCGCAAACAGCATTCTGTGCATGGCGCAGGACCAGCCGCCCGTCGGCCTCCTCCACCGAACGACACAGGAGCGGGGGAAGGAGCAGTACGCGTTGCAGCCGACCAATACCGAGGCGCCCGAACATTTTCACAAGGTCGTCGATTGTCAGTGGGCCTGCCCGGCCCACACGCCTGTTCCCGAGTACATACGGCTGATCGCCCAGGGGCGTCACGCCGACGCCTATATGGTCAACTGGAAGTCCAACGTCTTCCCGGGAATCCTGGGGCGGACCTGCGACCGGCCCTGCGAGCCGGCCTGCCGCCGTGGCCGCGTCGACGAGGAGCCGGTGGCCATCTGCCGCCTCAAGCGCGTCGCCGCCGACAGCAAGGGTGATGTCACCGCGCGCATGCCCACGCCGTCTCCGGTGAAGATCGGCAAGACCGTCGCCTGCATCGGCGCCGGCCCGGCTTCGATGACCGTGGCCCGCGACCTGGCGCCCTTCGGCTTCGAGGTCGTGGTCTATGACGCCGAGGCCAAGAGCGGCGGCATGATCCGCAGCCAGATTCCCCGGTTCCGCCTGCCCGAGAGCGTCATCGACGAGGAGATGGGCTTTGTCACCGCGCTCGGTCCGACGATGCGCCTTGGCGAGCGGATCGACAGCCTCAAGGCCCTGCTGGCCGAACCCTACGACGCCATCTTCGTTGGCACCGGCGCGCCGCGTGGCCGGGATCTGAACGTCCCGGGCCGCCAGGAAGCCGCCGCCAACATCCATATCGGCATCGACTGGCTCTCCAGCGTCTCGTTCGGCCACATCGAGAGCATCGGCCGGCGCGTGATCGTGCTGGGCGGCGGCAACACCGCCATGGATTGCTGCCGCACCTCGCGCCGCATGGGCGGGGAAGAGGTCACGGTCGTGGTCCGCTCCGGCTTCGAGGAGATGAAGGCCTCCCCCTGGGAGAAGGAGGACGCGATGCACGAGGGCATCCCGATCCGCAACTTCATGGTTCCCAAGGCCTTCACCCACGAGGGCGGCAGGCTGACCGGCGTGGTGTTCGAGAAGGTCGCGCCCGTCATCGACGAGCGCGGCCGCCGCGTGACCAAGCCGACCGGCGAGCCCGACGAGCACATCCCTTGCGACGACGTCCTGCTGGCCATCGGCCAGGAGAACAGCTTCCCGTGGATCGAGCGCGACATCGGCATCGACTTCGACGAATGGGGCATGCCCGTCGTCGATCCGGTGACGTTCCAGTCGACCAACCCGCGCGTCTTCTTTGGCGGCGACGCCGCCTTCGGTCCCAAGAACATCATCTGGGCCGTCGCCCACGGGCATGAGGCCGCCGTCTCGATCGATCACTACTGCAGGGGACAGAATGTTCGCCTGCGACCGCCGCCGGGCATGGCTGTCTCGTCGCAGAAGATGGGCATCCACGAGTGGAGCTATGACAACGACGTCTCCCTCGACGACCGCCAGAAGGTCCCGATGCTGGAGACGGCGGTGGCGCTGGCCGACGTGAAGGCCGAGGTCGAGCTCGGCTTCGATGTGGCCCGGGCGCTGGCCGAAACCCAGCGCTGTCTCAACTGCGACATCCAGACGGTGTTCGCCACGCCGCTGTGCATCGAGTGCGACGCCTGCGTCGACATCTGCCCGACCGACTGCATCACCTTCACGGTCAACGGCGAGGAAGGCGACCTGCGGCCGCGGCTGAAGGCGCCGGCGCTGAACCTGACGCAGGATCTCTATGTGTCGGGGAAGCTCCCGACGGGACGGGTGATGGTCAAGGACGAGGACGTCTGTCTGCACTGCGGCCTCTGCGCCGAGCGGTGTCCGACCGGCGCATGGGACATGCAGAAGACCCTGATCGAGATGGCCCAGGTCGGCGGAGGGTGCCTGAAATGAGCCGCCCCCTCGCAGCCATCAACGACTTCGTCGTCAAGTTCGCCAACGTCAACGGCTCCGGCTCGGCCAGCGCCAACGGCCTGTTCGTCAAGTCGATCCTGCGGATGGGCGTGCCGGTCGCGGCGCGCAACATCTTCCCCTCGAACATCCAGGGCCTGCCGACCTGGTACGAGATCCGCGTCAGCGGCCAGGGCTGGATGGGCCGTCGCGGTGGGGTCGACCTGATGGTCGCCATGAACCCGCAGACCTGGGACCGGGACCTGGCCGAGATCGAGGCCGGCGGCTACCTGTTCTACGACTCCACCAAGCCGATGCCGCCGGAGAAGTTCCGCGCCGACATCACCGTGGTCGGCGTGCCGCTGACCCGGATCTGCAACGCCGCCTACGCCGAGCCGTCCAAGCGCAAGGTGCTCAAGAACATCATCTACCTGGGCGCCCTGACCTTCCTGCTCGGCATCGAGCGCGACGTGGTCGAGGCGCTGCTGGCCGAGGAGTACGCCTCCAAGCCGGCCCTGATCCCGGCCAACATCGAGGCCCTGTCCCTGGGCTTCAACTACGCCAGCGAGAACCTGCGGACCCTCGGTCTGCAGCTGAAGCGCGCCGACGCGGTGGGCGACCGCATCTTCGTCGACGGCAACACCGCCGCCTCTCTGGGCGCGGTCTACGGCGGGGCGACGGTCTGCGCCTGGTACCCGATCACGCCGTCTACCTCGCTGGCCGAGGGCTTCATCGACTACTGCAAGACGTTGCGCCACGATCCGGAAACGGGCGAGGCGCGCTACGCCATCGTCCAGGCCGAGGACGAGATCGCCTCGATCGGCATCGTCGTCGGCGCCGGCTGGAACGGCGCGCGGGCCTTCACCTGCACCTCGGGGCCCGGCATCTCGCTGATGCAGGAGTTCATCGGCCTCTCCTACTTCGCGGAAATCCCGGCGGTGATCTTCGACGTGCAGCGCGGCGGGCCCTCGACCGGCATGCCGACGCGGACCCAGCAGTCGGACATTCTCAGCGCCGCCTACGCCAGCCATGGCGACACGAAGCATGTGCTGCTGTTGCCTGAAGGGCCGGGCGAGTGCTTCGAGATGGGGGCCCAGGCCTTCGATCTCGCCGACCGGCTGCAGACGATGATCTTCGTCATGCTCGACCTGGACATGGGCATGAACGAGTGGCTGACCGAGCCCTTCACCTGGGACGACAGCAAGCAACTCGACCGCGGCAAGGTGATGACCGCCGAGATGCTCGACGCCGGCGCCGACTTCGGGCGCTACAAGGATGTCGACGGCGACGGCATTCCGTTCCGCACTCTGCCGGCCACCCACCCGTCGAAGGGCGCCTATTTCACCCGCGGCACCTCGCGCGACCCCTACGCCCGCTACAGCGAGGAGGGGGCCGTCTATGTCGACAACATGGAGCGGTTGCTGCGCAAGTTCGACACGGCGCGTTCGCTGGTGCCGGCCCCGATCACCAGGGCGGCGAAGAAGCAGACCTCCTACGGGGTGATCTATTACGGCTCCACCTCGCCCGCGATGGACGAGGCTCTGGCGGCGCTGGAGGCAAAGGGACTGCATCTGGACGCCATGCGCGTGCGGGCCTTCCCCTTCCCGGGCGAGGTGTTCGACTTCATCGCCCGTCATGAACTGGTCTTCGTGGTCGAACAGAACCGTGACGCCCAGCTGCGCACCCTGCTGATCAACGAAGGCGGGGTCGATCCGGCCCGGCTGGTCAAGGTGCTGAACTATGACGGCTCGCCGATCACCGCCCGCTTCATCGGCGGCGAGCTGGCCAGGGGCATGGGCGCGACAGATATGGCCAACACCGGGGAGATGGCGAGATGACCTACATCGTCAAACCGCAGTTTCATCACCCGTCGCTGAACAAGAATGCGCTCGGCTTCACCCGTCGCGACTACGAGGGCCGGGTCTCGACCCTGTGCGCGGGCTGCGGCCACGACTCGATCAGCGCGGCCATCGTCCAGGCCTGTTTCGAGATCGACCTGGAGCCGCACCGCCTGGCCAAGCTGTCGGGCATCGGCTGCTCGTCCAAGACGCCGGACTACTTCCTCAGCGCCAGCCATGGCTTCAACACCGTGCACGGCCGCATGCCCTCGGTGCTGACCGGCGCCAACCTGGCCAACCGCGAGCTGATCTATCTCGGCGTCTCCGGCGACGGTGATTCCGCCTCCATCGGCCTTGGCCAGTTCGCCCACGTCATGCGGCGTGGCGTCAACATGACCTACATCGTCGAGAACAACGGCGTGTACGGCCTGACCAAGGGCCAGTTCTCGGCCACCGCCGACAAGGGATCGAAGTCCAAGAAGGGCGTGGTCAACTCCGACAGCGGCATCGACATGGTCGCCCTGGCCCTGCAGCTGGGCGCCACCTTTGTCGGCCGCAGCTTCTCGGGCGACAAGGACCAGCTGGTGCCGCTGATCAAGGCGGCCCTGACCCACAAGGGCGCGGCCTTCATCGACGTGCTCAGCCCCTGCATCGCCTTCAACAACCACGCCGGCTCGACCAAGAGCTTCGACTGGGTGCGCGAGCACAACGAGGCCGTGAACCGTCTGGACGTCATGCTCGGCCGCGCGCCGGTCACCGCCGACTATGCGCCCGGCGAACTGGTCGAGGTGGCCCAGCACGACGGCTCGATCCTGCTGCTGCGCAAGGTGGCCGCCGACTACGACGCCACCGACCGGGTCAAGGCCATGGCCTACCTGCAGGAGCGCAACGCGGTTGGGGAGATCGTCACCGGCCTGCTCTACGTGGATCCTGAGGCCGACGACCTGCACGACGCGTTGAACACGGTGCCGACGCCGCTCAACCGGCTCTCGGATGCGCAGCTGACGCCGGGCTCGGCGGCGCTGGCCAAGGTCAACGCCCGCCTGCGCTGACCCGGTCGATCGCCGCCCGGACCTGATGGCCGGACGCAAGGTCGCAGACCATCACCGCGCCCTGGTCGACGATGACGGCCAGGTTGCGGGCCCCGACGACGGCGACGGTCATGCCGTCCGCCGCCCGGACCAGGCAGTTGGATGCGGCCTGCAGGACCACATCACCCTCGGCGCTGTTGCCGTCGCCGTCACGGTTGGACACGGCCAGCACCGCGTCCCAGGCGCCCAGGTCCGACCAGACCAGGTCGCCGGTCTCAACAACGGCGCGGTTGGTCTTCTCCAGCACAGCGATGTCGAACGACAGGGCAGGGGCCTCCTCGAAGACGGGGTCGAGCAGGAGGGTGCCGGCGACGCGCTGTCGGCGGCGGACAGCCTCCCAGACCACGGCGATCACATCGGGCGCATGGCGGGTCATCTCCTGTAGCAGGATATC
Source organism: Caulobacter sp. (assembly GCA_030683005.1). Lineage (GTDB taxonomy): Bacteria > Pseudomonadota > Alphaproteobacteria > Caulobacterales > Caulobacteraceae > Caulobacter. The sequence continues at coordinate 103,783 of JAUXMY010000014.1, read as the reverse complement.
GGCTCGCACCGCGAAGACGCCGGCGTTCCACAGGCAGCCGCCCGCGATCAGCTGCGTCGCACGGTCGGCGTCGGGCTTTTCGATGAAGCGGGCCACCCGGCGCGGAGACGGATCGCCGGGCTCGGGCAGCAGGTAGCCGTAGGCGGGCGAGGGACAGCTCGGCCTCAGGCCCAGCAGCGCGATCCAGCCGGCGCGGGCATGGTCGGCCATGGCGGCCACATGGCGGGCGAAGGCGGCGGTGTCGGGAACGAAGTGGTCCGACGGCAGGAACACCAGCACCGCTTCAGGGTCCCGCGCCCCGATGACCAGGGCCGCCGCCGTCATGGCCGGCGCGGTGTCGCGACCGGCCGGCTCGAGGATCATCAGCGCGTCGCGCCCGGCCAGCGCCTCGCGCACCCGGCGCTCATGCGCTCGGCCGGCGACGATGGTCACCGGCTCGGCCCCGGGCAGGCCCGCCGCGCGCCGCAACGCGCCCTGGAAGGTGGTCTCCTCCCCGACCAGCGGCAGGAAGGGCTTGGGTCTGCTCGGTCTGGACGCGGGCCACAGGCGCTCGCCAGCGCCTCCGCACAGGATCACGGGATGCAGCATTGCCCCTCCGAACGACGCGCCCGCCCGGATCATTACACTGGAAATATATGTTTGGCGAATCCGCTACTATAGGAAGAGTTAACGAGGCGTCAGGCCAGGCTGATCGCGCTGAGCAGGCGGCCGTAGTCGGGCTCCCCCTGTTTGAAGGCCCGGCGGTTGGAGAAGAACAGGTCGGCCTGGGCGCAGGTGTCGTGGCCGATCCATTCGGCCCGCGCCACGCCGGCCTCGGCCAGCCGCTCCAGCACGAAGCCGGGCAGGTCGAACATCCGCTTGTCGTCCGCCACCCCTGCCGCGAAGAATCGGGCCGAGCCGGGCCGGTCGGCCTCGAAGCGGTCGAGGAACTCGAGGCCCACCTCGTAGGAGGCCGGGCCGATACAGGGCCCGATGGCGGCGACCATGCGGGCCGGATCGGCGCCCAGCGCGACCATCTGCTCGACCGTCGAGGCGACGATGCCCGACAGCGCGCCCTGCCATCCGGCGTGGCAGGCGGCGACGATGCGGGCCTCCGCGTCTGCGATCAGCACCGGCGCGCAGTCGGCCGACAGGGCGCCGCAGATGACGCCGGGCCGGTCGGCGACGACGCCATCGGCCTCGGGCCGCGCGTCGCCCCAGGGCTCCAGCGCCCGCACCGCGATGGCCGAATGGATCTGGTAGCAGGTGTTCAGCGCCTCGGCGGGCAGGCCGAACCAGGCCGCCGCGCGCCGCCGGTTCTCAGCGACGTCGGCCGGCTCGTCCCGCGAGCCGCGGCCGACGTTGAGGCTGTCGTAGACGCCGGTCGAAACCCCGCCCTGGCGGGTGAAGAAGGCGTGCCTGACGCCCGCGACCTGCGCCAGCAACGCGCTCTGGACGACCGGTAGAGTCATGCCGCCGGCGCTTCGAAGCCCGGGGGGACCAGGTCCGGCGCGTGGATGCAGGCGGCCTTGAACAGCTCGCCCATCTGGTCCGGCGCCACCAGCCGCGCCAGCTGGCGGTCGATGACCTCGGCGCGGTCCGGCCGGGCGGCCTTCAGGGAGTCGGCGCGGTGCTGGATGCCGAGCATCCCCAGGAACAGGCCCTGCGGAATGGCGTCGGTCGCCGCGGCGCCGGCCTTGCGCGCCGCGTCCCGGACCACCGGGAAGTCGGCGTAGACGGTCAGGTCGGACTCACCGGGGAAGGCGAGGGGGTCGACCTTCTCGTGGCCCTTGAGCGCCTGCAGCGTGTCGCCGAACTCCGGCTCGCCGCGTCCGTAGTCGATCAGCAGCGCCGCGCCGCCCTCGCGGGCGATCAGGGCTCCGAGCGCCTGGCCCAGGGCCTCCTGGGCGTCGGAGACTTCGAGGATCGGGCTGTCCGGCGGCGGGGTGGAGCCGTCCTTCGTGGGCGCGAGCCCGAACGCCAGGGCGCCGTCGGGTCCGACGCCCACCAGACGCTCGACCCAGCCGCCGCCGGCATGGACGAACTGGCGCGCGGGCAGGCAGTCCAGCAGTTCGTTGGCGATCAGGATCACCGGCGCACCGGCGGGGATGTCAGCGATCGACGCGCCCCAGGTCGGGGTCAGGACCGCGCCCTCCAGCTTCGCCTTCTGCAGGGCGGCCAGCGGGGCGGAGGTCTCGATCATCCACAGGTCGGCGGCGGCGACGAAGTCGGGCGCCAGCCGCACGGCGCGCAGCAGGTCGCTCATCAGCGTCCCGTCGCCGGGGCCCATCTCGACCAGCCGGAACGGCGAGGGCTTGCCCAGCCGCGTCCAGGTCTCGACCGCCCACAGCCCAAGCAGCTCGCCGAACATCTGGCTGATCACCGGGGCGGTGATGAAGTCGCCGCCGTCGCCAATGGCCGGACGGGTGGCGTAATAGCCGTCCCGCGGGTCGTGCAGGCAGCGGTGCATATACTGGGCGACGTTGATCGGGCCGTCGGCCTCGATCTCCGCCCGCAGGCGATCCAGAAGGCTCATCAGGCGGCGGCCTTCTCCGGCGCGGCCGGAACGATCGGCTCCTTCAGGCCTCGCCAGATCATCCAGACGCCGATCAGCAGCATCGGGATCGACAACAGCATGCCCATGGTCAGGTAGTCACGCAGGAACGGCAGCATCTGCACGTCCGGCTCGCGCACCCACTCCAGCGACAGGCGGAAGGCGCCGTAGCCGGCCAGGAAAAGCCCGGCGACCACGCCCCGACGTTGGAGCCAGAGCTGGCGGTGGGTGGCGATGCGCAGCAGCACGAACAGAAGCAGGCCCTCAAGCAGGGCCTCGTAGAGCTGGCTGGGGTGGCGGGCGTAGCCGTCGGGAACGCCGGGAAAGCCGGTGACGCCCCAGGGCATGTCGGTGGGCCGGCCCCAGAGCTCGCCATTGATGAAGTTGGCGACGCGGCCGAAGAACAGCCCGATCGGCACGGCGGGCGCCACATGGTCGGCGACGCGGAAGATGTCCAGCTTGTTGGCCCGGGCGAACAGCGCCATCGCCAGGCTCACGCCCAGCAGGCCGCCGTGGAAGCTCATGCCGCCTTCCCAGACCTTGAAGATGTTGAGCGGCTCTTCCCAGATCATCGACGGGAAGTAGAACAGCACGTAGCCGAGCCGGCCGCCGCCGATGACGCCCAGCGTCACCCACAGGATCAGGTCATCGATCTGCGCGGCGTTGAGTGTCGGCTGCCGTCCGCCCCAGAGCCGGACATTGCGGCTGAGCAGAATGGCGTAGCGCCAGCCCAGAAGGATGCCGGCCACATAGGCCAGCGCGTACCAGCGGATGGCCAGCGGGCCGATCTGGAAGAGGATGGGGTCGAAGTCGGGAAATTGCACGTCAGCGGTCTCGCCGTCGAAGGGATGGCCATGATTAGCGATGATCCTCTTCGCTTTCACCCCCGCTTTCCCATATTAGGAGGGATAGGCGCTCGAAGGGCGCTCCTAAGGACCGTTCGATGCAGACCCAGAACCCGTTTCTCGACGAAGTCGCCAAGCTGACCACCGCCGCCATGGGTCTGGCCCAGGCTGCGGGCGACGAGGCCAAGACCGCCTTCCGCGCCCAGGCCGAGCGCTTCGCCGCAGAGATGGACCTGATCCGCCGCGACGAGTTCGACGCCCTGAAGGCCGAAATCACGGCCCTGCGGGCCGAAATCGCCGAGCTGAAAGGCGCGCAAGCCGCCCCGGCGGCCAAGCGGCCCAAAAAGGGCGAGTAGGGCTCGCTCCCGACAAGAACCCCCTTACGCGCGCTGCGAAGCAGTCTACGGTCCCTGTTCAAGGACGCCGTTTCTGCTCGCCGGGCGCTTCCCCGCCCGGCCTAGGTCGGAGGGACTTAGAGGCTCAATGGACACGCCCCATCCCGAAGAAGACGACGCCCTGATCGCGCTCGATCCGCTGGAAATCGTCGAACATGTTCTCGCCGCCGAGAACCTGACGTTCGATCGCACCGAAGACGGTGATCTGGCGTTCGCCCTGGCCGGCGACTGGAAGGACTACGAGCTGTGGTTCGCCTGGCGGCCCGAGGCCGACTGCCTGCAGCTGTGCCTGTCGATCGGCCGCACGGCCCCCAAGTCCAAGCGCGCCGGCGCCCATGAACTGCTGTCGCTGATCAACCAGCGCGTCTGGCTCGGTCACTTCGAGGTCTGGGCCGAGGACGGCGAGATCGTGTTCCGTCACGCGCTCAGCCTTCCGGGCGGCGAACGCCCGACCCTGGCCCAGGCGGCGTCGATGATCGACGCGGCGGTGGAAGCCGCAGATCGCTTCTATCCGGCCTTCGACTTCCTGCTGGCCGGCGCCAAGTCCCCGGACGAGGCGATGGCCGCCTGCATGTTCGAGACGGTCGGACAGGCGTAAGCTCCGGATCATGGATCCCAGAACCGTTCTGCTGGTCGGCGCCGGACGCATGGGCGGCGCCATGATCGAAGGCTGGCGCGTCGCCGGCCCTGTCTCGATGGACGAGCTGATCGTCCGCGACCCGCATCCATCGCCAGAGGCCCGGCGCGCGTCGGAGTATGGCGCCGTGCTTGATCCGGCCGACGCCGACCTGGGGCGCGCCGCCACCGTCGTGCTGGCGGTCAAGCCGCAGCTGTGGCGACAGGTCGCCGCCGAGATCGAACCCTTCCTCGCCCCTGACGCCATCATCGTCTCGGTCGCCGCCGGTGTCGCCGGCGCCGACATCGCGGCGGCGCTCGGCGGCCGGCTCGTGGCCCGGGTCATGCCGACCACGGCGGTGGCCATCGGCCAGGGCGCGGTCACCATCCATTCGGACTCCGATGAAGCGCGGGCCCGCGCCCATGCGCTGTTCGCCACGCTGGGCAGCGTGGTGGACGTCGAAGATGAAGCCCTGATGCACGCGGCCACAGCCGTCTCGGGGTCAGGGCCCGCCTATCTCTACGCCTTTGTCGAAGCGCTGGAGGCCGCCGGGGTCAAGGCCGGGGTGCCGGCCGCGGACGCCGCGACGCTCGCCCGTGCGACCGTGTCCGGTGCTGCAGCCCTGATGGCGGCAGGCGATACGCCTCCCGCCGAACTGCGCCGGCAGGTGACCTCGCCCGGCGGCACCACGGCGGCCGGCCTCGAGGTCCTGACCGGCTCGGGCGATCTGCAGCAGCTGCTGGCCGAAACCGTCGCCGCCGCCGTCCGCCGCTCGAAAGAGCTCGGTTAGCCCGGCAGCCTGAAAACCGCCCGCAAGCCGCCCAGAGGCGCCCGGTCCAGCGTCAGGTCGCCGCCGTGGCCCCTCGCCACGTCGCGGGCGATGGCCAGGCCCAGACCGACGCCCTTCTCGTTCTGGTTCCGCGACTCGTCGAGCCGGTTGAACGGCTTGAACGCTTCCTCGAAGTGCTCGGGCGGGATGCCGGGCCCGTTGTCGTCAACGATAATCTCCACGCCGCCGGCCGTCGTCGCCACCACGGTGATGGCGATGCGGTCGGCGTGGGCGGCCGCGTTCATCACCAGATTCGACAGGGCCCGTCGCATGGCGTTGGGCCGCAGCGGAAGCTGCAGATGGGGATCAGCCTCGATCTCCACCCTGGCGCCGGCGCGAGCCGCGTCGGCGCCCACCGCATGGACCAGCTTCCAGAGCGTGACCGGCTCCACCGCCTCGCCGCCCTCGCCGCGGGCGAAGGCGAGGTACTCGTCGATCATGTGCTCCATCTCGGAGAGGTCGGACTTCATCGCCTCGATCCGCTTCGAGGGCTCGGCGAGGGCCAGCTCCAGCTTCAGCCGGGTCAGGGGCGTGCGCAGGTCGTGACTGACCGAGGCCAGCATGGCCGTGCGCTGGTCGATGTGCCGCTGGATGCGGTTCTTCATGGCGATGAAGGCCTGGGCCGCCTGCCGGACCTCCTTGGCGCCATGGGGCTTGAAGTCATCGACATCGCCGCCCTTGCCGAAGGTCTCCGCCGCGTCCGCCAGCCGCTCGATGGCCCGCACCTGGTTGCGGATGAACAGGATGGCGATGGCTGTCAGAAAGAGGGTCGCCAGCGCCATCCAGAAGATGAAGATGTGGCCCTGGGTGGCGTAGGCGCGGTCGCGCGGCGCGATGATCCGCAGCACGCCGCCCGGCGCCTCCACCCGGATATCGACATAGGCCGGGAAGCGGATGGTGTCGTACCAGTAGGGAACGTCCAGCTTCTCCGACAGCGACTTGTCCAGAGCGCGATCAAGGGCGGTGAAGATGGAGGACGGCTGCCGCCGCGGCAGCTGTTTGTCGTCCAGCAACACGATGGAGAGCGACATCGACTTCTCGGCGCGCTCGGCGATCCTGGTCAGGACCTCCGGGCGTGGATCGTCTTGATAGCTCTCCACGGCCCAGGCGATGTCGCCGGCCAGCCCGTCCGAGAGGCGGCTGGTCACGGTCTGCCAGTGGGCGTCGAAAAAGATCCAGGTCACCACCAGCTGCATCAGGGCGATGGGCAGCACGATGATCAGCAGGCTGCGGCCGAACAGCGAGGTCGGCAGCCACCGCTTGATCTGGCGGGGGATGAAGATCCTGAGCGCGCGGATCCGCATCAGTCGGGGGCCAGGCGATAGCCGACGCCGCGCACGGTCTGCAGGTATCGCGGCGTCTTGGGATCGTCCTCGATCTTGCGGCGCAGGCGGGTGACCTGGACGTCGACGGCGCGGCCAGTGACGTCGGCGGTGTCGCGGGCCAGCTCCAGCCGATCGACCGGCGCATTGGCCGAGCGGGCGAGGCGCCGCATCAGCTCGATCTCGGCCTCGGTCAGCCGGATCACAGCGCCGTCTCGCGTCAGCTCTCCCCGGTCGATATCGAAGGAGCATTCGCCAAGGCCGATGACCGTGGGGCCGGCGTCGCGAGGACCGGCGCGGCGCAGGATGGCCTCGATGCGCAACAGAAGCTCGCGCGGTTCGAACGGCTTGGCCAGGTAGTCGTCGACACCGGCGGTCAGGCCTTCGATCCGGTCCCCCGCCTCGCCGCGTGCGGTCAGCATCAGGATCGGCGTGCGGCCGGGCGCGTCGCTGCGGGCCCGCAGCCGCCTTGCGAACGCAAGGCCGTCCTCGCCGGGCATCATCACGTCCAGCACCATCAGGTCGAAGTCGAGCGTGTCGATCAGACGCGAGGCCGAGGCGGCGTCCGAGGCGCCGGTGACCCGGAAGCCCGACCGCGCCAGATACTCCTTGAGCAGCTCGCGGATACGGTCGTCGTCATCGACCACCAGCAGGTGACGGTCCGATCCGGTCAACTCAGCTCTCCTCGCGGCGCAGGCCAACGCCGGTGCGCGGCCCCGCCAGGGCGGCGAGAATGCGCCGGGCGCCCGCCACGCCGTCAAGCCCGCCCGTGCGGTAGGCGCGGCCGAGCAGGGCGCGTAGACGCTCTGAGACGCGCGTCTCGAACGCCACGCCGGCCGGGGTGAGCCTGGCCGGCCGGCGGCGGCCGTCCAGGTCGCCGGTCTCGACCTCGGCGAGTTCGAGCTTCAGCAGGTCGCCCAGGGTGCGGCTGGCGGCCTGTTTTGAAAGGCCCGTGAGCCGACTGAGGTCGCGCGCGCCGACGCCGGGGCGCCGTCGCAGCAGAAAGGCGGCCCGCCAGTGGGGCCGTCCAAGACCCCTGGCCTCCGCCTCCAGCGCTGCGTCCACGGCGGCCCACAGGCTCGCCTCGGCCAGCAGCAACAGCTCGAGGCCGGAATCCAGTTCCTCGTCTCTCAGGATCAGGCGCGGATCGGCCGGAGCACTCATCAATTCAGGCCATTCTGTTTGACGAAATGGCGCCCAGAGAGTCTAAGGTCGCCGCTTCCTTGAAAGGAGGAATACCCGAAATGTCTCTCGTTCCCTTCGATGATCGCGACGGTTGGATCTGGCTGGACGGCCAGTTCGTTCCCTGGCGCGAGGCGAAGGTGCACGTACTCACCCACGGCCTCCACTACGCCTCGTCGGTGTTCGAGGGCGAGCGGATGTACGGCGGAGAGATCTTCGAGCTCACGGCCCATACCGAGCGGCTGTTCAAGTCGGCTGAAATCCTCGACTTCAAGATTCCGTACACGGTGTCGGAGATCGACGAGGCCTGCAAGGCGACCTGCGCGAAGAACGGGCTCAAGGATTGTTACGTTCGTCCGATCGCCTGGCGCGGTTCGGAGATGATCGGGGTCTCCGCCCAGCAGACGAAGATCCATGTGGCCATCGCGGTGTGGGACTGGCCCAGCTACTTCGATCCCGAGCAGAAGAAGAAGGGCATCCGCCTGACCTGGGCGAAGTATGACCGCCCGTCTCCGAAGACGGCCCCGGTCGCGGCCAAGGCCGCCGGCCTGTACATGATCTGCACCATCTCCAAACACGCCGCCGAACAGGACGGCTACTCGGACGCCATGATGCTCGACTACCGCGGCTATGTGGCCGAGGCGACGGGCGCCAACGTGTTCTTCGTCAAGGATGGCGTGCTGCACACCCCCACGCCCGACTGCTTCCTGAACGGCATCACCCGCCAGACGGTCATGCGCCTTGCCCGGGAGCGCGGCTACGAGCTGGTCGAACGGCACATCAAGCCGGAGGAGATGGCCGGCTTCCAGGAGTGCTTCATCGTCGGTACGGCGGCGGAGGTCACGCCTGTGGCCGAGGTGGGCGACTATCGCTTCACCCCCGGCAAGATCTCGCTGACGCTGATGGATGACTACGCCCGGCTCGTGCGGCGGGAAGTCGTACCGGCGTGACGCCACCGTCATGGTCCGACCTGTTCGGGCCAGCCATGGGTGGTGAGCCAGACGAAGAGGGCGCGGCCGGTCGGCTGCGCCCTCTTTCGTAGGTCCGGTGTTCACAGCTGGCCCCGACCCGTCCGGGCCATGACGCGAGCAAGGCTGTCAGACGGCGGCGAGGCGGGCTTCCAGCTCGCCCAGGCGGCGGCGGGTGACCTGCAGGTCCTCGCCGTACTTCTGCGGATCGGCGGCGGCCAGCTGGCCGGCGATTTCCAGGCTTTCGCGATAGAGGTCGTGGGCGCGCACGCGGTGTCCACGGTCCTCGCGGGCGTCGCCGAGCCGTTCGAGGGCCAGCGACAGTGCGCGCCTCGCCTCCGTGCTGGTGTCCTCCCGCGCCAGCTGCCGGCGAATCTCCAGCGCTTCCTCGTAGGCCTCGACGGCCGCCTCGAGGCGGCCCTCGTCCTGCGCGGAGTCGCCCACCCCGGTCAGCACGCCGGCCAGCATGGCGAGGCGAACCGGATCGGTCGGCGCCTCGGCCGCCAGGCCGCGTGCACTGGCCAGCGCCATCTCATAGGCCTCCGCCGCCTCCTCGCCGGCCCCCTGGGCCCGCGCGAAGTCGCCCAGGTCCCGGGCGGCCAGAAGACGCTCCTCGTCGTTGGTGGCGGATGTGGGAAGCCGCCGCGCGAGGGCGGCGGCTGTGGGCCATTGTTCCTCGCGGACCAGGGTTCGGAGCCGTTCGCGCAGGTCGGCGAAGGTCTCATCCGCCACCGTCTCCAGCCGTGGAGGCGGCGAGGCCGTCGGCGGCGGAGCCTGCGGGGCGAAGGCCGTCGGGCCTCCGCCCACCGGCTCCCCGTCCGCCGCCGACGGCGCCGGCTCGGCGTCGAAGTCGATCCGCGGCGCGGCGCGGCGCTTGCCGCCGCCCCCGCCCCCGCCACGGGGCAGCACCGAGGACAGCAGGGCGACGATCCCCAACGCCGCCGCACCCCAGCCGATGAACGACCGGTGTCCCTCGAACATGCCCAACTGGATCGACGGCGGTTCGACGCCGGCGATGGCCCCCGGACCGAGAATGGCCCAGCCGAGCCCTGCGAACAGGATCCCTGCAAGCAAACTCAAAAAGCGCGCCGCCATGAAAACCCCCGTCTTCTTCACCCCGAACAGGACGGAGTGCGGCAGCGAAACAGCGGGGGGTCAAAACGCCACAACCGGCAGGGGAGCCCCTTGGCCTGATGCGCCCGATCCTTAGGCAGTAAGGGGTTGCGGCGCCTCTAGATCAGCCACGCATCCGGCCGGGGATAGGGTTCGTCCTGCGCCAGATAGATGATCCCGGCCGCGCACCGGACGTAGAACCAGACGCCGACCAGGCCCGCGCCGCCCCAGCCGATGATCATCAGCGGGATGCCGATCGGCGACAGGATGAGGGTGGCCGTCAGCACCAGTCCGACCAGCCCGACCACGAGCCCGATGAGGAACCACCAGATGGTCTTCCAGAAGGTCTGGATCAGGAACCGGTAGTGGGTGTCCATGCGCGGTCCGGCGGTGGCGCGGTTGGCGTAGGCGATGACCAGGCCGATGATGACGGTGACCAGCATCGACATCGCGCCGAAGACATACAGTCCGTAGACCACGGCGGGCAAAATCCGGTCCTCGTGTGTCTTGGCGGCGGGAACGGTCTCGGTCATCGGGTGTCTCCGGTCTGGCGGATCATGGTCGCTCCAAACGCATCGCGACGCAAACCGGCTCCGTCAGGGCGTCAGCGAGCGGGGCAGGTCGCGGGGGTCCAGCGCCGGCGGCGGCGGCTTCAGCCACGGCGTGACGGCAAAGATCATGATCAGCGCGAACAGCAGGCGGGCGGCCAGACTGACGCCCAGGCCCGCGGTGTCCGACATTAGGGAGAAGACCAGCAGGGCCGCGACGCCGGCGCCGAGCAGCCCGATGGTCCAGGTCACGCCGCCCAGGCCGCCCTGGCCGGCCGCCGCCACCCGAGCGCCGGGCGCGACCTCGGCCAGGCGGGCCGCCAGCGTCCGGACGAACGGGCCGAAGCTGTCGCTGCGATCTTCGAACCGGCCCGGGCCGCTCCAGCTGTGCGAGACGAGCGTCACCCGGCCGCGGGGAAAGGCCAGCCAGGCCGCGCAGCGCCCGCCGGAGCCGGGCGGGGCAAGGGTGAGGGTCCGCGCGGTCGCCAGCGACCATCGGCGTTCGGCCTTGCCGGTCGTTTCGATGAGCGCGTCGCCGTCCAGCCGCCACGTCGTCTCGGGCCTCAGTGGCGCGAGCCGCGCCGCGTGGACCAGAGCGCTCAGGCGCGGACCGCCGTGATCTCGACCCCGGCCGCTTCGGCGTCGGGGGCCAGCGCCATGGGCTTCTCGACCCGGACCCGCGCCCGGGTCACCCGCGGGTCGGCCAGGCACAGCTGCGCCAGCCGTTCGGCGAACACCTCGACCAGCTCGATATGACCTGACGCGCCCAGATCGCGGGCGTGGTTGCGAATGGTCTCGTAGTTCAGGGTGTCGCCCAGGTGCCGCGCGCCCGCGGCGGCGACGTCCAGCTCGACATCGAGGACCAGCGGCTGGGTCTTGCCCCGTTCGTGGCTGTAGACGCCGACCTCGGCCTCGACCTTCAGGCCGCGCACGAACACCTTGGTGATCACGACCCGGGCGGCGGGCGTGATGTCCCGGGGCGGGTCCTGCAGGGGGGAAACGGCCATGCGCGCCCTCTCTAGAAGTCGACGATGTCCGGCGTCCGCCAGGCAAGATGCTGGCCGCTGTCCACGGCGATCATCTGACCGGTGACCGCGCGGGCGTCAATGAGATAGCGCAGCGCCGCGGCGATGTCCTCGCCGGTGACCCGTCGGCCCAGTGGCGTCCCGTCCGCCTCGGCCTCGAAGCTGCCGGGCGCCTGGTGGGCGGAGCCGAAGGTCGGGCCCGGGCCGATGGCGTTGACGCGGATGCGCGGGGCCAGGGCCTGGGCCATGGTCTGGGTCGCGTACCACAGCGCCGCCTTCGACAGGCTGTAGCTGAAATACTGCGGCGTCGGTCGCCAGACCCGCTGGTCGATGATGTTGACGATCAGCCCGGCCCGGTCGGTCTGCAGCGCCGCGACGAAGGCCTGGGCCAGCATGACCGGCGCCCGGACGTTGGTCGCCATGTGGGTGTCCAGATCGGCGGCGGTGGTCGTCTCCAGCCGGTCGTCGAGGAACAGGGAGGCGTTGTTGACCAGCAGGGTGACGGGGCCGAGCGCCTCGGCCCGGGCGATCAGCGTGCCGGCGTCGGCGGCGGTCAGGTCGCCGGCCAGCACCAGCGCCTTGCGGCCTTCGGCCCGGACCAGGGCGGCCGTCTCCTCGGCGTCGTCGGCCGAGGCGCGGTGATGGACCGCGACGTCGAAGCCGGCGCGCGCCGCTTCAACGGCCAGCGCCCGACCGATCCGCCGGGCGGCGGCCGTGACGAAGGCGACGCCATTCACTGCGGAAGGTCCGGGTGGAACGTCAGGGTCAGTCGACCTTGCCGAACTCGAACAGGTTCAGCGCGCCCAGGACGATGATGAAAGCAAAGATGACGCCGACGGCGATCATGGGGGAACTCCGCGAAGATTTGTCAGCCCGGCTTTAGCCCCGCGTCTCGCGCGCCGCAAGCCGAGGCTCTAGGCTGCGGCGATGTCGCTCCTTCGCCGCCTCTATCGCCTTCTGATGCCTGGCTACCGGATCGCCATGCGTCTGGCCCGCGGATTGACGGTCGGCGTGCGGGTCATGGTCTTCGACGAGCAGGGCCGCGTCCTGCTGATCGAGCACAGTTACACTCCCGGCTGGCACTTCCCGGGCGGAGGCGTCGAACGCGGCGAGTCGGCCGAGACCGCCGCCGCCCGCGAGTTGGAGGAAGAGGCCGGGGTGCGGCCGGTCGGGCGGATGACGCTGGTCTCCATCCACGACAACGTCCGCACCTTCCGTGGCGACCATGTGCTGCTGTACCGGCTGGATCAGTGGGCCCCGACGCCGCCGACGGCGCGGGGGGAGATCCTGCGCCGCGACTGGTTCGACCCGCGCGACCTGCCGGATGGGGTGACCGACGGAACCCGCCGCCGCATCGTCCAGGTGCTGGACGGAACCGCGCCGGACCTGTTCTGGTAGCGCCAACGAGAACAGACCCACGGGAGGACGAACATGGTGGCGCGTATCGCGGTCGAGGCGTTCACGAAGATCGCCATCGGCATCGACCGGCCGGAGGATGTGGTCGTCGGCAAGGACGGCCGGGTCTTCGCCTCCGATCACCAGTGCGCGGTGGCCGAGATCCATCCGTCCGGCGCCTTCGTGCGGATGGGCCCGAAGGGCGGCGCGCCCAACGGCATCAACATGGATCTGCAGGGCCGCATCCTGATCGCCAATTTCGGCATCTATGACCGGGAGGAGGGCCCGCTGCAGCGGTTCGACCCGCTGACCGGCGCCCACGAGACGCTGCTCGCCGAGGTCGGCGGGAAACGGCTGACCAGCGCCAACTACCCGGTGCTCGACCAGGCCGGCAACATCTGGTGCGCCAACTCGACCCATGCCGAAACCTGGCCCCAGGCGCTGGACGGCCGCGCCGACGGCTTCATCTTCGTGCTGCGCCCGGACGGCTCGAGCGAGATCGTCGCCGACGGTCTGAAGTTTCCCAACGGCATGGCGCTGTCGGCCGACGAGCGCTGGCTCTACTGCGCCCAGACCAGCGGCGCGGACGTGCTGCGGTTCGAGGTGCTGCCCGGCGGCAAGCTCGGCCCGGGCGAGCGCTACGGCCCGGTGCTGGGCCGGCTCGTCGACGCCGCGCAGGCGCAGGCCGAGGCCGACGCGGCGCATCATCCCGAGGACCTGGGCTACACCGACGGCGTCGGCATGGACGCCGAGGGCAACCTCTGGGTCTGCCTGCCCGCCGCCAACAAGGTGGTGGCCATCACGCCGTCCGGCGCGGTGGAGGTGGTGTGTCACGATCCCTCCGGCGAGGTGATCAACCACCCGACCAACGTCACCTGGGGCGGGCCGGACCTGAAGGACCTCTACATCGGCTCGATCCGGGCGAACTACGTGCTCAAGGCCCGCAGCCCGGTCGCGGGGCAGCCGCACGCGCATCAGCTTTGAAGGGCGATGCATCAAGTTTTGAGTTCGCCCCTTCCCGAGGTGAACCGCGATAACTAAACTGGCGTTTGAAGAGGTCCTCAGAACGGGCCCGCCTCGACGCCCAAGGGAGATGGTGATGCGCGACTACACGAAGTTCTACATTGATGGTCAGTGGGTCGATCCCATCACGCCCCGGACGCTCGATGTGATCAATCCGGCTACCGAGGAAGTCTGCGGCAAGATCTCGATGGGCACGGCCGCCGACGTCGACCGCGCCGCCAAGGCCGCCCGCAAGGCGTTCGCCACCTACTCGCAGACCTCGATCGAGGAACGCGCCGACCTGCTCGAGCGCATCATCGTCGAGTACCAGAAGCGCTACGGCGACATGGCCGACGCCATCACCGAGGAAATGGGCGCCCCCGCCTCGCTGGCGCAGCGCGCCCAGGCGGCCATGGGCCTGGCCCACACCCAGACGGCCCTGGCCGTGCTGAAGAGCTTCAAGTTCGTCGAGGATCGCGGCCCGACCCGGCTGGTCAAGGAACCGATCGGCGTCTGCGGCATGATCACGCCCTGGAACTGGCCGGTGAACCAGATCGCCTGCAAGGTCGCCCCGGCGCTGGCCGTGGGCTGCACCATGGTGCTGAAGCCGTCGGAAGTCGCGCCGTTCTCCGGCTACATCTGGGCCGAGATCATGCATGCCGCCGGCGTGCCGGCCGGCGTGTTCAACCTGGTCAACGGCGATGGCCCCGAAGTGGGCGCGGCGATCTCCAGCCATCCCGAGATCGACATGGTCTCCTTCACCGGCTCGACCCGCGCCGGCATCGAGGTGGCTCGCAACGCCGCCCCGACCGTCAAGCGCGTGGCCCAGGAGCTGGGCGGCAAGAGCCCCAACATCATCCTCGATGACGCCGACTTCCAGGCGGCCGTCACCGGCGGCGTGCGCTCGGTGATGATGAACTCCGGCCAGTCCTGCAACGCCCCGACCCGCATGCTGGTCCCCGGCAAGCGCATGGACGAGGTGATCGCCATCGCCAAGGCCGCGGCGGACTCCACCACCGTGGGCGACCCCAAGGGCAACGCCCAGATGGGTCCGGTCGTCTCGGAAGTGCAGTTCAACAAGATCCAGAAGCTGATCCAGGCCGGCATCGACGAGGGCGCGACCCTGGTTTCCGGCGGCGTCGGCCGTCCGGACGGCATCGAGAAGGGCTACTTCGTCAAGCCGACCGTCTTCGCCAACGTCACCAACGACATGACCATCGCCAAGGAAGAGATCTTCGGCCCGGTCGTCTCGATCATCGGCTACGACACCGTCGATGAAGCCGTGCACGTCGGCAACGACACCGAGTACGGCCTGGCGGCCTACGTCTCGGGCACGGACGTGACCAAGATCCGCGAAGTGGCCTCCAAGCTGCGCGCCGGTCAGGTCAGCATCAACGGCGGCGGCGGGGACCTGATGGCCCCCTTCGGCGGCTACAAGATGAGCGGCAACGGCCGCGAGTGGGGCGACTACGGCTTCCACGAGTTCCTGGAAACCAAGGCCATGCTCGGCTACGCCCCGCCGCAGGCGGCGGAGTAGGCCTCACCGCCTTCCAGTCAGATCAGAGCCGCCGGAGCGATCCGGCGGCTCTTCTTCTATCCTCTCCCTTGGGAGAGGGGGACCACCCGGAGGGTGGTGGAGCGGGATGCGCTCCCGGATGCCGGGACGGTCGCTGCCTTCATGACATCCGAGCTCCATCGTTCGCCGGGAGCGCATCCCTCTCCACCATGCTTCGCATGGTCCCCCTCCCCCAAGTGGGGGAGGACCCGTTGCCACGTCCGGCAAATTCAGCATCTTAAGTCCCACCAGCGCCCGCCAGAGGCGCGGACAGTGAGGAACGACCCATGACCAGCATGGCCGACATCCGTTCGGTGGCCGACATCCCGCGCCTGCAGGCCCGCCTGCGGCCCGACGCCGAGGCGATCTGGTTCGAGGGGCGGACGACGACGTTCGCACAGCTCGACGCCATGGCCAGCCAGTGCGCCAACGCCCTGCTGGCCCAGGGCTTGAAGCCCGGCGACCGGGTCGGGGTGCTGGCCAAGAACACCGACGACTTCTTCCCGCTGTGGCTGGGCTGCGTGAAGGCGCGGGTGACCTTGGCGCCGGTCAACTGGCGGCTGGCCCCGCCGGAGGTCGCCTTCATCCTCAAGGACGCGGGAGCGAAGATGCTGTTCGTCGGCGAGGACTTCGGCGGCGTGGTCGACATGATCATGAGCGACCTGCCGGACGTCCACGGCCTGGTGCAGTTCGAGCCCGGCCACCCGCGCTGGCCGGCCTTCCGCGACTGGATCGGCGCCCACCCCGCGACCGACCCGATGTTACCCGCCCAAATGGATGATGACGTCATCCAGCTCTACACCAGCGGCACCACCGGCCTGCCCAAGGGCGTCCAGCTGACTGAAGCCAACTTCATCGCCCTGTTCGGCCTGGCGCTGGAGGCCGGCTGGGCGAAGTACGACGCCGGCAAGACCAACCTGGTGGTCATGCCGCTGTTCCACGTCGCCGGCACCAACTGCGGCCTGCTGGCCACCCTGCAGGGCGTGCGCAACATCCTGACCCGCGAGGTCAATCCGGTCGAGATCATCCATCTGCTGCAGGACAAGGGCGTGAACTACGCCTTCCTGGCCCCGACCATCATCAACCTGCTGCTGCAGACGCCCGGCGTCGAGACCGCCGACTTCAGCCGGCTGGAGCGGATGTTCTACGGCGCCTCGCCGATCTCCGAGGCGGTGCTGCGCCAGGCCCAGGCGCGGTTCGGCTGCGACTTCACCCAGCTCTACGGCCTGACCGAGACCATCGGCGGCGCCACCTTCCTGCCGCCCGAGGATCATGCGCCCGAGCGCGACAAGCTGCGCTCCTGCGGCAAGCCCTGGCCGGGCTTCGACATTCGGGTGCTGACGCCCACCGGCGAGGCGGGCAAGCCGGGCGAGGTCGGCGAGGTGCAGATCCGCGCCAAGGGGGTGATGAAGGGCTACTGGAACCGGCCGGACGCCACGAAGGAGGCGATCTGCCCCGAAGGCTGGTTCTCCAGCGGCGACGCCGGCTACTTCGACGACGAGGGCTACCTCTACATCTACGACCGGGTGAAGGACATGATCGTCAGCGGCGGCGAGAACGTCTATCCGGCCGAGGTCGAGAACGCCCTGTTCAGCCACCCCGCCGTCGCCGACGCGGCCGTCATCGGCGTGCCCGACGACAAGTGGGGCGAGGCGGTCAAGGGCGTGGTGGTCCTCAAGCCCGGCGCCAGCGCCACCGCCGAAGAGATCATCGCCCACGCCCGCACGAAGATCGCCGGCTACAAGGCCCCCAAGAGCATCGATTTCGCCGACGCCCTGCCCAGGAACCCGTCCGGCAAGGTGCTGCGGCGGGAGCTGCGCAAGCCCTACTGGGAAGGGCGCGAGCGGCTGGTGGGGTAGGTCATTCCGGCTTCCGCGCCGCGTGGCGGACTTCGAGAATGATCACGCGGGCGCCCTCGACGCGATAGCGGATCAGGTAGGGCGCCATCACGATCAACTCGCGACGACCCAGCGATGTCGTGCGGCCCCGCTCCGGAAACAGGTCAAGGCTATAGCCCGCCCGAAACAGCTTCTCCGCGATGCGCACCGCGACGCGGGGCCTTTCCGCCGAAATCCACGCCACGATATTGACGACATCGGCAATGGCCTGGTCCGTCCAGACTACTTTCGCCACGAGTAGGGCGCGGGCTCAGGCTTCCCATCGATGATCGATTGCAGCCATTTCGCCACCCGTTCGTGTGGCACGACGCGCCCGGCCGCCGCATCTGCATCCGCTGCAGCTGAACGCTCGTCATAGTCCTCGCCGAACACGACGGGGGCTTCCTCGACGCCGGACTGTTTGGGATCGCTCATCAAAGAAGCATAGCAGGCCACTCGCGAAAATGGAAGTTGAACATTTTGTTACAATCAAAGATTGAAATCTCAGATCCTCACCCAGCCCGCGTCAGCACCGTCAGAACCGCCGCCTGCCGGACCCGGAACCCCAGGCTCTCGTACAGCCCGATGGCGGCGCTGTTGCTGGCGTAGGAATGCAGGAACGGGATCTCGCCCCGCGCCTTGATCCGCGCCATGCCGACGCGGATCAGCGCCCCGGCCAGGCCCTTGCCGCGATGGTCCGGCAGGGTGCAGACGCCGCTGATCTCGGTGAAGCCGACCGGGCGCATCCGCTCGCCGGCCATGGCGATGAGGACGCCGTCCTGTTTGACGCCGATGAAGGCCCCCAGCCGGCCGGTCTGTTCGGCGAAGGGGCCGGGGCGGGTCAGGGTGGCCAGCGCCAGCATCTCGGCGGCGTCCGCCTCGCCAAGGTCGACGAAGGCGAAGTCCGGGTCCGGCGCCGACACCGCGCCGTCTGCGATCATCTGGACGCAGTCGGCGCCGTGGGTGACGACCATTCCCGGCGGCGCGGCGACCGCCTGGGCTTCCAGCATCCACAGGCCGTCCGGCGCGTCGGGCAGGGCCGCGAGCGCCGCCTGGCTCTCGGGCGAGGCGTCGCGCGCGCCGGTCAGCGGCCCGTACCGCGGCGCGAACCTTCGCGCGAGGCCCTCGCCCAGGGCGCAGTCGCTCTGGCGACTGGTCAGGGCGTTCCAGACCGGACGGTCGAGGGGGTGGGTGGCGGTCATGAGGGCGTTCCGAAAGCGAGACTCTGGAGACATATACTCTGAAGACAGATGGAGACATTGCGGGACAATCCGCCCCGCGCCCCGGAGCCCGTTTCAGGCCGGGCCGGCGCCTTCCGGACCCCGCTAGACCCGTGCGGGATCGAGTCGCGATCTGGCGGAACTGCTGGAATTGGCGAGGATCTCGCCGGATCTAGCGCGTTTTTCCCCGTCCTTCGCAGGGGCTGTAGAATGGCCCGAATACCTGGCCGGATCGCCCGGCCGGACAACGAAAGGACGGCGCGAAAACCGCGATGAAGACTCTCGACCCATCCAGCGCTTGCCTGACCCGGCGTCGACCGTGATCGTCTGATGCAAAACCGGGGAAACGCCATGCCGAACTTCGTCACCATTCCGACCAACGGGATCAATGTCCGGGCCGTGGTCGAGGGCTCCGGGCCGCTGGTGGTCATGGTCCACGGCTTTCCGGAGAGTTGGTACAGCTGGCGTCACCAGATCGGGCCGATCGCTGAGGCCGGCTTCACCGCCTGCGCCATCGACGTGCGCGGCTATGGCGGCTCGGACAAGCCAGGACGGGTCGAGGACTACAGCCTGGAGCGGATCACCACCGACGTTGCGGGCGTGATCGAGCACCTGTCGCCGGACGGGAAGGGCATCCTGATCGGTCACGACTGGGGCGCGCCAATCGTCTGGAACACGGCGCTCACGCGGCCGGACCGGGTGAGCGCCGTGGCCGGGCTGTCGGTGCCCTACACCGGCGTGCCGCAGGTCCAGTTCATGGACGTGATCAAGGCGGCCTTCACCGACAGGGGCCGGTTCTTCTACCAGGTCTACTTCCAGGACGTCGGTCCCGCCGAGGCCGAGCTGGGCAGCGATCCGCGCGCGGCGATCCGCAAGTTCTACTACGCCATCAGCGGTGATGCGCCCGACGGGACCTGGCCGGTCGACAAGCCGCACGGCGCGGCGCTGCTTGACCGGCTGCCGGATCCCCAGCCTTTCCCGGCCTGGCTGACCAAGGCGGACGAGGACTACTTCACCGCCGAGTTCCACCGCTCCGGCTTCTTCGGGCCGCTCAGCCGCTACCGCAACCACGAGCGCGACTTCGACTGGCTGCAGGGGTTCAGGGACCGCAAGATCGAGCAGCCCTCCTTCTTCATCGGCGGCGAGCGCGACCTGGTGCTGAAGATGATCCCCGGCGTGAACCCGGTCGACTTCATGGCTCCACACCTGCCCGGCCTGCAGGGCGCCCACGTCCTGCCCGGCGTTGGCCACTGGACCCAGCAGGAGGCGCCGGAAGAGGTCACCCGCCTGCTGCTCGACTGGCTGAAGGGGCTGTGAGCGCCCGCCGCCCGTTTGACTCCCCCAAGGGCAACGATAGTCTCAAGAGAACAACGATAACAAACGCTCCAGGAACCCGACCATGACCCCCGCCGATGGTGCGGCGCCCGCCGCCGTGTCCGCTCCGAAGGTTCCCTTCAAGCCGTTGCCGCAGAAGGGGCCCGACGTCACCGTCGAGCGCCGCGCCGACGGCTCGATCCTCGTCCGCTCCAACCATGCGCCGGGCGAGGGCCCCCGCTCGATCGCCCACCTGCTGCAGGACAAGGCGAAGGCCCACCCCGACCGGCCGTGGATGAAGCAGCGCGAGCCCGGCCACGGACCCTGGCGCCAGGTGACTTACGGCGAGGCGCTGCGCGGCGCGGAGGGTATCGCCCAGTGGCTGCTGGACCGCGGCCTGACCGGCGCCGACAGCGTCATGGTCCTCTCATCCAACTCCATCGAGCACGCCCTGGTCATGCTGGGCTGCTACACCGCCGGCGTGCCGGTGGCCCCGATCAGCCCGGCCTACAGCCTGATCTCGTCCGACCACGCCAAGCTGCGCCACTGCGCGGACGTGGTGCGCCCGAAGGTCGTCTTCGCCCAGTCCGGCGCGATGTTCGAGCGGGCCTTCCAGACCCTGCGCGAGGTCGATCCGGACCTGGTGTTCGTGACCGCCGACGGGGAGGGCGAGGGCGCCATCCCGCTGGCGACCCTGCTGGCGACGGAGCCGACCGCGGCGGTCGCGGCGGCGCGCGAGACGCTGGGCCATGAGACCGTGGCCAAGTACCTGTTCACCTCCGGCTCGACCGGCATGCCCAAGGGCGTGCCGCAGACCTTCGGCATGATGTCGGCGACCATCGCCGGCGGTGAGGGCCTGCGCGCCGAGGAGGCTGACCCCGACGTCATCCCCCAGAGCCTGGAGTGGATGCCCTGGAGCCACATCAGCGCCGGCAATATCAGCTTCAACGGCGTGCTGTGGAGCGGCGGCACCGTGCACCTGGACGAGGGCAAGCCGATCCCGGGCATGTTCGAGACCACGATCAAGAACCTCTACGAGGTGTCGCCGATCGTGTTCGGCTCGGCCCCGATCGCCTTCGGCATGCTGGCCGAGGCCATGGAGCGTGACCCGGTCCTGCGCGCCTCCTTCTTCAGGAACCTGCGCTACATGGGCTACGGCGGCGCGACGCTGTCCAACGACGTCAACGAACGGCTGCAGGCGCTGGCCATCGCCGAGACCGGCCAGCGCATCCCGCTGACCACCATGTACGGTGCGACTGAGACCCAGGGCGTCACCGTCACCCACTGGGCGACCGAGCAGGTCGGCCTGGTCGGCCTGCCGGTGCCAGGCGTGACCATCAAGCTGGTGCCGAACGGGACCAAGTACGAGGTCCGGGTGAAGGGGCCGACGGTCACCACCGGCTATCACAACGACCCCGAGAGGACCGCCGCCGCCTTCGACGAGGAGGGCTTCTACAAGCTCGGCGACGCCGCCAAGTTCCTGGACGACAATGACCCGGCCCAGGGCATGGTCTTCGACGGCCGCGTGACCGAGGACTTCAAGCTCGACAGCGGCACCTGGGTCAGCGTCGGCACGCTACGGCCTGACCTCGTCGCCGCCTGCAGCCCTTGGGTGATGGACGCGGTGATCTGCGGCCAGGACAAGCCGTTCATCGGCGCGCTGTTCTGGCCCTCGATGGCCGGCATGCAGACCCTGGCCGCCGACGAGGGGCCGGGGACGCCGCTGGAGAAACTGACGGCGCTGCTGTCCGAAAAGCTGGCGGCGTTCAACGCCACCGCGGGCGGGTCCTCTCGGCGTATCGGCCGCTTCGTGATCATGACCGAACCGCCGTCGATCGATGCGGGCGAGATCACCGACAAGGGTTATGTGAACCAGCGCGCCACGCTCGAGCGCCGCGATGCGCTCGTGCAGAACATCTACGCCAACCCGCCGGGCGCCGGCGTGGTCACGGTCTGAAGGAAAAAAGATGACGATGGATCCCGGTTTCCGTGCGCTGCTCGACGCGACCAACGCCGTCGAGATGCCGCCGCTCAGCACCCTGCCGCCGGCGATGATCCGCGAGGGCTATCGCGCCCAGCGGGTCGGCGTCGACGCCGGCGCGCCGACTGACCTGGACGTGCGCGACCTTGAGGTCGCCGGCGCGGCGGGGCCGCTCAAGGCGCGGCTTTATACGCCCAAGGGCGCGCCCGCCACGGGGCCGGGCCTGGTCTACTTCCATGGCGGCGGTTTCGTGATCGGCGACCTCGACAGCCATGACAGCTTCCTGCGGCGGCTGGCGGCGGCGTCCGGCGTGCGCGTGCTGTCGGTCGACTATCGCCTGGCGCCGGAGCACCCGTTCCCCGCCGCGCACGATGACGCCCTGGCGTCGCTGCGCTGGGCCTTCGACCATGCCGCCGAGATCGGCTTCGACCCGGCCCGCATCGCCGTCGGCGGCTGTTCGGCGGGCGGCAACCTGTCGGCCAGCGTGGCGCTGGACATGCGCGCGGACCCGGCGCGCAAGCTGGCCTTCCAGCTGCTGCTCTACCCGGCCACCGCCATGATCCAGGACACCGCCTCGCGCCGGGATCTCGCCACCGGACACCTGCTGACGGCCGAGGTCATGGACTGGTTCGGCAACCACCTCGCCGCCGCCGGTCATCCGCAGCAGGCGCGCGCCGAGCCGGTGAATGCGGACCTGACGGGGGTGGCGCCGGCGCTGGTCGTCACCGCCGGCTTTGATCCGCTGAAGGACGAGGGCAAGGCCTACGCCGCGGCCATGAACGCCGCCGGGACGAAGGCCGAGCACGTCGAGTACGCGGCCTTCGTCCACGACTTCTACACCCTGTCGCCGTTCTGCGCGGCGGTGCCGGCGGCGATCGAGGAGACCGGCGCGAAGCTGAAGGCTGCCCTCGCCTGAGGGCCAACCGCCGATACGAACGGCCCGAGGGCCATAGAAAAAGGGCGGCCCGGATTGCTCCGGGCCGCCCGATTCGTCTGCAGTGTGCGTCAGGCCTAGAAGCGGGCCCGCAGGGTCATGCCGTAGGTGCGCGGCGCGCCCAGGAAGGCGTTCAGGGCGTCCGTGGTCGGCAGGGCGCCCGGCGTGGCGCTGGTCACGTTCTGCAGCGGCGCGTCGAACACGACCTGGTAGTAGTCCTCGTCGGTCAGGTTCTGACCCCAGAGTTCCAGCGACCAGCGCTCATCCCGCGTGCTGATGGCGATGCGACCGTTGAACACGGTCAGGTCTTCCTGCAGCTTCAGCGGGTTCAGGTCCGAGCCGGTGTTGTACTCGGTCGTGAACTTGGCGCTCAGGCTGGTGCGGACGGTGAAGTTTTCGCCCAGGTCACGCTCGTAGCTACCGGAGAACGAACCCGACCACAGCGGCGCAAAGGACATGTTGGCGCTCGGCAGGAGCAGCGATGCGCCGGCCGGCGGCACGAAGTCGCCGTACTCGGTGTCGGCGTAGGTGATGCCACCCTGGAGCCGCAGGCCGTCGACCGGGGTGAACCACACGAAGTCGGCGTCGAAGCCGCTCGAGTTCACTTCCGGGATCGAGGTCACGATGAAGCTGACGCCGGTGAAGGCGTTGAGCTGGAAGCCTTCGTAGTTCTGGATGAAGGCCGACAGGTTCAGCAGCAGCGAACGGTCGAACAGCGTGCTCTTCACGCCCACTTCGTAGCTGTCGACGAACTCGGCGTCAAAGGCCGTGTCCGGGTTCAGCGTGTAGTACGGCGCGACCGTCGTCGACACCAGGGTGCGGGCGCGGTCGAGGTTGAAGCCGCCGGCCTTGTAGCCGCGGGCGTAGGAGACGTAGCCCATCAGGTTCGAGTTGAGCCGGTAGGCCAGCTTGGCGGTGCCGCTCCATTCCTTCTCGGTGCGCGACTGGCTGTTGTCGGCATTGTTGAAGTTGGAGTCGGTCCACGGCAGGCAGAGGCTGAGCGCGAAGCAGGGCAGGCCGGTTCCCAGGTTGTTGTACTGGGTGTCGAGGGTCTTATCTTCACGGGTGTAGCGAAGGCCGACGGTCAGCTCGAGCGCATCGGTGATCTCGAAGGAGTTGTTGGTGAAGACCGCGAGGCTCTCCGACTCCTGCTGGTGCTGGTCGTTCTGGCCGGTGCCCGACACGTAGTAGACGCCCGGCAGGGCGTTCTGGGTCGCGCCGCCCGAAGCGATCAGGCTGAAGTAGGAGCGGTAGTCGTCGCCGAACAGCAGGGTCTGGCCGGTGCTGAGCTTTTCCTTGGCCGCGAACACGCCGACCAGCCAGTTCAGGCGGTCAGCCTGGCCGGCGAGGCGGAATTCCTGGCTGAACTGCTCGAAACGGACGAAGTTGCTGCCGTCCGTCGGGCGGTACCAGATGTCGGCTGTCGAGAAGTCGCTGTCCTGGGCGCTCAGGTTGTAGAACTCGCGCCAGGCGGTGACCGAG
Source organism: Caulobacter sp. (assembly GCA_030683005.1). Taxonomy (GTDB): domain Bacteria; phylum Pseudomonadota; class Alphaproteobacteria; order Caulobacterales; family Caulobacteraceae; genus Caulobacter. Next base: position 79,647 of record JAUXMY010000014.1, on the reverse strand, counting down.
GTCAGCGTGGCGTTGTTCAGCCAGGGCGTGTCCCAGGTGACTTCGGCCGAGAGGCCCTTGTCTTCGATCTCCTGCGTCGTGTCGCGGTTGGAGTAGGCGATACGCTTGGAGGGGTCGAGCGGGTTCAGCACGCCCGAGTCCGAGGCCGACAGGGTGTCGATATAGCCCTGGCGGACCGGGTTGCGGACCGTGGCGACGGCGGCGCAGCAGTCTTCATCGCGCTTGGTGTAGTCGGCGATCACGCGGATATCGAGCGTGTCGGTCGGGGTGGCCAGAAGCTGACCGCGGATGCTGTAGAAGTCCTGGTTGGCGTCTTCGTTGTTGGTGCGGGGGCCGTCGCCGGTGCGCACGTCATAGAAGCCGTCGCGCTCGCGCTTCACCACGAACAGGCGGCCGGCGAGGCGATCTTCGATGATCGGGCCGGTCACGGACACGGCGGCGCCCAGCTGGCCATAGTTGCCGGCCGTCAGCTCGCCTTCGACGCCGAACGTGAAGGAGGGTTGCTTGGTGATGACGTTGATGACGCCGGCCGAGGTGTTCTTGCCGAACAGGGTGCCTTGCGGGCCCTTCAGAACCTCGATGCGTTCCATTTCACCCAGGTCGCCGAAGCCGACGCCGTTGCGGGGACGGTAGACGCCGTCGATCACGACGCCGACCGACGACTCGAGGCCGGGGTTGTCGCCCACGGTGCCGACGCCGCGGATGCGGGCGGTGGTGACGGTTTCGCTGGAGGTCGAGGTGACCAGGAGACCCGGCGTCAGGACGGTCAGGTCCTTGATGTCCTTGATGCCGGCGTCCTTGAGCTGCTGCTCGCTGACGGCGGTGACCACGATCGGCACGTCCTGAAGGCTTTGCTCGCGCTTCTGGGCGGTGACGATGATCGCATCGACGGTGGCTTCGTTAGCGTCGGTGTCCTGGGCGTAAGCGACGCCGGCGATCAACGACGAAAGCACGACGGCGGACGCCGACGCGCGTAAAACTTGTGAGAAACGCATTTCCTGTCCCGTAATTGTTGCGCCGGTGGGGAGCCCGCGCGGTTTGTCGTGCAAAACCGTAGGCGCTCGGGCCCATCTACATGCACGGTGTTCACCTACGTCGCCCCGGGAGGCATGCGCAACCGTCAATCCCTTGTCCCGCAACGGAAATTGCCGTTTCGTGGCGGTGATGTGACAGCACTGCCGTCAAAAAACGAGGTTCGTCGATCCCGGCTCGGCCCGAGTACTCGCCTCACCGTCAGAATACCGGCGATCGCGGGCGGCAGGACGCCTGCGACCATGCCAGGTTGTGCGTCCGGGGCGAGACGCCGTCTGGACATGCGCCCGCCGCTGAACGGGCTCCCGGTCCGCGCCTCCGCGCCACAGGAGCAAGCGAGCATGAGCTGACCATGCGGCCGACCGGAACCGGACTTGTGCGCATCGCTCCCGGAGGCCATGTCCTGACCATGCCCGTCTCTGCCGCCTATCGCCCCGACCCGCTGTTCATGAAGCTGGGTCCCGAGTTCGCCGATCCCGTGGCGGCGGCGGACTTTCCGGCCGCGATCCTGCGCCGGCGCAATGATCGCGCCGCGTCGACCGTGGGGCTGGACACCCTCAGCGACGCCGAGTGGATCGCGGCCTTCGGACGGTTCGAGCCGTTGCCGGACAACCAGCCCGGCCCCCTGGCCATGCGCTATCACGGCCATCAGTTCCGGACCTACAACCCCGACCTGGGCGACGGGCGCGGCTTTCTCTTCGCCCAGCTGCGCGAGGCCGGCACGGACCGCCTGCTCGATCTGGCGACAAAGGGCTCGGGCCAGACGCCCTGGTCGCGCCAGGGCGACGGTCGTCTGACCCTCAAAGGCGGGGTGCGCGAGGTGCTGGCGGCGACGCTTCTCGAGGCGCTGGGCGTGCCGACCAGCCGGGCCTTCTCGCTGATCGAGACCGGCGAGGCGCTGCAGCGCAACGACGAGCCTAGCCCGACGCGATCGGCCGTCCTGGTGCGGCTGTCGCACAGCCACATCCGCTTCGGGACCTTCCAGAGGCACGCTTATCTGGACCGCCCGGACAACATCGCGCGGCTCGTGGAGCACTGCATCCAGGCCTACTTCCCCCATCTCGCGGACGCGCCGGATACGGCCGCCGCCCTGCTGGCCGAAGTGGTCGGTCGCACCGCCCGTCTGGCGTCGCGCTGGATGGCCGCCGGCTTCGTCCACGGCGTGCTCAACACCGACAACATGGTCGTCACCGGCGAGAGCTTCGACTACGGCCCCTGGCGCTTCCTGCCACGCAACGATCCCAACTTCACCGCCGCCTACTTTGACCAGACCGGTCTCTACAGCTTCGGGCGACAGCCGGAGGCGGCGTTCTGGAACCTGCAGCAGCTGGCCTCCTGTCTGACGCTGGTGTCGGACTCCGAGCCGCTGGTCGAGGCGCTGAACGGCTTCAACGCCGCCTATCGGGACAGCCTGCGCGACGCCATGCTGGCGCGGCTGGGCGTCGTCAGTCAGGGCGACGAGGCCGATGTCGCCCTGGTCAACGCGGCGTTTCGGGCGCTGCAGGTCGGCGGTGATCGCCTGCGGTGGGAGCCGTTCTTCTTCGACTGGTTCTGCGGCGACGAGGGCAGGGCGCTGGCCGGCGTCCGGAGTGATCTCTATGCCGATGAAGGGTTCGCCGAGTTCCGGGCGCTGCTCGCCGGCTTCAAAGCCGAACGGCCGGAGCGCCTGGCCCACCCGATGTTCGCGGCCGCCGAGCCGGAGGAGCTGCTCATCGAAGAGGTCGAGGCCCTCTGGGCGCCGATCGCGCAGGCCGATGACTGGTCGTTGTTCGACGCCAAGCTGGCGCGGCTGGAACAGGCGCGGCAGGGCTGGGGCCTGGGCTGACGAAGCGCCGCGGACGCTGAAGCGATCCCTGAACCAGGCGCCGATGGTCAAGGGGTCGCTTGAGTGTCCCCAGTGTCTCCACGCCGTCGTTCTGCGATGGCCCGCCGGGCGCCGGTCCGCGGCGATGGGGGGACAGACGCGGTGGCGGGGGCGCGTCCGGCGCGCCGGAAGCCGCTGAGCCCCGCCGGCGCACGGCGTGACGACCCCTTGTTCGTAAAGGCCCGGCGAGCCCTCAGTCCTGCACCGTCGCGGTCTCATGCCGCCAGTATGACGGGGCGCGGCGGGGGGAGGATTGATTGCCGCCGCCGCAACGGCCGGGATGTCCCGCAAAGGGGCGAAATGTCTCCATTTGTCTCCAGAGTATATGTCTCCAGAGTCTCGCATCTGATCGGACGGCGGGGCGCGCCGGTCCGGCGTGGAGGCACGCCCGCGCAATACCGGTCCCGCTTCCGGGCTCCGGCGCCTGCAGATCACCGAGACTGCCAGCGCTTTCGGCCGATTCATGCTCACGGCATGGCCAATGCGTTTACCACGTCGCGCCAGATCGATATTTTCGAAGCTCCGGTCTGGAATCAAACAAGCGTTTGGCTATAGTCCGGCCTCGTGGGGCGCCGCCGCTTGACCTGCCCTTGGGTCAAACCGTCACCCTCGTCAGAATTACACGCCGGAGGATTCCCATGGCCGACACCGCTGAACCGCTCGCCGAGGCGCCGGCCATCGACGTCGAGGCCCTGCGGGCGCGGTATCGCGCCGAGCGCGACAAGCGTTTGCGCGCCGAGGGCAACGAGCAGTATGTCGAGGTCAAGGGCGACTTCACCCGCTACCTCGATGATCCGTACGTCGAGCCGGGCTTCAACCGCGAGCCCCTGACCGACGAGGTCGAGGTGGTCGTGATCGGCGGGGGCTTTGGCGGCCTGCTGGCCGGCGCCCGCCTGCGCGAGGCCGGCGTCGAGGACGTCCGCATGATCGAGAAGGGCGGCGACTTTGGCGGCACCTGGTACTGGAACCGCTACCCTGGCGCGGCCTGCGACATCGAGAGCTACGTCTATCTTCCGCTGCTGGAAGAGGTCGGCTACATGCCGGTCGAGAAGTACACGCGCGCGCCTGAAATCCTCGACTACTGCCAGCGCATCGGCCGGCATTTCGACCTCTACCGCGATGTCTGCTTCCAGACCGAGGTGACGGACATGAGCTGGGACGAGGCCGCGTCCCGCTGGATCATCCGCACCAATCGCGGCGACGCCATGAAGGCCCGTTATGTGGTCATGGCCAACGGCCCGCTGCACCGGCCCAAACTGCCCGGCATCCCGGGCGTCGACAGCTTCAAGGGCCACACCTTCCACACCAGCCGCTGGGACTATGACTACACCGGCGGCGATCCGATGGGCGGCCTCACGGGGCTGGCCGGCAAGCGGGTCGGCATCATCGGCACCGGCGCCACCGCCGTGCAGTGCGTGCCGCACCTGGGCGAGGCGGCGAAGGAACTGTTCGTGTTCCAGCGCACCCCCTCCTCGATCGACGTGCGCAACAACCGGCCGACGGACCCGGCGTGGGCCTCCAGCCTGCAGCCGGGCTGGCAGCAGCACCGGATGGACAACTTCAACGTCCTGGTCTCCGGCGGCTGGCAGAAGGAGGACCTGGTCTCCGACGGCTGGACCGACATCATCCGCAACCTCGGCCTGGCCGCCGCCCGCCGCGCCGCCAAGGGCGAGCTGGGCCCGGGCGATCCGGCCGAGCTGCTGCAGCTGGCCGATTTCCAGAAGATGGAACAGATCCGCGCCCGCGTGGACTCCGTCGTCGCCGACCGGGCCAAGGCCGAGGCGCTGAAGCCCTGGTACAACCAGTTCTGCAAGCGGCCCTGCTTCCATGATGACTACCTCGCCACCTTCAACCGTCCGTCTGTCCATCTGATCGACACCGATGGCCGGGGCGTGGAGCGGATCACCGAAAAGGGCGTGGTCGTCGACGGCGTCGAGTACGAGCTGGACTGCCTGATCTTCGCCACCGGCTTCGAGGTCGGCACCTCCTACGCCCGTCGCGCCGGCTACGAGATCACCGGGCGGGGCGGCGTCACGTTGAGCCAGAAGTGGGCCGACGGCGTCTCGACCCTGCACGGCATGCACAGCCGCGGCTTCCCCAACTGCTTCATCTTCGCCAACAGCCAGTCGGGCTTCACGGCCAACTACCCGCACATGCTCAACGAGCAGAGCAAGCACGCGGCCTGGATCATCAGCCGTTGCCGGGAAGAGGGCGCTGTCGCGGTCGAGGCGACGCAAGAGGCGGAAATGGCCTGGGTGCAGGAGGTGATCGACAGCGCCATCCAGCGCCAGAAGTTCGCCGAGGAGTGCACGCCTGGCTACTACAACAACGAGGGCAAGCCCTCGCCGCTGGCCGCCCGCAACGGCCCCTACGGCAAGGGCTCGATCGTCTTCATCCAGATGATCACCGACTGGCGCAACGAAGGCTCGATGCAGGGACTGGAATTGACGAAAGCCTGACGTCCGGGCTGATCCGATCCCGGGGCCACGCCGTATCGCCTTCAACAAGGAGACGGTTTTGGCCAGTCTGGACACTCCCTCGACGTTCGAACGACGCTTCATGCGCGAGGCGATGCGCGCGCCGCTGCTGGCGGCCGATGACGAGCAGGCGCTCGCCCGCCGCTGGCGCGACGAGCAGGATGACGAAGCCCTCCATGAGCTGACCGGCGCCTATATGCGCATGGTCATCGCCATGGCCGGCCGCTTCCGCCGTTACGGCCTGCCGATGGCCGACCTGGTGCAGGAAGGCGCGGTGGGCCTGATGCAGGCCGCCGAGCGGTTCGACCCGGATCGCGGCGTGCGCTTCTCGACCTATTCCGCCTGGTGGGTCCGCGCGGCCATGCAGGACTATGTGCTGCGCAACTGGTCGATCGTCCGCACCGGGACCACGACCGCCGGCAAGGCGCTGTTCTTCAACCTGCGCCGCCTGCGCGCCCGGCTGGGCGACCTCGAGGGCCGGCTGAGCCCCGAGGCCTGTTCGGCCATCGCCATCGAGCTCGGTCTGGACACCGCCGATGTTGAGGCCATGGCCGGCCGTATGGCCGCCGGGGATCGCTCCCTGAACGCGCCGGTGTCCGGCGATGCCGACGAGGATTGGCAGGGCCTGCTGGCCGATGACCGCGCGGGGCCCGAAGAGGAAGCCGGCTCCACCATCGACGACGAGCGTCGCTCCGACCTGGTGGCCGGCGCCCTGGCCACCCTCACCGACCGCGAGCGCGGCGTGGTCATCGCCCGGCGGCTGGTCGAAGATCCGCAGACCCTGGAGCAGCTGGGCGCCGAGATGGGCATCTCCAAGGAGCGCGTCCGACAGATCGAACAGGCCGCTCTCAACCGCATGCGCGACTACATCAGCAAGCGCGTCGGCGACCCGGCCGCGGCGGGCCTTATCGGCTGAACAGAGGGAAGGGGACCGCCCGCCCGGCCCCGGCCCGAACCCGCCCGCGCCGGGGTTCCGCAAACGCCCCGCGCGCGCTATGACCGCCCCGGTGCGGTCCAGTAGCTCAGCAGGATAGAGCAGCGCTTTCCTAAAGCGAAGGTCGGGGGTTCGAGTCCCTCCTGGACCGCCAGTCAGGCTGGGCGAGCCGTCTCCGCGCGCCACCACGCTCCCTGGACCCCCGACACTCCGGGCGCTTGCGCCGCCCGAACCGTCGCTTGGCGCGCTCCGTGATAGTCCCCCTTCTTTAGGAACCGAACCGATTGTCGACGGCCTGCTGCGCCAGGCGGCCGGGCCCGCGGTCTATGCGCGCGGCGCGGCCTATGAGGCCGACGGTCGGGTCGACGTGGTCTCCACCGCCGGCTCGGAGGCTTGCCGGGTGACGCTGGAGGCCCGGGGCGGGCGAGCTTTCGGGGGCGTCGATGATTCCGAGGGCGAGATCGGCGGGGTTGGTCCGGATGGTCTCGCCCAGGCAGGCTTGCGGAAGTCCTGACTCATTGGCCGCTTGTTCTGACCCTTCGATAGTTGTTGATCGATGTGCGAACGTGAGCCGCGTCCGCCGGGCGCACAGGAATGCAGCGTCACCCCGCACCGGCATGAGGATACAATGCGCGTCACGTCCAAACCGGTTCTTGTCCTCGCTGCGACGGTCCTGGCCGTGGCTGTAGCGGCAGTGTTCCTGGTGTCAGGACGGCCGGCGGAAGTGGCTGTTGTGGAGATCAGGCCCCGGACGGTCGAGCAGGCCCTGTCCATCGTGGGCCGGGCCCGCCCGACGCAGCTGGTGCAGGTTTCCTCGCCCAACGCCGGCCAGGTCGTTCGTCTGCTTCACGATGAGGGCGACCGCGTCGAGGCCGGCGATCCGCTGGCCGTCATCCTGGCGACCGTCGAACAGGCTCAGACCGAGGTCGATGTTGCGCGCGCCCGCGCCGCCCGGGCGGAGGCGACGGAAGCAAGGCTTGGCTATCAGAGAGTCCGGACCCTGCACGAGCGCGGCTTCGCCGCCCGCGCGGCGCTGGATGCCGCGCGGGCGGCCCTGGACACGGCAGAGGCCAACGTGGCGGCCGCTTCCGCCGCTGTGCGCGCCTCGGCGGAGCGCGCCCGGGAGTTCACCATTCGAGCGCCGATGGCCGGGGTGGTGCTGGTTCGCCCCATCGACAACGGCCAGGTCGTGGGAGCGGGGGAAACCCTGTTCGAACTGGGCTCGGCGACCGGCGTCGAGATCCGCGCCGAGGTTGAGGAAGCCTACGCCGATGCACTCAGGCCTGGTCAGGCGGCTCGCGCCGCCCTGTCAGGATCGCCAGATATCTTTCCCGCCCGGGTGACTGAGGTCTCACCCCGGGTCAATTCCAGCACGGGCGGACGCATGGTCCGATTGACGCCGGCGGACGCCGGGGGGCTTCCACCGGGCCGCTCGGTCGATGTGACCATCATTGTCGGTCGGCGCCAGAATGCGATCGTCCTGCCGCGCAGCGCGGTGGTGGACGCCACCGCCGCCGCCAAGGTTTATGTGGTGGACGCCGACGACATCGTGCGGGTCCGGCCGATCACCGTGGTGCGCTGGCCATCGGTCAACGCCATCGTGGAAACGGGGCTGAGGGCCGGGGACAGGGTCGTGCTGGAGCCCGGCTTTACGACTCCCGGCGCGCATATCCGTCCGGTGACGCCGACCTCGGGCGGCTGAGGCGATGTTCGCCCTGAAGGTCGCACAGCGGTACCTGCTCTCAAATCCGTCCCAAACCCTGCTGCTGATCGCCGGCGTCGCCCTGGGGGTGACGGTCTTCGTCTTCATCACCGCCTTGATCGCCGGCCTTGCCGTTCGACTGACCGAGCAGGTGACGGGCAACAGCGCCCACATCAGCCTCGAGCCGCCGACCCGTGTTGCGCGGGTGTTGGTCGGGCCGGACCTGCCGGTGGAATCCGTGGCCCTGGTTTCCACCTTCCAGCGGCAGCAGATTCGCGACTGGCCGAGGGTCATCGCGCTCTTGCGCGCCAATCCCGAGGTGTCCGCCATCAGCCCCCGGATTTCCGGCAGCGCCTTTCTGGTCAAGAGCGAAGCGGTGCAGTCCGTGGCGATCATCGGCGTGGAGCCGCAAGGGATCGACGCCATTTCCCGCATCACCCCGACCATCATCGATGGCGACGGCGAACTCGGGGCGGACGGCCTGTTGATCGGCGTGCGCCTTGCCGAGGATCTCGGCCTGAGCGCCGGCCAGCCCATCCTGTTGCGGACCGAACGGGGCGTGGAACGGCAACTGACAATCAGAGGCGTGTTTCGCAGCGGGCTGCAGAGTCTGGACGAGCGCGTCGCCTTCCTTTCCCTGCAGGCCGCGCGGCCTCTGTTCGTCCTGCCGGAAGGGGTGACCAATATCGAGGTCAAGCTCAAGGACCCTGACGACGCCCGGGTCACCGCCCGCTTCCTGGCCGAGGCGACCGGCTTGCGCGCGACGCCATGGCAGGAGAAGAACCTGAGTCTCGAAGACGCCCTCGTGGCGCAGGGGCGGACTGGCTCGATGATCCAGGTCTTCTCTCTGATCTCGATCATCATCGGGGTCGCCAGCGCCCTCGTTCTGTCAGCCTACAGGCGGCGCGCCGAGGTCGGAATCATGCGCGCTTTCGGCGTGCCGGGCGCATTCATCCTCTGGGTGTTCCTGTTGCAGGGCTTATTGATCGGCCTGATCGGTGCGGTGGTCGGATGCGCCACTGGCTATGGTCTTTGTCTCTGGCTTGAAGGGATCACCAGTGTTGACGGCGTCCCGATCCTGCCGATTGCGCCGGAACAAGGGGGCTATGTCGCCGCTCTGGTCCTGACCACGCTGGGGGCGACCATCGCCTCGATACTGCCCGCGCGCTCGGCGGCGCGGGTCGATCCGCTGGAAGCCATCCAGCAATGACGAGGGTGCTGGAGGCGCAAGGGATCGAAAAGGTCTTCCTGAACGGCGACGAGGAAACCCGGGTTCTGAAGGGCATCGACCTCACGCTCGACGAGGGGGAACTGGCGGCGCTGTCAGGGGCGTCGGGATCGGGCAAATCCACCTTGCTGTCGATCATTGGCCTGCTGTTGCGTCCGACGGCGGGAAGTCTGACCATCAGTGGCGAACGGGTGGACAATCTGTCCGAGCGGAAGCGGGCGCAGTTTCGCAATCGTCGACTGGGCTTCGTCTTCCAGTTCCACCATCTGCTGCCCGACTTCACGGCGATGGAAAATGTCGCCTTTCCGGCCGCCGCGCCCGCCGGGGGCATCTCCCGCGACATGCGCGATCGCGCCCGCAATCTCCTGGAGCGGGTGGGACTGGAGGACCGCATCGATTTTCCGGCTACACGGCTGTCCGGCGGGCAGAAGCAACGGGTCGCGATCGCCCGCGCCCTGATGAACCGGCCCGACCTGATCATCGCCGACGAGCCTACCGGCAATCTGGACCGGGAGTCCGCCGATCGCGTGCTCGACCTGATGCGGGAAGTGAATCGGGAAGACGGCGCGACCTTCCTGATCTGCACCCATGATGAAGGCGTCGCCGCACGGTGCAGCCGAAGGCTGACGCTGAGGGACGGGGAACTGGTGTTGAACGTCAGCGGGGCTGTCGATGATCCGCCCGGCTGGCGGCCCCAGGCGGACGTCTGAGGTTCGGCGACGCCAACCGCTCCTGGCGCGGGTCCTTGGCAAGCCTGTCCCGACACTGCGACCGGATCCTGTCAGCCTGGCCCGCTTCCGTCGGCCCGACCGACCCTGCCCGTTCTGGTCGCAACGCAGCGTGGCGACTGTCTCCGGGCAACGGGGCGCTGCGACCGTCAGCCGCCGGGACGCTCAGCCAGTCGTGCGAGATTGGCTTCGTGGCTGGCCCTCGTGATGCGGAAGAAGGTCAGCGCGCCGATCGCGACAAGGTAGGTCACCGCCAGGGCCGGAATGTAGGTCAGGCCCAGGTTGCGGATCACATCCTCGCCGACCTCGCCGGGTTTGGCGTTGTCGGGGAAGCCGATGGCGAGCAGCACCATGCTGGAGGCGAAAATGCCGACGCCCGAGACAGCCTTGGCGACGAAAATGTTGGCCGCGAAAAACAGGCCTTCCGACCGCCGCCCGTTTTTGACCTCGGTCTCCTCGACGACGTCGGCGATCATCGAGGAGTGCAGCACCGCGGCGATGCTGGCGAAGGTCACCGAGACCATGGCCTGAACCCAGAGGAGCGGCAAAAGCGCCGGGTGGCCGTTCTCCGGGAACAGGCCCAGCAGCCGCAGGATGATCGGCGCGGTGCCGATGCCAAAGGCCAGCACCTTGCTCAGGATGGCGGCGTTGCGCTTGCCCAGGGCCTTCGACAGCGGCGTCGCCAGGGTGACCGCCGCCGCCGAGGAGATGAACTGGGCGAAGACGAAGAACGAGATCTGCGCCGCTCCGAGTCCCCAGAAGAAGGTGTTGAAGTAGAGATTGAGCGCCACGGTCAGACCGTAGCTCATGGCGTTGAAGACGCCCGAGATCATCAGCGGCGCCAGCGAGCGATTGGTCACCGCCTCGAAGATTTCCCGGAAGGTCTGGCCGATCGACAGCGCCCGCACCGGCGGCTTTCGAAGGCGGGGGATCTCGCTGTGCGTGCCCAGGGCCGAGGCCAGGATGACGATCAGCATCACCGCCGCCGAGGTTATCCCGTAGAGGGTGTACCCTGCCGGGTTTAGCTGGGCGGTGGCGTACTCGGCGCTGGGCTTGAGGAAGACCTGGAAGGTCAGAAGCGTCATGATCAGCGCGCCGTACCAGATGAACAGGGCGCGGAACGCCATCAGCTTCGTGCGGCCGTGGTAGTCGCTGGTCAGCTCCGGCGCGAGAGCCGCGCTGGGGATCTCGAACATGGCCAGGAAGGTCCGGACCAGCAGCGCGGTGAACACCAGGTAGGCGAACAGGGCGTTCTCGGACCAGCCGCTCGGCGGCATCCAGATCATCAGATAGGTGACCGCCACGGGGATGGCGGACAGGTACATGAACGGGTGGCGACGGCCCCAGCGCGAGCGGAGATTGTCCGACAGCTGGCCGATCAGCGGGTCGATCATCGCGTCGATGACCAGGGCGATCATGATCGCCAGCCCGACCTTGGCGGCCGGCAGCCCGACGACCTGATTGTAGTAGATCAGCAGCAGGTAGGAGAAGCCGTTGTCCTTCAGCCCCAGTGCGACGCCGCCCAGGCCATAGAAGAACCGGGTCGATCTCCGCAGAGGAGCCTCTGCGACGGCAGCGGAAGAGTCGGTCATTCGCATTCCTGGGAGGCGCCGCGGCCGTGACGGCCGCCTGGGGTCGGGCTGGGAAAGGTCAGGGCGCCTTGCGGCCGTGGGTGATCAGGCCGACCGGGTTCAGATGCGTGTTCGGGGGATAGCGCCGCAGCGCCTCCTCGATCGGCTCGGTGCCCCAGCCTGGACGGTCGGAGATGACGATGCAGCCGTCCTCGAACACCGGGGCATGGGTGAACAGCTCGTCGTCCCAGGCCAGGCGGTCGATGTCGGTCTCCATGATCCGCAGGTTGGGGACGGCGGCCGCGAACTGGGCGTTCATCATCGTCGCCAGGTGGCCGTAGAAGTTGTGCGGCGCGACATTGACGTCATGCGCATCGGCCATGGCGGCGATCTTCATCGACTGCCAGGCGCCGTTCCACAGCAGGTCGATGATGGCGACGTCCATGGCCTGTTCGGCGAAGAACGGCACGAAGGCCGCCGGACCGACCAGGGTCTCGCAGGACGCGATCGGGTGATGGCTATGCCGCCGGATCGAGGCCAGCGCCCTGGGGTTCAGGGTGTCGAGCTCGATCCACATCAGCTCGGTGTCGGACAGGGCGCGGAGCAACTCCAGATAGCCTTCAGTGCGGGCGTTGAAGTTGAGATCGAGCAGGATCTCGACGTCCGGGCCGGCCCCCTCGCGCAGGGCGGCGATGTGATCGATGATGCCGCGGGTCACCTTGCGGTCGACGTTGAGGCCCGGCTCGAAGGGGACGCCGAAGCCGGTCGCCCAGCCCACAGGCTTGCCGTCGACGTAACGGTAGACGTTGGTCTTCAGCGCCTTGAAGCCCTTGTCCCGGACTTCCCGGCCGAGCGAGACCACGTCATCGCGGGTTTCGATCATCGGCAGGTAGTGCGGCTTGCGGCTGATCCGCCAGGTGCCGCAGTGCGACCAGTAGACCGGCGCGCGATCCCGGACCTTGCCGCCCAGCAACTGGGCGCAGGACACGCCGAGCGCCTTGCCCTTGGCGTCTAGCAGGGCGTTCTCGATCGCGCCCATCGCCTGGCCAATCAGGCCGCCCAGCGCCGGCCGCATGGCGTTTTGCAGCAGGGCGAAGATCTTCTCGTGATCCATCACCGACTGGCCGATCAGGCGCGGCGAGATCTGCTGGATGATGGCGGCGATGCCCGGATTGCCGAAGCCCTCATCGTACTCGGACCAGCCTACGATGCCTTCGTCGGTGCTGATCTTGACGAAGTAGTAGTTCCGCCAGCCGGCGTCGCAGGCCAGGGTTTCGATTTGGGTGATCTTCGGAGAGGCGGGCATGTCGGAGGTTCCTGACGGGAGCTAGGCGTGGTCGGCGAGGACGAGGTCCGCGCCCTTTTCACCGATCATGGTGGCGGCGGCGGCGGTGTTGCCGGAGACGATGAGCGGCATGATCGAGGCGTCGATGACCCGCAGGCCCTCGATTCCGTGAACCTTCAGGCGCGGATCGACGACCGAGGTCCGGGGATCGACGCCCATGATGCAGGTGCTGGTGGGGTGATAGGTCGTGCGGCCGGTCTGGCGGGCCCAGGTTTCGAGCTGGGCGTCGGTGGGCGGATCGCCGAGCGGATAGACCGGCGACTCGATGATGTCGGCCAGCGGACGGGTGCGGGCGATGGTGTCGATGATCCGCAGGCTGTCGACCATCACCCGCACGTCATTGGGCGTGGCCAGGTAGTTGCGATGGATGATCGGCGGCGCGCCCGGGTCGGCGGAGCGGATGCGGATATGGCCGCGGCTCTCCGGCCGGCAGGGGCTGGCGTTCATGGTCATGCCGCTGAACGGATGGGGATGCAGCGACCTGGGTTTGCCATCCGGCGCCGCCCCGAAGCTGAGCGGATAGAAATAGAGCTGGGTGTCGGGCCGTGCTTCGCCGGGCCGGGTGCTGACGAAGGCGCCGCCCTGGTTGATGCCCAGACTCAGCGGTCCGGTGCGGGTCAGCACCCACTGGATGCCGGCCAGGATCTGGCGGGGCAGCGTCTTGTAGGTGTCGTTCAGCGTCGGCAGCTTCACCTTGTAGGAGAAGCCGGTGAAGACGTGGTCCTGCAGGTTCTCGCCGACCGCCGGGCTGTCGGCGACGACCGGGATGCCGTGCAGCTGCAGCAGTCCGCCGGGCCCCACGCCCGACTGCTGCAGCAGCATCGGCGAGTTGATCGATCCGGCGGCGACCAGGACCTCCGCCCGGCTTCGGGCGGTCACCAGGCGGCCCTTGTGGCTGTATTCCACGCCGATCGCCCGCCGGCCGTCGAACAGGATCCGCCGGGTCTGCGCGTTGGTCACGACCGTCAGGTTCCGGCGGCTCATCGCCGGGTCAAGGAAGGCGCGGGCGTTGCTGGTCCGCAGCCCGTCCCGGATGCTGAACTGGTAGAGCCCCACGCCGTCCTGGCGGGGGCCGTTGAAATCGGGGTTCTCGGGGTAGCCGAGCGCCCTGGCGCTCTCCATGGCCAGATCCACCACCGGCGACTGACGGCCCTTGATGCTGGAGATCTGCCAGGGCCCGCCTGTGGCATGATGGTCGGACTCGCCCAGGTCATTGTCTTCCGACCGAAGGAAGTAGGGCAGGACGTCGTCGAAGCCCCAGCCGATGTTTCCGAGCGCGGCCCAGTCGTCGAAGTCCTCGCGCTGGCCGCGGATGTAGACCATGCCGTTGATGGAGCTGGATCCGCCCAGCACCCGCCCTCGCGGCCAGAAATCGGTGCGCCCGCCCATCTGCTGGTCGGGCTCGGCCATGTAGCACCAGTTGACCTTGGGGTCGTAAAAGACGTGGCCAAGCCCGGCCGGCATGTCGATCATCAGCCGCTTGTGCGAGCCGCCCGCCTCCAGGAGCAGGACTCGGTGTTTGCCGGACTCGGTCAGGCGATTGGCGAGCACGCAGCCCGCCGAGCCCGCCCCGACGATAATGAAGTCAAACTGGTCCGGCATGATCTGTCCGAAGGGATCCTGGCGCTGAGCCTGATCAGAGGGGCGCGGCGAACCGAGCTTCGTTGAAGCACGGCTTTGGCGGGCTGTTGCGGCCAGATGATTGGCGGCGGGGAGGGCATGCAAGCCGTTTCCCGGAGGCGGCTGATCGGCTTCGAAATCGACTTGTCGAATTATGAAAAAATCTGAAAATACAACATCGTAAACTCCACGGGGCGGGTTGTGTGCGGCGCTCCTGCGCCGCATGGTTCCGACATGCGAACAAACGTCCTGTCGGGCCCTCGCCGGAGCGCGGGCCGTGCCGATTGACGGCCGGCCTGCCCGACGCCCATGGTCCAAACGCCATCGGGAACGCGGGTCCGGGTCAAAGAGAGTCCGGCGCTGATGGCGGGGGAAGGGGCGACCGCCGGATGAGTGAGCCAAGTCTGCTGCTTGAGACCATCATTCGCGGCATCGCGGCCGGCCTGTACCTGGCGACGGCGATCGTGATCGCCCGATCGCTGCGGACGCCCAGCCGCATCAGCGGCTCGCTCAGCTATGTCTCAAAGATGGCGCATGTGATCGCCCAGTTCCCGCCGGCCGTAGCCCCGCTGGGCCTGTGGTACCTGGTGGTCGACCTGCCGTCGGTGATCGGGGCCAGTCTGACCTGGATCTTCGTCACCGAGTTCTTTCAGGAGTCGCGTCGGTTCGACTGGCGGAAGATCATCCCGCTGGCCGTGGTGCTCATCAACGCGATCGTCGCCAAGCTCAGTCCGCCGGACGTCGCCCGGCCGCTTTGGCTGTTCCACAATTTCATCACCGTCGGGCTGATGTTCCATGTGCTGGTTATCGTGGTGCGCAGCTGGAGCAGCGACCTGGTTGAACGGCGACGGCTGATTGTCACGCCGCTCTACATCTTCGCGAGCCTCTATTCGATCGGGGTCGCGTTCGTGCAGACCATGGAGCTGTTCACGTTCGCGCCCCGCCAACCATCGCTGTTTGCCGCCTTCACGCTTCTGGGCAGCAGCCTGCTCGGGATCATCGTGTTCGGTCAGGCCGGACCCGAACTGTTTGGCCAGGCCAAGAGCGCCCACCCCAACAGCCAGTCCCGCAACGAGCCGGTCGCGCCGCTGACGTCGGCGGAAAAGTCCCTGGCCGCCCAGCTTGACCGGCTCATGCGGGTCGAGCGGCTCTATCGCACGCCGAACCTGCGGATATCCTTCCTGGCCCAGCAGCTGCGGGTGCCCGAACACCGGCTGCGGCGCCTGCTCAATCAGGGGCTGGGGTATCGCAACTTCAACGCCTTCGTCGGGCAATGGCGGATCGACGAGGCGCGCGATGCGCTGGCTGATCCCGAGCAGGCGCCGGTGCCGATCTCGACGATCGCCATCGACAGCGGCTTCCAGTCGCTCGCCCCGTTCAATCGGGCCTTCAAGCGTGAGACGGGCCTGACGCCCACCGAGTTCCGGACCAGGGCGCTGGGCGCCCTGGCCGCGAAATCCGGCGACGCTTAGGGCGGATCAGTCTTCGGCCAGCGCCATGTGCGCGGCGAGCGCCGGATCGTCGACGTAGTCCTCGGCGGCCTCAACCACGACATCATGGATGACGCCGGTGAAGGCGTATGGACGTACGTAGCGATCGCTGACAGGGCTGGCCTCGTTATAGCCGCAGCAGACGCCGCCGGCCGTTGGCCCCGCCGGCCACATGCCCTTCATCTCGCCTGTGGCCAGAACCGCGTTGTCGCAGAGCAGGCTCGCGACGCCCTCGCAGCGGCCGGTCTTGCGGAACTCGAACGCCAGCCGGCGCCGACCCGGCGGCAGGGGCGCGGCCGACTCGAGGGTCCATCGCCGGTCGGGGCCGACATACTCGTGCACAAGCCGGCCATCCTGGATGAACAGCACATAGCCGCCCGCCTGGCCGCCGACGGACAGGATTACGCCTTCGGCATCCTGCGCCAGGTCCACATCGGCAACGATCCGGTAGGAGCGGTTGGCCACCGATGGCGCCGCGTAGCCCGAGACCCGGTTCATTCCCTGTTCGAAGCGCCAGCGTCGGCGAGGCAGCCCCCAGTAGGTGAGCCCGATCCGCTCGCGGTTGCGATCATCCAGCGGCAGTACGTGGTTAGCCTCCGCCTCCCGCCACCACAGCGCGATGAGCTCTCGCAGCTTTTCGGGATGCTCGACCGCCAGGTCGCGGGCCTCGGAAAAGTCGGTGTCGAGGTGGTAGAGCTCCCAGACGTCCTCGTCGAAGTCGGCGCCCTCCACATGGTGGGTGACCGCTTTCCAGCCGTCGGCCCAGATGCCGCGATGGCCCATCAGCTCGAAGTACTGGGGCGACCTGCGTGTCGCGGCGTGCGGCTCCTCAAAGGTGTAGGCCAAGCTCACGCCGGTGATCGGCTGCTGTGATACGCCCAGATGCGCTTCCGGGGCGGCCACGCCGCAGGCTTCCAGGATCGTGGGGACAATGTCCGAGCAGTGGCAGAACTGATGGCTGATCTGGCCCCCGTCCGGAATCCGCGCCGGCCAGTGGATGATCAGCGGATCGCGGACGCCGCCGCCGTGGGTGTGCATCTTGAACCACTTCAGCGGGGTGTTGCCCGCGTGGCCCCAGCCGGCCGGGTAGTTGTTCCAGAGGCGGTCGCTGCCCAGATCGTCGATCTTGGCCAACTTTTCCTCGAACGGTTCCTCGAGGACCTGAATGTAGCGGCGCAGGTTCACGTCGCCGAAGTGACCGCCCTCGGCCGACGCGCCATTGTCGGACAGGAGCACCAGCAGGGTGTTGTCGAGCAGGTCCCGGGACCTGAGCCAGTCGGTCAGACGGCCGATCTGCGCGTCGGTGTGGTCAAGGAAGCCGGCGAAGACCTCCTGGTGGCGGGCGCAGAGCCGCCGTTCGTCATCGGTCATGTGGGCCCAGGGGCGCACCCCGGAGTTCATCCCGGTGAGGACGGCATCGGGCGGGAGCACCCCCAGCGCGACCTGCCGCGCGTGCCAGCGCTCCCGCATTACGTCCCAGCCTTCGTTGAACCGGCCGCGGTACTTGTCGATGAAGGGGCGCGGCGCCTGGTGCGGCGAGTGACAGGCGCCGAACGCGAGGTAGGCGAAGAACGGCTGGTCCGGACGTCCCGCCTGCTGGTCGCGGATCATGCCGATGGTCTGGTCCACCAGGTCTTCGCTGAGGTGGTAGCCGGGGCGATCCGGCGCAGGGATGAAGTGATTGTCGGCGACAAGTTCCGGATGCCACTGGTCGACCAGGGAATAGAGGAAGCCGTAGTACCGCTCGAAGCCGCGACCGAGTGGCCACTGCTCGAACGGTCCGGCGGCGGTCATGTCGCGGGCCCGGGTCAGGTGCCACTTGCCGGCGGCGAAGGTCCCGTATCCCGCTGGACGCAGCATCTCCGCCAGGGTCGCCGAGTCCTTGCCGATCTGGCCCTGGTACCCGGGAAAGCCCGTGCACATGTCGGCGATCATGCCCATGCCTACGGCGTGGTGATTGCGGCCGGTCAGCAGCGACGCCCGCGTGGGCGAACACATCGAGGTGGTGTGAAAGCCGGTATAGCGCCGGCCGCCGGCGGCCAGGGCGTCGATGTTCGGCGTCTCTATGGTCGAGCCGTAGCAGCCGAGCTGTGCGAAGCCGACGTCGTCCAGCACGATGACCACCACGTTCGGACCCGTCGTCGACGGCCGCACCGGCGGCTCGAGCCAAGGCGTGGACTCTCTGTAGGTGCGGCCGATCTTCCCTGGCCAGGGTGTTGGGTTGGACACGGAAACTCCTGAGCGAGCGATCATCCCGACCCTCACTATTCATGGGCGCGAAGGCCGCGGACCGTGCGCGGATTCACCGGCTAATCCGTTCCGAAAACGACCTGATCGAACTCTGAATTACTCAATATTATCAGATAAATAGTCCGATCCTGCTCGGCGTTCGGCGCCTTGATCGCAGCCTCGTGCGCCGTGACCATCAATCGCGGCCAAGAAAGCAGAACAATGCGTCCCGGCCGGGGGAGGAACACCATGAGACTGACCTATCTTTGCGGCACCGCGATCGCCGCCGCCATCGCCGCCGGGGCCTGGTCAGGCCCGGCGATCGCCGCCGAGGCCGAAGCGCCTGAAGTTGACGCCGTTGTCGTCACCGGCTCGCGCCTGTTGACCGCCCGCCAGGCCGACGCCCTGCCGCTGCGCATCGTCACCTCGCAGGAGCTCGAGGCGCAGGGGTCCCCGGCGCTGGTGGACATCATCCGCGCCCTGCCCGAGGCGGCCGGCTCGATCGGCAACTCCAATTCCTCGCAGCCCGGCAAGGGGCAGGGCTTCGAGGGCTCGGAGAGCGTAAACCTGCGCGGCCTCAGCCCGGAGCGGAACCTGGTCCTGCTCAACGGTCGGCGTATGCCGTTGGTGTCCGGCTCGTTCGTCAACACCCGCAGCATTCCCATGTCGGCCGTCGGCCGGATCGAGATCCTGAAGGACGCCGCCTCCACGACCTACGGCTCTGACGCCATGACCGGCGTTGTCAACTTCATCACCAAGCGGGACTTCGACGGACTGGAGATCGGCGGCGACTACACCTGGATCCAGGACACCGACGGCGACTACAGCCTGGACGCCACCTGGGGCCGGGTCGGCGAGGGCTGGAATGTGCTGCTTTCGGCGGCCTACCAGTCGCGCGCCCAGCTGAGGGTCGCGGACCGGCCCTGGTCGACGCCCCCCTACAGCGTCAATCCGGAAGCCGGCTGGAACTTCGCAACCAACCCTGCCCAGTTCACCCCGGTCGGTCCGATCGGGCCCGGCGGCGTTCTGGCCGCCACGGGTGCGCGGGCGGTGGATGTCGGCTGTTCCGCCCTGGGCGCGATCCAGCCTTTCGTCGGCTTCTGCGTCAGCAACGTCCAGCTCTGGCAGGACCTGGTGGCCCCCGCCGACACCTACCAGCTGTACGGGGAGTTCAACTACGCGCTCACCCCGACCACCGACCTGCACCTGGAGGGATCCTGGTCGAGCGCCGAGACCATCGTTCACTATCCGCCGTCGTTCAACCAGCCCAAGCCGATCACCGAGACGGTGCTGCCGGGCAACATCAATCCGGCCAGCTACATCGCCGGAACGACGCCGCGACTGTTCAACAACTGGTTCGTGCCGATCAACAACCCGGGCCTGGCGGCCTACGCCGCCACCAACCCCGGGCAGTTCCCGGCGGGGTCGACCGGCATCTTCATCCCGATCGGCCAGTGGCGTCCCTACCTGCTCGGCGGCAACCCGTTCTTCGGCGGGCCGTCGACGCCAGCCTATCAGACCCGCGACCAGACGCAGTATCGCTTCTCGGCCGGTCTGACCGGATCGATCGGCGCCAGCGTCAACTGGTACGCCGACCTCACATACGGTCGCAACGAACACGAGCTGAAGGGCTGGGACTCATCGGGGGTGCAGATCGAGCTGGCGCTCAGGGGGCTGGGCGGTCCGAGCTGCAACTGGCAGACCGCCGCGCCCGGCAGCCCTGGCTGTCTGTGGCTGAACCCGATGTCGAACGCCATCCAGAGCGCGCCGATCAACGGTGTGATGAGTAACCCCGGCTATAATCCGGCGGTCGCCAATACGCGGGAACTGGCCGACTGGCTGATGATCCCGCAGACCCGGTTCCTCACCAGCGAGACCACCGAGTTCAACATCGGCGTCGACGGCACGCTGGGTGCGCTAACCCTGCCGGGCGGCGACATCCGCTGGGCCGCCGGCTTCCAGTGGCGGCGGATTGCGTTCAACGAGACCGACTCCGAGTACGCGGACCGGACGCGCGTGCCCTGCCTGAACTCGCCGCTGGACATCCCCGGCGCCG
The DNA here is from genome assembly GCA_030683005.1 of Caulobacter sp. Classification (GTDB taxonomy): domain Bacteria; phylum Pseudomonadota; class Alphaproteobacteria; order Caulobacterales; family Caulobacteraceae; genus Caulobacter. The sequence goes on along the minus strand of JAUXMY010000014.1, from coordinate 59,371 downwards.
ATGTCTGTACGCCGACCCCCTATACTCCGCTCGGTCTTTCGGCCGCCTTCGCGCCGACCGACATCACGACCGACATCTACGCCGGCTTCGTCGAACTGGCGCTGCCGGTCACTGACCGCCTGGATGTGACCCTCGGTGCGCGCTACGAGGACTACGGCTCGGCGGGCGGCGGGACGTTTGACCCCCAGGTGCGCGCCAAGCTGCAGCTGCTTGACTGGCTGGCGATCCGCGGGTCGGCCAGCACCACCTTCAGGGCCCCGCCGCTGACCGCGCTTGCGCCCAACCCGCTGGCCTCGATCCCGACCATCCTCGGCCGGGCGACGGCGCTCGATCTCATGGGCAATCCCGATCTCGAGCCTGAAACCGCCAGCACCTACACGATCGGCCTGCTGGTCCAGGCGGGCGGTCTGGATGCGGGCATCGACTTCTACAGCTACGACATCGAAAACATCCTTACGACCGAGCCGCAGAACGCCATCGTCAACGCCGTCTTCCCGAACGGCGCCGGCGGGGCCAACAACTGCGCCACTGTCGATCCCCAGTTCCTCGCCGACCATTTCGTGTTCAACGGCGCCTGCAGCGCGGCCAACCTGGCCAAGGTCATGCTGCTGCGGATCAACGGCCCGTCGATGACCTTCAGAGGCATCGACATCCGCGCCAGCTACCGCTTCGACGACATCTTCGGCGGTGAGTTGACAATCGGCACGGCAGCCAACCGCACCCTCAGCTACGACTTCGACGCCTTCAGCGTCGCCGGTCTCGCCATTCCTGGCTTCGATGCTGTCGGCAAGCTCAACGCTGGCACGCTCGCCCACCCGCTCCCGGAGTGGAAGAGCCAGTCCTACATCAACTTCAACCGCGGGCCCGTGAACCTGCGGTGGTCGATGCGCCATAGCTCCGGCTATCTGGACACTCGCTGGGCAAAGACCGCGGTCGGGTACGACATCGATGCGACGACGCTTCATGACTTCGCCGCCGTCATCGACTTGCCGCGGGCCGTGAAGCTGACCCTGGCCGTGACCAACATCAGCGACCAGGAGCCGCCCCTGGCCCGGCTGCCCGAGGGCTACGACGCAATGACCACCGATCCGCTGGGCCGCACCTTCCGCCTGGGCCTTCGGATGAGTTTCTAGACAGCTTCCCTGCGCACGACACTGGAGCCGCCGCGAACCGGCGGCTCCATTTTTTTCAGGGCTGGCTTCAGGCGCTGCCACCCGACGGGAGCCGAAGAACCACGACCCTGGCAGCGCCGGATCCCGGGCTTCCGGATTCAAGGATCCTTTAGGCGTGAGAAGGCCGCGCCCGGAGTGTCCGGTTCGATGCCTGAGCCATCAGCTTACCCGGGCGGAGAGGCATCGACGGGCGATTTGCCCGCCGTCAGACAGTCCTGGCAGTCGCGCTCCGGGCGGCGACATGGCGAGCTCCTCCGGATCGAGGTTTCCTTGAACCGGACCGGATCGCCGGCTCGACCGGGACGCGGGCAGCCGTCCGTCATGGCGTGGGTCGGGGCCGGCCCGCGCTGATCACGCTTCCTGCGACCTTGTCAGAGGCTCAGTTTCTCGAAGTAGCCGGTCAGCTCCAGGTAGCCCCGGGCGTCGCCGTCCGACACCGCGCCCTCCCAGTAGACCGGGCCACCGCCGGCGCGGCTGTCCAGCTCCTGGTCGTCGAACAGCGGCTTGAGCGTCAGGGTGCGCTCGCCTTCCGGCAGCCGCACCGTGATCGCCTGTTCCACCGGATAGAGCGCCCCGGTGCGGGGCGATCGCCAGCGCCTCAGCATCCGGAAGCTGACATCGCCGGGGCCAAGCGTGGTCAGCCGGCCATCGGCCCGCCGCCAGGATCCGCCGGCCCAGACCGGCTTTCCCGCGGCATCCCGGACCTGGAAGGCGGTCAGGGCCGCGCCGCCCGGCAGGTTGATCCCGGCCCAGTCCCAGCCGACCGCGGCGGGGTCCAGCAGGGTCGAGGACCATTCGCGGTCCAGCCAGGCCCGGCCGGTGACCTTCTGCGCCTTGCCGTCCCGGGTGACCGCGCCGCTGACCGCCATCTGCGGCAGGCTGTAGTAGTAGCTGGCCTGGCCCGCCCCGGGGCCCTTGCGGCTGAAGCCCGCCTGCCCCTGCAACAACGGCGGCTGGGTGGGCGCGAAGGTCAGGTCGAGGGCGAAGTCCGCGCCGCCCGCCCGGGTTCGCCAGCGGTCGTCGCCGCCCCGGCTCAGGGACCAGTCGTCGATAACCACCCTCCCGTCGGTCTCCGAGGCCTCTGCAAGGCCAAAGCCCGCCCGGGCGACCCGTTGATCGTGCAGCAGCCGACCGACGGCCGGATCGGCCAGGGCCGCGTGGGCGAACAGCACCTGGCGCGCGGCGAAGGCGCTGGGGTTGGCCTGGTCGACATCGGGTCGGGTGCGGAAGAAGGTGACCTGGAAGCCCATGGGCTTGCCGTCCGCGGTCTGCACCCAGCCGGTCACGTACCACCACTCGGTCCGGAATGCCGGATGGGCGCCGTGATCGCGCGGAAAGGCGAGGGGCGCTCCGGCGGTCACCGGCGCATAGACCGGCGCCACCCGGCCATCGCCGGCCGCCGCCGTGATCATGACGGCCGCCAGCAGCAGGCCGACCGTCCGCAGAAGGGGTCGCATCACCAGTCCTCCCGCACGGCCCGGACCGCATCCATCGACAGCGCCCGGCGTCCGGCCAGCAGGGCGGCGCCAGCCGAGGCGCTGACCAGCGCGACCGTCACCACGGCGAACACGACCCAGGGCAGCCGGGTCTCCATGGTCCAGTGGAAGGACTGGGGATTGATCACATGGATCAGCACCTGGCTCATCACCAGCCCCAGCGTCAGGCCGGCCGTGACGCCGACAGCGCCCAGAAGCGCGCCCTCCTGCGCCAGCATGGCGGTGATCTGGCCGCGGCGAACGCCGATATGGCGCAGCATCCCGAACTCCTTGGTCCGGGCCAAGGTCTGGGCCGAGACAGTCGCCGCCACCCCGGCCAGGCCGACGAGGATGGCCACCAGCTCCAGCACATAGGTGATGGCGAAGCTGCGATCGAAGAGGCCAAGGGCGATGGCGCGAATTTCCCCGGGCCGGGCGAACTGGGTCCGGGCCGCCAGATCGGGCGGCAGGGCGGCCTTGAGGGCGGCGGTGACGGCGGCGATGTCCGCGCCGGGCTCCAGGGCGATGGACGCCTCGGCGCGCAGGGCGTCCCCGGTCAGCCGACTGTAGTCCTCGCTGGTCAGCACCACCGCCCCGTTCTGGCGGGCGTAGTCGCGCCACAGCCCGGCGACGAACACCCGCTGGCCGCCGGCGATGGGCAGAGTCATCCAGTCGCCGGCCCGCTTGCCGTGGATCCAGGCTGCGGGCTCCGACAACCAGACCGGCGTGGCGCCGGCCGGGATGGCGCGCGGCGCGCCGATCATCGGCAGGCGTGCGCCCGGGTCTTCGCGGCGGATCGGCTGGGCTACCAGAGCCACGGACGGCGTTTCCGGGCTGAGCCGCAGCGGCAGCGAACGGGTGAACGTCACCGCCGCCACTCCGGGCGCGGTCGCCAGCCGGGCCTGTCCGGCCGGGTCGAGGCCCTCCGAACCGGTGGGTTCGGCAAGGCGCATGTAGAGATCGTCCGGCAGCACCTGGCCCAGCCAGTCGTCCACCGACCCGCGGAAGCTGGAAACCATCACCGCCATGGCGATCATCAGGCTGGTGGAGGCGACGATGCCGCACAGGGCCACCGCCGCCTGGGACGGCGCGCCCCAGAGGCGTCGCACGGCCAGCTCCGTCGACGGCGCGGCGAACCGCGCGCCCTGAAGCGGCGACAGCAGGGCGCGCGCCAGCCAGGGCATGGCCGTCACCCCGCCGGCCAGCAGCAATGCCATGGCGACATAGCCCAGGATCGGCAGCCCGCCGATGGCCGGGCCAAAGGCGCAGGCGCCGCCCGCCAGCAGCAGCCCCAGGGCCGGGCCGATGGCGGGCCGGGTCGAGGGATCGACCGCGTCGCCGGCGTTCTTCAGGGCCACGGCCGGCTGGGCTCGTGACGCCTCCCGGGCCGGCAGCAGGCTGCCGCCGATGGCGCACAGCAGACCCAGTCCAAAGAACACCACCGCCGCCGCCGGCGCGAAGACCAGGACCGGCTGGCCGCCGCTGAAATAGCCGCCGCCCAGGTCGCCGCCCAGCAGCCGCAGGGCGGTGTCGGCCAGCAGCACGCCCAGGCCCAGGCCCATCAGGGCGCCTACCGCCCCGACCACGGCGCCTTCGATCAGCACCTGGATCAGCAGCGCGTCGCGGCGCGTTCCCAGCACCCGCAGCAGGGCGAACTGCGAGCGCCGCCGCGCGACCGACAGCGACTGGGCCGAAAACACCAGAAAGCCGCCGGTCAGCAGCGCCATCAGGGCCAGCATGTTGAGATTGACGCGATAGGCGCGCGACAGGCTGTCGCTGCGCCGCGACTGGCTCTCGCGTGTCACCAGTTCGGCCTCGGGCGGCAGGATCCTGGCGATGGCGGCCTCGACCGCCTCGCGATCTGCGCCGGCGGCCAGCTTCAGGTCCACCCGCTGCAGCCGGCCCAGCTGTCCGAAGCGCCACTGGACGGCGGCGATGTCCATGACCGCGATCCGCCGACCTTCCGCCACGCCGGGCAGGGTCCCGGCCACGGTGACCGGCACGGTGCGCCCGGCCGCCGACAGCGACAGAACCGCGCCCCGCGCCCCGGCCTTTCGCCCGCCCGGCCCGGCCTCGACGGCCTGGCGCAGGGTCGGCGACAGGAAGACCGCCATCTCGTCGAACACCGCCCCGGCGTCCCCCAGACCGCTGCCGCCGCCCGAGGCGCCCTGCGGGGCGGGATCGGGCCGGCCGAGCAGGCCGGGGGTGACGGCGGCGGCGCGGAAGATGTCGAGACCGATCAGGGTCAGGCCCTGGTCGTCACCGGGGATGGCGGCGGTCAGTTGCACCACCGGACTGGCCCGCGCCACCCCCGCGACGCGCGCCAGTCGGGGGTACAGGGCTTCGTCGAAGCCGGCCGGGGACACCGAGGCCACCTGCAGATCAGCGTCGCCATTGACCGCCGCGATGGCGCGCGAAAACTCGGTCAGGGCGGAGGCGTTGATCAGATGGACGCCGAACCCCAGCGCCACGCCCACGGCGATGGCGATGGCGGCGGTCGCCACCCGCACGGGCTGGGCGCGCCACTCGCCGAGGATCAGCCAGATCAGGGCCGGCAGGCTGATCCTGCCCGAACGCCCCGCGCTCATGCGGCCGCGTCCGTCGCCGGATCTGCCGGGACCAGCCCGTCACGGGTCAGGCGCAGCGACCGGTCGGCGGCGGCCGCCGCCTTCTCCGAATGGGTCACGATGAGGGCCGCGGCGCCCGCCTGCCGCACCTGGGTGGTCAGCAGGCCCAGAATCCGGTCGGCGGTTTCCGGGTCGAGGTTGCCGGTCGGCTCATCCGCAAGGATCAGGGCGGGGCGATGGATCAGGGCGCGGGCGATGGCGACCCGCTGCAGCTCGCCGCCGGACAGCTGGCGCGGATAGTCGCCGCCTCTGCCGGGCAGGCCGACATCGGCCAGCATGGCCTCGGCCCGCCGGGTGGCCTCGGCCGGATCGCCGTGGCCCAGCACCAGCGGCAGGGCCACGTTGCGGGCCAGGGTCAGGTGGGGCAGCACGTGAAAGGCCTGGAACACGAAGCCGATGCGGTCGCGGCGCAGCAGGGTGGCCCCGTCGTCGTCCAGGGCGGAAAGCACCGTCCCGTCAATGCTGACGGTTCCGGCGTCGGCCTGGTCCAGGCCGGCGATCACGTTCAGCAGCGTGGACTTGCCGACCCCCGACTCGCCCATGATCGCCACCAGCTCTCCCCGGGCGATGTCCAGGTCCAGGCCGGAGAACAGCACCCGCCCGCCGGGCAGGGATCGGCTGAGACCGCGGATGGAGAGCATCGCGGCGTCGACGGGCTGGGACAAGGGCGGCTGGGGCATGCCTTGAGTCTGTAGGGCGCGGAGGGCGGTCCGGACAGTCCCCCCGCCGAAGAACGTCGCGTTGCGGTGCGGAACCGGTCAGACAGCACCCAGCGCGGCAGGCCTCCCGGGGCGGAGAGCAGCAGAGCTCAGACCGTCCCCGCCGCCAGACAAGCTCTGCCCCCGGCGAAAGCTGGCTGGCGGTGTCCCGGCGTTGGGATAGGCTGACGTCATGTCGTCTTTCCGGCCCGAACCGTTTGTCGACGCCCTGCTGCGCCAGGCGGCCGGGCCCGCGGTCTATGCGCGCGGCGCGGCCTACGAGGCCGTCGGCCGGGTCGCTGTGGTCTCCACCGATGGGGAGCGGACGATCGCACGGGTGCTCGGTTCCGAGGTTTACCGGGTGACGCTGGAGTCCCGGAGCGGGCGAGCTTTCGGAGTTTGTGACTGCCCGGCGTTCGAGGGGGCGGGGTTCTGCAAGCACTTGGTGGCCGTCGCCCTGACCGTGAACCGCGCCGCCCGCGAGGGGGCGCCGCCGCGTGACCGGATCGGCGCCATCCGGCGCTACCTGTCGGCGCAGGACCCGGACGCGTTGGTCGAGCGGCTGCTTAGGCTGGCGCTGGAGAATCCCGACCTTCTGGATGAGATCGAGCTGGACGCCGGCGACGCTGCGGACGACGACGACGCGCTCTCGGCCCGCTATCGCGCCGCGATCGACGAGGCCTGCGACGTTCGTGGCGGCGTCGACTGGCATGGCGCGGGCGATTTCGCGCGCGGTGTGGAGCAGATTGTCGCGCGCCTCGCCAATCTCTTCTCCGCCGGGCGCGCCGCTCTGGTCCTGGGCCTGCTGGACCATCTGTTCGACGAGATGGAGGCGGCCTTCGAGGCCGTCGACGATTCCGAGGGCGAGATCGGCGGCGTTCTGGCGCGGGCCGGCGACCTTCACCGCCAGGCTTGCGCCGCCGCGCGGCCTGACCCCGTGGCCCTGGCGCAGGTCCTGTTCGCGCGGGAGATGGCCGGACGCTGGACCACCTTCGAGGACGCCGCGGCGGACTATGCCGAGGTGCTGGGCCCGGCTGGTCTGGCCGAATATCGCCGGCTCGCCGAAGCCGCCTGGGGGGCCGGCGGCGCTGAACGGTCCTGGACCCTGAAATCCATCCTCGACGGCTTCGCGGAGCGGGCAGGGGACGTCGAGGCGCGTGTCGCCCTGCGCAAGGACGATCTTCGGCAGCCCTACGCCTACGTCGAGGTCGCCCGCATCCTTGCCGGCGCCGGGCGTGTGGCCGAGGCTCTGACCTGGCTGGAGGAAGGTCGCTGGACGTTCGAGGACCGACCCGACGAGCGATTGTTCACCTGCGCCGCCGAACTGCTGGCCGGATCGGGAAGACCCGGTGAGGCCGAGGCCATGCTTTGGGCGGCCTTTGAACTCTGGCCGCGCCTCGATCTCTACCGAAGGGTTCGCGCGGTGGCGCCCGACGGCCCCGGATGCCCTGAACGCGCCGTCGCGATCCTGCGCGCGCGGCTGGCGGGAACGCCGCGGCTCCAGCCCTGGAGCGTCGCCGGAGCGCTGCTGGCGATCCAGATGGCCGAGGGCCTGATCGATGACGCCTGGGCGACCGCCGAGGGCCACGACGTCGGCGAAACGGACCTGAAGGCGTTGGCCGACGCCAGCGCCGGGACTCACCCCGCCCAGGCGGTGGCCGCCTATCAGAGCCTGGTCGAAGCCCGCCTGAAGGCCGGCGGCGCGGGCAACTACGATGCCGCGATGGATCTGATCCGGCGCTGCGCCGCCGTGCGGCAGGCTCCGGGGGCGCAGGCCGCCTGGCTCCTGGACCTGGCGACCCGGCACAAGGCCAAACGGACCTTCATCGCCCGGCTCCAGACCCTGAGCTAGTCAGGATGTCGCGGGCCGATCGCCTTCGGCCGGGCCCGGCGACGTTTGTTCGAGGAGGTTGCGGATTTCGTCCGGCAGGTCCCGCCAGTGGAACTTCATCTGCGGATCATCCTGGCGTTTGAAGCCGGCGTGGTTGCCCTTCTCCGAGCAGAACAGGTGGTAGTGGGATCGCGGGGCGAAACCGAAGCGCCAGTGGCCGGACTCGTCGAGCGCCCACTCCAGATCGGCCTTGTAGGCCTCGATCCCGACGACATGACCCGGGCAGGCCTTGCCGTTGGCATAGCGGAAGGGACAGGCGATCCGGCCGGGCGTCGCCAGCGTCGAAGAGGAGAGCATGGCGGTCCATCAAGCGAGCCAGATCGGCATCTTTCCTGCCTTCAGCGAGGGAGACAAGTCTGCTCCGACTGCCCCGCCGCCAGTCAGTCGCCGTCAGCGGCCGCGGAACACCGGCGGGCGCTTTTCGACGAAGGCGAGCGAGGCGGCCTTGTGATCCTCGGTCATCATGGTGCGGACCATGTGAATGGCCTCGGCGTCCATGACCTCCGACAGTGAGCCGTGCTCGGCCAGGGCGAGGTTCTTTTTCATGTAGCCGACGGCTACGGTCGGCAGGTCGGCGAGGCGGCGGGCCAGAGCGGCGGCCTCGCGGGCCAGGTCGGCGGCCGGCACGGCGCGGTTGACCACGCCCAGCCGGGCGGCCTCGGCGCCGGTGATCACGTCAGCGGTGAAGTAGAGCTCCCGCGCCCTGGCGGACCCCACCAGCTTGGTCAGGAAGTAGCTGCCGCCGTAGTCGCCCGAGGCGCCGATCTTCGAGAAGGCGGTGGTCATCTTGGCGTCCTCGGAGGCGATGCGGTAGTCGCAGGCCAGCGCGATGGACAGGCCGGCGCCGGCCGCGGCTCCCGGAATGACCGCCAGGGTCGGCTTGGGCATCTCGTGCAGCCAGCGGCTGAAGTCCATGCCGTTGCGCAGGCCGTTGACCCGCTGGTCGAAGGTCGGCGCGTCCGCGACCGGACCCTTGTCGGCCACGAAGCCCTTCACGTCGCCGCCGGCGCAGAAGGCGCCGCCTGCGCCGGTGATGACCACGACCCGCACCTTCGGATCAAGCGCCAGCCGGGGCGCGGCGGCGGACAGGGCGGCCAGCAGCTCGCCGGTCAAGGCATTGCGCGCCTCCGGACGGTTCAGGGTCAGGGTGGCGATGCCGTCCTCAAAGGTCTCGATCAGATGGTCGGTCATGGGTCGTCGTCCTTGTTCGGAGGCGCGGGCGTCATTGGTTCGGCCGGTAGCCTAGATCAGCCTCCGGCACGCGACCAGAGACCGGGAGCCCGGGAATTGCGTTGACCCGGCGGCGCCCCTAGGGTGTCGGTCAAACAGTTGTTTGACGCAGAGTCGGGCCGCACCGCAATCGGCGTGTTCGCCCGCCGCCCCTTGGAGACCGCCATGAACAAGATCGTCGACATCCGCCCCGACGCCGAGGCCGAGCTCAACAACCTGGCCATGTCTGAGTCCGCCAAACCGCTGATGGAGGCCGTCAAGCGCCACATCGCCGAGAACGTCGAGCCCATCACCGAGGAGTTCTTCCGGCTGGGCGAAAACCGCACCGACCGCTGGAGCTGGGCGCCCGGCCAGCTGGAACTGCTCCAGACCGCCAAGGACAAGGCCAAGGCGTCGGGTCTGTGGAACTTCTTCCTGCCGGAGAGCGAGATCGGTCGCGGCCTGACCAACCTCGACTACGCCTATATCGCCGTCGAACTGGGCAAGAGCCCGCTGGCGTCCGAAAGCCTCAACTGCTCGGCGCCGGACACCGGCAACATGGAGGTTCTCGAGAAGGTCGGCACGCCCGAGCAGAAGGAGCGCTGGCTCAAGCCGCTGCTGAACGGCGAGATCCGCTCCTGCTACGCCATGACCGAGCCTGGCGTGGCCTCGTCCGACGCCAAGAACATCGCCACCCGCGCCGAGCTGGTCGGCGACGAATGGGTGATCAATGGCGAGAAGTACTACATCTCCGGGGCCGGCGACCCGCGCTGCAAGATCATGATCTGCATGGTCAAGACCAGCCCGGACGCGGCGTCGCAGTACCAGCAGTCACAGATCCTGGTGCCGATGGACACGCCCGGCGTGGAAATCATCGGGCCGATGCATGTGTTCGGTCATGACCACGCCCCGCGCGGCCACATGCATCTGAAGCTGAACAATGTTCGTGTCCCGAAGGAGAACATCCTGCTGGGCGAGGGCCGCGGCTTCGAGATCAGCCAGGTGCGCCTGGGCCCGGGCCGCATTCACCATTGCATGCGCTCGATCGGCAAGGCCGAGCGGGCCCTGGACCTGATGGTCAAGCGGGCGACCACCCGGGTGGCGTTCGGCAAGCCGCTGATCCAGCTGGGCAAGAACCTGGAGCTCGTCAGTCGCGCGCGCATCGAGATCGAGGCCATGCGGCTGATGGTGCTGAAGGCCGCCAAGGCCATGGACGTGCTGGGCAACCGCGAGGCCCGCGTCTGGGTCAGCATGGTCAAGGCCATGGTGCCCGAGAAGGTCTGCGAGATCATCGACCAGGCGATCCAGATCCACGGCGCCACCGGCCTGTCGGAATGGACGCCTCTGGCCGAGATGTACACAGACGTGCGCCACCTGCGCTTCGCCGACGGCCCCGACGAGGTGCACCACATGGTCGTGGGTCGGGCCGAGCTGGTTCGTCACTGAGGCGGCCTGGGCGCCCTTCGCTGGTCGAAGGGCGCCGCTACGGCCTAGCCGTCGAAGCCGACGAAGACGGTCGCTTCGTCCACGGACTTGCGTTCGGAAACGACCGCATTCGCCGGGAAGGTTTCGTCCGGCCAGCCCAGTGCGATGCTCTTCATAATGACCTGATCGTCGGCGATCCCCGCATGCTCGCGCACCACGGGTGATTGCATGATGCCCTGGCTGTTGATCACGGCGCCCAGTCCGCGGGACCAGGCGGCATTGACCAGGCTGGTCGCCACGGCGCCGCAATCGAACGGCGTATCGTCGCTGCCGTCCAGCACACGGTCATAGGTCACGATGATGCAAACGGGGGCGTCGAACTGGCGGAAGCCCCGCAGCACCCAGTCCTGGCGCATGTCCTTGTCGTCGCGTGCGATCCCCATCGCGGAGAACAGCTGCTTGGCGACGCCGACCTGCCGGTCGCGATGCTGACCCGCAAAGGCCTGACCCGTGCGGAACTCGCGCGATTGCGGGACGCCGGCCAGGGTTCGCTCGGTATTGCCGGCGCGGATCCTGTTCAACGGTTCGCCCGTGACGACATAGAAGTTCCACGGCTGGGTGTTCATTGACGACGGCGCGCGCATCGCCAGGCCGATGATCTCCTCGATCAGGGCCCTGGGAACCGGGTCGGGCTTGTAGCCCCGGATGCTGCGGCGCCCCTGGACGACCTCGTCGAACGTCATTGTTGAATCGGCCAACGCCTCTGCTCCCTGCCTGACTTCTTGTTTCGACCGTCTTCGCCGGGCGGAACCGGCGGCGCAAGCCTTCATCCCGCCCGTGAGGTCTTCAGCCCATGATCGCTGTTCACATATTTCTCCGTCCCGCGCCGGTTTGCATCTCGCAACGGCGAGAGCGGCGGGCCATCATGGCGTCAGCAACCTGCCGCAGAGCGGGTGTGGGTGGAACGTGAAGAAGGAACGGCGTCGTGCACTATGCGGAACTCGACCAGGCTTGGAATGAACTGACGGGGCCGGGCGGGCCGTTCGAGATCACAACGGTGGAGGTCGGCGGCGCGCCGATCCGGGCCTTCCGGGCCGCCCCGCCCAGCGTCCGCGAGCTCTGGCTGTCGACGCTGGCTTTCGCCGAGCGGGACTACCTGGTCTACGAGGACGAGCGGATCACCTATGGCGAGGCGCACGCCCATGTGGCGGCCATCGCCAACTGGCTGATGGACCAGGGCGTGCGGCCCGGCGACCGGATCGCCATCGCCATGCGCAACTATCCGGAATGGATGCTGGTCTACTGGGCCGGCGTCTCGATCGGGGTGGCCGTTGTCGGCATGAACGCCTGGTGGACGGCCGGCGAGATGGCCTACGGCTTCAGGGACTCGGACCCGAAGGTGGTGTTCGCCGACGCCGAACGCATCGCCCGGATCGGCGAACAGCCGGATATGCTGGGCGACGCTCTGCTGGTGGCCGTGCGGACCGAGGATGCGCCCGAAGGCGCGGTCCCCTTCGCCGAGGTCCTGGCCCGCGGCGGTGAACTGCCCGATGTGGCCGTCGATCCCGATTCCGACGCCTGCATCTTCTATACCTCGGGCACCACCGGCTTTCCCAAGGGCGCGCAGCTGACCCATCGGGGCTGCGTCAACAACCTGATGAACATGATGTTCGCCGGGCAGGTGACGGCCCTGGCGACCCAGCGGGCGACGGGCGTGGTCCCCGATCCCGATGCCCCGGTCCCCGTCCCGGTGACCCTGGTGACGACGCCGCTGTTCCACGTCACCGCTAACAACTGCGGCGCCTACGCGACCACGGCGGGGGGCGGCAAGATGGTGCTGATGTACCGCTGGGATGCGGGGACGGCGCTGCAGCTCATCGAGCGCGAGAAGATCAGCACCGTCAGCGGCGTGCCGGTCATGGCGCGGGAACTGGTCACCCATCCCGACTTCGGCAGGTACGACACCTCGAGCCTGCTCAGCGTCGGCGGCGGCGGCGCGCAGATCCAGCCGGACCTGGTCGACAAGATCGAGAAGACCGTGGCGACGGCCCGGCCGAACACTGGCTACGGCATGACCGAGACCTGCGGGATCATCACCTCGATTTCCGGTGACTTCTTCGTCGACAAGCCGGCCAGTTGCGGCCGGGCGATGCCGAGCTTCGAGGCCAGGGTCGTTGACGATGAGGGCAACACGCTCCCCCCCGGACAGACCGGCGAGCTGTGGGTGCGCGGCGCCTCGGTGATCAAGGGCTACATCAACCGGCCCGACGCCACCGCCGAGTCGATCACCGACGGCTGGCTGCACACCGGCGACGTCGCCCGCATCGACGAGGACGGCTTCATCTTCCTGGTCGACCGCAAGAAGGACATGGTCCTGCGCGGCGGCGAGAATGTTTACTGCGCCGAGGTCGAGGCCACGCTGCACCAGCATCCAGCCATCGCCGAGTGCTGCGTCTTCGGCGTTCCCGACGCCCGGCTGGGGGAAGAAGTGGCGGCCGCCATCGTGCTGCGACCCGGCAAGTCCGTCTCGGCCGAAGCGCTTCGCCAGCACTGCATCGGCCTTGCCGCCAAGCACAAGGCGCCGCGTTACGTCTGGCTGCTGGACGAGCCGCTGCCCCGCAACGCCAGCGGAAAGTTCCTCAAGCGCGAGCTGCGCGACCGGCTCCGCCTCGAGGAAGCCGCCTGAGGGCTGACGCAGGAGATCGGCCATGAGCTTTGACACGCCGCTCGCCATCGCGGGCCCGCTGCGCCATCCCCGCCAGATGCTGGGCGACCAGGAGTACGGCGGCCACGCCTCGATCCACGACGACGCGATGGCCGAGAAGCTCGGTTTTCGCGCCGGACCGATCGAGGGGCCGACCCACTTCAGCCTGTTCCCGCCGCTGCTGGAGAAGATCTGGGGCCGCGCCTGGTTCGAACAGGGCTGTATCTCGTCCCACTATCTGAACATGGTGGTCGAGGGCGAAGCCGTGCGCGCCTTCGCCGAGATCCCGGCCGAGGGTGCGAAGATGACGCGGGTCTGGGCCGAGAAGGCCGACGGCACCCCGGTGCTGGAGGCCAGCGCAACCCTGGGGCTCGACGCCGGGCCGACCCTGCTCGAACAGCGCATGGCGAGCCTTCGCCCCCCGGGCAAGCTGCTGATCCTGGAAGACCTGAAGGTCGGCATGACCGGGGCCCGCGACGAGGTGGTGCGTATGGACCCCGGCCAGCACATGGGCGCGCTCTATCCGTTCAGCCTGAACCAGAAGCTGGCGGCCATCACCGAGCCCTCCCCCTGGTACAGCGACGCCGCCGCCTCGCCCTGGGGCCGGGCCATCATCCCGCTGGAGATGATCAGCGTGCTGGCCGAGTACTCGAGCCGGCAGGCGGAGTTCCCGGTCAAGGGACCCGCCGTCGGCCTGTTCGCCGACCAGGAAATCCGGCTGATCGACGGCCCGCTGTTCGTCGGCGAGGACTATGTCCTGCGCCGCGAGATCGTCGCCCTGGCCGAGAGCAAGCGCACAGAGTCCTACTGGGTGCGCACCCGCATCTTCGACTGCACCGGGACCCGGCAGGTCGCCGAGATGCTGCTCAACCACGCCACGCTGAAACACTCGTACGCCGGATACGCCGAGGCGGGCTGAACCGCCGGCGACAAGGGGGGCAGAACATGGACGTCAGGGAAAAGATCGTGGTCGTCACCGGCGGCGCCGACGGCATCGGCGCGGCGCTCTGCCGGCGTTTCGCCCGGGCCGGCGCGGCCGTGGTGGTCGTCGCCGATCGCAACGGCGAAGGGGCCGCGGCTGTGGCGGCGGAGATCGGCGGCGAGGCGGTGACGCTGGATGTCTCCGACGGCGAGGCCACGGCCGCCATGGTGGCCGATATCGAGCGCCGGCATGGCGGCATTGACCTGTTCTGCTGCAACGCCGGCGTCGGCGATGGCGACCCGGACCGCAACAGCGCCACATCCTCGCCGGACGCCGTCTGGCACAGGGCCTGGAACGTCAATGTGATGGCCCACGTCCACGCAGCCCGGGCGGTGATCCCCGGCATGGCGGCGCGCGGCGGTGGCTACATCCTGAATACGGTGTCGGCGGCAGGCTTGCTGTCGCAGATCGGCGGCGCGGTCTATTCGACCACCAAGCATGCCGCCGTCGGCTTCGCGGAGTCGCTGTCGATCACGCACGGCGACCAGGGCATCAAGGTCTCGATCCTCTGCCCGCAGGGCGTGGACACGGCCATGCTGCGGGCCGGCGGCTCGGGCTCGCCGCAGAGCCTGGACGGCGTGCTGACCCCCGATGAGGTGGCTGAGAGCGTCATCTCCGGCCTGGCCGCCGAGCGGTTCCTGATCCTGCCGCACCCCGAGGTGCTCACCTATATGCAGCGCAAGACGGCCGACTACGACCGGTGGATCGGCGGCATGCGCCGGCTGCGCGCGCGGGTGATGGCCCCCGCCGGGTCGTGACGCAGGTTCAGCCGGACAGGCCGCCCGCGCCCCGCTTCGCCGCTGCGTCGCTGATCGCGGTCATCTTCATCAACATGCTGGGCTTCGGGATCATCGTCCCGTTGCTGCCCTTCTACGCCAAGTCGTTCGACGCGCCGCCCTGGCAGATGGCGCTGATCTTCTCGGCCTATTCGGTGGGCGCCTTTTTCGGCGAACCCTTCTGGGGAAGGCTTTCGGACCGGCTGGGGCGAAAGCCGATCCTGATCTGGACGATCAGCGCCAACTGCCTCTGCTATCTGGCGCTCGCCTTCGCGCCGGGCATCTGGGCGGCCTTCCTGATCCGGCTGGTCGGGGGCATGGCCGCCGGCAACGGGGCGGTGATCCAGGGCTATATCGCCGACGTCACCCCGCCGGAGAAGCGGGCCCGTCAGCTGTCCTACCAGGGCGCGGCCTGGAATGTGGGCCTGATCGTCGGCCCCTCGATCGGCGGCCTGTTCGCCCACACCAACGCCGGGCCGGCCGGCTTCCGCATCCCGCTCTTCATCGCCTCGGGCCTGGCCCTGCTCTGCGTGATCGCCATCGCCCTGTTCATCCGCGAGAGCCGGGTGCGGGAGACAGGTTTCACCGACAAGCCCAGCCGCTGGGCGGCGATGAGGGAGGCGTTTCGGCACCCTGTCATCGCCCGGCTGATGCTGCTGACCTTCCTGATCGGGTTCGCCTTCACCGGCATCGAGTCGGTGTTCGGGCTGTGGGCCCAGGCGCGGTTTGACTGGGGGCCCCGTGACGTCGGGCTCAGCTTCGCCTTCGTCGGCGTGGCTGCCTTCTTCACCCAGACCCTGATCACCGGTCGCCTGTCCGAACGGTTCGGGGAGGGACCCATGCTGGCGGCCGGCATGGCCCTGACCGTGGTGGCGATGATCCTGCAGATATTCTCCACCGGCGGGGTGATGACCACCGCGCTGATGTGCGTGACCGCCATGGGACAGTCGGTAGCGTTTCCGAACGTGGCGGCGATGATCTCGCGCGTCGCCGATCCTCACCGGCAAGGTCAGATCATGGGGCTTAACAACGCGGCGGGGGCGCTGGCCCGGGTCGCCGGGCCGCTGAGCGTCAGCCTCGTTTTCGCCGCCTACATCAATGGACCCTTTGTCCTGGCGGCCATGGTCGTCGCGCCGGCCATCTTCCTCGCCCTGTCGGCGAGTCGACGAGCGCGGCTGCCGCGCTGAGGGTGGGTCGGCCGGTTTGCATTCGGATGGGCGGTCCCTAAGGTGCCGCCAGCAACAAGAGGACGCGCAGATGGACCTTCAGCTCAGCGGCAAGAACGCGGTCATTCTCGGAGGGACCCGCGGCATCGGCCGGGCGATTGCCGAAACCCTGGCGGCCGAGGGCGCCAATGTCGCCGTTTGCGCCCGCAACGCCGACCAGGTGGCCGAGGCCGTAGAGGCGCTGCGCAAGACCGGCGTCAAGGCGACGGGCAAGTCCGTCGACATCATGGATGGGTCCGCGCTGAAGGCCTGGATCGAGGAGGTCGCCGTCGAACTGGGCGGCATCGACATTCTGGTCTCCAATGCCGGCGCCATGGCCCAGGGCGGTGATCCCGCTTCGTGGGAACAGAATTTCAAGCTCGACGTCCTGGGCATGGTCAACGCGTTCGACGCGGCCAAGCCCTCCCTGCTGAAGGCGGCGCAAGCGACCGGCGACGCCTCGTTCGTCATCATCGCCTCGGTCTCGGCGGCCGAGGCCGACAACGGCAGCTCCTACGGCCCGATCAAGGCGGCTCTGATCCACTTCGCCAAGGGACTGGCGCGGCAGTACGCCGGCAAGCACCTGCGCACCAACGTCGTCTCGCCCGGCACCGTCTACTTCGAGGGCGGGGTCTGGCACATGGTCGAGAAGAACCTGCCGGAAATGTTCAAGGGCGCCATGGAGCGCAACCCGATGGGCCGGATGGCGACGCCGCAGGATGTGGCCAACGCCGCCGTCTTCCTGTCGAGCCCCGTTTCCTCCTTCACCAGCGGCGTGAACCTGCTGGTCGACGGCGCGATCAGCCGTCGGGTGAACTTCTAGGCGACCGCCGCGCCGAAGTTCCCGCTTTCATGCCCTTCGGTAAGGCGCGGGATAGTCGCGGGAAACACAGGGAGCCTTCGCCATGTCCTATCCTCTGCCCAACGCCTCGATCGATCTGAGCGGCAAGGTGGCGCTGGTGACCGGGGCCTCGTCGGGCCTCGGCAAGCGCTTCGCCCAGGTTCTGGCCCGACAGGGCGCGAAGGTGGCGATCACCGGCCGGCGCCTGGACCGTCTCGAGGCGCTGGCCGCCGAGATCGCGGCGGACGGCGGCGTCGCGGCGCCGCTGGCGCTGGACGTCACAGACACCGCCCAGTTGCTGGCCGTCATCGGCCGGGCCGAAGAGGCGCTCGGTCCGGTCGACATCCTGATCAATAACGCCGGCATCCCCGACGCCCAGCGCGCCACCAAGATGTCGGTCGCGCTGATCGATGCGGTGCTCGACACCAACGTCCGCGCGCCCTGGATCCTGGCCTGCGAGTTCGCCAGGCGGCGGATGGAGGCCAAGGCGCCGGGACGGATCATCAACATCGCCTCGATGGCCGCCTACAGCTATCGCGGCGAGGGCGCGGCCCTCTATTCGGTCAGCAAGGCCGCCGTCGTGCGAATGACCGAGGCGCTGGCCGTCGAGTGGTCGAAGTTCCACATCAACGTCAACGCCATAGCGCCCGGCGCCTTCGCCTCGGAGATGATGGACGGCATGCTCGAACGCATGGGCGACATCAGCCAGCACATGCCGCGCAAGCGGATCGGTGATCCGGCCCAGCTGGACAGCACGCTGCTCTACCTCTGCTCGCCGGCCTCCGACGCGGTGACCGGGACCAGCATCAAGGTCGACGACGGCCAGGGCGGCCGCTGAGCCTTAAGGACAGCAAGACAGACAGGGAAACGCACCATGAAGCTCTACACCTCGATGGGGCCGAACCCGCACATGGTGCGGATGTTCGCGGCCGAGAAGGGCCTGACGCTGGAGACGGTCGAGGTCGACCTGATGGGCGGCGAAAACCGGCGCCCGCCCTACACCGACGCGGTCAATCCCGCCGGTCAGACGCCGGCCCTGGTGCTCGAGGACGGAACGGTCATCGCCGAGATCACGGTCATCTGTGAGTACCTCGAAGAGCGCCATCCGAGCCCCGCGCTTATCGGCGCCACGCCCGAGGAGCGGGCCGAGACGCGCATGTGGACCCGCCGCATCGACCTCAACATCTGCGAACCGCTCACCAGCGGTTTCCGCGCCGCCGAGGGTCGCCGCATCTTCGAGAACCGGATGAAACTGGTGGGGGCCGAAGGCGCGGCCGAGCTCAAGGCCATCGCCCGCGACCGCCTGCTCTGGCTGGACGGCCAGATGCAGGGCCGCGAGTTCATCTGCGGCGACCGCTTCAGCCTGGCCGACGTACTGCTCTTCGCCTTCCTCGCCTTCGGGGCGCAGGTCGGCCAGCCGATTCCGGACGAGGCGACCTGGGTGAAGTCCTGGTTCGCGCGTGTCCAGGCGCGGCCGTCGGCGTCCGCCTGATCCATCCGCGAAAACAAGAAACAAACCAAGGGAGACGCCAGATGGCGATCGATTTCGAGATTCCGGCCGAGGCCAAGGCCGTCCGCGAACGCGTCCGTCAGTGGGTGCATGACGAGTGCATCCCGGCCGAAAAGCGCCTGCTGGCCGGCGAGGACTACAAGACCCTCCTGGGTGAGCTGCGGACCAAGGCCCGCGCGCAGGGTCTCTGGTGCCCGTTCATTCCGGTGGAGCATGGCGGCATGGGTCTCGGCCCGCTGGCTAACGCCCTGGTGCAGATGGAACTCGGCGAGAGCTATCTGGGAGCCCTGTCGATGAACACCCAGGGGCCCGATGACGCCACGATGATGACCCTGCTGGCGCACGGCACCGAGTACCAGAAGGAGAAGTTCCTCAAGCCGTTGCTGAACGGCGAGAAGCGCATCTGCTACTCGATGACCGAAAAGGCCGCTGGCGCCGACGCCACCGGCATGCGGACGACGGCGGTCAAGGACGGCAACGAGAACTACGTCCTGAACGGCGAGAAGTGGTTTTCATCGGCGGCCAGCGTCGCCGACATCGCGCTGGTCATGGCCCGTACCGACCCCGACGCACCGCGACACCAGCAGTTCTCGACCTTCATCGTCGAGCTGCCCAACCCCGGCTACCGGATCGTCCGTGACATCGAGACGATGGCCGCAGAGGGGCCCCTGTCGCACATCCTGGGCGGCGGCCACGCGGAGGTCGAGATCAAGGACCTGGTCATTCCGGCGGAGAACCTGCTGGGCGGCGAGGGCAACGGCTTCAACATGGGCCAGCACCGCCTGGCCTACGGCCGGTTGCGCCATGGCATGCACAACGTCGCCATGGCCCAGCGCGCGCTCGACCTGGCCGTCGGTCATGTGACCAGCCGTTCGACCTTCGGCAAGCCGCTGCATGAGCGCCAGGGCGTGCAGTTCATGCTCGCCGACTGCGCCCAGGACATCTACATCGCCCGGCTGATGCTGCTGCACATCGCCTACAAGGCGGAGAAGGGCCTGGACCTGCGCCAGGAGAACGGCATCGCCAAGGTGTTCCTGGCCAATATGGTGCACCGGGTCGTCGACACCGCCATCCAGTTGCACGGCGCGCTCGGGTATTCGACCGATACCCCGCTGGCCCGCTGGTACACCCACATCCGAAGCCAGCGCCTGGTCGACGGGCCGGACGAGGTTCACCGCTGGACGACCGGTCGTAACGTGATCAAGGCCTTCCAGCAGCACGGCACCACCGCCTCTGCGGTCGGCGGCGACCTTATCTAGGACTGCCCGGCTTCGTCGTCAGGGCCCTCGCGAAGATGATCGTCGAGGATCCTGGCGGCGTCGCCCTGCGGGTCTTCGTACTGCCTGGCCCGGAGCGTCCACCAGAAGGCGACCAGGCCGGTCAGGCCGAGCAGCAGGGAAAACGGGGCGAGCAGCAGGAAGATGTTCATGGGCGCCTCTCGGCGAGATTCATGCGCATGGCGTTGATGATCACGACCAGTGAGGAGCCCGACATCGCCAGCGCCGCGATGAACGGATTGACCAGGCCGAAGATGGCCGCCGGCGCCGCGACCAGATTGTAAAGCGCCGAGAAGCCGAAGTTCTCGCCAACCCGCTTCCTGGCCTGTCGAGCCACCCGGATCGCTTCCGGGACGGCGGCGAGGCCGCCCGAGAACACGAGGTCGGCGGCGTTCTGGCTGGCGTCCACGGCTGAGCCGGGGGCCATCGAGGCGTGGGCCTTGGCCAGGGCCGCGGCATCGTTGAGACCGTCACCGACCATCAGCACCTTGCGGCCGGAAACCTGCAGCCGTTCGACGATGGAGACTTTCTCGAAGGGGGTCACCCCCGCGGTCCAGCGATGGACGCCCGCCTGTGTCGCAGCCGCGGCGACAGGGCCGGCGACATCCCCGGAGACGACCTCGACCGAGAGGCCCAGTTCCTGAAGCGCCGTCACGGTGGCGCGGGCATCCGCGCGCAGGGCGTCCTGGAAGGCGAAGCGCATCTTCGTGTCGCCTGTGAAGCCAAACCAGAGTTCGGTCTCCGACGCCCCCGCGGACTCGACCCCCACAAAGGCGGCCCGTCCAAGGCGGGCCTTGCGACCGTCAATAACGCCCTCGACACCCATGCCCGCGACTTCGACGATGTCGGTGGCGACCTCGCCAGGGCCAGCGGCGTCCGCGAGCGAGCGGGCCAGCGGGTGGCGGGAGGCGCGGGCCAGCGGGGCGGCCATGGCGATGACGGCGGCCGGGGCGTCGACCAGGCGCGGGCGGCCCTCCGTCAGGACGCCGGTCTTGTCGAACACGACATGGGTGATCTCCGCGAGGCGTTCGAGGGCCGCCCCGCTCTTGACCAGGACGCCCCGGCGGAAGAGGCGGCCGGAGGCGACGATCTGCACGGCCGGTACGGCAAGGCCCAGGGCGCAGGGGCAGGTGATGATCAGAACGGCGGCGGCGCGCAGCAGCGCCTCACGTGGCCCAAGGCCGGCCGCCCAGACGCCTGCGAAGGTCAGAAGCGCCAGGGTGTGGACGATCGGCACGTAGAGCGCGGCGGCCTTGTCGGCGAGGCGTACGTAGGCCGAGCGGCTCTGGGCGCCGGCCTCCATCAGCCGGGCGATCGCGGCCACGGCGGAGTCCTCCGAGCGGGCGGCGGCCCGCAGGATGAGACGGCCCGACAGGTTCAAGGCGCCGGCATGGGTTCGCGTGCCCGGACCGGCTAGCGCGGCGGCGGTCTCGCCACTGATCAGCGCATTGTCGAGATCCGATGTTCCATCCTCGACCACGGCGTCGACGGGTATGCGATCGCCTGGCATGACCACCAGCCGGTCCCCGACCTCGACGTCCCGGATCGGAACGGTGCGTTCAAGGTCGTCACTGTCGAGACGCGTGGCGGACGGAACCTGAAGAGCCAGCAGGTCGCGGGCGGCGCTGCGCGCGCGGAGCCGCAGCTTGTGGTCGAGATAGCGTCCGATCAGCAGCAGGAAGAGCAGGGTGACGGCAGCGTCGAAATAGGCGTGCTCGCCCTTCTGGAAGGTCTCCGAGAAGCTGACGATCAGGGTCAGGATGACGCCGATTGAAATGGGCACGTCCATGTTGGCCCTGCGCCGGCGCAGGGACGCCCAGGCCGAGCGGAAGAAGGGCATGCCGGCAAACAGCGCACAGGGCGTCGCGATCAGGGCGGCGAACCAGTACATGATCTCCCGGGTCGTTCCGTCCAGCTCCTGGCCAAACAGGCCCGCCCACACCGGGACGGTAAACATCATCACGTTGCCTGCGCCGAACCCGGCGACGCCGAGCGCCAGGGCGAGGCTGCGCCCTTCCTGGTCTTCGGTCTCTATCGCTTGCGATGGGTCGAACGGCGTTGCGGGATAACCTGCGGCGTCCAGGGCATCGACAACGGCAGCTGCATCGCCCGCTCTCGGCGCCAGGGTCACGGCCAGCTTGCCTGTCGTCAGGTTGAAGCGCGCGGCTTCGACGCCCGGCGCCTCGCGCGCCGCCTTCTCGATCCTGGCCAGACAGGCGCCGCAGCGGGCGCCCGTGACCAGCAGCTCCAGACGGCCGCGCGCCTCTGCGTCGCGGGCGACGAACGCGGAGAGGTCTCGGGCGGCCAGTGCGTTCATGGCGCCACCAGGCGCCGTTCGGCCGCGAACCGTTCGCCGTTCGGCCCGGTGGCGACCACGATGGCGTCCCAGGCGCCGGACAGGTCGGCATCGGCGACGTAGCGGCCTTCGCCCCGGGCCGTGAAGCTGAGTTCCCGGGCGCCGACTTCCGTGGCCGGCCGCTTCAACGTGGCGTCCAGGGTCAGACCGTTGACGCCCTTGCCGACGCTGTCGGTGATGACCAGTTCCACGGAACGATCACCGACCGCAGCAATAGTGGCGCTCCAGCCCAGCTCCCCCTGCGCGGCGCGTTCGGCCAGCGTTCGACCGTAGAGCAGCCCGGCTTCATAGGGATTCTTCGCAACCTGCCCCGAAAAGGTTCGGTAGGCGAGGGTGACGAAGACCACGTTGACGGCGGCGATCAGTCCGAAGAAGAGCACGAAGGCGACCAGCACATGCCGGCCCTTGATCGTGAAACGGGGGGGCTGGGTCAGGTCGGTCATCGGGCGTTCGCCTCACCGGACAGGAAGTTGGTCTGGACGCGCGCCTCTCCGGTCGGCGAGGTCATCGTCATCTGAACGGGCATGTTGGCGGCGCTGATCGCGGTCGGGGCTGCGGTCACGAAGACGCGGACGGCGCGGACCTCGTCGGGCTTCACAACCACGGCAAGGCGGTCACTCGCGACCGCTGAGCCCGGCGTCTTCAGCTGCGCGCCGGGAACCCCTTCTATCGCGATGGTGAAGGTCTGCGGCGCGAAGCTGCGGTTGGTGATCTTCAGCGTGTAGCCGTTGCGGACCGAACCGTCCTGCAGCCGGACGAAGGTTGGATTACGGTCGCGCAGCACATGCAGATCGACCGCAGAACGCTGGGTCAGGCCCCAGATCATCAGGCCGCTGACGATGGTCAGGGCGACGGCGTAGAAAACGGTGCGTGACCGCACGAAGCGGTAGAGGTTCTTGATCCCGCCGGTCTCCCGCGCGGCGACGGCGTGGTCGGTGTCGTAGGCGATCAGGCCGCGGGGTCGGTCCATCTTGACCATGATCTCGTCGCAGGCGTCGATACAGAGACCGCAGTTGATGCACTCGAGCTGGGCGCCGTCGCGGATGTCGATACCCATCGGGCAGACCACAACGCACTGGTTGCAGTCGATGCAGTCGCCACGACCTTCCCAGCTCTGGTTCTTCTTGTGGGGGCCGCGGGGCTCGCCCCGGTCGCGGCGATAGGTGACCTGCAGGGAGTGGTCGTCGAGCATGGCTCCCTGGATGCGGGGCCAGGGGCACATGTAGGTGCAGACCTGTTCGCGCATCATGCCTGCGAAGACGTAGGTCGTCGCCGTCAGAATGGCGCAGGACACGTAGGCAGTCATCGGGCCGGTCCCGACCCAGAAATTCCGGATCAGGGTCGGGGCGTCGTGGAAGTAGAAGATCCAGGCCCCGCCGGTGCCGAAAGCGATGCCGAGCCAGACCGCGTGTTTGCCGGTTTTCCGCCAGAGCTTGTCAAAGCTCATCGGCGAGGCGTCGAGCTTCATGCGCGCGTTGCGGTCGCCCTCGAAGAGGCGCTCGACAGCGATGAAGAGATCGGTCCAGACCGTCTGGGGACAGGTGTACCCACACCAGAGACGACCAAACAGGGCCGTGATCAGGAACAAGGCCAAGGCCGCCATCACCAGCAGGCCGGTGATGAAATAGACCTCCTGCGGCCAGAGCTGGATGAAGAAGAAGTAGAACCGCCGACCGGTGAAATCGACCAGCACGGCCTGGTCCGGCAGGTCGCCCGGCCGGTCCCAGCGGATCCAGGGCACGATGTAGTAGACCGCCAGGGTGGCGACGAGCAGCGCCCACTTGATCATCCGCCAGCGGCCGTGGACCAGCTTGGGATAGATCGGCGTGCGGGGCTTGTAGAGGCCGCCATCGCCGCCGCCGGCCTTGCGGCGAGCGGCGGCGGCAGCCGAGACCGGACCCGGGGCGCCGTCCGGGTTGGGAGACTTGGTCCGGTCTATGACGACGGTCACGGTGATTACTGACCCGAGTTTGCGTGAATGTAGACGGCGAGCGCCTTGATGGTTTCAGGACTGAAGCGACCGCCCCAGGCCGGCATGACGCCGCCCCGGCCGTTGTGGATCTGGCCGTTGATCGCGGCGCGATCGCTGCCGTAGAGCCACTCGCCGTCGGTCAGGTTTGGCGCGCCCTGCGCCTGATCGCCCTTGCCGTCGACGCCGTGGCAACTGGCGCACTGGTCCGCGAAGATCTGACGCGAGCGATCGACGGCCGCTCGATCCGCCGGACGTCCGGACAGGGCCACGACATACTCCGTCATGTCCTGGATCTGGGCCGGCTTGAGCATTTGGTCGCGACCGAACGCGGGCATCATCGACGTCCGCGCTTCCGGTTCGCCCGAGCGGATGCCGTGCTTGAGCGTGAAGGCGATGTCGTCGAGCGTGCCGCCCCACAGCCAGATGTCGTCGCGCAGGTTCGGATAGCCCTTGGCGCCGGCGCCGCCGGTGCCGTGGCAGGTGGCGCAGTTGTCGCCGAACACCGACTGGCCCAGCGTCAGGGCGTAGGCCTGCAACTCGGGGTCCTGTTCGATCTGCTGAAGCGTGGCGTCCCGCAGCCCGGCCGCCCCGGCGCCACGCACCTTCTCAAGGTCCGCGAGCGCGACGGCGACGTCCCGCCGGTCGGAACTGCCGAGCAGGCCCTGGGTGTAGCTGGTCACCCCGGGCCAGGCCGGGAAGGCGACCCAGTACCCGATGGCGAAGATCACACAGGCCCAGAACACCCACAGCCACCAGCGCGGCAGGGGGTTGTCCAGTTCGCGGATGCCGTCCCACTCATGGCCGGTCGTATCGACGCCGCTGATGGCGTCCTTTTCGCGTTCGTGCTCGCTCATTGATCGTCATCCTCAAGAGGGAGGCGCGCCGCCTTGGCGAAGGCGTCACGGTTAGTCGGCCACAAGGCGTAGGCGCAGCCCGCGAGGAAGATCAGGCCGAAGTAGATCAGCCCGCCCTGTTGCGCGATGCGCGCGACGGTTTCGTAGGTCATCGTCGGCTCCTAGCGCTGGTTGGCGGGATCACCCGCTTCGTAGGTGCTGAAGTCGACAAGGGTGCCGAGCATCTGCAGGTAGGCGATGAGGGCGTCCATTTCGGTCACGCGCTCGGGATCGCCATCGAAGTCGCGGTTCACCACCTTGGCGCCGTAGCGCTTGCGGAGATCCCCGGCCGTCATCGAGAACGGATCGGCCTGGGCCTCGAAGTCGGCCTCGGCGGTGTCGAGCTGCTCCTGGGTGTAGGGCACGCCCAGCGCCGTCATGGTCTTCATCTTGGCGCGGATGTCCCGGATCGAGGCGTCGCGCTGCACCAGGAAGGCGTAGGGCGGCATTACCGATTCCGGGACGACCGAGCGCGGATCCATCAGATGGTCGCGGTGCCAGCCGTCCGAGTACTTGCCGCCGACGCGGGCGAGGTCAGGCCCGGTCCGCTTCGATCCCCACTGGAACGGGTGGTCGTACATGCTCTCGGCCGCCAGGCTGTAGTGGCCGTAGCGTTCGACCTCGTCCCGCAGGGGGCGGATCATCTGCGAGTGGCAGGTGTAGCAGCCCTCGCGGATGTAGATGTCCCGGCCGGCCAGTTCGAGCGGGGTGTAGGGACGAACGCCCTCCACCTTCTCGATCGTGCTCTTCAGCCAGAACAGTGGGGCGATCTCGACCAGGCCGCCGACCGAGACGACCAGGACGATGCCGATGACCAGAAGCAGCGAGTGCCGCTCGAGTTTGACGTGATGTTTCCAAAGGCTCATGACGCGGTCCTCAGGCGGCTGCCGGGAGCGGCGCGCTGAGCGCGTCGCGGGTTTCAACGGACGGCAGCCGGACCGTGCGCCAAAGATTGTAGATCATGATGAGCGTGCCGGAGAGGAACATCGCGCCGCCGACCGTCCGGATGACGTTCTCGACGTGCTTGGCCGAGACGGTCTCGATGAACGACCAGGCGAGGAAGCCCTGCGGGGTGTATTCCCGCCACATCAGGCCTTCCATGATCCCGGAAACCCACATCGCGCAGATGTAGAGAACGATGCCGGTGGTCGCGATCCAGAAGTGCCATTCGACCAGCTTGTCGGAGTAGAGGCGTTCCTTCTTCCACAGCCAGGGCACCAGGCAGTACATGGCGCCGAAGGTGATGAAGCCGACCCAGCCGAGCGCGCCGGAGTGGACGTGGCCGATGGTCCAGTCGGTGTAGTGGGAGAGGGCGTTGACCGCCCGGATCGACATCACCGGACCCTCGAAGGTCGACATGCCGTAGAAGGCGATGGCCACCACCATCATCCGCACGACCGGGTCGGTGCGCAGCTTGTCCCATGCCCCCGACAGGGTCATCAGACCGTTGATCATGCCGCCCCAGCTGGGCATCCAGAGCATGATCGAGAAGGTCATCCCGAGCGTTTGCGCCCACTGCGGCAGAGCCGTGTAGTGCAGGTGGTGCGGGCCGGCCCAGATGTAGATGAAGATCAGCGACCAGAAGTGCACGATCGACAGGCGGTAGCTGTAGACCGGCCGCTCGACCCGCTTGGGTACGAAGTAGTACATCATCCCCAGGAAGCCGGCGGTCAGGAAGAAGCCCACGGCGTTGTGACCGTACCACCACTGGGTCAGCGCATCCTGGACGCCGGAGAACAGCGAGTAGCTGCGGTGATGCAGCGGGTCGATCGGCAGGGCCAGGTTGTTGACCACATGCAGCAGCGCGACGGTGACGATGAAGGCCAGGTAGAACCAGTTGGCCACGTAGATGTGGGGTTCCTTGCGCTTCCAGATCGTGCCGAGGAAGACCAGCAGGTAGGCGACCCAGACGATGGTCAGCCAGAGATCAACCAGCCATTCCGGCTCGGCGTACTCTCGTGACTGCGTGATGCCGGCCAGGTAGCCGGTGGCGGCCAGGACGAGGAACAGCTGGTAGCCCCAGAAGACGAACCACGACAGCACGCCGCCGAACAGCCGCGCCCGGCAGGTCCGTTGCACGACATAGAAGGACGTGCAGATCAGGGCGTTGCCGCCGAAGGCGAAGATCACGCCAGAAGTGTGCAGGGGACGCAGCCGGCCGAAGTTCAGCCAGCCGACCTCGGGGAAATAGAGAAGATCGGGCCAGGATAGCTGGGCGGCGATAACGACGCCGACCAGCATGCCGACAGCGCCCCAGAACATCGTGGCGATCACGCCGGCCCGGACAACGCCGTCCATGTAGCGGTCTTTGTCGTTGCTGAAGAGTCCGGCGCTGAGGCCGGCCGTCAGCGCGAAACTCGCCATCACGGCGGCCGCGACGAAGATCCACGCCTGGAACTGGTACAGCGGGTCATCGCTGAACATGGCGGCGAAGAAGAAGACGAGACCGCCGATTACGGTGGCTGTCAGTAGCGCCGGCGCGCCCGGCGATCCGACGTTTGGTTTTACAAGCTGGCTCATTGGCCCATCCAAGCCCCCATGGCGTTCATGGGACCCAGCTATCGACGGGGGAGGTCGCTCGCCTTGATCTGTATCAAGGCCGCCTCTTCGCAGGCGCGGGATGTTCGCCGCGACACCTCGGAGAGAGACCATGCCTATCCGCGCCCTGACCGACCGTCGGACCCTTGAAGCGATCACGCTGCATAGCGGCGCCGGGGCCGCGGCCCTGTGGCTGGCGGTCCTGTGGCAGGAGTTGCCGAAGCTGGCGTATGGGCCGCTGTGCAGCGAAGCCCAGGGTCTTTTGGGGCATTGCCCGCTGTGCCTGCCAGCCGCCGCGTTGACACTGATCAGTTTCGCCGGCGGCGTGCTGCTGATGCGCGATCTGAGGCGCGGCTAGACCGTGGACTGGATCAGCGTCGAGCGGACGCTATCGGGCGTGTGGGCAAGCGCGCGGCGCAATGCGTCGTCGGCGTCTCGCGTCTCTACCTTGAGCCTTTGGCAGTCGAGCGCACGGGCGGTGGCCCGCAGGCCGTCGGTGAGCGCGATCACCACGGGCTCCGAATCAACAAGGGCGAACGCCGCGACCCTTTCGACCCACAATGTCTTGCCCTGGCAAAGATCGGTGCGGACGACGAAAGGGGCGATGCCGACCAGCCGGCCCGCTCCGTCCCGGGCCAGCAGGGCCCCGGACTGGGCCTGTCCGCTGGTGGTCCAGCGGCGGGAGATTCGCCGCCAGCGGCCAAGCGTCAAGTCGCTGAACGCCAGCCGCGCGAGGCAGAAGGCCTCATCGATGTCGGCCGATGTCAGCCGTGCGACGGAGATCGGGGCGGGCGAGGGCGTCATGACGGCAAAGCTCGCAGGTCGCCGCCGCCGAATCGTTGACCTGCATCAACATCGATCAACGGCCTGGAGCACTGCCCGATGACTGGGACCACGACGGCCTGCGCCGGGGCCGGGAGCGCCGAAGTCTGCGCCAGCTGCTCGGCGCGACGCCTCAGTGTTTGCGGCGTGCTTGAGCAGGAAGGCCTCCGCCGACTGAACGAAGCCGCCGACCATATCACCTTCCGGGCCGGTGAAGTTCTGGTTCGGGAAGGGGATCCGGCCACGCATCTGTTCAACATCACGGCGGGCGATGTTCGGGTCCACAAGCTGCTGTCGGACGGTCGCCGCCAGATCGTGGGCTTCCTGTCGCCTGGCGACTTCCTGGGCCTGGCGACGGGCGACCGCTATGCGTTTTCGGCCGAGGCGCTGGCGCCGGGGTCTGCCTGCCGCTTCCGGAAGGTCGACTATCGGAAGATTCTACGGGAGATGCCGGACCTGGAGCATGCGCTGCTGGAGCGGGCCGCCCACGAACTGAAGGCGGCGCATGACCAGATGCTGCTGCTGGGCCGCAAGACGGCCATGGAACGGCTGGCTTCGTTTCTCGTCGGCCTTTCCGACCGAGCCCGGCGGGCTGGAGGGGATGGTCGCCTGGTGGCGTTGCCCATGACGCGCGCCGAGATTGCCGACTACCTTGGCCTCACAACCGAAACCGTCAGCCGGAATACGACCCGCCTGAAGACTCGGGGCGTAATCCGGCTGTTGTCGATGCACAGCCTCAGCATCGAGCGGCCGTCTGAACTGCTTCAGCTGGCCGGCCTCGAAGCCGAGGCTGTCGGGGTCGCGACCTAGAACTTGCGGCCCAGGCCGACCGAGACGACCCAGGGGTCCAGCTCGACGTTGCTCTTCAGCGTACCGCTGTTGACGTCGGCGTCGGTCTCGAAGAACACCTTCTTGGCGTCCAGGTTCACCGACCAGGGACCCTGGATGGCGATGTCGACGCCGGCCTGCAGGGCGAACCCGAAACCGTCATCAATGTCGACCTTGAAGCCGTTTTTGTCGCTGCCGTTGTAGAACAGCATGTAGTTGATCCCGGCGCCGACATAGGGGCTGACCCGGGCGGCGGGCAGCGGGTGGTACTGCAGGGCCACGACCGGCGGCAGGAGCCAGGTTTCGTGCACGCGCACGGCCGGTCCGGCGCCGACAGCGTCGATTTCATGCTTGGAGGTGCCCAGCGTCACGTCGATCGCCAGCTTGTCAGTGATGAAGTAGGCGATTCCCAAGCTCGGGATGGTGTCGTTGCTGACCGAGGCGCTCAGGCCGGTTGCGACGCCGCCGGCGGTTTCGATCGGCGCCGACTCGTCGGGCGCGACCGAAGTGGCCCGGAAGTTGACCATCCAGGTCCCCTTTTCCTTGGGCTGGAAGTCCTGGGCCGAAGCGGCGCCTGCGCCGGCGATCAGGGCCACGGCGGCGGCCGCGGCAAACAGCGTCTTCATAATTCTATCCCCTTGAAGTCCTGGCGGTTGATCTCCGCCTCACGGGGACTTTTCGCTCATTCCGGAATCGCATTCGCTGACCTGGATCAATCCTCAAACGGATCCCGAGAACGCGGCCACCGCGCAAAAAAAAGCCCCCGATCAGCGAGCTGACCGGGGGCAGGCCGGAGTGGTTTTCAGGACCTGGCTATTCCGCGGCCATGGCGCGCGGCGTGACGGGCAAGGGCCGCTCCAGCGTCGCCCAGTCGATCAGTCCGTCATGGACCTCGTCCTCGAACCTCAGGACGCCGAGCGCCTCGAACTTGGGGCGGATTGTTTCGGTCAGCAGGCCGATCCGCTTCAGATTGGGGATCATGCGGGCGAACAGGAAGTCACGGAACGCGCCGCCGGCCTGGGCCTTGTGGTTGATCTCGCGCGCTTCCTCGAGCGTGAATCCGTACTCCTGGGGCACATCGACGCTGAACAGCCGCTCGCGCATGATCACGCAGGCCTCGTAGGCGAACTGGGCGCGCTCCTCGATCTCGTGTTCGGGAAGCGCCCGGATCCAGTCCTCAAGGTAGTTCACGCCGAAGGCCACGTGCCTCCCCTCGTCGCGCATCACCAGTTCGAGAATCTGCCGCAGCAGAGGGTCGCGGGTGCTCTGGGTCATCGACTGGAACGCCGCCAGGGCGAGGCCCTCGATCAGAACCTGCATGCCGATGAACTTCAGGTCCCAGCGCTCGTCGGTGAGCACCTTGTCCAGCAGCAGCTTCAGGTTCGGGTTGATCGGGTAGACGATCTTGCAGCGCTCGGTGAGGTACTTGTGGAACACCTCCACGTGGCGGGCTTCATCGAAGGTCTGCGACGAGGCGTAGAGCTTGGCGTCATAGGTCGGCGCGCAGCTGACCAGCTGGCTGGCGACCAGCATGGCCCCCTGCTCGCCGTGCAGGAACTGCGACAGGGTCTGGGCGTGGCTGCGCCAGGCGAAGTCGAGCTTCTGCTGCTCGGTCAGCGCTTCGTACTTCGGATGGCCGGCGAAGGCATTGAGCCCGGGGTCGTTCGGCATCTCGGTCTTCGGGAAGGGGACATCCCAGTCGACGTCCATCTGGGCGTCCCAGTTGAAGCGCTTGCCCAGCTCGTAAAGCTTGCGGATCCGGGCGTTCGCATCGCGGTAGTCCCAGTTGTAGGAGCCGGTCAGTGGCGTCCTGAAAATCTCGCGAATGACCTCCACGTCGGCGGGGGTGAGCTTGTCGGTCAGCTCGTTGTCGAAGACCTGCACCTCGCGCGGCGGGTGGTCGACCAGATGGACGTTCAGCATCGGACGTTCCTTCCATTCCCCGACAAAGGTGACGGGGGCGTCATTTTTTTAGCGATCCGGACTCCGTTGAAAAAGCCGGGTCCGGGAATCGCGGAGGTTTAGGGCTGGCGGCGCTGGAGCCGGTCTGCCTTCCGTTCAGTGGAACGCGGACCCAGGACCGGGATCATTGACCTGGATCAAGACTGCGGCCGGCGGATTTGATCCGCATCAAGGAAGCGGCCTCAACGGTGCGCTAGCAGGCTTGAATGGCGCGATGTCGCCGCCGGCTCGCGCTTTCATCAGGTTCCGGACAGTCATGCCCAGCCCCCTGCCCAAGACACTCAACCGTCTCTCCCGGGACGAGCTGATCGCCCGCTATGACGGTCGGGCGCCGCGTTACACAAGCTATCCCACGGCGGTTCAGTTCAGCGGCGCGGTGAACGCCGGGACGCACGCCGGCTGGCTGGCCGACCTGTCGCCCGACCAGGCCGTCTCGCTTTATCTGCATATCCCGTTCTGCGCCCGGCTCTGCTGGTACTGCGGCTGCAACACCCGGGCGACCACGCGGACCGAGCCGGTGGCCGAGTATGTCGATCGGCTGATCGACGAACTGGCGCTGGTCGAAGCGGCGTTGCCGGGTCGCCTTCGCACGCGTGACATCCATCTGGGTGGCGGCACGCCCAACATGCTGTCCCGGGAAGACATGGGTCGCCTCTTCCAGGCGATCCGGCACGTCTTCAGGGTGTCGCCCGGCGCGATGGTGGCGGCCGAGCTCGACCCGGCGGTGCTGACCCGCGACTGGGTCCAGGCGGCGGCCTTCCACGGCCTGAGCCGCGCCAGCGTCGGTGTTCAGGACCTGTCGCCGCGCGTCCAGGCGGCAGTCAACCGGATCGAGCCGTTCGAAGTCATTGAACGGGCCGTCGGCTGGCTGCGCGAGGCCGGCGTCCTGTCGGTCAATCTCGACCTGATGTACGGCCTGCCGCGCCAGACCGTTGCGGACGTGAACAATACGCTGGACGCCGTGCTGACGCTCAAGCCTGAACGGCTGGCGTTTTTCGGTTACGCCCATGTGCCGTGGATGAAGACCAATCAGCAGCTCATCAAGGATTCCGAGCTGCCCGGACCCTCCGAGCGGCTGGACCAGAGCGAAGCGGCCGCCGAACGGCTGGCGCGTGAGGGCTATGTCCGCATCGGCCTCGACCACTACGCCCTGCCCGACGACGAACTGGCGCGGGCGCTCGCCGAGCACCGCCTCCATCGCAATTTCCAGGGCTACACGACGGACGCCAACGCCGTGCTGATCGGGGTCGGCTCGTCATCCATCAGCCGCCTGCCGCAGGGCTTCGTCCAGAACCACGGGCTGGAGCGCAACTGGCGGGACGAGATCCTGCGCGGAAACCTGCCGGCCGCGCGCGGTGTTGCCCTGACCGACGAGGACCGTTTCCGCGGTGACATCATCGAGAGTCTGATGTGTGATCTCGCGGTCGACGTCGACGCGATCCGCGCCAACCACTCCCGCACGCTCGGAGAGGGGCCGGACCTGACCGAGGCGTTCGCCCGCCTCGCGCCGTTCGTTCAGGACGGCCTGTTGACTGTGGACGGCGCGAAACTGGTGGTGACCGAAGCCGGGCGTCCGCTGGTCCGATCCGTAGCGGCGGTGTTCGACGCCTACCTTGATCCGAACGCCGGTCGTCATTCCAGGAGCCTGTGATGAGCAGCCGCCGCGTGCTGGTCATCAACGGACACCCCGATCCCTCCGGTCAAAGGTACTGCACCGCCTTGTCAGCGGCCTACCTGCGCGGCGCCGATCTGGCCGGACATCAGATCCGTCGACTCGACGTCGGCGCGCTCAAGCTTGCTCCCATCCAGTCCCAGCCGGAGTTCCTCGCCGAACCCGATGAGACCGCCCGCGCCGTTCAGGCCGCCATCCGTTGGGCCCAGCACGTCGTGATCGTCTATCCGCTCTGGCTGGGCGGCCCGCCCGCCGTTCTCAAGGCCTTCCTGGAGCAGGTCTTCCGCTACGGGTTCGCTGTGGCCGCGCCGGGCGAGAAGGGCGGCGGCCTGATGAAGGGCAAGACGGCGCGGGTGATCGTCACCATGGGCATGCCGGCGCCGTTCTTCAGCCTGGTTTTCGACGCCGCCGGCCTGAAGTGCCTGACAAGGGGCATCCTGCGGCTGGCGGGGTTCTCGGTGCGCAGCACCATAATCGGCAGCGTCGAGGGGTCACCTGAACAGCGCAAGGCGTGGCTGAGCCGGGTCGAGGCCCTGGGTGTTCAGGCCCGTTGAGCGGGCTGAGGTGACGTCGGGGCGCCGTTGTGGCGTCCCGGACCCTGGCGCATCATTCCCCCGGAAGGCGCCGGACGAGCGCCGCGGGAGGAACGATGATGGCGCAGGGCAATCCGGGTGAGGGGGCTCCCACCGTACTGTACGAGGTCGCCGACCACGTCGCGGTTATCACGCTGAACCGGCCCGAGCAGCGCAATGCGCTCAACTGGGACGCCTACGACCGGCTCGAGAAGGCGCTTCGCCGGGCGGTCGCCGATCCCGAGGCTCGCTGCGTTATCGTTACTGGCGCCGATCCGGCTTTCTGCTCTGGCGATGATGTCCGCGAGATCATGGCCGGACCCAAGGCTGTCTCGGCGGACACCACGCCGGTGGTTCGGCACAGGCCGACGCCGGCGGCCATGGCGGCGTTGGAATGCGACAAGCCGCTGATCGCCGCCGTCAACGGCGCCGCGGTCGGATGGGGCATGGAGCTGGCGCTGTACGCTGACATCCGGCTCTGCTCGGAACGGGCGAAGTTCGCGGAACTGTTCATCAAGCGAGGCCTGGTCTGCGACGTGGGCGGCTTCTACCGGCTGCCGTCGATTGTCGGACCGGCCAAGGCCGCGGAGTTGCTGTTCACCGGCGATGTCATCGACGCGGCCGAGGCCCTCCGCATCGGGCTGGTCAGCGAGGTGACCCCGCATGACCAGCTGATGGACCGCGCCCGGACCCTGGCCGCCCGCATTGCGGTCAATCCGCCGCTCGCCCTGCGCTACATGAAGGAGGGGTTGCGCCGGGGGACCAATGGCGACCCGCGCGAACTCGGCGGCTGGGCCATAGAGACGATCCGCGCCCTGATGAAGACCGAGGATCACAAGGAGGGTGTCGCGAGCTTTCTCGAGAAGCGGCCCCCGATCTTCTCGGGGCGCTGAACGCGACACTAGGTGTTTTCCCTTATGCGTCGACCCTGAATTTCGGGCTCCTGGCATGTCGCCTACCCCTGACATCACAGATGGGGAACGCCACATGACCGCGCAGATCGTCACCTTCGCCCGCAGCGCCCACGCCGTCCAGGACGATGTCCGCAGCCTCCCGGGCGCGACCATCGCCTACGCACCGGGCGAGGAAATCTACGCCCAGGCGGAAGAGACCGACCTCATCTACCGGGTCATCAGCGGTGCGGTCCGCACGACCCGCCTCGACAGCGATGGTCGTCGCCAGATCGGCGATTTCTACTACGCCGGTGACTTCTTCGGTCTCGAAGCCGGTCCGGAACACAGGTTTTCCGCCGAGGCGCTCTGCGACGCCCAGGTCCAGGTCTTCAAGCGCACATCCCTGGCCATGGCCGACGATACCGTGAGCATCGAGCGGATGATCTGGACGGCGACCGCCCGCGAACTCGAACGGACGCGGGAGCACCTGATGATGTTGGGTCGCAAGACCGCTCGCGAGAAGGTCGCCAGCTTCCTCTACGATGTCGCGGATCGTCAGGGCGGTGAAATCCAGACCCTGACCATGGGTCGCCAGGACATGGCTGACTACCTGGGCCTGACCATCGAGACGGTCTCCCGCATGCTGACCCAGCTCCAGACCGAGGGTCTGGTGACCTTCATCGGATGTCGGCAGTTCAGGATCGGCAATCGTTCGGCCCTGACCCGGCTGGTCGCCGCCTGAACCCTGAATCGTCCCTTCGGCCCGGCCTGTGCTAATCGGAGAGTCCGATTCACCGGCTGGCCGCATGCCCAACTTCCTGACCAGAGTTTCCAGGGCGCTGACAAACGATCCGATGGTGTCCGCCGGCTACGCT
The DNA here is from genome assembly GCA_030683005.1 of Caulobacter sp. Taxonomy (GTDB): domain Bacteria; phylum Pseudomonadota; class Alphaproteobacteria; order Caulobacterales; family Caulobacteraceae; genus Caulobacter. The sequence continues at coordinate 24,196 of JAUXMY010000014.1, read as the reverse complement.
GCGGCGACGGCCGCCGCGGCGCTGGCGTTCGGGGCGCAGTGGCTGATCGGCGTCTGGTTCGAAGGGCGTACCGCGTTCGTCATCTACGTCCCGGCGATCCTCATCGCGTCCTGGCTGGGCGGGCGAGGTCCCGCGACGCTGGCGGCCCTGCTTTGCGTTGTCGTCAACGCGGCCCTGCTGCGCGGGCAGATGCTGGAACTGCCCAACATCATCGAGAGCGTCGCCTTCCTCATGCTGGCCCCCGTGCTGGGCGGCGTGGGCGATCGGTTGCGGCGCGACGGCCGCGAAAGCGCGGCGCGCCAGTCCCACCTGCAGTCGATCCTCGACACCGTTCCCGAGGCGATGATCGTCATCGACAGCCGGGGCGTCATCCGCTCGTTCAGCGCCGCCGCCGTGCGGCTGTTCGGCTGGACGCCGGAGGAGACCATCGGCCGGAACGTCAGCATCCTGATGCCGTCGCCGTACCGCGAACAGCACGACAGCTATCTCGAACGTTATCTGAGCACCGGGGAGCGCCGGATCATCGGCATCGGCCGGATCGTCGTCGGCGAGCGCCGAGACGGCTCCACCTTCCCCATGGAGCTCGCCGTGGGCGAAGCGTCCGAGGGGCGCGAGCAGTTCTTCACCGGGTTTGTGCGCGATCTGACTGAACGCCGGGACCAGGAGCGCCGTCTGCAGGAACTTCAGTCGGAGCTCGTCCATGTCTCGCGGCTGACGGCCATGGGCGAGATGGCCTCGGCCCTGGCGCATGAGCTCAACCAGCCTCTTTCGGCCGTCACCAATTACATGAAGGGCGCGGCGATGATGCTGGACAGCGGCGCGCCTGATCCAGCGCGGTTGCGTCAGGCGCTCGACCGGGCCGGCGACCAGGCCATCCGCGCCGGCGATGTCATCAAGCGCCTTCGCGAGTTCGTCGCCAAGGGCGAGACCGACCACACCCTGGAGGATCCCGCCAAGCTGATGGAGGAGGCCAGCGCCCTGGCTCTGGTGGGCGCGAAGGAACAGGGTATCCGTGTCGATCTGCGCTTCGACCGCAACCTGGGCCCGGTCATCGTCGACAAGATCCAGGTGCAGCAGGTCGCCCTGAACCTGATCCGCAACGCGATCGACGCGATGGAGCAAAGTCCGCGCCGCGAACTGGTGGTGTCCGTGTCGGGCGGCGAGGCGGGGATGGCGCTTGTCACCGTGGCCGATACCGGTCCGGGCGTGGACCCGGCCGTCGCCGACCGGCTGTTCGAACCCTTCCTGACCACGAAATCGTCCGGGCTGGGCGTCGGCCTTTCCATCTGCCGCACCATCGTTGAGGCTCACGGCGGACGAATCTGGGCTGATCGCAACGCGCAGGGCGGCGCGACCTTCTCCTTCACACTCCCCTTGGCCGAAGCGGAGGCGACGATTGACCAGTAGTCAGATTGTGCATGTTATCGACGATGATGAGGCGATGCGGGACTCGCTGTCCTTCCTGCTCGACATCCAGGGCTTCGAGACCCGGGTTTACGAGTCTGCGATAGCGTTCCTCGATGCCCTGCCGGGCATATCCGGCGGCTGTGTGCTGACTGACGTGCGCATGCCGGGGCTCAGCGGGATGGAGCTCATCGATCACCTGCGCGCGCAGGGTCATGATCTGCCGGTGGTCGTCATGACCGGGCATGGCGACGTGTCCATGGCCGTTGAGGCCATGAAGGCCGGCGTCATCGACTTCATAGAGAAGCCGTTCGCCGACGACGTGCTGCTGCGCGCGGTGCGAAACGCCCTGGATCGCCAGGGAGCCCCGCCGGAAGACGGCGGTTTCAAGGAGGCGCAGGCGCGACTGGCGACCCTCTCGCCGCGCGAGCGCGACGTGCTGGCCGGCGTCGTGGCCGGCAAGGCCAACAAGGTCATCGCCTACGACCTGGGCATCAGCCCCCGCACGGTCGAGATCTACCGCGCCAACCTGATGACCAAGACCGGCGCCCGCAACATGGCCGAGCTCATGCGGCTGGCCCTGGCGGCCGGCCTCTGAGCGACAGGCTTGCGGCGCCCCGGCGGCAGTCGGCTATGCTGCGCAAAACACAGGGGAGCGTTCCATGACCGACAGCACCAAGTCCTCCGGCGTCGAGGATCTGAACAGGACGCTCGGGCTGGTGCGTCGCGTCGAGATGGACCCTGCCGGCCGGGCGGTGCTCGAGTACGAGGCGGGCCTGCACATGTGCCATTCGGGCGGCGTCGTGCAGGGCGGCTTCATCACCGGCTGGATCGACGCGGCCATGGCCCATGCGGCGATCGCCATGGCGGGGAACGACATCGTGCCGATGTCGCTGGAGCTGAAGGTCAGCTTCTTCGCCCCGGCTCGTCCCGGTCGCGTCATCGCCGAGGCCTGGGTCGAGCGGAAGGGCAAGCGCACCTGCTTCTTCGAGGGGCGGCTGCTGGATACCGCCGGGACCGTCCTGGCCAAGGCCAGTTCGACCATCATGCTGGCCGAGCGCAACCGGGTCGAATCGGCCGCCCGCGCCGCGACCTGAGGCCCGTCATGAAGACCATTCGAACCGAAGCCTTCATTCCCGCGCCGCCCGCTGAAGTCTGGGCCGTGCTGGTCGACTTCGACGCCTATGCCGACTGGAACCCGCTGAACATCCGGGCCAGCGGCGAGGCGCGGCCGGGCGGGAAGATCCGCACGACCTTCGTCAATCCGGGCGGCAAGCCGGGCGCCACCGTGACCCAGACCGTGACCCTGACGACCTTCGAGCCGGAACGGGCGCTGGCCTGGACCGGCAACGTGCCCTTGCTGTTTCGGGGCCGCCACCACTTCACCCTGACGCCTGAGGGCGAGGGGACCCGGCTGCTGCACGGCGAAGACATGGGCGGACTGATCGCCATGACCTTCTCGGACGCTGTCCTCAGGGAGAAGTTCGTCCCGTACTACGAGGCGGTGAACCGGGCGTTGGCGGAGCGGGTTAAGGGCGTTCGTTGACCCTTCATTAGGGCGCGAGGCGCGAGCGTGGGGCCATGCCCCGCTTCATTCCGTACCGTCGCCGACGAGCCGTTATCAGCCTCCGCACGATTGTTCTCTGCGGGCTTCTGGTTATCACCCCGACCGCGGCCTGGCTGACGCGCGGTGAGTTTGTCGAGCAGGCGGACGCGGCGCCGCGACAGGAGACGACGGTCGGGCCTGCCGCGGGACAGATCCGCGCCGCCGACATCCGTATCACCGACGGCGACACCTTCCGGGTGCTCGAGGAGCGAATCCGGATCGAGAACATCGACACTCCCGAGATGCCCGGCCGGGCCCGGTGCGCCGCCGAGGCGCAGCTGGCGGTGCAGGCCAAGGCGCGCCTGGGGCAGCTGCTTTCGGGCGGCGATATCCGCCTCGCGCGTCGGGGCGAGGACCGCTACGGCCGGACGCTGGCGCGGGTGAGCGTCAACGGCGTGGACGTCGGCGAGCAGCTCGTGCGCGAAGGCGCGGCGCAGCGCTGGGCCGGGCGGAAGGCGCAATGGTGCTGATGGCGACCACCCGGGCCTGACGTCAGGCCGCGGGTTCCGGCGCCCTGATCATCATCGCCTCCAGCGCCGCGCGGAGGGCCGGGGCTAACGGGCTCGCGCCCTCGGCTGAGGCCTGTACGAAGGTGGTCGTGCAGATCCCGACGCAGCGGCCCTTCTGGAACATCGCCTGGCCGATCTCGTAGGACGCCGTTCCGATCCGCAGGATGCCGGAGCGCACCTCGACCTCATCAGGATGGAACACCTCGGCCAGATAGCTCACCCGGCTGTCGGCGGTGACGATCCGCACGCGGTCGCCGAGCCCGGCGGTCTTGAACACCTCGCGCGAGAACCGGGCCCGCGTTTCGTCGTAGTAGGCGGCGACGGCGATGTTGTTGATGTGGTGCAGCCCGTCCTCGTCACGGTAGCGGGTCTGGATGTGGAAGCTGTGCGGATAGACGGCGCGATCCTGGCGCCAGGCGGGCGGCTTCATGGGTGCTGGGCTCTGACTCTGATGGACTGCGACGCCCTTTAGACGGGCGCCGCGAGGGCAGTCCATCGCCGATCACGCAGCCTCAACGGCGAAACAGAAGGCAGAGGTTGTTGGCCGGCATGGCGACGCGCTCGAAGAAGACCAGGTCATGGCGCGCCGCCAGCGCCTTCACCGTGTCCAGCTCGCGCAGGCCCCAGGCCGGATCGCGGCGGCGCAGGTCGGCGTCGAAGGCCAGATTGCTCGGCGCGGTCTCGACGCCGGCCTCGATGTAAGGGCCATAGAGGCAGAGGGGGGCTCCGGCCGGGAGAACGCGCGCAGCCCCGGCCATAAGGCCCTCTGTCGCCGCCCAGGGCGAGATGTGGATCATGTTGATGCAGACGACGGCGTCGGCGCGTTCGAGGGGCCAGCTGTCCGGCGAGGCGGCGTCCAGGAGCACGGGCGGGGCGAGGTTGCGCAGGCCGGCCGCCTCTCGCCGCGCGGCGAGGATGTCCAGCGCTTCGGCCGACCGGTCCGTCGGCTGCCAGGTCACGCCGGGAAGGGCCCGGGCGTACCAGACGGCATGTTCGCCCAGGCCGCTGGCGATCTCCAGAACCGTCCCTGATGCAGGAAGCCAGCGCCGCAGGACGTCGAGAAGCGGCTCGCGGTTGCGGGCGGAGGCGGGAGAGGCGGGGAGGTCGCTGGTCATCGCCCGCCAGCCTGTCGGTAGCCGATCGGACGGTCAACGATCTTGCAAGTCGAGACGCTGGAAGGCGCCGGCAACATCTCACGCCGGCCAGCCTACCCTGACCGGCATCGGACGATGTAGGCTGCACCATTCTTCGGAGCGCCCATGAACGAGATGACCTCCTACCTCGGCTGGAAGATCGACTACGCCAACCCGGCAGGCGAGCCGTCCTTCCTGCCGCCGACGTCCATGGCCTGGCGGATCTACAAGAACCAGATCGCGCTGGGCATCGGCGGGGTGGCCGCGGTGCTGCTGGAGTTCGCCGACGCGCGGATCCGGTCGGGCGTCTGGGACCACTCGACCTACAAGGCCGATCCTATCGGGCGGTCGCGGCGCACCGGCGTCGCGGCCATGGTCGGCGTCTATGGTCCCCAGAGCGCCGCGCGCCGCGTCATCCAGGGCGTCACCAACATGCATGCGAAGGTCAGCGGGACCACGCCCTCGGGCGAGGCCTACAGAGCGCTCGACCCTGAGCTGCTGGACTGGGTGGCGGCCACGGCCGGCTACGGGTTCCTCAACGCCTACGACCGCTTCGTCAGCCCGCTGTCCGAGGCGGAGAAGACCCGGTTCTACAGCGAGGCCTCGGCGATCCCGGCGCTTTACGGCGTGAAGCATTCGCCGAAGTCGACCGCCGACTTCATGGCGATGATGGAAAAGCTCGCCCCGCGCTTCGAGCCGCACCCGATTGTCGACGAGTTCCTGGCCATCATCGTGTCGGGCAAGGCGGCGCCGAACGTGCCGAAGTTCCTGCAACGAGCCTTGGCCCGGGCCTCGGTATCGCTGCTGCCGCCGCTGGTGCGAGGCAAGCTGCGGCTGGGTCGCGAATGGGACCTGACGCCCTTCGACCGTCTGGCGCTGAAGGCCGCCGGGCGGATGGCCGACCGGGTGTTCCAGCCGGGCTCCCCGCCGGCCCAGGCCAGCGTCCGCCTCGGCCTTCCCGCCGACTACCTGTGGCGCAAGCCGGCCGAGCAGCGGCGGCTGCTTGGCGAGGCGGGGTTGGAGGAGAGGGTGGCAGCGTAGCGCACATCCTCACCCACTCCGTCATGGTCGGACTTGTTCCGCCCCCCCGTGAACACGGGCGTGGATGGGGAGGTGATGCGGGTCAGCTCGCGAAATCTGTCCCACGGACGGTGTGCATGGGTCCTCGCGACTGGCGCGAGGATGAAAACGGGGGATGGGGCAATGAAAAACCCCCGGCCTTTCGACCGGGGGTATTCTATTTCGGAGCTGCGAGGGACACGCCCTTCAGTACTTGTCCCCAGAAGGCCTAGGCAGCCTTCTGCAGCGACTTGGTCAGGATGCCGACGGCGGCGTCGCGGTCGATCTTCTCGATGGCGGCGACTTCGCGGGCCATGCGGTCCAGGGCCGACTCATAGAGCTGACGCTCGGAGTAGGACTGTTCCGGCTGGTTTTCGGCGCGGTGCAGGTCGCGGACGACCTCGGCGATGGAGATCAGGTCGCCGGAGTTGATCTTGGCTTCGTACTCCTGGGCGCGGCGCGACCACATGGTGCGCTTCACCCGGGCGCGGCCCTTGAGGGTCGTCAGCGCCTTGGTCACGATGGTGCCCTCGGCCAGCGGGCGCAGCCCGGAGGTGACGGCCTTCTTGGTCGGGACGCGGAGGGTCATCTTCTCGTGGTCGAAGGTGATGACATAGACCTCGAGCGACATGCCGGCGACTTCCTGGGTCTCGACAGCACGGATGGTCCCCACCCCATGCGCGGGGTAGACAACGTGGTCGTCGACCGAAAACGCCAGACCGTTCTTGCTCATCAGATCGTCCTTCTCTAGCACCCTGTCCGCGGGGTTTCCCCGGCGGGCCGCAACCGTGAACTGGCGTCAGAGCGCTCCTGCCCGAGACGAAAAGAATCCCGACCGCGGCAGCGCCCCGGAGGATTTTCGTTTCAGATAATGCAGGCCTCTAGGACACCCTCGCCCTTGAATCGGCGCGCCGTTCGATTGCGGCTGTTCTTGAACCAAGGCGCGACGGCGGACCCGTCACGTCAGACAAGACCCTATCACAAAAATGAACACAAAGAAAGGGTTGCGGAATCCGAGCGGATTGCTGGGAATTCCGACGCCGGCGTTTCAGTTGCCCTTGCCGGGCTTCTCGCTGAAGTACTTCTCGAACTTGCCGGTCTCGCGTTCGAACAGTTCCCGGTCCTCGGGCGGCTCGCCCTTGAGGGTGATGTTCGGCCAGACGGCGGCGTACTCGGTATTGATCCGCAGCCACTTGCCGTCGGGATCGTCCTCGGTGTCCGGCTTGATCGCGTCGACGGGGCACTCGGGTTCGCAGACGCCGCAGTCGATGCATTCGTCAGGATTGATGACGAGGAAGTTCTCGCCCTCATAGAAGCAGTCGACGGGGCAAACCTCGACGCAGTCCATAAACTTGCACTTAATGCACGCGTCGGTGACGATGTAGGTCATCGGGGAACGAAGCTGTCCTGGCGATTGCTGCGCGCGCCTTTTCGAAGGCGGGGCCCGCCTTGTCAATGCGGCGAGGTCTCCTGTCCATGGCAGAAAAACTTAAACCCCCGTCTGGGGCGGGGTCGCTTCAGGGCCCGGCGTCAGCGCATAGAGCGCCCTGGCCTCCGCTGGCGGGCCGCGTCGCTCGCCGAACGCCTCGACCCTGACCGCCACCAGCCGGCCCCCGAGGGCGAAGACCAGTTCGTCGCCGACCTTCAGACCGCGCGAGGCCTTGTCTATCCGGCCCTCCGATCCTGCTCGGGTCAGGCGCAGGCGACCCTCCTCGACAAAGCGCGACGCCATCGAGCGGGTCTTGAAGAACCGCGCCCGCCACAGCCAGACATCCGCCCGGCAGGAGCCCGCGTCCGTCATGGACGGGCGACCTTTCGGCGGCGGGGTTTGCGGCGGTGTTCAGGCGCCGCGGGCGCCGCGACCCGCAGTCCGGCGAGGGCGGCGAAGGGCGAACCGGCGGGGGGCGGCTTGACCGTCTCGGGGCTTGCCGTCTCGCCGCGTCGACGCCAGACGAGGGGCTGTGCGCGGCCGGTCGGTGTATAGCCGAGGGCGCGCAGGATCGCTTCCGCCTCCTGGGCGCTCCATCCCAGACCCTCGCGGGCCTCGTCGGGGAGGGTCATTCCGACTCCGGGCTTGAAGCCGGCGCGCAACAACTCGTCGAGCCGCTCCAGCTGCAGGACCGGTACAGCGAGCCCGCCGACCGCCCGCAGGCCCCGCGACGACAGGACGCAGGGCGAGGGGGCAGGCGTAGGCAGTTTCGAGACGTCGTCGGCCGGGCCCTTCCAGTCGCCGCCGCCGACCGCCTGGGCGAAGCCCAGGGCCTCCTCGCCGAGGAGGGCGGGCAGGAAGACGCTAAAGGCGCCGATCCGGACGCCCAGCTCACGCAGGGACCGCCGCTCGACCTGGCTGAGCGCCTTGAGGTCGGCCTCGACCGGCCGCTTGTCGATAACGCCGCCGGCCTCGACCAGCCGGTGGCCGATGCCGCGCGGCAGCCCCTTGAGGCGGCCCTCGGCCATGGCGCGTTCGAGGCGGGCCAGTGGGGCGAGGCGCCGTTCGCGCTCGGCGGCGAGGAAAGCCTGTAGGCGTTGCCGCGCCCGCTCCCGCGCCGTCTCCGGGCCCAGTTCGCCAATCAGCCGCACCTTGCCGTCCGCCGCCAGAACGCCAGCCGCACCGCCGCGCCAGAGCAGGGCGCCGTCCGGGGTCAGGGTGAAGGCCTCGTCGGGCTCGGCGGCCAGCCGGCCGAGCCGTCGGGCGACCTCCGGAGCGACCGCCCGCTGTGCGGCGCCGCGCAGAGCCTTTTCCTCCAGCGAGGTGGCGGCCCTGGGCGCCTCGAAGGCCAGGCCGTTGAGGCGGCCGACGAAGTGGCCCTCCACCGTCACCGCGCCGTCCTCGCCGACGCCGGCCAGCAGCTCGCCCCGCTCGCCCAGCTGTCGCATGAGGGCGCTGGTCCGGCGATCGATGAAGCGTGCCATCAGCTTCTCGTGCAGCGCGTCGCTAAGCCGGTCCTCCAGCGCGCGGGTGACGCCCTGCCAGTGGGCCGGGTCGTGCAGCCAGTTGGGGCGGTTGGCGATGTAGGTCAGGGTCCGCACCCCGGCCAGCCGCGTGGCCAGGGTGTCGATCTCGCCCTCGGTGCGGTCCAGGCCGCTGAACTGTGCAGCCATCCAGTCGTTGGGCACCCGGCGGCGACCGGTGGTCAGGGCGTCGAACAGGGCGCGGACCAGCCGCAGGTGTTCGTCCGGGCTCTGTTTGCGGAAGTCCGGCGTTTGGCAGACCTCCCACAGGCGTTCCAGTGCTACCCGGTCGCGGACGCGGTGGACGACGTCTTCGTCCTCGGCCATCCGCTTGAGGGCCTTCTCGTCGATGGCCTCGGCCGACAGCATCAGACCATCGCGCGGTGGTGTGGCGTCCAGCGAACGGATCAGCGACGGCAGGTTGGTGAAGTCCAGGCGATGATTGCGCCACTCGGCGCTCGGCACGGGCTGGAACTCGTGGTTCTCGACGGCGGCGACCAGGTCCTCGTCCATCTCCTCGGCCTCGCCGGTGACGCCGAAGGTCCCGTCGCGGATGTGGCGGCCGGCGCGGCCGGCGATCTGGCCGATCTCCTGCGGGTGAAGGTAACGGGTCTTGCGGCCATCGAACTTGCGCAGCCCGGCGAAGGCGACATGGTCGACGTCCATGTTCAGGCCCATGCCGATGGCGTCGGTGGCCACCAGGAAGTCGACCTCGCCCGACTGGTAGAGGGCGACCTGGGCGTTGCGGGTGCGGGGGCTGAGCGAGCCCATGACCACCGCCGCCCCGCCGCGCTGGCGGCGGATCAGCTCGGCGATGGCGTAGACGTCGTCGGCGCTGAAGGCCACGATCGCGGTGCGCCGCGGCAGGCGGGTCAGCTTCTTGGAGCCGGTATAGCGCAGGGCAGAGAACCGCTCGCGGCTGACAATCTCCGCCCGGGGCAGCAGGCGGCGGATCAGCGGCGCCATGGTCCCGGCGCCCAGCAGCATGGTCTCGGACTTGCCCCGCGCGTGCAGCAGGCGATGGGTGAAGACGTGGCCGCGTTCGGGATCGGCGCAGAGCTGGATCTCGTCGACGGCCAGGAAATCGACCTCGCGGCCCAGCGGCATCGCCTCGACCGTGCAGACGAAGTAGTTGGCGCGCGGGGGGACGATCTTCTCCTCGCCGGTGATCAGGGCGACCTCGCGCACGCCCTTGAGCTTGACGATCCGGTCGTAGATTTCCCGTGCGAGGAGCCTCAGCGGCAGGCCGATCATGCCGCTGTGGTGGCCGAGCATCCGCTCAACCGCCAGATGGGTCTTGCCCGTGTTGGTGGGGCCCAGCACCGCCACCAGCCTGTGCTCCGCCCGGCCTGTGGATCGGTCGCTCATACCGAAAAGGTGGGGGAGTCGGGGCGGTGCGACAAGGGCGGTGCGGCGTTACCGCCGGTCCCCGCCTTCGTGGGGATCAGCGGAGCTCGTACGGCGAAGGCCTCTATCGCCGATCGGAGACGATCTTTCCGTTCACGATCGTGAGGAGCGGCCTCACGGCCATGATATCGGCCTCGGGGATGGTGAGGATGTCGGCCGAGAAGACGGTGATGTCGGCGACGGCGCCCGGCTTCAGCGCTCCGGCCGACCTGTCCATCACCGCATAGGCTCCGGCGCCGGTGAACAGGTAGAGCGCCTCGTCGCGGGTCAGGGCCTGCTCCGGCCGCCAGTCAGGGCCCGAGCGCCCCTGCAGATCCTTGCGGATGGCGGCAGCATAAAACTCTATGCGCGGGTCGCCGACCTCGACCGGGGCGTCCGTCCCGCCCGCGACCACGACGCCCTCGTCCAGCAGGCTCCTCCATGCGTAGGCCCCGTCGAGCCGCTGCTCGCCCAGCCGGGCCGGCGCGAAATAGAGGTCGCCGATGGCGTGCGAAGTCTGCATCGAGGCGACAATGCCGCGTCTGCGAAAGGCGGCCACGTCGGCCGGATCGAGGATCTGCGCGTGCTCGATCCGCCAGACAGGCGCGGCCGCGTCGGGAGCCGCGGCCCGGAAGGCTTCGTCCATCCAGTCCAGCACCAGGCGGTTTCCACGGTCCCCGATGGCGTGGAATGCGATCTGGGCGTTGACCTTCAGCGCCAGGTTCAGGATGGCCAGCGTCGGGTCGTGCTCGGCGATCACCAGCCCCGAGGTGTCCGGCCGGTCGCTGTAGGGCGCCTTCAGCGCAGCGCCGCGCGAGCCGAGCGCGCCGTCCATGTAGAGCTTCACGCCGCGGACCCGGACCAGGCCGGTCTTGTCGGCGTAGGGGCCCCACTTCAGCACCTCGGCGGAGTCTTCCGGCGTCATGAAGGCATCGACCCGGATCGGCAGGCGCCCTTCGGCGGCCAGTTCGAACAGCGCCTTCACGTCCTCGGCGGCGGTGCTCATGTTGACGCCGCGCGCCCAGCCTCGGGCGGCGTAGAGCGCCGTGCCCCGGGCGAGGGCCTCCTTGCGGGTCGCATAGGACATCGGCGGCAGCTTGGCCCTGATCAGGCCCTGGGCCGTGTCGATCAGCATGCCGGTCGCCTCGCCCGAGGCGTCTCGCTCGATGCGGCCGCCGGCGGGATCGGGCGTCGTTCGGGTGATGCCGGCCAGGGCGAGGGCGGTGCTGTTTAGGACCATGGCGTGGCCGTCCGATCTGGCCAGCACGATGGGACGGGTGGCCGAGATCGCGTCCAGATCGGCGCGGGTGGGGAAGCGCTTCTCCGGCCAGTGGGTCTCGATCCAGCCGCGGCCGGTTAGCGGCTCCGCGCCGGGATGGGCGGCGTCCCGGGCCTTTGCGACAGCGACCAGTTCGGCGACCGAGGAGACCTGATCCAGGTTCAGCGTCATCTCGCGCATGCCGACGCCCGTCAGGTGGACGTGGGAGTCGATGAAGCCGGGGAAGGCAGCGGCGCCTTGAAGGTCGATCTCTGGCAGGTCCCCGGCCAGCTTGCGCGCCTCGGCCAGGCGGCCGACGAAGGCGACCTTGCCGTCTCTCACGACAAGGGCTTCCGGCGCGGGATCACCTGGGTCGAAAACAGCGTGGATCGGTCCGCCGAACATCAGGAAGCCGGCCTCCCGCGCCTGGGCGGCGGAGACCGTCAGCAGGCTGAGGGCGGCGAGGATCAGGACGACGATGCGGGGCATGACGGCCCTCCGACAACATGGCGGGCGGGACCGGTCCGGCGCCGCTGGTGGGGAAGATGTGGCCGCCAGGCCGGTCGCCGTCAACGCAGAGGGGAGGTCGGGTTAACGGCCTCGACGAGCAGCGTGAACAGGCACGAAACGAATCGGGACCGAATCGGCGACTTCGTCCGATTCGGCATTTGTTCACCGCAACATATTGTATCAAAAGGCGGATTAACCACAACCGCAATGATCGCCCCTGCCGAGATGTCCTGCCTGCCAATTGGCCTCGTCGCTTGCCCGGTTCAGCGTCGGCGGACCCGGCGATCGCGTCCTCCGACAAGGATTAACGCCCGGCGGTACAGGCCGGAAACGAATCGGGACCGAATCGGCGATACCGCCCGGTTCCTCAGATGTTCGCCACAAGCTGTTGTATATTAATATGGATTAACCATACGGGCGTTCCGCGCCCAAGCCGGAAAACGGGCGGCTGCCGGCTCGAGCGGCAGGTCCAGTCCGCCCACGACATAGGCTACGGTTCGGTAGAAGCCGCAGAGCAAGAGAACCTCTATGCATTGGGCCCCGTCGAAGTGTTCCCGCAGGCGGCTCCACTCGAGGTCCGACAGGCGCGCCCGCGTGTGAAGAGCGTCGGCCGTCGCCACCAAAGCTTGCTCGGCCGGGGTCCAGCAGGGCGCGTCGGCCTCTCCGTGCACCGTGGCGACGGCCTGGTCCTCCGTGAGACGCGCCGCGCCGGCGAAGGTGGTGACGTGGACGCCCCACTCATACTCACAGCCGGCCCGGGCGCAGGTGCGGTTGATGACGATCTCGCGCTCGCGCAGGCTCAGAGGGCCGCGATCCAGCAGGGAGCCCGCGCGGAACTTGCGCCAGTGGCGGTCGCTGGTCGCCAGGGTCCGGAACAGCGCCAGCGGGTCGGCGCCGGGCGGCATGATGGCGTCGAAGCTCTTCTGAACGGCATCCTTATAGGGCGCGGTCAGCGGCGCGATCCTTGGCATGGCGCATACTCCTCGTTACGATTTTCGTAGCAAACAATTGCTACGCAAACAATAGCGGAGTCGAGCATGGTTGAAGCAAGGCCCAGGCGGACCGTGCGTGGTTCCCGCACCGGCAGGCCGGTCATGGCGCTGCTGGACCTGCTCGGCCGCCGCTGGGCGTTGCGGGTGATCTGGGAACTGCGGGACGGGTGGCTGACCTCCCGCCAGTTGCGCGAGGCCTGTGACGACGTTTCGCCGACCGTGCTGCAGTCACGGCTGTCGGAATTGCGCGCGGCGGGCCTGATCGCGCTGGAGCATCGACATGGCTACGCTCTCACGCCGCTGGGGCGGGACCTGCTGGACTCCTTCCTGCCGCTGCACGACTTCGCCGAACGCTGGGCGGCGGAAGCCTTGGCGGAACAAGGCTGAGCGACTCCAAACTTGACGCCCGAAGACTCTCTGCCTATACCGCCCCCTCTCGCGTGGAAGCCCTGCTTTCCCGTGTCCGATTTCTTTATGCGAAGGTCGCTTCCATGTCGCGCCGCTGCGAACTCACTGGTGTTGGACCGATGGTCGGTCACAACGTGAGCCACTCCAATATCAAGACGAAGCGCCGCTTCCTGCCCGCGCTGTCGCCCGCCACGCTTCAGTCGGAAGCGCTCGGTCAGTCGTTCAGGCTGCGGATCACCAACGCCGCGCTGCGAACCCTGGACTTCCGGGGCGGCCTGGACGTGTTCCTGGTCGGCGCCAAGGACGAGGCCCTGTCGCCGCGCGCCCTGAAGATCAAGCGCCAGGTCAAGGCGAAGCTGGCGGAGAAGGCGGCGGCCTGAGCCGCGTCTTCACCGGACGTCCGGTACAAAACAAGGCCCGCGGGATGATCCCCGCGGGCCTTCTTCGTTTCCGGCTGTCCGCCCGCCGTTAGCGGGCGGCGTAGCTGACCGTGGTCGCCGGCGTGCGGGCCGCGTAGGACGCCAGCTCGATGTTTCCGACCTGGGCCACGGCGCGGGCCACGCTGCGACGCACGCATTCCGGATAGATGTAGCCGGCCAGCGGCTCGCCCTTGAGGTCGGCCCAGCAGGCGCTGGAGGCGGCCTTGACGATGTCGGCGTGCAGTTGCTCGGTCGACTTGCCGGCGACGGGCACGCGGACCTCGGCGGCGCCGGCGAAACCGGCGGCTCCGGCGGCGGCGGCGGCAAGGACGGCGACGAGGATCTTCTTGAAGTTGGTCATAACAAGCACTCCCGAAAGGGGTTGGGTTTCAACCGCTTCCGGCACGCTTCCCCTGATGGCTGCGGCTCGGCGTCCGTCTTGGCCCATCGAGTCGATACGTAGCGCGAATATTCAGGTGATCAACGATTATGTTGCGCCGCACTGTTCTCTGACGCGGTGCAGCATCAGCGAACAAGCAGACTCTGGTCCGCCTGCCTGACGTCCGTGCACCCGGTCAGCGCCATGGCCATCGTCATCTCCTGACGCAGGATCTGCAGGACGTGGGCGACGCCCGCTTCCCCGCGCGCGCCCAGCGCCCAGGCCCAGGGGCGGCCGACCAGACAGGCCTTGGCGCCCAGGGCCAGCGCCTTGACGACATCCAGGCCCGAGCGGACGCCGCCGTCCATCAGGATCGTCAGGTCATCGCCCACCGCGTCGGCGATCGGCGGCAGGGCCCGGACGCCCGACAGCACGCCGTCCAGCTGTCGGCCGCCATGGTTGGAGACGATGATGCCGTCCGCCCCGACCCTGACCGCCTCACGCGCGTCCTCGGGGTCGAGGATCCCCTTAATCACGATCGGCCCGTCCCAATGGGTGCGGATCCAGTCCAGATCCTTCCAGGTCAGGCTCGGGTCGAAGTTCTTCGTCACCCAGGGCCAGAACTCGGCCATGCCCTTGGCCTCGGGAATCGCGGCCGCCAGGTTGCCGAACACATGCGGCTTGCCGCCCATCTGCACGTCCAGCAGCCAGTTCGGATGGGTGATTCCGTCCCAAGCCCGCTTGAGGCCGCCGGTCAGAGACGGCGCGCCGCCGAACAGGCCGGTGCGCATGTCGCGATAGCGGGCGCCCGGGACGGGAAGGTCGACGGTGAACACCAGCACCGGGCAGCCCAGACCCTTCGCGCGCGCGAGAAGCTCCGCCATGTAGCCCCGGTCGCGGATCATGTAGAGCTGGAACCAGGGCGCAACGCCGGCGCCGGCGGCCACCTCGTCCAGGTCGCAGACCCCGACGGTGGACAGGCAGAAGGGTACGCCCGCCGCTTTCGCCGCCTTCGCGGCCTGCACCTCGCCGCGACGCGCGTACATGCCGGCCATGCCGACCGGCGCCAGCAATACCGGCATCGAGAGGGGCTGGCCGAACAGCTCGGTGGTCAGGCTGATCCTGGAGACGTCGCGCAGCACGCGCTGGCGCAGGGCCAGATCCTCGAAGTCCTCGACGTTCCGCCGCAGGGTCGCCTCGGCGTAGGAGCCGCCGTCGATGTAGTCGAACAACAGCCGGGGCAGTCGCCGCCGCGCCAGCTCACGATAGTCGCTGATGGCGGCCGGGATCATTTCGGCGGCGTCCAGTCGAAGGCCAGAAGCAGGGTGCGCTGGCTGGGATTGAAATTGTCGTCCGAGAGCAGGTAGAGCCGCCAGTCGCCGTTCGGTCGAGGGGCGACCGCGACGCCCTCGAAATTGTCGACCGTTGTCGATGGGCCCATGGCCAGGCGTCCGAGCACCGTCTGTCCCTCCCGGGGGCTTCTGACGACCGTGAGGATAATCCGCGATCCGATAGCGGGGATAAAGCTGTGGTGCAGGATCACCAGTTCCCCGGCGGGGCCTGTGGTCAGGCCGGACAGCCGGTAGCCAAGAGGGGGGACAGGCAGTCCTTCGACCGGCTCGCAGCTGACTTCCAGGCGGCAGAACCAGATGCTTCCCGGCTCGACGCCGACCCAGTAGCCGCTGCCGTCAGCCGTCGCCGCGAGTCCCTCCATGCCGTCGTTGGATGTCATCGGGACGGGCGGCATGGGAACCGGAACCGGCCTGGGGTCGCCGGAGGCGGGATAGCGCCAGATGCGGTGCTCGCGCTCGAAACTGACCAGCATGTCGCCGTTGCTCAGGAACGACAGGCCCTCTGCGTCACTGCGCGACTTGGCGGTGAACGGCCCGCCGTCCGCCTCGGTCAGCGGCCTCAGACCGACCTCGGCCAGGCCCGCGAGACGGCCGGTGGCGTCGAACGTCATCGTCGCCGTGAACAGGTCGGCCCCGTCGTCTGAGACGCTGGTGATCCGGCTGCCGGAGGCGACAACAAGATCGGAGAGGCCATGCAGCCGGCTTGTCGCCGTGCTGGTGATGGCGATGCCCCCGGCGTAGCGGAAGGCGCCGATGGCGGTTGCGGTCGGGTCCGCCGGGTCCAGCGGGACGGGCGCGGTCTCCACGGGAACAGCCTGGCCCCAGGCGAGCGGGGCCGGAGGCAGCTGCACGCTGGCGCTGACGCAGCCGGCCAGCAGTATCGGCGCGGCCCAGGTCAGCAGACGCCGGGCCGCACCGATCATGCCAGCGCCTCGGCGACCTGCTTGAAGGTCGTCGCCTTCAGCAGCGGCGGCTGGGTCACCGGCGGCGGGGCCAGCAGGCCGCGATTGGCCGCCACCCGCTTGGGTTCCGCCTCGAAAAGTGCGGCGAGCTGCTCGACCAGCACCCCGCCCAGCTGCTCGACGTCCACGATGGTCACCGCCTTCTTGTAGTAGCGGGTCACGTCGTGGCCGATGCCGATGGCCAGCAGCTCGACCGGACTCTTGCCCTCGATCTCGCCGATGACGTGGCGCAGGTGGCGCTCCAGGTAGTGGCCGCTGTTGACCGACAGCGTGGAGTCGTCGACCGGCGCGCCGTCGCTGATGACCATGAGGATGCGCCGCTGCTCCGGCCGGTTGACCAGCCGCTGGTGAGCCCACATCAGGGCCTCGCCGTCGATGTTCTCCTTGAGCAGCCCCTCGCGCATCATCAGGCCGAGATTGCGCCGCGCCCGCCGCCAGGGCGCGTCGGCGCCCTTGTAGATGATGTGGCGCAGATCGTTCAGGCGACCGGGCGAGGCGGGCTTGCCGGCCTTGATCCACTCGTCGCGCGACAATCCGCCCTTCCAGGCGCGGGTGGTGAAGCCGAGGATCTCGGTCTTGACCGCGCAGCGCTCCAGCGTGCGGGCCAGGATGTCGGCGCAGACGGCGGCGACCATGATCGGCCTGCCGCGCATCGAGCCGGAGTTGTCGATCAGGATGGTCACTACCGTGTCGCGGAACTCGGTGTCCTGCTCCATCTTGAACGAAAGCGGCGCGGTCGGGTCGATGATCACCCGCGGGAGACGGGCGACGTCCAGCATCCCCTCCTCGAGGTCGAAGGACCATGAGCGGTTCTGCTGGGCCATCAGCCGCCGTTGCAGCTTGTTGGCCAGGCGCGAGACGACGCTCGACAGACTGGCCAGCTGCTGGTCGAGATAGGCGCGCAGGCGGGTCAGCTCCTCGGCGTCGCAGAGGTCCTCGGCGCCGACGATCTCGTCATGGGCGGTGGTGAAGACCTTGTAGGGCGGCTCGGGCTGGTTGCTGTCCTTGATATCCGGTCGGGCCGGCTTGGCGCCGTCGCCCATCTCGGGCGCCTCGTCGGACATCTCGGCGTTGTCGTCGTCCTCGGCCTCGACCAGCTGCTGTTCGCCGTCCTGGGCCTGCTGCTCGTCGGTCTCCATCTCGTCCATGGAGGCGCCTTCGGGCGACTGGCCGTCGCCGTCGCCGTCGTCGCTCTCTGACTCCGACTGCTGCTCGTCGTCCTCGCCCTGCTCCTCGTTGCTCTCCTGGGCGTCGAGCTCGGCGTCGCCCAGATCGAGGTCGCGCAGGATGGTGCGGACCGTTTTCTGGAAAGCCGCCTGGTCGTGGATGTCTGTCGACAGCCGGTCCAGATCGGCGCCGGCCTTCGCTTCGATATCATCGCGGAACAGGTTGACCGCGTCCCTGGCCCCCTCGGGCGGCGCGTCGCCGGTGAGGCGCTCGCGAACCATGAGCGACAGCACGTCGGCCATCGGAATGCTGGCCTTGTCCTTCATCCGGACCAGGCCCTTGCGCTCGATGGACTGCTCCAGGACCGTGGTCAGGTTGGCCCGCACCCCGCCCAGGGCATTGGACCCGATGGCCTCGATCCGCGCCTGCTCGACGGCCTCGTAGATCGCCTGGCCTTCGGGCGAGCCGGGACGTCCCTTGGCATAGGTCGCCGCGTCATGGTGCGCGTAGCGCAGCGCCATCTGGTCGGCCAGACCCCGCATGCGCGAGGCTTCCTTGCTGTTCAGGTCGCGCGGCGGATGCGGCAGCACCGCCCGGTTGCCCGACAGCGACGGCCCGTCCCCGGAGAACACGATCTCCAGGTCCGGCGTCTCGGCCAGTGAGCGCGCGGCATGGGCCAGGGCGCGCTTGAACGGTTCTGTGGGACTCTCGGGCTTGCTCATCGCCCAAGGGTTCTAGCGCGACGACGCGGCGTCATGGAAGGCGAACTCGACTCCGGACTACTTCTTCCAGGCCCTGGCCTGAGCGGCGGCGATGCGGAGCAGGTCGCCCTGGGCCAGGTTCACGTCGATCAGGTGCAGGCCCCAGTTGGCGTCGACCTTGCCGGCCACCACCACGTCGCCGGAGATGTCGTCGGTGCGCGGGTCGGCGGGATCGGCGTTGACCGTGACCGACAGGTAGCTGAAGCCGTTCGCCTGGACGCACTGCGCCGAGAGCAGGCCAGGCGCCGAGACCCAGGCGGTGTCGATGGTCTTGCCGGGGACCCACGGCCTGGCGACGCCGCCGTCGCTGCCGCCGCGCGGCACGGCCCAGAGATAATTCGACAGCTCGGCCTTGCCGCCGCCCAGCGCGGCCGGGTTGGTGCAGGCCGCGACCGCGCCTGGCCCGGCCACCACGCCGAAGCGGCTGCTGGCCGGGGGCGGGACGGTGTCACGGAAGGAAACGTAGGAAATCAGGCAGCCGGTCTGGTCGTCCGCGGCGCAGAGCGGGATGGCGCCGAACCGGCCGTCGACGACCGGAACGTTGGTCCCGATCAGCATGGCGCTGACCAACAGCGCTCCGGCCGGCTTGCCGTCGATCTCTTCTCTGACCAGCCGTTGCAGCACGCCCGAGCCCTGGCTGTGGCCGATCAGGATGACGCCCCGGCCCTTGTTCTCGTGGGTCAGGTACCAGGTCCAAGCGTCCTTCACGTCGCTGTAGCCGAGTTCCCGGTCGGCGGGGATCGGCTTGCCGGTCATCAAGCCGCGCAGGGCGGTCAGGGTGACCTGCCGGTAGAGCGGCGCGAAGGTGCGGCAGACCGAGCCGAAGCGGGCGAACTGGGCGGCGATGACGAACCGTTCCTCGTCATTGGCCGTCATGTCGCTGTTGCCGGTCTGGTCGTTCGACACGGTGGGATAGACGTAGAAGCAGTCGACGCCCGGATCGACGGCGGCCTTGAAGGGCTCGAGAGTCAGCGAGCCGTCGGCCTTGACCACGGTCGCGTCCAGTGGCTGGGCGCAGACGTCCGTGCGGCCGGGCAGGCACAGCCAGGCTTCGCCCCCGGCGTAGTCGACCCTGGCCGGCGCGGTCTGCGCCATGGCCGGTCCCCCCATGAGCAAACCCGCCACAAGGCCCAATCCCGCCAGCATCACCGTCCGCATGGTCGCCCCTCTTGTTGTTGGAGCGATCCTGCAAGCTGAAATGCGGAGGGTCCAGTCCGGAGTCGCTCAGGCCGCGACGCGGGCGCGGTGTGCGGTTACGCCAGGTTCAGCCGGGAGCCAGAAGGTGAACCAGCTGCCCTGGCCCACGCGGCTGTCGACGGACAGTTCGCCGTCCATCAACTCGACCAGTTCCCGGCAGATGGCCAGGCCCAGCCCCGTGCCGCCGAACCGCCGCGTGGTGGAGGCGTCGAGCTGGTTGAACTTGCCGAACAACTCGGCCAGCCGGTCCTCGGGGATGCCCGGTCCCGTGTCCATCACGGCGAACTCCAGGCCCCGGTCGCTGCGCCAGACACGGGTCGAGACGTGACCCTCGGCTGTGAACTTGATGGCGTTGGAGAGCAGATTGCCCAGGACCTGGGAGACCCGCATCGCGTCCAGCTTCCAGACGCCGGCGGCATCGGGCTCGACGAGTACGCCGATCGCCAGGCCCTTCTCGGCGGCGATGGCGCGGAAGGGGTCGCAGACGGCGGCGATGGCGGCGGGCAGGGCGACGTCCTCGCGGCTGATCTCCAGCTTGCCGGCTTCGATCTTGGCCAGGTCGAGTACGTCGTTGAGGATCTTCAGAAGGGTGTTGCCCGAGTCGCGGATGATCTGCAGCCGGTCGCGCTGGTCGTCGCACAGATCGCCCCGCGCCATGATCTGGGCCATGCCCAGAACACCGTTCAGCGGGGTGCGGATCTCGTGGCTTATGTTGGCGAGGAACTGCGACTTGGCCACGCTGGCCGCCTCGGCCCGGTCACGCGCCCTTGTCAGGTCGTCGAGCGTCCGCGCGAGGTGCGCGTCATTCGCGGCCAGGGCGCTGAACGCCCGTCTCACGCTGACCGCCAGCGCCAGGCTCGCGGCGAGGATCACGAGGATCAGCAGGCCGAAGGCCGGCGCCGCCTGCCGGATCATCTCAACGCCAGGCTGGGCCGGCGTCCAGGTCAGGCGGCCCAGCGTGCGGCCGGCGCGGTCTTCCAGGGCGACGACGGGTCCGGCGGCGATTTCGCCGGCGGCCATGAGGCGGGGTGAGCTGACGCCGAGGTCCTTGTGCAGCCCCGCCAGAAATTCGCTGCCAACCTGGCGCGCGGAAACCACGACCGGCGCCGGGCCGCCGGCGGTCCTCAGGTCGTTCTCCGGCGTGACGGTCGAGGCGACGACCAGCCAGACGGCGCCGTCGGCGACGACCAGGCTGGTCCGCGTCACATTGCCGGCGAAACCGAAGTCAGCCGCCAGTCCGTTTTCGGCGCCCCGGACTTCGGCGAGGAGCGGCGCGACCGCCGTCGCGAAGGCCCTTGCCGTGTCCACGGGTTGCACTTCGCCGACGGTCGAGGCGTAGCGCAGCACGCCGGCGCTGTCGAAGAACACCGTACGGTCGTGGCCCATGTACTGGGCGTAGTACTCGCCGAAATTGATGTGGATCCAGGCCATGTTCGGGCGCGGCGCGGTGTTGGTCCAGGCCTCGTCCCATATGGTCGCGGAGGTGACGGCCTCGGTCAGCTGCTCGAGCCGGCGGTCGATGGTGCGCGAGACGAGGGTCTGTTCCGAGCGGGCGGTGAGGTTGTCCACCGACCGGGCCCACCAGGCCATTGCGCCGATCGCGCCGGCGAGCATGAGCACGGCGACGAGCACGCCCAGCAGGAGGGTGCGTCGCAGCCGACCGCGCGCCAGTGATGACTCTGTGACGGACATGGGGTCCCCGAACTCAGGCCCCCAATCTGGGTAATAGAGGATAACGGCGCCTGAACGGTCCCTGCGCCCGGCTGTCGCACCCCTGCCGGGGTCGCGCCCTGTTAACCAAAGGCGGCGAGACTTGCGGCAACAAGGGGGCGTCCATGAAACTCCACATCCTGACCTTGGCCACGGTCGCGGGCCTCACCCTGGCGAGCCCGGTTCTGGCCGAAGAGAAGGCCGTCAGTCTTGAGGGCGAGATCGGCCTGGTCTCCGACTATCGCTATCGCGGCTATTCGCTCAGCGACGAGGAGCCGGCGCTGCAGGGCGGCCTGACGCTCAACCTGCCGCGCGGCGTCTATCTGGGCGTCTGGGGTTCGAGCATCGCCGACTACGCCGGGGCGGACATCGAGCTGGACCTGTCAGCGGGCGTGGCCTTCAGCGCCGGCGGACTGGACTGGAACGTCGGCGTCATCCGCTACACCTACCCGGACGGCGTCGACGTCGACTACTGGGAGATCCCGGTCTCGGCGGCGAAGACCTGGGGCGCCTTCACCGGCACGGCCAGCTTCCAGTACGTGCCCGAGCAGGACAACGTCACCGAGGAGAACCGCTACTTCAACCTGGCGGCGGACTACGCGCCCGAGCATTGGCCGGTCAGCCTCAACGCCAGCTTCGGTTACGAAGACGGCGCCTTCGCGGACGGCAAGCTCGACTGGTCGGTCGGCGCGGCCAGGACCTTCGGCAAGGTGACGGTCAGCCTGAACTGGGCCGACTCCGACGGTCCGGGCGCGGAAGGCGTTGTCGTCGGCGGGATCAGCGCGGCCTTCTAGGCCCGCACAGCCATCGTGACCTTGGCCGGGGCGGTGGGCGCGCGCAGGATATCGACGATCCGGTTCAGGAACGCCCGGCGGCGCGCCAGGGCGCCGGGGATGTCCTCGCCGGCGCGGATCATGCGCACGTCGTCGCGGGCCGCTTCCAGCACCAGGCGGTCGGCGACCGCGGGCAGGTGGCCGTCACCCTTGCGGGCGTCCATGATGGCGGCGTGCGAGCGAGCTTCGCCGATACGCTTCTGAACCAGGGCTTCAACGTCCGTGCCGGTCTCGGCGCGGGCGGCCAGTGTGGCGAAGTCATGCGCATACATGCGCACGAAGCCTTCCTCGATCATCGGATCTCCGATCTGCCCGCCGGCCGGGCAAGAGAGCCGACGGTGAGCGCGCCTTCAGCGCGGGGGTAAGTGACCACTATAGCACATCGGCGCCGAAACCGGGGCGGAATGTCGCATACGGTCTGATCCGGTTCTATTCTCGGCGTCATGACCCTGACTCACCGCCTCGCGACGCTCGCCGATATCCCGGACCTGACCGCCCTGATGGACGCCGCCATCGGCGAGTTGCAGCGCGGATTTCTGGATGAGTCGCAGATCGCCGCCAGCCGCCAGCTGATGGGCCTCGACACCCAGCTGGTCGCCGACGGGACCTACTTTGTCGTGCAGGACGGCGAGGAGATCGCCGGCTGCGGCGGCTGGAGCCGGCGGGCGACGCTGTATGGCGGCGACCACAGTCCGGGGCGGGACGCGGCCCTGCTGAACCCGGCGACCGACGCGGCCCGGGTGCGGGCCATGTACACGAGCCCGGCCTTCGCGCGGCGCGGCGTGGGACGGCTGATCCTGTCGCTGTGCGAGGCAGCCGCGAAGGCCGAGGGTTTCTCCCGCGTCCAGCTGGCCGGCACCCTGAGCGGCGAGCCGCTCTACGCCGCCTGCGGCTACGGCGTGATCGAGCGAATCGTCGATGATCGCGGCGGGGTTCCGGTGCCGCTGACCATCATGGGCAAGGCGCTCTGAGCCGAGCGATATCGTGGCGTCCGCCGGGCCGGGACGTGGTATCCTGCCGCCATCGGAATCCGGCCAGACAGGCCGGGAAGGGGACCAACCGACGCGCGCCGCGCGTCTTGACCTCCGCTCCGGAAAGCCCCCGATGGCCAAGGGCCAGAAGAAGTCCAACAAGGAAACCCGCAAACCGAAGGCCGAAAAGGCCAAGGTCATCGCCGCCGCGCCGTCGTTCCTGACGCCGCTCAAGATCGGCAAGCAGAAGTAGGCCGTCGATGGCCATGCAGACGGTCCATCTCGTCCAGGCCTTCATCGCCGGCAAGGGGCAGGCCCTCAAGGCCGAGCAGACGCTGGTCTGCACCTCGGCTGAAGAAGCGCGCCGCAAGGCCGAGCGCCTGTCGACCCTGCGCCTGGGCGTCGTCGCCTTCTCGGCGACCGCCGACGCCGACCTGGGCGATTATGACGAGAACCCGGTGATCCTGTTCCACGCCGGTCGGTTGCCGCCGCCCTTCGACGAGCTGTGACCTCAGTGGGCGAGGCCGCCCGGCCCGTCCTCCTCCAGCAACAGAATGAAGGCGATGATCTCGTCCCACTGGGCGAGGCCGTCGACATCCCCGACCGCCGCCAGCTCCGCCGCCCGCAGCACGGCGATGGTCGCGGCGTCGTCGCCGTACTGCGCGATCAGCCCCAGGGCCGTTGTCCGCGTCGCGGCGGCGGATCGATCGTGCGGCTGGTCCATGGGCGCTCCGTGCGATGTCCGGCGCGATATGGCGCGATGACGCGGCAGGTGAAGCGATGCGTCCTTCGCGACGCGGCTGCGCCGCTCCTCAGGATGACGACGTGAGTGGGCTGCAACAAACTTCGTCAGGGTGAGGAGCGCGAAGCGCGTCGCGAACCCCGCACGGCTTCGCCGCCTCACGGGCTCGCGCCGGTGAAGGTTGGGGAGGACGGCGGAGCGCCACGGCCCTTGTCCGGGAACCGTGGGGGTAGTGAGTGCAAGTTTTCGACGCAGGCCTGACGCGCTCCGCCGCGGAAACGCTTCGGGGGCCGTGAACCCGGGGCTTTGTTATTCCCCTTGGACACGCTGCCGCCGCCTGGCCTTTACCCCAGGCGTCCCGACGCTTCTCGCGCCGGACCCGGCGGGCGGGGAGGATGCCGACCCTCCCCGGATTCCGTGGTTTTGTCCCGGCGAGCCTTCGGAGCAGGCCAGGTCCACGGGCAAATCCCGCATTTCCGCATCCCG
>JAUXMY010000012.1 GCA_030683005.1 Caulobacter sp. | reverse complement strand
GGCGGCGCGCCGGGCGGCGGCGGGGGAGGCGGCGGCGCCAGCCGGGACACCCACACCTCGGGCGCCGGCGGCGCCGGGGCCCGGGGAGAAGTCTGGATCATCGCCATCGGTTGAGAGGCAGGAGACAGGAGAGAGACAATGGACATCATCACCACCACCGCCGGGCTCGCCGGCACGGGTCTGGCCGGGGGCGCGCTCGGCGCGGCGTTCGGCGCCCTGGGCTCGGTCCTCAATCGCGGGCTGGCGATCTTCGAGACCCGCGAGAAGCGCAAGGATCGCCAGCTCGAGATGGCGCACGAGAAGGATCGCTGGACCCACGACATCCAGCTGGCCGCCGACCAGCGCGAGGGCAGAGCCGAGGCCGCCCGCCAGGCGCTGGCGCGCACCCAGGCCCAGGGCTCATGGGCAGGCCTCGCCGAGTCGGTCCGGGCCGAGGCGGGCATCAGCACGACCTGGCCCTGGGTGACGGCGGTTCGGGCCCTGACGCGGCCGGCGCTGACGCTGCTGCTCTGGCTGCTGTTCGCGATGCTGTTCCTGTCGGCGGTCGGCGGAGCGCTCGAGGCGGAGACCGCCGCCGGGGTGGTGCGGACGGCGGTCGAGACCATCGCCTTCTCGGCGTCGACGGCGCTGGCCTGGTGGTTCGGCGACCGCGCGCCCCGTCGTGATGGATGACCTTGGCGGACGGCGCATCCGCGCTAGGTACCTGCTGCAGCAAGGAGAAAAACCATGACCCGCTGGATCGCCGCCTATATCGCAGCCGGCCTCGTGTTCGCCGGCCTGGATGCTCTGTGGCTGGCGGTGCTGGCGGTGCAGATGTACCAGGACTCCTTCGGCGACATGCTTCTGGAAACGCCAAACATGACGGCGGCGGTGGTCTTCTACGCCCTCTATCTGCAGGGCATCGTGTTCTTCGTCGTGAAGCCGGCGCTGGCGTCCGGATCGTGGAAGACGGCGCTGGTTCACGGCCTGCTGTTCGGGCTGATCGCCTACGCCACTTACGACCTGACCAACCTCGCCACGTTGAAGGGCTTCCCGGCCAATGTCGTCCTGCCGGATCTGGCCTGGGGCATGTTCGTGACGACCGTCGCGGGATTCGCCGGCTGGGCGGCCGGCCGCCGCTTCAGCTGAACAGGTCGGGTCGTCTCGCGCGCAGCGTCTGCACCAGCACCCGCGTCTTGGCGTCGGACGGGACCCTGGCGTCCTCGCAGACCGCCCACAGCCTGTCGAGTGGCGTCTCGAGCACGGTGATGTTCTCGTTCTCGCTCTCTAGGCCGCCGCCGGCGCCCGTGCGCTGGGTATCGTCATAGGCGGCGAGGAACAGGTCGACCCGCTCGGTCGTCGTGCCGGGCGACATCCAGATGGCTCCGGCGGAATCCAGGACGGTGACCTCAAGGCCGGCTTCCTCGACCAGTTCCCGCCGGGCGCAGTCGGCGGCGTCCTCGCCGGCCTCGATGATCCCCGCCGGCGCCTCCAGCACCGGCGCGCCGCCCGCGAAGCGGATCGCCGCCCGTGGCATGGTCACCAACAACGCCATCCGGGTTTTCGGATTGTAGGGCAGCACCGCAACCGCCCGGCCGTGGTCCTCGACGTAGCGCTCATAGGTCACGCCGTCCGGTCCGGTCAGGCCGACCAGATGCAGGTCCATCCAGCCCGAATGGACCGTACGAACGGGCATGTCGGCCGGCGGCGCGCCGCCATCCTTGCGAAGCCTTGTCATGCCCTCGTCGATGTTCCGATTCGATGTCTGTCCCAAGCTGGCCGGCCCGCAACCCTTGTTCGGAACGAACCACGACGACTCCTATTCAAGGCGCGAGGCCTCTCGCCCCGGGCGTTCATCACCAGGTCGCCGGCGGAGGGATGGCTGCTCGCCGGGAACAGGGGTGAGCACCAACGTTCTTCCCTCGACGCGCCAGGACGCCAGCTCGGACAGGAAATTCATGCCCAGGACGTCGATGGAGCCCAGCGCCGGAGAGACGACCACCCTGAGATCGCGCGCCTCAATGCCCGCCAGGGCCAGATGTTTGACCTTGCCCGTCCTGGCCGCGACCGTGCCGTTGGCGGTCTGGAGCATGACGGGGACGAACGCGGCGTCCCGGTCGACGCCGGCCGCGAGCGCGGTCTGGTTTGAAAGGGCCGAGACAGTGGCGCCGCTGTCGATGAGCATGCGGCGCCTCACGCCGTTGATATCGACCTCGGCCCAGAAGTGGCCGTCGCGGGACATGCGGATCTGGACCTCCTCGCCGACCACCTCCTGACTGTTCAGACCCATTTGCGCCATGAGGCGCGACAGACCCGGGTCATAGGGCACCTGCTGGAAGAGGAGCAGGAGCCCGAAGGCAAGAACGGCGAGGGACAGGACGCTTCGCAGGATGATTCCCACGCGCGGGATCCTGAAGAGCAGGGTGAGCACCACGGCCGCCCCCAGAGCGTAGAGGGCGAGCTGTTGCCATTCAGGGTGGGCGGTTAGGGGCATGACAGGGACTCAATCCGCCTGTCGCGACTTCGATCCGACGGACCGGCGCAAAGTCGCGGGCGCCGCGCGCCGCCGTCTCCTCTTCGTCAGGCGACTACCGTTTGGCGGCGGGTGTCTCTTCAGCGCCGGCGGGACGGCGCCAGCGCTGGAGCTGGTCCAGAACGTCGGAGACGATCTCCGCCCGTGAAAAGCCGGTCACGTCACGGCGAACGCCGCCCGCGCCGACCCGCGCCTTGAGCCGCCACTCCAGACTGCGCCGGCCTTCCGGCGCTTCCAGGTTGCTGAAGGCCGGCTGGGGGCGCGCCTCCATGCGCAGACGATAGGAAAAGGGGGCGCCCTGTTCCTGCCCGACCAGCAGCCGGGCCTCGTCGGAGGCGACGGTCAGTTCCGGCGCCAGCAGCCCTCTCTGGCAAGCGCATCGCAGACGTCCTGCAGAGCGGGCGCGCCCCTGTCCCGAAGATCAGCCTCGACCTCCTCGCGGCGCGGCGGGACGAAGATCCGCTTCAGCCGTTCGGCCAGGGGGGCGGCGTGCGGGAGGATGGCGAGGCCCGCCAGATCCGCGTTCATCTGCCGCAGCAGTCCGACCGTCAGCAGGATCATGATGACAGCGAAGGGGAGGGCCGCCACCAGCGTCGCGGCCTGGAGCGCGCCGAGGCCGCCTGCCAGAAGCAGCAAAGCTGCGGACGCGCCCTCGAGGCCGCACCAGTAGACACGTTGCCAGCGCGGCGTATCGTCCGAACCTCCCGAGGCGATGGTGTCGATCACCAGCGAACCGGAGTCGGCCGAGGTCACGAAGAAGACCGCCACCAGCAGCACCGCCAGCGTCGATGTGATCGCCGACCCGGGCAGGTATTCAAAGAACCTGAAGATCGCCGTCGACAGGTCGGTCGTCACCGCCTGGGAAATGGCGCCGGCCGCCGGTCCCATGTCGAGGGCGATCGCCGTGTTGCCGAACACGGTCATCCATAGAAATGTGAAGCCGCTCGGGACCAGCAACACGCCGATGACGAACTCCCGCACCGTGCGTCCGCGCGAGATGCGGGCGATGAACATGCCGACGAACGGCGACCAGGCGATCCACCAGGCCCAGTAGAACAGGGTCCAGTTGGCCATCCAGTCCCGGGGCTCATAGGCATAGAGGTTGAAGGTCCGAACGAAGAAGTGGTCGAGATACAGACCGAAGTTCTGCACCAGGGCCTTGATCAGAAATCCCGTCGGACCGGCGACAAAGACAAAGACCATCAGACAGACGGCGATGACGAGGTTGATCTCGGACAGGCGCCTGACGCCCCGGTCCAGGCCGGTCAGCACCGAGATCGTCGCCGCGCCCATGACGATGACGATGAGACCGACCTGGACGCCGGTGTTGGACGGCAGGCCGGTGAGATAGTTGAGGCCGCTGTTGATCTGGGCCACGCCCAGGCCGAGCGAGGTGGCGATTCCGAACAGCGTGCCCCAGATCGCGAAGATGTCGACGGCGTCGCCGAGCGGGCCGTGGATCCGCTCGCCGAGCAACGGATAAAGTCCGGACCGCAAGGTGAGCGGCAGTCCCTTGCGGTGAGCGAAATAGGCCAGGCTGAGGCCGACCATGGCATAGATCGCCCAGGCGTGGACGCCCCAGTGCGTGAAGGTGATGACCATCGCCTCGCGCGCCGCCGCGAAGCTGCCGGGCGCGGCCTCCGGCGGCGTCGCGTAGTGCTGAACGGGTTCGGCCACCGCGAAGTACATCAGCCCGATGCCCATGCCCGCGGCGAAGAGCATGGCCAGCCACGACGGGTAGGGGAAATCCGGCTCCGAGTCGTCAGGCCCCAGTCTGAGCCGACCGGTCGGTCCGAACGCGACCACGAGGACCACTACCAGGAAGCCCGCGACCACAACCACGTAGAACCAGCCGAAGCTCTCGATCACCCAGGTCTGAGCGGCCTGAAACACCACGTCCGAGGCGCCCGGCGCCAGAACGACAAGCGCCAGCAACAGCGCCGCCACGAGGCTCGCGCCCCAGAAGACGCGCGGGTTCATTCTGGACCGGATCAGGGGCGCCCGACGCCCAGCCGCGGGTCTGTCGCTCATAGGCGGACTCCAGGAGGAGCGGCGGCCGTCCGATCAGGCATCGCCGGCGGCCAGATTGATCAACGTGCGATCGGACCGGGCGTTGCCTCACGGGACGATCCGGTTGAGCGCCGGCAGACTTCAAGGCCCTGCGGACGTGTCTCGCGCCATCAATCGCTATCCCCGCAGCCGCCTGCCCGGCCCGGGCCGGCGGGAAGGGAACCTGCCGCGGCCTGTCCGGTTTTCGCAGAACGGGGGTGAAGCCGGATGGCAAAGGAGACCCCGCATGCCCCGCGGAGACAAGAGCAGGTACACCGACAAGCAGGACCGCAAGGCCGATCACATCGCCGAGGGCTACAAGGACAGGGGCGTCTCGGCCAGAGAGGCCGAAAGCCGCGCCTGGGCCACGGTCAACAAGGACGACGGCGGGGGCAAGCATCCGGGCGGCTCGGGAAGAGGCCAGGACACAGGCCATCCCGCCGCTCACAAGGGTGGCGCCAAAGGCGGGCAGGCTTCAGCCCGTCGCCCGGCGGCTGAACGGTCCGCCTCCGCGAAGAAGGCGGCCGCGACCCGCAAGCAAAACGCCCAGCATGGGCGACACGCCGACCAATAGTCGCCACGTCGCCATAAGACCCGTGAAAGGAACCCGCCATGTTGACCTGGGAAATCGCCTGGCCGATCGGAGCCCTCATCCTCGGGGCCGCGCTGGCCTACGGCTGGTGGAGCGACCGAACGCGCAATCGCGCCAACGACACGCTGACGGAAGAGGCGACCCGCGAACTCTACAAACACCCGGAAACCTATGACCGGAAGCGCGAAGAACTGAAGGATCGGGTCGAGCCCTCGTGAGCGGGCTCCGCTCGAGCCGCTCCCAGCCGCCGGCGGCGAACTGAAGGCGCGGGCGCGGGCTGCCGCTCGGCCCGATCATGTCGGCCGGAACCGGCTCGCCAGGCCGCGAGTTTTTCTGAAAGGCGAGGACACGGGAGCTGGAAAATGGCGGCGCTAGCACCACCGGGCGGCTTTGGCTGGGCGACTGCAGGTCTTGGCGCGATCCTGGCCTTGATCGGGCTGGTTCTCGCGGGCGGCGGCGGCTGGCTGCTGCTGCTCGGCGGATCGGCCTACTACGTCCTGGCCGGCCTGGGTCTGATCGCGGCGGGGGTGCTCTTGGCGCGCGCCAGCCCGACCGGCGCCTACATCTACGCGGCCGTCTATGTCGCCACGATCGTGTGGGCGCTGTGGGAGGCAGGCCTGAACGGCTGGGCGCTTGTCCCCCGCCTCGTGGCGCCGACGATCATCCTCGTCCTGGTGATCGCCAGCCTTCCGCTTCTGGACCCGCGGCGCGGCCGACGTTCGGCGATCATCGGCGCCGCGGGCCTGGGCGTGCTGCTGGTCGTTGGCGGAAGCGTGGTGGCGCTGGCCAACCGCCCGCCGCGCGCGGGTGCGTTGCCTGAGGGGCGGATGGCGATGACAGAGCCCTCGCCCCGCGCCACGGGCGCCGAATGGCCGGCCTACGGGGGGACCTACAGCGCCCGGCGCTACTCACCCCTGAACCAGATCAGCGTCGACAATGTCGGCAAACTCGAGCGGGCCTGGACCTATCGAACCGGCGACCTGCCCGAGGACAAGTGGGGGGCCGAGACGACGCCGCTGAAGGTCGGCGACACCGTCTACCTGTGCTCGGCCCGCAATGTTCTGATCGCCCTCGACGCCCGCACCGGCGAACAGCGCTGGCGTTACGACCCGCAGGTCTCCGACGACTGGATTCCTTACACCGCCGCCTGTCGCGGCGTGGTCTATTTCGAGACTGTCGGGGCGTCCGCCGGTCCGGCGGCCGAGTGCGCGGCGCGGATCATCGAGGGAACCCTGGACGGCCGCCTGATCGCCGTCGATGCCCGCACCGGCCGTCCCTGCCGCGATTTCGGGGTGAACGGCGCGGTCGACATCAAGGCGGGCATGGGCGAGGTGTACCCGGGGATGGTCTCGATCACCTCGGCGCCCACCGTCGTGCGCGGCGTCATCGTCACCGGCCATCAGGTGCTCGACGGCCAGACCAACGACGCGCCGTCTGGCGTCATCCAGGGCTTCGACGCGGTGACCGGCGCGCTGCGCTGGGCCTGGGACATGGCCCGGCCTGACCTGACCGGACGCCCGTCCGAGGGACAGAGCTACACGCGCGGCACGCCGAACATGTGGACGACGGCCAGCGCCGACGAGAGCCTGGGCCTCGTCTATCTGCCGATGGGCAACTCGGCCGCCGACTATTACAGCGGCGACCGCTCCGAGGCCGAGAACCGCTATTCGACGGCGCTCGTCGCGCTCGACATGACGACCGGCAAGCCGGCCTGGAGCTTCCGGACGGTGCACAGGGATGTCTGGGACTACGACCTCGGATCCCAGGGCACATTGATCGACTTTCCCACCGCCGGCGGGTCCGTGCCGGCGATCCTGCTGCCGTCCAAACAGGGCGACCTGTACATCCTGGACCGACGCACCGGCGAGCCTCTGACCGGCGTCGAGGAGCGGCCCGCGCCGCAGGGCGGCGTCGAGCCCGCGCAACGCACGAAGACCCAGCCGTTCTCGCTGTTCCACACCCTGCGCAAGCCGGATCTGACCGAGCGTGACATGTGGGGCATGTCGCCGATCGACCAGATGATCTGCCGCATCGGTTTCAGGCGGGCGACCTATCAGGGCATCTACACCCCGCCGACCAGCGACACACGATGGATCCAGTATCCCGGCTACAACGGGGGGTCGGACTGGGGCGGGGTCGCGGTCGATCCCACCCGGGGCGTGATCATCGCCAACTACAATGACATGCCCAACTACAACCGCCTGGTGCCGCGCGCCGAAGCCGACGCCAAGGGCTGGTTCCCGCGCGGCGATCCCCGCGCCAAATCCGAGGCAGGCGGCGCCGAGGGCGCGGGCGACCCCCAGGCGGGCGTGCCCTACGCCATCGACGTCAACGCCGGCTGGCGGATGAAGTGGACCGGCATGCTGTGCAAGCAGCCGCCCTATGGCGGCATCCGCGCCATCGATCTGCGGACCGGAAGGACGATCTGGGACCGGCCGCTTGGCGACGCGCGGAAGAACGGTCCGTTCGGCATACCCTCGATGCTGCCCATCCCCATCGGCACGCCGAACAACGGCGGTTCGGTGGTGACGGCCGGCGGCCTGATCTTCATCGCGGCCGCGACCGATGATCTGATCCGCGCCATCGACCTGAGGACCGGCAAGACGGTCTGGAGCGACAGCCTGCCGGCGGGCGGCCAGGCCAACCCGATGGTCTACGAGCAGGACGGCAAGCAATATCTGGTGATCATGGCCGGAGGGCACCACTTCATGGAAACCCCCAGAGGCGACTACGTGATCGCCTACGCCCTGCCGGGCTGATGGGCGACATGGATCCCGACATCTGGACGCCCTACTGTGGCGTCGCCCCGACGCCGGCGACCTACCTTGAGCGCTGGAACCTCGACCCTCTGGTTCTGGGCGTGCTGCTGGTGTTGCTGATCCTGCTCCTCCGGCGAAGTGATCCGGCCCGCCGCGGGCTCGCGGTCGCCGCCGTCGCCGTGTTGGTCGTGAGTTTCGTCTCGCCCCTGTGCGCGCTGAGCTCGGCGCTGTTTTCGGCGCGAACCGTGCACCATGTCCTGCTGGTCGCCGCGGCCGCGCCCCTGCTGGCGTGGCGCCTGCCCGGGCGCAGGGTGGGGCCCCTGGCGGTCGCCACTCTCGTCCCGGCGGCGGTGTTCTGGTTCTGGCACGCGCCTGACGCCTATGCGGCGGCCCTGTCGAACGACGGGCTGTACTGGGTGATGCAGCTCAGCCTGCTCGGCTCGGCCACCTGGTTCTGGATGGCGGTGAGGACGGCGTCGGCGCCCGCCGCGATCGCCGCGCTTCTGGTCAGCATGGTCCTGACGGGCCTGCTCGGCGCGTTGCTCACCTTCGCGGGCGCGCCGCTGTACGCTCCGCACCAGCTGACATCCCGCGCCTTCGGCCTCAAGCCGCTGGAAGATCAGCAGATCGCCGGCCTGATCATGTGGGCCCCCGCCGCAGCGATCTACATGGTCGCGGCCCTGACCGTGCTGGGTCGCCGCCTTGCCCCGGACGGGAGCGGCGCGGGCAGGACCGCATGATCGACAAGCTTGTCGTCAGGGTCCTTGAGTGGGCCGCGGGCCACGCGGACGAGGGGCGTTTCTCGCCGGTCGCCATCGCCTTTCACTGGACCATGGCGGCGCTGGTGCTCTTCCAGCTGGGCTTGGGCTGGTGGATGGGACGGTTGCCGGTCGGCGGCGACAAGGTTGCCGCCTACGACCTGCACTTCATCATCGGCATTCTGATGCTTCTGCTGGTCGTCGGTCGCGCGGCCTGGCGGTTGCTGGCGCCCGAGGTGATCAACGACGCCGACAAACCGGGCTGGGAAAGCACGGCCGCCCGGATCACCCACTACGTCTTCTACAGCTGCCTGTTCGGACTGCCGCTGTCGGGCTGGGCGATGGTCTCGGCCACGGGGCGCGAGCAGGACCTGTCGGTTCTGGGCCTCATCCCCTGGCCGCTGCTGCCGTTTCAGACCTTGTCCAATCCCGCACTCTGGCGGGTCGAGGCCATCGCCGAGTGGCTGCACTGGGGGCTTGTCGTCAGTCTGCTGCTCATGATCCCTCTCCACATCGTCGGGGCCCTGAAGCACCAGATCATCGACCGGGACGATGTATTCCATGGGATGCTGCCAGTCGTGCCGAAGCCGTCCCGGCGGCGGACAGGCTGGCAACGTCGGTATCGGGCGGTCGAGAAGACGGCAGCGTCTCTAGCCAGACGGCTATGGCGCGTATTTCCGGTTCGGTCAGCGGCGCGGCCGCGGCGGTCATGACGCCACGCGGATCGTTACGCCGTTCCGAGCGAAGCCAACGCCGCAGCTGCTCGACCGTGTAGCTGGCGGGCTGTCCAGCGAGGGCGGGGTTGGCAGGACCGACGCCCTGGCCGGTCGGGCCGTGACAGACGGCGCAGGCGACCAGACCCCTGGCCGGATCTCCGGTCAGGTACAGCCCCGGCCCCTGCGTCGGCGACCCGGCCGGATCCGTCACAGGGAGCGCCGCGTAGTAGGCCGCGACCGCGCGTCGGTCGTCGTGGCCAAGGTGTCTGGCGATCGGCGTCATGATCTCGTCATGGCGCAGGTCGGCGGCATAGTCATCGAGTTGCTTCTGCAGATAGCCCGCCTCCAGGCCCGCCAGGCGCGGCGTGGCGACGCCATCTCCCTCCCCCCGCAGACCGTGACAGGCGAAGCAGGCGTTGGTCGCGCCGCCTTCGCCGCCGCTCAGGGCGATCAACTCACCCGTGGCCGTGAAGGCGTCCCCGGTTTGGTTGGCCGCCGGACGGCACCCGGCGGCCAGGCCGGCGGCAAGGACGATGAGGATAGCAGTGCGCACCGCCTTTCAATCCTGACCAGCGCCAACGGTTCCGGACCGGGAACCACGGCCGGGGGCAAGGGGTTGAGGTTCAATGGCAGGCGGGGAGGCGCGGAGCCCCATCGGACAGGCGGACCAGAGCACCAGGACGGTCGTGATCGCGGCCCTGACGCTGGTCGGCGCCTGCGCTGACAAGACCGGCTCCCCACGTCTGATCGCCGGCGCCGATCCGTCGCGCGGCGTGTCGATCATGGAGGAGGTCGGGTGCGGCGCCTGCCACGAAATCCCCGGCGTCGACTGGCCGCGCGGTACGGTGGGCGCGCCGCTCAAGGGCTTTGCCGCCCGCCCCCTCATCGCCGGCCGCTTTCCGAACCAGCCGGACACCCTGGTGACCTGGCTGAAGGACGCCCCGTCGCTGTCGCCCGCCACGGGCATGCCGGCGATGCCGATCAGCGACGCCCAAGCCCGCGACGTCGCGGCCTACCTGTACACGCTCGATGACCATTGACCGCGCTCCCGAAGGCTTCGCCGGCTGGCCGCCGCCGATCCTCGATCCGGCCGGCCCCTTCGCGGGCCCGGTCAACATCCTGTCCTGGATTCTGTTCGCGATGAGCGCCGTCGTGCTTGTCGTCGTGCTCGTGGCGCTGGCGGTGGCGTTGTTCGGGCCGAGACGCTGGCGGGTCCGGCTGGGCGGCGAGCGGCTCGTCTGGATCGGCGGCCTGGCCTTTCCGGTCGTGGTGCTCAGCGCGTTGCTCATCTACGGCCTTGGCCTAACCAGTCACCTGACGGACGAGCCGCGCCCCGGCGAGACCCGGATTCGGGTGACCGGGGAGATGTGGTGGTGGCGGGTAGCCTATCTCGACGAGCAGGGCCGCGAGGTGCTGCAGGACGCCAACGAGATCCACATTCCCGCCGGCCAGCCTGTCGTGTTCGAACTGGAGTCGGCGGACGTCATTCACAGCTTCTGGGTCCCGCGCCTGGGCGGCAAGAAGGACATGATCCCCGGCCGCCGCAACATCCTGCGGCTGCAGGCTGATGCGCCGGGCGTGTTCGGCGGCCAGTGCGCCGAGTACTGCGGCGGGCCGCATGCGCTGATGGGTCTGGTGGTCGTCGCCCACACCGCGGACGAGTTCGACGCATGGAAGCGAAGGCGGCTGGCGCCATCCCCGGCCGCCGGCCTGCCGTCGCGCGGGGCCGAGGTGTTCGAGGCTTCCGGCTGCGGCGCCTGCCATACCGTGCGCGGCGCCTCGGCCAACGGCCTCGCCGGTCCCGACCTCAGCCATGTCGGCTCTCGTCGAACCCTCGGCGGTGGCATCCTGCCGACCAATCAGGGAACCCTGGCCGGCTGGATCGCCGACAGCCAGGCGATCAAGCCCGGCAATCGCATGCCGGCCTACCCCGTGCTGTCCGGCGAGGACCTACGCGCGGTCGCGGCCTATCTCGAGAGCCTGAAATGAACTCCGAGACCGGGTTCGACGCCAGCCTCTACGCGCGCTTTCCGACCCGGGAGTCGCGGCCGGAGAACGAACTGGAGAAACTCGAAGCGGTCTGGTGTCGGCCTCGTTCGCCCTGGCAGTGGATCGCGGCGATCAACAACAACTTCGTCGGCGTCTACTACGTCGGCGCGGCCATGCTGTTCTTCGTTCTGGCGGGGATTCTGGCCCTGCTGATGCGGACCCAGCTGGCGTTGCCGCTGAACGGTTTCCTTCCGCAGGAGACCTACAACCAGATGTTCACCGTGCATGGAACCGCGATGATGTTCCTGTTCGCGGTGCCGGCGGTGGAGGCGCTGGGCGTCCTTCTGCTGCCGCAGATGCTGGGCGCGCGCGATCTGCCGTTCCCGAGACTCAGCGCCTACGCCTTCTGGGCCTATCTGATCGGCGGCCTGGCCTTCTTCTGCTCGCTGCTGTTCGGTCTGGCGCCGAGCGGGGGCTGGTTCATGTATCCGCCCCTGAGCAACAGCACCTTCTCGCCCGGGATCAACGCCGACTTCTGGCTGCTGGGCATCGGCTTCATCGAGATCTCGGCCATCGCCGGAGCTATAGAGATCATCGTCGGGGTACTGCGGACCCGGGCCCCGGGCATGACGCTGGACAAGCTGCCGGTGTTCGCCTGGGCGATGCTGATCTTCGCCTGCATGATCATCATCGCCTTCCCGTCCATCATCCTGGCGACCACCCTGATGGAGCTGGAGCGCGCGCTGGGCTGGCCGTTCTTTGATCCCGCCAGGGGCGGCGATCCGATGCTGTGGCAGCACCTGTTCTGGTTCTTCGGTCACCCCGAGGTCTACATCATCTTCCTGCCGGCGGCGGGCGCGATGTCGACCATCGTGCCGGTGGTGGCCCAGACGCCGCTGGTCGGCCACCGGCTGGTGGTGCTGGCCATGCTCGCGACGGGCTTCATCAGCTTCGGCGTCTGGGCGCACCACATGTTCACGACCGGTATGCCGACCATCTCGACCAGCTTCTTCTCGGCGGCGTCGGCGGCCGTCTCGATCCCGGCCGGCATCCAGGTGTTCAGCTGGATCGCCACGGCCGGCTCGGGAAAGATGCGCTTCAACACGCCCGGACTGTTCGTGCTCGGCAGTCTCGTCATCTTCACCATGGGCGGGCTGACCGGGGTCATGGCCGCCATGGTCCCGTTCGACTGGCAGGTTCACGACACCTACTTCATCGTCGCCCATCTGCACTACGTGCTGATCGGCGGCATGGTCTTTCCGCTGTTCGCGGCGATGTACCACTGGGTCCCAATGGTGAGCAGCCGCGCGCTCAGTGACCGGCTGGGCAAATGGGCGTTCTGGCTGATGTTCACCGGGATGCATGCGACCTTCTTCACCATGCACCTGACCGGCCTGATGGGCATGCCGCGTAGGGTCTATACCTACCTGCCGGGCCGCGGGCTGGACCTGCCCAACCTGATCTCCACCGTCGGCGCCTTCCTGTTTGCGGCCGGGGTGCTGGTCTGGGTGATCGACATGCTCCGCAACTTCCGGCCGTTCACCGGCCGAAACGCCGGCAACATCCACGACGCGCCTGGCCTGGAGTGGTTGCCGAACGGGCTCTACTCGGTGCGCTCGATCCCGGTGATCACCAGCCTCTACCCCCTCTGGGACCAGAAGGACCTCGCCCGCGACGTCGAGGCCGGGCGCTACTTCCTGCCGCGCACGGCGACCGGACATCGCGAAACCATCCTGACCAGCACCCTCAACGCCGAGCCGATCGCCCTGATGCGCCTGCCGCAACCGTCGGGCTGGCCGATCTGGGCGGCGGTGTTCACCGCGGGGTTCTTCCTGTTGCTGACAGTGCAGGCCTACTGGCCGTCGGTGATCAGCGGCGTTCTCGCCATCTACTGCATCATGACCTGGGCCTGGTCGCTCGACCGGCCCCTGCCGCAGAGGACCGTCGACATCGGGGCCGGGATCCGGGCGCCGACCTATGTCAGCGGCCCGGCGAACCATGGATGGTGGGCTATGGTCATCACGCTCGTTGTCGGCGGCATGGTGCTGGCCATGAGCGCCTTCAGCTATGTCTTCCTGTGGAGCCGCAACCCGCAGAGCTGGGCGCCCCCGCCCGAGGTCGCCTCGCTGGCGATGCTGCTGGCCATGAACGCCGCGGGGGTGCTGCTGGCCTGGAGCGCCTGTCGAGTATTGCGAACGGAGGGGCGAGTGCGTGCGGCGCTGGCGACCCTGCTCATGCTGCTCGCGGTCGGTCTGGTCGGCGGCGCCTGGGGCCTGGATCTGAGCGCCTGGCATGCAACGGGCCTCGATCCCACCGTCAACGCCCAGGGGGCCACCGTCTACGCCTTCATGGCCTGGCAGGGCTTCTTCGTCTCGGTGGCGGGCCTGATGGGGCTCTTCCTGCTCCTGCGGTGGATGGCCGGCCTTGTGCGCGCCGACTGCCCCTCCACCGTCGATCTGATCGCGCTGTTCGTCGCCTACACCGCCGGGCAGGGGGCCTTCGCGGGGCTGCTGCTGCGCCTGTTCCCGGGCTCCTGACATGCGACGCTGGATATTCACCCTGGGCGGTCTGCTTCTCTGGGCGGTCCACTTCGTCGGCGTCTACGCCATCGCCAGCCTGGCCGACACCGTCAGCACCGCCGACGCGGTCGGCTGGCGCATGGCGGCGCTGGCCTTCAGCGGCCTGTGCCTGCTGGCCGTTCTCCTGCACGCGCTGTTGGCGGTCCGGCGCCTGGCGTCGCCCTCCGCAAGCGGAGCCGCCGATCACTTCATGGGCCAGGTGGCCGCCATGGGCTCGGTCCTGGCGCTTCTGGCCATCCTCTGGCAGACCTTGCCGACGCTGATCGGCTACTGATCGGCGGCGCTGTCAGGAGGAGGAGAGCGGGTCAAGCTGGCGGCCCTCGACCTGACCGATTGCTGATGCTCGCTCGTGGCGCTTTCGACCTCGGTGCGGGAGAACACTTCCTCCTGTCC
The DNA here is from genome assembly GCA_030683005.1 of Caulobacter sp. Classification (GTDB taxonomy): domain Bacteria; phylum Pseudomonadota; class Alphaproteobacteria; order Caulobacterales; family Caulobacteraceae; genus Caulobacter. The sequence goes on along the minus strand of JAUXMY010000012.1, from coordinate 74,708 downwards.
GTCATCCAGCAGTTCGTTCCCGACCGGCCCGGCGCGGCTCAGCGCCGCTTCAACGCGCGTTCGGATTAGCGGATCAAGATCGTCGGGGAGGTGAACCATCCTCCTGCAACGGACGGCGCGGGGCGAGGTTCATCATCGGCGGGAACAGCAGGCCGGCCGGCCGTCGGAATCGTCGCTGCGTTCGAGTGCGAAGACCTGTTCGCGGCGCGCTCGATATGCTTGCCAGGGCAACAGGCCGATATCGGAGAGGGATTGGTGTTTCCCCAAGTGCTCGAAACACTTGGGGAAACATGGTGCCGCCGGGCAGGATTGAACTGCCGACCTCAGCCTTACCAAGGATGCGCTCTACCACTGAGCTACGGCGGCGAAAGGCGAGGCGCGCCTGATAGCGAAAGTCGGGGGACGGGGGAAGCCCTAATCCTCTTGACGTCCCACTTGTCGCCATCGCACCACTGCCGACATGGTCGATCAGCCGCCCAAACCCCTGTCCGACAAGGCCCTGCGTGAGCAGAAGCTGGCGCAGGCGCTGCGCCTCAATCTTCGCCGCCGCAAGGCCGCGCCGCGCGAGACGCCGCCGGCCGAGGACAGGACCTGAGGCGACTGCGCGGATTCTCCTCGGAAAATCCCTTTGCCGCGAGCCCCTCGCGCGGCCATCAACGAGAACGTGACTCTTGCGCCGGGGCTTGCGCCGGATAGAAGGCGCGCCTCAATACTGTTCTGCCGCCGGTGGAGGATCCCGCCGGCGCAACGAGGGGCCTGTATGGACCGCATCGCCATCGTCGGCGGCGCGCGGCTGAATGGAGAGATCCAGATCAGCGGCGCCAAGAACTCCGCCATCAAGCTGATGGTCGCCTCGCTCCTCACGGACGAGCCGCTGCGCCTGACCAACATGCCGCGCCTCGCCGACACCCGGTTCCTGGGGCATCTGCTGACCCGGCTGGGGACGCTGGTCGACGAGCGCCAGGGCGAGACCGGGTCCGAGACCGTGCTGCACACGCCCGAGATCGTCAGCTCCTTCGCGCCCTACGACCTGGTCCGCCAGATGCGGGCCAGCTTCAACGTGCTGGGCCCGCTGATCGCCCGCACGGGCCACGCCAAGGTGTCGCTGCCCGGCGGTTGCGCCATCGGCGGCCGGCCGGTCGACCTGCACCTGCAGGCGCTGGAAGCGCTGGGCGCGAAGATCGAACTGCACGAGGGCTACGTCTACGCCACGGCCCCCGGCGGCCTTAAGGGCGCTGAGATCGAGTTCCCGTTCGTGTCTGTTGGCGCGACCGAGCACGCGATGCTGGCCGCTGTGCTGGCCAAAGGCGTCACGGTGCTGAAGACCGCCGCCTGCGAGCCGGAGATCGTCGATCTGGCCGAATGCCTCAACAAGATGGGGGCGAAGGTCGAGGGGGCCGGCACGCCGACCATCACCATCACCGGCGTCGACAAGCTGCACGGAACCACCCACGCGGTGATCACCGACCGGATCGAGGCCGGCACCTACGCCGTGGCCGCGGCGATGGCCGGCGGCGAGGTTCGTCTGACCAACACCCGCGCCGACCTGATCGAGGCGCTGCTGCAGAAGATCGAGGAGGCCGGGGCCGGCGTCGAGCGCACCAACGACGGCGTCATCATCCGCCGCAACGGCGCGCGGCTGAAGGCCGTGGACGTGGAGACGGGCGTCTATCCGGGCTTCCCGACCGACCTGCAGGCGCAGTTCATGGCCCTGATGACCCTGGCCGACGGCGAGAGCGTCATCCGCGAAACCATCTTCGAGAACCGCTTCATGCACGCGCCGGAGCTGGCGCGGCTGGGCGCCGACATCACCGTCTCGGGCACCGAGGCGCGCGTGCGCGGCGTCGAGAAGCTGGAGGGGGCCCAGGTCATGGCCACCGACCTGCGCGCCTCGGTCGGCCTGGTCATCGCCGGTCTGGTCGCCAGCGGCGAGACGGTGGTCGGACGGGTCTACCACCTGGATCGCGGCTTCGAGCGGCTGGAAGAGAAGCTCGGCGCCTGCGGGGCCGACGTGCGCCGCATCAAGGGTGACGCGAGCATTCCGGAGATGGACGGCTGACCATGGCCGAGACCACGCCGCTGCGCCTGCTGGCCGAGGACGCCGAGGATCTGGCCGTGATCTCGGCCGCTCTCCAGGATTCGATCGGCAAGATCGGCGACATCAGCTTCGACGCCTCCGCGCGCCGCCTGACGCTGGCCCTCAACCGCTTTCGTTGGGAAGCGGGCGGCAAGGGCGGCGAGCGCGTCCGCGCCGGCCTGCAGGTCGGCGGCGTGCTGGGCGTCAAGAGCCGCAAGCTGCGCCGGGACGCGAAGGGCGCGGTGGTCGAGCTGCTGTCCATCACCTTCGAACCGGGCGAGGCGCCGGGCGGGGCGGTGGTCTTCACCTTTTCCGGCGGCGGCGACCTGCGGGCCGAGGTCGAGTGCCTGGACGTGGTCCTCGCTGACGTTTCCACGGCGTGGCCCACGCCCAGGACGCCGAAGCACGACTGAGCAGTCCTTCCCGGAGCGCAGCGAGGGGGAGGGGGACCGCGCGGAGCGCGGTGGAGGGGGCGGCGCGGGCTTTTGCCGTCGTGCCTCTGAACGCGCCCTTGAATTCAACCGCCGGCGCTACCCCACCGACCCGGCTCCGCCGGGCCACCTCCCCGCGAGCGGGGGGGAAGGTCTCAAGATTGACCGCTTGGCGCCAAGCTCAGCGCGAGGCGCGACCGGGCGCGACCGGCGCCGGCTCTCGCGATCCGGCCATGCGAGCCCGCGCCCGCGCGACGACCTCGACCGCGCGCGCCACGGCGGCCGGTCCGTCCATTCGTGCATCGGCCAGATAGGCCTCGATGCCCTCTTCGGTGTCGAGGTAGTCGGCAGGATCGAAGGGTTTGAGCTCCAAGATCAGACCTCCCGCGCAAGGGACCTGGCGCGAGCTACATCCCGCGCCTGACTGTCCTTGTCGCCGCCGCACAATAGCACGATCAGCCGCTCGCCTCGCCGCACGAAATACACCCGGTAGCCGGGGCCGACATCGATGCGCAGTTCACTCACGCCTTCGCCCACCGGCCGTACATCACCCGCGTTGCCGCTCGCGAGCCGGTCGATCCGTCGCGCGATGACCGCCCGAGCGGTGCTGTCGCGCAGCCGGGACAGCCAGCGCGCGAACTCCGGCGTTCGGACGACCTCGGAAGCCATTCCGGATTGATGAGTGCAGCCTATGGGGGCGTCAATGGATTCATGATAGCGGAGCGCGTGCTTTGCCGACGGGGCCGGGCGTGGTCTCGCGGCGGCCAGACCGTTCGCCGAGGCATTTCCGGCGCTTGCCCAGACGCTGCGCAAGAGCGGTCGCCCGCGCGCGCAACGTTTCCCCTGGCTTCGCCAGGCCGTCGGCGGGGCGGGTCGAAGGCGACAATCACCGGGCCGAACAAAAAAAGCCGCGCTTCGGGCTGGCGTCATTGAATTACATTACATATGTAATGCAAAGGCGTCGTTGCGACGCCCCCCTTCAACCCATGAGCAGTGGAGAGCACCGTGCCCCTCTGGACGATCTACCATTCACCGGAAGCGTTCTCGGGCGACGACAAGGCCAGGCTCGCGGCCGAGATCACCGACGTCTACGCCCCCTTCATGCCCCGGTTCTTCGTCGGCATCGTCTTCAAGGCGGTGGATGAGAAGAACCTGTTCGTCGGCGGACTGCCGGCCAAGCGCTTCGTCCGCTTCGTGCTCGAGCACATCGCGCGCGAGTTCCCTGACCGGAAGGCCAGCCAGCGCTTCATCGACCGCATCAACCAGGTGATCGCCCCCTACATTGGCGACCGCGGGCTGGATTGGGAGATCCACATCGACGAGACGCCCTTCGATCTCTGGTCCATCAACGGCTTCTACCCGCCGCGTCAGGGCACCGCTGACGAGGCGCGCTGGATGGCCGAGAACCGGCCCTCGCCCCGCACCCACGAGTAGATCCCGACACCGTCAGGAACACATGGACATGCCCGACAACGTCAGCGTCATCACCGGCGCATCGTCCGGCATCGGCGCAGCTTACGCCGAGCGTCTCGCGGCGCGCGGCAGCGACCTTCTGCTGGTCGCCCGGCGCGGCGACCGCCTGGAGGGTCTCGCCGACCGGCTGCGCAAGGCCCATGGGGTCGAGGTCGAGACCCTGGTGGCCGACCTGCAGGAGGCCCGGGACCTGCGGGCCCTTGAGACCCGCCTGGAGACCCGTCCCGTCGCCATGCTCGTCAACAACGCAGGCGCCGGCGGCCTGGGTCCCACGGCGCTGAAGGGCGCCGACGCCCAGGAGCGGCTGATCGACCTCAATATCGTGGCCCTGGCCCGGCTTTCGCTGGCCGCGCTGAAGGGCTTTGGGGAGGCGGGCAGGGGAACGCTCGTGAACATCGCCTCCGTCGTGGCGTTTTCGCCATCGGCCGGCGGCGCCGCCTACAGCGGTTCGAAGGCGTTCGTCCTCAACTTCACCCGCGCCCTGCAGATGGAGTACGAGAAGAGCGACTTCCGGATCCAGGTCGTGCTCCCGGGGCCGATCCGGACGGAGTTCTTCTCCTCGCAGGGGATGGACGATTCCGTCTTCCCCGCCGGCGCCTACGTCACGCCAGAGCAGATGGTCGACGCGGCGTTGGCCGGGCTCGACGCCGGCGAGGCGATCACCATTCCAACGCTTGTGACCCCGTCGATCTGGGACGACATGGAAGCCGTTCGCGGGCGGTTTCTGGGCGACGTCATTGGCGGAAAGGTCGCCGCGCGCTACCTCGGGCAGGCGGGTTGAGGGGCCGGCCGCTCCGGGGCGAGCGGGGCGGCCCGTTCCACCGGATGCATCGAGGTGACGCATGGCGCGATATGACGAAGCCCACAAGGCGGAGGCCCAACGCCTCATCGTCCGGCACGCCGCCGAGCGGTTCCGTCGCGACGGGATCGCCGCCGTCGGCGTCCGCCAGCTGATGGCGGACGTCGGCATGACGCACGGCGGGTTCTATACGCACTTCGCGTCGCGCGACGACCTGGTCGCCGCGGCGATCGAGCGGGCCGCCCAGAGCACTCTGGGATACCTCGAGGAGGCCGTTGCGGCCGCCGCGCCGTCAGGAGCGCTCGACGCCTTCATCGCCACCTATCTGGGTGAGCGCCACCTCACCGAGATGGCGCGCGGCTGTGCGGCGTCGGCCCTCGCGCCCGAGGTCGCACGGCAGGACGAAGCGGCCCGGTCGCGCTTCAAGCAACAGAACGACCGGATCATCGCGCTGCTTGAACGAAACCTGCCCGAAGGGGGCGACAAGGACGCCCGCTCGGCGCGCGCAACCGCGATCTTCGCCTGTCTGATGGGCACGCTTCAGCTGGCGCGGATCGCGTCCGCTCCACAGGACGTCGAGCAGATCCTCGCCGGCGGCCGGGCGGCGGCAACGTCCCTGGCCCATCAGGCCTGGCGCTAGGTGTCGAAACGGGGACGCACACTCCTTATCGCCAAGCAACAAATCGACTTTCGATAAAGAGTGCGCGTCCCTGCCTGAGCGCGCCCCTTCGCCTCTGCAGCGCCATGCCCTATATGCCCCGCCATGCGCCGCTTCTCCTTCGCCAGTCCCGACTTCGCCACAACCTTCCGCGCGTTCCTGAACGAGCGGCGGGGTTCGCCCTCTGATGTCGACGCCGCCGCGGCCGAGGTGCTGGAGGCGGTGCGCACGCGGGGGCTGGAGGCGGTGCTTGAGTACACCCGCAAGTTCGACCGCGCCGACCTGACCGCTGAGACCATCCGCGTGACGGCCGAGGAGATCGAGGCCGGGGCCGCCGCCTGCGCGTCCGACGTCCGCGAGGCCATCGCCTTCGCCGCCGCGCGCATCCGCGCCTATCACACCCGCCAGCGGCCGGCCGACCAGGCCTGGACCGACGAGGCCGGGGTGGCGCTGGGCTGGCGCTGGACGCCGATCGAGGCGGTCGGGGTCTATGTGCCGGGCGGCCGGGCGGCCTATCCCTCGACCGTGCTGATGAACTGTGTCCCGGCCCAGGTGGCCGGCGTCGACCGCATCGCCATGGTCACCCCGCCCGGCAAGCTGCAGCCGGCGGTGCTGGCGGCGGCGAAGGAGGCCGGCGTCAGCGAGATCTGGCGCATCGGCGGGGCCCAGGCCGTCGCGGCGCTGGCCTATGGCGCCGGGCCGATCCTGCCCGTCGACAAGATCGTCGGCCCGGGCAACGCCTATGTCACCGCCGCCAAGCGCCGGCTGTACGGCGTCGTGGGCATCGACGCCCTGGCGGGACCGTCGGAGATCGTCGTTGTCGCCGACAAGGACAACAATCCCGACTGGATCGCCGCCGACCTGCTGTCCCAGGCCGAGCACGACCCGGCCGCCCAGTCGATCCTGATCACCGACGACGAGGCCTTCGCCGCCGCCGTCGAGGCCGCGGTCGCGCAGCTGCTGAAGACCCTGAGCACCGGCGAGGACGCCGCCGCCTCCTGGCGCGACCACGGGGCGGTGATCCTCGCGCCGCTGGCCGAGAGCCCGGGCCTGGTCGACCTGATCGCGCCCGAGCACGTCGAGTTCTGCACCGCCGACCCGGAGGCGCTGTCCGACCGGGTGCGGCACGCCGGGGCCATCTTCCTGGGCCGCTACACGCCCGAGGCCATCGGCGACTATGTCGCCGGCTCCAATCACGTGCTGCCGACCAGCCGGGCGGCGCGCTTCCAGTCGGGCTTGTCGATCTTCGACTTTCTCAAGCGCACCTCGATCGTGAAGTGCGACGCGGCCGCGTTCGCGATTCTCGGCCCGCACACCGCGGCCCTGGCCGAGGCCGAGGGGCTGCCCGCGCACGCGCTCTCGGCCCGGATTCGGTTGCCCAAATGACACTGCGTCCTTCGCGACGCGGCTTTCAGCCGCTCCTCAGGATGACGAAGGGGGTAGGCTTGCACTAAAGCTCACCGGGCATGACCGACGACCGCGCCGCCCATCGCCTGCAGAGCATCGAGATCGACGAGGATTCCCTCGCCGCCGTCTCGCGTGACCAGGAGCAGGAGCGGCAGATCGCCATCTTCGATCTGGTCGAGGACAACTACTTCCAGCCTGAGGGCGCGCCTGGCGGCCCCTACGACCTGAAGATCGCCCTGGCCGAAAACCGGCTGGCCCTGCACATCACCGGGCCGGATGGCAGCTTCGACCAGATCCACCTTCTCTCGCTGTCGCCGTTCCGGGGCGTGATCCGCGACTACTTCATGGTCTGCGAGAGCTACTACCAGGCGATCCGCAACGCCACGCCGGCCCAGATCGAGGCGCTGGATATGGGCCGGCGCGGCCTGCACAACGAAGGCTCCTCGCTGCTGCAGGCCCGGCTCGAGGGCAAGGTGAAGACCGATCTCGACACGGCCCGGCGCCTGTTCACCCTGGTCTGCGCCCTGCACTGGCGGGGCTGAGGACCGGTGGAGGGGCTTCCCGGCGCGGTCCTTTTTGCCTGCAACTTCAACCGGGTCCGGTCGCCGATGGCCGAGGCGCTGATGAAGATGGCGTTCGGCTCGCGGGTGTACGTCGACAGCGTCGGCCTCAAGCGCGAGCCCGGCGAGACAGAGGTCGATCCTTTCGCCCTGGCGGTCATCGACGAGCTGGGCGGCGACCTGCACGGCTTCCGGCCCAAGACCTTCGACGACCTGGAGGACGACTCCTTCGACCTCGTCATCTCCCTGACGCCCGAGGCGCAGCACAGGGCCGTCGAGCTGTCGCGGGGCAGGGCGGTCGACATCGAGTACTGGCCGACCCACGACCCGACCCTGGCCGAGGGCAGCCGCGAGCAGCGGCTTGACGCCTATCGCGAGGTCCGCGACCAGCTGGCCCGGCGGATTCGCGAGCGTTTCGGCAAGGCATCGACGTTCGGGGGGTAGACGCGCTATAGAGAGATTTCTGGAGCCGCGGCTCGCGACCCGAATCGACTTCGGCGCGGGCCGTTTTGCTTATTTCGCGCTCCGCGTGACCCTAACGAGAGGCCGTATGGCTAAAGAAGAACTTCTTGAGTTTCCGGGTACGGTCAGCGAGCTGCTGCCCAACGCCACCTTCCGCGTGAAACTCGAAAACGACCATGAGATCATCGCCCACACCGCCGGCAAGATGCGCAAGAACCGCATCCGCGTGCTGGCCGGCGACAAGGTGCTGGTCGAGATGACGCCCTACGATCTGACCAAGGGCCGCATCACATACCGCTTCAAGTGAGCAGGCCGGCCGGCGCGCTGGTCCTGGCCAGCGCCAGCCCCAGGCGCCTGGAACTGCTCCGCCAGGTCGGCATCGAGCCCGACCGCGTAGATCCCGCCGACATCGACGAGACGCCACAGCGCGACGAGACGCCGCGCCGCCTGGTCGCGCGCCTGGCCATCGGCAAGGCGCAGGCGGTGTCCGCCCGGCATCCCGACGCCCATGTGCTGGCCGCCGACACCATCGTCGCCGTGGGCCGGCGCATCCTCGGCAAGCCCGAGGACGCGGCCGACGCCCGGCGGATGCTCACCCTGCTGTCGGGACGCCCCCACAAGGTGCTGACCGGCGTGGCGGTGATCGCCCCGGAAGGCCGCGCCGCGTCACGGGTGGTGGAGAGCCGGATCACCTTCAAGCGGATCACCGACCGGGAGGTGGACGCCTTCATCGCCGGCGGCGACTGGACCGACGCCTCGGGGGGCTACAAGATTCACCGGCTGGCGGGCGCCTTCGTCACCGACATCAGCGGCTCCTACACCTCGGTGGTCGGGCTGCCGCTTTATGAGACTCTCAACCTGCTGGGCGGGCTGGGCTGGCGCGGGGGGCCAGGCGCATGAGCGGACGGGCCTTCTTTATTGACCGGTGCGTCGGCGAGACGCGCGGCGTGGTCACCCTGGACGGCCGCCCCGAGCGGCTGCTGATCGCGCGCGACGGCGAGGCTGCCACCACCCTGCTGGGCGCGCGGTGCGTGGCCCGGGTGCGGACGGTCGACAAGGCCATCGGCGCCGCCTTCCTCGATCTGCCGGGCGGGGAGGAGGCGCTGCTGTCGCTGCGCCCCGACGAAACGCCGCCGGTGCGCGGCGCGGCGGTCGAGGTCGAGATCCGCACCGAATCGCGGCGCGACAAGCTGGCCACCGTCCGCCTGATCGGCGAGGCGAAGGGCGAACCCCGGATCCTGGAGGCCGCGCCCGACATCGAGGCCGAGCTCCGCGCCCTGGCGAAGGACGGCAAGCTGGTCGAGGGTTTCGGCGCCCGCGAGGCCGCCGACGCCGCCCAGGCCGAGGCGCTGGAGACGATCCACGCCCTGCCGGGCGGCGGGAATATCGCCATCGAGCCGACCCGCGCCCTGATCTCCATCGACGTCGATCTGGGTGGGCGAGGGGGCTCGGACACCAAGCGCGCGGCGCGGCAGGCCAACCTGACGGCGCTGGGCATGGCCGCCCGCCTGCTGCGGCTCAAGGGCCTGGGCGGGCTTGTCATCTTCGACCTGGTCGGACGGGGGCACGACGGCAAGGCCATCGACGGGGCGGCGCGGGCGGCCTTCGGGCCCGACAACCCCGGCGTCGCCATCGACAAGATCAGCCGCTTCGGAACCCTGACCCTGACCGTCCCGCGCCGCCGACGGCCGGTGCTTGACACCCTGCTCGATGCGGACGGCGCGCTGTCGCCCCTCTCCGGCGCGCTGGACCTGGCGCGGGCCTTCGAGCGCCAGGGCCGCGCTTCGCCGGGTGGACGGCTGACCGGTCTGGCGTCGCCGGCTGTGCTGGCCGCGTTCGAGCCTCTGAAAGCGGGTCTGACCGACCGCCTGGGCGCCCGATTCTCCGTCGAGGCCCGCGAGGGCTGGCCGACGGACCGGCTTGAGGTGGCGGCGCGATGAGCGCGGGCTGTGCGATCTGCGGCAGGCCAATGGCGCCCGAGTACCGGCCGTTCTGCTCGAAGCGCTGCGCCAATGTCGATCTGCAACGTTGGCTGAGCGGCGTCTACGCCATCCCTGCCGTCGAGGATGACGAGACCGACAGCGCTCCGGTCACGGAAAACGACGAACCGTAGCGGTCCCCGCTGGACTTGCCCAAACGGCTCTTCTATAGACGCCACCTCCCGCGATTGGCGGGCCCCGTGTTGGCCTTGGCCTGGGTAGCTCAGTTGGTAGAGCAGCGGATTGAAAATCCGCGTGTCGCTGGTTCGATTCCGGCCCCAGGCACCACCGCGCATCCCTCTCTTCGCGTTCTGATTGCGCGATCCGGGGAGTTCAGAAAAAAGACCCATGTTTGATGAGTGATGCTGCGGTGCAGCATCGGAATTCCCTTGGAAAGGGAAAAACTCCCGATCCTCCTCGATAATCAGATTGTGCGCCGCAACATTTGGTCGCCGGCGCCGGATTCGGTCGAATAAAAACCCGCTGGCAAGGCCCTTGACGATGCAGAAAGGGGTTGCCAAAGGGCGGGTACGCCAAGTCTAACTTGGCCAAATGACCTGACGGCCAAAAGCCGTCGGGTCGTCTTGCGCCTTCGGAACGCCATCTTCGACAATGAATGATCGAGGAACGTGTTACGGGTCGGCGCAGCGATAGCGGTTTACCGAAGCGCGGCTCCTCGCCGCGATTCACGAAAGATTTCATAGTTAGGGTGGAATGCGCTCTCGCGTGACGACCCTCGGTCCAAACTAGCTAGACCAACCAGGAACTGGCGAAAGATGCTCGACAAACAACGACTGAACCCTCTCATCGCCATCATGGGCGCCGCGGCGCTGATGATGAGCGCTCCGGCGTTCGCGCAGGATCCGGCCGCTCCGGCCGCCGACCCCGCCGCCGCCGCCGCCGCTCCGGCCGCTGACGCTGCCGCTGCTCCCGAGGCTCCGGCCGCTGACGCGGCTCCGCCCACCATCGACAACCACGGCGGCAAGATCACGCCGGCGACCATGTTCCTCGAAGCCGACCTCGTCGTTAAGGTCGTCATGGTCGGCCTGATCCTCGCCTCGATCTTCTCGTGGGTGCTGCTGATCACCAAGCTCGTTGAGTTCGGCTCGCTGAACCGCAAGTCGGACCGCTTCGTCGAAGCCTTCCGTTCGGCCAAGAACGTCCAGGACATGGGCCGTATCTCCATGTCTGACGAATTCGAGGGCAACCCGCTGGCCGATATGGCCGCCGCGGCCGCCGCCGAAGTCGAGCTGTCCCGGCAGGCCGGTCTCGCCATCACCGGCGCGCACCGCGAAACGACGATCATGCGTGCTCAGACCGCCGTGTCCGCCGTTCAGTCGTCGCTCTCCAAGCGTCTGTCGAGCGGGATGATGTTCCTGGCCTCGGTCGGCTCGGGCGGTCCGTTCATCGGTCTGTTCGGCACCGTCTACGGGATCATGAACTCGTTCATCGGTATCGCGCACACCAACACGACCAACCTCGCCGTCGTGGCCCCCGGCATCGCCGAGGCCCTGCTGGCTACGGGTATCGGTCTGTTCGCCGCCATCCCGGCCGTTATCTTCTACAACTACTTCCAGACGCGCGTTTCGGCCTACGGCACGCGCTCGGACGGCTTCAACGCTGAACTCATGAACGCCATCTCGCGGCAGCTCGACAAGGGGGCCTAAGCACCATGGGAGCCAAACTCGGAGGCTCCGGCGGCAGCGACAGGTACCAGGTTGAACAGAACAGTGAAATCAATGTGACGCCCTTCGTGGACGTCATGCTGGTCCTCCTGATCATCTTCATGGTGGCGGCGCCGCTAGCAAGCGTTTCGGTCGAACTGAAGCTGCCAGACGCGGTAGCCAAGCCTCGACCGAACCCGCCGAAGCCGGTTTACATTTCGATCCAGAAAGGTGGGGCCATCTATATCGGCGACTTCCCCACCGACCTGGCCTCCATGGGTGACGACCTGCGCAAGCAGGTCGGCAGGCGGGATCCGACCAAGGAGCGCCTGTTCATTCGGGCCGACAAGGGGGTCCGCTACGGTGATTTCATGCAGGTTATGAACACGTTGCAGGACAATGGCTTCTACAGCGTGGCTCTGATCGGGCAGGATAACGCCAATGCGGCGGGCGGGTGACACATGGCAGAGCAGAACAACGACGCTCCGCTTAAGGTGCACAACCCGTTCGACCCGCCCAAGGCGAAGCTGAACCCGACAGCGGTACTGATCGCGGCGATAGTCGTTCTCGGCTTCCACGCGATCATCGGCTGGTACCTCTACACGATGCGCTTCACCATTAAGGAGCGTCTCTTCGAGGACGAGAAGCTGGACACCCAGCTGATCAAGCCGCCGCCCCCGCCGCCGCCGCCGCCGCCGCCGCCGCCGCCGACCGACAAGCCGCCGCCGCCGCCCAGGCTGCAGCCGCGGCCGCCGATCACGCCGCCGCCGAACGTGACGCCGCCGCCGCCGCTGGACGTGCCGCCGGTCAAGAAGGAAGAACGGGTCGAAACACCCGCGCCTCCCGTGATCGCGCCGCCCCGTCCGGTGGAGCCACCGCGTCCGTCGATCATCACCAACCCGGACTGGTCACGCCGGCCCAGTGGTGAAGATCTGGCGCGGTACTATCCCGAACGGGCCCAGCGCCTGGAACGGGAAGGTCGGGCGACCATCAGCTGCACGGTGAAGGCGAATGGCACCCTGGAAGGCTGTTCCGTCGTGTCGGAAGACCCGCCGGACATGGGCTTCGGCGACGCCACCCTTCGCGCTTCGCGTCTGTTCAAGATGCGTCCGCAGACAAGGGACGGCCAACCGGTGGACGGCGGCACGGTCCGCATTCCGCTGGTCTGGAAGTTGCCCCAGTAGCCACGGCTGACAAAAGCGAACGCCCCGGAGGGAAACCTCCGGGGCGTTTTGCTGTCGGCGGCGTCGCCGGGAGGCCCGGTGGAGCCGGGCCCGAACTCAGCCTGCCAGACCCTTCTCGACCAGCCAGGCTTCCAGCCGGGCGTTGACGGCCTCCGGCGCTTCCTGCTGCACCCAGTGCGACACGCCCGGCAGCCGGTGCAGGGTGAAGTCTTTCACATAGGGTCCGTACCCCTCGGTCAGCTCGATCCCCAGCGCCGCGTCCTCCTCCCCCCAGACCATCAGGGTCGGGGTCTCGATCGCCGGCTGATCGGCGTCGCTCCAGGGCTTGAGTCCGCCGGCGAAGTTGGCGCGGTACCAGTTGATCATCGCCGTCATCGCCCCGGGCTTGAGGGCGTTGGCGCGGTAGACGTCCAGCACGTCGTCCGGGAACCGGGTCTTGTCGACCGCCATGCCGCTGAAGGCGCGCGCCACGCCCTCGGCGCGGCGGGCGGTCAGCATCTTCTCGGGCAGCCACGGGATCTGGAAGAAGAAGACATACCAGGACTTCTTCAGCTGGCCCGCCCCCTTGCGCATGGTCCGGCTGAACACGGCCGGGTGGGGCACGTTCATGATCACCAGGCCGTCCAGGGGGCGCAGCTGCCGCATCGCGAACACCCAGGCGACGATTGCGCCCCAGTCATGGGCGATGAGCAGGCGCCGCCTGGCGCCAAGGGCGTCATAGATCGCCGCAACGTCGTCGGTCAGGTTCTCCACCCGATAGGCCGACGTCGCCGTCGGACGGCTCGAATCGCCGTAGCCGCGCAGGTCAGGCGCGACCGCCCGCCAGCCCAGGGCGGCCAGAAGCGGCAGCTGGAACCGCCACGAGAACCGGCTCTCCGGAAAGCCGTGCAGAAACAACGCGACCCTGTCGCCTGTCCCTGCCTCGTCGATGGTGAAGGTCAGGCCGTTGGCCTCGATGGCGCGCGTGGTGATTTCCGTCATGAGCCGAGGGTGTAGCCCGGCGGCGCGCCATGCAAGGTCGAGGCTTGATCCAGAGCCCGGCTGCGACTAAACCAGCCGCTCGCGAAAGCGCGCCGCCTTAGCTCAGTTGGTTAGAGCGCCGGTTTGTGGAACCGGAGGTCCTCAGTTCAAGCCTGAGAGGCGGTACCATCGCGCCGGGCGGGGCGACGTCGCCCTTGGCCGCCATCACTTCACCCGGTCCGCCGTTCCGCGCTGCCCCCTGGCGAGCGATGGCCTGTTGTCCGCACCGTTGAAGCGGCATACTCCATGCCGAAAGAAACGGGGGAAACCATGATCCGGATGCTGCTTCGAGGAGTCGTCGGCATGATCGGCGTGCTGGCGTTGCTGGTCGCGGCGCGCCTGTGGGCGGGACCGGAGGCGCCGGCGCTGGCGCTGGGGCTCAAGCCGGACGGACTGCTCGGCCTTTCGACCCTGCGCGCGGACGTGGGCGGCTTCTTCGCCGCCGGCGGCCTGTTCGCGCTGGCCGGCGCGATCCGGGGCGAGGGGCGCTTGCTGACGCCGCCGGCCTTGTTGCTGGGCCTGGCGCTGGCCGGACGGCTGCTGACCGTGGCGGTCGACGGCTACACGCCGGCGATGCTGCAGCCGATGGTCATCGAGGCCGTGCTGGTGGCGATCCTGCTGCTGGCGCGCCGTCGCCTGGCCTGATCGGCTCGCGACAGGGACGCGAGGCCGCCTATAGTGCGGCTGACGCTTCCGGAGCCTGTCATGATCGAACGCCAGCTGGACATCGCCACGCCTGACGGAACCTGCACGACCTTCATCGTGCATCCGGAGCGGGACGGGCCCCATCCGGTGGTGCTGTTCCTGATGGACGCCCCGGCCATCCGCGAGGAGCTGCGCGACATGGCCCGGCGGCTGGCCAGCGTCGGCTACTATGTGATGTTGCCCAACCTCTACTACCGCGCCGGCGTGATGGAGCTGTGGCCGTTCCCGACGGAGCCGGCGGCGCTCGAGGCGGCGCGAGAGCGGATGTTCGAGCTGATGGGGTCGATCTCTCCCGCGCTGGTGATGAGCGACTGCGCCGCGATGCTGGCCTTCGCGGGCGGCGATGAGACGGCGGACGCCACGCGGGTCGGCACGGTCGGCTACTGCATGAGCGGGCCCTACGCGATCCAGGCGGCGGGGGCCTTCCCCGGCCGTGTCCGCGCGGCGGCCTCGATCCACGGCGTGTCGCTGATGACCGAGGCGCCGGACAGCCCGCATCTGGTCGCGAGAAACCGGGACGCCGGCTTCTACTTCGGCTGCGCCCAGATCGACCGCTGGTTCCCGGAGGAGATGATCCCGCGTCTGGCGGCGGACCTGGCCGCCCATGGGGTCGACGCCGAGGTCGAGGCCTATCCCGGCGCCGAGCACGGCTTTGTCTTTCCGCAGCGCCCGGCCTACGACCGCGCCTCGGCCGAGCGGCACTGGGAGCGGGTGCTGGCCCTGTTCCGTCGACGGTTGTCGGCCTGACCGGTCAGTCGCGGTCGAACTTGTCGCGCTTGCGGCGGCCCAGCAGCATGCGCGTCTCCAGCCGCCCGCGCACGGCGGTGTAGTAGGCCTGCAGGAATGAGCGGTCCATCTCGTACGCGGCGGCTGTCCAGCCGATCTTGCCGCGGATGCGCTCGGCCACCGCCGCCATGACCTTGCGGTCCGCCTTGCGCAGGACATCTTCAAGAACGTGCAACTCCTTGACCCCGTAGGCGTCGAGCTGGGCCTGGCTGAAGGCGAAGTCTTCGTGCAACACCGGCTGGTCGTCGACCATGTCGCGCAGCAGGGTCACCTTGGGGGCGTGTACGACCCAGGTGCCGGCCACCAGATCGCCGACCCTCAGGTGGTCGCGGTTGAACAGTGGAAACAGCGCGAAGACCCCGGCCCAGACAACGCCGAACAGGTACATCCAGCCGTCGACGCCCTCGCCGCCGCCGCCGAGCACCATGGTCAGCGGCAGGAAAAGCTCCAGTTCTCGCATGCCGTTGCGGGCCAGGATGGCCCCGGCGGTCAGGCGTCCGCCGTTGCGGGCCGCCACCCGCAGCCCGGTCGCCCGCTTGCCCGGCGTGGCGGCGTAGGGCGTCAGCTCGAAGGCGATGAACCAGGCGTTGCGCAGCAGGAAGCCGCCGATCATCACGATGACGAACAGGAACTCGGCGTTCCTGAAGCCCATGACCCAGCCGGCGCCGAGACACAGCAGCAGGCCGCCGATCATGATCGCGGTGATCAGCGCCGCATCGACCAGCAACGCCGCCAGTCGCTCGCCGGCGCCGGCCACCCGGACACGCAGATCCACGCCCTCCGGCGTGATCAGGGCTCGCTCATCGGTCCGGCGGGCGCCGTCGGCGAGGCTCATGCGGTCCTCCGGCGTGGGAGGTAGAAGTACAGGCCCCAGATCACCGCCGTCGAGCCGGCGATGGCGAAGCGGGCGGCGTCCAGGGTGATCAGCTGACGGCCGAAGCCTTCCAGAAGCCCGGCGCACATCAGCATGACGACGACGCCCGCCATGGCCAGGGCCGCGGTGCGCCCGGCCTCGGCGGCGGCATCGACCCGCGGCCGGTCGCCCGGTTTCAGGATCGCCCATCCGATGCGGAAGCCGGCCCCTCCGGCCAGGGTGATGGCGAAGATTTCGGTGACGCCGTGGATCATCAGCCAGCCGGCCAGCTCCAGGCCCAGGCCACGGCTCACGAACAGCGCCATCAGCGCGCCCAGGCCCAGGCCATTGTAGATCATCAGCAGGGCGGTCGGCAGACCGAAGGCGAAGCCGAGCGCAAAGGCGAAGATCGCCACCTGGGCGTTGTGGGTGAACAGGAAGGCCGCGAAGCCGGTCAGTCCGGAGGTTCCCTCATCGTGATAGAGGGTCGCGCGCAGGGCCTCGGTGCTGGTCGCCGGGTCGCGTCCCTGGGACATGCCGCCGGGCATGAAGGAGTAGAACCAGTCCGGGTCCTGGCTGGTCAGCACGAAGGCCGCGACCGCTCCGATCGCGAACAGCAGCGCCGCCAGCAGGGTTTCGCGCCAGATCGACTGGATCGCCCGGGGCCAGTCCTCCCGGAAGAATCGGGCCAGCCGCTCCAGCGGCGTGGAGCGCACCCCGTAGACGAACAGGTAGGCGCGCAGGCAGAGGTTCTCCAGATATGCGACGGCGCCCTGATCCAGCGAAATCGACCGCGCAACCGACAGCGACGACATCGCCGATCGGTACAGCACCGGGATCTCCAGCAGCTGCTCGTCGGTGAGGCTGTCGACCGATTGCCGCTCGACCCTGGTCATCAGCGAGTCGAGTCGCCGCCACGAGGCCTCGCGCTCGTTGCGGAACCGGTGACTCTTCAGCTGAAGTTCGGCCATCGGGGTTCCCTACAGCAGGTCGCGGCGCTTGAGGTCGAGGTAGGCGTTCAGCAGCCTCGGCCCCACGGCGCCGATCGGCGCATCGACGATGTGCGCGCCCGTCCGGCGCAGCCGGGAGATCACCAGATCCCGCTCGCGCAGCAGGGTCGCGGCGGCCACCGCCTTGGAAACGTCATCGGCGGTCGCCGGCTCGGCCTGGGCGAAGGCTTCCAGCTCTTCGTCGCGGAAGACGACGAACATGACCAGATGGCGCTTGCCGAGCCGCGTGGCGTTCTCGATCAGCAGCTCGGCGCTGGTCGGATCGGCGAACTCGGTGAACACCACGATCAGGGAGCGGCGCTCGAGGTCCGAGGCCAACTGGGTGAGGCCGAGCGTGTAGTTGGTCTCCTCGTCGCTGTAGTCCAGCGACGCAGCCAGATGCTCCAGCAGCGGGAACGACCCGACGCCGGACGCGATGCCCGTGGACAGGCGCGGCCGGGCGTCGAAGCCGAACAGCCCGACCCGGTCGCCGATCTTGAGGCTGACATAGGCCAGGGTCAGGGCGGCGTTGATGGCCCGGTCGATGCGCGGCAGGCCGGCCAGCGGCTCGCACATGGTCCGGCCGGTGTCGAGCGCCAGCAGGATGTGGTGGTTGCGCTCGGTCCGGTATTCCTTGGAGATCAGCTTGCCGTGGCGGGCGGACTGCTTCCAGTCGACCGAGCGCGGGTCCATGCCGTCGGTGTAGTCGCGAAGGGCGTGGTACTCGGCGCCCTCGCCGGTGTCGATCTGCGCCTTGACGCCGAACATGGCGTCTCGCGCGAACAGGCGCATGGCCTCGGCCTTAATGCCGGCGATGTCGGGGGTCAGCACGATCTTGCGCTTGAGGCCGCGGCTGTGCTGGCTCCACACCAGACCCAGCGGACCTGTCCAGCGGACCCAGGCCCGCTCGATGGTCGCCTCGCCGCGTCGTCTGGGAGTGAGGGTCATGGGCAGGGCGCCGGACTGTCCCTGGGTCGCGACCGTCAGTCGGTCCGGCGTCACGGCGATCCGGGCGTCGCTCTCGATGGCCAGCTCCGCCCGGGGCGGGGCCGACTGCCGGAAGGCCACGGCCAGCTCGCCCTTGGCGCCGGCGGCGCCTACGCCCATGCGCGGCGGCGCCGTGAACTCGACCGACAGCCCCCGGCCGGTCCGCCAGGCCAGGCCGGCGTCGAGGAGGATCACCAACGCCAGACCCGCGAGCCAGGCCGGCGCCGCAAGCCACAGGTCCGGGGAAACGATGCCGATCACGATGGCGACCGGCGCGCCCAGCGCGGCGATCGCCACCGCCCTGAGCGTGGGATAGATCACCGCGGCGCCTCGACCTGCTCGATCAGGCCGCGCAGGATCTGGTCGACCTTGCGGCCCTCGATCTCGGCGGCGGGCGACAGGATCACCCGGTGGCGCAACGCCGGCAGGGCCAGCGCCTTGACGTCGTCGGGAATGACATAGTCGCGGCCGTCGAGCACCGCCTTCGCCCGCGCGGCGATGGCCAGCATGGCGGCGCAGCGCGGCGAGGCGCCGGTTTCCAGGTCGCCCGTCTCCCGGCTGGCGCGGATCAGCCGCACGACATAGTCGGCGATCTCACGGGTCAGGTGGACGGCTGACACCGTCCTTGCCGCCTCGGCGAGGTCGGCCGCCGCGATGATCTGTTCGACGCCCAGGTCATTGATGTCCGGCAGGCCGCTCTTGGCGCCGTGCAGCAGCACGATGTCCATCTCCTCTTCCGCGGAGGGGTAGGACAGCGTCTGCTTGAACAGGAAGCGGTCCAGCTGCGCCTCGGGCAGGGGATAGGTGCCCTGCTGCTCGATGGGGTTCTGGGTCGCAACGACCATGAACCGGTCGCCGAGGGGATGGCGCTTGCCGTCCAGGGTGACGAACCGCTCCTGCATCGCCTCCAGCAGGGCGGCCTGGGTCTTGGGCGGGGTGCGGTTGATCTCGTCGGCCAGCAGCAGGTCGCAGAAGATCGGCCCCTTGGTCAGGGTGAAGCTGCTGGTCTGGAAGTTGAACAGATTGGCTCCGATGATGTCGCCCGGCATCAGGTCGGGGGTGAACTGCACGCGGCCGAAGCTGATGCCCAGCGTCCCGGCGAAGGCCTGGGCCAGGAAAGTCTTGGCGGTGCCCGGCGGCCCCTCGAGCAGGACGTGTCCGCCGGCGAACAGGGCGATCAGCATCAGATCGACGGTGTCGGCCTGGCCCACAACGGCCTTTCCGATCTCCGCGCGGACCTTGTCCGCAAGCGCTTTGACTTCAGTGACTTGCACGCGTCATCTCCAGTCTCCAGTCATACAGTTTGCGGGTCACGGCCATCAGGTCGACGAGCCCCCGGGCATTCCGCGCGGCCGTGATGAGGTCGGTGAACAGCGGCGCGCCGCGCTGGACGCTGAGCCGGTCCAGAAAGGCGTCGAGCTGCGCCGGCTCCAGCTGTCGTGGCGCGCCGACAGCGCGGGCGGCGAGGTCGCGGCACAGCCGGGCGTAGCCTTCGGCCATGCGGTGCTCTCGCCGCGCCATGCGAATAAGGCCGGCAGTGTTCACGACCAGCGCGCCCTTGCCCATGGCATAGGGCGGGGCGGCGCGCCGGACCGGTCCGAAGCGGATCGCCGCGCCGATGCCGGCCAGCAGGGCGGCGGCCACCAGGCACAACGTGCCGCCCAGGAACGGCGGCTCCAGCGCCAGGGCCAGCAGGTTCCGTGAACGCTTGAAGCCGTGCAGGCTGACGTCGAAGATCAACGGGCCCTCGGGCCGGACCAGATCGAGCATGGCGTCCGCCGCCCGCGCCGTGTCCAGGCTCCTGAGGCCCATGGTGTTGAGAAGGTCCGGATCGGAGAGGATGTAAGTCTTGCGGTCTCGCGTCCGGGCAAGGATCACGTCGCCCTGGTCGTCCGAGACGAGGGCCACCAGGCCGTCAGCCTGGAAGGTCTGGAGCTGGTCGACGGGCCCGGCCTTCACGGTCCGCCCGTCGGCGAACTGCAGCGTCGGCCGGGTCACACCGGCCCGGCGCTGCAGGTCAGCCGTCCGGGCGTAGGCTTCCAGGACGCCCTTCTTCTCCAGAGCTTCGACCGGAAGGGCGTCGCCTTTCAGCACCCAGCCGGGCCGGACGGGGTGGGACACGACCATCCACTTGGGCAACACCACCAGCCGGCGGCCATCGAAGGCCACCGAGCGGATCGCCCGGGCGTCATGGGCCGGGGAGGGGGTGACGATCATCAGTCCGGCGCGGTCGATTCCGGGCGTGTCGCCCCGGCTGACGATCACCGGGTCGCCAAGGGCCCGGAACAGTTTCACCGCCCCGCCGAACCCGACGGCCGACTTCGACAGCGAATGGCCGCCGCCGTCGTTGCCGCTGCGCAGGCTGGGCGCATAGACACTGAGCACGGCGAGGCCGGCGAAGGCCAGCACGCCGACGGCGATCATGATCAGGACCGTGCGGCCCTTGAAGAGCTGGTCATCCGCCGCGGCTGTCATGCGCCGCCGCCCAGCGCGAAGGTCTCGTAGGCGCTCCGGCAACGGCCCCAGTCGTCCGCCGCCAGATCGCGACCGCCGAAGAAGCTGCGCTCGACGATCCGCGCAATGGCGCCGAAGGCGGCCCGGGCCTGCGTCGGCAGGGCTTCGAGGCCGGCGATGTCGCGGCTGGTCAGGGCGGGACGCACCAGGCCCGGTCGATGATCGCGGATGTCCTGCACCCCGCGCAGCAGCAGCAGGTGCGCGGCCTCGGCGAAGCGGCCGTCGGCGGCCAGGGTGTCGGCGTCGGCCAGCAGGACCCGCGCCTGCTCAGCCGTGGGACGCCACGCCGCATCGGGACCCAGGTTGGGCCCGGCGCCGGGCAGGCCGCCGTACCGCGCCTTCACCAGACTTCGCGCGATGACATAGAGCAGGCCAAGCACCACGATCGCGACCACGATCCAGAACAGGATGCTGAGCACCGGGCCCGTTGCCGCGAGAAGCTCGGCGAGCCCCTCGAGCCATCGAGGCGGCGGGGCCGGTTTGAACTGGGTGAACTCGAACTGGAGCGACCTGTCCTGCAACAGCTCGCGGTGGGCGTCGGCGACATTTCGCCCGCCCGTCCCGTCAACGCCGCCAGAAGACTGATCAGGCCCCATCCGGGATGTGCATACACGGGCGGATGCGCCCGGCACAATCGAGGCTTGCGTCGCTCCGCTGATAAATCGACCGGCGACGCCTTCCAAACAGTTGTTCGTCTGCTAGCGTCCCGTCGAAGCACGGGGAGAGACAGAATGATCGACAACCGCCTGACGCAGATGCTGGGGGTGCAGTATCCCATCGTCCAGGCCCCGATGGGCTGGATCGCCCGCGCCCAGCTGGCCTCGGCGGTGTCCAACGCCGGCGGGCTGGGGATCATCGAGACGTCTTCGGGCCGGCTGGACGAGGTGCGGGCCGAGGTCATCAAGATGCGCGGCCTCACCGACAAGCCGTTTGGGGTCAACATCGCCCAGGCCTTCGTGCGCGACCCCGACATCGTCCAGTTCGTCATCGACCAGGGCGTCAAGTTCGTCACCACCTCGGCCGGCGACCCGCGCAAGTACTGCGAGGCGCTGAAGAGCGCTGGCCTGACCGTGTTTCACGTCGTGCCGTCGCTGTCGGCGGCGCTGAAGGCCATCGACGCCGGCGTCGACGGCCTGGTGGTCGAGGGCGGCGAGGGCGGCGGCTTCAAGAACCCGCGCGAGGTGGCGCTGATGGTCCTGTTGCCGCTGATCGCCAGCAAGACCGACCTGCCGATCATCGCCGCAGGGGGCATGCTGGACGGCCGCACCATGGCCGCGGCCTTCGCCCTGGGCGCCGAGGGCATCCAGATGGGCACCCGGATGGTCAGTTCCGCCGAGTCGCCGGTTCACCAGAACTGGAAGGACGCCATCGTGAACGCGGCGGAGACCGACACGGTGTTCCTCAACCGCTTTGGCCCCGGCCCGGCCCTGCGGGCGCTGCGCACCAACAAGACCACCGAGATGGAGATCAATCCGCCGCAAGCCGGCGCCATGCCGGAAATGGCGCGGGCGCTGGACCTTTACTTCGGCGGCGACATGGAGGCCTCCATCGCCCTCTCCGGCCAGGTCGCCGGCCGCATCGACAGCGTCCGGCCGGTGGCCGACATCATCCGCGACACGGTGGACGAGTTCCACGCCTGCTGCGCGGAGATGGGGAAGCGGTACGGGGGATAGCGCGACCGGGGACATGCACTTCAGTGCGTGTCCCCGTCAGCTTCAGCAAGCTGCAGGGGACACTTGCCGAAGACGGTACATGTCCCCGATGGAGGCCGTTGCCGCCGCCCGCGCCGCATGCCACCGTCCCTTGCGAACCGGGGCCGGCAGAGTCCCGGCCTGAGGGAACGGGAGGACGCCCATGGGGCAGGGCATGCGCCGCATCTTCAGCGGCCTGACAATCGCGGCCGCGCTGGCGCTGGCCGGCTGCGGCGGGGGCGGCACGGCGTCCAGGCCTGACACGGCCTACCAGGAAACGCTGATCCAGCAGCTGATCGACGCCAAGCCGGGCGACGTGATCAGCATTCCGGCCGGCGTTTACGCCATCGATCGCGGGCTCAGCCTCGAAGTCGACGGCGTCATCATCCGCGGCGCCGGCATGGACAAGACCATCCTGACCTTCAAGGGTCAGACGGCCGGCGCCGAGGGGCTGCTGGTCAACGCCTCCAACTTCACCATCGAGGATCTGGCGCTCGAGGACGCCAAGGGCGACGCCCTGAAGGTCAACGAGGCCGAGAACGTCATCATCCGCCGCGTCCGCGCCGAGTGGACGGGCGGGCCGAAGACCTCGAACGGCGCCTATGGCCTGTATCCAGTGCAGGTGAAGAACCTGCTGATCGAGGACAGCGTCGCCATCGGCGCCTCGGACGCCGGCATCTACGTCGGCCAGTCGCAAAACGTGGTGGTCCGCCGCAATCGCGCCGAGTTCAATGTCGCCGGCATCGAGATCGAGAACACCCAGAACGCCGACGTCTATGACAACCTGGCGACCAACAACACCGGCGGCATCCTGGTGTTCAACATGCCCAACCTGAAGGTCCCGGGCTTCGGCACGCGCATCTTCCGTAACCGCGCGGTGGGCAACAACACCGCCAACTTCGGCCGCAAGGGCACGGCGGTCGCCTCGGTGCCGGCCGGCACAGGCGTGATCATCAATTCCAATGACCAGGTCGAGATCTTCGACAACGATATCGGCGGCAACAACACCGCCAACGTCATCGTCTCCAGCTTCTTCTCGGCCGGCTACAAGGCTGGCGAGGGGGCTTCGGAGACCTTCGACCCCTGGCCGGAGAGCATCTTCGTCCACGGCAACCGCTTCTCGCCCGGCGGCGGAAAGCCCGACGGCGTCGAACTGCAGGCGCTGCGCGTCGCCCTGTTCGGCCTGACCGGCGCGCTGCCGGACGTGCTGTGGGACGGCTATGTCGACAAGGCCAAGTTCGTGGCCGGCAAGCCCGATCCCGCCCTGGCGATCTGCGTCGACAACGGCGCGGCCAGGGTGCTGAACGCCGACCTGCCCAACAAGGCCAAGAACCCCAAGGTGGTGGAGCTGCGCTGCAAGTTGCCGCCGCTGCCGGCGGCCAACGTCGAGTTCGCCGGGCCGATCCCGACGGAGTCGAGAATTCCGGCCGCCGGCAAGTCGTGATCCGGCTGTTCGGTCTGTTGCTGGTCCTGACGCTCGCGGCCTGTTCGCCGCGAGCGCTGGAGCCGCGCTTCATCGACGAGGGGCTGCCGCAGGACCTGGCCGACTGGGGCATGGTCGGCGTGCGCGACGGGCGGCTGATCCTGGCGGAGGGGGCGCAGGCCTACGAGCTGAACACGCCGCTGTTCACCGACTATGCGGGCAAGCTGCGCACCGTCTGGATGCCGAAGGGACAGGCCGCGAGCTGGTCCGATGAGGAGGCGTTCGACTTCCCGGTCGGGACGGTGATCACCAAGACCTTCTTCTATCGGAAAGCCGCCGACGGCGCGGTGTCGCCGGCCGACGGGCTGAAGCTTTCGGAAACAGGCGAGGGTCTGGACCTGTCGACGATCCGCCTGGTCGAGACCCGCATCCTCGTGCGGCGGACCGGCGGCTGGGTCGCGCTGCCCTACGTCTGGGATGAGAAACAGAGGACGGCCACGCTCAAGCGGACGGGCCAGCCGATCGCCCTGACCCTGGCCCGGGCCGGGCGCAGCGATCGCTTCACCTACCAGGTCCCCAATGTGAACCAGTGCAGCGGCTGCCACGCGACCGATCACGCCGCCAAGGCGCTGCAGCCCATCGGCCTGAAGGCGCGCCACCTGGACCGCGAGGTCGCGGTGGCGGGGACCGGCTTCAACCAGCTCGCCCGGCTGGAGGCTATCGGCTACCTGCGCGGCCCGCCCGCGCAGCGCCCCGGCGGGGTTGACTGGCTTGACGAGGCGCAGCCGCTGGACGCCCGGGCGCGGGCCTGGCTCGACATCAACTGCGCCCACTGCCACAGCCCGACCGGGCCGGCCGACACCTCCGGGATGTACCTGACGCCTGCCGTGTCGGGACCGCGCCTCGGCCTGTGCAAGCCCCCGATCGCGGCGGGACAGGGGACCGGCGGCTTCCGATACGGGATCCATCCGGGCAAGCCCGATGAGTCGATCCTCGTCTACCGCACCGCCTCCCTCGATCCCGGCGCGATGATGCCCGAACTGGGCAGGGCGCTCGTGCAGGACGAAGCGGTCGACCTGCTCCGGCGATGGGTCGCCGCCATGCCCGGAGGCTGCGGCTGACCATGGACGCGACGGATCGGCCATGGGTCTCGATCCAGCATCTGCGGGCCATGGCGGCCCTGTCGGTCGCCCTGTTCCATGCCTGCCAGTGGTCGCGGATCGACTTCAGCATCGGGGCGGCGGGCGTCGACCTGTTCTTCGTGATCAGCGGCTTTGTCATGTGGACGGTCACCGCCGGTCGGGACCCGACGCCGCTGGCCTTCCTCCGGCGCCGCGTCATCCGGGTGGCGCCGCTCTACTGGCTGGTCACCCTGGCGCTGGTCGCCGGCGCGCTGGCGTTCCCGCAGCGTTTTCCGGAGGTCGAGCCGCGCGCCGACCACGTGCTGCTGTCGCTGGCCTTCATCCAGCACATGAACCCGGACGGCCAGCCGTTCCCGGTGCTGCCGCCAGGCTGGACCCTGAATTACGAGGCGGTCTTCTACCTCGTTTTCGCCAGCTGCCTGATCCTGCCGGTGCGCCGGCGGATCGCCGCCCTGACCATGGCGCTGCTCCTGCTGTCGATCGCCGGCTTCGCCTGGCCGCCGGGCTACGTCATGCTGCTGAACCCGATGTTCCTGCAGT
Organism: Caulobacter sp.; assembly: GCA_030683005.1. GTDB lineage: Bacteria > Pseudomonadota > Alphaproteobacteria > Caulobacterales > Caulobacteraceae > Caulobacter. The sequence continues at coordinate 49,364 of JAUXMY010000012.1, read as the reverse complement.
TCCTGGCCGGCGTCTGGCTGGCGCGGCTGGCGCAGGAGCGGCTGCTGCCGGAGCGGGCCATAGGGTGGCTGCTGCTGGGCCTGGGCCTGACCCTGTTTCTGCTGCTGTGGCTGTCGGCGATCGATCCGGATCTGTGGCGGCCGATGATCTGGGGCTTGCCGGCCGTGCTGGTGGTGGCCGGCGCGGTCAGCGTCGAGTCGGATGGCGGCTGGCCCGCCTGGCGCTGGCTGGGCCTGCTGGGCGACGCCTCCTACTCGATCTACCTGACCCACACCCTGACCATCGGCGCCCTGGCCATGACCATCGGCGCCTGGAACCCGCCGCTGTTCGTGCCGCTGGCCATGGCGGTCGCCATCCTGGGCGGGCTGGCGAGCTACCTGTTGATCGAGCGGCCGATGCTGGTCCGGCTGCGGCGACGGCTTGCATGACCTGACGGAGCGTTCGCATACTCGCTGCGACTCCGCGCGACAGACGCGGTGCGATGAGGAGACGACGGATGAGGCGCATCGCCCTGGCGGCCGCACTTGCGGCCGCGACCCTGCTTGCCGGCTGCGGAAGCGGCACGGCTGACGTAGACGGCAAGCGCATCGCCGCCGCCGACGATACGCCGGGCGAATGGCTGACCCACGGCCGCACCTACGGCGAGCAACGCTTCAGCCCGCTGACGCAGATCAGCAAGACGACGGTCAAGGATCTTGGCCTGGCCTGGAGCTACGACCTGCCCGAGAACCGCGGCATCGAGGCGACGCCGCTGGTCGCCGACGGGGTCATGTACACGACCTCGTCCTGGTCGATCGTCCGGGCCTTCGAAGCGAAGACCGGCAAGCTGCTGTGGGAACATGACCCGCAGGTGCCCCGCAAGACGGGCGTGAAGGCCTGCTGCGACAGCGTCAATCGCGGCGTCGCACTGTGGGAGGGCAGGGTTTATTTCGGCGCTCTGGACGGCCGCCTGATCTCGCTCGACGCCAAGACCGGCAAGAAGGTCTGGGAGGTCGTCACCGTCGACCAGAGCAAGCCCTACACCATCACCGGAGCGCCCCGGATCGTGAAGGGCAAGGTGCTGATCGGCAACGGCGGCGCCGAGCTGGGCGTGCGCGGCTACCTGTCGGCCTATGACGCGAAGAGCGGCAAGATGCTGTGGCGCTTCTACACCGTGCCCGGCGAGCAGCCGACAGACGGCGCGGCCTCCGACGAAGCCATGAAGCTCGCCCGGCCGACCTGGAACGGCGAGTTCTGGAAGACCGGCGCCGGCGGCACGGTCTGGGATTCCATGGCCTACGACCCGGACATGGACCTGCTCTACATCGGCGTGGGCAATGGCTCGCCGTGGAACCGCGACATCCGCTCGCCCGGCGGCGGCGACAATCTGTTCCTGTCCTCGATCGTGGCGCTCAAGCCCGACACCGGCGCGTATGTCTGGCACTACCAGACCACGCCCGGCGAAAGCTGGGACTACACCGCCACCCAGCACATCATCCTGGCCGACATCACCATCGCCGGGCAGCCGCGCAAGGTGCTGATGCAGGCCCCGAAGAACGGCTTCTTCTATGTGCTCGATCGGGCCACCGGGAAACTGATCTCGGCGAAGAACTATGTGCCCCAGACCTGGACCACCGGCGTCGACATGGCGACCGGCCGGCCGATCGAGACGCCCAACGCGCGCTACGGAGCAGGGATGAATCTCGGCATGCCCGGCCCGCTGGGCGGCCACAACTGGCAACCGATGGCGTTCAACCCCGGTACCGGCCTCGTCTACATCCCCGCCCAGGAGATCCCGTTCCCCTACATGCAGCCGGGCGGGGCCAACGCCAACTTCCGCTACCAGCCGGGCGTCTGGAACGTCGGCATTGACGTGCTGATCGCTGGCCTGCCGGACGATGAGGCGGGCCTCAAGGCCATCCGCTCCAGCCTTAAGGGCCGGCTGATCGCCTGGGACCCGGTGACCCAGACCGAGAAGTGGTCCGTGCCGCACGGCGGCCCCTGGAACGGCGGCGTGCTGACCACGGCCGGCGGCCTGGTCTTCCAGGGCTCGGCGACGGGTGAATTCGCCGCCTATGACGCGGCGACCGGCGGCAAGCTGTGGTCCTTCGACACCCAGACCGGCGTCGTCGCGCCCTCGATGACCTATGAGATCGACGGCGAGCAGTACGTCGCCCTGATGGCCGGCTGGGGCGGCGGCTTCGCCCTGACGGCCGGGGCCGGCGTCGATCCGCGCTCGGAAGGTCCGCGTCGCCTGCTGGTCTTCAAGCTCGGCGGCAAGAAGACCCTGCCGCCGCGGCCGGTCTCGACCCGCGAGTTCCCGGACCTGCCGCCCGTCACCGCCACGCCGCAGCAGATCGCGGCCGGCAACCTGACCTTCGCCAACTACTGCTCGGTCTGCCACGGCGCGAGCGCGGTGTCGGACTTCTCGATCCCCGACCTGCGCTTCTCGCCGGTGACGACGGACGCGGCGGTCTGGAAGGGCGTGGTCATCGACGGCGACCGGATCGAAAACGGCATGGTCTCGTTCAAGCAGTACGTGACCGCCGGCCAGGCCGAGGAGGTGCGCCAGTACGTGCTCTCCCTGGCCACGGCGCAGAAGGCGAGGATGGCGGCGGCGAAGCCGGCGAAGTAGACGAGAGGCATGCTCCTGTTCACCGACGTCTCGCCGCCACCGCCCACTGTCGAAGCCGTCGTGGTCGAGGCGGCGCGCCTGCCTCCGGCGCCGACCGACGCCGCCTTCGCCGTGGTGACGGTCGACGGCGGGATGGTGACGGCGTCCTCGCGGGTGGACGAGGCCCTGACCCTGGTCCCCGGCGTGCAGCTGTTCCGCCGCACCTCCAGTGTCGCCTCCAACCCGACGACCCAGGGGATGACCGTCCGCGCCATCGCCGGCTCCGGCGCGGGCCGGGCGCTGGTCACCCTGGACGGCGTGCCGCAGAACGATCCGTTCGGCGGCTGGGTGCTGTGGTCCGGCCTGCCGCCGGCCGGCATCGAGGGGGCGCTGGTCGTGCGCGGCGCGGGGGCGGGCCCCTACGGCGCCGGCGCCCTGACCGGGACCATCCAGCTGGCCGAACGCACCCGCGTCTCGCCCGGCGGTGAGTACGAACTGTTTGCCGGCGAGCGCGGCCTCGCCGGCGGTAGCCTTGCCTTCGCGGCGGGCGACCTGATGGTCGTCGGCGCGGCCCAGACCAGCGACGGCTGGATCCCGGTCGGCGCCGGGCGCGGGGCGGCCGACGCGCCATTGGCCTTCGAGGCGTCCAGCCTGGCGCTCCGCTGGTCGCCGGAGTGGTCGGGCGGCGACCTGTCGCTGCGGCTGGCCGGCTATCGCGAAGCGCGGGAGAGCGGCCTCGTCGGCGCCAGCTCCAGCGCCACGGGCGTCTCCGCCTCCGCCACCCTGACCGGCGCCTCGCCCGGCATCGGCAACGAGTGGCGGCTGCAGGCCTGGGCGAAGGTCAGCGATTTCGAGAACAGCTCCGCCGCCGTCGGCGCCGGCCGCACCTTCACAACCCCGGCGGCCGAGCAGTTCGGCACCCCGGCCATCGGCCTGGGCTTCAACGCCGCGCTGCGACACAGCACCGGCGATGGCGGCTGGGAACTGGGCGCCGATGTCCGCTATGCCGACGGCGAGACCCGCGAGCGCTTCCGCTACATGGCGGGCGCCTTCACCCGGGGACGGGTGGCCGGAGGGTCGCAGTATGTCGCCGGCGTCTACGGCGAGGCCTGGCGCGTCAGCGGCGACTGGCTGCTGACCGGCGGGGTCCGGCTGGATCGCTGGGCCAGCTTCGACGGCGAGCGGGTCGAACGTGATCTGTCGACCTCGGCCACTACCCTGGACCTCAACCCCGACGACGCCGACGGCTGGCAGCCGACCGCCCGCGCCGGCGTGCGTCGCGACCTGGGCGACGGCTTCCTGCGCGCCGCCGCCTACGCCGGCTTCCGGCCGCCGACGCTGAACGAACTGCATCGGCCGTTCCGCGTCGGCAACGACATCACCGAGGCCAACGCCGGCCTCGAGCCCGAAGTCCTCTACGGCCTCGAGTTCGGTGTGGGCGGGGAGGGGACGGTCGACTGGTCCGCCACCCTGTTCGCCAACCGGCTCGAAGGGGCGGTGACCAATGTCACGGTCGGCGTCGGTCCGGGGACTTTCCCGGTCGCCGGCTTCGTCCCGGCGGGCGGCGTGCTGCGCCAGCGCCGGAACGCCGGCGACATCGACGCCTGGGGCCTGGAGGCCGATCTCGGCTGGACGGTCAGCGACCGGTTGCGGCTGAAGCTCTCCGGAGCCTGGACCCGGGCCGAAGTCGACGGCGGTTCGGCCGCTGCGCAGCTGACCGGCCTGCGTCCGGCCCAGACGCCGCAGTTGGCGATCAGCGCCGAAGCCGTCTGGACGCCAATCGCGCCTCTGACCCTGCGGCTGGCCGTTCGGCACGAGGGTGAACGCTTCGATGACGATCTCAACACCCGCACCCTGTCGGCGGCGACCTCGGCCGACCTGCGCGCCGACTGGCGGCTGACGCCGGCTGTCGCCCTCTACCTGTCCGCCGAGAACATCGCCGACGCCGCCGTCGAGACCGCCCAGACCTTCGACGGCATCGAAAGCTACGACCAGCCGCGAACGCTGCGGATCGGCGTGGTCTGGCGGCCCTAATCGACCGCCTCCTGCAACATCTCCAGCGCCGACCACAGGCAGGCGAGCCGCACCTCCGCTCTGCCGACATCGCCGAACCGCTCGCGACGTAGCGCGGTCGGCGCTCCGAGGCGCGCGCAGGCCAGGTAGACCAGTCCCGCCTGGCCTTCGCACCCGGGCGGGCTTTCCGCGTATCCGGTCACCGAGACCGCGATCTGCGCTTTCGAACGGGCGAGAGCGCACTCGGCCATGGCCCGGGCCGCCGCGGCCGAGACCGCGCCATGCGCCTCCAGAAGCCGCGCCGGAACACCCAGCAACTCCCGCTTGGCCTCTTCGGTGTAGACGACGAAGCCCCGGTCGAAGGCGTGCGAACAGCCGGGGACGTCAGTCAGCAACGAGGCGAGCAGCCCGCCCGTGCAGCTTTCGGCCGTCGCGATCGCAAGGTCGCGGTCGCAGGCAGCCTGGAGCACGGAGCGGGTCAGTTTGTCGAGGGCCGGCGGAAGCGCCGGCGCCAAGGCTTCGGTGGCGGCCATTTCAGGTCTCCAGTCGCGGAGAAAATCGCCGCGCCCGGTGGAAGTTCCGTGCTCCGGCGCTTGACGCGCCCGCCTCCCGTCGCCGATTGCGGGGCATGGCGAGACTGACGGGCGCGAAGGTGACGGTGGCGGGCGCGGGGGCGCTCGGCCTTTGCATCGCGCTGGAGCTGGCGCGGGGCGGCGCCGAGGTTTCGCTGCTCGACCCCGCGGCGCCCGGCGACAACGCTTCGGGCGTGGCGGCCGGCATGCTGGCGCCGGCCTTCGAAACGGCCCTGGACGCGGCATCGGCTGATCACGGCGACCTGCTGCTGGCGGCGCGCGACCTGTGGCCCGAGCTGGCGGAGCGCGTCGGCATCTCGCTGGATCGCTCCGGCGCGGCCTACTACGGCGAGCACATCGGCGCGGTGGCGGCGCGGCTGAAGGCGCTGGGCATCGAGGCCGGGGTCTACGGCGACCGGGTCTATACGCGGGAGGACTGGCGGCTGTCGCCACGCATGGCGCTTGCGGCCCTGCGCTCGGCGGCCGAAGCGGCCGGCGTCCGGTTCGAGCAGACCCGCGCTGAAGCGCCCGCCGACGGCGCGCTTCTGGTGCTGGCCACCGGGGCGGAGCGGCGCGGCCTGGCGGCCGAGCTGGCTCTGCTTGAGCCCATCAAGGGCCACATCCTGCGTCTGTCGGGCGGGCCGGACATCGGGCCGGTGATCCGGGGCGACGGGATCTACATCGTGCCTGACCCGTCCGGGGCCATCGTCGGGGCGACCATGGAGCGGCGCGTAGACGACCGGACCATCGATGCCGCGAGGGTCGCGGCGCTGCGCGCGGCCGCCGAAGCCCTTTTTCCCGAGCTGGCCGAGCTCGAGGCGCGCGCCGAGACCGGCATCCGGGCGGCGACGCCCGACGGCCTGCCGATGGTGGGTCCAAGCGTGACGCCCGATGTGCTGCTGGCGGTCGGCGCGCGACGCAACGGCTGGCTGCTGGCGCCGCTTGTCGCACAGGTCGTCGCGGCCTATGTCGCGGGCGACGATCCGGGACCCTTCGCCGCGCGGCTCGACCCGCGCAGGTTTGACAGACAACAGGGATAGCGCATGTCCACATTCTGGCCGACCGACGAACAGGAAGCCATTCGCGAGGCCGTGGGCCGCATCTGCGCCGACTTCGACGATGAGTACTGGCGCAAGACCGATGAGACCGGCGACTTTCCCGAGGCCTTCGCCGCCGCCATGGCGGCCGGCGGCTGGCTGGGCGTGGCCATGCCTGAGGCGTTCGGCGGCGCGGGCCTGGGTCTGACCGAGGCCTGCCACGTGATGCAGGTGGTGGCCGAGTCCGGGGCCGGCTTTTCAGGCGCCAGCGCCATCCACCTCAACATCTTCGGCCTGATGCCGGTGGTGAAGTTCGGCACGGACGAGCAGAAGCGGCGCCACCTGCCGCGCATCATCGCCGGCGAGGACAAGGCCTGTTTCGCGGTCACCGAGCCCAACAGCGGGCTGGACACCTCCAGTCTCGAGACCCGGGCCGAGAAGCACGGCAACGGCTACCGCATCACCGGCCGCAAGATCTGGACGACCATGGCCCAGCGGGCCAACAAGATCCTTATCATCGCCCGCACGACGCCGAAGGACCAGGTCGCCAAGCCCATGCAGGGCCTGTCCCTGTTCTACACCGACTTCGACCGCGCCCGGATCGACGCCAAGCCGATCCCGAAGATGGGGCGCAAAGCCGTTGAATGTAATATGCTTTTCATCGAGGATCTGCAGGTCCCGGCCGAGGATCTGGTCGGCGAGGAAGGCAAGGGCTTCCACTACCTGCTGGCCGGCCTGAACCCCGAGCGCACCCTGTTCGGCCTCGAGGCCGTGGGCCTCGGCCGGGCGGCGCTGCGCAAGGCCGCCGCCTACGCCAACGAGCGGGTCGTGTTCGGCCGGCCCATCGGCCAGAACCAGGGCGTACAGCACCCGCTCGCCAGGGCCTGGGCCGAGCTCGAGGCCGCCAACCTGCTGGGCTTCAAGGCCGCCGCCCTGTTCGACGCGGGCCGCGAGTGCGGGGCCGAGGCCAACGCCGCCAAGTACCTGGGCGGCGAGGCGGGCTTCCGGGCCTGCGAGTCCGCCGTCCTGGCCCACGGCGGCATGGGCTATGCCAGGGAGTACGACGTCGAGCGCTACCTGCGCGAAGCCATGATCGCCCGCATCGCCCCGGTCAGCCGCGAGATGATCCTCAACTTCATCGGCGAGAAGGTGCTGGGCCTGCCGAAGAGTTACTGAGGCGAGGAGGGGACAGGCCCTGAGCGGCATGTCCCCGGCCTGCGTCAGCCTGCGCTGTCGGCCGCCTCGAAGCGGATGGGAATCTTCACCACCGCGCCGTCCACCGGCTTGCCGTCGACCATCTGCGGCTTCATGCGGAAAAAGGGCGCGAGCTTGAGCGCGGCTCTGCCGAAGCCCATGTTTCCAGGATCTTCCTTCACGACCTCGCAGCTGCCGACCGTGCCGTTGGCGGCGACCAGGCAGGCGAGGGTCGCCGACCCGCTGACGCCCAGGGTGGACGCCCGCGTCGGGAAGTAGCGCTCAAATTCCTTGGCGCCGGGCATCCTGATCCAGTCGGGACGGGTTATCACCGGCGCCAGTTCCGGTTCGATCACGCCGGTCGTGGTCAGCGGCCCGGGATTGAGCGTGGTGATGGGTTCGACCCCGGGAACCACCGGCGCGTCGGACGGGGTCGCGGTCAGCGGCTCCACCTGCGTTTGGTAGCGGTCGACCGGATCGTGCAAGGGGATCTGCGCCTTGCGGACCTCCTGTTCCTCCGGGATCACGATCTTCCTGCGCTCCTGCTCGATGATGATCGGCGGCACGGTGTCCGGCTCGACGTAGGGGTCAGCGGCCGGGATCGCGAACTGCTTGTAGGCCATGTAGGCGCCGATCGAGACATGCACGGCGATCGAGAGGCCCAGCGCGATGGCCGTGGCCGGGGAGAGCGGTCGACGACGACGCCCTCCATCGAATGGTGACGAGGCGACGTGAGCAACCATGGCGACCCTCCCTTGGGTCTTGTTATGACTGACACGAGCGTCCTCCCGATCCTGGAATCCGGCAACGGGATTTGTGTATTTGCGAAGCAATTACATCGAACGTTCGTTTTGCAGCGGGGCAGGGTTAATCGCGCCTTAACCATAAAGGGCGACCTACAGGCATGGCGGTTGAAGGAATCCGTGGGGTCGTCGAAGCGGCCATCCAGCGCGCGTCGCAGGCGACCGGCGTGGATTTCTCGTTTCTGATGCGCACCGCCAACCGCGAGAGCGGCTACAACCCGCGCGCCAAGGCCCAGACCTCGTCGGCGGCGGGCCTGTTCCAGTTCGTCGAACAGACTTGGCTGTCCACGCTGAAGAAGCACGGCGCCAAGTACGGTTACGCCCGCTATTCCGACCTGATCGTGCAGGGGCGCGACGGCCGCTATCGCGTCAATGGCGCGGAGGCGCGCGAGGCGGTGATGAATCTGCGGTTCGATCCGCACGCCGCCTCGCTGATGGTCGGGGAGATGACCTCCGACAACGCCGCCTACCTGTCCGGCCGTATCGGTCGCCAGCCGACGGCCGGCGAGCTCTATGCCGCGCACTTCCTGGGACCGCAGGGCGCCGCGCGCCTGATCCAGGCGGTGCAGACCAATCCCGGCGCCTCGGCCGCGGCCTATTTCCCCGAGGCGGCGGGCGCCAACCGCTCGATCTTCTACCGGGATGGCCAAAGTCGAACCGTCGCCGAGGTCTACAACAACCTGACCCGCACCACGGGGAGCGGCGGGGCGGCGCCTCCCCGGCCGCCGATGCCGGATCCGGGCTTTGTCGAGTACGCCTCGGCCCGGCGCGCTGACCAGACCGCCCGCCAGCAGCAGGACGCGCTGGTCGAGTTCATCCTGCGGGGGCCTCAGGGACTGGACGCCGGCTCCGGATCCGGCTCGACCGGCTCGAGAAGCCTCGGCTCCTCGCTGCTGACCGCGGAGATGCTCCGGGTCCTGTCTGACGCCCGCAAGGACGGCCGCTAGACCCTGACGATCACCGGACCGCACCCGAGGCGGTCAGGCCGGCGATGGCGTCTTCGCTGTAGCCGAGTTCCGCCAGCACCTGCGCCGTGTGCTGGCCGAGGTCGGGAGCGGGCCCCCTGGGCGTGTCATTGTAGCCTTCGAACCGGGCCGGCGAGGCCGGCGCCCGGCGGCTGCCGCCCGCGCCATCCGGTGTATCCACGAAACAGCCGGCCGCCTCGGCCTGGGGATCGTCCACCAGGTCGCGCGGCAGCTGATAGGGAGCCCAGGTAACGTCCTCTGCGTCCAGCCGGGCCGCGGCTTCCTCGTAGGTCATGGCGGCGAAGGCCTCGTCCATGATGGTGACCAGCGCCTCGGTGTTCTGGCGGCGGGCCCGGCCGGTGGCGAAGCGCGGGTCCTCGACCATCTCCGGATGGCCGACGGCGGCGGCGATCTGCGGCCAGTCGGTGTCGCCGGTGCGGACCAGAAGGCAGATCCAGCGGTCATCGGCGGTCTTGAAGAAGTTGGCGAGCGGCTGCACCGCCTGGTGGCGCGGCCGGGTCGAAGCCAGCTTCCCGAACCGCAACTGGATCGCCATGTCGGAACTGATCGAATAGACGCCGGTGCGCAGCAGCGAGGTCTCGACCAGGCGCCCGACGCCGGTGGTGTTGCGCTCGTAGACCGCCGCCAGGATGGCCGAGACCGTCGCCAGCGAGGTGATGTGGTCGCCCATGGCGGTGCGGATCGGGAAGGGCTCGACGCCCTTGGGCGCGGTCAGGGCGCCGACTCCGGCCCGCGACCAGAAGGCGGCGACGTCCATGCCGGCCCGGTCGGCGTCCGGCCCCTGCAAGCCGTAGCCGGTCAGGCTGCAGTAGACGAGGCGGGGGTTGGCCGCGTGCAGCGTCTCCCAGTCCAGTCCGGCCCGCTTCAGGGCGCCCGGCCGCACGTTGGTCAGGAAGACGTCCGCGCCGGCGATCAGCTTCAGCGCCGCTTCCCGGCCCTCGGGATTGCCCACGTCGAAGACCACGCCGCGCTTGCCGCGATTGTCCAGTTCGAAGACCGGGTTGCCGTGTTCGCCCACGGTGATGCCATCGAAGAACCTGCGCATCGGGTCGCCGCGCGGCGGCTCGATCTTGACCACGTCCGCGCCCCAGTCGGCCATGATCCCGCCGGCCCCGGGGGCGGCGATGTAGGTAGCCAGTTCGACGACTTTCAGGCCCTGCAGCACGCCTTGATCCTTCCCGCTGTTCTGTGGCGGGCATCATGGCCGGGCGGCAGGAGGGGCGAAAGGGTCTTACGCGGCGGAACGGGCGCCGGCGGTCTCGGGCCGCGCCCGGGCGGCGGCGTCGGCGACGGCGCGGGCGACTCCCGCGACGGTGACCGGCTTGCGCAGGACCGTGTCGGCGCCGGCGTCCAGACATTGCCGCGCCTCATCGGCGTCGCCGCCGATCATCGCGATGATCGGCACGACGGAGATCGGCCCGTCCAGCGCCCGGACGGCGGCCATGGTCTGGGGGCCGTCCATGTGCGGCATGCGGCCGTCCAGCATCAGCAGGTCGAAATCCGCCAGCCGCGCCAGCTCCAGCGCCCGCCGACCGTTGTGGGCGTGGACGACCTGGTGGCCGAGCTGTTCGAGAATGGCGCGCAGCATGGCGGCGTTCAGGGCGTCGTCCTCGGCCACCAGCACACGCAAGGGGCGGGCGGCGCTGGTGGGGGCGAGCAGGGCCGCCTCCGCCTCGTCGGCGTTGCTGATCTCGGCGTCGGCTGTCCAGGGCAGGGTCAGGGTGAAGCAGCTCCCCACGCCCAGCGCGCTCTGCCCCACGAGGGAGCCGTCCATCAGCGCGGCCAGCCGTCGCGCCAGCGACAGGCCCAGGCCGGCGCCGGGGATGCCCGCGCCGGTGCGCTCGATGCGGCGGAAGGGCTCGAAAGCCTGCTCCAGCTCGTCCACCGACAGTCCCGGACCCGTGTCGGCCACGGCGATGGCGATGCGGTCGCCGTCCCGCAGCTCGATCCGGGCCTCGATGCGGCCGCGCAGGGTGTACTTGACGGCGTTGCCGATCAGGTTGGACAGCACCTGACGGGCCCGGGTGACGTCGGCGACAACGGCGCCCTGGCGGGAGTTCTCCAGCGCCGGATCGACATGGAAGACCAGCTCCACGCCCTTCACCGCCGCGTGCGGCCGGTTCAGCAGCACAAGGTCGCGTGTCAGGCGGACCGGGTCGAAGGGTTCACGCTCCAGGTTCAGGCGGCCGGCCTCGGCGGTCTCGGAGTCCAGCGTGGCGTTGAGCACCGAGACGAGATCGTTGGCCGCGTCCAGCGCGGCGGCCAGCTGCTCGCGCGATGGCGCGGCCCGGCCGCCCTGGCCGACGGCGGCGGCCAGCACATGGGTGACGCCGGTCAGGCCGTTGCGGATCTCGTGGCTCAGGGTCGAGACAATGTCGGACTTGGACCGGGCCAGCTTCTCGGCCTTCTCCAGGGAGGAGGCCCGCTCGGCGATCAGCGCCTCGCGTTCGGCGGCCATGGCGAACTGGCCGCGCAGCAGGCGGTTGAGGATCAGGCACAGGGCCATGGTCAATGCGACCGCGCCCCAGGCGAGGGCGGCTTCGGGCCGGCTGTCGGTGTTGCGGAAGAGGGCGATCAGAGGGCCGGCGGCGGCGGCGGGGCCGACGATCAGAAGGGCCGGCAGGACAGGGGCGGTGAAGAAGAAGCAGGCCACCGCACCCGCTACGGCGATCATCAGCAGCGCTTCCCGCACCGGCCCGGCCCCGTCCGCGAAGGCGGCGATCTGCGCGCAGGTCCCCGACCAGAGGAGGCCGCAAAGCACCTGCACGCGCAGTCGCCGCGCCACGTCGGCGGCGGCGTCGCTGCGCAGCCAGTCGAGCACGAAGTAGAAGGCGCCCCAGTTGATGGCGAACACCGCGAAGGTCGCCGTCATCCAGACGCTGTTGGTCGCGAACGATCCGGCCCAGACATAGATCGGCAGGCTGACGGCGAAGAAGGCCAGGGCGTAGGGCAGCAGGCCCCGCTGGGCCTCCAGCGACTGGAGTGTGACGGGCTCGCCGCCGCGGGTCGAACGCGCGGCGGGCGCGAGGAATGCGAACACTGTCTGGAACCCTTCGTTGGCGGCAGAAAGGTAGGGCGCCCGGGTTTGCAGGCCGTTACGCGACAGCGTTAACCGCCGGTCAGTCTTCGTTAAGGCTAACGACTCATGATGGAAGCTGCGTCGCTACAGGTAGGGGCTGTTTGGGCATGAGCGTTACGCGGGCCGCATTGACGGACGTTGATCTTCGCACCCTGCTCAAGGGGGCGACGGCGGACGAGCGCGCGGTGGCCGCGCACAAACTCTGCCGGATCATCGACAAGGGATCGCTCGACGACGAGGAGCGCGTCCAGGCCCAGGAAATCCTGCGGGTCATGGCCGCCGACGCCGCCGAGCTGGTCCGTCGCGCCCTGGCCGTGACGCTGAAGAATTCCGACGTCCTGCCCCACGATGTCGCCATGCGGCTGGCGCGGGACGTCGAGTCGATCTCCCTGCCGGTGCTTAGCTTCTCGCCGGTGTTCACCGACGATGATCTGGCCGAGATCGTGCGGCTGGGCGGCCCGGTGCGGCAGGTGGCCATCGCCAAGCGCCCGCAGCTGTCGGAAAAGGTCACCAGCGCCCTGGTCGAGCTGGGCAGCGAGAGCGCCGTCGAGGCGGCCTGCGCCAACGACAACGCCACCTTCTCCGAGCGCGGCCTGCAGAAGGCCATAGAACGGTTCGAGAAGTCCGAGCGCGTGCTGGCCGCCGTCGCCTACCGCAACGTCCTGCCGCTGTCGGTCACCGAGCGGCTGATCGACCTGGTCAGCGAGCAGGTCCGCGAACACCTGCTCAGCCACCACGCCCTGTCGCCGGAAGTGGCGCTGCAGATCGCGATGGGCGCCAGGGAGCGCGCAACCATCGATCTGGTCGACCAGGCCGGCCGCGCCGCCGATCCCAAGGCCTTCGCCGGTCATCTGAACAAGGCCGGCCGTCTGACGCCGTCGCTGCTGCTGCGGGTGCTGGCGCACGGGCACATGACCTTCTTCGAGTGCGGCCTCGCCGAACTCTCCGGCGTGCCGCACCATCGCACCTGGCTGATGATCCACGATGCCGGCCCGCTGGGCCTGCGCGCCATCTACGAGCGGGCCGGACTGCCGACGCGACTGTTCGCCGCCTTCAGGGCCGGCGTCGACACCTGGCACTCGATGGAGTTCGACGGCGGCCTGCGCGACAGGGAACGCTTCCAGGAGCGGATGCTGCAACGGTTCCTGACCCAGCCCCAGAACGCCTCCCGGGACGACGTCGACTATCTGCTCGACCGCATGGACCGCATCTCGCGCGAGAGCCGGACGGCCGCTGACGTTGCGTGAGCCTTGCCGAACAGGCGTTTGAGTCCGATCCTGCGTCCATGAGCTCCGACGCTGTCCAGATCCGCCCCGCCGCCACCATCATGCTGGTCCGCGACGACCCGACCTTCGAGGTCCTGATGGTCAAGCGGCACCACCAGATCGACTTCGCCTCCGGGGCCCTGGTGTTCCCGGGCGGCAAGACCCACGCCGGCGACCATGACGAGGCCTGGGCCGCCCACGTCACCGGCTGGGAGGGCGTCCACCCCGCCGAACGCCCGCTGCGCATCGCAGCCATTCGCGAGGCCTATGAGGAAGCCGCGATCATCATCGCCGCCGACCACCAGGGCAGGCCTTTCTGCGGCGACGAGCGCGCCGCCGCGGCCCGTGAAGCCGTCGCGAAGGACGAACGGCCGTTCCTTGATCTGGTGCGGGAGCTTGAGGTCAGGCTCGACCTGGGCGCGCTGGAGACCTTCGCCCGCTGGATCACGCCGGACATGATGCCCAAGCGGTTCGACACCTGGTTCTATGTCGTGCGGGCCACCGGCGAGCAGCTGGCCGTCTGCGACGGCTGGGAAACGGTCGAGGCCGAGTGGATCGCGCCGTCCGAGGCGCTGCGGCTGGAGCAGGCCCGCGAGCGGACGATCATCTTCCCCACCCGCATGAACCTCAAACTGCTGGCCGAGGCGAAGAGCGCCAGCGACGCCATCGCCCAGGCGTCCGCGCGGACCCTGGTGCCGGTGCTGCCGGTCGTCGAGCGCCGCGAGAGCGGCGCGGTGCTGGTGATCCCGCCGGACGCGGGCTACGGGGCCATTGAAGAGCCGATGAGCAATATCAGGGCTTGATCGGGTCGCTCAGGCCGCGAACGCCCGGACCCGCTCTTCCAGTTCCTCGGCCAGTTTGCGGCCGACCGGGTGGCTGTCGTCGCGGATGTCGGCGCGGACGGCGGCCTTGATGGCGTCGATATGGGCGTCGACCAGGAACATCGGGGCGCTGTGGCGCTTGTCGTCGTCATCGATCAGCTTGCACAGCGAGCCGGCGATGCGGGTGACGATCGGGAACTCGTAGGTGGCGCCCAGGCCCTTCAGGTCGTGGGCGCGCAGATAGAGGAGTTCCGCCGTCTCGGTCGTCAGGCCGTCTGTGTGCACCCTGGCCCGGGCGTCGTCGAGCTTGGCCAGCTCTTCGTTCAGCCACTGGGTGAAGTTGCCCGACAGGCTCTTGAGCGCGGCTTCCGCCTTGGCGATCGCGGCGGCGTCGATGCCGCCGAATCGCCCCCCGACCTTGAGTCGCAGGACGTTCGGGGTCTGGATCACCTGAACGGACGGGTTGTCACTCACGCGCGCCTCCTGTGGCGTTTACATCCACAGGATACCGGGACTGTTGTTAACAACGAATGAGACGGCCGTTTTCCGGATTGCGACCCGAAGTCGCAGCAGGCTTCGCTTTCGGGTGGGTCTGGACCGGCGTCCCTGGCGTCTAGCCGCTGAACTGTTCGGTCAGGACCCGCTCATCGAGGCTGCGGCCGGCGTCGAACATCATCGCCAGGCTGATCGAGCGGTCTTCGGAGACATGCACCTCGACCACGTCGCGCACCTCGACATTGTCGGCCACGGCGCTGACCGGCCGCTTGTCGGCCTCCAGCACCTCGAAGGTGACGCGGGCGGTGTGCGACAGCAGGGCGCCGCGCCAGCGCCGGGGCCGGAAGGCGCTGATCGGGGTCAGGGCCAGGACCTTGGCGTCGATCGGGATGATCGGGCCGTGGGCCGACAGGTTGTAGGCCGTGGAGCCGGCCGGGGTGGCGACCATGGCGCCGTCGCAGACCAGTTCGGTCATCCGCACCTTGCCGTCGATGGAGATGCGCAGCTTGGCGGTCTGGCGCGTCTGGCGCAGCAGCGAGACCTCGTTGATGGCGAGGGCGCGGTGGTTGCGGCGCTTGCTGTCGACCGCGACCATGGCCAGCGGGTGGATCACCGCCCGCTCGGCCGCGGCGATCCGCTCCAGCAGGCCGTCCTCGCTGTACTCGTTCATCAGAAAGCCGACCGAGCCACGGTTCATGCCGTAGATCGGCTTCTGGTCGCCCAGGGTGGCGTGCAACGTCTCCAGCATGAAGCCGTCGCCGCCCAGCGCCACGATGATCTGGGCGCCGGCGCCGGCGTCGCCATAGCGTTCGACCAGCCGCTCGCGCGCCTGCTGGGCCTCGGGCCGGTCGCTGGCGGTGAAGGTCAGGCGGCGGGTGAAGGGTTCGGCTTTGAACATCAGACCGATTTGACGGCCTGACGGAACGCCATGCCAGCGATATCGGCCTTGAAGTGGCCAAAAGCGCCGCCGGCCCGTCGAATTCCCTCGTCGCCGCCGCCGGGCCGGCCGTTGTTGAGCTCGCGGACGGCCTCCAGGATGGTCGGGAAGGCGCCGCGGTCGACGCCGATGGCGGCGCAGGCCAGGGCCAGCAGCTCGGGATGCTCGCTGTTGATGGCCCGGCGAATGTGGTCAGGCTCGAAGCAGCCGAGGCGGGCGATGGCGGCCACGAACAGGCTGAGGCGACGCTCCCGCAGCGCGCGCAGCAGGTAGCTGGGCTTCAGCTGGCCGCCCTCGGCCAGCTTCTCGACCAGCCGGGCCTCCATGGATTCGCGCTCGGCCTCCTGGCGCGTCTGGATCGGTGGCATGCCGTCGACCGCGGCGTGGGCCTCGCGCACCGCCAGGGCCAGCTCGGCGTCGAGGGCGGCGGGATCGAGGCGGAAGCGGCCGACCAGCGCCGAGCGCAGCGACTGGCCGACCCACAGATAGAGCCGCTGGGCCAGGTCCGAGGACAGGCGCGGATGGCGGGCCAGCGGCGAGCGCATGGCGGCCACCCGGCGTGAATGGTCGACCAGCTTCTCCATCGCCGAGCGCGAGATGTCAGCGGTGTCGTTGCCGGCCAGGGCGGTCAGCACCGCCGGCTCCTCCTGCTTGAGGATGGCCTCGATCACCGGCGAGCTCAGCCGGCCCCGGCGGGCGATGGCGATCTGATGGTCCAGCGTCGATTCGACCAGCAGCCGGATCAGGTCGTGGTCCTGCAGCACCGGGCTGGCGGAGATCACCGGCGCGGCGATCTCGATATCGTCCAGCGCCAGCACATTGATCAGCGCCTGGGGCGCCCAGGGCGCGGGGGCGATCTTCTCGGCCAGGCGGCGACGGATGTCCCGCTCGGCCTCGGCGACCAGGGTCATGAACAGCGAGCCGATCATCTCCCGCATGGCCGGGGCGTTCAGATCGTCCAGCTCGGCCTGGCCGCAGTAGTCGACCATGTCCTCGAGCAGCCGCTCGCGATCGGCCGGGTGGCGGCTCCGGGCGAGCATCAGCAGGCTGTGAGGATCGATTGCGGTGGTCACGGAACGTCCCCGGCTTCCCCGGATAGGGCGCAGCATCAGCCTGCGCCATCCCCGTGAAAACATGCTTAAACCAGACCTAAGCACAGTGGGGAGTCGAAACGCATGGGCGATCCGGTGATCGTGGCGCTTGACCAGGGGACGACCAGCACCCGGGCCATCCTGTTCGACACAAAGGGCCAGGCCCTCGCCGAGGCCGGACGGCCTCTGCGGCAGGGCTATCCCGCCGACGGCTGGGTCGAGCACGACGCGGACGAGATCTGGAACGCCGCCGCCGCCGTGCTCCGCGAAGCGGTCGAGAAGAGCGGCCGCTCCGCCGACGTGGTCGCCATCGGCGTCACCAACCAGCGCGAGACGGTGGTGGTCTGGGACAAGGCCACAGGCCGACCCATCGCGCCGGCGATCGTCTGGCAGGACCGGCGCACGGCCGACGACTGCGAGCGGATGAAGAAGGCCGGTCGCGAGGAGCGGGTGACCGAGATCACCGGCCTGCTGCTGGATCCCTACTTCTCCGCCACCAAGATCGCCTGGCTGCTGCGCGAGACGCCGGGCGCCCGGCAAAAGGCGGAGCGGGGCGAGCTGCTGGCCGGCACCATGGACAGCTGGGTGATCTGGAAGCTGACCGGCGGCAAGGTCCACGCCACCGACGCCACCAACGCCTCGCGCACCCTGCTGTTCGACATCGGCCGCCAGGAGTGGTCCGACGAGATGCTGGAGCTGTTCGACGTGCCGGCCGCGATGCTGCCGACCGTGCTCGATTGCGCCGGGGACTACGGCGAGACCGACGCGGGGATCCTCGGCCGTCCCGTGCCCATCCGGGGCGTGGCCGGCGACCAGCAGGCGGCGCTGATGGGCCAGGGCTGCGTGCGGCCGGGCGAGATGAAGGCCACCTACGGCACCGGCTGTTTCATGCTGCTCAACACCGGAACGAAGAAGTCGATCAGCCGCTCGCGCCTGCTGACCACGGTGGCGGCGCGTCTGGGGGGCAAGACCACCTACGCTCTGGAGGGTTCGATCTTCGTGGCCGGGGCGGCGATCCAGTGGCTGGGCGAGGAGCTGGGCCTGGCCGGCGGGCCGCAGGGGGCCGAGGCGCTGGCCCGCACGGCGAAGCCAGACCACGGCGTGGTGCTGGTGCCGGCCTTCACCGGCCTTGGCGCGCCCTGGTGGGACCCCGACGCCCGGGGCGGCATCTTCGGCCTGACCCGCGACAGCGGCAGGGCCGAGATCGCGGCGGCGACGTTCGATGCCTGTGCGCTGCAGACCCGCGATCTTATCGAGGCCATGCGCGCCGACGCGCCGCACGCCTTCCACGACGGGGCCGAACTGCGCATCGACGGCGGGATGGCGAAAAGCGCCTGGTTCAGCCAGCGGCTGGCCGACCTGACCGGCTTGCCGGTGCAGCGGGCCAGCTACCACGAGACCACGGCCCTTGGCGCGGCGCTGTTCGCCGGTCTGGGCGCCGGGATCTTCAGCTCCCCGGAAGAGGCGGCCTCGGCCCGGCCGGACGCGGAGTCCCTGACGCCGGTCGCGGCCGGCCACGAGCGCGAAACCGCCTACGCCCGCTGGCTCGACGCGGTGCCGAGGGTGCGGGGGTAGGGCAACTCGCCGCCGTGCTGTCCGGCGGGCGAGGAGGTGGCGGCCGGCCTTAGGTCAGCCGCCCTGTGTCCGGATGCACCGCGTCGGCGTCGCGCTCGACCGCCATGGACCGCAGCGCCGGAACGACGTCCTCCGGCCGTTCGACCGACCGCCAGGCGTTGGCGAAGTCGGGCGGCGACAGCTTCTCGCGGATCGTGTGGTCAAACATCTCGAACAGCGCGTCCCAGAAGCCGCGCGGGTTGTAGAAGATCACCGGCTTGTCGTGCAGGCCCAGCCGCTGCCAGGAGAGCAGCTCGACGATCTCCTCCAGCGTGCCGATACCGCCGGGCAGGACGATGAAGCCGTCCGATTCCTCGAACAGCATCATCTTCCGCTCGTGCATCGACTGCACGACGATGGTCTCTACGTCGTCGAACGGCTGCTCGCGTCCCTTCAGGAACTCGGGGATGATTCCCAGCACCTTGCCCCTGGCGTCATGGGCCCCCCGGGCCGAGGCCCCCATAAGGCCGACGCCGCCGCCGCCGTAGACGAACTTGAGGCCGGCGCGGGCGATGTCGCCGCCGATGTCATACGCCGCCTGCAGGAAGGCGGGGTCGGCGTCGTTGGACGAACCGCAGTAGACGCAGACCGAATCCAGGCGTCCGGGCGGGTTGGTCATGTCCTGGCGATCTCCGGGGATGAAAAAGGCGCGCTTGCGGGCGCGCCGTGGCAGTACGATGTGTTCATCATCGGATTTTGACGGAAGGGTTTCAAGAGTCGTGTCGTTTCGCGCGGTCGCCTTGTCGGGGCTTGTCCCGGCCCTGTTGCTCTCGGCCTGCGGCGAAAGCCGGCAGCCGCCGTGGAAGGCCGCCCAGCCCAAGGCCGCGCCGGTGGCCGAGACTCGCTACCTGGCCGCTCCGGCCGTGACAGAGGCGGTCGCGGCGGCCGGGGGCATGCGGCTCTCAGGCCAGGCCGTGGCCGGCGCCAGGGTCATGCTGGGCACGCCGACGGGCGAGACCCTGTCGACGGCCGCCGACGACCAGGGGCGCTGGAGCGTCGTGGCGCCCACGCCGGACGCCG
The DNA here is from genome assembly GCA_030683005.1 of Caulobacter sp. Taxonomy (GTDB): domain Bacteria; phylum Pseudomonadota; class Alphaproteobacteria; order Caulobacterales; family Caulobacteraceae; genus Caulobacter. The sequence goes on along the minus strand of JAUXMY010000012.1, from coordinate 29,844 downwards.
TGGCGCTCTATGGCCTGTTCATGCTCGACGGGCAGCGCAAGGTGAACGCCGAGGGCTATCTGGTGCTGACGCCGGACGGCCGGGCAGCGGAGTTGCGCTCGGGCGGCGGGGCCAGGGTGCTGGCGACCGCCTCGCGCCGGCCGCGTATTCTGGCCATCGACTTCGACGGCGACGGCGGGGCGGTGGTGTCCGGCGTCGGCACGGCCGGCGCGGACCTGGGCCTGCGTATCGACCGCAACGCCGGGGGCACAGTCACGGTCTCGGAGGCGGGACGCTTCGCGCTCGTTCTCATGCGACCGTTGCCGCAGGGCGAGCACGAGTTCGAGGTGGCCGGCGAGGGGGGCGAGGACGCCGTCACCGTCGCCACCCGCCGCGCCGATCCGCTCGGCGAGGCGGTCTTCCGCGCCACGCCTGTCGGCGGGAACTGGCGGATCGACTGGCGCACCCCCGGCGGGGGCGTGCAGACGACCCTGCTGACCGACCGGCGCGGCTGATGCGGGCCTTCGCCGTCCGCGAGGCCCGTCCGCCCTCGCCCGAACCCACGACCCGCGTGAAGCCCTTCACCGCCCTGGCCGACCTGATCGGGCTGGTGCTGCGTTCGAAGGCGCCGGGGCTGCGCTGGCGGCTGACCACGTCCCTGAGCCTGACGCTGGCGGGGAAGGTCGCCGGCGTGCTGGCGCCGCTGCTGCTGGGGGCCGCCGTCAACCGCCTGGCGGCCGGGCAGGACGCCGCCGTGCAGGTCGGCGCCGCCTTCGCCGGCCTGGCCCTCGGCTGGGCCGGCATCCGCCTGCTCTCGGCGGCGGCGCCGCAGCTGCGGGACGCCATCTTCACGCCGGTGGCCCAGGCCGCCCAGGCGCGCGCCGCCGCCGAGACCTTCGCCCACGCCCTGTCGCTGTCGATCGACTACCACCAGACCAAACGCACCGGCTCGCTGTCGCGTGTCATCGACCGGGGCGCGCGGTCGATGGATTTCCTGCTGCGGGCGCTGGTGTTCAATCTGGGACCGACCCTGATCGAGCTGGTCATCGCCGCCGCCGTGCTGGGCGCGGCCTATGATTGGCGCTTCGCCCTGACCGCCGTGGTCACCGTGCTGGTCTATGTGGTCGTCACCTTCGTCATCTCCGACTGGCGGATCGCCCACCGCCGGGCGCTGAACGAGGCAGACTCCGAAGCCGCCGGCCGCGCGGTCGACGCCCTGATCAACTACGAGACGGTCAAGGCGTTCGGCGCCGAGGCCCGGGCCGTCGACGACTATGCCAGGGCGCTGGCGCTGTACGGCCAGGCCCAGGTCACGGCGACCAACAGCCTGACCCTGCTCAACGTCGGCCAGTCGGCGATCATGAGCGTCGGCCTGGCGGTCATGGCGGTGATGGCCGGGTTCGAGGCTGCGGCCGGACGGCTGGGCCCGGGCGACGTCACCGCCGCCATCCTGATCCTTATCAACCTCTATGGGCCGTTGAACATTCTGGGCTTCGCCTATCGCGAAATCCGCCAGTCGTTCATCGACATGGAGGCCATGTTGGACCTGCGCCGGCAATCGCCGGACGTGGCCGAGAAGCCCGGCGCCGTGGCCCTGCCGCCGGCCGCCGAGGGGGCGGGCGGCGCGGTGGCCTTCGAGGGCGTCAGCTATCGCCATGACGCCCGGACCGAGGGACTGGCCGAGGTCAGCTTCCTCGCCGCGCCCGGCACGACCGTCGCGCTGGTCGGGCCGTCCGGCGCCGGCAAGACCACGATGGTGCGGCTGGCCATGCGGATGATCGATCCGCAGGCGGGGCGGGTGACCATCGACGGCGTCGACCTGCGCGACCTGAAGATGGCCGCCCTGCGCGGGGCAGTGGCCCTGGTGCCGCAGGACGTGGCGCTGTTCAACGACACCCTTGAGGCCAACATCGCCTTCGGCCGCCCGGGCGCCTCTCCCGCCGAGGTGGCCGCCGCGGCCGAGGCGGCGGAACTGTCGGGCTTCATCGGCTCGCTGCCGGAGGGGCTGGCGACCAAGGTCGGCGAGCGCGGCCTGAAGCTGTCGGGCGGCGAGCGTCAGCGAGTTGGTCTTGCCCGTGCGTTGCTGGCAGACCCCCGGGTGCTTATCCTCGACGAGGCGACCAGCGCGCTGGACTCCCGCACCGAGGCGGCGATCCAGCAGACCCTGCGTAAGGCGCGCCGGGGCCGCACGACCCTGGTCGTCGCCCACCGGCTGTCGACCATCGTCGACGCCGACGAGATCCTGGTGCTGAAAAAGGGCCGCATCGTCGAGCGCGGAGCGCACGCCGACCTGCTGGCCGCCGGCGGCGAGTATGCTGCGCTGTGGCGGCGGCAGACGCGGGGGAAGTAGGGCCGGGGACAAGTCCCGTCTTCGGCCCTGTCCCGGCGGCTTGAAGCGGCGGGGGACACGCACTGAAGTGCATGTCCCCGAGCGACTTACTCCGCCGCCCTCGGCAGCGGCGCGTCCACGTCGTCTGTCCGGCGCACCGCGTCGCCGTGGCGGCGGCGGTCCTCCCAGCGCTGACCGTGGCGGAGCAGGGCGTAGATGTTGCCAAACCGGCGGGCGAGGGTGCCGGGCGCGGCCAACGCGGCCGGGGTGATGAACAGCGTCAGTACGGTCGCGAAGCTGAGGCCCCAGACCACCGAGCCCGACAGTTGCACCCACCATTCCGAGCCCGGCGCCTTGTACTCCATGTGCGCCCCGCGGAAGTTGGGGTGCAGCTGGAACATGAGCGGCAGCAGGCCGATGACCGTCACCACCGTGGTCAGCATGACCGGCCGGAAGCGCTGGACAGCGGCGCGCATGGCGGCCTCGTCGGCTGCATAACCCTGTCGCCGCAGCTGGTAGAAGGTGTCGACCAGCACGATGTTGTGGCCGACCACGACCCCGGCCAGCGCGACGATCCCGGTCCCCACCATCAGCACCGATATGTACTCGAAGGTGCCGAGCAGGTTGACGACGATCCCCAGCAGCACGCCGACGGTCGACAGGATCACGGCCGAGAGGGTCACGAAGATCCCGTAGAAGCTGTTGAACTGCCACAGCAGGATAATGCCCATCATGAACAGGGCGGCGGCCATGGCGGTCATGAAGAAGACCGCCGCCTCCGCGCCTTCCTCGTCGGCGCCGGTGAATTTCCAGCGGACCGACGCGTCGAGCGGGGCCTTCTCCAGCCACTGCCGCATCTCGGTGATCTTCAGGTTTGCGGCAACGCCCGGGGCGGCGTTGGCCTGGATGACCACCAGACGCTGCCCGTCGCGACGCTGGATCGCGGTGACCTGCTGGCCAGGCGTCTGCTTGATCAGATAGCTGGCCGGCACGGCACCCATGGGCGTGCTGATCTTCAGGTTCTGGAAGGCGGCGAGGTTGCGGCTTTCCGGCGTGAAGCGCAGGCGGATGTCGAGCTCGTCCTCGGCGTCGTCGGGACGGAAGCGACCCACCAGCACGCCGTCGGTCACGAACTGGATCGCCTGCCCGACGGTGAGCACGTCGACGCCGTAGCGGCCGGCGGCCTCCCGGTCGACGCTGACGTTCCACTCGATGCCCGGGGAAGCGCGATTGTCTTCGAGTTCGATCAACTGCGAATCGCCGGCCATGCGGGCCCGGATCATGTCGGCCGCCGCCTCGAGCGCGTCCGGACTGGATCCGCGCAGTTCGACCTGGATGTCCTTGCCCTGGGGCGGGCCGTTCTGCGGCAGGCGCACCTCGACCAGGACGCCGGGAACGTCGGCGACGCGCTTGCGGATCTCCGCTTCGATGTCCTTGCCGCGCAGGCCCAGGTCCTTGCGTTCCTCGAAGTCGAGGAAGTCGACGGAGATGCGGCCGACGGAGTCGCTGGGCGGGGAGTTGAAACCGCCGCCGCCGGTGAAGCGGCCGGAGCTGACATAGATGCTGTCGATGCCCTTGACGCCCTGCAGGCGTTCCTCGACGCGCTGGACCAGCAGGTCGGCGGCCGGGGCGGCCAGGTTGCCCCGCGCCTTGACCCAGACGGTGACGAATTCGGGATCCTGGTCGAGGAAGAATTCTGTGCGGTGCTGCTTGGATCCGAAGCCGAAGATGATCGCGATGATGATGACCAGCGCGCCCACGGTGACGCGGATCGGGTGATGTCCCGCCGCCCACAGGGAGCGGGCGTACCAGCCCATGAAGCCATTCATCTCGCGCGGGTCGCCCCGTTCGGACTTCTCGATCTCGGCCAGATGCTCCTCGTCAACGCCGGCCTTGCGGCCGAACACCGAGCCGAGCGCCGGTGTGAAGATCAGCGCCACGAAGATCGAGGCGCTGAGCACCATCATGAGGGTGATCGGCAGGAAGCTCATGAACTTCCCGGGGATCGAGTTCCAGAACAGGAACGGGATGAAGGCGCAGAGCGTCGTCAGGGTGCCGTTCACCACCGGCCAGAACATGCGCTTGCCGGCGGCGGCGAAGGCCTTCTGCCGATCCATGCCCTCGGCCATCTTCCGGTCGGCGTACTCGACCACGACGATGCCACCGTCGACCAGAATCCCGACGGCCAGCACCAGGCCGAACATCACCATCTGGTTCAGCGTCAGCCCGAACGCCTTGAGCAGCAGGAATCCGATCATGAAGCAGATCGGGATCGACATGCCGACCATCAGGCCCTGACGCACGCCCAGGCTGGCGACGATGATGATCATCACCAGGATCGTCGCGATGATCAGCCCGCTCTCCAGGATGGTCAGGCTGCGCTCGATGAACTCGCTGCTGTCAAAGGTGTAGTCGACCTGGATGGTCTCCAGACCGATCGCCTTCCAGCGCGCCTGCTCCTCTGCCGTGATCTTGCGGACCTCGGTCACCGAGTCGAGGATATTGGCGCCCGATCGCTTGACCACGTCGATCGAGAAGGCCGGCTGGCCATTGAAACGCGAGATCCGGTTCGGCTCCTTGAAGGTCCGACGGACCTCGCCGATATCGCCGATGGTGATCAGCCGGTCGCCGTTGCGCTTGATCGGCAGCGCCAGGATGTCGGCCGGATTCTCGACCACGCCCGGCACCTTGACCGCGAACTTGCCCTGGTCGGTCTGCAGGTTGCCGGCCGGGACCAGCTGGTTGTTGCGGCCGATGACCTGGGCCAGCTCCGGCGCGGTGACGTTGGCCGCCTCCATCCGGGCCGGATCAATGGTCACTTCCATGAACTCTTCGCGGCCGCCGCTCAGGTCGGTGCGCAGCACGCCGGGCAGGGCCTCATAGCGATCCTGCAGCTCGCGGGCGGTCTGGTAGAGCGTCCGCTCGGGGGCCGGGCCGAACAGCATGATCCCGATGAAGGGATCGTCGCTGACATTGGCCTCCTGGATGAACGGCTCCTCGGCGTCGGGCGGGAAGCGGCCGCGGGCCATGTCGACTTTGGCGCGAACGTCCTGCAACACCTTGTCTTTGTTGAAGTTCACTTCGAACTCGAGATAGATCATCGCCGCGTTCTGCATCGCGACGCCGTTCATCTCCTTCAGCCCCTCGAGGGACTGCAGTTCGCGCTCCAGCGGCCGCACGAGCAGGCGTTCGGAGTCCTCGGGCGACACCCCGGGGTAGGGCACCTGGATCATCACGAACGGCACGGTGATGTCCGGCTCGGACTCGCGCGGCAGGTTCAGATAGGTGATCAGGCCGAAAAAGGTGGCGATGGCGGCGATGCCGAGCACGACCTTCCGCCGCACGATGGCGCCGTCGATCAGGCCGTCCATCAGCCCGCGCTTGGCGGGGCCGTCGTGAAGGTCGTCGCTCATCTGTTCGCTTCTCCCAACACGCTCCGGCTACTTCGCCGGGATGCGAACCTTCTGGCCTTCGGACACATAGGACTGGCCGGCGGTGATGACGCGCGCGTCGCCGCTCAGGCCGGTAATCCAGATCCCTTCGGCCGTCTCGTCCAGCACCGTGACGGCGGCGAACGCCACCTTGTCGCCGGCGATAACGTAGCGGACGCCCTGGCGGCCGGCGGAGTCGAGCACCAGCGCCGTGGTCGGCACCAGATGCGCCGGGCCGGACCCGGTGTTGATCCTCACCTCCGCCGACAGGCCGGAGCGGGCCCGGCCCCCGGGGTTGGGGGCCTCGATCTCGATCCGGTAGGTGCGGGTGGCCGGATCGGCGTCCCGGGCCACCAGCCGTACCCGGCCGGACAGGACCTCGCCGGAGACGAGGGTGGCGGTCGCCGTGGCGCCGACGCGGATGCGGCCGACGTCGCGCTCGGCGACATCGGTGACGATGACCATCGGGTCGAGCTGGATCATGGTGCCGCAGGCGCCGCCCGGCGCCAGGTAGGTTCCGACCTCGGCGTCGCGGCGGTCAAACACGCCGCTGAACGGCGCGCGGATGTTGACCTGGTCGAGCAGAACCTCGGCCTGGCGAACCTGGGCCATGGCGCCGTCAAGGTTGGCCTGGGCCTGCAGGACCTGGGTCTGCGACCGGTAGCCCTGCTCAGCCAGGCGGTCTGAAGCTTCCTTCTCGAGCTGGCGGGTGCGCAGCAGGGCGCGGGCCTGGTCGAGGCTGGCCTGGCGGGCGTCGGTGGAGATGCGGCACAGAACGGCGCCGCGCGACACGAACGCGCCCTCGCGGGCCGGCGTCGCGGCGACGGGGCCGGCGGTCTCTGCGCGGACGATCACGGTGCGATTGGCCTCGGTGCGGCCGCGCACCGACACCATGTAGGGGTGCATGGCCTGCGGGACGGTCGAGACCTGGACCAGCGGATCGGCGATCTTCTCGGGCCCGGCCGCGGCGGCGGCCGTCTTCTTGTCCTCGGCGTTGATCGACGTGACGATCCCGCCGACGACAAAGAACAGGACGACAATCCCGGCTATGGCGCCGGCGAACAGGTATGATTGTTTGATCTTCATCTACGACCCCGGAGTGCAACCCGTGATCCGGCGCGCACAAACGCGTCCGCGAACCCACCCCGGGAGCCTATCTGAACAGTGTCCATATGCTGAAAACGCGTGTGCTTCGCAAATGAAATTCCGGAAATGTTCCGTTTTTGTGGGCTGGTTTCGCCGCCCCGCGCGACCGATAAGGCAGACATGACCACACCCCCGGATCCGTTGCAGTTTGACGCCCGGGATCCGCTGGCCGGGTCCCGCGACGCCTTCGTCTCGCAAGATGGTCTGATCTACCTTTGCGGCAACTCTCTGGGGCCTCTGCCGCTGGCCACGCGGGACCGTCTGGCCGATGTCGTCAGCCGGGAGTGGGGTGAGAGCCTCGTGCGTGGCTGGAACAGCCACGACTGGATCGGCCTGCCGCATCGCGTCGGCGACACCATCGCCGGTCTGGTCGGCGCGGAGGCGGGCGAGGTCATCGTCGCCGATTCCACCTCGGCGAACCTCTACAAGCTGGCGGTGTCGGCGATGCAGGCCCGTCCCGGCCGCAAGGTGGTGTTGAGCGAGCCCGGCGACTTCCCGACCGACCTCTACATGCTGGAGGGCGCGGTCAGGACCCTGGGCGGCGAACGCCGGCTGGAGCTGCGTGACGCGGGCGCCATCGAGGCGGCCCTGACCGAAGACGTCGCGGTGCTGGTCCTCTGTCACGTCCACTACAAGACGGCCGCCGTGCGCGACATGGCCCGGCTGACGAAGGCCGCCCATGCGGTCGGGGCGCTGGTGATCTGGGACCTGAGCCACAGCGCCGGGGTGATCGAGGTCGACCTCAACGGCTGCGGCGCCGACCTCGCCGTCGGCTGCGGCTACAAGTATCTGAACGGCGGGCCGGGCGCGCCGGGCTTCCTGTTCGTGGCGCGCCGCCATCAGGAGGCGCTGGTCTCGCCGCTGTCCGGCTGGATGGGCCATGCCGCCCCCTTCGCCTTTGTCGACGACTACCGGCCGGCGCCGGGGGTGGCCCGCTTCGCCTGCGGCACGCCGCCGATCCTGAGCCTTTCGGCGCTGGAGGGCGGCGTCGCCCTGTCCGCCGCCGCCGGCGCGCCCTCCATCGCCGCCAAGGCCCGGGCGCTGGGCGACCTGTTCATCGACCGGATCGGGGCCCTCGCGGGCGACGCGCTGGAGCTGATCAGCCCGGCGGAAGGGCAGACGCGCGGCGGCCATGTCGCCTTCCGCCACCCCGACGCCTACGCCATCGTCCAGGCCCTGATGGCGCGCGGCGTGGTCGGCGACTTCCGCGATCCGGACGTGATGCGCTTTGGCCTGTCGCCGCTGCCGCTGTCCTATGCCGAGGTCGCCCGCGCCGCCGATCTGCTGGTGGAAGTCGTGACGTCGCGGGCCTATGTGGACCCTGCCTACCAAGTCCGCGCCAAGGTCACCTGAAGGAGTTCCGCATGCGCTACCTGCACACCATGGTCCGGGTGAAGGACCTCGACGCCTCGCTGGACTTCTATGTCAACAAGCTGGGTCTGGCCGAGGTGTCGCGCTTCGACAACGCCGGCGGCCGGTTCACCCTGGTCTTCCTGGCCGCGCCGGACGACGTGGAGGCCGCCCGCGAGAAGCGCGCGCCGACCGTCGAGCTGACGTACAACTGGGATACCGAGGACTACCAGGGCGGTCGCAACTTCGGCCACCTGGCCTATGCGGTGGACGACATCTACGCGACCTGCCAGCGGCTCCTGGACGGCGGGGTGACCATCAACCGCCCGCCGCGCGACGGGCACATGGCCTTCGTCCGCTCGCCGGACAACATCTCCATCGAGCTCTTGCAGAAGGGCCCGAACCTGCCGCCGGCCGAGCCCTGGGCGTCGATGCCGAACGTCGGGGCCTGGTGATGCGGCTGAAGGGCCGTCGCGCGCTGGTTACCGGCGCCGCCCACGGCATCGGCCTGGCCTGCGCCCAGGAATTCGCGCGTGAAGGCGCGGACGTGGCGCTGCTCGACCTCGACGCCGCCGGGGTGAAGATCGCCGCCGAAGCCATCGCCGCCGAGACCGGCCGCAGGACGATCGCCATCGCCTGCGATGTCTCTGACGCCGATGCGGCCCGCGCCGCGGTGGCCGAGGCGGGCGAGGCGCTGGGCGTCATCGACGTGCTGGTCAACAACGCCGGCATCCTCAAGCCCGGCGATATTCTCACCACCACCCTGGAGGATTTCGACGCCGTGCTGGCGGTGAACGTCCGCGCCGTGTTCGTGATCGGCCAGGCCGTGGCCCAGGCGCTGGTCGCCGCCGGCAAGCCGGGCGTGATCATCAACATGAGCTCGATCAACGCCGTGCTGGCGATCCCGGGGCAGGTCCCCTACGTGACCTCCAAGGGCGCGGTGAACCAGCTGACCAAGACCATGGCCCTGGGCCTCGCCGATCACGGCATCCGCGTCAACGCCATCGGCCCGGGCACCATCGCCACCGACATCCTCAAGGGCGTTCTGAAGGACGAGGCCGCGAAGAAGGGCGTCCTGTCCCGCACGCCGCTCAAGCGCTTCGGCGAGCCGGGCGAGATCGGCCGCGTGGCCGTGTTCCTGGCCAGCGACGACGCGAGCTACATGACCGGCCAGACCATCTACCCCGACGGCGGCCGGCTGGCGCTGAACTACACGGTGGCGGTGGATTGATCCCGCCCGGGGACATGCACTTCAGTGCGTGTCCCTATCAGCTTCAGCGAGCGGCAGGGGACACGTACCGAAGACGGTACATGTCCCCGTCATCGCGGCCGCACCGCCAGCGGCAGATCCCCGAACAACGCCGGTGTCTCGCCCACGCTCGCGCCCTCGATCGCAAGCATCTTCAGCTTGGTCTCGACCCCGCCCGGCGCCGAGAAGCCGCCTGGCTTGCCGCCGGCGCCCAGCACGCGGTGGCAGGGCATGAGGATCGGGACCGGGTTGCGGCCCATGGCCTCGCCGACGGCCCGCGCCGCCTCGCGCGGCTCGCCCATCCGGGCGGCGACCTCGCCATAGGTCAGGGTCTGGCCGGGCGGGATGGCGCGGACCACGGCGTAGACGTGACGTTGAAAGTCCGTGGCGGCGGAGAAGTCGATCGCAACGTCGGTCAGGTCACGCTTCTCCCCGGCCAACAGGGCGACGACCCCGGCCACGGCTTGCGCCACAGCGGGCGGAGGAGGGGCTTCGAGCGCCGTGGCGAACCGCTGCGCGATCCGCGCCCGCAGCGCGCCCTCGTCCGCCTCCGGCAGGAACGCCCCGACGATCCCCGCCTTGCCCCATACGAGGGCGCAGGTGCCCATGGCGGTGTCGAAGACGGTGAAAGATGGGCTCATGGAAGAACTGGGGGCGAAGGAGCAAAGTGCATATGGGCCAACTCATTGGCGGTAGTTCAACATAGCCAAGTCGATAAACTTACCTTGGATCAAACTGGCCCGTCATGGGGATGGCGACGGCGAACTTGGAGATGCGCTTGTCAGAAGCCGTAAGCTTTCTGCGCACCTCCTTGATTTGCTCAGCGTTTGAGGGCTGCATTTCACGGGAGTCCGAGAGGGAGCAGCCACCGGCCAAGATGCGCTTTAGCCTGAATATCTCGCGCAACAAGTCGGGATCGTTGATTGTGACACGCGAAACTGCCTCAATCACGGCGATCTGTTCGAGGAGTTCGTACGCTATTCTATCTTCGCTCGCGATGCCGCCGTTCGCGATCTCCTCAATCTCGTAGTCGAGCGCCGCCACGCCCGTCCTCAGTGCATCCCGTATAATGTTGACCAAGTTCAGCTTGGTCCGCAGTTCCGCCACTTCGATCCGGCGCTCAGCAGCACGGTCTGCTCTGGTCAATCGGCGATCAGCGGACCGCTCTGCCTTGATTGCTCGTTCTTCTGCGCGATCATCGAATCGAGTTTCACGATCTGCAGTGTCGCTCTCAAATTTCTTCGCACGAGCATCGGAGCGGGCTGCAATCTGGTAGGTAGCAAATATCGCGATAAGCCCGCCGATTGCCTGGGCTACAGCGGGCATGACTTCAAACAGATCGTCAATATCGCCGGATCGGGCGGCAGGGATGAATGCAAGGAGCGTAAGCGCACCCAAGCCAATCATGATCGCAACTAGCCCGGCGGAGGGCTTCATCAGGCCGGAGAGCTTGTCATGTGCACCTGATGGCCTCCGCGACAGGTACCTATCAGCTAGCCCCATCGTCACCGCCTTGCGGTGACGTGGGAAACCCTGGCTCCGCGGGTAGGATTCGAACCTACGACCAGCCGGTTAACAGCCGGCTGCTCTACCACTGAGCTACCGCGGATCAGGTTTCTCAGGAGGGCGGGTCATAGCCGTGGTCGCCGGTGGGCGCAAGCGGGCATGACCACAAAATGAACCGGCCGGTCGCGCCGCTCAGCCGGCCTCGAGGATCTCCAGCGCCTGGCGGGCGAGGTGGGGCGTGCCGTTCTCCGCCGGGCGGTCGCTGGCGGCGTTGCCGGCCAGCACCCGGCGGTAGACGCCCTGGGAGATCGAGGCGAGGCGGAAGATCGAGAAGGCCATGTAGAAGGGCCAGCCCTCGATGGCGCCGCGGCCGGTGCGCCGGCAGTAGGCCTCGACATAGGCGGCCTCGGTCGGGATGCCGCTGGTCGCGAAGTCGACCCCGTCCAGGCTGCCCCAGGACGGCGAGTGCGAGCGCCACAGAAAGCCGTTGTAGGCCAGGTCCGCCAGCGGATGGCCGATGGTCGACAGCTCCCAGTCGAGCACCGCGATGAGCTTCGGCTCGGTCGGGTGGAACATCACGTTCTCGAGCCGGTAGTCGCCGTGGGCGATGCTGACCGAGTCGTCGGCCGGGATCTGCGCCGGCAGCTTCTCGATCAGGGCCTCCATCTCCGGGATGTGTTCGCTCTCGGCGCCCCGGTACTGTTTGGTCCAGCGGCCGATCTGACGCTCGAAATAGCCGCCGGCCTTGCCATAGTCGCCCAGACCCACGGCCTCGTGGTCGACTGCGTGCAGCCGCGCCAGCACGGCGTTCAGCTCGTCATAGATGGCCGCGCGTTCGGCGGGCTGCAGGCCGGGCAGGGCGGCGTCGCGGAAGATGCGGCCCTCCAGGTAGTCCATGACGTAGAAGCCGGTGCCGATGATGCTGTCGTCGTCGCACAACACCCGCATGCGCGGCACGGGCACATGGCCCTCCAGCGCCTTCATCACCCGGTACTCGCGGTCGACCTGGTGGGCGCTGGCCAGCAGCACGCCCGGCGGCTTCTTGCGAAGGACATAGCGCAGCGGCCCGTCCGGCCCGTCGGTGGTCAGCAGGAAGGTCGGGTTGGAGGCTCCGCCCTGGAACTGTTGCACGCGCATCGCAGCGCCGAATCCCTCGATCCGCGGCGCCAGCCAGGCCTCCAGCCGTTCGGTGTCGAACCGGTGGGCGGCGACGACGTCGCGAACGGTCGGTGCGGTGGCGTCCATGGGTCGTGTCCTCGTTTGCGACGAGGATGACCGCTTACGTCGCGACAGACGCAAGGGGTTTGAGCGGTGGACGAGTCGGCAATGGGGCGCTGAAACGGTTCGGCCCGGCTTCCCGGAGACGCTTCGCCCTGCTTCGCCAAGGCTACGCAGGGCATCCTGCTTCGACTGCTCTGTACGGGACTTGTCCTGCGAAGCGCGGAGCGCGAAGCAGGATGGAGGCCTGGCCCGGAATCGAACCGGGGTGCAAGGATTTGCAGTCCTCTGCGTAACCACTCCGCCACCAGGCCTCACGCTCGTCGACGCGGGCGGGCGCGTCGGGAGGGCGGGATGGCTACCAGAGCGGCCATCGCGTTTCAATGGCTTCGCACGGTCGCATTGCCTTGAAGTCGTCGGCGGACCTATAAGCCGCCTGACAACCTCCCGTCGTCCCCGGATTCTCAGAGGATCGAATGAGCGCCGACTTCGCCGCCGCCCGGCTCAACATGCTCGACAGCCAGGTGCGTCCCGCCGATGTGACGGACTGGGCGCTGCAGGACGCCATCGGAGCCGCGCCGCGCGAAACGGTGGCTCCGGCCGGCAAGGGCTTCGCGGCCTATGCCGACACCGAGGTCGAGTATGCGCCGGGCCGCTGGCTGTTGCGGCCGCGGGACGTGTCCAAGCTGCTGCAGGCCCTGCGGCCGGCCGCAGGCGACCGCGCCCTGGCCATCGCCGCGCCTTACGCCGCCCTGGTTCTGGAGACCATGGGCCTGACGGTCGATCGCCTCGACGGCGAGAACCTGACCGCTGTGCCCGGCTCGGACTATGACCTGATCATCGTCGAGGGCGCGGTCGCGAAGGCGCCGGACGTCTGGACGGCGGCGCTGGCGCAGGGCGGCAGGCTGGGCGTGATCGAACGCTCGGGCCCGGCCGGCAAGGCGATGATCTATATCCGCGCGCTGGACGGCGTCGGCGCCCGCCCCATCTTCGAAGCCACGCCGCCATGGCTGGCCGGCTTCGAACCGGTTCATGGTTTCGCCTTCTAGTCAGGCGAGACTGAAACACGCCCGCAAAGGGCGCGTGAAAAAAGCTTAACTCGCCGCCTCTGGCGGTTGAGATTACAGGCGATCATATAAGGGCTCGCTTACGTGTGAGCCTGCGGGGATAAAGCATGTCGAAGAGTCGTCGGGCGGGTCTTCTCGCCGCCGTTTGCAGCGTTGGACTTCTGGCCGGTCTTTTCTCGGCCCCCGCGCATGCCGAGACGCTGGCGGACGCCATCGCGCTGGCCTACCAGACCAACCCCACGCTGCAGGGCCAGCGGGCCAGCCAGCGGGCGCTGGACGAGAGCGTCGTCCAGGCGCGCGGCGGCCTGCGCCCGAGCATAAGCCTGTCCGGCGACGCCAGCTGGTCCGACCGGGAGGTCACCGATGGCGACGCCAACACGCCCACCAGCCGCTCGAGCGGCGCCGGCCTGTCAGTCAGCCAGCCGCTCTACACCGGCGGCCGGGTGTCCTCGGGCATCTCGGCGGCTCGCGCCGACGTTCTGACCGGCCGGGAAGGCCTGCGCGGCGTCGAGGCCCAGGTGCTGCAGACCGTCATCACCGCCTATGTCGACGTACGTCGCGACCAGGAGCGCCTGCGCATCGCCACCGACAACGTCGCTGTGCTGCAGCGTCAGCTTGACGAGGCCCGCGCCCGCTTCGAGGTTGGCGAGATCACCCGCACCGACGTCGCCCAGGCCGAGGCCCGCTTCGCCGGCGCCCGCGCGTCCTTCTCAAGCGCCCAGGCGCAGCTGGCCATCAGCCGCGCGTCCTACGCCGCCGTCGTCGGCCAGAACCCGGGCGACCTCGCCCCCGAGCCGTCGCTCGAGGGCCTGCTGCCGACCACGGTCGACGAGGCCTTCGTCGCCGCCGAGGAAGCCAACCCGCAGGTGCTGGCCGCCGAGTACGGCGAACGCGCCAGCGCCGCCCGCCTGGCCGCCACCCGCGCCGAGCGCCGCCCGACCGTCTCCGCCTCTGGTGGCATTGGCTACAACTCGCCGGGCTTTGGCGGCCAGTTCGAGAACTACAGCGACAGCGTCTCCGGATCGGTGACTGTTCGCATGCCGATCTTCACCGGCGGCCTGATCAATTCGAGCGTCCGCGCCGCGACCGAGCGCAACCGCGCCGACCAGCTTGGGATCGAGGAGGCCCGCCGCACGGCGCTGCGCACCGTGTCCCAGGCCTGGAACAGCCTGGTCGGCGCCCGCGCCAACCTGATCGCCAATGAGGAACAGGTCCGCGCCACCCGCATCGCCTTCGAGGGGGTCCGTCAGGAAGCCCAGGTCGGCCTGCGCACCACGCTGGACGTGCTCAATGCCGAGCAGGAGTTGCGCAATGCCGAACTGGCGATGATCAACGCCCGTCGCGACGAGTACGTCGCCTCGGCCATCCTGCTTGCCGCGATGGGCAAGCTGGAGGCCCGCTACCTGACCCCGGACGTCCCGATCTATGACCCTGTCCTGAACGCCACTCGCGTCAACGCCAGCTGGGGCTGGGTGCCATGGGAGCCGGTCCTGGAGGTCGTCGACCGTGTCGGCGGACCGGAGATTTCGTCGCCGCCGGCCGATGCGCCGGTCGCCACGGCGAAATAGGCTGCCTTAAGGGGCGCGGTTCGGGGTGTTCACCACGATGCGCGTTTGCAGGATCGACTGCGCGCGCTTAGGCTAGCGCTTGGAATCGCATCGCTCAGGTACGGCTCACCCATGTCCGAACAGACCGCCCAGGAACCGACGATGGAGGAAATTCTCGCCTCCATCCGCCGTATCATCTCCGAGGACGATGCCCCGCCCGCCCCCTCGGCGGAGCCGGAACCTCAGCCCGAGCCCGTGATCGCGGCGCCGGCCCCCGCGCCGATCGCGCCGGACGAGGATGACGACGACGTTCTGGAGCTGACCGAAACGGTCGATCCGGTCGGCGACGTGCAGACGGTCGGTGACCTCGACGTCTACGCAGCCCCCCCGAAGGCCGAGCCGGAGCCCGCCTGGGAGCCGGAACCCGAGCCTGAACCCGAGGCGGCCTTCATGGCCGACCCGGCCCCGGCCGCCGCATCCTTCGTCCCGACCGGCGACATCCGCATTCATGGCGACATGACCATCACCGAGCTGGTGCGGGTCATCCTGGAGCCGCAACTGAAGCAGTGGGCCGACGAGAACCTCGACGAGATCGTCCGCGCCGTCCTGCGCGAAAAGCTCGAGCGAGTATTCCGCTAGGCCATAGAGGCCAGTCGAGAGACTGGCCTTGCCGCTTCGCGTTCCCGATCACCTTTGATAGAGACCGGCGGCCCGCTCTCGCGGAGCCGCCGTTTTCATTAGCGACATCCGATGCTTGAAAAGACCTTCGACCCCAAGACCGTCGAGCCGCGCCTGTACGCGGCCTGGGAAGAGTCCGGCGCCTTCGCCCCGACCGATGACCCGAACGCCGAGCCGTTCAGCATCGTCATCCCGCCGCCCAACGTCACCGGCAGCCTGCACATCGGCCATGCGCTGAACAACACCCTGCAGGACGTGCTGATCCGCTTCCAGCGCATGCGCGGCAAGGCGGCCCTGTGGCTGCCCGGCACCGACCACGCCGGCATCGCCACCCAGATGGTCGTCGAGCGCCAGCTGGCCGAACAGGGCAACGTCGGCCGCCGCGAGATGGGCCGCGAGGCCTTCGTCGAGCGAATCTGGGAATGGAAGGCGAAAAGCAGCGGCACCATCCAGAACCAGCTGCGGCGCCTGGGCGCCAGCTGCGACTGGTCGCGCGAGCGCTTCACCCTGGACGAGGGCCTGTCGGCCGCCGTCCGCAAGGTCTTCGTCCAGCTCCACAAGGACGGTCTGATCTACCGCGACAAGCGGCTGGTGAACTGGGATCCGCACTTCCAGACCGCCATCTCCGACCTCGAGGTCGAGCAGAAGGAGGTCGACGGCGCCTACTGGCACTTCGCCTATCCGCTGGAGAACGGCGTCACCTATCAATTCCCCGTCGCCTTCGACGAGGACGGCAAGGCGACCGAATGGGAGACGCGCGACTACATCGTCGTCGCCACCACCCGGCCCGAGACGATGCTCGGTGACACGGCCGTGGCCGTGCACCCGGACGACGAACGCTACCAGGGCCTGATCGGCAAGACCGTGACGTTGCCCATCGTCGGCCGCTCCATTCCGATCGTCGCCGACGCGTACGCCGACCCGACCAAGGGCTCGGGCGCGGTGAAAATCACCCCGGCCCACGACTTCAACGACTTCGAGGTCGGCAAGCGGCACGGGCTCGAGGCGATCAACATCCTCGACGCCTGGGGCAGGGTGACCGGACCGGTCCCAGAAGAGTTCATCGGCGTCGACCGCTTCGTCGCCCGCAAGATGGTCATCGAGCGTTTCGAGCAGCTGGAGCTGCTCAAGACCATCGAGAAGACCCGCCACATGGTCCCGCACGGCGACCGCTCCGGCGTGGTCATTGAGCCCTGGCTGACCGACCAGTGGTACGTCGACGCCGCCACCCTCGCCAAGCCGGCCATCGCGGCGGTCGAGAACGGCGACACGGTCTTCGAGCCTCGCAATTGGGACAAGACCTACTTCGAGTGGATGCGGAACATCCAGCCGTGGTGCATCAGCCGCCAGCTGTGGTGGGGACACCGCATCCCGGCCTGGTATGACGAAGGCGGCAACGTCTATGTAGCGGAGACCGAGGCCGAGGCCGTCGCGGCCGCCGGCGGCAAGGCCCTGAGCCAGGACGAGGACGTCCTCGACACCTGGTTCTCCTCCGGCCTGTGGCCGTTCTCGACCATGGGCTGGCCGGAACAGACCGCCGACCTTGCGCGATTCTACCCGACCCACACCCTGGTCACCGGCTTCGACATCATCTTCTTCTGGGTCGCCCGGATGATGATGATGGGCCTGCACTTCACCGGCAAGGTTCCGTTCCAGCGGGTGGTCATCAACGCCCTGGTCCGCGACGCGACCGGGGCCAAGATGAGCAAGTCCAAGGGCAATGTCATGGACCCGCTGGAGCTCATCGACCAGTACGGCTGCGACGCCCTGCGCTTCACCCTGACGGCGATGTCCGGCCAGGCGCGGGACATCAAGCTGTCGCCGCAGCGTATTGAAGGCTATCGCAATTTCGGCACCAAGCTGTGGAACGCCACCCGCTTCACCCAGATGAACGAATGCGTCCGCGTCGAGGGCTTCGATCCGGCGACCGTGCAGCAGACGATCAACAAATGGGTCCGCGGCGAACTGGTCAGGACCGCCGCCCAGGTCACCACCGCGCTGGAAAGCTGCGGCTTCGACGGCGCCACCGCCGCGCTCTACCGCTTCATCTGGAACGTCTACTGCGACTGGTACCTGGAGCTGGCCAAGCCGATCCTGAACGGGACCGACGAGGCGGCGAAGGCCGAGACGCGGGCCATGGTCGCCTGGACGCTCGACCAGATCCTCGTCCTGCTGCACCCGGTCATGCCCTTCATCACCGAGGAGCTGTGGGCCAGGACGGCGGAGGAGGGCGGTCCGGCCCGCGTGGGCCTGCTGATCGCCCAGCGCTGGCCGACCTATGACGAGGTCTGGATCGATGCCGGCGCTGAGGCGGAGATCGGCTGGCTGGTCGATCTGGTCACCGAGATCCGCTCGATCCGCGCCGAGATGAACGTGCCGCCGGGCGCCCGCGTGCCGCTGACCCTCAGCGGCGCGGCGCCCGAGACCCTGGCCCGGCTGGAGCGCCACCGCGACCTGCTGCTGACGCTCGCTCGCCTCGACAGCGCCGCGCCGGGCGAGGCGCCGGCCGGGTCCGTGCCCTTCGTGACCGGCGAGGCAACCGCCGCCCTGGCCATCGCCGACTTCATCGACCTGGCCGCCGAGCGCACGCGCCTGACCAAGGAGATCGCCGGTCACGACGCCGACATCGACCGGGTCAATCGCAAGCTGGGCAATCCGGACTTCCTGGCCAAGGCCAAGGAAGAGGTCATTGAGGAGAACCGCGACAAGCTGGCCGAGGCGCAGGCCGCCCGCGCCAAGCTGGAAGCGGCGCTGGGCCGCCTTTCGGCGGTCGCTTAGGGGGAGACGGGCTAATGGCGTTCGAACAGGTAACCTTCACCGTACTGGTGGAGACGGTGGTCGGCGGCGATCTTCAGATTTCAGAGCCGGTGTCCTTCACCCTGGCCGGAGTGAACGTCATCGCCGAGACGGTCACCGGCCCCGACGGCGCGCCGGTGCTGCGGGTCCGCGCCGGGCCGCCCTCGCAACAGGGGTTCGCCCGGTTCGAGAAGACCTTCATGGCCCTGGCGACCTTCAAGCTCTACCGCAACAACCAGCCGCTCCAGTCGGTCGAGGTCCGCAACATGTTTAACGCGATCACGCTGGATCTTTCGAACCAGGGCTAGGGGGCCGCTGCGGCGCCGTCCTGCCCACCGCCTTCCCGCTGGGTCAAACAGATGTTTGCGCGCGGGGGCTCCCTGTGCTTTTCACGACGCAAGGCCGCCGCAGAGCGCCGAGTCACCGTTTCAAGCACCCCCCAGGGAGATACCGCGCATGTCCGACGCCGCCGCGTCCAGTCCGTCCTGGCCCGCCATGTCCGTGCAGCAGGCCTACGCCATCCTGACGGCGCCGGGCATGCCCACCGAGATGGAAGAGGTCGAGATCCGCGGGATCAAGACCCGGGTGTGGAAGAACGCCCCGCCGACCCTGCGCGACGTGGTCACCATCGGCCGCGCCCACGGCGAGAAGATCTTCCTGGTCCATGAGGACGAGCGCGTTTCGTTCGAGGCCTTCCACCGCGCCGTGGCCGCCTTCGCCCAGGTGCTGGAAGCCAAGGGCGTGAAGAAGGGCGATCGCGTCGCCATCGTCATGCGCAACCTGCCGGAATGGCCGGTGGCCTTCTACGCCGGCATCAGCCTGGGCGCGATCCTGACGCCGCTGAACGCCTGGTGGACCGGCCCCGAGCTGGAGTACGGCCTGACCGATTCCGGCAGCAAGATCTGCATCGTTGACGCCGAGCGCTTCGACCGGCTGGCCGAGCACTTCCCCAACTGCCCCGACCTGGAGCACGTCTTTGTCAGCCGCATGGTCGACGAGGTGGCCCACCCGTTCGTAACCAAGATGGAAGACAGCATCGGCGGCCCCAACAGCTGGGCCAGCCTACCGGACGCGCCGCTGCCGACCACCCCGATCGAGCAGGACGACGACGCCACCATCTTTTACACCTCGGGCACGACCGGTAAGCCCAAGGGCGCTCTGGCCACTCACCGCAACGTCAACTCCAACATCATGTCGGCCCTGTGCGCCGGCGCCCGCGCCTTCCTGCGCCGCGGCGAGCAACCGCCGGCCCCAGATCCCACCCTGCCGCAGAAGGGGTCGCTGCTGAGCGTGCCCTTCTTCCATGCCACCGGCTGTTTCGCGGTGCTGAACCCGACGCTGTTCGCCGGCGCCAAGCTGGCGATGATGCGCAAGTGGGACCCTGAACAGGCCATGCAGGTCATCGAGCGCGAACGGCTGACCTCGGCCGGCGGCGTTCCGACCATCGCCTGGCAGCTGATCGAGCATCCGGCCCGCGAGAAGTACGACCTCAGCTCGATCGAGAGCATGGCCTACGGCGGCGCGCCCTCGGCGCCGGAGCTGGTCCGCAAGATCAAGGAGATCTGGCCCAAGTCCCACGCCGGCAACGGCTGGGGCATGACCGAGACCAGCGCTACCGCTACCTCCAACTCGGCCGAGGACTACCAGAACCGTCCCGACAGCTGCGGCCCGGCCGTGCCGGTCACCGACCTGAAGATCATGTCGGTCGAGGAGCCGCACGTCGAACTGCCCATCGGCGCGGTCGGCGAACTGTGGTGCAAGGGCCCGCAGGTGGTGAAGGGCTACTGGAACAAGCCGGAGGCCACGGCCCAGACCTTCGTCGACGGCTGGGTGAAGACCGGCGACCTGGCGCGCCTCGATGAAGAGGGCTTCTGCTTCATCATCGACCGGGCAAAGGACATGCTGATCCGCGGCGGCGAGAACATCTACTGCATCGAGGTCGAGAACGTCCTCTACGACCACCCCGCCGTCATGGACGCCGCCCTCGTCGGCATCCCGCACAAGACGCTGGGCGAGGAGCCGGCGGCCGTCGTGACCCTCAAGGAGGGCGCCCACGCCACTGAACAGGAGCTGCGCGCCTTCGTCGCCGACCGCCTCGCTGCCTTCAAGGTGCCGATCCGCGTCGAGTTCTGGCACGAGACCCTGCCGCGCAACGCCAACGGCAAGATCCTGAAGAACGAGCTGAAGAAGATCTTCGTCGAGGGGTAGGCTGTTCGGGACAGACACCTACGGGTGTCTGTCCCTATCAGTGCTAAGCGCTCACTCCCGGCTTCCTCTGCGCCCAGGGCTGGGCCGCCTCGAGCTGATACGCCAGCGCGAACAGCAGCGCGTCATTCCCGGCCTTGGCCGCGAAGTGGACGCCCACCGGCAGGCCGTCGGCGGTCCAGTGCAGCGGCACGCTCATGGCCGGGGCGCCGGCGACGTTGTGCAGCGGGGTGTAGCCGACGTAGTTGGTCAGGCGCTCCGAGAGTTCGGCGAAGGGCACGTCGCCCGAGACATAGCCCAGCGGCACGGGCGGTTTGGTCAGCACCGGCGAGACGATGACGTCGAGATCGTCGAACCAGGTGGCGTAGGTCGCCGCGTCCGCCGCCAGCCGGCCGATGGCCGCGTCGACCGCGCCGTCGGGCGCCTTGGCGATCAGTTCGGCCATGCCCAGCGAGAAGGGCTCGGCCATGGCGGCGTCGGGCGCGCGGCCCAGCATTTTGGCCATCGCCCCCATGTCCATCGCCGCGCCGGCCGACCACAGGGTCAGGAAGTCCTGGCCGAAGCGGGCTGAGTCGATCGGCCACTTCGTCTCGCTGACCCGGTGGCCCAGGCCCTCGAGCAGCTTCACCGCGCCGTCCAGGCCGGCGCGCACCTCCGGGTCGGGTTCACGACCGCTGCCGCTGGTGCTGAGCACGCCGATGCGCAACTTCCTGCGGAGCGGTTTGCGGATGAGGCCGATGGGCTTGAAGGGCGCGCCCTTCTCGGTGCGTTCGGTGGCCGCGAACATCGCCGCCGAGTCGCGGACCGACAGGCTGTCCACATGGCCGACCGAAAGCGCGATGACCCGCATGTCGGTGTTGCCGATCAGGCGGCCGCGCGAGGGCTTGAAGCCGAACAGGCCGCAGTTGGCGGCCGGGATACGGATCGAGCCGCCGCCGTCGGTAGCGTGGGCCATCGGCACCACGCCGGCCGCTGTAGCCGCCGCCGAGCCACCGGAGGATCCGCCGGTCGAGCGGCTGGTGTTCCAGGGATTGCGTGTCGGGCCATAGGCGAGGGGCTCGGTGGTCGGCAGGTAGCCGAACTCCGGGGAGGCCGACTTGCCGATCGGGATCAGGCCGGCCCGCAGCGCCGCCGCGACCCAGGGTTCGCTCGCCGCGGCCGCCGGTGCGTCGCGATAGCCGCCGGAGCCGTTGCGCGTGGGCGTGCCGGCGTAGTCGTTGAGGTCCTTGATCAGGAACGGCACCCCGGCGAACGGCCCGGTCTGGCCGCCGTTCCTCGCCGCGTCCAGCGCGCGGTCGTAGTCGGAGTTGACCATGAAGTTCAGCTTCGGCTGCAGGGCCTCCGACCGGCGGATGGCCGCTTCCACGGCCTCGAGCGCGCTGATCTCCTTGTTGCGGATCATCGAGGCGATCGTGGTCGCGTCCTGGGTCCAGGCGGCGGCCGGCGCGGCCGGCTTTGCCCGGGCGACGAGCGGCGCGGCGGCGGCGGTCGCGGCGGAGGCGGCCAGCAGGCCGCGGCGGGTCAGTTCGGTCATTTCAAGAAGCCCTCCCATCCGGACGTCTGTCGCGTCCGTGAACAGCGATCAGCTTGGCCCGTGGAACGCCGGTCCGCAAGCTGCGCAACGCTTGACGCGCGCGCGCCGCGGCGCGACTCTGGCCACAACACAACAAGGTGCGGGAGGAGAAACGCCATGGCCGACGGTTCAATGACGGGCGTGGGCTCGCTCAAGGGCAAGGTCAGCGAGGCGGAATGGAAGGCCCGGGTCGACTTGGCCGCCCTCTACCGTCTGGTGGCGCTGCACGGGTGGGACGACATGATCTTCACCCATATCTCCGCCCGGATTCCGGGGCCGGAGCATCACTTCCTGATCAATCCCTACGGCATGTTCTTCGACGAGATCACCGCCAGTTCGCTGGTCAAGATCGACCTCGACGGCAAGGTGCTGCAGGAAACCCCCTACTTCATCAATCCGGCGGGCTTCACCATCCACTCGGCAATCCACGCGGCGCGCGAGGACGCCATGTTCGTGATGCACCTGCATTCCGACCAGGGCGTCGCCGTTTCCGCCCAGAAGGAAGGCCTGCTGCCGCTGAGCCAGCACGCGCTGATCGTGCTGCCGCAAATCGCCTATCACGACTATGAGGGCATTGCCCTCAACCTTGACGAGCGGGAGCGACTTGTGGCTGATATCGGCGACAAGACGCTGATGCTGCTGCGCAATCACGGCACCCTGGCGGTCGGCGACACTGCCGCGGCCTGTTGGCTGGGCATGTTCTATCTGGAGCGGGCGTGTCTGCAGCAGACCATGGCGCTTTCGGCGGGACGCGAGAACGTACTGTTCGCGCCGGAAGCCGCTCAGGCCGAGGTCATGGGCCAGATGGGCCGGGGCATGGGCGCCATCGGCAACCTGGCCTGGCCCGGGTGCCTGCGTCAGCTGGACCGCAACGCGCCGGGCTACGACGCCTAGGCTTTTCAAGGCGAGGAACGACCGCGGCCGCCGCGAGCCTCGTGCTTGCGGCGGTTTGCGTTTGCGGTCAGGCCCGGGCCGGCGCCTGGCCGCTGGAGCCGGGCGAGACCCTGGCTATCCTGAAGTACGAGCGCGCGCGAGCGGATGACGCCTGGGATCTCGACGGCCGCCGCTACGACTGGGTCGAACGCACCGACGAGACCGCCAGCCTGCACCTCGAACATGGTCTGAGCCGGCGCATCACGTTGCAGGGCAAGGTCGCCTGGTCGCGGGGCGAGGAGGCGGGGCTCGCGTATGAAGGGCGGGGACCCTCCGAGCTGGGCCTGCGCTACGCGCTGTTTCGGGACGAGCGAATGGTGATCAGCCTCTACGTCGGCGGCATCGCGCCCGGCGATGGACGGAACGCCGGCTACGCCCCGCCTGGCGCCGGCGACGCGGCGGGCGAGGTGCGGCTGCTGGCCGGCCGGTCGTTCGCGGCCGGTGATGGCGCGCTGTTTGTCGAGGCGCAGGTCGCCCGGATCGGCCGTGTCGAACTGCCCGACGAGACCCGGCTGGATCTGACCGTCGGCTACGCGCCCACGGCCCGGTGGCTGTTGCTGGCCCAGACTTACGCCGGCTGGACCGACGCCGAGCCGTCCTGGGTCAAGGTCGAGGTCTCCGCCGTGAGGCATTTCGGCGACTGGAGCCTGCAGGCGGGGTGGCGGGGCTCGGCGGCCGGAAAGGCAGGCCCTGTCGAGGATGGACCGGTCCTGGCCCTGTGGCGCCGCTTCTGATTGTTTCGGCGCTGCAATGTTGGGTCATGCGAGCGTCACCTCAATCCGGTTTACGCTCGGGGAAATGACCCTATATGTGCCGTCATGTCGCGCCGGACTCTCCGGCCAGGAGAGTCGTATCCCGTGATCCGTCGGCACTTTTTCCTCATCGTCGCGGCGGCCCTGCTCGGCCTGCTGGTCGTCGGCGGGGCGCTCAAGCTCGCCACTGCCCAGCCCAAGGGACAGGGCGGTCCGGGCGGGGGAGCGGCCGGCCGCGCGGCGGCGGTGTCGCAGGTCACGGTGACGAACCGGGCGTTCATCGACCGGATTGAGGTTCTGGGCGTCGCCAAGGGCCGCCAGTCCGTGACCATCACCTCCAACACCACCGAGCTTGTGACGGCGGTGCGGTTCCGCGACGGCCAGCGCGTCAGCCAGGGTCAGGTCCTTGTCGAACTGAAGGCCGGCGAGGAAGACGCCGGGCTGATCGAGGCCAAGGCCAGGCTGATCCAGGCCGAACGTGATCATGCGCGATGGAAGTCGCTGGCCGACCAGGGCATCGCGCCCCGCGCCACCGCCGAACAGTACCAGTCGGCGCTTGAGACCGCCCGCGCCGGGGTGAAGGCCGCCAACGCGCGCAAGCTGGACCGCGTCATCCGCGCGCCCTTCTCCGGCGTGGTCGGCCTGACCGACGTTGCGCCGGGGTCGCTCATCAGCCCCGGCTCGCCCATCGTGTCTCTGGATGACGTGGCGGTAGTTCGCGTGGACTTCAAGGTGCCGGACCGCTACCTGCCGGTGCTGCGCGAGGGCTCGCCGATCGTGGCGCGCCCCGACGCCTATGCCGACGACGCCTTCCAGGGCCGTATCGCGCTCCTCGACAGCCGCATCGACGCCGCCACACGCGCCATCACAGCCCGAGCCGAGTTCCCCAACCCCGCCGGACGGATAAAGCCGGGCATGCTGATGCGGGTGACCATCTCGCATGGCGGTCGCGACGCCCTGGCCGTGCCCGAGGCGGCCGTGCAGTTCGAGGGCGACCAGGCCTATGTTTTCGTCATCGCCGCGCGCGGTGAGGGGCAGGCCGCCCGCAAGCAGGCCATCGACACCGGCGTCAGCCAGGACGGCTTCGTGGAGATTCGCGGCGGGCTGAAGGTCGGTGACCGGGTGGTCGCCGATGGCCTCAACCGCATCCAGGACGGCCAGCCGCTGCGCGTGGGCGGCGGGCGACCCGCCGCCGCAGCAGCCGCTCCCGCCGCCGGCCAGACGGCGACCCGCTGATGCTGTCCGACCTTTCGGTAAAGCGTCCGGTCTTCGCCGCCGTCGCGGCGATCATCCTCGTCGTCATCGGCCTGGCCGCCTTTCTCAGCGTGCCGATCCGCGAACTGCCCAGCGTCGACCCCCCCGTCGTGTCGATCTCCACCACCTATCGCGGCGCCTCGGCCGAGATCGTCGAGGAACGGATCACCCAGGTGCTGGAGCGCCAGGTCTCCGGCATCCAGGGCATCGACCGGGTCACCTCGTCGAGCCGCGACGGGCGCAGCCAGATCAACATCACCTTCACGCTGGACACCGACCTGGAAGCGGCGGCCAATGACGTGCGCGACGCCGCCAGCCGTGTGGTCAACCAGCTGCCCGACCAGGCCGATCCGCCGCAGATCGCCAAGGCGAACGCCGACTCCGCGCCGATCATCATCCTGAACATGGCCTCGACGACGCTGACGTCGATCCAGCTCGCCGACTATGCCGACCGCTTCCTGATCGAGCGGCTGTCCACCATTCCGGGCGTGGCCAACGTGGGCCTGAACGGTCCGGTCTATGCCATGCGCATCTGGCTGGACTCCGACGCCATGGCCGCCCGCGGCATCACCGTCGAGGATGTCGAGACCGCGCTCAGCAGCCAGAACGTCGAACTGCCCGCCGGCGCGCTCGAGGGCGCGTCCAAGGACTTCACCATCCGGGTGAACCGCGGCTACGCAAAGCCCGAAGACTTCGCCCGCCTGCCGCTGCGCGCCGCCGCCGGCGCCGCCAGTGACGCCTATGTCACCCGGCTGGGCGACATCGCGCGGATCGCGGAGGGCGCCGCCGAGCCGCGGCGGGTGTTCCGCGGCAACGGCGCCGACCAGATCGGCATCGTCCTGACGCGCCAGTCCCAGGCCAACGACCTGGCCATCGCCAAGGCCGCCACCCGGGAAGTCGAGACGATCAACAAGACCCTGCCCGCCGGCACCGAGTTGATCATCGCCGTCGACTCCTCGCGGTTCACCGCCGAGGCGATCCACGAGGTGTGGATCACCATGGGCATCTCCATCGCCCTGGTGGCGCTGGTGAACCTGGTGTTCCTGGGCAGCTGGCGGGCCGCGATCATCCCGTCGATCGTCGCCCCGATCTGCCTGCTGGCGACCTTCATCATCATGGCCCCGATGGGCTTTTCGCTGAACCTGCTGACCCTGCTGGCGCTGGTGCTGGCCGTCGGCCTGGTGGTCGATGACGCCATCGTAGTGGTCGAGAACATCCAGCGCCGGGTCGACGAGGGAGAGCCTCCCGTCGTGGCCGCCACCCGCGGCGCGAGACAGGTGTTTTTCGCGGTCATCGCCACGACCGCCGTTCTGATCGCCGTGTTCGCGCCGCTGATGTTCCTGCCGGGCTACATCGGCCGGCTGTTCGTGGAGTTGGCGGTCGCCATCGCCTCGGCCGTGGCCTTCTCGGCCTTCCTGGCGCTGTCGCTGTCGCCGATGCTGGCCTCCAAGCTGCTGCGCCCGGCGTCGGGAGAAGGCTGGCTGGCCCGCCGCGTCGATTTCGCGGTCGACAAGGTCAAGAACAGCTATCGCAACTCGCTGGACATGCTGTTGGGTCGCCGCGTGGCCTCCATCGGCGCTGGCGTCCTGGTCGCCGTGCTGGCGGGGCTGGCCGCCTTCCTGTTCGTGACCCTGCCTCAGGAACTGGTGCCAGCCGAGGACCGCGGGCGGGTCGACATCAGCATCTCCGGGCCCGAGGGCGCGGGCTTCGACTATACCCAGCAGGCGGCGGCCAAGGTCGAGGCCGAGATGGAGAAGTACAAGGCCAGCGGCGAGGCCGCTCGCTATATCCTCAGCATCCCCCGCTTCGGCGCCACCCAGTTCAACACCGCCAATGGCGTCATCGTCATGGGCGAGTGGGGTGAGCGGACCAAGACCTCCGATAAGGTCGCCGCCGAGCTCAACAAGACACTCTCGAACATCACCGGCGTGCGCGCCGTGGCCAGCGTCCGCGGCGCCTTCCAGCGCGGCGGCGGCCAGGGCGGCGGCACGAGCGTCGACCTGATCGGCCTGGGCAACGACTATGAGCAGATCGCCAGCTGGCTCGAGCCCATTCGCAACGCCATGCAGGAAAATCCCGGTTTCTCGCGGCCGCGCCTCGACTATGAGCCGACCGCACCGCGCCTGTCGGTGGAGATCGACCGCGAGAAGGCCGCCGCGCTGGGCGTCACGCCGCAGGCCGTAGGTCGCTCGCTGGAGACCATGTTCGGCTCCCGGCGGGTGACCACCTACATCAAGGGCGGCCAGGAGTATGACGTCATCGTCCAGACGGATCTGGAGAAGCGCCGGACGCTTGATGACCTCAACACCCTCTACGTCCGGACGACGTCCGGCACGCTGGTGCCGCTGTCAGCGGTGGTCACCACCGCCCTGCGGGGCGACACGCCTGACCGGGAGCGCACCGACCGCCAGCGCTCGATCGAGCTGACCGCCCAGCTGGCGCCCGGCTACACGGTCGCCGACGCGGTCACCTTCCTGCAGGAGCAGGCGGCCAAGAACCCCAATCCGGGTGTCAGCTACACCTGGGGCGGGCAGGCGAAGGACTATCTGGAGGCCTCCGGCGCGGTGTCGCTCGCCTTCGGCATGGCGCTGCTGCTGGTGTTCCTGGTGCTGGCCGCGCAGTTCGAGAGCTGGATCCACCCGGCGGTGATCATGCTGACCGTGCCGCTGGCGGCGCTGGGCGGCCTGTTCGGCCTGTTGCTGACCGACCAGACGATCAACACCTACAGTCAGATCGGGTTGATCATTCTCATAGGCATTGCGGCCAAGAACGGCATCCTGATCGTCGAATTCGCCAACCAGCTGCGCGACGAGGGCAGATCGATCCGCGAGGCGGTCATCGAGTCGTCCGTGCTGCGCCTGCGTCCCATCGTGATGACCTCGATCACCGCCGCGTTCGGGGCGCTGCCGCTGATGCTGTGGCAGGGCGCCGGAGCGGCCAGCCGCCAGACCATCGGCATCACCATCTTCTTCGGCGCGATCTTCGCGACCATGCTGACGGTGTTCGTTGTGCCGGTGTTCTACAACCTGTTGGCCCGGTTCACGAAATCGCCGGAGTGGACAGCGCGCCAGATCGAGGCGTTCGAGGAGGAAGAGGTGGCCGAGGCGTCCGCGCCGGCTGCCTGATCGCCCGCGCTACATCACCCAGCCGCCGTCGATGTCGCCGCTGCCGGTGTAGAGGTTGCCGGTCGAGTCTCGATGGTCGCCGGCGATGGTGATGCGGTGGTCGGCCTTGCCGCCGCCGTCGCCGTCGAGGCTGTCGTCGCCGTCGCCGCCCGGCAGGGTGTCATTCCCCGATCCGCCGCTGATGGTGTTGACGCCGGGCGTCGGTCGCGGGCGGCAGGGCAATAGTGACATCGCGCGCGGCATATCCCCCATCGGGCAGAACGTCTCGGTCGGGGGAAATGCGGCGTCCGTGGCGCGGGGGTGGCAAACCGCGCCGGAGGCTGTAAGCCGTGAGACCATGACCGACGCTTCCAGGACTGCCGCCACGCCCGCGCTCAAGCCCGCCGCCGCCGGTCCGCTGCTGCTCCTGTCGCCGGGCTTCTCCGACTGGCTTGCCGGGCAGGGGGCCAGCCTGGCCCTGACCACCTACCAGGCCGGCCGGCTGGTGATGGTCGGCCGCCGTCCCGACGGAACGGTGCGCGCCCATGAGCGGATGATCGAGCAGTGCCAGGGGCTGTGGACCGACGGCCAGAGCCTGTGGACCAGCGGCATGTACGCCCTGTGGCGGTTCGAGAACGACATGCCCGCCGGGGCGGTGACGCCGGCCGGGGTCGACCGGCGCTTCGTCCCGCGCGAGGGCCGGATCACCGGGCGGATCGACTGCCACGACATCGGCCTTGGCCAGGACGGGCCGATCTTCGTCAACACCCTGTTCAACGGCCTGTGCGGGATCAGCGAAACAGGCAGCTTCCGCCCGCTGTGGAAGCCGCCCTTCATTTCCGCCTGGACGCCCGAGGATCGCTGCCACCTGAACGGCCTGGCCATGGAGGGGACGCGGCCGGCCTACGTCAGCGCCGTCAGCCGCAGCGACACCCTGGACGGCTGGCGCGAGCGCCGGGTCGACGGCGGGGTGATTGTCGACGTCGACAGCGGCGAGATCGTCTGCAGCGGCCTGTCCATGCCCCACTCGCCGCGCCTGTACGACGACCGCCTGTGGGTGCTGAACTCCGGCCGGGGCCAGTTCGGCCAGGTCGATCCCGCCACCGGGGTGTTCACTCCCGTCGCCTTCTGCCCCGGCTATGCCCGCGGGCTGGCCTTCATCGGCCGCCATGCGGTGATCGGCCTGTCGCGCCCGCGCAACAACCAGACCTTCGCAGGCCTGCCCCTGGACGAGGAACTGGCCGCCCGCGACGCGACACCCCGCTGCGGCCTGATCATCGTCAACATCGACACCGGCGTTACCGAGGAATGGCTGCGCTTCGCCCACACGCTGGACGAACTCTACGACGTCGCCGTCATGCCCGGCGTGACCCAGCCCGAGATGGTCGGCTTCCAGGGCGACGCCATCAAGGCTGCCATCACCCCCGAACCGGCGACCTAAGGCGTCCGGGCCGGCTGCCTGATCGCCCTCGCTACATCACCCAGCCGCCGTCGATGTCGCCGCCGCCGGTGTAGAGGTTGTCGGTCGTCCCCCGGTGATCGCCGGTGATGGCGATGCGGTGGTCGGCCTTGCCGTCGCCGTCGATGTCGAGGCTGACGGTGGTGACCCCGCCGGCGAAGGTGACGACCGCCTGCCCGGCGACCTTTGTGAACTTGCTCACGAAGCTGAAGGCCTGGTCGCCGCCCAACAGGCTGTTGGCGTCGATGCCCGACAGGTCGATGACGTC
>JAUXMY010000008.1 GCA_030683005.1 Caulobacter sp. | reverse complement strand
ACCTGAAGCAGGACGTTGAAGACGTCGGGGTGGGCCTTTTCGACCTCGTCGAACAGGATGACCTGCCAGGGGCGGCGACGCACGGCCTCGGTCAGGGCGCCGCCCTCGTCATAGCCGACATAGCCGGGAGGGGCGCCGATCAGGCGGGAGACGCAGTGCTTCTCCATATATTCCGACATGACCATCCGGGTGATGGCGGCCTCGTCGTCGAACAGGAAGGCGGCCAGGGCCTTGGTCAGCTCGGTCTTGCCGACGCCGGTGGGGCCGAGGAAGAGGAAGCTGCCCAGCGGGCGGTTGGGGTCGTTGAGGCCGGCGCGGGCGCGGCGCACGGCGTCGGCGACGGCGGTCAGGGCCTCGTCCTGACCGACCACCCGGGCGCGCAGGGCGTCCTCCATGGCCAGCAGTTTCTCGCGCTCGCCCTCCAGCATCTTGTCGACGGGGACGCCGGTCCAGCGGGAGACGACCTGGGCGATCTGTTCGGCGTCGACGACCTCGGGGGTCAGGGGGCCGGCCTTGTCGGCCTCATTGGCCTCGGCCTCGGCCAGTTGTTTCTCGATCTGCGGGATCTGGCCGTAGGCGATCTCGGACGCGCGGCCGAGGTCGCCGGCGCGCTGGGCGGCGGCCAGTTCGGCGCGCAGGCGGTCGAGGGTCTCGCGCAGCTGGGCCCCCTGCCCCACCTTTTCCTTCTCCGACTTCCAGCGGGCGGTGAGGTCGTCGGACTGGCCCTCGAGGTCGGCGATCTCGTCCTCCAGTTTTTCGAGCCGGGCGACCGAGGCCTTGTCGGTCTCCTTCTTCAGGGCCTCGCGCTCGATCTTGAGCTGGACCAGACGGCGGTCGATCTCGTCCAGCGCCTCGGGCTTGGAGTCGACGGCCATGCGCACGCGGCTGCCGGCCTCGTCGATCAGGTCGATGGCCTTGTCGGGCAGGAAGCGGTCGGTGATGTAGCGGTTGGACAGGGTGGCGGCGGCGACGATGGCGCTGTCGCTGATCCTCACCCCGTGGTGGACCTCGTACTTCTCCTTGAGGCCGCGCAGGATCGAGACGGTGTCCTCCACCGTCGGCTCGTTGACGAACACCGGCTGGAAGCGACGGGCCAGGGCCGCGTCCTTCTCGACGTGCTTGCGGTACTCATCCAGCGTGGTGGCGCCGACGCAGTGCAGCTCGCCGCGCGCCAGGGCGGGCTTGAGCAGGTTGGAGGCGTCCATCGCCCCCTCGGTCTTGCCGGCGCCCACGAGCGTGTGCATCTCGTCGATGAACAGGATGATGCTGCCTTCGGCGGCGGTGACCTCGTTGAGCACGGCCTTCAGCCGCTCCTCGAACTCGCCGCGGTACTTCGCGCCGGCGATGAGGGAGCCCATGTCGAGCGCCATCAGCTTCTTGTCCTTGAGGGACTCGGGCACATCGCCGCTGACGATGCGCAGGGCCAGGCCCTCGACGATGGCGGTCTTGCCGACGCCCGGTTCGCCGATCAGGACCGGGTTGTTCTTGGTGCGGCGGGCCAGCACCTGGATGGTGCGGCGGATCTCCTCGTCGCGGCCGATGACCGGGTCCAGCTTCTGGTCGCGGGCCTTCTGGGTCAGGTCCTGGGCGTAGCGCTTGAGGGCGTCATAGCCCTCCTCGGCGCTGGCGCTGTCGGCGGTGCGGCCCTTGCGGACATCGGCGGCGGCGGTCTCCAGCGCCTTCTCGGCGGCGCCGGCGTCCTTCAGGGCTTTCGCCGCGTCGCCGCCCTCGGCGGCCAGGGCGATCAGCAGGCGCTCGGTGGTGATGAAGGCGTCGCCGGCCTTCTTGGCGTCCTCCTCCGCCCTGGCGAAGACGCGGGCCGTCTCGGGCTTCAGGTACAGCTGGCCGCTGCCGCCCTCGACCTTGGGCATGCGCGACAGCAGGCCCTCGACGGCCGTGTCGACGGCGTCCGGCCGCCCGCCGGCGCTCTGGATCAGCGCGCGCGACAGGCCGTCCCGCTCCTCGAGCAGGACCTTCAGAATGTGTTCGGGCGACAGGTGCTGGTGCCGGCGGGCGAGGGCCAGAGACTGGGCGCTCTGGATCGCCTGTTTGGCGCGGTCGGAATAGAGGTCGATGTTCATGATGATCCCCGGTACGGCGGAATGCGCCCGGCCGCCTTGATCAAGCGCAACCGGACAGACCCGATGTAGGTGTGGCCCTGGGGCAACACAAGGGTGGCAGGCCCTCTTCCTCTCCCTCGTGGGAGAGGTCAGCGGAGATTCACCACCGTCCCGCAGAGCGTCACCTCGCCGTCCCGGATCAGGCCTCGCGCCTGCGCCGCCGCGCGGACCGCCGCCGGGTCCCGCACCGCCACGTCGAAGGCGCGCAGGCCGTCGCCGCGGCCGTCCCTCGCCGGCACGAAGCGCAGCTCGCTGTCCTCCAGCGGGATACGCCAGCCGTCGCCGGCCGCTTCGCGCGCGACGCCCAGCACCCGGGCCCAGCGGGCCGACATGGCGTCCGGGTCGGCGCCCTGCAGCTCGGCGCCGGTGATGGCGGTCGAGACGTCGGTGCGGACGTGGTCGCGCCAGACCGGGCCGCCCCATTCCCAGTGGTCCCAGCCGTCCATCCAGTCCAGCGACAGGATGGCCCCGCCGACGTCGCGCGGGTGGATGTGCGCCGCACGGGCGCGGGGCAGGTCGATGTCCTCGACCACCCGCGCACCGGCCGCGGCGATGCCCGCGCGAGCCGCGTCGATGTCGCGGACCTGCAGGATGACCATCTAGCCGCCGTCGCCGCCGCGCTTGTCCAGCAGGCGGCCGGCCGTCGTGCCCTCGGCCCTGGGCGAGACGACCTCCAGAAAGAACTCGCCGACGGGGAAGACCGCGTTCTTCAGGCCGAACTTGCCGACGCCCGGATCGTCGTACGCGTAGTCCACGCCCAGCACGGCGCGGATGTCGGCCTCGGCGGCGGCGAGGTCGGCGCCCACCAGGGCGATCTGGCGCAGGCGCATGGTGTCAGCTCCGGATCTCGAGGATGTCGAGTTTCGACTCCTGTTTCGGCCAGGGCACGACCATCCGCCAGCGGCCGGCGCCGATGCGCTCGATGACGCCGACCTGGTCGCGTTCGGGCTGGGCGCCGTAGGCGGGGAAGCTCGTCTCCGTGTCGCCCCAGGCCTGGGCGCCGACATAGATCAGCCGCCCCGGGTTGTCGCTGTCGGGGTAGATCAGCCCCCGGGTGCGCTGGCTGCCGGTGGTCTTGGTCAGGACCAGGTCGCCGCCGGGCGTCAGCTCGACCGTGCAGGTGAACCAGGGGTAGGCGACGTACTTCAGGCCCTCGCCGTTCATCGAGCCGACCTTGATCGTGCGGCAGCGGTACTTGCCGGGGCCGGGCTGCAGGGGCGGGGTCGCCAGCGCCGCGTCCTGCACCGCCAGCATGCCCAGGGAGTCGAGCTGGGCGCCGAAGTCGTGGTTGGCCTCGCGCAGGGCCTGCTTCCAGGCGTCGTTCAGGCGGGCGAGACGGTCCTGGTCATCGGCGCTGGCGATCGTCTTCCACTGGTCCGTGCCGCCCTGCAGCCCGCCGTCGACCGGCGCGGTGGCGGTCGGGTCGGCGTTGGGCGGTCCGGCCTCGACCGTGGTGTCGGGCGTCGCCGGCGCCTCCCGCTCCGGGGCGGGCGCGGGCTGCGACGGCGGCGAGCAGGCGGCGAGCGTCAGGGCCAGGGCGGAAGCGGCGAGGGTGCGGATCATCATGGTGGAAGGGTGGCGCGGCCAAAGGGTTGCGTAAAGGGCTTGCGTCCTTCGACCCGTCGCAACCGGCAGGTCAGTCGCCGCTGAGCCGAAGGGCGATGCGGCACCGCAGGCCCTCGGGGTCGAAGGCCATCGTCGTCTCGCCGTCCATGTCGACCTGGATCGACCGCTGGATCAGGCGCGAGCCGAAGCCGTGGCGGGTCGGGGCGACCACGGTCGGGCCGCCGGCTTCGCGCCAGTCCAGGGTCAGCCGTTTTCCGCCGGTCTTGTCGCGCGCCACGCTCCAGGCGACCGCGACCTCGCCATCGGGGACCGACAGGGCGCCGTACTTGGCGGCGTTGGTGGCCAGCTCGTGGGTGACCAGGGCGAAGGTCAGCGCCTCCTGCGCCGACAGCTTCACCAGCGGGCCGTCCAGGCTGTAGCGCGTCGCGCCGTAGGGGCTGAGTTCGAGGTCCAGCAGTTCGTCGAGCCGCGCCCCCTGCCAGTTGGCCGAGGTCAGCACATTGTGGACGCCCGACAGCGCCATAAGCCGGGCCTCGAAGGCGGTGCGGAAGGCCACGGGGTCGGGCGTGGCCCGCACGGTCTGGGCGGCGATCGACTGGACGGTGGCCAGGGTGTTCTTGACCCGGTGGTTCAGCTCGTCGAGCAGCAGCTTGCGTTGTTCCTCGGCCCGCACCCGTTCGGTGACGTCCGAGCCCTCGACGAAGATGCCGACCACCGCGCCGTCGCGATCGCGGATCGGCTGGTAGATGAAGTCCAGGAACCGCTCCTGCGGTTCGCCGCCCGGCGTGCCGATCAGGGTCACCGGCGCCGACAGGCCGACGTAGGGCTCTCCGGTCCGGAACACCGTGTCGAGCAGGTCGTAGAAGCCCTGGCCGGCCAGTTCGGGCAGGGCCTCCGCGACGGTCTTGCCGAGGATGTCGCGGTGGCCGATCACCTGCTGGTAGGCGGTGTTGCTGAGGGTGAAGACGTGGTCGGGCCCCGACAGCACGGCCATGAAGCCCGGCGCCTGCATGAACAGGTCGCGCAGGCCGGCGGTCTCGCGCTGCAGGGTGCGGCTGGCGATCTCCGCCTCGCGGGCCCGCTGCAGAAGGTCGGTCTCGCCTGGCAGCGGTCCGGCCTGTTGGCGCAGCCGGTGCAGCTCGGTCACGTCGACGGTGTTCTGCATCACGAAGGCGACCTCGCCCGAGGCGTCGCGAACCGGCGTGTGAACGGCTGTCCAGTAGCGCCGCTCCATGCCGTCAGCGGTGCGGATGTCGTAGGGGATGAAGGCCAGGGTGTCGGGCTGGCCGGTGTCGAGCGCCCGTTGCAGCGAGGTGCGCAGACGCTCGCCGTTCTCCGGATCCGGAAACAGATCGAACAGATGGGCGCCGATCAGGTCTTCGCGCGAGCGGAAGACCGCCGCCTCGTAGGCGGCGTTGGCCTCGACGTAGCGCAGCTTCCGGTCGAGAACCATGTACGGACTGGGCAGGGCATGGAACAGCGCCCCGAAATCAAGATCTGCCAAACAACCCCCAACGCATGCGCGCTTCAGCCCAAATGCGCGTGGTGCGGCGCCGGTTGCAAGCTCGCAGGTCGCCGGGCGCCGGCCTGACGGGCCAGGGGTCGCGCAGCGCTGGCGAGAGCGTCCGTTCCGATGCATTCTATGCTTGTGCAGGCGGGCGGGGGGACAACGCATGCGGCGCTGGTGGTGGGTCAATCACACGCCGATGGCGCGGCGCGAGATCGCCGGCGGCTATCTGTGGTCGCCGCGCACCGAGCGCGGCGGCGCGCGCAGTCCCTTCTACGACAACATGCGGCGTGCGGGGCCCGGCGACCTGATCGTCTCCTACACCGCCGGCCGGCTGCGGCATGTCGGGCGGGTGCTGGACTACGCCTTCGCCGCCATCGAACCCGAGGGCGAGCGCGAGGGCTGGTGGCTGCCGGTGCGCTGGACGCCGCTGGCGCCGTCGGTCAGCCCCCGCGAGGTGATCGCCGCCCTGGGGCCGCTGATGCCGGGCCGCTATGCGCCCATTGATCCCGCCACCGGGCTGGGCCGGCAGAAGGCCTATCTGACCGAGATTGGCGAAGCCGCCTTCGAGGTCGCCGTCGCGCCCGGTCGCTTCGACCGCGCGGCGCTCGAGCGCGGCGACGTCCAGGCGCTGGAGCCGCCGCCGGCCGTGCGCGACCTGGACCAGGCGCTGGAGCAGGCCATCGCCGCCGACCCCGCCCTCAGCGCCACCCAGAAGGCGCAGCTGGTCATCGCGCGGCGCGGGCAGGGCGTCTTCCGCGACAACGTCCGGGCGCTGGAGCCGGCCTGCCGGGTCACGGGCGTGGCCAACCCCTGGCTGCTGATCGCCAGCCACATCAAGCCCTGGCGGGCCTGCGCCACGGCGGCCGAGCGGCTGGACGGCGCCAACGGCCTGCTGCTGACGCCGCACGTCGACCTGCTGTTCGACCGGGGCTTCATCAGTTTCGAGGCGGAAGGGACGGTGCTGGTCTCGCCCCGGCTCGCGGCGGCCGATCTGGCCCGGCTGGGCTTGCGCGGCCTGGGCGCCCGCGGCGTGCGGCCCTTCGCCGGGCGCCAGACGGGGTATCTGGAGTGGCACCGGCGGTGGGTGTTTCTGAGCTGACCACCACGCTCCCGCATCCGTCATGGCCCGACTTGTTCGGGCCACCCATGAACACGGCCTTCGCCGTGCGTCCTTCGACACGCCGCTGCGCGGCTGCTCAGGATGACTGAGTAAGAAGGCCTCCCAAATCAGTCATGCTGAGCAGCGCTCGAAGAGCGCGTGTCGAAGCACGCAGGACGCCTGCCGGCTCATCACGCATGGGTGGCCCGGACCAGCCGGGCCATGACGGTTGGTGAGGGAAGGCAACAAAAAAACGGGCCAGCGTCACCGCCGACCCGTTTCGCGTTGAGGCCTCTCAGCCCGCCCCTTAGAGCGGCTGCAGGTTTCCGGCGGCCATCTTGCCGCTGCGGCGATCCTGTTCGAGGTCGTAGCTGACCTTCTGGCCTTCGTTCAGGCTGCGCAGCCCGGCCCGTTCAACGGCCGAGATGTGCACGAAGACATCGGCGCCGCCGTCGTCCGGCTGGATGAAGCCGTAGCCCTTGGTGGTGTTGAACCACTTCACAGTACCGGTAGCCATAGTCGTAGTGCCTTTCAGAGCAGAGCATTACCGCCGCGGTGGCGGGTTCAGAGAGACGAAATTTGCAGGAAGATCAGGGCGAGTCCGGGGCTCGATCCAGAGAGATAGAAACGACCGGGAGAGCGCGTCCGAGCCCTTGCAGATGACGACATCTGAAAACATGCCACAATCCCGCAAAACGGAAAAGCGGGGTTCTGCGGGATCGGGCGCGGCGGCGGCCAGGCCTTGCGGGGCCTAAGGTTCAGGCCCGCGTCGGCCGCTGCAGCAGCTCGACCAGATAGCCGTCCGGATCCTTCGCGAAACCGACCACGGCGCCGCCCAGGCCGGGCACGGGCGTCGGCTCGCGCACGATCTCCAGACCATCGGCGCGGATGGCGTCGGCGGCGGCCGCCGGGTCGGGCACGTAGAGGACGATCTTGACCGGATTGTCGCGGTAGTTCCGCGCCGATCCGTCCGTCCAGTGCATCAGCACCAGCGCCGACCCCCGCCCCTCGAACCCGACGACGATCTCGTCCATGTAGTCGAGCTTGAAGGTGGTGATGACCTTCATGCCGAGCACCCGCGTGTAGAAGTCGGCCGACCGCGCGAGGTCCGACACGCCGATGCCGACGGCGCCGATGTAGGCGGTCGATGCCGAGGTGGGTGAGGGGGTGGACGTGGTCGTGGTCATCTGGTGCGCGCTCTCGTTTTCGAAAGTCTAGTATGGCGAAGGGCGCAACGCCAGCGGGCTTTGGCGGCGCGTTCGGGCGATCCGGATGATGGTTCGTCCTGAAGCCCTTGATGGAATTGCCGCTCCGTGAGGGACCTTGGTCAAGGACGGCCCTTGCAGGGCCGCCGCTCCGCGGCCGCCGGAGGCGGTCCTTGAGCAAGGGCCCTCACGGAGCAAACTCTCCGACAAGGCATCAGGGGGAGGTTTGGTTGAGGTGCGGTGGACACGGGTCTCAGCAGGAGCGCTAGCTACTAGGCTGCGATAGAACCCCATTGGTCAGCCATCGCCCTAGCTACCCCTGGAAAGAACCGGGATCGCTCTTTCCAGCGATCAGGGGAGGGCGACATGTGATGAACCCTTGGGTCGCGACCATCGACAACCTCCGTCGGCACAAGCGGCGGAAGATTCTTCAGCCACAGACAGGTGCGTTTGGTCTCGCCGTGCCCGAACTGCCAAGGCTGGATGCTCTGAGCGAAATCCTGAAAGTTCGCGATCCGGCTCTTAGCGTGTTTGTGCATGACCGGGTTCTCGATGGCGATCCGCTCGATGGGCGCGTTCCAGAAGTCCGAGAACAATGCGGCGCCCTCGTCCAACTCCTCCCACATCTGTTCGAGCGTCTTTCCGGGCGGCGGAACGCTCAACCAGCGCACCCCGGAATTGCACAGTCGGGTGCAGGGCGGATGCGCGACCATCAGCAGGTCCCAGCCATCGTTTAGAAGGTCGCGGGCGTCGCCGACAATGTGCCGGTTCGATCCGTCTTCGCTGTGCAGAAGATCACAGGACCAAGCGTCGTGGCCTCGCTCAAGAAATGCGTTGCGGACCGTGCCACTGAACTCGCAAGCGACCAACACTCTCATGCCCGAGCGCTGCCCGTCTCAAACCTACAAGCGAACACTTTGTCGCGCCTCTCCGACTGGTCGCGGCAAACGCGCCGCGCATCGAATGCCGACTATAGTCGATGAAGTGGCACCAGGATAGGTTGTATTCATCACTCCCACGTTTGGCTGGGGCGATGAGTGCGGCTCCTGTTCGATCTCCCAATGGCGCGCGCGGGGGTGGGATGCTCGCGATGGAGGCTTCCACCCCGAGGGAATTCCGGGCTAGCTTCGCAGCCTCTACTGTTGGTCGAGCCCCTATGACGATGCAGCCTGGTACCGGATCGAGTTGGAGCGACTGGCAGAATGATATGGTCGTCGCCGAATACTTTGAGATCGACAAAATTCAACGCTCCGGGGGCGTTGTAAACAAGCAGCAACGCTATCGCGATCTAGCTGACGTCATTGGTCGAGAGGCAGGGTCAGTAGAGAACAAACTCCAGAATGTTTCGGCCGTTCTTCGTCGGCTTGACATGGAGATTGCTAGGGGTTTGAGCCCTCGTTTCAAAATACAGCAATCACTCGCTGACGCTGTTGAGCGATATCTTGATGGGCATCCTGCGCTAGTGTTTGGTGAGCCGACGCGCCCGGTTCTTGATCCTATCGAAGTCGAAGAGGTTTCTATTCCCGACCGGCTTCCGATGAAGCCAAAGCTCGAGGTGACGGTAGAGCGGGTTGCGAAGAAGTATAACTACGCGGAGCGAGACGCCCGAAACCGGAAACTTGGCGAGTTGGGAGAGGAGCTAGTTTGCGAGCGCGAACGCACCAAGCTACTGCGGGCGGGAAAAGGAGAATTCGCCAAGCGCGTTCGCCACGTCTCAAAAATGGATGGCGACGGACTGGGCTACGACATACTAAGCTTTGATCTTTCAGGTGAAGAGCGCCTGATCGAAGTCAAAACTACAAATGGTCCAGCAACGACCGACTTTTTCCTCTCGCGGACAGAGCGAGAGGTCTCTCTCGAAAGGGCTGATGTCTGGCGGCTGCACCGCGTTCACCTTTTCTCCAGTACGCCCAAGATTTTCATTCTGCCACCGCCGTTGGAGCGCTCAGTAGGGCTGGAGGCTGAGAACTGGCGAGCCCGGTTCTAGGGTTCAGTGTCGGGCCAGCGTGGCCAGCCTTACTCGGCCGCCTGAATGTCCTGCGCCTCATCGGGCGACGAGGCTTTGGACCAGGCGCCGGGCGCAAGGGTCTTGGCGGCGTTCAGGATCTCGATGCCCATCACCTGACCGTCGAGCGTGAAGTCGAGGACGACGCCGGGCGAGACTTCCTCGCTCTCGTCGTAGGCGCCGTCCGCCAGCTTGATGTAGACGGCGTCGGCTTCAGGGTCGTAGCGCAGGGTCATGATCGCGCCTTTCGTCGGAGCGCCAGCCGGGCGCCGCGATCGCATACTACCGCAAGTGTCGCCGACCGTCCCTAAACCCTCATCCGGCCTGCTCCGCAGGCCACCTTCACCCTCAGGGAGAAGGACGAAGGATCAATCCCCGTCCATCTTCAGCGCGGCGATGAAGGCTTCCTGCGGGATCTCGACCTTGCCGAACTGGCGCATGCGTTTCTTGCCGGCCTTCTGCTTGTCCAGCAGCTTGCGCTTGCGGGAGGCGTCGCCGCCGTAGCACTTGGCCGTCACGTCCTTGCGCAGGGCGCGGACCGTTTCCCGGGCGATGATCCGGCCGCCGATGGCGGCCTGGATGGGGATGACGAACATGTGCTGCGGGATCAGGTCCTTCATCTTCTCGACCATGCCCCGGCCGCGGCTCTCGGCGCGGTCGCGGTGGACCAGCATGGAGAGGGCGTCGACCGGCTCGGCGTTGACCAGGATCGACATCTTCACCAGGTCGCCGACCCGGTAGTCCTCGACCTGGTAGTCGAAGGAGGCGTAGCCCATGGAGATCGATTTCAGGCGGTCAAAGAAGTCGAA
Source organism: Caulobacter sp. (assembly GCA_030683005.1). Taxonomy (GTDB): domain Bacteria; phylum Pseudomonadota; class Alphaproteobacteria; order Caulobacterales; family Caulobacteraceae; genus Caulobacter. The sequence continues at coordinate 210,686 of JAUXMY010000008.1, read as the reverse complement.
GACGACCTCGTTCAGGGGCAGGTCGTAGACCAGCATGGCGCGGTTGCCGACGTAAGAGAGCTCACGCTGCATGCCGCGGCGGTCCTGGCAGAGCTTGATGACGCCGCCCAGGTAGTCGTCGGGCGTGAAGATGGTCGCCTTGATCCACGGCTCCTCGATGCTCTCGATCGCCATCGGGTCGGGCATGTCGGCCGGATTGTGCAGGTCGATCTGCTCGCCGTCGCGCTTGTTGATCTTGTAGACCACCGACGGGGCGGTCGCGATCAGGTCGAGGTCGAACTCGCGGCTGAGGCGCTCCTGGATGATCTCCAGATGCAGCAGGCCCAGGAACCCGCAGCGGAAACCGAAGCCCAGCGCGGCGCTGGATTCCATCTCGTAGGTGAAGCTGCCGTCGTTGAGGCGCAGGCGGCCGACGGCGGCGCGCAGGTCCTCGAAGTCGGCGGCGTCGACCGGGAACAGGCCGCAGAACACCACCGGCTGCACGTCCTTGAAGCCGGGCAGGGCGGTCGTGGTGCCCTTCTTCTCGTCGGTGATGGTGTCGCCGACGGCGGCGTCGGCCACTTCCTTGATCTGGGCGGTGATGAAGCCGACCTCGCCCGGACCGAGGCTCTCGACCGGGGTGTTCTTGGGCTTGAAGACGCCGACGCGGTCCACGAGGTGCACCGAGCCGTGCTGCATCATCTTGATCTTCTGGCCGGCGCGCAGGGTGCCGTCGAAGACGCGGACGAGGACGACGACGCCGAGGTAGGCGTCGTACCAGGCGTCGACCAGCAGCGCCTTCAGCGGCGCGTCGGGATCGCCCTTGGGCGCGGGCAGGCGGGTGACGATGGCTTCCAGCACGTCATGGATGCCAATGCCGCTCTTGGCGCTGCACAGCACCGCGTCGGAGGCGTCCAGCCCGATCAGGTCCTCGATCTGGGCGCGGACCCGCTCGGGCTCGGCGGCGGGCAGGTCGATCTTGTTGAGGACCGGGACGATCTCGTGGTTGTTGTCGATGGCCGAATAGACGTTGGCCAGGGTCTGGGCCTCGACGCCCTGGGAGGCGTCGACCACGAGGATCGAGCCCTCGCAGGCGGCGAGGCTGCGGCTGACCTCGTAGGCGAAGTCGACGTGGCCGGGCGTATCCATCAGGTTCAGGACATAGGTCTCGCCGTCGTCGGCCTTGTACTCGAGCCGGACGGTCTGGGCCTTGATGGTGATGCCCCGTTCCTTCTCGATGTCCATGTTGTCGAGGACCTGCGCGGTCATCTCGCGCGCGGTCAGGCCGCCGGTCTCCTGGATCAGGCGGTCGGACAGGGTCGATTTACCGTGGTCAATGTGGGCCACGATGCTGAAATTGCGGATCTTGTCGAGCGGGGTCGTCATGCGCGCCCGTCTAGCACATTGGGCGGCCATGGCGAGACCCGCTCGGCGGCGTGCGAGGCATTCGCAGTTCGCACTTGCGAAAGGTGTCATGATCCCTAGATACGGACTGCACCTGGCGGGCCTGCTCGCCGGGCTTTCGGCGCATCGATCAAGGGGATAGCGACGTGCGAGACATCCAAGGCCGTTTCGCGCGGCGACTGGCGGTTCTCGCCCTGGCCTCCATCGTGCTCGCCGGCTGCGGCAAGGCGGAGGAGAAATCCACCGAACCGCAGGCCAGCCAGACCGTGACGGTCCAGACCGTGAGCATGGCCACCCTGCCGCGCCGGATCACCGCCAGCGGCGACATCGTCGCCTGGAACGAGGTCGTGGTCGGCGCCGAGACCGGCGGCCTGACCGCCGTGCGGGTGCTGGTCGATGAGGGCGCCTGGGTCCGTCAGGGTCAGCCGCTGGTCCAGATGAACGATGACCTGCTGCGCGCCCAGCTGCGCCAGCAGGAGGCCAGTGTCGCCGCCGCCCGCGCTACCGTGGCCCAGGCTGACGCCGCACTGGCCCGCGCCCGCGAACTCAAGGAGCGCGGCTACCTCGCCCAGGCCGGGCTCGACACCGCTGTCGCCAACCAGGCCACGACCGCCGCCCAGCTGTCGGCCGCGCAGGCCGGGCTGTCGGAAGTCCGCACCCGTCTCAGCCAGGCCACCGTCCGCGCGCCCGTCTCGGGCCTGGTCGCCTCGCGCAAGGTCGTGCAGGGCCAGATCGTCGGGGCCGGGACCGAGCTGTTCCGCATCGTCCGCGACGGCCGGCTGGAGCTGAACGCCGAGGTGCCCGAGACCCAGCTGGCCCAGCTGCGGGCCGGCATGCCGGCCACCGTCGCCTCCGACCAGTTGGGCGAAGTCCCCGGCCAGGTCCGCATCATCACCTCGCAGGTCGATCCGCAGAGCCGGGTCGGCGTCGCCCGCATCGCGCTCAGCACCGCCGGCGGCTTCCGCCCGGGCATGTTCGCGCGCGGCGTGATCAATGTCGGCGACCAGCCGGCCATCACCACCCCGACGGTCGCCGTCGTCTATCGCGACAACAAGTCCGGCGTGTTCGTGATCGACGCCAGTTCAGTGGTCCGGTTCCGGCCGGTGGTGATCGGCGCGCGCACCCAGGACAGGGTCGAGGTGACGCAGGGGCTCAAGGCCGGCGAACGGATCGTGGTCCAGGGCGCCGGCTTCCTGGCCGACGGCGACCGCGTTCTCGTCGTGGCGAAGTAGACCGCCATGCGCAACATCTCCTCCTGGTCGATCAGGAACCCCATCCCCGTCATCATGCTGTTCATCATGCTGACGTTGGCCGGCATCGCCGGGTTCAACGCCATGCGGATCAACAACAATCCTGACGTCGACTTCCCGCTGATCCAGGTCGCGGCCGGACGCCCGGGCTCGGCGCCCAGCGAGATGGAGACCCAGGTCACCCGGCTGATCGAGGATAAGATCGCCGGCCTGAGCGGTGTGCGGCACATGCGCTCCACCGTCACCGACGGCGTGTCGGTGACCATGATCGAGTTCGAGCTCTCGACCGACGTCGAGAAGGCCACCAACGACGTCCGCAACGCCATGAGCAACCTGCGGGCCGACCTGCCGCAGGATATGCAGGAACCCTCGGTCATCCGCTGGGACATCACCGGCGATCCGCTGATCACCTGGGTGGTGCGCTCCGGCTCGATGACGCCCGAGCAGCTGTCCTGGTTCGTCGACAACGAGGTCAGTCGGGCCCTGCTGGCCATCCAGGGCGTCGGACAGGTCAACCGTCTGGGCGGCGTGGACCGCGAAATCCGCATCGACCTCGATCCCGACCGCCTCGCCTCGTTCGGCGTGACCGCGGCGCAGGTCAGCCAGGCGCTGGTCAATGTGAACAACAACCTGCCCGGCGGCCGGGTGACGGTCGGCGGCTCGGAGCGGTCGATTCGCACGCTGGGCGCGGCCGGATCGATCCAGGAGCTGGCCGACACCCGCGTTCCCATCGCCGGCGGCGGCAGCATCCGGTTGGCGGACCTGGGCCGTATCGAGGACAACTGGACCGAGCCCCGCTCCCGCGCCCGCTACGACGGCCAGGAAGTGATCACCTTCAACTTCCTGCGCTCGCGCGACGCCAGCGAGGTCAAGACCGCCCAGAAGGTCCGCCAGGAGATCGCCAGGATCGACGAGGCTCATCCCGAGCTGTCGATCGACCAGATCAACGCCAACGTGGAGTTCGCCGAGGAAAGCTACATCGCCTCCCTGGAAGCGGTGGGCCTGGGCGCGCTGCTGGCCGTTATCGTGGTGTGGCTGTTCCTGCGCGACTGGCGGGCGACGCTGATCGCGGCGGTGGCCATGCCGCTGTCGCTGATCCCGACCTTCGCGGTGCTCGAGCCGCTGGGTCAGTCGCTCAACATGATCACCCTGCTGGCCCTGTCGCTTACGATCGGGATCCTGGTCGACGACGCCATCGTCGAGATCGAGAACATCGTCCGCCACATGCGGGGCGGCAAGGCGCCGTACCCGTCGGCGATCGAAGCCTCGGACGAGATTGGCCTGGCCGTTGTCGCCACCACCGCCACCATCGTCGCCGTGTTCGCGCCGGTCGGATTCATGCCGGGCATCATCGGCCAGTTCTTCAAGGCCTTCGCCCTGGCCGCCTGCGTTTCGGTGCTGTTCTCGCTGATCGTGGCGCGGATGCTGACGCCGCTGATGGCGGCCTACCTGCTCAAGCACAAGCACCACGAGGACAAGGATCCGCCGTGGATGACCAGCTATCTGCGCTGGCTGACCTGGGCCCTGGCCAACCGCTGGAAGGTCTTCGCCATGGGCGGGGCGATCTTCATCCTGACCGGGCTGACCACCCTGGTGGTCCCGGTCGAGGTGCAGCCGTCGGTGGACATCGGCAGGGCGGCCTTCTCCGTTGAACTGCCGCCCGGCGCGACCCTGGACCAGACAGACGAGGTGGTCGCCCGGGTCACGCGCGACCTGCGCAAACGGCCGGAGGTGACCAACGTCTACGCCTCCGTCGGCGGCAGCGAGGTGAACACCGCGACCGTGACCGCCGAGTTGATTGACAAGGGCGATCGTAAGCTCAGCCAGAAGCAGTTCGTCCGCGAGATGGTCGATGCGTTCAAGACCGTCCCGGGCGCGCGTATCGGCGTGCCCTCGCAGCTGGGCGGCGGACCGACCGACGGCAGCGTCTTCTCCTATTCCATCCAGAGCGACGACGGCGAGAAGCTGATGGCGACCGCCCAGGCGATCGAGCGCGACATGCGCGGCGTCAAGGGGTTGGCCAATGTCGTGAACACCGCCGCCATCGCCCGCCCCGAAATCCTCGTCACGCCGCGCGCCGACGAGGCTTCGCGCCTGGGCGTCTCGGCCGGGGTGCTGTCGCAGGCGATCCGCGTCGCCACCATCGGCGACATCGACCAGGCGCTGCCGAAGTATAATCTCGGCGACCGCCAGGTGCCGATCCGCCTGCGGCTGACCGAGGAGGGGCGCGAGGACATCTCCGTGCTCGAGAACCTGCGGGTGCCGACCGCCACCGGCGGCTCGGTTCCGCTCAGCGCTGTTGCGGAGGTGAGCTACAGCGCCGGACCTTCGCAGGTGAATCGTCTCGACCGCGCCCGGGTCGCCACCATCACCGCCGAGTTGAACGGCATCACCAGCGGCGAGGCCACGGTCGCGGTCAACCGCCTGCCGTCGGTCAAGACCCTGCCCGCCGGCGTCACGAAGGGCATGACCGGCGACGCCGAATTCCTGGTCGAGATGGTGGTCGGCTTCGCCGGCGCCTTCGGCACGGGTCTGATCCTTATGTACGCGGTGCTGGCGCTGCTGTTCAAAAGCTTCACCCACCCGATCACCATCATGGCCGCGCTGCCGCTGGCCATCGGCGGGGCGTTCGTGGGGTTGCTGATCATGGGCAGCACCTTCTCGATCTCGTCCCTGATCGGCATTCTGATGCTGATGGGCATCGCGGCGAAGAACTCGATCCTGCTGGTCGAGTACGCGCTGGAAGCGATGAAGGGCGGCATGAGCCGCCACGAGGCACTGATGGACTCGGCCCACAAGCGGGCGCGGCCGATCCTGATGACCACCGTGGCCATGGGTGCGGGCATGGCGCCGGTGGCCATCGGCCTGGGCGCCGATGTCGAGTTCCGTCAGCCTATGGCCGTGGCCGTGGTCGGCGGGCTGATCACCTCGACCCTGCTGTCGCTGCTCTACATTCCGGCGATCTTCACGATCATCGACGACATGCGGTCATGGGGCCACCGCGGGCTGGACCGGCTGTTCGCCAACCAGAAGGTGCTGAAGTCGCCGGCCGAGTAGCGGGCATGGTTAACCGCGCGTTAGGGTTCGCGCCGCAAACCGGTCCCAATGGAATGGGAGTCTGCGACTCCTCATCTGACTCGGAGTCGTCCATGGACCGCCGCACCCTGATCCTCTCCGGCATGGCCGCCAGTCTCGGCGGCTGCGCCAGCACCGGCAGCGCTGGCTATCAGGAGGCGGGCGGGTCGCCCCTGCGCACCTACAGTTCCGACGAGATCGTCAACGCCACCTCCGATTTCCTCGGCGTGACCGCCGAGGCGGCCGGCGCGGCCATCGAGAAGATCTTCAAGGACAACGGCCAGCCCACCGGCTACATCGCCGGCGAGGAAGCGTCGGGCGCGATGACCGTCGGCGCCCGCTACGGCCGCGGCCTGCTCTATATGAAGGAGCGGCAGACGGTGGAGGTCTTCTGGCAGGGGCCCTCCATCGGCTTCGACTTCGGCGGCAACGCCAGCCGGGTCTTCACCCTCTGCTACAACCTGCACTATCCGGACATGATCTTCCGCCGGTTCCCTGGTGTGGATGGTTCAGCCTATGTCGTCGGCGGCGTGGGGGTGAACTACCAGCGCGCCGACGGCATCACCCTGGCGCCGATCCGCGCCGGCGTCGGCCTGCGCCTGGGCGCCAGCATCGGCTACCTCAGCTACAGCCGGCAGCGGAACATCATCCCGTTCTGAAACGCGGTCTCGATCTCCCGGTGGGAGAGCTGTCGCCGCGGAGCGGTGACTGAGAGGGAGGCCCGGCGATCCGCAAGTCAGCCTCGGTTGATCCCTCTCCGACCCGGCTCCGCCGGGCCACCTCTCCCACGGGGAAAGGATTTCTGGTCTCAGTGCTTGTCGGTCAGGCTGGCCAGCCAGTCCATCAGGGCCAGCAGCACGCCCGAGATCACGAAGGTCAGATGGATGACCACCAGCCAAAGCATCCTGGCCTCGTCGATCTTCGCGCCCTCGCCGGCTTCCAGGAAGGCCTTGAGCAGGGCGATGGCCGAGATGGCGACGATGGACGCCACCAGCTTCATCTTCAGGCCGGAGAAGTCGACCGTGCCCATCCACGACGGCCGGTCTTCGGTCTCGCCGATGTCGAGCTTGCTGACGAAGTTCTCGTAGCCCGAGAAGATCACGATCAGCACCAGATTGCCGGCCAGCGACAGGTCGATCAGGGCCAGGGCCAGCAGGATGGCGTCCTCGGCGCTGGCGCTGCCCGACAGCAACACCGGCACGACGTGGATCAGTTCCTGGAAGAAGATCACCACCAGGGCGCCCAGTGCGATGACCAGGCCGACGTACATCGGAGCCATCAGCCAGCGCGAGGCGAACAGGCCCCGCTCCAGGATCGTTTCGAGTGTGGGTTTGGCGCTCATGGAACCTCCGACTGCGATCCCTCTACTGGCCTGTCGCGGCGACGGGAGCAAGGCCGCCCCGCCAGCCGAAGGCCAGGCGCCGGACGGACGGGCAGGCCTCGAGCCGACGGGCCAGCGCCTCGGCCTTCTGTTCGCCGGCGTCCTCGATCTCCAGCCGGATGGACAGGCCGTCGCCGACCGGCTCGGCCTCGATGCGCCGCAGCTTCGCCTGCAGGAAGGTCACGACCCCCAGCACCCTGACCAGGGCGTCGGGCTCGTTGGCCGCCCGCACGAGGAACAGCCGCCGTTTCTGATCGTCGTCGCTCATGACCGCCCCCACTGGTGCTCGACGCGGCTGGACAGCACGCCGGGCAGGTCGGCGAGACGGTGGCACAGGCGCACCGCGCCGGCCTCGTCGAGCCGCTGCAGGCGCAGCACGCCCTCGACCAGGGCGCCGACGGCCTTGAGCTGCAGGTTGCAGACCTCGGCCCCCGAGGCGGCGAGGCCATCGCGGACGGCGTCCAGGGCCGCGGAGACGTCATGGGCCGAAAACCGCAGCACATGGCGGGCCTCGGGATCGGGAAGGTCTATGACTGAACTGGAGCTTGGCATGGTGTTGGTCCTTTGCTTGAGAGAGGGGACCGACTGACCGCACAGCAAAAACCCCGCGCCGTTTCCGGAGCGGGGCTTTCGAAGATCTTGCGATCAATCGGCGGTCGTTAAGACGCGCGCCTGCGCTCCGGTCCGGCGGGATCGGTCATAATCATCATGGTTTTGCACAGGACGCAGGCGGCGACGCTCACGCCCGTGGGCGCGGCGGTCGTTTCAGCGATGTCGAAACGCGAAAGCATTCCGGCGAGGCTCCTGTGCGGGGAGAGGGATAGGCGAAGGCGGGGAGGGTGGCAAGCGCCCAAGCCTCATGCTCTCCCCGTGGGAGAGCTGTCGCTGCGGAGCGGTGACTGAGAAGGAGTCCCGGCGGTCAGACGTTTGGCCGCTGTTCTTCCCTCTCCGACCCGGCTCCGCCGGGCCACCTCTCTCACGGGGAGAGGATGGCTACCGCTGCTCCAGCTTCCGTACAGGCCCTCGAACACGGCTATGGACCCGCAGGGCTCGCGGCGCGGGTCCTCGGGGAACCGCACCTCCGCACCGTCATCCGCGCAGCGCGCCGCCCGCCTTGGCCGCCGCCGCCACGACCTGGGCCGACAGGGCCTCGATCTCGGCCTCGGTCAGGGTCTTGTCTCGGGGCTGGACGGTGACCTCCACGGCGACCGACTTGCGGCCCTCCGGCACGCCCTGGCCCTGGTAGACGTCGAACACCCGCGCACCGGCGATCAGCGCCTTGTCGGCGCCGGCCACGGCCTTGACCAGGTCCCCGGCCGCCTTGCTCTCGTCCAGCAGGAAGGCGAAGTCGCGGCTCAACGGCATCAGCGGCGAGAGCGACGGCGCGCCCTTGGTCTTCGTCGCCTTCTTTTTGGGCTCGGGGATAGCCTCGACCCAGATCTCGAAGCCGTAGACCGGTCCGTCGACGTCCATCGCCTTGAGCACGGCCGGGTGCAGCTCGCCGAACTCGGCGATCACCGCCCTGGGGCCCAGCTGCAGGCGCGCCGAGCGGCCCGGGTGCCACCAGGACGAGGCCGAGCCCTGGGCGGTCTGCAGCGAGCCGACGGGCGCGCCCATTTCCTCCAGCAGGGCCAGCAGATCGGCCTTGACCGTGAACAGGTCTTCGGGCGGTCGCTTGTCCCAGCCGCGCGGGGCGTGCGGGGCCAGGATGGCGGCCACGGCCAGACGCTGGTCCTGCGGCTGGTCGCCGGCGAACACCGGCCCGACCTCGAACAGGGCCGCGTCCGGGAAGCCGCGCCGCGCGTTGCGGCCGGCCGCCTCGATCAGGTTCGGCAGGATCGAGGGTCGCATGGTGTCGATCTCGGCCGACATCGGGTTGGCCAGCACCAGCGCCTCGGCGCCGCCGCCGAACAGGCGGGCCACGGCGTTGCCGGTGAAGGACCAGGTCAGCGCCTCGCTGTAGCCGGTCGCCGCCAGCGCCCGGCGGGCGATGCGGCCGCGGTTCTGGCGGGCGGTCAGCACGCCGCCGGCCTGCCGGGGCGTCTCCGGCAGCGGCGTGGCGGGCAGGGCGTCATAGCCGGCGATGCGGGCCACTTCCTCGACCAGGTCGGCCTTGCCCTCGACGTCGCGACGCCAGGTCGGCGGGGTGACGGCCAGCGTGGCGTGGCCCTTGTCGATCTCGAAGCCGAGCCTGGCCAGGATGTCGATCACCCCGTCGCGCGGGATGTTCAGGCCCGCGAGTTGATGGACGTAGGCCGGGTCGAAGGCGATGGGTTCCGGGGCGGGCAGGGGCTCTCCGGCGACGACGATGTCGCTGGGCTCGCCGCCGCAGAGCTCGAGGATGAGGGCCGTGGCCAGCTCCAGGCCCGGGACCACGAAATGCGTATCCACACCACGGGCGAACCGGTACTGCGCGTCAGAGGTGATGCCGGTCGTGCGCCCAGTCTGGGCAGTACGGATGGGATCGAACCAGGCGCTTTCGACGAAGACATCGGTGGTTTCCTCCGAGCAGCCGGTGCTCTCGCCGCCCATGACGCCGCCCAGCCCCACAGGCCGTTCGCCGTCCGCATCGGAGATGACGCTCATCTCCGGCGTCAGTTCGTAGGTCTTGCCGTCCAACGCGATCAGATGCTCGTCGCCGTTGACGCCGTGACGACCCAGCCGCGCCTCGATCGTCGTCCCGACCAGTTTGGCCAGATCGTAGACGTGCAGCGGCCGCGCGCGGTCGTAGCTGATCAGGTTGGTGACATCGACCAGGGCGTTGATCGGGCGCAGGCCGACAGCCTTGAGCCGCGCCTGCAGCCATTCGGGGCTGGGCCCGTTCTTCACGCCGCGGATCACCCTGCCGGAGAAGACCTGGCAGGCGTCGCCGTCGACCTTGATGCTGATCGGGCAGGGGAAGGTCCCGGGGACCGGCTTGACGGCCGGGGTCTTCAGCCGGCCGAGGCCGGCGGCGGACAGGTCGCGGGCGATGCCGGCGACGCCCAGCCAGTCGGGCCGGTTGGGCGTGACCTCGAAGTCGATCACAGCCTCCTGGGCCAGGGCCACGGCCGCGGGCACGCCGACGGCGAGGTCGTCGGGCAGCTCCAGGATGCCGTCGGACTCTTCGGCGGTTTCCATCTCGGCGGCCGAGCAGAGCATGCCGTTGGACACCACGCCGCGCACGGGCTTCTCGACAAGGGTGACACCCAGACCCGGCACGTAAGCGCCGATGGGGGCGTAGATGGTGGTCAGGCCGGCGCGGGCGTTGGGCGCCCCGCAGACGATCTCCTTGCGGCCATCGACGGTGTCGACCTGACAGACCCGCAGGCGGTCGGCGTTGGGATGCTGAACCGCCTCGACGATCTTCGCTACCGTGAAAGGCGCCAGCTTCGTCGCCGGGTCGGTGACGTGCTCGACCTCGAGGCCGGCCATGGTCATGGCCTTAACGACCTGCGGCACGCTGCAGTCGGTGTCGAGATGGTCCTTCAGCCAGGACAGGGTGAACTTCATTGGGGCGTACCGAGGCCGAGCAGTTGCTGGAGGAAGTCGGGATTGCCGGTGAAGCCGACGCCGAAGAACTGGACGGTGTCGAACCGGCAGCCCTGAACCGGAATGGCGCCGGTCACCGAGGTCGGCGAGGCGGGGTGCAGGACGACGTTGCGCATGTCGCCGCCCGAGGCGCCGAAGCTGACGTTGTTGAAGGTGCAGCCGTCGATCACCAGGGCGACGGAAGGACCCTCGATCAGGCAGTCATTGAAGGTGACGCCCTCGATGACCTGCTGACCGGCCGCCAGGCGGTTCCGGTAAAGTTCGAACAGGCTGACCGCGACGCCTTCGAAGGTGGTGGCCGAGTAGTCGGCGGCGACGGTCCAGTTGCGGGGGGTGGTCATCAGCTTAGTCCCGTGGCGGGGTTGGGGGCGGCGAAGGCGGAGAAGCCGTAGTGGCCGAGCCACCGGGTGTCGCTCTCGAACATGTCGCGCAGGTCGGGCATGCCGTACTTCAGCATCCCCAGCCGGTCGATGCCGAGGCCGAAGGCGAAGCCCTGGTAGACGTCCGGGTCGATGCCGCAGTGACGCAGCACGTTGGGATGGACCATCCCGCAGCCGAGGATCTCCAGCCAGTCGCTGCCCGTGCCGATGCGGATCTCGCCGCCGGAGCGGTCGCAGCCGACGTCCATCTCGGCGCTGGGCTCGGTGAACGGGAAGTGGTGCGGGCGGAACCGCGTCACCACCTCCGGCGTCTCGAAGAACCGCGCGATGAAGGTTTCCAGCGTCCACTTCAGGTGGCCCATGTGGATGCCCTTGTCGATCACCAGGCCCTCCATCTGATGGAACATCGGCGTGTGGGTCGCGTCGCTGTCGCAGCGATAGGTGCGGCCGGGCACGACGATGCGGATCGGCGGCTCCATGCCGGTGGCGATCCACGGCGCCGGGGGCGGGGTGTTGGTCTTCTTCATCGACCGCACCTGCACCGGGCGGGTGTGGGTGCGGAGAAGCTTCCTGTCGCCGTCGGGGCCGGGATTGAAGAAGAAGGTGTCGTGCATCTCCCGCGCCGGGTGCTTCTCGGGGAAGTTCAGGGCGGTGAAGTTGTTGAAGTCGGTCTCGATGTCCGGCCCTTCGGCGACGGAGAAGCCCATCTCGGCGAAGATGGCGATCATCTCGTCCTGCACCTGCATGGTCGGGTGCACCGAGCCCTTGCGGCGGGCCGGGGCGGGCAGGGTGAGGTCCAGGCGCTCGGCGGCCAGGCGGGCGTCGAGCTCTGCGGCCTCGAGGGCGGCCTTGCGCGCGCCGATGGCGGTCTGCACGCGGTCGCGCAGGCCGTTGATGGCCGGGCCGGCTTCGCGGCGCTCCTCGGGGCTCATCGAGCCGAGGGTCTTGAGCAGGCCGGAGATGGAGCCGGACTTGCCGAGCGCGGCGACGCGGATGGCCTCCAGCGCGGCGACATCGGCGGCGGCGGCGATCTGGGCCGACAGGTCGGTTTCGAGGGTGTTGAGATCGGTCATGACGGTGTCCGTCTAGCGGTCCAAAGGGGGTTCGTCACTTGGCTTCGTAGGCTTTGACGATCCAGTCGGGCGGGTCGGGCTCCCAGCGGATCGGCCGGCCGGCGCTGACGGTCCAGCGGTGCAGCCAGGAGACGCCGTTCGCCTTCACGTAGGTCTCCGGCAGCGCGTAGACCGGATCCCTCAGCGCCTCCTCAAGCGACACGAAGCGATATCCGCGCTTCAGGTACAGGGCGTGGATCTGCGGGTACCAGTCGCGGTTCAGGTGGTTGGCGTGCAGCAGCAGCACCTGCGCCGGCTCGCGCCCGCCGGTCAGCTCGGCGCTGTAGGGCTCGTAGTGGTCGAGCACGTCGGCCATATGCTTCACATAGGCCTCGCCGATGCGCCGCTTCAGCGCCCCGTCGCCGGCCAGGTCGGCCTTGCGGTAGACGGCGGCGAACATCCAGTCGTTGTTGTCGATGGTCACCGGCGCGACGGTGTAGCCGCGCTCGGCCAGCCCCGCGGCCATGGCGGCCTTCTTCTCCGGCGTCTCGCCGGTGAAGAGATAGGGATGACGGAAGTACTTCGGCGCACTGGCCGGGCCGCCGATGTCGCCCGCCTCGACGTCGGCCAGCCACGCCTCGACCGTCATCCGGTGGATGTTGGGATGGTTTGCCGTGTGGTTGCCCAGCACGAATCCGCCGGCCAGCCAGCCGGTGAGCAATCCCCGCATCCGGTCCGCCTGCGCGGCGCAGACCTTGCCGCGGTTGATGAACAGGGTCGCCCGGGCATCGAGCGGTTTCAGCATCGCGATGAAGCCGTCCGTCAGGGCGGCGAGCGTATCGGCGTCGCACAGCTCCGCCGCCGACGCCTGGTAGGGCAGGTCGTCGAAGGTCACGGCCACGGTGCGCGGCTGCGCGGCGGCCTGCCCTGCGAGGAGCAGGACAGTCGCGACGGTGGCGATGCCAGTGCGAATGTTCACGACTCCAGCTTCCAGGCAGTGACCTTGTCGCACAGCGCTAACAGACCCAACCCGTAGGCGGCGTCGATTCGGACGAGCGTGCGGTCTCCGGAGGCGATGGCTGCGAGGGTTTTAGCGACGAAGGCCTCATGGGCGTCATGATATGTCTGGGCCGCACTCGGATGCGGGCCCTCGATGAGGCTTCTGGTGACGGTCTCGTCCGCTGGCCGTCCGACGGTCAGTTCAATGCCATCGACAATGTTGCCTTCGCGAAGGTCGTCGCCCCGCAGGTAGCTGACACCTTCCAGCCGCAGTTCGTACCGTTCGCCGCGTTCGGGACGCATGCCGAGCCTGACTTCGTGCTTCCGAAACATGAGCATCTCGATGTGCGAGTCATGCGCGGACGGCTGGTAGATGAGGTGGTCGGAAGTCAGCTTTATGGGAATGTCCATTGGACTTCTCCAAGGGGGCGGAGGCTTGGCGTGGGAACAAATAAAAAGCCCCCCGGCTCACACCGGAGGGCTTCTTGAAGATCATCGGGGACAGGCCCCAAGCATCAAGCCAGCGCGGCGCGAACCTTGTCAGCGATGGCCTTGAACGCGGTCGGGTCTTGACCGGCGATGTCGGAGAGGACCTTGCGGTCGATCTCGATGCCCGACAGGTCCAGGCCGTGGATAAACTGCGAGTAGGTGAAGCCTTCCAGACGCGCGGCGGCGTTGATGCGCTGGATCCACAGGCTGCGGAAGCTGCGCTTGCGGACCTTGCGGTCGCGGTAGGCGTACTGGCCGGCCTTGTCGACAGCGGCCTTGGCCGTGCGGATGGTGTTCTTGCGGCGGCCGTAGAAACCCTTGGCCTGTTCAAGAACCTTCTTGTGCTTGGCGTGGGCGGTGACGCCCCGTTTGACGCGAGCCATTTCTCAGCGCTCCTTCTTACAGGCCGTAGGGCAGGTAGGACTTGATCGTCTTCGTGTCCGAAGCGCTCATGACCTTCGTGCCGCGCTGTTGGCGGATGTACTTGCCGTTGTGGCTGATCAGGCGGTGGCGCTTGCCGGCCACGCCGGCCTTCAGCTTGCCGGTCGCCGTGATCTTGAAGCGCTTTTTGGCGCCAGACTTGGTCTTCAGTTTGGGCATTTTGCTCAGGGCCGGGGCCCTGTCCTCTGGAGAGACGCATAAAGAGCCGCCAAGGCATGCCATTTGGCCCGGCGGTTCAGGAAGGCGGGGCTAATACGCCAAAGGCCGGGCCAAGGCAAGCTCAGCCGCGCGGCAGGCGCGTCGGCGACGAGCCGTCCGGGCGCAGCAGCTCCAGTCCCGTCGCCGTGAAGCGAACCCGCATGTTGGCCAGACCGTCGGCGGCGAACAGGCCCTTGTCGTCAAGGGGCGAGAGGCGGCGCTCGACGCGCTCGGGCCGGGCCAGCCACAGGGCGCCGTCGCGCAGGGTCACCGTCGCCGGGCCATAGCGACCGGCCAGCGCCTTGAGTCGCGCGGCGGGCAGGGTCACCGGCTGCAGTCGCGCCTCCACCGCGACCTTCGCCCAGTCGTACTCGAACCGGCGGTCGTCGGACGCCGTTGGCGCGGCGGCGAGCCTGACCAGCGCCCGCTGCAGCGCCACGTCCAGCGCCAGCTCCGGCGGGGTCTCGACGTCGGGTCTGACGCCGACGGCTTCCCAGTTGGTTCCGCTGACCGCATGCACGGGGCGACCGGTCGACAGGCTGAGCACGAAGCCGGGCGCGATCGGCAGCAGGTCGTTGTTGTTGGCGGCGCCCGCCGTCGTCTGGCCGATCAGCTCGCCGAGCCGGAACTGCTGGACATGGTAGACGAACTCCTCGGCCGCCGAGCCGCTGCCGCGGTCCATCAGGACGTACAGCGGCTTGCCCGTCAGCCGGCCCTGCGGGAGATAGGCCAGGGTCCGCGTCTGGGCGGGCGTTTCCGAGCCGCGCAGGAAGGTCTGCAGCAGCACGTCGCCCTTCATGAAGTGGCTGATCAGGTACTGGACCGCCATGGCGTCGCCGCCGCCGTTGCCGCGCAGGTCGATGACGATGGCGTCGCCGCCGGCCAGGAAGCGGACAGCGTCCTGGTAGGCCTGTCCCGTTTCGTCCTCGACCCAGTGGAACTGGCCGATCTTCAGATAGCGGATGTTGCCGCCGAGGATCTTCATCTCGCTCAGGCCCTGGTGGTCGCGGTCCGCCCGCTCGGCGATCAGCGCCGCCATGCCTGCGTCGGCGCCATCGTCCGGCGCCGAACTCGCCGTGAACTGCGCCGGATCGACGAACAGGTACATGTGCCGGTCGCCGCTCGCGCCGGTGAGATCCTCGCTGACCTTTTCGGCGAAGGCCGTCGGGTCGGCGAGGTCGTAGCGGCCGGACGTGCGCCCCTGCTCGAGCCGGTCAATGATCGTCTGCCGCCGCTCGGGGAAGACATACTGTTCGCGCACCAGGGTCACGATGGCTTCGATCGCGGCCGCCCGTTCGGCGGCCGACACCGTTGTGAAGCCTGCCGCGGCGGCGGGCGGAACCGGCGTTTGCCGGGCAAGCCCCGGGACGGCGGATCCGGCGAGGATCAGCGCGCCCAGCGCGACGGCGAGAGGCTTTGACTTGATCATGGCAGGTCCGTTCAGAGGATGTCTTTGACGCGGGCCTGGATCGACTGGCGATCCAGGGCCCGGGACAGGCTTTCGAGCTCGTGGAGCAGGCCGGGCGTCTCGTCGGCCAGCATCCGGGCGGTCGCGGCGTTGATGGCGTCCCACAGAGGTTGCAGCTGCAGCGCCGTGGCGGCGCCTTTGGGCGTCAGGGTGAGGACATGGCGGCGGCCGTCCCCCGGATCGGCGCGGGTCTCGATCAGGCCCTCGGCGAGCAGAGCCGAGCGCACCTGACTGACCGCCGCGTGGGTGATGTCGAGCCGCTGGGCCAGATCGCCGACCGTGGCGGGGCCGTCGTCGCGCAGGCAGGTGAACACCGCGTACCAGCGCGGCTCAAAGCTTGCCCCCGCCTCGCGGTAAAGCGCCTGGACGTCGCGGTCGAGCCGTTCGACCAGTTTGCGCAGCCGGGAGCCGAACGCCTTGCTGGAGGGAGTTTCCGTGTCGCTCATGGGGCTATCTGTAAGCGGTAACGGATTGTCCGGACAAGAGGCGACAGCATGAATTCGCGCTCATGATTGGCGCGGGCGCGACGCCTGCCGCGCCTTGCGGTCAGTCCGGCGGATTGTGCTTGAGCAGGAAGGCGACCAGCGACTCCAGCATCTGTTGTCGGGTGGCCGGCCGGGTCAGGTAGTGGTCCTCGCCGGTCAGGGTGACCAGCTCGACGGGCTTGCCGGCCTTGCGCAGCGCGTCGGCCATTAGCACCGACTGTTCGTAGGGCACGGTGACGTCGTCCTTGCCGTGGATCAGCAACACCGGCGCATTGGCCGAAGCGGCCTGGCGGGCCGGCGAGATCTGCACCAGCACCGGATCGGAGCCGTTGCTCGCGCCCCAGAAGCGGCTCCAGTAGCGGACGGCTTCCGATTTCTCGCCCGAGCGGTCCGCCCGCCAGTCCAGAAACTTCGGCAGGTCGGTGACCGGCGCCACGGCGACAGCGCAACGGTAGACGCCGCGCTCAAGGGTGACGCCCGCGGCGGCGGCATAGCCGCCATAGCTGGCGCCGGCGATACAGACCCGCCGCGGGTCGATCAGCCCCTCGGCCGCCAGCGCGCGAACGCCGTCGGAGAGATCGGTCTGCATCTTGCGGCCCCACTCGCCGTAGCCGGCGACCTGCAGCTCCGGTGTGACGCCGGCCGAACCGCGGAAGTTCGGCTGGAACACCGCATAGCCGCGCGACGCCAGGGCCTGGGCCCACCAGTCAAAGCCGATCACGTCCCGCGCGGCGGGACCGCCATGGGGCAGCACGACCAGCGGCAGGCCCCTGGCCTCGCGGCCGGGCGGCAGGGTGAGGTAGCCGGGGATTTCCATCCCGTCGGCCGCCCTGAACCGCCAGGCCCGCGTCTCGGCAACGGCCTCCGGCGGCACGGCGGGATAGGCGTCGCCGATGATGTCCGCCTTCCTGCTGACCAGATCGACCAGGTAGTGGATGCCCGGGTTCTGCGGTCCCTCGACGAAGACGGCGATCTTCTGCCAGTCGGCCGTCCAGGAGCGGAGACTCACGCGCTGGCCCCTGAAGGTGCGCAGGACCTTGTCCCAGGCGGCCTTCGCGACGGGATCCAGCATGACCGTACGCGGTTCATCGTCGGTCCAGGTCGCCCCGATCAGGCGCGAGGTCGAAGGATCGACCAGCAGTCCGTCCCAGAGTTGGTCGTCGGGAAGGGCCGGTCCAGGCGCGCCGTCGGCTCCGACCGCGATGAACTGCGTCCCCTTCTCGCCCGGTACGGCGATGATCATCTTCTGTCCGTCGGCGCTGAGCGCCATCAACGACGGAGAATCCAGGGCTGCGGTCATCTGGAACACTTCCGGCCAGCCGGAGCGGCCACGGCGCAGGGCCGCGCCCCAGCCGCCGCGTGCGCTGTCGTACCGCGACCGCGCGACCGCGTTTCCGTCCGCGGCGATCAGCCAGCCTTCGCCGTCGAGGGTAGAGAACTCCGGCGTCGTCGCGGCTCCGTCGGCGATCGACACCCGCGCCAGCAGGAAGCGGGGCGTCCCCTCGCTGGAGACCACGCGGAAGAAGGCGAAGGGCTCCCCGTTGATCATCCTGACCTTCGGCCGCGAGAAGATCATGCCGTAGGCGTTCGGAACCCGACCGGAGAGGTTGATCGTGCGTTTCCTGGAGATGCTGAACGACTGGGCCGTCCAGAAGGTGGACTTCGGCCAGCCGATCTCCGGCAGAGACCGGGTCTGGGTTGTGACGATGACGATGTCGTCGTTGCCGGCCCAGATCAGGTCCTGGATATCGACCTTGCCCAGATCCATCATCGCCAGCAGCTGGCCGTCGACGGTCTGCAACACCAGCTTGCGGTTGTCGCCCGCCACGCCGACGAAGGCGAAGCGCGAGCCGTCGGCCGACAGCGTGACTTCCGAGATCGCCGGCAAGGCGCCGTAGGCCGAAAGGGGCGGAGGCTCCGCCGCCGCGCGCGCGGCCGCAGAAAGCCCGACCGCAATCATCATCGCCGCGACGGCGATCCAGAACCCACGACGCATCAGCGACTCCCCCCGGAACTGTCTCAGCCTAGGCGAGCATGCCGGGGGAAAACAAGTCACGCCGAGCGGCGCATCGCCTTGCTGACCCGCCAGGCCATGAACAGGGCGGGGATACACAGGCCCGCCGCCACGGCGAAAGGCGCGCTGGGGCCGAAGTTCATGAACAGCGGCGCGGCCATCAGCGGGCCGATGATGCGGGCCAGGGCGCCGGCGGCGGTGTTCAGTCCCATCATCTCGCCCTGCCGCTCGGGCGAGGCGGCGCGCGAGATGATGGCGCTGATGTTGGGGAAGGCCAGCGACTGGCCCAGCGCCACGGTGACCATGCCGACGATGGCCAGCTGCCAGGTCGGCACGAACGGCTGCATCGCAAAGCCCGCGAAGATCAGCGTCAGGCCGATCATCAGGGTCGTGGTCTCGCCGATCCGCCGGGCGAGGAACCCGGTCAGGAAGCCCTGGGCCGTGGCGGCGGTGATGGCGATGGCGAAGAAGCAGAAGCCGATCTCGCGCGGGCCCCAGCCGAACTTCGCCTCGGCCCACAGGCCGAAGGTCGCCTCCATGCCCGCGAACCCGGCCATGGAGATCAGGGTGACGGTCAGCACCCGCCAGATGATCGGATGGGCCAGGGCGTCGTTCAGCCCGGCCAGCCGCGCCCGGCGCGGAGCGTCCCTGTGGCCGTGGCGCGTCTCACGCACGAACAGATAGATGCCGATGCCGGCCGCCAGCGCCAGGGTGGCGGCGAAGAACAGCGGCGGACGGAAGCCGGCCACGCCCAGCTCCTCGCGCGCCAGCAGGCCGCCGATCGTCGGGCCGGTCATGAAGCCCAGGCTGAAGGCGGCGCCCATCAGGCCCAGCCGCCCGGCGCGGCGATCGGGCGGGGTGACGTCGGCGATATAGCCCTGGATGGTCGAGATGTTGCCGGTCAGCACCCCGCCGGTCAGTCGGATCAGGCAGGCCACCCAAAGGTTCGGCGCGAAGGCCAGCAGCACATAGGTCAGGGCGTTGCCGAAGATGGTAATCATCAGCACCGGCCGCCGGCCGATGCGGTCCGACAGCCGACCCCAGATCGGCTCGGCGAAGAAGTTGCCGACCGAATAGGCGGCGAACAGCACGAACACCTGCCAGTCCGGCGCCCCGAACGATTTGGCGTAGAACGGCAGCAGCGGGATGATCACCCCGAAGCCGGCGATGTTGATGAACACCACCGACAGCAGGACGTAGAGCGCCTTGCTGTCCCCCTTGTCCGGCGCGGCGGGGGCGGTCACGGGGGGCTGATCGGACGCTGACATGAGGCAAGGGGCTCTACGCCCGTCCCGGCGCGGTGGCAAATCGGGGCGGGGCATAGTCCGCGCCGCGGGCGTGCAATCGCCGGGGTCAGGTCGGATCCTTGTCTTTCGGCTCCAGCCAGCCATGCTCCAGCAGGCGCAGCCGGGTGTTGACCCCAAGGAGGAAGGTGGTCGACCAGGCGAACAGCATGACGCCGTTGGCGGCCTCGATCGCGCTCAACAATCGCCAGCGCGGCGACAGGACGATGTCTCCAAAGCCCAACGCGGCGAAGGTGACGGTCGAGAAGTACAGGGCTTCTTCGAGGGTCCGCATCTCGCCCAGCAACAGATAGAGGGTCGCGTAAAGCCAGATCTCGATCGTATGCAGGCCGAAAATTCCGAACACGACGATCAGGATCAGGGCGGCCTGTCGCATGTGACTCGCATGCGGCCGCAATCGCGTTCCGCCACTTCGCATGACGTAGGACAGAAAGATCAGGCCCCAGAAATGGACGAGTACGGTGCCGGCGACCATACCGGTCGCCAGAGCGAGGTTCGTGATCAGCTGGGCGAGTTCCGGGGACATGGCGGCTTGACCTACACCATCCTCGCGCCGTTGGCATCGGCCCCGCTCGCGCGTCTCGGAACACGCAGGACCGGCGGGTCCTCACCCGCCCTCAATCCGGCGGATTGTGCTTCAGTACGAAGGCCACAGAGGCCTGGAGCATCGCCGTGCGCGTCGCCTCGCCTGACAGCCCGTGGTCCTCGCCTTCCAGGGCGATGAACTCGACCGGCTTGCCCGCCGCCTTCAGGGCCCGTTCCATCCGGCGGCTCTGCTCGATCTTCACCACCGTGTCGTCCTTGCCGTGGATCAGCAGCACCGGGGCGTCGGCCTGGGCGGCGAGCCTGGCGGGCGAGACGGCGTTCAGCTCGCCGACCCAGCCCGGGCGGTCGGCGCCGAGGAAGGCGCGCCAGTAGCGGACGCCGGCGTTGCGGCCGCCGGTGTCGGCGATCTCGCTCTCCAGCATGTAGACCGGGTCGGCGACGCCGGCGACCGAGACCGCGCAACGGTAGAGGCCGTTCTGCACCGTCACCCCGGCCAGCGCTGCGTAGCCGCCGTAGCTGGCCCCGACGATGCAGGCGCGTCGGGCGTCGACGATTCCCTCCCGGGCCAGGGCGGCGAGGCCGTCGCTGATGTCGGTCTGCATCTTGCGGCCCCATTCTCCCAGGCCGGCGTCGCGGAAGGCCTTGCCGTAGCCGCTGGAGCCGCGGAAGTTGGGCTGGAGCACCGCATAGCCGCGGGCGGCATAGGCCTGGGCCCACCAGTTGAAGCCCAGGTCGTCAAACCCTTCCGGTCCGCCATGCGGCAGGACCACGACGGGCAGGCTTCTGGCCTCGCGCCCGGGCGGCAGGGTCAGAATGCCCTCCATGGCCAGACCGTCAGAGGCGGCCCAGGTGAAGCGGCGGGTCTTGCCGACCTTCGAGGGCGTCACCCGGGGATAGGCCTCGCCCAGCGGATCGGCCTTCAGCGCCTTCAGGTCGACCAGCCAGTAGCTGCCGGAGTCATCGGCGCCGTCGGTGTAGACCACCACCCGGTCCTGCGAGGCGGAGGCCGACATCACCCACGGCCGCTTGCCGCTGAAGGCGCGGGCGATCTTGTCCATCTGCGCCTGTCGCGCCGGATCGAAGTAGACCGTGCGCCGGTTGGCGCCGGCGACCGCGTAGCCGACGAGGAGGTTGCTGTCGTGCTGGTAGAGCGGGGCGTGGAAGACATCGCCGGCTCCCACCAGCGGCGGGCCCAGCGTTCCGTCCGTCAGCGACAGTTCGCGGGCGTTGGGGGAACCGTCCTCTCCCCAAACGCCCAGCAGGATGGTGTCGCGAGTCCGGCCGAGGCCATAGACCGCCACCTCGCCGAACGGTTCTACACCGCTGGCCAGCACAGCGGCCGACTCGCCACGCGTCACCGACCAGGCGCCCGTCCTGGCCGAGTAGGACGCCCGCGCCGCCACCGTCCCGCCGTCGACCACCCAGCTGAAGGTGTCGGGCCGCCCCTTGTCGATCAGCATGACCTCGCCGGTCTCCAGGTCGATCCGGAACAGGTCCGGAAAATAGTCAGCGAATTCGACGTCGCCCGCGACCATCCGGCGGGTCTGCTCCAGGGTCGAGAAATAGCCGTAGTCGCGACCGTCTATGCGGGCGGTCCCGAACCGGCCCATGATCACGTCCCAGCTCTTGGTGGCCCGGCCGAAGATAGGCGTGGTCTTGCGGGTCTCGACGTCCAGCACGAAGCCGGCCGTGTAGTCCGACGCCGGGACGTCCACCGCAAGCCGCCGCTGCTCGCTGATCAGGAAGATGACGAACCGCTCGCCGCCCCAGTAGACGCCGCGCAAACGCTTCTCGGCCAGCGGCACCACCGCCAGCGGCTGGCCGGCCACGGTGCGCACGAACAGCTTTCGCCCTTCGCCGTCGCTGGCCACGAAGGCGAGACGCTCGCCCGACGGGGAGATGTCGACCAGGTCCATGGCCGGCAGCCGGCCGTAGGCCTCGACCGGCGGCGGTTCCGGCGGGGCGGCGAGGGCCGGTGACATCCAGCCGGGCGCCAATCCGGCGACCAGCGCGCAAAGCGCCACGATCCTGAACATCCCCACCCCGCCGTCTCCCTGTTTTGCGCAGGATGGAGAGTTATCGCGCAGGTCGTCAAGCGCCGCGCTGTCAACCGATGCGGGCGGGGGCTGGCTGGCCGCTCGGGCGAACCGAGGCGAGCGCAGGCGGGTCGCCGCTACTCCCAAGGATACCCGTTCGACTTCATGATGTCCTGGGCGGGCTTGTGCCCTTGCTGCGCGGCCAGGGTGAGCCAGTCGAGCGCCTCGTACTCATCATGGGCGACGCCTCTGCCCTCAATGTACATGAGCGCCAGGCTGTACTGCGCGTCGGCATGGCCCTGGTCGGCCGCGCGGCGGAACCACTGCGCCGCCTCGGCGTCGTCGCGTGTGACGCCCCGGCCCTTCTCGTACATAAGTCCGAGATAGTACTGGGCGGCCTTGGCTCCCTTTTTCGCCAGAGGCTGCAGGTTGGCCAGGGCGGTCGCATAGTCACCCTTGCCATAGGCCGCATAGCCCTGAACCAACGTCTGCGCCGATGCCGGCGTTACCGCGAACAGCGCCATGGCCATAACGGCGGCGGCCAATGACGTTCCGGGGCGACGGGTGAGGGTTGAGAACCGCATGGCATCCTCCTGCTTCCGAACCGAGGAGGCTAGGCGAGCGGGCCAGCGCCTTCGCCCCCCGAACAGGTGGGTCACATGCCGGGCGTCTTTCAGCGATGACCCCACAGCAAAACGCCCCGGACTTGGGGGCCGGGGCGTTTCGTCTTTGCGGATGACCGGGCCTAGCGCGGGGCCAGGATCATGATCATCTGGCGGCCTTCCATACGGGGCTCGTACTCGACCTTGGCGATCTCGTCGAAGTCCGCCTTGACCTTGAGCAGCAGCTTCATACCGAGCTCGGGGTGGGCCATTTCGCGACCGCGGAAGCGCAAGGTGACCTTCACCTTGTCGCCTTCCTCGAAGAAGCGATGCATGGCCTTGGCCTTCACATCGTAGTCGTGGACGTCAATGTTGGGCCGGAGCTTGATTTCCTTGAGCTCGACGACCTTTTGCCGCTTGCGCGCCTCGTTCTTCTTCTTCTGCTCCTGGAACTTGAACTTGCCGTAGTCCAGAATCTTGCAGACGGGCGGGTTGGCGTTGGGGACAATCTCGACGAGGTCGAGTCCGACCTCTTCAGCCGCCTCGAGGGCCGCACTGATGGGCATCTCGCCCTGCTTCTCGCCGTTCTGATCGATCAGAAGAACGCGGGGGACGCGAATGTCTTCGTTCATGCGCGGCCCGTCTTTCACGGGCGGCGTATTGTTGGGACGGCGAATAGGCGGAGCTCCGACAGCTGTTTGCACGAAAGGACGCGGCCCGCCGAAGCGTTCCACGTCGATGCAGCGATATATGACCGCGACCCCCGCCGCGATCAAGCGCCGTGCGGCCACAGGGCCGAAAGATCACAAGCCCGCGACATCGCCTCCGTGCGCCGTCTTCCCCGGGAACCTCAGGTCCGCCGACCTGTTTTCCGGGCGAGACCCGCCCGCCGGGAGGGTCGATCAGCACACAGGGAGAGACATCATGGCTGACAATCGCAACGAGGGCTGGCGTGGCCGCTACGGTTGGGGCGAATCCACGGGCGCTCGCGGCATGTACGCCCCCGAAGCGTGGAACGGCGGCCGGGGGGCCGAGAATGACGCCGTGCTCCAGGGAGGGTATGGCGAGGACGGATCGATCCGGGGCGGCCGCGGCCGGGGCGGTCCCGGCGGCCACGGGCGCGGCTACGGCGTCGAATGGTCGGGAGAACCCGGCTACGAAAAGGCCGGGCGACGCCATCGATCCGGTGAGAGCCATGGCGATCAGGCCTATGACTACGGACCCTACGCGCCCTATGGCCGGGGCGACGGCGGCGATCTGGCGAGAACCGGCCGCGGCCACGACCGTGACCATGGCCGACGGCCGGGCGAGGGGCGCAGCTTCGGGGGGCACAATGAGTACCTCGAGGCAGTCACCGACGGCGCCGACACGCCGGGCGAACATCGCGGGCGCGGCCCCAAGGGCTATCGCCGCTCGGATGATCGCATCCGCGAGGACATCAATGACCGCCTGACCGACGATTCCTGGCTGGACGCCACCCATATCGAGGTGGCCGTTGAGGGGGGCGAGGTCACGCTCACCGGCACGGTCTCGAGCCGTCAGGCCAAGCGGCGCGCCGAGGACATCGCCGAACGGGTTTCGGGCGTTGAGGACGTCCAGAACACCATCAGGGTGAACCGTCAGTCGGAGGTCAATGACCAGACGGCGGCCTCGACGATCGCCGGTCCGACGATCTGATCGCGGCTTTGAAGATCAGGGTCGCTCTCATGCGGAGGGCGACCCGTCGGCCGGGCTTTCTACCTGGGCAGCAGCGAATTGGCCGCCGTGGCCACCGTTTCAACGGTCAGCTGGTCGAGGCTCCGGGCCTGCAGCACGGCCACGTGGCCGCGCGGAGCGGTCAACAGGGCGTCTGGCTCGTCCTCGACCACGGCGATGGTCGGGGCGCCGGCGGCGGCGATCAGGTGCATCGGACCGGTGTTGTTGCCGACCGCCAGCACGCAGCGGGCGCCGAGTACGGCGATCTGGGCGAAGTCGGTGCGGCCGGTGAGATCGCGGGCGTTGCCGGCGACCTTCTGGATGTGTCGGGCCAGCGCGCTCTCCTGCGGGCCGCCGATGATGACGATGTCATAGCCGCGCTCGCGCAGCAGACGGGCCAGCTGGGCGTAACGCTCGACGGGCCAGCGCTTCTCGGGCCGGTTCTCGACGCCGCCCGGCACCATCAGCACGAAGGGCCTGGGCGCCTGGGCGCCGGCGACCGGGCGCGGCTCCTGGGCGCGGCGCAGAATCCAGCTGAGATCGGGTGCGGGGGCGTCGCCCGGCGTGACCGGGGCGTCCGGCCAGATGCCGGCGACCTGCAGCTGCTCGGCCTGGCGCTCCAGGGTGTGCATCTCGTCACGGCGGGGATTGCGGTGCCGCAGACGCGCGCCGAACGCCGTGCCCGACCAGACCGGCGGGAAGGGGCGCAGCATGGCGAACAGGGCGTTGGTCCAGCGCGAGCATTCGAGGTCGTAGACCCGCTCGAACTTCTCGCGCTTGATCCAGGCGCGCACGCGCAGCCAGTCGCCGGGACCGATCGGACGCTCCTCGGACTCGACCTCGTTGAAATAAGGGCTGGTCTTGGCCAGGCCCTCGAACTGCGGGCGGGTGAACAGGGTGATGCGCGCGCGAGGGTGCGCCTGACGGATGCGCTTCATCGCCGCCAGCGACAGGACGAACTGTCCGATCGACCCCGCCTGGATGACGAGGATCTTCTTCAATTCCTTGCTCAACGACGCGCCTCCAGGACGCGAGCATAGACCTGCAACGTCGCCTCGCACATGGCGTCGACGGAATAAAGCCGCCTCGCGCGGGAGGCGGCCTGCTGGCCCATGGCGCGTCGGCGGGCGCCGCCGGCGTCAAGGGCATGGGTCATCGCCGTCGCCCAGGCTTCCGCGTCGCCGACGGCCGCACGCCAGCCGGTTTCGCCCTCGATCAGGGTCTCGCGCGCCGCGCCGTGGTCGGAGACGATCACCGGCCGCTCCATGACCTGAGGCTCGACGGCGGCGCGGCCGAAGGACTCGGGCTTGAGGGTGGGCAGCACGGCGACATCACAGGCCATGTAGGCGGCCGGCATGTCATCACAATGGCCGACAACCTTGACGATGCCGGTCAGGCCGGCCCCGGCGATGGCGGTCAGGATTTCCTGCCGGTAGCCGGTGCGGCCCTGGTCGTCGCCGGCGAAGACCACGATGAAGTCGTCGCGCCCGGCGGCCTTCATGCGGGCGGCGGCCTCGATGATCGACAGTTGTCCCTTGATCCGGGTCAGCCGCCCGGCCAGCAGGAAGACCAGCTTGTCGGCGGGCAGGCCCCAGGCGGCGCGCAGGGCGTCGACGCGGGCGGGCGCGACCTTGCGCGGGTCGAACCGGCTCAGGTCCACGCCGCGCGGAATGGTCACCACCCGGGCCGGGTCGAGGTCGTGCTCGGCCAGGATGTGGTCGCGGGTGTAGTCGGAATTGGCGATGACCAGGTCGCCGCGGGTCATGACCGCGTTGTACCAGCGCTTGAGGCTGTTCCTGGCGTGATAGACGCCGTGATAGGTGGCGATGAACGGCACGCCGGTGGTGTGGGCCGCCCACAGGGCGCTGTGGGCCGGGGCCCGGCTGCGGGCGTGGACCAGGCTGACGTTTTCCTTGCGGATCAGGTCGATCAGCCGGGCGGCGTTGCCCAGCATGACCAGCGGGTTCTTCGACTGCACCGGCATCCGGGCCAGACGGCCGCCGTCTTCCTCCAGCCGCGCGACCATCCGGCCGCCGCGCGCGGCGACCAGCGCCCGGCCTCCGGCCTGGATGACCGCGTGGGCGACGTCGATGGTCGTCTGCTCGGCCCCGCCCGTTTCGAGTTCGGGGGTCACCTGCAGCAGTGTGAAGTTTTCGGGGAGTGTGGTCACGGTCCCTGCATACCCCATCACCTCCGCCGCCGTCATGGCCCGACTTGTTCGGGCCAGCCATGCGTGGTGAATCCGTCGGATAGCGCGCTGTTCTTGGGTGGCCCGAACAAGTCGGGCCATGACGGTGATTGGAAATGCGGGAAGAAGCGGGCTTTCTGGATCGCGGCGACGGCGAACGCGTCGCCTGGCGCAGGGTCGACGGGGTCGGGCCGACGGTGGTCTGGCTGGGCGGCTTCATGTCCGACATGGCCGGGACCAAGGCCCAGGCCCTGGCCGACTGGGCGCTGGCCGGCGGCCGGGCCTTCCTGCGCTTCGACTACCTGGGCCACGGCGAATCGAGCGGGGCGTTCAGGGACGGCACGATCAGCCGCTGGCGCGAGGATGCGCTGGCCGCGATCGAGGCGCTGACCGACGGGCCGTTGGTGCTGGTCGGCTCGTCGATGGGCGGCTGGATCAGCTGCCTGGTCGCCGCCGTGATTCCCGAGCGGCTGCACGCCCTGGTGCTGATCGCGCCGGCGGCGGATTTCACCGAGGCGCTGATGAAGCCCGGCTTCCCGCCCGAGGCCTTCGTGGCGCTGGACCGCGACGGCGAGTGGATCCGGCCCTCGCTCTACGACGACGGCGGCTATCCGATCACCCGCGCCCTTCTGGAGGACGGCGCCCGCTGGTCAATCCTGCCCGGGCCCGTGCCGATCGAGGTCCCCGTGCGGGTGCTGCAGGGCCGAGAGGACCCCGACGTGCCCTGGCTTCACGCGCTGGAACTGGCCAACGCGATCAAGGGCCAGGACGTGGTCTTCACCCTGATCAAGGACGGCGACCACCGGCTGAGCCGGCCGCAGGATATCGCGCGGCTGCTGGCGGCGGTGGAGGAGGTGGTCGGGGACTGACACCGCAGGTGTCTGTCCCTGAAGGGCCCCTCCTGGGCAGGCGCAGAACCGCCCCTTAGGGACAGACACCTTCGGTGTCTGTCCCGGACTCTACCCCCAGAACGCCCCGATCCGCTCAGCTTCCGCCTGGCCCTGGGCGAAGCCCGCCCGGGCGATGGCCTCGCGGTTGGAGCTGTCCATCAGGTTCAGGCCGAAGGCCGCGCCGCAGGAGTCGTCGGGGACCAGCAGCAGCGCTTCGCCGCCGTGGTCGGCGATGACGGCCATCTCGCGCTCCAGCCCCGGCATCATCAGCGGGCGCATCATCGGCGGCGCGACGGCGATGATGACCACCTTCTCGTGGTCCCGCGCCATGTCGGCATTGGTGCCCGAGCGCATGCCGCCGTCCATGTAGCGACGGCCCTCGATGGTGATCGGCGGGAAGATGCCGGGCACCGAGCAGGAGGACGGCACGGCCAGCCGCAGCGGCGCGGCGGTGTCCTTGTTCCACAGCAGGAACTCGCCGGTGACGACGTCGATGGCGGTGCAGGCGTACTTCTCCGGCCAGGGATGCTCCAGCTCGGCCAGGGCGCCGAAGCCGGAGATGAACACCTCTTCGCTGGCCGTCCGGGCGCCCAGAGCGAAGGTCCCGAGCTCGATCATGAGCTCGACCGGCATCGGCTGGCCGGGCGGGCGGCGGGCCATAATGGCCATCAGCGGCGTCAGGTCCGGCACCGGACGGCCCGAGGCGGCCTGGGCCTCCTTCGCGGCGGCCGCTGCCGCGAACTCGGCGTGCAGCATGGCGTCCGGCTGACGACCGAGCGCCAGCTGCGAGCCGACCACCGATCCGGCCGAGGTGCCGAGGATGAAGTCGGCGTGGTGGATGGCGACGCCCGCCTCCGCCAGTCCGGCGATCAGCCCGGTCTCCCAGGCGATCCCCACCGGACCGCCGCCGCCCAGCACCAGCGCCTTGCTCATGTCTCGTTCCCTGATTTTTCGGCAGCGTAGATCGCCGACAGCCCCTCGCGATAGGTGGGAAACGCCGGCCGCCAGCCGAGCTCGGCCTTGGCCCTGGCGTTGGAGACCCGCTTGTTCTCGCTCCAGAAGCGCCGGGCTATCGGGGGCAGGGCGGCCTCGTCGTACGGAACCGTCTCCGGCGGGGCGACGCCCATCAGGTCGCAGGCGAAGGCGTTGAGCGCGTGGGGCGGGGCGGGGTCGTCGTCGCAGAGATTGTAGGCGCGGCCGGCGTGGGGGTGGGCGATCGAGGCCTCCAGCGCGGCGGCGATATCCTCGACATGGATGCGGCTGAATACCTGGCCCGGCTTGACCAGGTTGCGGCTGCGGCCTTCGCTCAGGCGGTCGAAGGTCGAGCGACCGGGGCCGTAGATTCCCGGCAGGCGGAAGACCTGGACGGTCAGGCCCATGCCGCGACCGATCTCCAGCCAGTCGCGCTCGGCGGCGACGCGGCGGGCGGCCTCGGGCGAGCGGGCGGACAGGGGCGTGGTCTCGAAGGCCCAGCGCCCCTCACGGTCGCCATAGACGCCGGTGGTGGAGAGGTAGCCGATCCAGTCTGGAAAGGCTTTGGCGCGCGCCATGGCGGGGACCAGAGCGCGCAGGGCCGGGCAGCCGTGGTCGTCCGGCGGCGGGGTGACGAGGATGGCGTTCATGGCCGGCGCGGCGACCAGCGCCTCGCGGTCGGCCGAGTCGAGCGGCGTGACCCCGGCGGCGCGTGCCGCGTCGGCGGAGGCTTGTGACCTCACGGCGGCCCAGACGTCCCAGCCCTTGCCGCGCAACCGCCGGGCCAGCGCCTGGCCGGTGTAGCCGAAGCCGAAGATCAGCAGGTTGGGCAAGCGCCGGATCCTCCCGCGCGGCGAAGCGGCCGCACGGGAGGAGTAGCGGGTGGGTGGATTGGGGCCAAGGGCCGCAATCTCCCTTCCTCCTCGATGGAGGAAGGGCCGGGGATGGTGGTGTACACACGGCGACTGAGGGCAAGCGCTGTTCGGCGCCGAGCCTGTTTGGCCCATTCCCACAGGCGGCGGCCGCACCACCACCCAACCCTCCTCCATCGAGGAGGAGGGCTTTTCCAGGCGGGTTCGTCGCGATGCGCCCCTAAGCCACCGCCAGCGACACCTCGATGTTGCCGCGCGTGGCGTTGGAGTAGGGGCAG
Source organism: Caulobacter sp. (assembly GCA_030683005.1). Classification (GTDB taxonomy): domain Bacteria; phylum Pseudomonadota; class Alphaproteobacteria; order Caulobacterales; family Caulobacteraceae; genus Caulobacter. The sequence goes on along the minus strand of JAUXMY010000008.1, from coordinate 181,157 downwards.
ACCTGATGGGCGGTCTCGACCAGCTTTTGCGCGGCGTCGCGCTCGAGGCCCGGCAGGCTGACGGTCAGCGCGACGGCGAGGCCGAAGCCGCCCGTGTCGTTGGGCCCGATGCCGACTTCAGCGGTGACAGCGCTGTCGGCGACGGTCACGCCCAGCGACCGGGCCACGAAGCGCAGCGCGCTGTCGAAACAGGCCGCATAGCCGGCGGCGAACAGCTGCTCGGGGTTGGTCGCGCCGGCCTTGCCGGGGCCGCCGAGGCCCCTGGGCGTACTGAGCGCGACGTCGAGGACGCCGTCGTCGGTGCGGGCCGTGCCGTCGCGGCCGCCCGAGGCGGTGGCGGTCGCGGTGTAGAGGATGGTCATCGTTGATCTCCGGGTCGATTGTACACAATATAATTGGGCGCGATCTTCAAGTTTGCAATGGGGACTCGCGGCATTATCTGGAGATCATGGCGAATTCTCCCGACACCTCCGCCGAGGCGCTGAAGCTCTCGAACCAGCTGTGCTTCCCGATCTATGCGGCGGCCAACGCCATCCAGAAGGCCTACCGCCCGCATCTGACGCCGCTGGGCCTGACCTATCCGCAGTATCTGGTGATGCTGGTGCTGTGGGAGCGCGACGGACTGTCGCTGGGCGACATCGGTCGCCGGCTTCACCTCGACTCCGGGACGCTGACGCCGCTGCTCAAGCGGCTGGAGAGCGCCGGGCTTGTGACCCGTCGCCGCGCCGAGCGGGACGAGCGGGTGGTGCTGATCGCGCTGACGGAAGCGGGCAGGGCGCTGAAGGCGGAGGCCGCGCCGATCCCGTTCAAGCTGGCGGAAGCGATGCACCTTGAGCCGGCGCAGGCGCTGGCGCTGAAAGAGGGGCTGGAGGCGTTGTTTCAGCCGATAGGGACAGACACCTGAGGGTGTCTGTCCCTAAAGCAGCTCCATAATCGCCTTGCGCGCCGCGGCGCCCAGGTCCTCCCGCTGCAGCGCGAAGGCCACGTTCGCCCTCAGCAGGCCGATCTTGTCGCCGCAGTCGTAGGTGGTTCCCTCGTACTCCAGCGCGTGGAAGCTCTCGATGGCCATCAGGCGGAACATGGCGTCGGTCAGCTGGATCTCGCCCCCGGCGCCCTTCTGCTGGTCGGCCAGCAGCTTGAAGATTTCCGGCTGCAGGATGTAGCGGCCCGAGATGAACAGGTTCGAGGGCTCGGTCCCGGGCGCCGGCTTTTCGACCATGCCGGTCATGCGGTTCAGGCGGCCGTCCTGGCCGTCCAGCGCCACGATACCGTACTTGTGGGCCTCGCCCTCGGGAGCCGGCTCGACGACGACGATATTGCCGCCGACCTGGTTGTAGGCGTCCATCGCCTGGGCCAGCGCCGGGCGCTGCGGCGCGTGCATCAGCATGTCCGGCAGCATGATCGCGAACGGCTCGTCGCCGATGATGTCGCGGGCGCACCAGATGGCGTGGCCAAGACCCAGCGGGGCCATCTGGCGCACGAAGCTCATCTCGCCGGGCTTCGGCAGGTCCGACCGGATGTCCGCGAGGATGTCCGTCTTCCCCTTGGCCTCGAGCTGGCTCTCCATCTCGATGTGGTGGTCGAAATAATCCTCGATCGCGCCCTTGCCGCGGCCGGTGACGAACACGAAGTGCTCGATCCCCGCCGCGCGGCCCTCGGCCACGATGTAGGACAGGATCGGCCTGTCGACGACGTTGAGCATTTCCTTGGGCGTGGTCTTGGCCCCGGGCAGCACGCGCGTGCCGAGGCCAGCAACCGGAAGGACGGCTTTACGAACAGGTTTCATGCGTCTGCAGGTAGCCGAGAGGGGCGGACAAATCTAGCGGCGGGGCAGGAACATCACGGCGCGACGATAGTTGCGGAAGGAACGAACATCATCCGGAGACCGGTCCATGAACAAGCTCGCATCCCTTCTCCTCTTCGCCGGCGGCGCGGCCTTCGCTCTCGCGGCGCGGCGCGGGTCCGCGGACTCCCAAGGCAGCGCCGCGCTGCCGTCCGGCGAAGCCACACCGCCGCCGCCCTCGACCGCCACGATGCAGTCCGCGCCCGACGTCACGATGACGCCCGCGCCGACGCCGTCTCTCTAGCCGCTATTCGACCGTCACCGACTTGGCGAGATTGCGCGGCTGGTCGACGTCCGCGCCCTTCAGCACGGCCACGTGGTAGGCGAGCAGCTGGATGGGCGCCGACATGATCAGCGGGGCGATCAGCGGGTCGCTGGCCGGGGCGGTCATCACCACCTTGGCCCCGGCCGGAGCGTGTCTGGCGCCTTCCGGGTCGGTGATGAACACCACCTGGCCGCCGCGCGCCATGACCTCGCTCATGTTGGACGCCGACTTCTCGTAGTAGCTGTCGTAGGGGGCGAGGATGATGATCGGCGTATCCTCGTCGACCAGCGCGATCGGCCCGTGCTTCAGCTCGCCCGCCGCATAGCCCTCGGCGTGGATATAGCTGATTTCCTTGAGCTTCAGCGCGCCCTCCAGCGCAAGCGCCGACATGGTGCCGCGGCCGAGGTAGAGGACGTCGCGGGCCTTGGCGATGTCGACGGCGACGGCGCGGACCGCGTCCTCCATGCCGATGGCCTCGCTGACCAGGCGGGGCGCCTCGAGCATCACCTTGACCAGGCGCTCCTCCTCGGCGGTGTCGATGCGGCCGCGGGCGGCGGCGGCGGCCACGGCGATGGCGGTCAGCACGGTGACCTGGGCGGTGAAGGCCTTGGTCGAGGCGACGCCGATCTCCGGCCCGCAGTGAATCGGCCAGACGACGTCGACCTCGCGGGCCATGGTCGATTCCTGGGCGTTGACCACGGCGGCGGTGCGCATGCCGCGGCTCTTGCACAGACGCAGGGCGGCCAGGGTGTCGGCGGTCTCGCCCGACTGCGACATGGCGATGGCAAGCGAGCCCGGACGCAGGGCCGGCGAGCGGTAGCGGAACTCGCTGGCGATCTCGACGTCCACCGGCAGGTCGGCCAGCTGCTCGATCAGGTACTTGCCGACCATGCCGGCGATGTAGCTGGTGCCGCAGGCGACGATCTGGATGCGCTCAATGGCGGCGAAATCGATGCCGCCCGGGACGGCCGTGCGCGAGGTGATCGGGTCGATGTAGGCCGAGACCGTGCGCTGCACGCCCTCCGGCTGGTCATGGATCTCCTTTTCCATGAAGTGCCGGTAGTTGCCCTTCTCGACCAGGGCCGCGGCGGCGGAGACGACCTTCATCGGCCGCTCGACCGGCATGCCGTTGACGTCGAAGATCTCGGCGCCGTCGTGGTCGATGGCGACATAGTCGCCTTCCTCGAGATAGGTGACCTTGCTGGTGAACGGGCCGACGGCCAGGGCGTCGCTGCCCAGGAACATCTCGCCCTCGCCGGTGCCGACCACCAGCGGGCTGCCCTTGCGGGCGCCCATGATGAAGTTGTCGCGGCCCTCGATCAGGACGGCCAGGGCGTAGGCGCCCGTCAGCCGGTCGAGCGCCATCTTGAAGGCCGCCAGCGGGGCCTGCCCCTTGTCCAGGTAGTGGTCGATCAGGGCGGCGACGACCTCGGTGTCGGTGTCGCTCTCGAAGACGCGGCCTTCCTTCTGAAGTTCGGCCTTCAGCTCGGCGAAGTTCTCGATGATGCCGTTGTGGACGAGGGTCACGCGGCCGGAGGTGTGAGGGTGGGCGTTGCGCTCGCTCGGCGCGCCATGGGTGGCCCAGCGGGTGTGGCCAATACCGACCTGGGACCGCAGCGGGCTGGCGTCCAGCACCGCCTCCAGGGCCTTGATCTTGCCCTGGGCGCGGCGGCGATCGACGACGCCGTCCGTCTGCACCGCGACGCCGGCGGAGTCATAGCCGCGATACTCGAGGCGCTTGAGGCTCTCGATGAGACGGTCAGTGACGGGCGTCTTGCCCACGATGCCGATAATGCCGCACATGCTGGTTTCGCCGTCTCTGGTCGGGAGGATATGATCTTGCGGGAACGAACCGTACCCGGGTCGGCGTTTAACACCGGCTGAACGTCCGGCGGCATAAAAGTGCATTGCAAACTGTTGCGCGGGGTTCGCGCGGGGGAGTCTGCTCGATGAGCAAGCGGAAGTATTTCGGCACCGACGGGATCCGCGGGCTGGCCAACAGCCATCCGATGACGGCCGAGGTCGCGCTTCGCGTCGGCCTGGCCGCCGGCAAGCTGTTTCGCCGCAACCATGGCCGACGCCACCTGGTGGTCATCGGCAAGGACACCCGCCTGTCGGGCTATATGATCGAACCGGCGCTGGTCGCGGGCTTCACCAGCATGGGCATGGACGTGCGGCTGTTCGGTCCGCTGCCGACTCCGGCCGTGGCGATGATGACCCGCTCGATGCGCGCCGACCTCGGCGTCATGATCAGCGCCTCGCACAACGCCTATACCGACAACGGCATCAAGCTGTTCGGCCCCGACGGCTACAAGCTCAGCGACGAGCGCGAGCTGGAGATCGAGGCCCATATGGACGAGGGCCTGCAGGAGGGCCTCGCCGCCGCCGACGGCCTGGGCCGGGTGCAGCGCGTCGACGACGCCCAGGCCCGCTACGTCGAGATCGCCAAGGCCAGCTTCCCGCGCCACCTGAACCTCAACGGCCTGCGGGTGGTCATCGATTGCGCCAACGGCGCCGCCTACAAGGTCGCCCCCGCCGTGCTGTACGAGCTGGGCGCCGAGGTGCTGAAGGTCGGGGTCGATCCCAACGGCTTCAACATCAACAACGACTGCGGCTCGACCCATCCCCAGGCCATGGTGGCGGCGGTGCGCGAGTATCGCGCCGACATCGGTATCGCGCTGGACGGCGACGCCGACCGGGTGGCCATCTGCGACGAGACGGGCCAGGTCGTCGACGGCGATCAGATCATGGCCATCATCGCCGGCGCCTGGGCGGCGCAGGACCGGCTCACCGGCGGCGGCATCGTCGCCACCGTCATGTCGAACCTGGGTCTGGAGCGGTTCATGACAGACAAGGGCCTGACGCTGGAGCGCACGCCGGTCGGCGACCGCGCCGTCATGGAGCGCATGCGCGGCGGCGGCTTCAACCTGGGCGGCGAGCAGTCGGGTCACGTCATCCTGTCGGACTTCTCGACCACGGGCGATGGCCTGATCGCCGCGCTGCAGGTGCTGGCCGTTCTGGTGCAGAGCGGCAAGCCGATGAGCGCGCTCGCCCGCCAGTTCGAGCCCGTGCCGCAGAAGCTGGAGAACGTCCGCTTCGCCAAGGGCGGCAAGCCGCTCGAGAACGACAAGGTCAAGGCCGCCATCGCCGACGCCGAGGCCAGGCTGAATGGCAGCGGCCGGGTGCTGGTCCGCGCGTCCGGCACGGAACCCCTCATCCGCGTCATGGCCGAGGGCGACGACAAGGCCCTGGTCGACAAGCTGGTCAAGGAAATCGCCGGGGCTGTGAAGGCGGCGGCTTAGGGGGCGCCTCAGCCTTCGAACGGGTTCACCGTCACGACGCCGAGCGTTTCGAAGTCGCGCGTGTTTCGCGTGGCGACAGTCAGGCCGTGCACTTGAGCGGTCGCCGCGATCAGGGCGTCGATGATCAGGTCGCCGGAGCGACGGTGCATCAGCTTCGCCCACTGGACGAAGGTCAGGTCGTCGGCCACGAGGACGTTGGAGGTCGCGATGAGCGCGTGCAACCACGTCTCGATCTCCATCGCCTTGTCAGGGTTCTGTTCCCGGGTCTTCTCCGCGCCCCGTTGAATTTCACCGATCGTGGCCACCGAAAGAAACAGGCTGTCAGGTTCCTGTCGGCCAAACCAGGCCATCGCGCCGGGATGGGGGCGCGACTTCCGGATTTCCGAGACCACGTTGGTGTCGAGAAGCCACACGGCTAGTCGTCCAGATCAACCGGCCGTAGCTTGAAACCACGCCGCTCCGGGATGTCGAGGTCTCGCGGTCCATCGCCCAGCAGGACATCCTTCAGCGTGGGCTTGCTCGCCTGTTGAAGGCGCCGCCACTCCTCCGCCGGAACCAGCACGGCGGCTTCCTGACCACGCAGCGTGACCATCTGCGGGCCCTCGCTGAGACTGGCGCGCAGCAGCTCGCTGAAGCGCGCCTTTGCGTCCTGTACCGGCCAGTGCTTCATCGGACTCTCCTGACTAGTCAGGAGACTAGTCGTCGGGGCCGGGATTGCAAGCCGCTGGCTACCCCTCCAGCGCCAGCAGGGCGAAGCTGGCCAGCCAGTGCTCGCCCATGTAGTCGCCGGCCACATGGGGCAGGGCACTGGCCAGGTGGGTTTCGGCGGCGGCCAGGGCCACGTCGCGGGCGTCATCGTGCTCGGCCAGGGCCGAGGCGATGCCGCGCCAGCACCAGGCGCGGCTGAGGTTGAGGCCATCAAGGTGGGCGATTTTGCCGTCGGTGCGGTCGCTGACCGTGGCCGGGGTGAACAGGGTCGCAGGCTGGCCGCCCGCGGCGCGCGGCAGGAAGCCGGAGAACCAGGCGCGAAACTGGTGCGGCGGCAGCATGCGGCGCAGGCACTCGGCGACCATCAGGGCCGGGGACAGGAACTCGTCGCCGCTGGGCTCCCAGGCCTGGCAGTCGGCGTCGTCGGCGTGCCAGTTCAGGGCGGTGTCGCGGGCCAGGGCCGCCAGGGCCGGATCGCCGCAGGTTTCGGCGTAGTCCATGACGAGGCGCAGCGCGAAGGCGGTGTTGGAATGCACCCCGGCCCGCAACGGATAGGTCGCCTTGGGCAGGAAGGCCTTGAACCGGTCGGCGAAGGCCATGGCAAGCGGCGCCAGGGTTTCATACGGAACCGTATTTTCGTGCGCCTTCAGCTCCGCCGCCAGTTTGAGCAGCCAGGCCCAGCCGTAGGGGCGCTCGAACCCGGCGCTCAGCGGCCGGTCGAGATAGGCCAGTTCGCCGGCGACCGCCTCCGGCGTGATCCGCTCGGCCAGCAGCGCGGCGATGGCCGGGGCCTCCGGCAGCTTGGGGAAGCGGCGCAGGATCGTCGCCAGGGTCCAGTAGCCGTGGACGCAGCTGTGCCAGTCGAAGCTGCCGAAGAAGATCGGATGGTGCTCACGATGTGGCGCGACGTCCTGCGGCCCGCTGAAGACGTGGTCGGCCTTGTGCGGGTATTCGCGGGTGACATGCCCCAGCGCCACCCGCGCGAAGCGGCCGGCAATCTGGGCCGTCAGGCGGGTCTCAGAAGCGGAAGGCGAGGGCATACATGAGCACCGTGTTGGTCGCGAGCAGAGCCAGGGCGGTCGGAATCTGGACCCTGATAACGCCGTTGCGGTCGGGGAGGTCCAGCAATGCCGCCGGGACGATGTTGAAGTTGGCCGCCATGGGGGTCATCAGCGTGCCGCAGAAGCCCGACAGCATGCCGATGGCGCAGACGATGGCCGGGTCGCCGCCGTACTGGCCGATGATCAGCGGCAGCGCAATGGCGGCTGTCATCACCGGGAAGGCCGCGAAGGCGTTGCCCATGATGACCGTGAACAGCGCCATGCCGACGGAGTAGGCGATCACTGCCGCCAGCGGACCGTTCAGCGGCAGGTAGTCGCCGGCCAGGGTTCCGATCACGTCGCCGACGCTCGCCGCCACGAACACCGCGCCCAGCGCCGCCAGCGCCTGGGGCAGCAGGCCGGCCCAGCTGACGGAGTCCATCAGCCGCCGACCCTCGCGCACCGCCACGGCGGGTGTGGCGCGGAAGAGCGCCAGGGCCACGGCCGTGGCCAGCACGATGCCGAAGCCCAGTGACACCAGGGTCACATGTTTGGGGTCGACCAGAGGGACGCCGCCGATCTCGACGCCCTTGAGCGTCAGGGTTCCGGTCAGGGTGACGATCGGCGGGATCAGGGCCGGGATGAACAGGCGGTTGCCCCAGCGCTGCGCCCGTTCGACCCGGTCGGCCTGCGGCGGCGGCGAGCCCTTGCCCAGCAGATTGAAGCCGGCGGCCAGGGCCATGGCCACCAGGATCGCGCCATTGAGCGTGTCGCTCAGGTACGAGCCGAACAGGAAGCTGACCGCGAACAGACCCCAGAAGGCGGCGTTGCCCCAGCGCTTCGGATTGGTCCTGTCGGTCGCCGAGCCGACCGCGAAGACGGCGAACAGAAGTCCGGCCAGCAGGTAGAGAATCTCCAGGCCGATCATCGCGCCGCCTCCCGCGCCAGGGCCCGGTCGAGCAGAAGCAGCCGCGTCCCGTGGATCAGCAGGGCGGCGATGGCCGTCGGGATGGCCCAGAGCGACAGGTTCAGCGGCGAGACGATGATGCCGTTGGTCTCCAGGAAGCCCTTGATCAGCAGGATCGAGGCGATGGCGATGAAGATGTCCTCGCCGAAGAACAGGCCGATGTTGTCGGTGGCGGCGGCGAAGGCCTTCACCCGGTTGCGGGTGGCGTCGGTGAGGGCCGGGTCCCTCGCCTCGGCGGCGGCCTCGGCCATCGGCGCGATCAGCGGCCGGACCATCTGCGGATGACCGCCCAGCGAGGTCAGGCCCAGCGCCGCCGTGCCCTGGCGGATGACGAGGTAGATCAGCAGCAGCCGGCCCGTCGTCGCCGACTTCAGTTTCTGGATCAGCACCCGGGCCCGCTCCTGCAGTCCCTCGCGCTCCAGCAGCCCGATCAGCGGCAGGATCATCCAGGTGACGCTGATGTAGCGGTTGTCCTTGAAGCCCTTGCCCAGCACCGCCAGCGTCTCGGCCGCCCCGGCCAGCAGCGCCGCCGGCGTCACGCCCGGGGCGATGACCGCCGCCACGCCGGTGACCAGCGCCGCCGCCACGACCGTCAGCAGCGGGTTCAGCCGCGCGGCGAACCCGACCACGACAACCAGCACCCCCAGCAACACCCACATGCCGCGACTCTCCTCCGCCCGCGCGGATGGTAGGGGCAAAGCCGGGGACACGCACTGAAGTGCGTGTCCCCGGTCGCGCTACCCCCGGCCCACGCTCGAGTACCGGAACCCGCGGGCCTTCATGTCCTCGGGGCGGTAGATGTTGCGCAGGTCGATGACCGTGGGGCTCTTCATCAGCAGCTTCATGCGGTCCAGGTCCAGGGCGCGGAACTGGTCCCACTCGGTGATGATCACCACCGCGTCGGCGCCCTCGACCGCCTCGTAGGCATTGGCCTTGAAGTCGACGTCCTTGAGCATCTGGCGGGCCTCGTGGCCCTCCGGGTCGAAGGCCTGGATGGTCGCGCCCATCGCCTGCAGCGCCGGGATGATGTCCAGGCTGGGGGCGTCGCGCATGTCGTCGGTGTTGGGCTTGAAGGTCAGGCCCAGCACGCCGACCGTCTTGCCGGTCAGATCACCGTCGACCGCTTTGGCGACCTTGCTGGCCATGGCTTTCTTGCGGGCGTCGTTGACCGCCACCGTGGCCTCGATCAGCTTCACCGGAGCGCCGGCGTCGCTGGCGGTTCGCACGAGGGCGAGGGTGTCCTTGGGGAAGCAGCTGCCGCCGTAGCCGGGGCCGGCGTTGAGGAACTTGCCGCCGATCCGCTTGTCGAGGCCGATGCCCCTCGCCACCTGCTGGACGTCGGCGCCGACCGCCTCGCACAGGTCGGCCATCTCGTTGATGAAGGTGATCTTCATGGCGAGGAAGGCGTTGGCCGCGTACTTGATCAGCTCGCTGGTCCTCCGGCCGGTGAAGACGATCGGCGTCTCGTTCAGGAACAGTGGACGGTAGAGCTCGTTCATCACCGCCTTGGCGCGCTCGTCGTCGGTGCCGACCACGACGCGGTCGGGCCGCTTGAAGTCCTCGATCGCCGCGCCCTCGCGCAGGAACTCCGGATTGGAGACCACCGCGAACTGGGCGTCGGGCCGCACCCGGCGGATGATGGCCTCCACCTCGTCGCCGGTGCCGACCGGCACGGTCGACTTGGTGACGATGACGGTGAAGCCGTCGATCAGGCCGGCGATCTCCTCGGCGGCGGCGTAGACGTAGGAGAGGTCGGCATGGCCGTCGCCCCGCCGGGTGGGCGTGCCCACGGCGATGAACACCGCGTCGGCGGCCTTGATGCCGTCGGACGCTTCCAGGGTGAAGCTTAGCCGACCCTCGCGCACGTTGCGCTCGACCAGATCGTCCAGGCCCGGCTCGAAGATCGGGATCTCGCCCTTCTTCAGGCGATCGATCTTGCCGGCATCCTTGTCGATGCAGACGACGTCATGGCCGAAATCGGCGAAACAGGCTCCGGACACCAGGCCGACGTAGCCGGTGCCGATCATTGCGACGCGCATGCGTGGGAATCCTCAGATTTCCTGGTTGTATGCCCCGACTTGCGGGTGCTTGCCCAGCCGGGGTTTGACCTCTTCATGGAAGAGGGCGCGCATGTCGTCTTCGGAGCGGGTGCTTTCGACGACGACGACGACTTCGGGCTTGTTCGAGGAGGCGCGGACCAGCACCCAGCTGCCGTCGTCAAGCGCCACGCGGACGCCGTTGACGGTGATCACCTCGGCGATCTTCCGGCCAAGGATGGTTCCGCCGGCGGCGGCCAGGGCTTCGTACTCAGCGACGATCTTGTCGACGACTCCGTATTTCACCTCGTCGGCGCAGTGCGGGCTCATGGTCAGCGAGGTGTAGGCGACGGGGAGCGCGGCCTTGAGATCGGCCATCGACTTGTCCGGGTTGCGGTCCAGCATCGCCAGGATGGCGGCCGCCGCGGTCAGGCCGCAGTCGTAGCCCCGGCCCAGCGGCTCGTTGAGGAAGAAGTGGCCGCTCTTTTCGAAACCGGCCAGGGCGCCGATCTCGGCCGTCTTGCGCTTGATGTAGCTGTGGCCGGTCTTCCAGTAGACGGTGGTGCAACCGTTGGCCTCCAGCACCGGATCGGTGGCGAACAGGCCCGTGGACTTCACATCGACGATGAACTTCGCGCCCGGGTTCAGCGGGGCCAGGTCGCGGGCCAGCATCAGGCCGATCTTGTCGGCGAAGATCTCCTCGCCGGTGTTGTCGACCACGCCGCAACGGTCGCCGTCGCCGTCGAAACCCAGGGCAAGGTCGGCGCCATGTTCCCTCACGGCCAACGCCATGGCGTGAAGCATCTCGTGGTCTTCGGGGTTGGGGTTGTACTTCGGGAAGGTCCAGTCGAGCTCGCAGTCCATCTCGACCACCACGGCCACGCCCATCGCGCGCAGGGCCTGGGGGACGAAGGCGCCGGCGGTGCCGTTGCCGCAGGCGGCGACGACCTTCAGCGGGCGCTTGACCTGCACCCGGCGCACGACGTCGGCGATGAACCGCTCGCGGACGCCCTCGACCTGGGTGACCTTGCCGCCGGCGCGCTCGACGAACTGGCCGCCCAGCACGATCTCCTTCAGCCGGCCCATCTCCTCGGGTCCGAAGGTCAGCGGGCGGTTGGCGCCCATCTTCACCCCGGTCCAGCCGTTCTCGTTGTGGCTGGCGGTGACCATGGCCACGCAGGGCGCGTCGAGGTCGAACTGGGCGAAATAGGCGGTCGGCGACAGCGCCAGGCCGATGTCCAGCACCTCGCAGCCTGCGGCGACCAGGCCCAGCATCAGCGCGTTCTTGATCGACAGGCTGTAGGACCGGAAGTCGTGGCCGACGACGATCCTGGACTGGCCCAGCTCGTGGATGTAGGTGCCCAGGCCCAGCCCCAGCGCCTGGATGCCCAGCAGGTTGATGTCCGGCCCGAACAGCCAGCGCGCGTCATACTCGCGAAAGCCCGTCGCCTTGACCAGCGGCTCGGTCTCGTAGGCGAGGGTGTTGGGGACGAGGTCGGCGCGGGGAAGAAACGGCATCGAGGGAGGACTCGCGTTGCGAAGCTGCTCCCTATAACGCCCCTGTGACGGCTTGGTGAGGGGGCGGCGCGAAATTAGCCGCTCAGGCCGGCACGAAGACCTCGTCGATCTCGTCCAGGATGCTTTCGAAATCGTCGGACGGACAGGTGTCGGGCGCCGGCGGCGGGGGCAGGGCCTCAAGGTCCCGGATCTCCTCGGCGACCCTGACGCTTTCGCCCAGGACGATGCTGTCGATGGCCGCCGCATCCGGTCCCGAGGACCGCACCCGACGCAGGCCTTCCAGCAAGCCGCGGTGCCACTTGATCACTGCCTGCCGGCGCTTCTCCCATTCCTCAGGCCCCATGCAGCGCGCATCGTTCAGGGCCATACGCTTGGCGCGGGTCTTGGCTTTGGCGGACTCTCTGGCCTCCTCGGCGAATGACAGCCGACTGATCGGTATCTGCGGTAGCGGCTCGTTCGCGCTTGAGGTTTCCGCGTTCGACTCGCCAGTCTCGACCGCCTCCGAACCGGTCGGTCTGGTGGCGGTCGCGGGCCCCGAGGGCGTCGCCAATCCGCCGGTCGAGGTCGGCCCGCCGGCGCTCAATGCGTCCGCGGGCCGGGTCGTCGTCGCACCGGCAGCCGGCGCCGGATCATTGGAAATGGTGATTGTCGAGGCGCGGGCCTTCTCCTCCGGACAGAGGGCCTCCTCCGCCTTCGTCACCGCGATCTTGCCGTCCGCGCCCTGGGACAGGGTCAGGATGAAGGGGACGGTGGTCACCGGGTCGCCTTTCGGCCGGGTGACGTGGACGACCAGCGTCAGCGGCTCGCCGGTCGGCTGCACGTCGAAGATGGCGCCCATCTCGCGCGCGCCGTTGCTGGCGTTGGAGAAGCCCATCCGCTTCCACAGGCCGTCCGGCGCGTCGACCTTCGACAGCATGCCGGGGATCCTGAACAGGCCGCCCTCGGACCAGCCGCCGCTCTCCTGGCTGACCAGCTGCCCGTCGACGTAGGTGCTCTTGGTCCAGGACACGGTCAGCTTCCATTCGCCCCACAGGTCGCAGGGGCCGATGTCGCTCGGGGCGATGGTCTGGCCGGTTGACGGACGCTCGAGGAAGGCGGTCTGGAAGGTGCCCTTGTCAGGCGACTTCATGATCTTCGAAAACAGCACCATCTTGCCGCCCTTGACCGACCGGGCGGCCACGCCGAGCGATACCCCCGTCACCGGGTCGTTGAAGACCGTGTACTCCGAATCCTTGATCTTGCAGGTCCACAGCTGCGGACCGTCGGAGCCGCCGCCTCCACCACCACCGCCCGCGCCCAGCGCCCCGGCCAGGGCGCCCAGCGCCATGCCGCCGACCTTGGAGCGCAGCTGTGCGCCGGATCCGACGCGGCTGTTGGGGCCGACGGTGATGGGGTCGCGCCCCTGCTTTGGCGGGCAATCCTCCTTGGGCGACCGTGGCCGCGTCGTGGTCGGAGAGCTGACGGCGACGGCCTCTGTCGGCGGTTCATCCTGCCCGGGTCCGCTGGCCGTCCGGATCGTGTCTTCAGGACAGGGGACGATCGGGACGGCCAGGATGGCGCTGTAGAGCCGGCGCAAGGCCTCCGCCCGCGCGGTCGTCTCCGTGCCGATGGGCTCGAAGGCGTCGCGCTCGGCGCGCACCGCCGCCCAGTGCGGGCTGTTGGCGCGCATGGTCTCGGTGAACAGCGCATTGAGCTTCGCCTGATGGTCCTGGGCGATGCTGGCGTTGGACAGGGCGGCGGCCACGGCGGGGTTGTAGACCTCGGTCATGAACCGGACCCGCTCGGTTTCCGAGCAGAAGCTGGCCGGCAACGTCAGGTCGGGCAGGCGTTCGAACTGCGGTCGCGACAGGGGCGGGGCGTCGCCCTGGGGCGTTCCGGCGGTCCGCGGATCGTCGGCCTTCTCTTTCGGGCAATCGCCTTCGCGGAAGGTGACCGGCTTCAGACGCGGCGTGGTCGCGGCGATGGCGGCGTTGAACCAGGGCAGGGCCCTGCCCCAGGACAGGATGGGCGTCCCGCCCGGCACGTCCTGGACGAAGCTCGGGATCTGCGGCCGGGTCATGGTGAAGGGGCCGCAGGCGCGCCAGGCGCAGTGCATGTAGGCCGCCTTCGCCGCCGTGACGGCGGCCAGCGCGTCCTCCATCATCGCACGGCGGGCCTGGACCTTCTGAAGCTCGATGAAGGCCTGGCCCTGCATGAGATCGCCTGCGTCGGCGTCGGCCAACAGGTCGCCCAGGGCGTCCTGACGCTCCTTCAGCCTGGAGGCGGACCAGGCCTTCAGATAGCGGCCGGCGATCTGGCCGAGGGCGGCGGCGGCGCCACCCTCCTTCAGCGCCTTGCGCCAGTCCTTGCCGTTCTCCAGCGCTGACTTGATGATCGACTTGGCGTCGGTGATGGTGCTGGTCGTATCGTTGATCAGGGCCTTGTCGACGCCGCCCGCGACATCGACCAGATCGCCGATCGGCGTGTCCTGCGCCTTGCCGGCCTGGGCCTCGGCGAGCGTGCTGAGACCGCTTTCCAGGGACTTCGCGGCCTCGTACCAGCTGTCGAGCTTGTCGATCAGCTCGGCGGGACTCATCTCGTCCAGACTCTTGCCGGTCAGCCCGTCCTTGACCCACGAACTGATGCTGGCCGTGTCGAGCAGGGTGCTGCCGAAGCCGTGCAGGAACTGGTGGACGCCGATGGCCCAGACCGTCTTGCGGCGCTGTTCGCCGTTGGTGATGTTGTTCTCGGCGACCGACACCAACCGGGCCATGTGGGCGTCGTTTGCCGCCCGCATGTAGGGCTCCATGGCCCGCAGGTAGTGTTCCATGTCGCTCAGCGCCTGCAGCGCCTCGCGTGCCTTGTCGCAGTCGCAGACCGGGCACTCCATGCCCTCGCAGTTGGCGGCGGCGAAGTAGGCCTGGGCCGCATCGATCACGGCCTGCAGGTCGCTGTTGTCGGCCGGGAAGGCGCTTTGGCCGGGCGTGAAGGCGGTCTCGCTGGTGGCGGGCGAGCCGGGCCCCTGCGGAGCGGGGCGGTCCGGCCGAGCGGCGAGCGTCTCCTCCCGGGCGGTGTCCTCGGCCGCCCGGCACCGCTTTTCGCACTCCACCACCCTGGCCCTGAGGGCCTCGAACCGCGGCATCAATTGGGCGAGCTCGGCGGCCAGCACCTCATGGCGGGCCCGGATCGGCCTCTGCGCCGGCGGCCAGGCGTGCTGGTGCTGGGCCGAGAGCGACTTCATCTCGATGGCGATGGCGTTGATCCGCGCGGCCAGATCGTTGTGCTCGTCGCCCAGCGCCCGGCAGGCGGTGCAGACGCCGGTGACCAGCCGCACCTGGGCGGGTTCGGCCAGCGGGCCGCCCACGGTCGCTTCCGGCGGCTTGAGCCGCTCGTCCATGAAGCCGCCGTTGCGCAGGCCCGTCTCGGGGTCCCTGGTCTCGCCCCACCAGGGCACGCCGTCGAAGTTGAACTTGTAGTCGCCGAGGTTCTTGCCGTCCGCGTCGAAGATCCGGGCGCGGGTGATGATCCGATTGCCCTCGAAGTCCTCGCCGTAGCTCGTCTCCACCCCGCCGCCGGGCGGTATGCGCGGCCCGATCGTCTCCCAGACCTTGCCCTGCTGGGTCAGGGTCACCGGCCCGGTGGGCTTGCCGTCCGGACCGAACTGCACCTTGTGGGTCGGGACATCGTACTTGTTGTAGTAGGTGATCTCGGCGCGCTCGCCCAAGGCCGTGTCGTTGTCGTAGCTGGTCGAGACGAAGGTCTCGGTCGTTCCCGGCGGCGGGGTGGCGTTCTCCTTCCAGGTCTCGATCGCCTCGTCGAACTGCCGGATCTGCTCGGCGTTCCGGGCCCGCATCTCCTCAAAGGCCTTGTTGTCCTGCGCCGTGGCTTCCTCGGCCATGCGCGACAGCTCTTCATTTTCGCGCTGCCTGCGCTCGTACTCCGCCTGGCTGGCGGCGCTGTAGGGCTTGCCGGTAAGGGGGTTGATGCGCGGAGTCGCCGTCTGCGCCGCGGCCACAAGGGGCGCGCAGGACAGCGCCAGCGCCGCAAAGGCAAGCAAGAGAAACCGGACCATCGGGGGCCCCCCGCTTTGGGTAACCCTACATCAAGCCGCGTTCGTCGAACATCGAAAGTTCGTGCTGGCGGCGAGTCAGACGACGCCGGCGCCCAGGACGTCGTGAACATGCAGTACGCCGACCGGTCGGCCGTCCCTGACCACGAACAGGGCCGTGATGCGGCTGTCGTTCATCAGCCGGGCGGCGTCGCCGGCCAGGGTTTCGGGCGTCACGGCCTTGGGATTGCGCGTCATGATCTCGCCAACCGTCTTGCCCGCCAGCTCGTCGAAGTTGCGACGCAGGTCGCCGTCGGTGACCACGCCGATCAGGGCGCCGTCGCCGGAGACCACGCCGACGATCCCCAGCTTGCGCTGTGTCATCACGCGCAGCGCCTCGGGCATGGGCGTGTGCTCGGTGGCCAGCGGGGCTTCCTCCAGCTTGTGCATCAGGTCGCCGACGGTGCGAAGCATCGCGCCCAGCTTCCCGCCAGGATGGAAGACGTGGAAGTCGCGGGCCGTGAAGCCGCGCCGCTCGAGCAGCGCCACGGCCAGCGCATCGCCCAGCGCGATCTGCAGCGTCGTGGAGGTGGTCGGGGCGCTGACCTCGCCGGTCGCCTCGGGGGCGTCGGGCAGCTTCAGCACCAGGGTCGCGGCCTTGCCCAGCGCGCTCTCCGGATTGGCGGTAATGGCGATCAGCGCGATGCCGAAGCGGCTGGCGTAGGCCAGGATGTCGGCCAGCTCGCGCACCTCGCCGGACCTGGAGAGGGCCAGGATCACATCGTCGACGCCGATCATGCCGAGGTCGCCGTGGCTCGCCTCGGCCGGATGGACGAACATGGCCGGCGCGCCGGTCGAGGCCATGGTCGCGGCGATCTTGCGGGCGACATGGCCGCTCTTGCCCATGCCGGTCAGGACGATGCGGCCCTTGCAGGCGAACAGGATCTCGACGGCCCTGACGAAGGCCTCGCCCAGTTCGTCGGCCATCACCCCGATGGCCTCGGCCTCGGTGGCGAGCACGCGGCGGCCGACCGCGACGGCGTCGAAACTCACTGCGTCTTCTCCCGAAGCTGACCGGACGGGTCGGAGGTCGCCGGGTTCGCGCCCCACGGGCCGGCCAGGGCCAGGGCGATCATTGCGATCGCCGCGGCGGCGCAGAGCGGAAAGAAGAAGCGGTCTGGCAGCATGACGCCGGTATAGCAGCGGTCCTTGCGGACGGCGAGGCGGTGAACCGGCGTCATGCGTGAGAGGCGCCCCCCTTCGGGTCATGGCCGCGATCAGGCGCGCGGCTAAGGATGTCTCGGACGCCAACATCTCCGGAGGGATGGCCATGAAGACCCTGACCCTGTTGCTTTCGACCGCCGCCGTTGCAGGCGCCGGGCTTGTCGCCTCGCCGGCCGCCGCACAACCGGGCCCGCCGCCACGGTCGTTCACCGTGCCGGTCGTCGCCGCCGATCGCCGCGTGCCGGAGACCGCTCCGCTGCCGCTCGCCGCCTGGCGCGGATACGCCTGGTGGCAGGTGTTTTCCTATTGCGAGGCCATGTACAGCGCCCAGTCCATCTATCTGAAGCGCGTTGGTCAGGCGGCCGAACAGGCCAGGGTCGACGCGGAGATGCGCACGATCATGACCGCCGCCGAGACGCGCCTCATGGTCGATCGCGGCATCACCAAGGAGATCGCCTGGCCGCTTTTGTCACGGGAGACCGAGGAGTGGCTCATCGAGGAGGGGCCCGACTGGAATCCGGCCGACTTTCCGCAGCTGGGCTTCACCTGTCGCCTGGCGCTGGTCCGGCACGGCCGTTCCTGACGGTCTGGCGTGACGTCAGAGTCCCGTGGCTGTCCGATACCCCCATTCCGGTCATGACGCCGGGTCAGCGCGTCGCCACTGTGGTCGGGCGGTCACATCGACCGTTGTCCACGGAGGGATGGATATGAGGACGATCACAATCCTGGTCTCGGCTGTCGTCGCCTTGGCGAGCGGTCCCCTGGCCTCGCCGGCTTTCGCGGCGCCGGCCGCGCACAAGCCCGGGATGACCGACCCCGGCCAGCCGCCCAGGGCCTTCACCGCCTCCACCACCTCGACCGACCGTCGCGTGCCGGCGGACGCCTACGGGCAGCTGGCGATCTGGCGCGGCTATGCCTGGTGGCAGGTGCTGGCCTATTGCGAGGCGCGTTTCATGGCGCAGGAACTGCACCTGCAGCGCACCGGGCAGACGGCCAGGCTTCCCGAGGCGCGTCTGGAGACGGACCAGATCCGGGCGGCCGCCCTGACCCGCCTCGTCGTCGACCGCCGGGTCCTGCGCGCCAACGTCACGCCGATGCTGATCAAGGAGGTGGAGCACTGGTTTCTGACCGAAGCCCGCCACCGTGACCCGGCCACCTTCGACGAAGTGGCGGGCACATGCCGCATCGCGGTCATCAGGAACGGAACCTGACGAACGCGGGATGACGCTTGACGCATCGGGACCGGGCCCTTAGCCCCTCGAACCATGTCAAAGCTCGTTCTTCTCCGCCACGGCCAGAGCCAGTGGAACCTTGAAAACCGCTTCACCGGTTGGGTGGACGTCGATCTGACCGCCGAGGGCGTTGCCCAGGCCAAGCGCGGCGGCGAATTGCTCAAGGAAGCCGGCGTGCATTTCGACCGCGCCTATACCTCGGTGCTGACCCGGGCGATCCGCACCTGCGAGATGGCTCTGGCCGAGGCGGGGCAGGGCGACCTGCCGATGGTCAAGGACTGGCGGCTGAACGAGCGGCACTACGGCGGGCTGACCGGGCTGGACAAGGCCGAGACGGCGGCCAAACACGGCGATGACCAGGTGAAGGTCTGGCGCCGCAGCTACGACATTCCGCCACCGCCGCTGGAAACCGGCAGCGAATGGGACTTCGGCAAGGACGCGCGCTACGCCGGCCAGGCCATCCCCGACACCGAAAGCCTGAAGACCACGCTGGACCGGGTGCAGCCCTACTGGGACGCCGAGATCGCGCCGAAGCTGAAGGCCGGCGAGACCGTGCTCGTCGCCGCCCATGGCAACAGCCTTCGGGCCATCGCCAAGCTGCTGTTCTCCGTGCCCGATGACAAGATCGTCGAGGTCGAGATCCCGACCGGCAACCCGCTGCTGATCGAGCTGGACGGTGATCTGAAGCCGACCTCGGCGCGGTATCTGGACACCGCGCGGGCGACACTGCTGCCTGCGATCTAGGTGCGTGGTTCGCGACGCGGGCCTTGCGGCCCGCTCCTCACCATGACGAAGTTTGTTGCAGACCACTCACCTGCGTCATCCTGAGGAGCGATCCTCGGGATCGCGTCGCGAAGGACGCATGGCCGTGATGCCTTCAGACGAACTCTACATGCGGCAGGCCATCGCGGTGGCCCTGAACAACCTCGGCAAGACCGCGCCTAATCCCGTCGTCGGCTGCGTGATCGTGAAAGATGGCGTCGTGCTGGCCCAGGCGGCCACCGCGCCGGGCGGCAGGCCGCATGCCGAGGAGCAGGCGCTGGCCGGCATCGACGCCCGCGGCGCCACCGCCTACGTCACCCTCGAACCCTGCGGCGAGCGATCGACGGGCGCCGCCTCCTGTTCGCTGCGGCTGGTCGAGGCGGGCGTGGCGCGGGTGGTCATCGCCTGCGAGGACCCCTCTCCCTTCGCCTCCGGACAGGGCATCGAACGGTTGTGTGCGGCGGGCGTCGCGATCACGAGCGGAACGCTGTCCGACGAGGCGTGGAAAGCCCTTGATTATCAAGGCTGGAAGGAAGGCGTTAATCCGCACGGTGCATAGAGTTTCTCTCGAAGGAGACGCTCGATGGTCGCCGTGCCGGCGCCGAACAGTTCACGCCGACGCCTGACGCAACAGGACGTCGAAATCATCTGCGCCAGGCATGATCGCCTGTTCTCGGCGCGGTTGGGCGGAGCGCGCGCGGTCTTCGCCTGGTGCGAGATGCATGGACTGGACCTGTCCGGTCGCAATCTCTGTGACGCCGACTTCACCGGCGCCCATATGGTCGACTGCAAGCTGGTCGGCACGCGGCTCGACAACGCCAGCTTCTTCGGCGCCGACATGCAGGGCAGCAACTTCACCGAGGCGTCCCTGCGCCGGGCCGACCTGCGCGGCTCCTGCCTGCGCGGCGCCAATCTCTCCGGGGCTGACCTGTTCGAGGCGGACCTGCGCGAGGGCGCCATCGCCTCGCCGGATCGCGACAAGGGTCTGCGCATCCACGAGCACGAGACGCGCAGCGGCGACGCCCGGGGCGCCATCCTGGCCGGCGCCAACCTGGAGCGCTCCAAACTGTCTGGCATCATGGCCGTGAAGGCCGACTTCAGCGACGCCATCCTCAAGGACGCCAAGCTGGTGCGGGCCAATCTCAAGCAGGTGAACTTCAACGGCGCCAACCTGGCCGGCGCGGACCTGTCCGGCGCGGATCTGGCGGGCGCTGACATGCGCGACGCGGTGCTGGTCGGGGCCAAGACCTACGCCTGGAACGTCAAGGACGCGGACATGGAGGGCGCCCTGACCGACGCTCCGGCCGGCCTGGCGCTCAATGACCTTCCCTATGAGGAGATGCTGCGCGAGCACATGCTGTGGTGCGAGACGGGCGGGGCCAAGGGCAAGCCCTCGACGTTCGACAAGGCCGACCTGCGCGGATTGGGCTCGGCGCGAGGCTTCGACCTGACCGCCCTGTCGGCGCGGGGCGCGGTGTTCTACGGCCTCGACATGGAGGGCGTGCAACTTCAGGGCGCCCAGCTCGAAGGCGCCGACCTGCGCCATTGCAACCTGCGACGGGCCGACCTGCGCGGCGCGCGTCTCGCCGGCGCCAAGCTTTCGGGGTCGGACCTTCGAGACGCCCAGCTGGGTCCGCTGATGATCGCGCCCGAGCGGCTGCTGGCGGCCGATCTCTCGGGCGCCCAGCTGAAGTCCACCGATCTCGCCCGCGCCGATCTTCGCCAGGCCAATCTGACCGGCGCGGATCTCTCGCGGGCCAACTTCGTCAACGCCCAGCTCAAGTCTGCCATCCTGACCGGGGTGATCCTCGACGGGACCCGGGGGCTCGAGGGGGTCGTTTGAGGTCGTCTTAACCTTACGTTGGGCGACCGTCGTTATTCTCCGCCTTCGTCATTTCACCACGGACCTCGGGAGGGGCCTTGAGCGTTTCGCAAACCAGCCTCGCGGGCCGTCGTCGTCTGACCCAGGCCGAACTCGACCTGATGGTGAGCGCTCATGAGCGCTTCCTGACCGGCAAGCCCGGCGGCAAACGCGCGTCGCTGCGGTTCCTCGACCTGTCGAAACTGGATCTGGCTACCCGCGATCTGACGGACGCCGACCTCTCCGCCTCGATCCTGGACGGCGCCCGGCTCATCCGGACGAAACTGGAGCGGGCCAACCTGTTCGGCTGCGATCTGCGCAACGCGGATCTGCGACAGGCCAACCTGCGCCGGGCCGACCTGCGCGGTTGCTGTCTGCGCGGCGCCAACATGAGCCAGGCGGACCTGACCCAGGCAGATTTCCGCGAGGGGCAGATCGCCATCCCGCATCCGCGCAAGGGTTTGAGCGTCCTGCAGCACGAGGCGCGCAGCGGCGACGCCGAGGGCGCCAACTTCTCCGGCGCGACCCTCGACGGCTCGCAGTTCAACGGCGTCTCCGCCTTCGCCGCCGACTTTACCGACTGCTCGCTGCGCGGCGCCAAGCTGACCAACTGCAACATGAAGGACGCCAACCTGTCGGGCGCGATCCTCGAGGGCGCGGACGTGGGTGGAGCCAACTTCACCGGCGCGAACCTGTCGGGCGCGATCCTGGGCGCCCTGGACACGGCGGTCGCCCACATGAACGGCGCGACGATGGAGGGTTGCCTGCGAGCCCCGACGCCGGCAGCCCTGGCGCGGGTGTCGGGCTTCGTGGCCATGGTTCAGGGCAACCGGGCCTGGTGCGAAAGCGGCGGCGTGCGCGGCGCGCCGGCGAAGTTCGACGGCGAGGATCTGCGCCCGCTCGGCGACGTGCTCAAGGGCGGGCGACTGACGGCCATGTCGGCCAAGGGCGCCTGCATGGTCGGCCTCGACATGAGCGGTTGCCAGATGCAGGGCGCGAACCTGGAGGGCGCCGACCTGCGCGGCGCCTCTCTGGTGAAGGCCGATCTGCGCGGGGCCCGGCTGGCCGGCGCCAACCTCACCAAGGCCGACCTGCGCGGCGCCATTCTGGGCGTGCTGCCCCTTGGGCCGGGCCGGGTGAATCCCGCCTCGCTGAGCAGCGCCACCATGCGCTACGCCTGGGTTCAGGCTGCGGACCTGACCTCGGCGGTGCTCGACAACGCTGACCTGCGCGGCGCGGACCTGACCGGCGCCCGCATGGACAAGACCTCGTTCCGAGACGCCGAGATCAGCACGACCATCGGGCTGGAAGCGGCATAGGAAAAAGGGGCGACGCCCTGCGCCGCCCCTTCCCTGACTACCGGGGATAGTCGTTCGGTCTCGGCCCTTACGCGGCCTTCTTGCTCTTGCCCTCGATCAGCTTCTCGCCGCCGGTGTTGATGGCGATCGTGCGGGGCTTGAGGGCTTCCGGCAGTTCACGCTTCAGCGAGACCGAGAGCAGGCCGTTGTCCAGAGCCGCGTCGGTGACGATCACGTAGTCGGCCAGCTGGAAGCGGCGCTCGAAGTTGCGCTCTGCGAGGCCGCGGTGGAGGAACTTGCGGGCGTCGTCGTTGGCCGCCTTGCGGCCCGTTACGGTCAGCAGGTTCTCCTTGACCTCGATGGTCAGCTCGTCCTGACGGAAGCCGGCGACCGCGATCTCGATGCGGTAGGCGTTCTCGTCGGTGCGCTCGATATTGTAGGGCGGATAGCCGGCGGCGCTGTCCTGGGTCG
Source organism: Caulobacter sp. (assembly GCA_030683005.1). Lineage (GTDB taxonomy): Bacteria > Pseudomonadota > Alphaproteobacteria > Caulobacterales > Caulobacteraceae > Caulobacter. Next base: position 158,603 of record JAUXMY010000008.1, on the reverse strand, counting down.
CGGCCTGGTCGAGCAGGGCGGCGAGGCGGTCAAAGCCGACGACGGAGCGGTAGAGGGGGGAGAAATCAACAGTGCGCATGTGCATTACATCCTTCTTGAACAAGCAAGGTTGCGTTGGTTGTGCGGATCGTCGCCGGGCCCGAAGCGCCCGCCTGTGATCCGGAAGGCCCGAAACCGGCGCCTTCGACACACGAGGTGGGCGCCCCCGTTCGCGGTTTCAAGTCCTTCACTTGATCGTCGACCGCTGATCGTTAGGTTGTCCTGCGACAACGATCAGGGAGTTACGGCTATGATGACGCGCAGACTGGCGATCGCCCTTTCCACGGGCCTCCTGCTGGCCGGAGCGGCGACGATGCCTGTCCACGCCGGAGAGGACGCCGCGCTGAAGGCCGCCGTGGCCAGCCCCGACCGCGGCGCCGCGAACGTCGCTCGCGACGGCGCCCGTAATCCCTACGAGAGCCTGAAGTTCTGGGGTCTGAAGCCGGGCCTGACCGTGATCGAGGTGTCGCCCGGCGGCGGCTACTGGACCGAAATCCTGGCACCCTACGCCAAGGCGACCGGCGGAACCTATGTCGCGACCGCGGCTGACCTGAACAATCCGAAGATCTCCGACGGCGCCCGCAAGGCCCGCGCCGACTTCGAAGCCAGGTTCAGCGACGCGGGCAAGTACGGGGCGATCCAGTACGCGGGCTTTGGTCCGGTGTCCGGCCCGCTCGGCGCGCCGGGTTCGGCCGACATCGTCATCACCGCCCGTAATATCCACAACTTCATGTACCAGGGCGACATGCTGACCAAGGCGATGGACGACTTCTTCGCGGTCCTGAAGCCGGGCGGCTATCTGGCCGTCGAGGAGCATCGGGCCGATCCCCGTCCGGAAGTCCCCGGCGTGACCGACGGCTATGTCTCGGTCGCCACAGTGGTGGCCGCCGCCGAGAAGGCCGGATTCAAGCTGGAAGCCCAGTCGGAAATCAACGCCAACCCCAAGGACACCAAGGATCACCCGTTCGGGGTCTGGACGCTGCCGCCGGTCAAGCGCACCGCCCCGGCTGGCCAGCCGGCTGACCCCGCCTTCGACCGGACAAAATATGACGCTATCGGCGAGAGTGACCGGATGACCCTGCGGTTCGTGAAGCCGAAGTAGCGGCTTTTTTGACCTCGGGGACCAGTCGCTGTAAGCCGTTCGCAGACGGTGCGGGGGCGGCCTTGTCGGAAGAGTTCATGTCATTGGTCGCGCCCGGAGCGTCCCGTCGTCTGTTTCTCGCGGGTGGGATCAGCCTGGCTCTGGCCGGCTGCGGCCCCGACAAGGGTGAGAAGGCCGCCGAGGCGGCCGCCGAACCGGCCAAGCCCAAGGCCAAGGGCGGCGCCGACACGATCGCCGGAGCCTTGGCCGGCGACTGGCGGTCGGCGGCGGACAGGGGCCGGGACGCCTGGCGCCATCCGGTCGAAAGCCTGGAGTTCTGGGGGCTCGCGCCGGGGATGACTGTGGTCGAGTTCTGGCCCGGCGCCGGCTGGTACACCGACATCCTCGCCCCCTATCTCGCCCAGACCAAGGGCAAGCTCTACGCCGCCAATCTGCAGCCGACCGACGAGACGACCACACGGATCGTCGAGGCCTACAAGGCCCGACTGGCGGCGAAGCCGAAGCTGTACGGCGAGGTCGAGGTCACCGCCTTCGGGCCGACCAGCGGGCCGGTGGCGCCGGACGGCTCGGCCGATCTCGTGCTGTTCCTTCGCAACCTCCATAACTGGATGGCCGCCGGCATCGCCGACAAGGCGTTCGCCGCCGCGTTCGCCGCGCTCAAGCCCGGGGGCGTGCTGGGGGTCGAGGAGCACCGCGCCGAGTCCGGCAAGGTGCAGGACGTGCTTGCGGCCGACGGCTATGTGCAGACCGCCTTCGCCCTGAAGCTGGCCGAGGAGGCCGGTTTCAAGCTGGCGGCGCAGTCCGAGATCAACGCCAATCCGAAGGACACCAAGGATCATCCCTTCGGGGTCTGGACCCTGCCGCCCACCCGCCTTTCGGCGCCGCGCGGCCAGCCGCCGCAGCCCGGGTTCGACCACAGCAAGTACGACGCGATCGGCGAAAGCGACCGCATGACCCTCAAGCTGGTGAAGCCCATATGAGCACCACCCGTCGCGGCCTGATCCTGACCGCCGCCGCCCTGGCCGCTGCGCCCGGCGCGGCGATGGCGGCGGACGACAAGAAGAAGCCCGGACCCCCGCTCAAGAAGGTCTTCCCCTACTACGACCTCTATCTGGGCATCCCGGCCGCCGAACGGTCGCGGTTCGTGATGGCCTACTATCTGAAGGTCAACGGCAAGCCGACCAGCGGACAGAACCTTTACGTGGTCATGCCCGGCGGCGCCCGGACGCTGCTGACCCAGGCCGCGGACGGCCGCGTCACCCGGATGCCGACCCTGGCCGAGATGAAGGACGGCATCCTCGACGTCGACCGGAAGAACCCGACAGACAAGTTCTCGGTCGCGATGGAGATGCAGCCGGTCGTGCGACTGGGCGAGACCGTGGCGACCGCCGACCTCGTCGCGGCCATCGAGCAGTGCAACACCGCCATCCGGAAGCGTGCCGGAGTGATCGGCTTCGCCGTGCCGAAGATGGAGCAGGTGCTGTTCGCGGGGGCCGGGTCCGGCCAATCGATCGCGGGGGATCGGGTTTCGCCGCTGCCCGCCTTCAAGGCCTACGTCGCGTTCAAACCGGCTGACCACGCGGGCGCCCAGTCGCTCAAGTTCGGCAAGGCGCCGGTCCGCGCGCTGCTGGCGGGCGGCAAGCTGAAGGGCTGAGGTCTGGGCGCGCAATTCTCTTTGGATGTCACCGAAGCGGAGAGCGGGAAGCTTCTGATCAATGGCATTCGAGTTGATCCGCGAGGGGGGCTCCAACAGCTTCGGATCGACGCCGCTGAGCGCGGCTTGTCGATCGTGGAGGTGGAGCATGAGGGGCCATGCCGCGGCAGGCTCGATCTGCCTGACAGCGTCTATGCCTTGGACTTCATCACCCGGCAGGACAGATCGTTCAGCTATCTCGCGGTTGTTTGCCGCCTCAGCGACGACGCCAGCGATTTTGCCGCGATGGCGACCTTCACGAGGATAGCTGAGAGCTGGGCTCGCGGAGCCAGGAGGCCTTCGCTCCGCGCCGTTCCTCAAATGAAGCTGGACTACGCATCTCTCGAAATCGGCGTCGCCTAAAGCTGCTGCTTGTAGCTTTCGATCACGGCGGTCTCCTCGAACTTCGGCTTGCCCATCCCCAGCTGGTCCATGACCATTTCTGACAGGCTCGGCATCGTCGCGCGTTCGACCTGGGCGTCCTGCTCCCACAGCCGGGCGCGCATGACCGCCTTTGGGCAATGCAGAAAGGCTTCCTCGACGGCGACCTTCACCATGGACCTCAGCTTGCGGCCGAACTCGACGAAGCGATCGAGCAGGACGGGATCGTCGCTCAGGCTGGCCGTGCCATTGATGCGGTAGATGTCGTCGAAGCCGGGGATCATGAACATCATCCCGATCCGACCGGCGCCGCCGACCAGGTTGCGCAGGGTGTCGAGCCGGTTGTTGCCGGGACGGTCGGGTAGCATGACCGTGCGGTCATCCTCGACATGGACGAAGCCGGGCTCGCCGCCGCGCGGCGAGACGTCCATCGCCCCGTCGGGGCCCGCCGCGGAGATCACGCAGAAGGGCGACAGGGCCAGGAACCGCCGTCCGTACTTGTCGACATGGTCCAGCGACTTGGCCTTCGTCGTCGGATGGGGCTGGCCGTAGATACGGTCCAGGTCGTCCAGGGTGAGGTCCGTCACGGCGTGTCTCCCGGCGCGCTCTTGAGAATTGATCGCAACGGTGCGCGAAAATGGCGGGGGCGTCATCTTTTTTCGCTGGCCGACCGCAGTTCGCTTGTGTGGCGAGCCCGGCCAAGTTACCAAATTCGTCGCATCGAAAAACGGGAGGCCGCCAATGGCTACGCTGCAAGAAATTACCGACCGCGTCAAAACCGCTGTCGGCGACGATTCCGGTCTGGGCAAGACCATGAAGTTCGACCTCAAGGGCGACGGCTTCATCCACATCGACGGTGGCACCGTCACCAACGACGACCTGCCCGCCGACCTGACCATGACCATCTCCATGGCCGACCTGCTGGAAATGGGCGCGGGCAAGCTCGACGCCACCATGGCCTTCATGTCCGGCCGCCTGAAGCTGTCCGACATGGGCCTGGCCATGTCCCTGCAGCCGAAGATGTCGGCCCTGTTCGCGAAGATGGCCTAAGGGTCACATGAGCGAGCAAGCGCCTCTGGTTTCAACCGCCGAGGCGCCCGTTCCGTCCAACGGAACGGCGGAATGGTTCAGCGGCGCGGGGGCGGTTCGCCTCCGCGCCGCTTTGTTTTTGCCCGACGGTCAGCCGCGCGGTTCGGTCGTCCTGAGCGGCGGCCGCACCGAACCGATCGAGAAATACTACGAGGTCGTCGGCGAGCTACAGGCGCGCGGCTTCGTGGTGCTGGTCCACGACTGGCGCGGGCAGGGTCTGTCCCACCGCGCGCTGGAGGACCGGCTCAAGGGCCACGCCAGGGGCTTCGCCGATTTCGTGGAAGACTATCGGGCGCTGCTGGCCCACTTCGAATCCCGGTTGCCTAAGCCCTGGATCGCCCTGGGACACTCCATGGGCGGCTGCCTGACGCTGCTGGCGCTGGCCCACCGTGTCGGCGACTTCTCCGCGGCGGTTCTGTCGGCGCCGATGCTGGGCCTGCAGACCGGCAAGCGCTCCAAGCGCGGCGCCCGGGCGCTGGCCTGGCTGATGGGCCGGGTGAAGGCTGAGGACTACATCCTGGGCAGCCCCGGCGATCCGCACGGCGAGACCTTCGAAGCCAATATCGTCACGCATGATCCGCGCCGCTACGCGCGCAACCGGGGGCTTGTGGCCGCCGAGCCGCTGCTGGGCCTGAACGCCGGCACCTGGGGCTGGCTGGACTTCGCCTTTTCGGCCTCCGCCTGGCTCAAGCGCGCGCCGGAGGTGGCGGCCATCGACATCCCGGTGCTGGTCATGGGCGCGGAGCAGGAAAAGCTGGTCGACAACGCCGACCAGCAGCTGATCACCGCCCGCATCCCCAGGGGCCGCTGGATCGAGATCCCCGGCGCCTACCACGAGCTGTTCCAGGAAACGGACGCCATCCGCGCCGTGGTGTGGCGTGAGTTCGACGGGTTCGTGGCGGCGCTCTAGCCAGGTCGCTTGGAGGCGTGCCACGGCAAAGCGATCAGGCGGCAAGCCGACTTGCCGAATATCGTCAACGGGTGGGGGACAGACTTGAGACATCCCCCATTTTCCGTCTCCCCGGCGTAGGCCGGGGTCCAAAGGCCCGCGCGCAGGAAGATGGGTCCCGGCCTCCGCCGGGAAGACGGGGGATAGGGAGCGCTGATGACACCTGCCCTTAGGCCTTGATGGAATGGGAGCGCGAGCGGTCGCCCTGGTCAAGGACGGGTCCTGCGGACCCGCCGCCTCGCGGCCGGCGTAGCCGGTCCTTGAGCAGGACGCCCGCCCGCGCAATGCTCCGCCAAGGCATCAGGGCGGGAACTGCCGGAGATGGAAGCGGGGCGATCCGGGGTGCGGCTATGGGTGTGAAGCAGACCTAAAGAAGAAGGAGTCGCACGTTGTCTTCCTCTTCCTCTCCACCGGGGCCATGCACCGCAATGATTTCGACGAGCCAGTCGAAGACGGTCGCCCCCCTGCGCTCCATCGCATCGCGCAGCTGGCGCGAAACGGCAGTTCGATTTGATGGATGACAGCTTTCGAGCCGCCGTTCGAGTTGCCTCGTTGTCTCAGCGTACCCCAAGTGAACTCGTGATGCGTCCGAGTTGACCCACCTTATTATGAATCCTTCCTCAGGAGTGCCGAAGCCTCCCCGGAGGATGTCATTGAAGGCGTCCAAGTTCCCCCTCCAATACTGGTCAAGACCCAGCACGCGACTGACGTGCTCGGCGAAGGCTTCGAGCGAAGTGATCTCGCCGCCGTTGAGAACATATTCCTTAATCAATCGCCGACGCCCCCCTACTCGGCCAATGACGGTCAAGCCACCCGGATATATCCGCAACGGCTAAAATGCGGAACCGCCCCGCCGGCGGCACCGACGTCCGCTCAGGGCCGAAAGCGGCCATTGGCCTTGAGGCCCAACGCCAGCCTCGCCTGACTTCCGAGTTCACACCCTAATGCGCCGCCGACCGCTTCAGCGTGACCAGCGCTTCTTCGAGACAAGCCTCGTCGCCGGCGAAGGCGAACTTGCCGCTGTCGGTGCGGGCCGTACGGCCGTACCAGTCGGTGACGACGCCGCCGGCCCCCTGGATCACCGGGATTACCGCCTCGACGTCCCAGACCTGCAGGCCGGTGTCGAGCGCCAGGTCCATCCTGCCCAGCGCCACCATGGCGTAGCCGTAGGCGTCTAGCCCCAGCCGGGCCAGGCGGGCGGCGGCGCGCACCTGGGTCCAGGAGCCGAGCTCGGGTCCGGTCAGGATCGCCGGGTCGGTGGTGCAGATGACGGCGTCGGTCAGTTTGGGGCAGGGCCGCACGCGCAGGGCTGCCTCGCCGGCGCGGCTGATCAGGCGCGATCCCGTGGCGGGACCGCCGATGTAGATCTCTTCGAGATAGGGCTGGCCGATCGAGCCCAGCACCGGCGTTCCGGCGTGGCGCAGGCCGATCAGCGTGGTCCAAAGCGGCAGGCCGGCGATGAAGGCCCGCGTGCCGTCGACGGGATCCAGCACCCAGACGAACTCGGCGTCCGGGCGGTCCTCGCCGTATTCCTCGCCGATCACCCCGTGGTCGGGATAGCGCTGCGCGATCAGGGCGCGGATGGCGCGCTCGCCGCCCTTGTCGGCCTCGGTCACCGGGTCGAAGCCGCCGGCCAGCTTGTTCTCCAGGCCATGGTCGGCCCGGAACAGCGGCAGGATGGCGCCGGCGGACGCGCGGTTGAGCTCGATCAGGAAGGCGTCGAACTCGGCGAGCTTGTCAGGGGAGAGCGTCATGCGGTGGGATTACCTCCCACCGCACAATGCAACAACCACGGACCGAACTCAGGCGGCGTCAGTTTCGCCGTTAAGCGACTTGGCGAGGTCCAGCAGGCGGCGGCGCGGACGCTCGCCGAGCTGGTAGTAGGCGCGGATCAGGTCCAGGGTTTCCTTGCGGGCGAACATCTCGCCGCCCTCGTTGGGCTCCTGGTTGGCCAGTTCGCGCCGGTCGGCGTCGGACAGGCCGTCGTAGAAGTAGCCGACCGGGACCTCGAGGGCCTCGGACAGTTGCCACAGCCGCGAGGCGGAGATGCGGTTGGCGCCGCACTCGTACTTCTGGATCTGCTGGAAGCGGACCCCGACCGTGCCGGCCAGCTGCTGCTGGGTCAGGCCGAGGAGACGGCGACGGCGACGAAGCCGCTTGCCGAGATGTACGTCGATGTCGTTGCCCATGGGCTGACGCCCCCGTGTTGTTGCATCTGACGGCTGTCCCGGAACGAAACAGCCTGATGTGACATCCGCAAGTCGCGCACCAAGCGATCCAGCCCTGTGGATACCCGCCCGTAAGGGGATCATCCGCCGGGCGACTGTCTGTTCGCTCCGTGCGAACCACGCTAGACCAGCGCCATGGCGAACCCGCCCCCTCCGCCCTCCAAGTGGCAGGACGTCGTCTGGCGTCTCGAGGCGCTGGCGTTTGACCTGTTCAATGGCCTGTTCAGGCTGCTTCCGCTCGACTTCGCGTCCTGGCTGGGCGGACGGCTGTTCCGCCTTCTCGGTCCCATCACCAAGACCCATGCCGTTGCCGAGCAGAACCTGATCCTGGCCTTCCCGGAGAAGGACGAGGCCTGGCGCCGGCGCATCCTGGCGGAGCAGTGGGAGAGCAACGGCCGCACGGTGGCCGAGTTTCCCAACATGGACCGCATCCTGCCCTCGACCGGGCGGGTGGAGGTGGTGAATGGCGAGCGGCTGGCCGAGATCGCCGCCGCCGGCAAGCCGGTGGTGTTTGTCTCGGGCCACTTCTCGAACTGGGAAGTGATGCCCGCCGCCATCGTCAACGCCGGCATCCCCTGCGAGATCACCTATCGGGCCGCCAACAATCCCTATGTCGACCGGCGTATCCGCGAGAGCCGGTTCCGCTATGGCGTGCGGCTTTTCGCGCCGAAGGGCGGAGACGGCGCGCGCGAGATGCTCGAGGCCATGGGCAAGGGCGTGTCGGTGGCGCTGATGAACGATCAGAAATTCAACAAGGGCGGCGTTCCAGCCCCGTTCTTCGGCCACATGGTGATGACCGCGCCGGGGCCGACGCGGCTGGCGCTGCGGTTCGGCACGGTGCTGCAGCCGATGACGGTGGAGCGGACGAGGGGCGCCCGCTTCCGGGCCGTGGTGCACGAGCCGATCGTGCTGGAGCGGACAGGGGATCGCACCGCTGACATCGCCGAGGGCGTCCGCCGGGTCACGGCCATGGTCGAGGCGCAGATCCGCAAGCGGCCGGCGGAGTGGTTCTGGGTGCACCGCCGCTGGTCAAAGGACGCCTATCGCGGAGCCGCCGCCGGCGACGATTGACGGCGGAGCGCGCAGCCTTTCAGATGTGTGCGACGCCGGACTGCTGGTCGTCCATCGCGACGTCGTCGATGCCACGGCGGCGCGGGCCGAAGTAGTCGGCGGTGCGCACGAACGGGCGCGGGCGATAGACCACCGCGTTCAGCCGGTCGATGATCGCCCGGGCGGTGACCGGCTTGACGATCAGCTCGGTCACGCCGGAGTCGCGCGCCTCCTCGACACGGGGGCGGTCGGCGAAGCCCGTCATCATGATGATCGGCAGGAACGGGTTGCGGCTGTCTGCGGCATTGCGGATCAGACGGGTGAAGTCCACGCCGTCCATCGGCTCCATGCGGAAGTCGACAATGGCCAGATCGGCCGGCCAGGTGCGGAGCGCCTCAAGCGCCTCCGAGCCGTCGCGGGCCTCGCGGACGTTGAGGATGCCGATGCCCTTGAGGATGGTGCCGACGATGGTGCGCATGTGGTCGTTGTCGTCCACAAGCAGCACTTTCAGTTCGCCAAGCCCCAATTCCATAGCGTCCTCGTCCGCAAGGCGGCGTTTTGCCGACCAGCGCTCCCGGCCGCCTTGATAGGGTGGGCATGCCTTCCGAAACGTTACCCCGGATCGGGGAGAAGGAAGCCGGCGAGCAGGGTCGGGTCAAGATTCCTGTCGCGCCACCTCAGCCGCCAGCACAGGTGCGGACCCGTCGCCCGTCCCGTCATGCCGACCGCGCCAATGGCCTGGCCGCGCACGACCCTCTGCCCGGCGGCGACGTCCAGGCGGGACTGGTGCAGGTAGAAGCTCGTCAGCCCCTGGCCATGGTCGATCATGGTCAGGCCGCCCTCGAAGTGCATCGCAGGCTCGGCGAGCGTCACCAGGCCGTCGCAGGGCGCGCGGATCACAGACCCTGCGCGCGCCGCCAGGTCGGCGCCGTAGTGCGGGCGCTTGGCCTCGCCGTTGAGAATACGCTGGCCGCCGAACCGCGCGCTGACCCGCCAGGTCTCCAGCGGCATGTTGAAGCCGGCCGTGAAGGCGTCGGCGTCCCATCGGCTTTCCAGGGCTCTGGCCTTGAGCGCGGACTCGCGCCGGATGCGGGCCAGCAGCGCCGGATCGGTGGGCGAGACCTGGTCCTGCGGCAGGCCGCTGATGCGCTGGATGTCGAAGTCGCCGGGGATGATGTCCAGCCGTTGCACGGCCGGCCCGGCCGGAGCGTCGACGCGGATCTCGGCGGACGCCGGGGCGTCCCGGTCGAAGCCGATGAAGAACCAGCCGGCTTCCGAGGCCGTGGTGACCCGCTGTCCGTCGAGCATCACCGGGGCGCGGGACGTGGTCCTGCCGACGGCGAACCCGCCCTGGCGATACCGACCGCTGACCAGCAGTGTTGGCGGCGGCGCGGAGGCGCAGGCGGGGGTTGCGATGGTGGCGGCGCCCAGGCCCGCGAGAAGCGCCCTGCGGTTCAGGGGTTCAGCTCCTTCCAGCGCTGCAGGGCCTCGGCCGGGCCGGCGTAGGCTTCCTGGGACTCGGCGTTCCAGTAGCGCAGGGCCTCCAGCGGGATCTTCACGCCGCTGACGGCGCAGACGACGTGCCGGCCCGGTTTCATGACGGCGTACTCGCCGTCGCCGTAGTGCAGGACGGCGAGGTCCCGGCTCATGTCGCGATCAAAAGCGTTCATGCGGGCCAATGTAGCGAACCGGAGGCGGCTAGAACAGGTCGCCCTGTCCGGCGGGCGGCGATGACGGCTTTTTCGGCGCGGGCCGCTGGGCCGGCGTCGGCGACGCGGCGGTCGCGGACGCGCCGTCGATCACCGCCTCGCGGGTGGCGTCCTCGAACATCAGACGCACGACCTCTCCGGCGGACAGGTCGCCGCCGCGCGGGATCGTCGACCCGTCCGGCCGGGTCACCAGCACGAAGCCGGGTCGAGGCGGCCTTTTGGGGTTCAGCGTCAGGCGCAGCTTGTCGAGGCTGGCCAGACGCAGTCGATCGGCCTCCAGCTTGCGAGGCAGGGCAGCGTTGAGGCGCAGGCTGAGCTGGTCCAGCCGCGCAGAGAGCTGGTCGCGTCGGCCCGACAACAGGGCCGGCCGCAGCGGCGCGGCGATTTGGTCCAGCCTGCGGGCTTGCAGGTCGACGTTGCGGCGCAGGCCCATGGTCAGGTGGCTGGCGGCGTAGTCCAGCCGCTGCCGGGCCATGGCCAGGATGTCGGCGGGCCGGGGCAGGCCGCGCGACAGGGCGGTCAGTCGCTCGCGCCGGGTCTCGATCGCCCGGCCGCCGCACTGGTTCAGGCGCCGGTCGTAGTCGCTGATCAGCCCTTTGAGCTCGGCCAGCACCGGCGTGGCCATCTCGGCGGCGGCGGTCGGCGTCGGCGCCCGGCGGTCGGAGACAAAATCGATGAGCGTGGTGTCGGTCTCGTGCCCGACCGCCGAAATCAGCGGGATGGTCCCCTCGGCCACCGCGCGGGCCAGGGCCTCGTCATTGAAGGCCCAGAGGTCCTCCACCGAGCCGCCGCCCCGGGCGACGATCAGGATGTCGGGACGAGGAACCGCGCCGCCCGGCTCCATGGCGTTGAAACCCCGGATGGCGGCGGCGACCTGCCCGGCGGCGGCGTCGCCCTGGACGACCACCGGCCAGACCACGACCCGGCAGGGCCAGCGGTCGCGTATGCGATGCAGGATGTCGCGGATCACCGCGCCGGTCGGACTGGTGATCACGCCGATCGTGGCGGGCATGGCGGGCAGGCGCTGTTTGCGCTCGGCGGCGAACAGGCCCTCGGCGGCCAGCTTCTGCTTGAGGCGTTCGAGCTGGGCCAGCAGGGCGCCGACGCCGGCGGCCTCCATGGTCTCGATGACGATCTGGTAGCGGGACCCGGCGGGGAAGGTGGTGATGCGGCCGGTGACGATCACCTCCAGCCCCTGTTCGGGCCGAACCGACAGGCCGCGCACGCTGCCCTTCCAGACCACGCCGTCGATGGCGGCCTTGTCGTCCTTGAGGGTCAGGTAGACGTGGCCGCTGGCGTGGTGGGTGACTTTCGACAGCTCGCCCCGCAGCCGCACAAAGCCATAGGCGTCCTCCAGCGTCCGCTTGAGCGCGAACGCCAGTTCCGAGACGGAATAGGCCTGGGCGTTGGAGGGGGAGTCGGCGGAATCGGTCATGCCGGTTCCTTATAGCTGTCATCCCGGCCGAAGCGCGCAGCGCGAAGAGCCGGGACCCCGCAGACGCCGCTCACTGGGTCCCGGATCAGCCTGGCGGCTGTCCGGGATGACAGTGATGGGCGTCAGATGTAGCGGCGCAGCGAGCGGGCCAGTTCCGTGGCCCCGCCCTTCTTCTTGCCGGGCTGCGGCTGCTGGTAGGCGACCTGGGCGTGTTCACGGCAGTAGGGGCCGTGTTCGCCGTTGCGGCGGCCGCAGAAGGTGAAGCCGTCGGTCGACGGATCGCCGATCGGCCACTTGCACATGTGGGCGCCGAGCGTCAGCACCGTGGCGCTGCCCGGCTCCTCGATGCGGTGCACCGGCTGGGGCAGGGTCGGGCCGTTGCTGACCACGACCGGCGCGCTCGGCTCGGCGACCATGCGGCGCGGCGTGGCCGGGGCGGTTGCGACCGGACGGGCCGGGCGCGGGGCCTTGAAGGCAGGGCGGGCGGGCTGCGAGGGCGCGGCGCGTCCCGACAGACCGAGGCGGTGAACCTTGCCGATGACGGCGTTGCGGGTCACCCCGCCCAGCTGCTTGGCGATCTGGCTGGCCGACAGGCCGTCGAGCCAGAGTTTCTTGAGAGTCGTAACCCGTTCGTCGGTCCAGCCCATGATCAACCCTCATCTGCCTGGGAGAGCCTAAGACGCCCCCGCGCCGTCGACCCTACATTTTGTGTTCGGACAGCCCTTCGAGCTGTCCTGCTACCAGATATCGTAAACCTTCTGTTAACCGGCACAATAGGCGCCATCTTGTCTGTCCACAGATTCAACATCTTGATTCCAGACTGGCGACGCCGGATTCATCGCCGAATTTCGCCGGCGCCTTGCGCGGAAAGCGATGCGGGGGCACCTAGGGGCGATGAAAGACATGGCCGAAAGCGTCGTTCCGCCACAGCCCCGCGACTATGCCGGGTTCAACTGGACCGGCTTCGTGACCCTCTACACCAAGGAGGTCAGCCGGTTCCGCAAGGTCTGGATGCAGACCCTGGCCGCGCCGGTCGTCACCACGCTGCTCTATATGATGGTCTTCGTAGTCGCGGTGCGCGGCGCCGCGCCGCCGATCCACGGGACGCCGTTCTCGGAGTTCGTGGCGCCGGGCCTGATCATGATGGCCATTCTGAACAACGCCTTCGCCAACTCCTCCTCCAGCCTGCTGCAGGCCAAGATGATGGGGCTGACGCCGGACTTCCTGACCCCGCCGCTGTCGGCGCTTGAGCAGGTGATGGCCTTCGCCCTCGGCGCCGCTACCCGAGGCGTGGTGGTTGGAACGGTCACCGCGATCACCATCGCCTTTCTGCCTTTCACCAACCTGGGCATCGACCACCTGTGGGCGGTTGTTTATTTCAGCGTCGGCGCCTCGTTGATCCTAGGCTTCGTCGGCATCGTGACGGGGCTGTGGTCGGAGAAGTTCGATCACCTGTCGGCGATCACCAACTTCCTGATCATGCCGATGACCTTCCTGTCGGGGACCTTCTACCTCGTCGACCGGTTGCCCGAGCCCTTCCGCACCGCCAGCCATTTCAACCCGTTCTTCTATCTGATCGACGGCTTCCGCTACGGCTTCATCGGTCACGCCGACGGCAGCCTTCTGACGGGGGTGATCATGGTGGCGGTCCTGAACATCGCACTGTTCCTCTGGTGCTGGCGAATGTTCGTCACCGGCTGGCGGCTGAAGACCTAGGGTCCGCATTGAGGGGGAGTACCATGAGGATGTTCAAGGCGCTGGCGCTCGCCAGCTTCATGCTCTGCGGCGTCGCCGCGCCCGTCCTCGCGGCGCCGGCCACGGTCGCAGAGGAGGTCGCGGCCTTCGACAAGCCGACCCAGGCCGAGCGGCTCGCAGTGCTCAGGGGGCTGCTCGAGGCCCGCGGATTGACCTACGAGGTCCGCCCCTTCAACAGCGGCAAACCCGGCGCGCCGGAAGGCTACAACGTCGTGGTGACCCTCGCCGCCGGCGGCGAGAAGGACATCCTGCTGACCGCCCACTATGACGCGCTGGTTCTGCAGGACGGCACGCTGGTCAACGGTGTGGTCGACAACGCCGCCTCGGTCGTCGCCCTGCTGCGGGCGGCGGACGCGCTGAAGGCCACGACCTTCACGCGCGGCCTGCGCATCGTCTTTTTCGATCAGGAGGAGCGCGGCCTGCTCGGCGCCGCCGCCTATGCCGCCAGTCCGGACGGCCAACGGGTCGGGGCGGTGTTCAACTTCGACATCAACGCCTACGGCGATACGCCGTTCTACGCCGCCGCAACCACGCCGGTGGACGCTCCGCTCGAGGCTGTCGTCAAGGCGGCCTGCCAGGCGGCCAGGGAGACCTGCCGCGGCCTGCAGGCCTATCCGCCGAGCGACCATCTGGCGTTCCGCAAGGCGCTGATCCCCTCGACGTCGTTCAGCTATCTGCCAGCGGCCGAGGTCGATGTGCTGGAGGGCTTCATGGCGCAGCTGGCGAAGGGAGAGCGGCCGTCCGGCCCGCCGCCCCGGATCCTGGGCCTGATCCACACGCCGCAGGACACCATGGAGGTGGTTGATCCGTCGACCATCGAGAAGGCGGCCTTTCTGGCCGTGCAGATGGCGCTGACGGCGGAGGCGGCGCGCTGACGCCGGGGTCGCCGGTCAGCGCAACGCATTGACATTCCGGCGCTCTCCCGCGACAACGCCAAGCCTTCCTGTCCCCGTGCAAACCGCCGGGGACTTTCTCGCTTTAGGGAGGCTTCCTTGAGCACGCCCACGACCACCGCCCCGTCCTCCGACCACATCATGGGGGTCTACAACCGCGCCCCTCTGGCGGTTGAACGCGGCCGAGGCGCGCGTCTGTGGGACACCAAGGGTGAGGAATACCTGGACTGCGTGGCGGGCATCGCCACCAACGGTCTGGGCCACTGCCATCCGCGCCTCGTCGAGGTTCTGAAAGAGCAGGCCGACAAGCTCTGGCACGTCTCCAACATCTTCCGCATACCGGGCCAGGAAGAGCTTGCCCGGCGGCTGACCGACGCAACCTTCGCCGACGTGGTGTTCTTCACCAACTCGGGCACCGAGGCGATCGAGTGCGCGCTGAAGACGGCCCGCAAGTATCACACCGCCGGCGGCAACCCCGAGCGGGTCGAGATCTATGGCTTTGACGGCTCGTTCCACGGCCGCAGCTACGCGGCCATCAACGCCGCCGGCAACCCGGGCTACGTCGAGGGCTTCGGTCCGCGCCTGCCGGGCTACAGCCAGCTGACCTGGGGCGACCACGAGGCCATCAAGGCGGCCATCGCCAACCCGACGACGGCGGCGATCATCGTCGAGCCGGTGCAGGGCGAGGGCGGCGCGCGCGCCATGCCCGAACACTGCCTGACCGGCCTGCGGGCGCTGACCCGCGAGCATGGCGTTATCCTGATCTACGACGAAGTGCAGTGCGGCATGGGCCGCACGGGCAGGCTGTTTGCCCATGACTGGGCCGAGGACGCGGCGCCGGACATCATGTGTGTGGCCAAGGCCCTGGGCGGCGGTTTCCCCGTCGGGGCCTGCCTGGCCTCGGCGGAAGCGGCCAAGGGCATGACCGTCGGCGTCCACGGCTCGACCTTCGGCGGCAACCCGCTGGCCATGGCCGTCGGCCTGGCCGCCTTCGACGAGATCAGCAAGGAAGAGACCCTGGCCAACGTCCGTGACGTGGCGGGCTACTTCAACCAGCAGCTGACCGGTCTGAAGGACCGCTTTCCGGACGTCATCCTCGACGTGCGGGGCAAGGGCTTCCTGATCGGCCTCAAGCTGGTCCCGGTGAACCGCGAGTTCATGGCCCTGGCCCGTGACCAGCATCTGCTGGTGGCCGGCGGCGGCGACAACTGCGTGCGCCTGCTGCCGCCGCTGAACCTGACCGTTGAGGAGGCCCGCGAGGTGGTCGAGAAGCTCGAGAAGACCTGCGAGGTTGTTCGGGCGAAGGCGGCGACATGAAGACCGTCAGGCACTTCATCGACCTCTGGAAGCTGGACGCCCACGACCTGCGGGTGATCCTGGACGACGCCCGGACCCGCAAGGCCTCGCGCCGGGGCTGGACCCAGGCGATGGTCGACCACGACCGTCCGGGCGAGGGTAGGACGCTGGCGATGATCTTCGAGAAGAACTCGACCCGCACCCGCTTCAGCTTCGACGCCGCCATCCGCCAGCTGGGCGGCGCCGGCATCATCTCGACCTCGTCCGACATGCAGCTGGGTCGCGGCGAGACGATCGACGACACGGCCAAGGTTCTGTCCCGCATGGTCGACGCGGTAATGATCCGCGCCAACCGGCACGAGGACGTCGAGCTGTTCGCCCAGAACGCCACCATCCCGGTGATCAACGGGCTGACCGACAAGAGCCATCCCTGCCAGATCATGGCTGACCTGCTGACCTTCGAGGAGCATCGGGGGCCGGTGACCGGCAAGACCATCGCCTGGGTCGGTGACGGCAACAACGTCTGCGCCAGCTTCATCCATGCGGCGCCCAAGCTGGGTTTCAAGCTGAACATCGCCTGCCCGGCGGCCTATCACCCCGACCTCTACGACCTGGCCCGCGCGGCCGAGCAGCAGGGGCGGGTGGAGATGACCGACGACCCGCGCGCCGCGGTCGAGGGCGCCGACTGCGTGGTCACCGACACCTGGGTGTCGATGGGCGACGTCGACGGCGAGGCCCGTCTGGACGCGTTCGAGTCCTATCAGGTCGACGAGGACCTGATGGGGCTGGCGGACAAGGACGCGGTCTTCCTGCACTGCCTGCCGGCGCACCGGGGCGAGGAGGTGACCGACGCGGTCATCGACGGTCCGCGCTCGCTGGTCTGGGACGAGGCCGAGAACCGCATCCACGCCCAGAAGTCGATCCTGGCCTGGTGCTTCGGCAAGATCGGCTGAGGCCCGGAAACGGAGACCCCGCCATGGCCGGCATCGAGTTCGACAGGGCCACGCGGGGCGACCTGGCGCATCTGCTGCGCGACTATCTCAAGCGCGAATGCGAGGTCGAGATCGGCGGCATGGACGCCGAATTCCTGCTCGACTTCGTTACCGAAAAGCTCGGGCCGCGGTTCTACAATCAGGGACTGCGCGACGCCGCAGTTGCCCTGGCCAAGCGCATGGACGTGCTGAGCGAGGCGCTGGAAGAGCTGGAACGCCCCGAACCTCGGGACTAGCATCCCGGGCTGGACAAACCGGGAACAACCTCTAAGGTTGCGACCATGTCGCCGTTCGCCTTCGACACCTTGAGCGCCTCAAAGCAGCTCCGTGAAGCGGGAATGCCCGAAGGCGTGGCCGAGGCTGTGGTGTCGGTCTTCCAGCACGCCGCCTCGATGCCCGACATCAGCCATCTGGCGACAAAGGCGGATGTCGCCGACATGGCGACGAAGAGCGACCTCGAGTTGCTCCGGCTGGCGACCAAGGCAGATATCGAGGCCCTGAGCGCGTCGACCAGCAGCGACATTGACGCGCTGAGGTCGAGTATGGATGCGCTGAGGTCAAACATGGCCACGAAGTCCGATATCGCGAACATGGCCACGAAGTCCGACATCGCGAACATGGCTACGAGGTCCGACATCGAGAACATGGCTACGAGGTCCGACATCGCGAACATGGCTACGAAGTCCGACATCGCGAACATGGCCACGAAGTCCGATATCGCGAACATGGCTACGAAATCTGACATCACGAACATGGCCACAACGTCCGACATCGCCGAGGTGCGGCTGGAGATCGCCAATCTGCGCGCCGATCTTCAAGCCGCCATTCGTCAGCAGGGCTGGTTGATCATGGGCGGCGTGGGCGTGGTGGTGACGATCTCCAACACCATGTTGAAGGTCTTCGGCTGACGGCAAGCCGTCCGGCCTGTGATCTGGACGCGACCTTCCCTCCGCCGGCTTGAGGCGTCGCATTACTCTGCGCGACAGGAAGCGGGCGGATGGACAGGCCGCGACCAAAGGTCTCCGGCAGGGCGAGTGGCGACATGGGGTCTTGAAAAGCGGGACCGGTTTCGACGCCTCGCACGCTCGCGGCTCGCAACCGGGCCCATGAACCCCTATATGGCCGCCCCATGAGCGAGACCCTGAACCTCCCCGCCGACGATCTTGTCGCCGCCTTCCAGATCGAGGGCTGGCCCGTGCGCGGCCGCATCGTGCGCCTGGGCGCCTCCGTGCACGAAATCCTGACCCGGCACGACTATCCGCTGCCGGTCGCCAACCTGCTGGGCGAGGCCTGCGCCCTGGCGGCGCTGGTCGGGTCGAGCCTGAAGTTCGACGGCCGGCTGATCGTCCAGGCCCAGGGCGACGGCCCGGTGGCCTATGTGGTGGTCGACTACGACACCGAGGGCTCGATGCGCGGCTACTGCCGCTTCGACGCCGAGCGGCTGGCGGCGGTGATGGCCGACGAGGCCCGGCCCGGCGCGCGCGCTCTGCTGGGCAAGGGCGTCTTTATCATGACCATCGACCAGGGGCCGGACATGGACCGCTACCAGGGCGTGACCTCAATCGAGGGCGACACCCTGGCCCTGTGCGCCGAAGAGTATTTCGCCCAGTCCGAACAGACCCCGACCCGCATCCGGCTGGCCGTCGGGCAGGTCGACACCGGTGAGGGACCCCTGTGGCGCGCCGGCGGCCTGTTGATCCAGAACATCGCCGCCGACGCGGCGCGCGGCTCGACCGAGGACGCCTGGACCCGGGCCCAGATCCTGTTCGACACTACCCGCGAGGATGAACTGCTCGACCCGACGTTGCCGGCCGACACCCTGCTGTGGCGGCTGTTCAACGAGGACGGCGTGCGGGTGTTCGAACCCCGGCCGTTGCGGGCCTCCTGCCGTTGCACCGAGGAGCGGATCGTCACGGTCCTGGCCAGCTTCACCGACGAGGAGCGGATCGAGATGGTCGAGGAGGACGGCAAGATCCGGGTGACCTGCGAATACTGCTCCCGCGTCTATGCGATGACGCCGCCGGCGGCCTGATCGCTCCGCCGGTCGATGTCATCGGCCAGCGCCCTGTAGGCCCGCCAGCTGGCGAGGCCCAGCCAGGGGAAGACGACGACCAGCGCCAGGAACCCGGTCGCGGCGGACAGCAGCAGCAGCGCAGTGATGATCACCGCCCACAGCAGCAGCGGGAAGAAGTTGGCGTTGACCGCCCGCACACTGGTCGCCACCGCCGCGAACACATTGGCGTTGGGGTTGAGCAGCATCGGGGCCGACACGACCACCAGGGCATAGGTCACGAAGGCCAGAACGCCGCCGGTCAGGGCGCCGATCATCAGCATGCCGTGTCCCTCGCTCGAGCCGATGGCGAAGGCGACCAGCGACTCCACGTCGCGGTGAACGTGAAAGGTCGACAGGCCGTAGACGATCTGGGCGATCCGGCCCCACAGGAAATAAATCAGCACCAGCAGCAGGCTGAGATAGGCGACATCCTGGCGGAAGGCGGAGCGGACGAAGAGGATCTGGCCCAGGCGCGGGCGCTCTCCCAGGTCCAGCCGGCGGCCGGCTTCGTAGGGGCCCATGGCCAGGATCGGCGCGATGATCACGAATCCGGCCGTCAGGGCCAGCACCCAGAACGTGCCGTTGGTGGCGTAGACGCCGTAGCACAGCGCGAAGCTCGCCGCCGCGACGGCCAGGCCGTAGAGCAGCAGCGGTCCGGGCGCCTTCATCAGGTCGCGCCAGCCCTCGGCCAGCCAGCCGAAGGGCGCGGAAAGACCGATTGTGCGGATGGCCGGCAGGCCGAGCGTCGTGTCCATGTTTTCCTCCGTCGTCTCTGCGGACGATCCATGAGAAACCATGTCGGGGCGTTGGATCACTGACAAGCGCCGGGGCGCAGAATTGACCGCGCGCCGTCGGCGTCCGCCTAAGGGGTCGGCGCCAGCGCTTCGGACCTGAAGGACTCCAGCTTCTGGTGGACGTGATCCACGAAGTCGACGAGGAGCGGCCGGTTCTCGGCCGCCATCCTGGTGAAGTCCTCGCCCCTGAGGACATCCTCAGAGACGATGAACTCCCGCGAGCCCAATCTGCTGCAGAAGCCGTTCTGGACCAGTTTGAGGACGTGACGACGCGTCGTCTCGTAAGGAAAGCCGGTCAGATCGGAGATGGCGAGGATCGAGACCGGACGCCGCAAGTTGTCCGGGAACACGCCTGAAACTGCTTCGGAACTGAGGGTTCGGTCGCGGTTCAGGTGGCTGACTGACGACCTGAGGATCGACATGAAAACAATCATCGTCGTGTAATCGTTCATGAAGGCCCTGGACATCAGGGAGGCTGTATTCAGAAAGTGGTCGATGGACTGTGCGAGAAGGTAGTTCTCCCTGTCGGCATCGTAATGGTCGTTCATGGGGTCAACCGTGTGTCTTGGCTCGCGGACCAGTCGGCGATGGCGCTGAGGCGCTCACCTCACCCGCATGGCTCTGTCCACGAGCACTACAGATGGCGCGCCCGTTCCGGCTTTCAAACGCTGATCCTGGCAATGCTGCCCGGCTGGTAGTCCGTCAGCGCGGCGATGTCGGAGACTGCGCGGACAGGGAATCGCGACATGACCGCGCGGGTTGTGGCGTCCACGACGGTGAAGGCGTAGGCGCCGCTCTGGTGGTCGCGGTCAATGATCAGGCGCGACGCCTCCGGCGCTGCGGCGACCTCCGTCCCCGCCGTCGCCATCGTGATCGCGGCCGCACCTTGCGGGCGGACCGGAGCGATTTGGCCTGACAGGGTGGCCGGCCCGAGAGATGTCATCATGGCGTTCTACCGTTGCAACACGGACGGAGCATCATGTCTTCGCGGTTTCCGAGGTGTTAATTGTGATGCAAATGATGAGTGAAGTTTTACCCGGAACGAGTAAAAGCTTGCGGATATAGCGGCATAATGAAGTATAGAATTACCCCGTAATGAGTATTTCGGCTCGCGTTTGACGGGTGACGCGCTGAGGTCGCCGCCCTTGCGCCAGGCGCCGCGTTCGGAGTCGGCGCCACTCCTTCAGTTCACCCGCCGCAGGGCGCCGGGCAGGTGCAGGGAGAAGGCCGGGATCTCGACGTCGAAGGCCTCGCCGGCCGCGGTGACCATCTGGTAGGTCCCGCGCATGCTGCCCGACGGCGTCGTCAGCGGGCAGCCGGAGTTGTAGCGGAAGGCCTCGCGCGGGCCGAGCACCGGCTGTTCGCCGACCACGCCCGGACCCTGGACCTCCTCGACCCGGTTGAGCGCATCGGTGATGATCCAGTGGCGGGACATCAGGGTGACCGTCTCCGTCCCGTGGTTCTCGATCTCGACCACGTAGGACCACAGCCACTTGCCCTCCTCGGGCTGCGACTGCTCGGCCATGTAGGCCGGCGCGACCCGCACCAGGACGTCCCGGGTGCGGGCTTCGTACACCGGATTGTCCGGCGTGCCGCGGCGGCGGATGCGGGTCATCAGGCGGCGTCCAGCGCCCGGCGAACGTCGCGGGTCAGGTCCTTGAGGTCCTCGAGGCCGACAGACATCCGCACGAAGCCCTCGGTCAGGCCGATCTCCAGCCGCTTGTCCTCCGGCATGGCCCGGTGGGTGGTGGTCGAGGGGTGGGTGGCCATCGACTTGGCGTCTCCCAGGTTGTTGGAGATGTCGACGATCTCCAGCGCATCGAGGAAACGCCAGGCGGCCTCGCGCGATCCCAGGTCGAAGGCCAGCAGGTTCGAAAAGCCGCTCATCTGTTTGCGAGCGACCAGCGCCTGGGGATGGTCCTCGCGACCGGGGTAGCGCACCGAGGTCACCTTCGGACTGCCGGCGATCAGGTCGGCCAGCGCCGCCGCCGTCTCCGTCTGGCGGCGCACGCGCAGGTCCAGCGTCTCCAGCCCCTTGAGCAGCACCCAGGCGTTGAACGGCGACATGGCCGGGCCGGTGTGACGAATGATGTCGCGGTAGGCGTCCTCGAGCAGCTGCCTGTCGCCCAGGATCGCCCCGCCCAGCACCCGGCCCTGGCCGTCGATGTGCTTGGTGGCCGAATAGACGACCACGTCGGCGCCGAGCGTCAGCGGCTTCTGGAAGATCGGCGTGGCGAAGACGTTGTCGACCACCACCTTGGCCCCGGCGGCGTGGGCGATCTTCACAACTTCCTCGATGTCGGTGATCTCGAGCAGCGGATTGGCCGGGCTCTCCAGCAGCACGACCTTCGTGTTGGGCCGCATCGCCGCCTTCCAGGCGTCGAGGTCGACAGCGTCGACGAAGGTGGTCTCGACCCCGAAGCGCGGCAGATACTGCGCCACGATCCAGTTGCAGGACCCGAACAGCGCCCGGCCGGCCACCAGATGGTCGCCCGCCTTCAGAAGGCCGGTCAGCGCCACATGCACGGCAGCCATGCCCGAGGCCAGGGCGCGGCAGTATTCCGCCCCCTCCAGCAGCGCCAGCCGCTCCTCGAACATCTGGGTCGTGGGGTTGGCGTAGCGCGAATAGACGAAGCCAGGGTCCTCGCCCGAGAAGCGGCGATCGGCGGCGCCGGCGCTCTCATAGGCGAAGCTCTGGGTCAGATAGAGCGCCTCGGAGATCTCGCCGTGGTTGCTGCGCATCAGCCCGCCGCGGATGAGGCGGGTCGCGGGTTCCCAGCTGTTCGGGTCTTCGGCCATGGCTACGGCTTTCCTGCAAGAGACGGCGGCATCAACAGGAAACCGCCCCGCCCGGTCAAGCGGGCTCGCGTGGGGACGGGCGAAAGGCCTTGCGTGGTTCGCGACGCCGGCCCGAGAGCCGGCTCCTCACCATGACGAAGGTGATTGTGTTCCACTGAGTTCGTCATCCTGAGGAGCGATCCCTCGGGATCGCGTCGCGAAGGACGCAGGGCGGGTCGGCATCGGTCGACGCAAGCAGTCCCCAGGGCAGACTGTCCCGCTTCCCCGCGTCCGCGCCCGCCGGCGGCGCGGGACAGGGGGACAGAGCCGCCCGCCTCGGTCGCAACCGCGCGCCCGGCTCCATCGGCCGCGCCGCCGGTTCCGCTTCCCGCGCAAGGATTTCGCGGTCCAGGTTACCGTCCATGATCGGAGTCTAACCCCGGGCCGACAGGGTGGGGATGACATCGCCGGGCGCCGGGGCGGGATTGTCTCCGAAAGGGGCGACATGTCTCCATTTGTCTCGGGAGTATAGGTCTCGGGAGTCTCGTGTTGGGGACGTCCGGGAGTCAGGCCTTGCGGGGTTCGCGACGCGCCTGCGGCGCTCCTCACCCTGACGAAGGGGGAGGGCTCCACTGCGGTCGTCATCCTGAGGAGCGAGCTCTTGGGCGACCCCGGACTTGATCCGGGGGAAGGACGCACTGCCCGTCGGCGTCGGACGCCTCAGGTTCCCCCGCGGGAACCCGACCCGCGTGACGCGAATTTGTGTGTTAACCTTGGCGCTTCGTCAGACGGGGAGGGTTCCATGCCGCTTGCGTTTGTGTTCCGCGTGTTCGCCGCCATCCTGGGGCTTCTGGGCCTGCTCAACGTTCTCATCCTGGTGCTGGCCGTGCCGCTGGCGCGCTACTCGCCGGTCGAGGTGCGGGCCATGGGCAGCCTGAGCGAGGCGCTGCTGCTGTTCGGGGTCGGGGCGGGGATCTACCTGCTGGGCATGGGCGCGGGCGTGAAGAAGGCGCACCACTAGCAAGCCCCCCTTCCTCCTCCCCCGGGTCGGTCCTGCCGGCCCGCCCGAGGGCAGGCTGAGGAAGGGTCGGGGATGGTGGTGTGGCTCTGGCGGTGCGGGGAAGGCTCAGTGGGCTCCGGCGCCATGCCGAGCCCTTCCGTAAATTCAGCGGCCACACCACCACCCAACCCTCCTCCATCGAGGAGGAGGGCTTTCAGGGCTCAAGCCCCCAACGTCTTCCATCCGTCACTTGCAATTCCCCCCAAGGGCCATGAGTAATGGCCCGACGATGAATGACGCTCTTTCCGCGGGGATTCTCCCCTGCCAGGCCATCGAGGACCTGATCGCCCAGGAGGCCATCAGCTCGCTCACGCCCTTTGACAAGGACCAGGTCCAGCCGGCCAGTCTCGACCTGCGGCTGGGCGAACGCGCCTGGCGGGTCCGCGCCTCCTTCCTGCCGCGTCACCGGCGGGTGATGGAGCGGCTGCCCGATGTGGCCATGCACCAGCTCGACCTCAGCCAGGGCGCGGTGTTCGAGCGCGGCTGCGTCTATATCGCCGAGGTCCAGGAACGGCTGGCTCTGCCCCGGGGCGTGGCGGCGCGCGGCAATCCCAAGAGCTCGACCGGCCGGGTCGACGTCTTCGTGCGGCTGCTGACCGACCATGGCGCGGCCTTCGACGACGTGGCCGAGGGCTATACCGGGCCGCTATTCGTCGAGATCGCGCCGCA
The DNA here is from genome assembly GCA_030683005.1 of Caulobacter sp. GTDB lineage: Bacteria > Pseudomonadota > Alphaproteobacteria > Caulobacterales > Caulobacteraceae > Caulobacter. Next base: position 134,638 of record JAUXMY010000008.1, on the reverse strand, counting down.
GACCTTTTCCGTCCTGGCCCGCACCGGCACGCGGCTGAACCAGCTGCGGCTCAAGCTCGGCACGCCGCCCCGGCTGTCGAGCCGCGACGTCGGCGTCGACCTGTCGACGGGCATGGCCGGCTTCCGCGGGCGTCGGCACGCCGGGATCATCGACCTCGACAAGGAGGACGGTCACGACCCGCGCGACTTCTGGGAGCTGCTGGAGTCTCCCAAGGGTGAGCTGCTGCTCGACCCCAACGAGTTCTACATCCTGGCCTCCAAGGACGACATCGAGATCCCCGTCGACCAGGCGGCCGAGATGACGCCGATCGACCCGGCGGTGGGGGAGTTCCGCGTCCACTACGCCGGTTTCTTCGACCCGGGCTTCGGCGCCGACGAGACCAACTCGCGGGGATCGAAGGGCGTGCTCGAGGTGCGCAGCCACGAGACGCCGTTCCTGCTCGAGGACGGCCAGACCGTCGCCCGCCTGGTCTATGAGCCCCTGACCGCCCGGCCCACCCGGCTCTATGGCGAGGACGGCTCCCACTACCTGCGCCAGGGGCTCAAGCTCTCCAAGCACTTCAGGCCCTGGAAATAGGCCTCAGGGCCGGGGCGCGGGGGAGGGGAGCTGCTCGATCCGCAGGCCGGTGATCGTCCACGGGCCGCCGTCGATCCGCTCGTAGACCAGCAGGGCCTTGCCGCCCGTCCAGCGCTCGCCGGCCCGCGCCTCGACCCGGCCGCCGACCAGCGGCCCGAGCAGCGGCCCGTCGCGGAACACCTTCAGGTCATAGGCGACGTGGTGGTTGATGCCGCTGAGGTCGCCGTCGCCACGGGACATCGAGACCAGTTCCACAGCCACCGCGTCGGGCGGGGCGCCGGCGTCGGCAATGGTCTGCAGTTCGCCCTGGACCCTGTCCTTTGACGGCAGGCCGCAACCGGCGAGCAGCAGGGTGGCGGCGATCAGGGTCAGGCGACGCATGGCGATCTCCTCCCGGACGGGCAGGTCGTCAGTTTGCGGCGGCGCACGGGAAATGATCAAGAGGGACAAGCTTCACAGACAAAATGTACAGGAAGCTTGACATGATGGGCGGCATTATGTGACAAGCGTCCTTGTCAAAAGGACAAGGAGAAGCGACGTGCCGACCCAATCCCCCGCCCGCCGGGGTCCGAGCCTCATCAAGCTGCTGCTCACCTGCGCGCTCATCGGGGCGGTCATGGGCGCCGCCGGCGGCCTGGCCGATGGACTCGGCCTGACCGTACCGCTGGTCGTCTCCAGCGTGGCCGTCCTGGCCCTCGGCGTCCTCATTCTGTGGCTGAGCGCCCGCTGGTGGGCCGGCGTCGACGAGGCGGTGCGCGAGGCCCACAAGTTCAGCTGGTTCTGGGGCGGGTCGGCCGGGATGATCGTGGTCGGCGCCGTCGCGCTCCCCCTGCTGCGGGTCGCCCGGGGCGCGGTCGATGGCTTCGGCTTCACGCCCGCGGACGCTGGAATGTTCGTCAACGGCGTCGGCTTCACCCTCGCGCTGATGCTCGTCGGCTACGGCCTCTGCTGGGCCGGCTGGTGGATCATCCGCAACCGCTGACGCCGCGACCCGCACAACACATTCAGATCGGAGTACGAGACATGGCTACCAGCCGAAACCCCGCCCAGAAGCGCTACATCGCCCGCTTCATGCCCACGATGGCCGTCTATGTGGTCTGCATCTTCACTGTCAGCTGGGTGTTCAACCGATACGAACCCACTGGCCCCGTGGCCTGGGCGCTGGCCCTGCTGCCGGCTCTGCCGCTGCTGGCGGTCATCGCCATCATGGGTCTGTACCTGCGCGAGGAGGGCGACGAGTTCGTCCGCAACATCCTTGTCGAATCCATGCTCTGGGGCGTCGGCCTGACGCTGGCGATCATGACCGTCTGGGGCTTCCTGGAGATGTACGCCGAGACGCCCAGGTTGCCGGCCTTCTGGGCCTTCCCGATCTTCTGCTTCGGCATGGGCGTGGCGCAACCGTTCATCAAGCGCCGCTACCGGTAGGGGGCGACATGAAGAACCGCCTCAAGGTCCTGCGGGCCGAGCGCGACTGGAGCCAGGCCGACCTTGCCGACCGGCTCGAGGTCTCCCGCCAGACCATCAACGCCCTGGAGACCGGCAAGTACGACCCGTCCCTGCCGCTCGCCTTCAAGATCGCCCGCCTCTTCGAACAGCCCATCGAATCCATCTTCGACGACGGCCAGGCCTGAGCCGACGACGACAAGCGAGAGCCTTCATGACCGCCACCTCCTCCAGCCCCAAACTCAACCGCGCCCGGATCGCGCAGGGCGTCGCCGGCCTGATCGTCGGCGGAGGCCTGGGTTACCTCATTGGCCGCGTGATCAAGCAGGGGCGCATCGACGTCAGCGACCTGACCTGGTCGGACAACGTCGCCGTCCTGATCGCCGTGATGCTGTTCGTGGCGGGGACCGTCCTGGTCGCCGCGACCTTCAGCAAGCGCCTGGCGGCCCGGGTGATTGACCCTGCCAGCGACCGTCCCGCCCGGCCGGCCCAGATCGTCTTCTACCGCCAGCAGGCGGTCGTTCTGGCGCTCTCGGGCGTGATGATGGCCGCGCCGGTCGTGGCCCGCGTACTGTCCCAGCCGCTGTCCGGCCAGCTGGCCGCCGCGGTGATGGCCGCCATCGTCGGACTGTTCCTGCTGCAAACCCTGCTGAACCTGTCGGTCTGGACCCGGGCCGACGAGATGATCCGCCAGATGGTCGGCGAGGCTGGCGCCGTCTGCTTCTGGGTCCTGCAGGGCGCGCTGTTCCTGTGGGCCGCCGCGGAGAAGCTCGAGCTCGTCCCGGCCCTGACCGCCTGGGACATGATGACCATCCTGATGGGGTTCTACCTCGTCATCTCCTCGGTGATTTCGGTTCGCCGCGGTCTCGCCTGACACACCCCTCTCTCACTCTTCCTCTCCCTCCCTCTCCGGAAACCCGTCCCATGCTTACCCTGTTCAAGTCCCTGGCCGTGATCGGCGCCCTCGTCGGCGCGCTGGCGGCCTCATCGGCGCACGCCGCCGAGCCGACCCGGTTCACCGTCGAGATCCGGGGCGAGGGTCCCGACGTCGTCCTGATCCCAGGCCTGGCCTCATCCCGCGCCGTCTGGGCCGACACCGCCGCGCGGCTCGAGGGCCGCTATCGCGTCCACCTGGTCCAGGTCAGCGGGTTCGCCGGTGAAGCGGTCGGGGGCAACGCGGAAGGGCCCGTAGTCTCCCCGCTGGCCGACGAGATCGCCGCCTACATCAAGGCGCAGGGCCTTGATCGTCCCGCCGTCATCGGCCACTCGATGGGCGGCCTGACCGCCCTGATGATCGCCCAGCGCCACCCGGGCCTGGCCGACCGGATCATGATCGTCGACGCCCTGCCGTTCTTCAGCGTGCTGATGGGGCCGACCATGACCGTCGAGACGGTCACCCCCCGCGCCGCCGGCCTGCGCGACATGCTGATCGGCCAGAGCCCTGAAGCCTTCGCGGCGGGCCAGGCCCAGAGCATGGCCGGCCTGGTCAAGTCGCCCCAGGGGCGCACCGACAGCCTCGCCTGGTCGATGGCCACCGATCGGTCGGTCATGGCCCGCGCCATGTACGACGTCATGACCACCGACCTTCGGCCGGCCCTGGCGTCCGTCCAGACGCCGGTGACCGTGGTCTACGCACGGGACGACGCCATGGGCATGGGCGCCGGGTTCGTCCAACCGCTGTACGAGGGGAACTACGCGGCCCTGCCCGCCAAGACCCTGATCCGGGTCGACGGCGCCCTGCACTTCGTCATGCTCGACCAGCCGGACGTCTTCGCCGCCGCCGTCGAGCAGTTCCTGAAGTAGCCGACCGTCGCGACCGCCGCGTCCGCCTGAATTCCGACGTCATACTCCCCGAAAGGACAGCCATGTTCACGCCTCTCAAACGCGCCTTCACCGCCGTCGCGGTGCTGGTCGCCGCCACCCTGGCGGCGCTTCCCGCCGCCGCCGATCCCGCGCTCTGGGTCATCCGGGACGAGGATTCGAGCATCTACCTGTTCGGCACGGTCCATGTGCTGAAGCCGGAGACGGTCTGGCGGACGCCCGCCATCGACGCGGCGCTGGCCGAGGCCGATGAGCTCTGGATCGAGGTCGAAACGGACGATCCGGCCGCCATGGGGCCCCTGGTCCGCCGCCACGGGCTCGACCCGGCCAATCCGCTGAGCAGCAAGCTCACCGCCGAGCAGAAGGCGCGGCTCGATGCGGCGGCGGCCAGCATGGGCGCCAGCGGCGCAGCGTTCGAGCCCCTGCGCCCGTGGCTGGCCGGCCTGCAGCTCAGCATCGGGCCCCTGGTCAAGGCCGGCTACGACCCCGCCAGCGGCGTGGAGTCGAAGCTGAAGGCGGCCGCCCGCGACGCCGGCAAGCCGATCCGCACGCTGGAGACGCTGGAACAGCAGATCGGCTTCTTCGCCGACCTGCCGCCCGCCGTGGAGCTGGCCTTCCTGCTCTCGGCGCTCGACGAGATGGACAGCGGTCCGGCGATGCTGGACGCCCTGGTCGCAGCCTGGAGCGCCGGTGATGTCGCGGCGCTCGACGACCTGATGGTCAGGGAAATGGCCGCCGACTATCCCGAACTCTACGAAGCCCTTCTGGTTCGCCGCAACCGGGACTGGGCCGGACAGATCCAGACCCTGCTGGCCGGCGAGGGCGTGTCGGTGATCGCGGTGGGCGCGGCCCATCTGGTCGGCGATGACAGCGTCCAGGCCTTGCTGGGCGCGCGGGGCATCGCTGTCGAACGCCTGCTCGACTGACCGGTCGGCGTGACCACGAGGGAGGGCCCGGTTCGCGCCGGGCCTCCTTTGCCTATTCGGCGGCGACCTTGGGGCGCAGATAGATCGACCGTTTGGGAACGGTCATCACCCGGTGCAGCATCGGGACGAAGGCCTCCAGCGGCATGGACTCGTAGTTCGGATCGAACGCCGCCTGGTCGTAGAGGTGGCAGAACTGCGCCGTGTACTCGAAGTGCGGATGGCCGCGGAACTGCTCGCGCATGTCGCGGTCCAGGCCCAGGTGGTGGAAGAAGTAGTAGCCCTGGAAGATGCCGTGTTGCTGGACCATGAAGTGGTTGGCCTCGGACACGAACGGAAACACCATTGCCGCCCCGATGTCGGGGTGATTGCGCGGGCAGAGCACGTCGCCGATGTCGTGCAGCAGGGCGCAGACGACGTACTCCTCGTCCCGGCCGTCGCGGAAGGCCCGGGTGGCGGTCTGCAGGCTGTGCTCCAGCCGGTCGACGACGAAGCCGCCGCAGTCGCCCTTGAGCAGCATCAGGTGGCTGACGATGCGTTCGGGCAGCTCGCGGCCGTACTGGGCCGAGGCGCCGGCGATGATCGCCCAGTCCTCCTGGGTGCTCTCGGTCATGGCGTGGAACTTCGCCCGCGCCTCTTCTCCGTGCTCGCCGTCCGCCATGGTCGTTCTCCCAACGATCGTTTGAAGGATCGTGCGGGAGGCGGGGCGGGGCGTCAATCGACTCCCGCCGCGCCGGGATACGGCGCTCAACTCAAAGTAGGCGAGATTTTTTACTTCGTTTAACTTTATGTCTTTAGCGAATTCTTGAAGGTCTGGCCGCAGTCTAGTGTCCGATATGCCGGCTCGCCGGCCCATCCCCAACGGGAACGATGACTTCAGGAGCCACAGCTGGCGCGTTCGCGCCGACCGACGCCCCGCCTGCCCTCATCCGGGCGGGGACCGCCCCGGTCATCGTGGTTCGCCCCGGCGGCGAGGGGCCCGGCGAGGTGGCACGTGTCCTCCGTATGGCGTTCCCGGACGTGACACCGGTTATCCTGACCTCGGGCGCGGAGGTGGACACCCGGCCGGGCGAGGTGGTGTGTCTCGACTTCCTCGGCCTGCCGTTGCCGGAGATCGGCCAGCATCTGAGAGCGGCGACCCGCACGGCCAGTCACGCCGAGATCGTCGTTTTCCTGGACGGCGCCGACCGCACGGCCGTCTCGGCCTGCCTGACCGTCACCGCCAAGCCGGAACGCATGACCTTTCTCGTGGCGCCGTTCGACGCCGCCGAGGCCGCCGCGACCCTGCGGTCGGTCGCCGAACGCGCCCGCACCGGCGGTCAGGCCCGCTCCGGCGACGCCGATCGCGAGGCGACGATCCGCCGGCTCGAGATCGAGGTTATGGAGGCCCAGGCCCGTCTCGATGTCGCCCTGCACGCCGCGCGCCATGACGCCCTGACCGGCCTGCCCAACCGCGCCGGCTTCGTCGGCGAGCTGAGCCATCGCATCGCCAACGGCTACCAGAGCCAGACGGTGTTCCTGATCAATATCGATCGCTTCAAACTGGTCAACGAGACGCTCGGGCATGAGGCGGGCGATGATCTGATCCGCAAGATCGGCGTCGCCCTGGCCACCGTGACGCCGGCCAACGGCCTGCTGGCCCGGCTGGGCGGCGACGAGTTCGGCGTCGTCACCGAAAGCCTCTCCGAACAGGGTATAGCCGACTTCTGCAAGCTGCTGCTGCGGGTCTGCGCCCAGAGCCGCCGCGTCTATGGCCACGAGGTGCAGGTCAGCATCTGTCTTGGCGTCTGCGTCCAGAAGCCCGATCACGACAACGGCGACCTGCTGCGCCAGGCGGATCTGGCGTTGCGCGCGGCCAAGCGCGAGGGGCGCAACCGCTATCGCGTCTATGACGAGGAGATCGCCCAGACCTCGATCAAGCGGCTGTCGCTGGAGTCCGGACTGGAGCGCGCGCTGCGGGCCGGCGAGTTCGCCATGGTCTATCAGCCGATCGTCGACGCCCGCTCCTGCAAGATCCTCGGCTACGAGGCGCTGGTGCGCTGGAACAGCCCGCAGTTCGGCCAGGTCTCGCCCGCCGACTTCATCCCGGTGGCCGAGGAAACCGGCCTGATGCTGGAGCTGGGCGACTGGATCCTGCGCTAGGCGATGAAGGACTGCCGCCGCTGGGGCGGGCCCTATGTCTCGATCAACCTGTCGGCCCGCCAGTTCCTCTACCAAAAGATCGGCGAGCGGATCCTGCAGTACGCCCTGGACTGCGACCTGCCCGCCGACCGCATCCAGGTCGAGCTGACCGAGACGGCGATCATCGACGACGTCGAACGGGCCAGCGAGAATCTGCGGGTGCTGCGCCAGGCCGGGGTGCGGGTGGCGCTGGACGACTTCGGCACCGGCTATTCCAGCCTGACCTACCTGCACCGCTTCGACATCGACTGCATCAAGATCGACAAGTCGTTCGTCGACGACATCACCACCGACCGCGAGTCGGCGATGATCGTCGCCTCGGTCACCCGGCTCGCCAAGGCGCTGGGCATGTCGGTGGTCGCCGAGGGCGTGGAGAGCGAACCGCAGCGTCAGGTGCTGCTGGCCGCCGGCTGCGACTATCTGCAGGGCTACCACTACGGCCGCCCCGTCGCCCCCGGCGACGTCGCCGCCGCCCTGATCGAGCCGCCCGCCGACCTCTGACGCCGCCGCCCTTGAGACCGCGCCGCCTTGCCGCTATGACGCAAGCCGCGCGGCCGTAGTTCAGAGGTAGAACGTCAGCTTCCCAAGCTGAATGTCGGGGGTTCGATTCCCCCCGGCCGCTCCATCATTTCAATGACTTAGAGTCCCGAAAGTTGACCGGCTTCGGTCATTTGGGCGTTATTTGGGAGTTTCCGTTCCCGAACCGTTCGCCTGGATCCGGTCGGCCAGGCTCCTGATGATCTCGTCCTGTTCCACGTACCGGGTGATTATGTGGCTCACCCGCCCGAGCTTCCAGCCCATCACTTCGGCGACTTCGTCCAGAGCCAGGCCCGCCAGCCTCAGCCGTGTCGCGAACGTCCCCCGGGCGTCGTGAAGCGTCTTCTCCACACCGGCGAGCTTTGATGCATCCACCATCTGATGGGTCAGGCCAGCCGGGCTCCAGGGCTTTCCTCGCGTGTTCGTGAGGACGGTCTCATCCGGCTCACCCCGTCCGATGTCCGCCAGGAGAGCTCGTGTTTCGTTGAGCAGGGGAATGGTCGCGACGCGGGTCCCGCTGCTCTTGCCGGTGGCGCGGCTGATCACCAGGTCGCCGACCTGCTTCCATTGCAGCTTCACCAGGTCGCCGCGCCTCAACCCCGTAAGACAGGCAAGGCGAAGGGCCTGGCCGAGTCTCAGGGATGCCTTCCCGCAGAAGGCCTCAATCTCCTCCGCCGACCAGATCTGGTCGGCGCGATTGGCCTCGTACAGGTGCGGGATGTTAGCGGCGTGGTTGTGTGTCAGGAGGCCGCGGTCGACGGCGAACCCGAGGACCCGAGACAAGACCTGCATGCCATAGTCTGCCGTTCGCGGACGGTCCGAGAACTCATCACGCCATTCGAGCAGGTGCATGCGCACTCGCCTGTCATCGAGAGCGCGATGGGAGAGCGAGCCGATATCGTGCGCGCTGAGGCGATTGAGCCAACGGTTCCATTCGGCCTGGGTCGAGGCGGCCAGGGTCAGAAACTCAGGCTTCGATCGGTAAAGAACGACGAGCCCCGCCAGAGTTTCGGACTGATACCCCCGGCGATCCGCAACCGCGGCGTTGTAGGCCGCGACGAAGGCAGGCTCCCCCGGCTTGCCTTGAAGCCGGGGGCCGCCCTTCCACGCGTACCAGTAGGTGGCGACCCTGCCGTCAGCCAGCCGGGTCGTGACCTTATTGAGGCCCTTGAGCTTTACGAAGGGCACGCCCGGCCCTCCAGCTATCGAGGTCTGTCACATCGGTCGTCCCGACAGGGGAGGTGGCGTAGACGACCACCTCTCCTGTCGGCCGCAGCTCCATGCGACCGACGCCGTGACCGGAAGCGGCCAGCGCCTTGAGGACACGCGTCATCTTGGCGGTGGTGACCGTCGAGACGCGGCTCACGCAGCGCCCTTCACCGGCAAGGTGAACCGCGCGCCGAGCAACAGCGGGTCATCCCCCAGTTTCATCATCTGCTCCCGGACCACGCCGGGGCGCTGGGCCGGAGCCGCTTCAGAAGAGAAGTTGTGATCGATCATAGACATGTGGATCCCTGGCGCCGGCCTCAGGGCGGGCGCAGAAGTTTGCGGCGGCAGCGGGTGCTGGGCCGTTGTTTTTGAGTTGTCATTTGATCTGATCTGGTTTTTTCCAAGAGACCGTGGACGGTTCTCTTGGGTGGCGAAAGTGCCCAATCGCTCTAGTACACTACACTAGAACATTATTTCCTGTAATCTCTTGAACCGGCGCCTGGCCCGGCGAGCCCGCGTCGGCAGCGAGGGGCGGACTTGCCGGGCCGGGCGCTGGTTCTGGCTCCTACGCCAGCGGAGGCGCGTACCGGCTCAGGTTTCGGCTGTGGCCTCTTCGTCGAGGATCACGGAGGCATCCACAACCATGTTGAGGTCTTTGCCCTGCTCGATCAGCTTCTCGAAGGTCCAGCCGGCGCGTAGGAGTTTGACCAGATCGGCGACGGTATCGGGGCTTTCAAGAACGGGCAGCTTCTCGACGAACCCGTCGGCGCCGCGGGTGGCCTTCGGCCGTCGATGGAACGGGCTTACACAATTGAGCTCGTCGCAGACATGTTCCATCCGCCAAGAGGAGATGAGGGGCCGGTTGTAGATGACCGCGAAGAGCACTCGGCAGACCTGTTCAGACTTGGCGCCGTTCCAGACCATAGCCATTCCCTTGGGTGTGGTATGACCGCCCCAAATCCAGTGAGGTTTGTAGGAGAGGGGACCAGCCCAATTGGCGAGCTCGGAGGCCAGCGACTCTTCGGTCATATCGGCGGGAGACACGATCATCGGAGCTATCCGGGCCAGCGGTGGCTTGGGTCTTGGGGGCATTTTTCAGACCTCGAGATTAGTCTAGTAGATGTTTTGGGATGGCGCGCTGCAGTTATCACGGCTCGCTGTTGCATAGTTCTGATATAAGTAATAAGTACCTTTCTCTTATTTTTTTTTATCTACTGGAAAGAAAAAAAAAGAAGATAGAGTAATTTTCTATTTCTTGGGACTACGTAACGATGGGCCTTGGCGAATTTCTCCGCCAGCGCCTTCGGAGACCTCTCCGGCGCCGATGGTCGGGAAACCTCAGGATCTCGCTGTGGACCCCCTCCAGGGCCCTCCCAGGCCTACTGGCAGAGCTTCCCGCCGCCTCGTCCTCCGAATACCGGTTCCGGCCGAACTCGAGATCTCCTCGGGGAGCACCGTCCCGGCAGGCTCTCTTGGACTCCGCTGCGTTGACGTGAGAGGCGGGCCGCACCGCGGCCCGCCGCCCATCGCTAGTTCTTGTGTTCGGGCACGCAGTCTTCCCCACGCGGCGTCAGACCCAGATGGACCCGATCAACCATCAGCAGAACGTGGGCGACGGAGTGCGGCGGGAACTCGCCGATCTCGGCCCAGTAGTCCGCCAGACCGGCGAGGACCAGGATGGTCATGGGGAAGGTGGGTACAAAGTCTTCCGGTTGGAGGTCCTTCTCGAGCCAGGAGGCGAGGTCCTCGGCGCAACGCCATCCCAGGATATCCTGGGACACCATATTGTTAGTTGGTTTGTCGGCCCAGGCGACGTCGCGCATGGCGGCTAGTTCTTTGACATTGAGGGTCAGTGGGTAGCTCCAGAATTTGGCGCCGAAAACCGGATAACGATTTCGGGCCTTCGCGCCGGCCGTGATTGGCCGACCCCTGGAATCTACTCCTGCGGTGCCGCGCAGAACGCCGTTCGGGGCAAAGGGGTACACCCTTTTACCCCTCCAGATTATGGGGTTAGAGGCGACTATGCCGCACACGGATTTCTGAAAATTTCGGGAAAATGACTGCTAGCAGAGCTAGCAGAGGGCGCAGGTCGAGAACACGATCCGCCTGATCGGCGGCCCGCAGACGGGGTTCGTCGCCCCGAAGACTGCTAGCGGCGATTGCGGACTCCAGGAGGCCCGCTGGCGGCCACTCCGCCTTCTCAGCTGTTCTGCTCCAGCCGAGCCTGCAGGGGGCGTCCTGAGGCATCTGTGAGTCCGCAATCGGCCTTCCCAAGCGCAGCGGTGGGGACGCCGGGGAGCGCCGGCGTCCCGTCTCGACTACCGCGGCCTCGAGGTCTCGTCGACGACCGGCGAGAGGCCATAGTTCACCCGCTCCAGCTTCAGCAGCACCATGGCCAGGGCCTGGTCGCGCTGAAGGGCGGCGTCGGCTTCGGGCGCCGTCGCCTTCACGCCGTTCAGCTTTGACAGGTTGGTCAAGGCGGAGGCGTCCAGCCGGCTCTTGCCGGCGGCGCAGGGCGGGCCGATGTCGTTGATGACCTGCATGGCAAGTCGCCAGAACGCGGCGCCGCACTCCGAGGCATCGGAGCGCAAGAAAGCTGCCCATCGCGCGAAGGCTTCCGCGCGGGCCGAATGACCATCGGCAAAGTAGGGGTCCATGGCGTCGTGGTAGGGTGCCTCAGTCTACAGTTCCCGTGGACAGGGTGACGCCAACACAGCAGTCAGCTCTGCCCGGCGTTACCGCCAGATCCGCCGCAGCCGCACCTGCATCTCGTCCGGCGTGTAGTCGCCGAACCGGCCGCCCGACTGGCTGCGGCCACCAAAGCCCATGTCCTCTCGGTAGACCCAGAACGCCTTGGCGAACCACAGCCACAGGCCGGCGATGATCCACAGCGCCGGGGCGGGCGCCTGAACGAGCAGGGCCAGCAGGCCGACGACGGTCATGAAGCCGGTGTAGTGGGTGGCCATGCGGAGACGGAAGGAGAGCTTGGGCATGGGCTCACCATGCGCCCGCCCTACGTCAGTTCCGGACGTGAGCCTTGAGCGCCAGCTGCAGTTCCTCGACCAGGGTCTCTCGGAGGCTGTCGGGGGCGACGATCTCGATCGTGTCGCGCCAGGTGACCAGATGCCAGGCCAGCTCGCGCAGACCGCCGGAGCGGAAGCGCACGGTCAGAGCGCCGTCGGGCTCCTCGGTCAGGACCTGATTCGGATGGAACCGCCAACGGCGTCCCTCGTCGGCGGCCTGCGGCAGGACCCGCAGCACGATGTCCTGCGGGTCCTCCTGGAACACCCCGAACGAGCGGGCGGCGTAAGCGTCGAGGTCGAAGTCCTCCGGCGGCGCGGCGGCGGTCTCCAACACCTCCAGGTCGACGATGCGGTCGAGGCGCCAGTTGACCGGCGCGTCCCGGCCCTGCTCGGCGGCGACAAGGTAGTCCATGCGGTCGAACAGCAGGCCGTAGGGGATCACCGTGCGCGCCCGGCCCGGCTGCTTGCCGCCGTCGTAGCGAAAACGGACCGCCTTTAACGCCATCAGCGCCTGGCGCAGGGCGGCGATCTGGCCGGCGTCCTCGTGCGGCCGGGGGCCGGCGCGGGCGGCGGTACGCTCGGCCCGGACCAGCGCCTCAATGTCCGGGGCCATGCGGCGCAGGGTGTCCTGCCGCACCGCCGAGCGGACCTTGTGCTCAAGCCCGCCCAGGATCTGCGCCCGCACGCCGTGGCCGCCGCCGCGCAGGTCCTCGACCGCCCGGGCCAGCTCGACCAGCTCCTCGGTTGTCGGCGCCTGGAAGAAGCCGTCCAGGCCCCGCGGAATGCGGAACCGCTTCACCAGCCCCTCGGCGGTCTCCTCCATCTGCGGGAACAGCGTCCAGAGCGCGTCGCGCATCCGCTCGACCGTGCGCCGGCCGACACCGACGGCCGCGGCCATCTCGTCCAGCGTCAGCCCCTCGGCGCTGGCCGCCAGCCGCCGGGCCAGTTCCAGCAGCAGTCCCGCCTTCTCGTGCCGCATCGTCAGCGCCCCTTATGCGTCCGAAACTGACGCAAGCGGACCCTAGTGTCTCCAACGACGCCAGCAAGCCTTGGAGCCGAAGATGCCGTTCGCCGACCACCAGCTCTCCTTCCGCCAGCGCCGCCGCCTGCGCACGGCCGCAGCCGCTACGGGCCTGTTCGCCGCCGCCTCCATCGTCGGCGCCGCCCCCGAGCTCGTCGCGGGCCTAGCCCTGCTGGCGCTGACGACGACATGGCGGGTGTGGGAGGCTCGGCACGACGACCCGCGCGAGGGATGGCGGGGCTGAGGGCGCCGGCGCCTAGACTTTATGCTCGCTTGATTGGGCACCGCTTGCGACACCAGCCCGGCGGCCCGCGCCATCGAAGCCGGGCAGGCGCTCCTTCAGCCGGTCGACTGTCGTCCGCCACTTGGGCGTCTTCGGCTTGCAGACGGTGTTCTGATTGCCGAACAGGCCGATCTCGTTGATCGCCTGGCCGATTGGCACTGTGTCGAGCCATTCCACGGGGACGAAATACTCGCTCGTGTCGGGATCATCGACCAAGTCTCGGTGATAGGTGGCGGCGGTGAGGACTTCGAGTGCTGGTCGGTCGCCGATCATGAATTCCGCTGCGGATTGTCGACCACCGGTCACCCTGCCGACGCCAACAAAGCCGAAGCCGGGCGCCTTCACCCAGACTCGGTCTCCGACGTTCAGAAGACTTAGTGAGTTGCTGTACCAGCTGCCGCCGCCGGCGCTGATGAAGCCGTAGCGCCGCGCCTCGTCCCAGTCGCGCCCCATGCCATGGCCAAAGCTGGCGTAGAATTCACCGTTCCAGGGTTCCTTCTCGCTCACGGATGAAACGGCTGCGTTGACTTGGGTTTGTGCCGGATCGAGTAGCCACGACCGGCTCAGCAACTGCTGGCCACCGGACTCGAAGACCTGAAAGCAGAGCACATTGATGGCGATATCGCGCCGGTTCAGGTAGCCGACGATCCGCTCGCTGCTAGGATCCAGCGAGGCGGCCACGATGACGATCTGATGGCTTTCGTTCAGCGTGTCCTCGTCCAGTGACTGGCCGAAGCGTGCCTTGAAATCGGCGGCCAGGTCCTGTCCAGGCCGGAAGCGGCCATAGATGGCCACGATGTCCTCGGCCTTCAAATCCTCAACCCAGCAGGCGTAGTCCAATGCCTGGGCGACCACCTCACGGGGGGTCTTGTCTCGCTTAAGCTCGATCAGAACTAGCGCCCCGTCTGGCGCCACGGCCAACAGGTCGATGATCCCGCCCGAGCCGGTGATCTCTTGCCGGCCGACTAGCATCCACTCGTCCGAGAGAATGCGCGGCGCTGTGACGATCATGTCTTCCAGCGTTTTCTCGCTGGGGAGCTTGCTCTCGACCAGCGGCTGGGAGTTCGATCCGACGTTCCAGATGGTGTTGCGGATTGGCATTGGGATTAGACCGGTGGCTGGCGGATGAGGGGAAGGCGCAACGCGTCGTCGACCGGCCGATCCAGCGCGCTGAGGGTCGACAATCGGATAGCGCACTGGCCGTTGCTCTGGCGGCCGCCGACCTTGCTCCAGGCGTCTTCGCCAGGGCCGTTGTAAACGACGCGGACGGGGCCGCCGCGGGGGCGGTGGAGGACCAGCAGGTGGTCGGGCGGATGGCGGATCGCCACGCTCCTGCCCTGGGTCAGCTTGATCTCCACGCGCCGGCCATCGCGGGTCAGGGCGTCATGGCCGAGCGTCGAGGCGCGGTTCAGGTCGAGGTCGAACATGTAGGCGGCGACCACCTCGCCGATGCTGCCAACCAGATGGCCGTCGAGGGTGAACTTGCGGCCCGGGAAGATCGCCTCCAGCCGGGCGGAGGCCTCGTAGAGCTTCTCCAGCTCGGCGGCGACCTCGACCCAATTGACGGGCTCCATCAGGCCGCAACCACGTCGACTTCATCAGCCGCGTATCGCATCAGCCACCGCGCCCAGTCTTTCAGGAAGGCGATGAAGTCCTCGTCCGGGACGATAACCACCCGATAGGTTTCCGGCATGGCGACGCCGCTGGTGCCGCTCGTGGGCGCAGGCTGTTCGTAGCGTGAAAGGAAGGCGATGTAGCGAACGGGAAGGCCGGGGACCTCGCTCCGCGTTGGATCTAGATAGACGATGTTGCCGTGAGCGAGAGCATTTCGGAGGACACGGAGCACTTCGCTGACCGACCGCCGCTCCATTGTGTCGGCACCCGCCGACGCCGAAGGCACGCCATTTTGGTCGAGCCAACCTCCCACCAAGTTTGGATCAGTTACGATACGCGAAAAATGCCAGCCCAGCGGGTGGGCGCCTTCCCAGAAGTCCGCCAATTGCCAGCGCTGCCGCTCAAGCACTCTCAGCGCCTTCTGGAGGCTGGAGCCATACTCCTGCTCTCGAAACGGATGCTTCTTCCCCTGCCGCTCCATTGGGATGACAAGCAGGGCGCTGGCCATCGTCACACCGAACGACGTCAGCAGATTGAGCCTCCCGGCTTGATGCTCAAAGTTTTCGAGCAGCTCCAGACATCGCTTCGGGAAGTCCGTCGCGAACCGGGCCGGGACGGTCATCAGGCGGCCTCGGCCTGGAGCGGGCCGTTCAGGGCTTCGTGGAGGATGGCGTCGAGCAGACGGGCGTTGGCGGTGTCGGCGGCGGCCAGGCTGGCCTCCAGCTGGTCGCAGAGGGTTATCAGCTCGTCGACCCGGGCGACGATGCGGCGCTGCTCGGCGAGGGGCGGGAGGGGGATCGGGCACCCTCTCAGCTGCGTCATATTGATAGAGGCGAGATTGGTGGTTTGCTTGGAAGCATCTGCGAAGAATGCGCGGCCAAGCGGGCTGTTCACGTAGGTGGTTACCCACTCCGGAAGAATATCGGCCGTCGGCGCGCGGACCCGGAAAACGTGGTTCTGGTGAATGCAGCCGGCGACTTCGCCGCGCCATACGGCCGCTCGACCAAGTTTGTCCCAGTCGCCACCCTCGGTCATCAAAACGTCGCCCACTCTGAGAGCGTACCGTTCCACGTCAGCCCGTCGGACCGTGATAGTCTTGATCACCGCCAGATCTAGACGGCCTCTCTGCACGTTGGCTACGCGCAAATAGGGCGCATCGACGGCCTCGACCGACGCTACCTTTTGCCCTTTGGTCACGCCACTCGCGATGACGAACACATCGTCAAAGGCGGGCAGCGTCCAGCTTTCGGGAAAGTCGAACCAAAGGTCGTCGCGGTTCCGTCTCGCTATGGGCTGGCGTGACCGAATGCCCTCGTCGGCGCAGGCGACCAACTTTGCCTCTGTGGCTCGCCGCAAAAGCACCTGAGAGGACTCGTCTTCGGCGTTCTGCTCTACAAGCCTGCCGCGAACGGCGAGATCTTGGATAGCTCGGCGAGCGTGCTCAAGCTGCCGAACCCTCCCTGTCAGGGCAGGTAGCGTATCAATGACAAAGCGTTGGTCAGCTGAGGACATGGAGGAGGTTGACCTTCCTACATTCGCCATCGTTGCGCTGGTCAGCCGATCGCGGCGGTGTTCGCGGTCGGCGCGGGCCGCCTCCAGCTGGTCGCAGAGGGTCATCAGCCCGTCGACCCGGGCGACGATGCGGCGCTGCTCGGCGAGTGGCGGGAGGGGGAAGGGACTATTGGCGAAGTAGTCCGAGGGAACGCGTTTCTGACCGGCCGTACCGGTCATTCGAGGGATGCCGCTTTCAATGAAGTGTGCGCTTTTCAGAAGCAGCAGAATGAAATCCGGATCGACCAGAACCGGACGAACGATGTGCAGTTCGGTGGTTCCCGCCCCTATCCCGTTCGGCAGGCCGCGAAAGACTGTGGACTTGCCGTTTTCGAAGCAGGGCGTGATCTTTGCCAGTCCGACGTCTCCTTCGGCGAAGTGGGTATAGCCACTGCTGATCTGACCCCAGGGTCTTGGCTCGTGGCGGTTCGCGACGCCGTGCTCGGCCGCAACAAGCGGCATTGGCACGAAGCCCGCCTCCGTGTCGCTCGGCGCCGAGACCCGGGGATTGAGGAAGCCAATCTCTGAAAGGCGGCTCCATCGCCAGCTCGACGGCAGGGCAAAAGGCGGATCATCCGGATCCGAGTTCGCTGCCTTGTCCTTCCGGTATTCACCCGCAGCAATCCGGCGGGTTTTTTCATCCTGGATCCGCCTCAGCAGATCCTCCGCCGGCTCATCCGCCGGATCCTGATCGACCAGCTTCCCCCGCACCGCCAGATCGAGCACGAACCGACGCAGCTTCGCCACGGCGTCCGGCGCCTCGCTGACGCGGTCGAACAGGGCCAGCAGTCGCTTCGCGTTCATCGCGTCAGGGCCTCGGCGAGGATCGCCTTGAGCTGGTCGCGCACGCCGGCGGCCGTCGCCTCGGCGGCGTTCAGTTCGGCCAGCAGCACCTCCGGGTCGCCGTGGTCGTCGGGCGCCGTGTGCGGGTTCTTGATGTCGAGGTTGTAGCCGCGGGCCTTGATGTCGGCGGCGCTGACCTTCCAGGCCTGCTCGGTCTCCTGCCGGTCCTCGCGCGCCGCACCGCCCCACCAGTCTACGCAGCCCTGCAGGTGCTCGATGCGGATCGGGCGGGTCATGGAATAGGCCTTCTGGCCCGCCGGCACCTGGTGCTCGTAGAACCAGACGTCCTTCGTCGGCTCGCCCTTCTCGAAGAACAGCAGGTTGGTGCCGATCGAGGCGTAGGGCCGGAACACGCTGTTGGGCAGGCGCACGATGGTGTGCAGGTTGCACTCCTCCATCAGGGCCTCCTTCAGCCGGGTCTTGACCCCCTCGCCGAACAGGCTGCCGTCGGGCAGCACCACCGCCGCCCGGCCACCCGGCTTCAACAGACGGATGATCAGGGCCAGGAACAGGTCCGCCGTCTCGCGGGTCTGGAAGTGCCTGGGGAAGTTGCTCTCGATGCCGTCCTCTTCCTTGCCGCCGAACGGCGGGTTGGTCAGGACGATGTCGACCCGGTCGCTCTGGCCCCAG
This sequence comes from Caulobacter sp., assembly GCA_030683005.1. GTDB lineage: Bacteria > Pseudomonadota > Alphaproteobacteria > Caulobacterales > Caulobacteraceae > Caulobacter. The sequence continues at coordinate 116,982 of JAUXMY010000008.1, read as the reverse complement.
GAGACGTAGGGCCGGGCCAGGGTGTTGTCGTGGCGTACGAACCCAGGATCCTCGATGCCGTGCAGCAGCATGTTGGTGGTGCAGAGCATGTGCGGCAGCGGCTTCTTCTCCACCGCCCGCAGTCCGGCCTGCATCGCCTGCTCGTCCTCAGGCCGCTTCACATAGCGGTCGCGCATGTGGCGGATCGAACAGGTCAGGAAGCCGCCGGTGCCGCAGGCCGGGTCGAACAGGAGCTCGCCCGGACGCGGATCGATGCGGTCGACCATGAAGGCGGTGACGGCGCGGGGGGTGTAGTACTCCCCGGAGTTGCCGGCGCTCTGCAGGTCATTGAGCAGCTGTTCGTAGACGTCCCCGAAATGCTGCCGCTCGGCCAGGTCGTTGAAGTCGACCTCGTTGATCCTGTTGACCACCTGGCGCAGCAGCTGCCCGGACTTCATGTAGTTGTAGGCGTCCTCGAACACGTCGCGCACGACGCGCGCGCGGTCGCCGGGCCGGCCGCTGAGCGGCAGGGTCTTGAGGCCAGTGAACAGCGTTTCGTTGACGAACTCGATCAGGCCCTCGCCGGTCAGGCCCTCGGGGTCCGCCGCCCACGCCGACCAGCGCAGCTGCGCCGGGATCGGCGAGCGGTAGTCGGGGTTGAGGAGCTCCAGTTCCTGGTCCTGGTCGTCGATGATCTTGAGGAAGAACATCCAGCAAAGCTGACCCACGCGCTGGGCGTCGCCATCGACGCCGACGTCCTTTCGCATGATGTCCTGGATGGATTTGACGAGGGTGCGGACGGACATGAACTAGGCGATTTCCCCATAGAGCGCGGACTGCAGGTCGTGGATCGCGCGGTCGAAGCCGGCTCGTCCCCCGAACTGTTTCACCAACTGGACCGGCGTGCCCATCCGGTCAAAGGGCGCGATGCGAAGAACCTGTGGATCGTCCAGGTTCAGCATCCCCTCGTCCTCGTACTTGGCCAGCAGGGCCTCCAGCACCGCGCGGGCCTGGTCTCCATAGCGGGTGAAGACATTGCGCTTTCGGACGTTGTCGGCCCGCTCCTTGCGGGTCAGGGCCGGCATGTCGAAGGCGACATGGCAAATCAGGTCGAAGGGGTCGAGGTCCTTGCCGACCTCGTCGGACAGCACCTCCAGTGGCAGGCCTTCCTCGGCAAGTTCGTCGAGGATGGCCTGCTTGCGGTCGGCCTCGCTCCAGCGACGCAGGAAGGCCTCCAGCGAGACGTAGCGCTTGCGAAGCGTGGCGCGGGTGAAGTCGCGCAGGCTCTCGGTGACCAGCTTGCCGTTGGCGTCCAGGTACTCGACCCGCTCGGAGATCACCGCCACGGCCACACCGTCGACGTAGACCTTCTTCTGCTTCTCCGAGACGCCCGTGGGGAAGTCGATGTCGGGCGGCCCGTCGACGATGGTCTCGTCCGCTCCAGGAACAGTCGTGGACGCGCCGTCGTCGCCTTCCGCTGTCGCGCCGTCGTCCGGCGGCGTGATCGGGTCGTCTCCGCCCGGCTCGTAGATCTGCACCGGCTCGCCGTCGAAATCCGGATCGGCGAAGTGGTTGGTCGCTCCGCGGAAGTCCATCAGGGTGAAGTAGAACTTGCGGGTGTCCTCGTGGACCCGCGTGCCGCGGCCGACGATCTGCTTGAACTCGGTCATCGAGCCGACGGGCCGGTCGAGGACGATCAGCCGGCAGGTCTGGGCATCGACGCCGGTCGACAGCAGCCGCGAGGTGGTGACGATCACCGGATATTTCGACTCCGGGTCGATGAAGTTGCCCAGCTGCGCCTGACCTTCCTGGTCGCTGCCGGTGATGCGCATGACGTACTTGGCGTTCTGGTCGACGAGGTCCTTGTTGGCGTTGATCAGCGCCTGCCGCATGCGGGCGGCGTGCTCCTCGTCGACGCAGAAGACGATGGTCTTCTGGAAGCGGTCGCCGCTCTCCTTGAGGAACTCGGTCACACGCGCGGCGACAAGCTTGGTCCGCTCATCGAGCACCAGGGTGCGGTCGAAGTCCTTGGGATTGTAGATCCGGTCCTCGATCTCCTCGCCGTCGCGGTCGACCGCGCCCTTCTCGGGCCGGTAGCCTTCGACGTCGCGGTCGATGTGGACCTTGATGACCTTGTAGGGGGCCAGGAAGCCGTCGCGGATGCCCTGCTTCAGGGAGTAGGTGTAAACCGGCTCGCCGAAGTAGTGGCTGTTGGAGGCGTACTCGGTCTCCTTGGGCGTGGCGGTCAGGCCGATCTGGGTGGCGGTGGAGAAGTGCTCGAGGATCTCCCGCCAGGCCGAGTCCTCGGCGGCGCTGCCGCGATGGCACTCGTCGATGACGATCAGGTCGAAGAAGTCGCGCGAGAACTCCTTGTAGAGCTTCTTGATCTCCTCCGGGCCGGTGATCGCCTGGTAGAGGCCAAGATAGACCTCATAAGAGGTGTCGATGCGCCGCTTCGCCCCGATGGCGGTGGTCAGGTCGACCGACGTGCCGTCGTTGCGCTCGATGGTCTTGGACTTGGCCGACAGCTTGGCCATGACGCCGCCGAAGGGGCGGAAGTCGTTGACCATGGTCTGGTCGACCAGGATGTTCCGGTCGGCGAGGAACAGGATCCGCTTGGCCTTCTTCGCCTTCCACAGCCGCCAGATGATCTGGAACGCGGTGTAGGTCTTGCCGGTGCCGGTCGCCATGACCAGCAGCACGCGGTCGCGGCCTTTCGCGATGGCCTCGATGGCGGCGTTGACGGCGTTGACCTGGTAGTAGCGCGGCGTCTTGCCGCCGCCGTCGTCGTAGTAGTCCTGAAGGACGACCTTCTCGCCCTCCGGCGTGAACCCCTTCCATGCGGCGTACCGGTTCCAGAGCTCGCCCGGCGAGGGGAATGCGCCCAGGGCGAGGGTCGACTCCTTCTCCGCGCCGGCGCCGGTGCGATCATGGAAGATGAAGCCGTCGCCGTTCGAGGAGAAGACATAGGGGATGTCGAGGGTCTCGGCGTACTCCAGCGCCTGCTGAATCCCGTCGCCGACGCTGTGGCCGCCGTCCTTGGCCTCGATCAGGGCGATGGGGATGTTGGGCTTGTAGTAGAGGACGTAGTCGGCGCGTTTGCCCTTGCCCCGGGTGACCAGCTTGCCGCGCACGATGATGCGGCCTTTGGTAAAGCTGACCTCCTCGCGGATCTGGGTCGCGATGTCCCACCCCGCGGCGACCAGAGCCGGGGTGATGAACTTCGTGCAGATGTCGCGTTCGCTGAGCTTCGAACCGCTCATGGCGACCTATGGATGAGATGAGTCCGCAAGCCCCGCCCCTCGGTTGATTGGAGCGTAGCTGGATGAGGTTGCGGGGGGCAAGGGTCGTTGGCCTACCGTTCTATTGGCTGAAGGGTGACGTCGCCGCTTGCGTCAACGACAGACCCCGCGCATCTGCTCCCGGCCTTGGCAGGCCGAGGGTACGGCTTGCCAGCTTTTGTCACCCGGGTGAGCCAGGACCGCGCAGTGCGGCGAGCCGGTCGATTTCTCGCCAGAAGCCGTGGACTGTGTCGTCGATGATCGCCTGGACGGTCTTCAGGCCGTGGATCAGGCCGGCGCTTTCTCCGGCCATGCCGAAGGTGTTCTGCACGTCGCCGCCGACGTAGAGGCCGTCTAGGGTGGCCATCGGCGGCAACCGCTCACGCGTGCCGGCGGCAACCGCCAACGCGTACTGCGTGCGCAGGCCCCGGGCGCGGGCGCGGGGCGGACTGTCCATCAGGAAGGTGCCGTTGATCGGGGTCTCGACAATGGCGGCCTTGTAGTTGTCGTGCACCGGGCTCTCGACCGAAGCGACAAAGCGGGTCCCCATGGCGACGCCCTCCGCGCCAAGCGCGAAGGCGGCGGCCATGCCCCGGCCGTCGACGATGCCGCCGGCGGCGACGATCGGGACGTCCACGGCCTCCCGCACGGCCTGCAGCAGGGCGAAGCTGTGGATCTCGTCGGGATTGCGGACCCCGGCGCTTTCGGCGCCCTCGACGATCAGGCCGTCAACGCCGACGTTCACCGCCTTTCGTGCGCCGTGCAGGGTGGCGGTGGCGTGATAGACGATGACGCCCGCGTCCTTGAGCTTCTGCACGTAGCGACCAGGGTCGCCGGCCGAAGTGGTGACGAAATGCACGCCCTGGCCGAGCAGCCAGTCGATGATCCGCGCCTCCTCGGCCGGATCTCCTTGCAGGAACCGGACAGGCAGGTTCACGCCGAACGGAGCCGTTGTGTTTTCCCTGATCGCGGTGAACTCCCGTGTGGTCACCGTCAGGTCCCGGGCGGAGCTTTCCAGCAGGCCGAACCCACCGGCCGCGGAGACCGCGCTGACCAGCTGCGATCGGGCGATCCAGGTCATCGGCGCCTGGATGATCGGAAATCGGGATCGGGTGTGGGCGACAACGCGATTGCCTTCGAACATGGACATGGCTCCTGCACGCGGCCGTCTGAACACTTGCGACCGTCGCCGATTATCATATAACTAAGATAACTAATTAAAAGCCCGGGACGGATCACCATGGACTTCGAGGACACGCCGGAAGAAGCCGCCTACCGCGCGCGGGTGAAGCGCTGGATCGCCGACAAGGCGCCGGCTGGAGCCCAGGGCGGCCGCAAGCCGGCCACCCCCGCCTTCATCGCCGAGGCCAAGGTCTGGCAGGCGATCAAGGCCGATGACGGGTTCGCCGGCATCCGTCGCCCCAAGGCGTGGGGCGGCGGCGGCGGTACGATGATGGAGGACATCATCTTCACCCAGGAGGAGGAGGCGGCGGGTCTGAACTACGGCGTGTTCATGATCGGCATCGGCATGTGCGTGCCGACCGTGCTGGCTCACGGGCCCGATGAGGTGAAGGTCGAGCTGGTCACCCCGACGATCCGCGGCGAGAAGATCTGGTGCCAGCTGTTCAGCGAACCCTCCGCCGGGTCGGATCTGGCGGGCGTGCGAACCAAGGCTGTCCGCGACGGCGACGGCTGGCTGATCAACGGCCAGAAGGTCTGGAACAGTTTCGCTCACCGTGCCGACTACGGCCTCCTGCTCACGCGGACCAATCCCGACAAGCCCAAACACAAGGGGCTGACCATGTTCTGGGTCGATATGCATGACCCGGCCATCGAGGTGCGGCCGATCCACCAGGCGTCCGGCGACTCCGAATTCAACGAGGTCTACATCACCGACCTGCGGCTCTCCGACCGACATCGGCTGGGAGAGGTCGATGATGGCTGGGCCGTTGCCCTGACGACCCTGATGAACGAGCGGATGAGCGTGATGAGCTCCACCCGCAAGCCCAACTGGGAAGAGATCATGGGTCTGGCGCGGGCGGTGTCAGGTCCGAACGGCGGGCTCCTGCAGGACAGCGGGTTCCGTGAACAACTGGCCGACTGGTATGTGAAGGCCGAGGGCGTGCGCTTCACGCGTTTCCGCCTGCTGACCGACATCTCGCGCGGCGGCGAGCCAGGCCCCGCGGCGTCAGTGGGCAAGATCATCAACTCAACCCAGCTGCAGGAAATCGGCTCCGCCGGCGTCGAGCTGCAGGACCAGTTCGGAATCATCGACGACGAACAGGTGTCGGCCATGGAAGCGATCTTCCAGACAGCGTTCCTCTATTCGCCCGGCGCGCGGTTGGGTGGCGGCACAGACGAGATCATGAAGAACATCATCGCGGAACGGGTGTTGGGTTTGCCCGGCGACGTGCGCCTGGACAAAGACACGCCGTTTCGCGATCTGCCGACCGGCGTGCGATAGCCTACTCGAGAACGTCGACGACCGAGGTCGAGCCGACGCCCGCGAGCCAGACCTTGCCGGCGGCTTCCATATGCCTGATCCAGTGCGCCTCGGCGCCCGGGCCGTCGCCGGCCTCGATCAGCTCGATCAGGCGCTCCTGAGAGCGCAGGCCGAACTTCGTTTGCCGATCCGAAACATCGAGGCCACGCGGGTTGGCGCGGATGCTCAGCTGCATGTGCAGCGCCACGACATCCTGCAATGCTCTGCCGACCACGCCCAAGGCGATGTTTCCGCACTCCTCCAGGAGCGTCCTGTGAAAGTCCGCCACGGCTTTGGCACGGGCCAGATGCCCTTCAACGGTGAGCTCAACGTCAAGCTGGGTGCGAAGGGCCCGGGCGGCTTCGGCCGGACGGGACTGGGCGGCAAGGCGGGCGGCCGGCGGTTCAATCAGCGCCCGCGCCTGGTAGATGTCTTCCATGGTGGCCCCTCGGGCCTGCAGCGCGATGCCGGTGGCGCGGCTGAGCATCTCGCTCGAGACGGCATTGACCCGTGCGCCGCCGCGCGCGCCGCGGGAGACGCTAATGAGGCCCTCGGACTCCAGGATCCGGATCGCCTCGCGGATCGTCGGGCGCGAGACCTCGAAGTCGGAGATCAGCTGAGCCTCCGACGGCAGCTTGTCGCCAGCCTTCAGCTCTCCTCGGATGATCGCCTTGCGAACGCGGCTGGCCAGGACCTCGGCGGTCTTGGGGATGCGGATATGGCCGCCAATCGAGGAATCGAACATCAGGAGTCGCCTTGCGGATCTTGAGCCTTCAATCCGTCAACCTAGTCGACTTGTCTACCACAAGTGAGCGAGCGGTGATGGCTTGCTCGCGCGACCAGATGTCGATTATTGTATAACTAAGTAAGATAATAAATGGGAGGTGATCATGGCTCTGGAACCGGACATCCGGCGACGGCTCACGCTGCCGGCGATCTGCGCGCCAATGTTCCTGGTCACCGGCCCCGACCTTGTGCGCGAGGCCTGCAAGGCCGGCGTGATCGGCGGTCTGCCGCGTGGCAACACGCGGACCATCGAGGAGTTCGAGGCTTGGCTGGCCGCCATCCGCGGCGACCTCGACAGCTGGCAGGCGCGGCATCCACAGACCCGCGTCGCGCCGATCGCCGTGAACCTGAACACCCGCATGCCCGCTGACGAGCTCAAGGCGCACCTTGAGGTCTGTGGCCGTTACGGTGTGGAGATCATCATCAGCGCGGCGGGCGAGCCATCGGCCCTGACAGCCCAGGTGCACGACTGGGGGGGCAAGGTCTGGCACGACGTCACCAGCCTGCGTTTCGCCGAGAAAGCTATCGCCGCCGGCGTCGACGGGCTGACCTGCATCGGCGTGGGCGGGGGCGGACACTCCGGAACGATAAGCCATCTGGCCCTGATCCCTCAGGTCCGCTCGATCTTCGACGGCACGATCGTGCTGGCGGGGGCGGTGTCGACCGGCGCCGTGATCCGGGCCGCGGAAGTTCTCGGGGCCGATCTGGCCTATCTCGGGACCCGTTTCATCGCCACGCAGGAGTCGGACGCCGATCCTGCCTACAAGGACCTTCTGCTCAGTCAGACCTCGGCGGACCTGCTCTACACCAACAAGATCGCGGGCGTGGCCGCCAACTGGATGGCGGAGTCGATCCGGCAGAACGGCCTGGACCCCAAGGACCTGCCCGAGCCGCTGGGCCAGGGCATGCGCCACGACCACTTGCCGGAAGACGTGCGGCCCTGGAAAACACTCTGGAGCGCTGGGCAGGGGATCGATCTGATCCATGACGCGCCCACGGTGGCTGATCTGGTCCGCCGGTTGCGCGCCGAATATGTCGCCGCCTGCGATGCTCCCAGCCTGGTCGACCAGGCGCGTGAAGTGGCGGAGGCCTGAGATGAGCGACGAAGCCCCCGTTCTCTGCGAGATCGGCGCCGACGGCGTCGCGGTCGTGACTCTCAATCGACCCGAGCGCCTCAATGGCCTCAGCCAGGCCATGGGCGAGGCCCTCGACGACGCCTTCGCGATGCTTGGCGCCGACCCTGCCGTGCGCGCCATTGTCCTGACCGGCGTCGGGCGCGGCTTCTGCGCGGGCGCCGACATGGACCGCCTGCAAGGCCTTGTGTCCGACAAGGGCGCGGGCATCAGCTCAAACCCGCCCGATCAGCCCAACCCGATCTTCGACAGCCTTGCCGACGCGCCGGCGCATCTGCGCTCCCGGCTGCTGGCGCCGATGGCGGTCTCGCAACCGGTGATCGCCGCGATCAACGGACCCTGCGCGGGCGTAGGGCTGGCGCTGGCGGTCAGCTGCGATCTGCGGTTTGGATCGCCTACGGCCCTGTTCACGGCAGCGTTCCCGCGTCGGGGCCTCACCGCCGAAGCCGGCCTCGCCTGGAGCCTGCCCCGGCTGGTCGGCCGTGGCGCCGCAGCCGACATCCTTCTGTCGGGACGGAAGATCGGCGCGGTCGAGGCGGCGGCCATGGGCCTGCTCAACGCGGTGATCGAGGACGACGTCCTGGCCCATGCCATGGCCTACGCCAGGGACATCGCCGCAAACGTCTCGCCGCGCTCGTCCCGGGTGATCAAGCGCCAGCTCAATCTGGCGGCCGATCAGTCACAGGCCGAGGCGCTCGCGCTCGCCTACGCGGAAGTCATCGCGAGCCTGGCCTGCGAGGACTTTCGCGAAGGCGTCGCGAGCTTCGTTGAGAAGCGACCGCCGGCCTTTAAGGGACGCTAGGCCGCAGCCTCGATCGGTGCGAGGAAAAGGGTCTGGTGCGCCCGGCCGAAGACCCCTCGCTCGTCAGCCAGTGTGGAGTTGACCAGCCCGACGCCGGCGCCGGCGCTGATCGTCACAGCGTCCACCAGCACCCAGGCGCCGACGGGGGCGCGGGTCAGATACAGTGACAGATCGACGTTCGCGAAGCTCCACTTCCCACGCTCGACGATACTCGACGGCGCGCTGCCAACGTCGGAAGCCATCGCCGAGCGAGCCAGGGCGCACATCGGCTCGCCCTCGACAACATCGGCATTGAACGTGGCCCAGAAGGCGCCGGGACCCGGTTGACGGATTGATCCGGCGACCACCCGGGTTTCCATCGGGTGGCCGGCGCCGAGCACGCTGGTGACCGGGTTGGGCGGGGCGTCGTCAGGGCCGGGATGGGCCGGCGGGGTTTCTTCCGCCGTCGGGCTTTCGTCCATCCGGACCCGCATGGCGCTGGCCCGGGCCACGACTTCGCCCCCTGCGACGATCTCGGCGTCAATCAACTGCATCCGAGCGCCGTCTCGCACCGGGACGATCCGCACGGCGATCGGCGCGAAGGGAACGGGTCGCATGATGTCGAGGGTAAAGCGCGCCACTTTCATGGGGCTACGGGTCGGCGCCGCCTCGATGGCCTGCGCGAGCAGGCCGGCGACGGCGACGCCATTCTGGTGGGCGCGGTTCCAGGAGCCTGTGGCGGGCGTCAGCGGCTCGAAGCGGCCATCGGCCAGGCGTCGATAGAAGGCGGAGGTCATGCCATGGCTGCGTCCCGGACGCTGGCTGAAGGAATGCGCATCGGTTCGACGAAGAGGGTCTGGTGGGCCCGAGCGAAGGGGCCCCGCTCGTCGGCCAACACCGTATTGACCAGAGCTGCGCCGTCACCGGCGCTGGTCGTTTCCGCATCGACAAAGATCCAGGTCGACTCCGGCGGCCTCACGAAATGGATAGCCAGATCGATGTTGGCGAAGCTCCAGATGGCGTGCGGGAAAATGCTGGATAGACCGCTGCCCAGATCCGCCGCCATCGCGGCCGCCACCAGAGGGCTTGCCGCGACATCCGGCAGAATATCCAGGGCCGGTCGCACCCAGCCGCTCCCTGGCCCGATCCTGGTCAGTCCGCCACTGAGGATGCGGGTCTCCAGCCCCGCTCTCTTTGGATCGCGCCGCGCCAGCGGTATGGCCGGCGTCTCATCCGGCGAGGGGTAGACCAGTGCGTCTTCGGACACAGGCGACGCCGCTGTCCTCACGCGAAGCGCGCTCACCCGCGCGGTGATCTCCCCGCCGGAGCTGAACGCCACCTCCAGGTTCTGCATGCGTCGACCCTCACGGGTGACGGTGCAAACGGCGTCGAAGGCGCCGATCGGCGTGGGCCGGGCGATGTCGAGGGTCAGACGGGCCAGCATCATGGGCGCGAGGGTTGGCGTGGTCTCGATCAGGTGTGCGGCGAGGGCCGCGATGGCGACGCCGTTCTGATGCCTGGGGTTCCATGGGCTGACCGCGAGATCGGTGGCGCAGTAACGCCCTGCGCCGCCGGTGTAGAAGCTGTCGCTCATGTGGGGGTCCTCGCCGGGCCGATTGCGCCGCACGCCCTCAGGGCCTCAATCTCGGATCGATCCATGCCGAGCAGGTCGGCCAGGACAGTGTCGGTGTCGGCGCCCAGAAGGGGCGGGGAGGAATAGGTCTCGATCGGCGATTTCGACAGCCGGATTGGATTGCGAACCAGAGGGATCGTCCCGCCTGCGTCATGCGCGACGGTCATGACGGCCTCCCTGTCCCGGGCTTGCGGATCGTCCGCCGCCTCGGCGAGAGACAGTACGGCGCCGGCCATGACGCCGGCTTTTCCCAGACTCTCCATCCACACCGCGGTAGGGCGCTCACGGAGGATCTGCTGAACCAGCGGGGTCAGGTCATCCTGATGGTCGGAGCGGGTCCAGCGGGTTTCAAACCGGGGGTCGGACAGCAGGTCCGGTCGGCCGGCGGTCTCGCAGAAGCGGCGGAAGTCGACATCAGTGGCCACGGTCATCTGCAGCCAGCCGTCAGATGTTTCGAAGACGCCGGACGGAACATAGCCCCGGATCCGGGAGCCGCGTGGGGGCTGCTCTCCGGCCATCAGGGCGGCGATCATCTTGTAGCCAACCAGCGCCAGCCCGGACTCAAAGAGTGACAGGTCGATGTACTGGCCGGTGAGACCGTCCTTGTCGCGGCCATAGAGCGCCGCGAGAATGCCGACAGCGGCATGCATGCCGGCCGAGAAATCCATGATTGAGACGGGGCTTGCTTGTGGCGGCTGGCCAGGCTCGCCGGTCATGCTCATGTAGCCCGACAGGCCCTGGACGATGTTGTCCATGCCCGGCTTTGAACTGTAGGGGCCGGTCTGCCCGTATCCTGTAAGTGACAGGTAGATCAGCCGCGGGTTCAGCGAGCGGATGGTCTCGTAGTCCAGACCGCGCCGGGCCAGATCGCCGACCTTGAAGTTCTCGATGAAAACATCGCAGACGCCGGCCAGGTTCCTGACCACCTCGCAGCCAGCCTCGGAGCTGAGGTCGACGGTGATGGACAGCTTGTTCCGGTTCACAGCTGCGAAAACGGATCGATCCGAGGTCTCCTGACCGTCCCCGTCGCGAATGACGCCGGTTCCCATCTGGCGCATGGGATCGCCGTCGATGGCTTCGACCTTGATTACCTCGGCCCCCAGGTCGCCCAGCATCTGACCGGCCCATGGCGCGGCGAAGACGCGACCCAGTTCCAGTACCCTTATCCCGGCTAGGGGCGCGGCCATCCTGAGTCCTCCGTTGCGTTCTCGTTGCCCACCATATAGCTTAATCAGATAACCAATAAAACGATTGCGTTGAGGGTCTCCTTTGATGACGGTCGGGGGGACGCGAAGGGAGTGGCTATGTCGGATACCGTGCTCGTAGAGCGCGACGGCGGGGTGGCCGTGGTGACGCTTAATCGGCCCGAACGCCTCAACGCCATCGACTCCGAATTGATGCAGCATCTGCCCGGCGTCCTGCGCCAGCTGGCGGATGATCATTCGGTCGGTTGTGTCGTGCTGACCGGAGCGGGACGTGGCTTCTGCGCAGGCGGTGATCTCAAGAGCCGCCAGGCCGAGCTCGACGCCCAGGCGCTGCTTTCCGACGAGGAGCGACTTCTGCTGCAGATGCCGCATGTGCTCGACGCCCAGCTTAAGTCCCGGGTCGAAGCCTCTCGTCTGCTGCACGATATGCCCAAGCCGACGATCGCCATGGTCAACGGGCCCTGCGCCGGGGCGGGCATGAGTCTGGCCGGCGCCTGCGATCTGAGGTTCGCCGGGGAGTCGGCGCTGTTCACCAGCGCCTTCACCCGCGCGGGACTGTCGGGAGACTTCGGCGGGACTTGGTTCTGGACCCAGATCCTGGGCACGGCGAAGGCCCGCGAGCTGTACTTCCTGAGCGAGAAGATCGCCGCCGCCGACGCGTTGGCGCTTGGCATGGTCAATCGTGTCTGGCCCGACGCGGATCTTCGGGAGCTGACCCTGGACGTGGCCCGTAGCCTCGCGGACGGCCCACGCTGGGCCTACTCCTACGCCAAGCGCAATCTCAACGCGGCCGAAGACTCGACGATGGACCGAGTGCTGCAGTCCGAGGTGACGACCATGGGCCTCGCGACGCGCGCGACGCGCGACGCCGGCCGTTCGCCTGTTTCCGTGCTGAACAAGAACAGCTGACCGGAAAGTCGGCGGCGGGAGTAAGCATCATGCGGCCCTACATCGATCCCACTGCGCTCGATGAGCCGCAGGACCGCAAGGCCGCGATCGCCGCCTGGGGCATGGTGGCGATCTTTCTGCTGCTCTACATCTTCAGCTTCATCGACCGGACGATCATCAACATGATGGTCGGGCCGCTTGAGCGCGATCTCGGCCTGTCCGACTTCCAGCTCAGCCTGCTGATGGGGCCGGCGTTCGGTATCTTCTACGTGCTTTGCGGGCTGCCTATGGGCTGGCTGGTCGATCGCTTCTCGCGGCGGTGGATCACTGCGATCGGCGCTCTGATCTGGGGTCTCGCCACGATCAGCTGCGGGATGGCGAGCAACTACGCCATGCTGTTTCTCGGGCGGATGGGCGTCGGCGTAGGCGAATCGACGCTGACGCCAGCGGCCCACTCCATGATCGCCGAGGCGTTTCCGCCAAAACGCCTGGCGACAGCCTTCTCCGTCTACACCATGGGCGCAGTCATCGGCGGCGGCATCGCGACCATCGTTGGCGGCGCGGTGGTGCACATGGTCACCAATATCGACCATGTCACCGTGCCGCTGCTTGGCGAGATACGACCATGGCAGCTCGTGTTCATGGCGGTTGGCCTGCCGACCGTCCTGCTGTCGCCGCTGATCTTTCTGGTCCACGAGAAGCCTTCGTCCGAGCGGATCGCCAAGGACACCGCGGACCGCGGCGGTCTGGCCGGCATCACGCTGGGCCAGCTGCTCAGGAAGGATTGGCTGCTGTTCATCGGCCTGCCGCTCGGCTTTGGTTGCACCAACATCCTGGCCAACGCCTACGCCGGATGGAGCCCGGCCCTGATGATGCGGGAATACGGCTGGAACCCTGCGCAGGTCGGCATGGCCTGGGGCGTGCAGCACATGATCGCCGGCGGCGTCGGACAGATCGGCGGCGCTCTGATCGTCGACTGGCTTTACGGACGCGGCATGAAGGACGCCCACGTGAAGTATCACATGTTCGGCCTGTTCCTCTCGATCCCGGCCCTGATCTGGGCGGTCAACAGTGGCAGTCCGTGGGCGTTCCTGATCCTCAGCGGCGTGTTCTACATGCTGACCTATCCGTTTGTCGGCTACGCGGCGGCGGCGCTCCAGCTGTTCGCCCCCGCTCACCTGCGCGGTCGGATCTCAGCCATGTTCCTGGCCATCGTGACCGTGGTGGGCACCGGGCTGGGCGCTACGGTCACCGGCCTGATCACCGACCATGTCTTCCACGACAAGCTGAAGGTCGGTCTTTCGCTGACAATCGTCACCGTTGTCGTGGCTCCGGTGATCTTCGCGGTCCTGTGGTTGGTCGCCGGGAAAATGCGTCGCCTCCACGCCGAAAGGGACGCTGCGGAGGCTGCCTGAGCATTAGGGACGCGCGCCGCTAAACGGCCGTTTGACGCTCGCGATTAAATAGGTATACAATTAAGCTAGATAGAATGGGTGGGACATTCGGATGTCACGACTGGCGGAACTGGTGCGGGGTGTGTTGCGGGTTGATCCTGCTGCGCCGGCCATGGAGTACCAGCGCCGCTGGTGGAGCTGGGGCGACCTGGACGGCGTCATCGAGGCGGTCGATCAGGCGCTGACGGGGCAGGGGATCGGCGCCGGCGAACGGGTCGGGTGCCTTCTGCGCAACCGGCCGGAACTGGCCGCGCTGCTGCTGGGCGTGGTCACGACGGATCGTTGCGTGGTGACCCTGAACCCGAGTCTGCCGGACGATAGGCTGGCCGCCGACATCCGTATGCTGAAGCCGCCCGTGCTCATTGGCTCGGCTCAGGATTGGGCGCGCGAGAGCGTCCTGGCGGCGGCCCGCGAGATCGGCGCCATGGCGCTGCAGCTGCCTTCCGAGCCGGGCGGCCCGGTCACAGTCGTCGATGGATTGTCGGCCCCTACGGGCGCTGACCTCAACCGCAAGGCGCCGGGCGTTGGCGTGGAGATGCTGACAAGCGGCACGACCGGTGTTCCCAAGCGTATTCCGCTCAAGGCTCGAGCACTCGAGCAGGCGGTCGTCGACGCCGGCGTCTATGATAACCGCAAGCCCGAGGATGCGCCCCGGCTACGTGGGGGCGTCCAGATCCTGAACTCGCCCTTCGCTCACATCGGCGGCGTGTTCGGTCTGTTCAACTGCATCGCCGGCGGCCGCAGCTCGTGCCTGCTCGACAAATTCAGCGTCGCCGACTGGGTGGACGCGGTTCGTCGTCACAGGCCAAAGGTCGCCGGCGCCCCGCCATCGGCCCTGCGGATGATCCTCGACGCCGAGGTATCGAGGGACGACCTTTCCAGCCTCGTCGCTTTCCGGACCGGCACGGCTCCGCTCGATCCCGACCTGGCGGATGCGTTCTACGAGAAGTTCGGTATCCCCGTTTTGCAGAACTACGGCGCGACCGAGTTCGCCGGCGGTGTGGCGGGCTGGACGATCGGAGACTTCAAGGCTCACCACAAGGACAAGCGCGGCGCCGTGGGGCGCATGAACCCCGGCATCGACGCGCGGATCGTCGATCCGGAGAGCGGCGCGGAGAAGGCGTTCGGCGATGAGGGTCTGCTGGAGCTGCGGGCCCCGCACCTGGGCGACGGAAAGGCCTGGGTCCGGACCACGGATCTGGCCGTGCTCGACGCCGACAGCTTCCTGTGGATCAACGGCCGGCACGACAACGCCATCATCCGGGGCGGCTTCAAGATCCTGCCGGACGACCTGATCCGCGCGCTGGAACAGCATCCGGCCGTGCGCGAGGCCGCTGTCGTCGCCTTGCCCGATCCCCGGCTCGGCCAGGTTCCGGCCGCCGCCTACATTCTCAAGGCCGGCGCCAGGCCGCCGAGTGACGAGGAATTGCGGACCTTCCTGCGGGAGCGGCTGCTTCCCTACCAGGTGCCCGTGGTTCTGCTGGCGGTCGACGAGATGCCGCGGACTCCCTCGCTGAAGGTCAGCCAGCCCGATCTCAAGAAGCTCTTCCTCGATCACGCCGCCTGAGCGGCGCTCACACCAAGAAAACCAGGGACAAGGAAACGCACCATGGCCAGCGACGCCACCACCCAGGACAAGCCCAAGACCACCGAAGACGCCGGCTATGGCGTGCTGACCGACGAGGGCATCGCCCGTCTGCGCCTGCGCATCGGCGCGCAGTACAAGAAGCCCACGCCGCCGCACAACTACGAGGTCACCTGGGACGGCACGCGCCACTTCGCCTTCGGCTACGGCGATGAGAACCCGCTTTGGTGCGATCCCAAGTACGGCAAGGGCACGCGTTGGGGCGGTCTGATCGCCCCGCCGAACTTTCTCTACACCATGGGCGAGCCGGATGCCCCGAAGATGACCCCCGAAGAACAGGCCGTCCAGAAGGCGCTGCTCAAGGGCGATCCTCTGGTCGGGCTCGGCTCCTATCAGGCGGTCATGGAGTTCGAGTGGTGGCGTCCGCAAAAGGCCGGCGACCGGCTCAAGCAGCGCGCCGCGCTGATTGGCGTCCAGGTGAACAACAACAGCAAGTTCAGCGGTCGCTCGGTGTCCGAGGTGAACGGCTACATCTATAGCAACCAGAACAACGAATTGGTCGCGATCCAGCGCGGCACCTGGATCCGCGCCGAGCGCCACGCCTCGGCTGAACGCAAGAAGGAGTACGAGCTCCCCGAGCCCTACACCGACGAGCATCTGAAGCTCATCGACGCGGCGTACGAAGCCGAGACAATCCGTGGCGCTGAAACTCGCTACTTCGAGGATGTCGAAGTCGGCGACGAGATCCAGACCATCGTTCGCGGCCCCATGCGGACCAGCGATCTGATCATCTGGCATATCGGCTGGGGCATGCAGCTGACGCCTCCGGGCGCCTTCCGGCTGTCCTACAAGATCCGCAAGAAGGTCCCGGGCATGTATACGCCCAACGAGCTGAACATTCCTGACACCGTGCAGCGCCTGCACTGGGAGAAGGCCTGGGCCAACAAGCTCGGCATCCCGGTCACCTACGACTACGGCGGCCTGCGCGAGACTTTCCTGACCAATGTCATCACCAACTGGATGGGCGACGACGCCTGGCTGTGGAAGCTCAGCTGCCAGCACCGCAAGTTCGTCTACACCGGGGATACCTACTGGATGAAGGGCAAGGTCATCGCCAAGAAGCAGGAGGATGGCCGCAACGAGGTGCATCTGGACGTCTGGGTCGAGAACCAGCACGGCACCATCGTCTCGCCGGGTAATGCCGTGGTCCTGTTGCCGACCCGGGATGCGCCCGTCGTGCTGCCGAAGCCGGCGCAGGAAGACATCGACGCCATGTACGCCCACGAGTGCGCGCGTTACGCACAGCCGGAGTAGGGTCCTTGGCCTTCGAGACGATCCGCTACGAGCAGCGCGGCAAGGTCGCGCTGATCACCTATGACCGGCAGGAGCGCCGCAACGCCTGGAATGTGTCGATGTATCGCGAGATCGTCGGCGCGATCGAGGCGGCCAACGCGGACGAGACCATCGGCGCCATCGTCATCACCAACGATGGCCCGGTGTTCTGTTCGGGCGTCGACTTCAAGGCGCCGCCCGAGGAGAAGGACCCGCTTACTGGCCTTAGGCCGAACGTGGCGACCCTCTCCATGGCGCCTGACGCCAGCTGGATACACCTGCTGGCGAAGTCCAAGCCTGTCATTTGCGCGATCAACGGCGCGGCGATCGGGGCCGGGATCACGCAGATCCTGGCCGCCGACATCCGGATGGGCGGTCGCTCGTCGACCTATGCCTTCCCCTTCGTGTCGCTCGGTCTGATGCCGGAGATCGGGGCCACGGCCCTACTGCCGCAAATCGTCGGCCTGGGCAGGGCGATGGACATCTGCATGACGGCGGCCAAACTGGATGCCGAAGAAGCGCTTCGCATCGGCCTGATCACCCGCGTCGCGGATGACGAACAGCTCGTCGATGAGGCGGTGGCGCTGGCTGAACGCATGGCCGGCTATCCGGCCCTGCAGATGAAGCTTACGAAGGATCTGGTCTACGCTAACGCCGTCGAGGCCGAACCGAACATCTACCTCGCTCGCGAGACCGAGGCGTTCGTGACCATGTACCGCGCCAACAGGGCGGCGCGGGCCGCGATGGAGACGAAGGTCTAGAGCGTCACGGGATGGAGCATCGCCGGGTTCTCCCGCGCGAGTTCCTTCCCCAGCGCGCAGAAGCGGGCGACGGGACGGCTCGCCGGCGACCGGATTCTCAGGATGGCGAACGACAGCCAAAGAGGGGCGCCCGTGATCGGGATACAGATCATGTCGCCCATCGGCCGCCGCCGCGCCGGCTCGGCCGACCACTTCAGGCAGATCAGGCGCTTGTTCCGCGCATAGTGCTCGATGGTCGTGCGGTTGGCCTCCGGCGCCGGAAAGAAGGTGGCGCCGACCGCGGTGAACACCGAATGTGTCGCTTGATACGCCCGCGGATCAGACCGTCCCGGCGAGGTCACCAGGGTTCGGCCCCGCATCATCTCCAGCGGAATTTCATCCAGTTCGGCGAGGGGGTCCTCGGCAGGCACCAGCAGGTTGGCGACCCGTCGCGACAACACGGTCGTCTCGACGTCGAGGCCCGGACTTGCCGATGTTGTGAAGGCCAGGGCGACATCAAGCTCCCCCTGGCTCAGCCGCCGGAAGATGTCCTCGCCGCCGCCATTGTGGATCTCAAGCAGGACTTTCGGGTTGGCCTGTACGAAGCGGTCGATCAGGATCGCGCGCTCGGGATAGTCGATCAGGAAGTCTATGGCTCCGATGCGAAGGGTCTCCGCCCGACCGCTCCGGGTCTCCGCGACAAACCTCTGCGCGGCTTCGTTGGCATTGGCCAGGGCTCGGGCGTGGACAAGGAATTCCTGCCCTTCGACGGTAAGCTCGGTCTTGCGGGAAGTTCGTGCGAGGACCCGGAAGCCGACCTGTTCTTCAAGTCTCCGGAGTTGCTCGGAGACCCAGGGTTGGGCCACGCCCAGCCGTTCCGCGGCGCGGGTGAAATTGAGCTCTTCGGCGACCGCCACGAAGGTCAGCGCCAACCTTGGATCGAAGGGCATTGATCAGCAATCCGCAGGGTGAGCGATAGGCAGGAGCCATTCATACGCCGATCCATGGGATTTAGAAATAGTTTTATTAGTTATACATATTTGCAAACCCCGCGGACCTGCTTCACCGTGAGATTATCAAAAAGAAGGGCGTCAGCCCTCGCGGGTAGGAAACAATCAGGAGCAAGATGGGCTCAAGCCCGTCGACGATCCCTGACGCCTCCCGCGCGGGTCATCTGCGCCGATACGGGAGGGAACTATGAACCAGCGTCTCCACCAGGTCCGCCGCCATTCGCGAACCATCCTGCTGTTTGCATCAGCCGCGGCGGCGGCAATGGCGTTTCCGCAGCTGGCATCGGCCCAGGCCGCGCCGGTTGAAACCCAGGTCGAAGAGATCATCATCACGGCGAACCGCCGTGAGGAGAAGCTTCAGGACGTACCTGCCGCGATCAGCGCCTTCAGCGGCGAACAGCTGGAACGCCTGGGCATCGAGGGTTCCAAGGAGCTCTCGCAGATCACGCCCGGCCTGAACTTCACCCAATCGGTGTTCTCGCCCCAGCCAACGATCCGCGGGATCGGCGTACGCGGCGTTGGAGCGGGCGACGAGTCGGTCGTGCCGATCTACATCGACGGCGTGTACCAGTCGTTCATCGCCGGCGCCGACATGCAGTTCAACAACATCCAGCGCATTGAAGTGCTGAAGGGGCCCCAGGGCGCCCTGCTGGGACGGAACGCCACCGGCGGCGCGATCAACATCATCACCAAGACCCCGGGCCCGGGCTTCAGCGGCCGCGTCAGCTTGAGCTACGGCACGTTCGAGGAGATGATCGGCAAGCTGTACGTCAGCGGCGGCACCGATGTTCTCGCCGCTGATTTCGCGGTCGTCGGCACACGCGACGACGGCTACATCAAGGATGTCTTGAGGGGTGACAGCTACGCCCATGTGTCGGACGTCGCCCTGCGCTCCAAGCTCGTCTACACGCCGAACGACTTCTTCCAGCTCCGGCTGGCTGTCGGCTACACCAACAACTCGGCGAGCACCGGCGAGGCCTACCGGCAGGTCGACGGCAACACGACGGGCGCCCGGGTGCCTGGCAACCCGGTGACGACCGCCGACTACAGGTCGTCACTGTCCTACAAGCCCTACAACAAGCTGCGCAGCGCGACGGCTTCGGTGACTGGCATCTTCAATTTCGACGCCTTCACCCTGACCTCTGTGACAGGTTTCGCGGACAACAAGCTGCGCATCAAGGCCGACTCCGACGGCACGCCGCTTGAGCTGGCCACGCTCACCTACGTGCAGGTGTCGGACAACCTCTACCAGGAGGTGTACGCGACCTCGACCGGCGAAGGTGCGTTCAGCTGGATTCTCGGCGGCGTCTATTTCCGCGACAATTCGGGCATGAGCCCGTACAGCACGACCTACAGCCGGTCGGTGTCGCTGGCGGGCGTTGTCGGCGCCCAGAACGTCAGCCGCACGCGCCCGAACATCCGCACGGACTCCTACGCCATCTACGGACAAGGGACGTATGAGTTCAACGACGAGTGGAAGGTCACGCTCGGCGGCCGGTACACCAGCGAAAAGAAGGACTACAGTTCGAGAGTCGGGGTCACGGTCTTCACCTACCTCGCCAACGAGGCGACTTTCGAGCAGTTCACGCCCAATCTGGTCATCCAGTATCAGCCGAACCCGCGCCTCAACCTCTATGCCAAGGCCGGACAGGCCTTCAAGAGCGGCGTCTTCAACGCCAGTGCGACCAATGTCGCCGGCACCAAGCCGGTCAATCCGGAGACGGTCACCCAGTACGAACTGGGCATGAAGTCCGACCCGACCAACTGGCTCAGGCTCAACGTCGCCGCCTACTACACCGACTACCAGGATCTGCAGAGCAACGTCCGTGACCCGATCACCCTCAGCTCCGGTCTCCAGAACGCCGGCGGCGCCAAGATCTACGGCATAGAGGGCGACGCCACCATCCGCGCGTCGGACAACCTGAACCTCCGGGTCGGCGTCTCCTGGCTGCACGGCGAGTACGAGGATTTCGGCGCCTCGCTGGTGTACATTCCGCAGACGACAACCAACCCCCCGGCGGCCACGCCTTGTATCGACGGCACAGGCCCCCGTGTCGGCGGAAACCGCTCCTCCTTCTGTGACGTGACCGGCAACGACATCATCCGGACGCCGTTCCTGACGGTGAACCTGGGCGGCGACTACACGATCCCGACGTCGGTCGGGGACTTCGTGTTCACCGGAAACGCCTACTACAAGGGCAAGTCGTACTGGGACACGCTGAACTACTTTGAGGAACCCGCCGTCTGGCTCGTCAACGGCGAGGTCGCCTGGACCTCCCCCGACGAACGGTTCGGTGTCGCCCTCTGGGGTGAGAACCTCCTCGATGAGGAATACAGCCTGACCATGGTTGTCTCTCCGACGGCCACCAATCAGGTGCTGGCCAAGCCCCGGACTGTCGGCGTCGAACTCAAGTACAAGTGGTAGCTCCCTGACTCCTCCTTCGGGCGCGGCGGATCCCATTCGTCGCGCCCGGTCCTTTTTCTCCGGCGTACAGGCTTCAGACTCCGACATGGCTCTCGATATTGCCCGTCCCGGGTATCGCCCGCTCCCGATCCGGAAGCCAAAAGTCACCTGCCAGGGGCGCGCCGACGGCTCCTTCATCATCGAGCAGGACTACGCGATGCCGACGGCATGGCGCTCGATCCCCCACCTGTTCGAGGCCCGCGCCACGGAGTTTCCTGATCGCCCCTTCATCGCCAAGCGTGAGCCGCTGGGCGGCAGCGGCAGCGGCTGGGGCGACTGGCGCAGGATCACCTACCGCGATGCGCAGGCGAAGATCGCCGCCCTGACCCAGGCCTTCCTCGACCGTGGCCTCGGCCCCGATGCCGGCGTGATGGTCATCTCCGGCCCGTCCATCGAACACGGCCTGGTCATGATGGCGGCCCAGGCCGCCCGGGCGCCGTTCGCGCCGATCTCCACGGGCTACTCCCTGCTCTCGAGCGACTTCGTCAAGCTGCGCTACGTCTTCGACCTGTGCCGGCCGAAGCTGATCTTCGCCGACGCCGGTGAAGCCTACGAGGCGGCGCTGGCCTCACTGCCCCTCGACGGGGTCGAGGTGGTCACGATCACGCCGCCGAAGTCCTTGGCCGCGACCCCGCTGGCGACACTTCTGGCCACCCGGTCGACCGCCGATGTCGACGCCTCTCGCGACGCGATCACGCCAGACACCTTCGCCAAGACGATCTTCACCTCGGGCTCGACAGGAGCGCCCAAGGGCGTGATCCAGACCCAGCGCATGCTTACCGCGGTGATCGCCCAGCATGACGCCCTCTACATCCACGACGAGGGTGGCGAGGGCGAATCCTACCTTTCATGGCTTCCGTGGAGCCATGTGGGTGCAAGCAACATCCTGTTCGGCGATGTCATCAACGACGCGGCCTGCCTGTACATCGATGAAGGGAAGCCGGTCGCGGGCATGTTCGATGAGACGCTTCGGAACCTGCGCGAAATTGCTCCGCGAGAGTACGGCTCCAGTCCGATCTTCTTCTCGCATCTCGTCGCGGCCATGGAGGCGGACGCCGGTCTTCGAGATCACTTCTTCTCGCGCCTTCGCTACCTCAACTATTCCACGGCCGGGCTGTCGCAGGACCTCTTCGACCGGCTGCAGGCCTTGGCGATCGCCGCCACCGGGCAGCGCATCCCGATCATCACAAAGTACGGTTCGACCGAGACCCAGGGTGTGACCATCGTGTCGGAGCCGCTCGACTTCACTGGCCCGATCGGCCTGCCCTTCCCGGGCATCACGGTGAAGCTGGCCCCGGTCGGCGACAAGCTTGAGGTCCGGGCGAAGGGCGACACCATCACACCGGGCTACCTCGACAACCCTGTAGCCACCGCCAAGGCGTTCGACGAAGAAGGCTTCTATTGCACCGGGGACGCGGCGCGCTTCGTCGATCCCGCCGACCCCGCGCGCGGTCTCTACTTTGACGGCCGCGTCACCGAGAACTTCAAGCTGGCCACCGGCACATGGGTTTCCGTCGGCCCCCTGCGCCTGGCCCTGATCGAGGCTCTGGCGCCGCTGGTCGAGGATTGCGTCATCGCCGGCGAGAACCGCGACAACATCGCCGTGCTGGCCTGGGTCCGTCGCGCCGAGACGGCCGAACTCGCCGGCCTGCCTGCGGACAGTCCCCTGGCCGCCTTGGCGACGGCTCCGGCCGTCGTAGCCTATCTGGCCGAGCGGCTCAGGGCGCACAATGAGGTCGCCGGCGGCTCATCCCGCAGGGTCGCCCGACTGGTCGTGCTCGACCAGCCGCCGACAGGCGAAGAGATCGCCGAGAAGGGCTACATCAACCAGCGCGCCACCCTGAGCCGAAGGGCCCAGGTCGTGGAGCGCCTATACGCGTCCAACCCGGACGGCGGCGTCATCGTCGCCTGAAGGCCGAACTCGAAGGGATGCTCTCATGGTGCGAGCACTGCAAACACCAGACGTGGGAATCGGCGAGGCTGTGCGGCGAACGGGTCTGACCAGCCGCGCCATCCGGTTTTATGAAGAGTCAGGACTGCTTCAGTCGATGCGAACGGCCCGGCGCGCGCGGCGTTATGACCGCGCAACCCTCGACCACCTTGCCTTTATCGGCCTTGCGCGCGACGCCGGCCTGACCATTCCGCAGATCCGCGAGCTCCTCCGCCTCGGCGAGGGCCAGGACGAAGCGCGCCGCCTGCGGCTGCAGGATCTCTACCGCGACCGCTTGTCCCAGCTCGATGCGGAGCGCGAGGCGGTCGAGCGTAGCGCCCGCGCCATGGGCGTGCCCCTGATGTCCCGCCGACCACAACTTGTCGCCTCATGACCCCGACAGTCTCTCGTCCGATCAGGAACGCACCATGACCCTCGCCAGCGCCGAGCCTGTCACAGGCATTGTTCCGGCTGCCCAGAAGGCCACGCCCGGGGCCTGGTGGATGCTCGCGGTCCTGTTCGGGCTGTATCTGTTCTCGTTCATTGATCGCTACGTCATCACCATCATGGTGCCGCATATCAAGGAGAGCCTCGATCTCACGGATGTGCAGATCGGCCTCATCCTGGGTCCGGCCTTCGCCCTGTTCTATTCGGTCTTCGGCCTGCCGCTGGGCTGGGTCGCCGACAACTTTCCGCGTCGTTGGTTGATCTTTCTCGGCGCGGCGCTGTTCGGACTCGCCACCGCCGCCTCCGCCTTCGCCGGCGGGTTCGTCGCGCTGTTCATCGCCCGCATGTGTGTCGGTATCGGCGAGGCTTCCCTTTCTCCGGCCGCCTATTCACTCATGGCCGACAAGTTCCCGCGCAATCTCTTCGGCACGGCCAGCGCCATCTACAACACCGCGGCCAAGCTCGGGACAGCCAGCGCCTACACGATCGGCGGCGTGGCCATCGGAGTGACCGCCGGTTGGCAGATGGGTCTGCCGGGCATCGGCGAGATGGAGCCGTGGCGGATCGTGTTTCTGTTGACCGGCATCCCTTCGATCATGATCGGCGCACTGGTCTTCACCTTCCGCGAGCCGCCGCGCACCTCCGTGGTCAAGAAGGATGGGGTCCCGACCGAGAACATCGTCGGCTTCCTGAAGTCGCAGCGCCGGCTTCTGATTCCGATGCTCCTGGGTTTCTCGCTCATGGCGGTCTGTTCCTTCGCCCTGGCCGCCTGGGCGCCGACCTACATCGCCCGGCGCTTCGAATGGTCGCCGCTGCAGTACGGGCCGATCCTCGGGGCCGTCAGCATGGCCGCCGCCCTGACCCTGGTGTTCAAGGGTGCGCTCGTGGACTGGCTGTTCACCCGCGGCGGCAAGGACGCTTACGTCCGGTTCTACACCTGGCTGCTCATGGGCTGCCTGCCGATCGCGGCGGTGACCTTCTTCATCCCCAACGCCATCGTGTTCATGATCTGCTACGGGATCCTGCAGGTCGTGGCCCTGCCGACCATCGTCTTCATGTCGGCCGCCATCCAGTTGATCGTCCCGGGCAACCTGCGAGGTCAGATCGTCTCGGTCTTCCTGTTCTGCCTGACTGTAATAGGCGGCTCCACGGGTCCGCTGCTCGTCGCGGTGCTGACGGACTACGTGTTCCGCGACGATCTGATGGTCGGCTACTCGATGGCCGTCGTCGTCTGCCTGGCCATGCCCTGCGCACTTGTCCTGCTCCGCCTGTCGCTAAAGCCCCTGCGAGATGCGGTGGACGTGATCGAGGCCCGGGACCTGGCCGCCGCTGCTGCGGAGCAGAAGTAACGGCAGCCAAACCTTATGCAAAAACAGCCTCGGCGCTGCGGCGCCTTGGTGCGGCAGCGCCTAGCGGGACTTGCCTTGCCATCGTTCTCGCCAATGTACCGCCGGACTCAGTGGTTCGAACTTGCGCAGAGAATTGGCGTCTGGGAGCCGCCCAGCGCCCGTTCTTGGCGCGTAGCTGACGCCATCCGCTCTAGCCGGGCGTGGCCGATGCCAGCACCGCCAGCGTCCCATCCGGCAGCGGCCGCTGCAGCGCCTTCGCCTCGCTCCACGGCGCGCGCATCCAGACGTCGCGCTCTTCCTCGGTGGTCAGGATCACCGGCATCGCCTTGCTGTGGACCTGCGCCACCTCGGAGTTGGCGTCGGTGGTCAGGAAGCCGAACAGGTTCAGGGTCTCCGGGCTGTCCCTGATCTTGCGCACGCAGGTCCACCCCTGCACCTCGATACCGGTAAGAAGGCGAGGGGCTGATCTTCGGCGAGGGCGAACCAGACCGGCTTCAGGGAGCCGCCGACCTGGTCCGGTTGGCTGAAGGCGGTGAGTGGGACAAGGCATCGATTGGAGGGCTCCAGCCAGCGCAGCCAGTGGCGGGAGGTCGTGTTGCGAACATTGGTCGTGCCACGATCCGGCTCCATCCTCAGCAGCTCCTTGAAGGCGTCGTCGCACCGCGATCTCAATGGCGCGCGCTCGCCATCCATTCGGCCCGGGCCGGACTCGTTGGAGACAGCCAGAACGACCGTTTGTCGACCATTTCGAGGGATGCGGGCCGGCGCTGCGTATCTACCTTCAGCCGCGCACACGACCTGAAATTGAATGCAGGAGCAGTTCATGAAAACCAAGCTGATGATCGCCGCCGTCGCCGCGATCATGTCCACCACCGCCGTCACGATGCCGGCCGCGGCGCATCCCGGCGAAGATCACGCCCCGGTGCCGCAGGCCGCCGAAGGTCAGGGCATCGTAAAGGCCATCGACGCCAAGGCGGGCACGATCACCATCGCCCACGGGCCGATGCCGGCCCTGAAGTGGCCGCCCATGACCATGAAGTTCAAGGTCGAGAGCGCCGCGGTGCTCAACGGGGTGACCGTCGGCAAGAAGGTTCACTTCGTGCTCAAGAACGTGGGCGGCAAACCCGTCGTGACCCAGATCCATGTGATCTGATCCGCCAGGGGGCGCGGCGCGCCCCCTCGGCATTGGAGAGACGGGCGCGATGGTGTTCCGGACCCTGAAGGTGGGCGTGTTCGCCCTGCTGATGGCGATGACCGTTTCGGTCGCGCCGCTTCATGCGGCGGCGTCGGTTAGCCCGCCCGCGGAAGCGGTCGCTTCCGCTCCGGGGGCGAGTGATAGCGCCCCGGCGCCGGACGACATGGCGGTCACCGAGATGGCATGGCCTACGGAAGGCGACATGCAGATGTCGCACGACAAGCCGAAAACCTTCCTGGGTCGCCTGCTCGCCTGGCTTGGCATGTGGCACCCCGCCGTCATTCACTTCCCGATCGCGCTGGTGTTGACCGTTGGTCTTCTGGAAGCGGCCGCCGCG
The DNA here is from genome assembly GCA_030683005.1 of Caulobacter sp. GTDB lineage: Bacteria > Pseudomonadota > Alphaproteobacteria > Caulobacterales > Caulobacteraceae > Caulobacter. The sequence goes on along the minus strand of JAUXMY010000008.1, from coordinate 90,971 downwards.
CTGCGCCGTCAGCCGCTCTATGCCGCGAGCAACAAGCTTCTCCTCGGCGTTGCGACGCTCGGCGCATTCGCGGCGGCGCCGCTCGGCTGGGCGAGCGCCGGCATGCCGGCGGCCGATGACGAAAGCGCGCTGGCGATCCATCGTTGGCTGGGCACAGCCTTGCCCTTCCTGATCCTCGCGCTCTGGCAGCTCAAACGCCCGGCTGAACAGGCGGCCCGCCGGCTGGGTGGGCGAGGCTACGAAGCCGCGCTCGCCCTCACGGTGGTGCTCATCCTTGTCCAGGCCTATTTCGGCGCCGAGGTCACCCACGGCGCGGGCCATTTCAAGTTCTGATCGGCTGTCGCCCGTGAGGGCGCGCGGCCGGCGTGCGTACGAAAAGACGCATCCTGATGCACTTTAACTTCGGCCAAGCGGACCGAAGACCCGAGGTTCTGAATGACTGATCTGGCCCGTCGTAGATTACTCCTGAACTCAGGCCTGTTGGGAGCCGGCCTCGCCGTGACAAGCCTGTTCCCGGCCTGGGCCAGAAGCGGCGCCACGGGATTGGTGCGCGACCTGCCGTCGCTCGCCGGCCCCGACATCGCGCTGCGGATCGGTCACACGCAATGGCCGGTTGACGGGCGCCAGGGTCACGCCGTCACCATCAACGGGACGGTGCCGGGCCCGCTCATTCGCCTGAAGGAAGGCCAGATCGCCCGCATCGTGGTGACCAATGATCTACACGAGGACACCTCGATCCACTGGCACGGACTGATCCTGCCCTTCCACATGGATGGTGTGCCGGGTGTGAGCTTCCCCGGCATCAAGCCTGGCGAGACCTTCGTCTACGAGTTCCCGGTCGTTCAGGCGGGCACCTACTGGTACCACAGCCACTCCGGGCTGCAGGAGCAGGAGGGCCACTACGGTCCACTGATCATCGAGCCGAAAGACGCCGACCCCGTCGCCTTCGACCGGGAGTACGTGGTGGTGCTCTCGGACTTCGCGTTCATGCACCCGCACGAGATCTTCAAGAAGCTGAAGGCGCAGGCTGGCGTCTTCAACACCCAGAAGCAGACCGTCGCCGGCCTGCTCGCCGGGAAGGATCAGCCGCTCAAGGACCGCCTCGAGTGGGGCGCGATGCGGATGGACCCGACGGACGTTTCGGACGTCACGGGGTCGGTCTACACCTTCCTCATCAACGGCCATGGTCCGGAGGACAACTGGACGGCGCTGTTCAATCCGGGCGAGCGGGTGCGGCTGCGTTTCATAAACGCGGCGGCGATGACCATTTTCAACGTCCGCATTCCGGGCCTGTCGATGAAGGTGGTCCAGGCGGACGGCCTGAATGTGAAGCCTGTCGATGTGGAGGAATTCCAGATCTCGGTCGCCGAGACCTACGACGTCGTCGTACAGCCGACCGAGGACAAGGCCTTCACGCTGGTCGCCGAAGCCGTGGACCGCTCCGGCATGGGCCGGGCCACGCTGGCGCCCCGTCCGGGCATGGCGGCTGCCGTCCCGCGCCTGCGGGCCCGCCCGCTGGGGACCATGAAGGACATGGGGATGGACATGTCCATGCACGGTTCGATGGAGGGCATGGACCATGGGCCCAACGGCGGCATGCAGATGGATATGTCCGGCATGGACATGTCGATGCGCAATCCCGACAACGCACCCCAGGTGAAGATGGGGCCTGGCGTCCAGACCATTTCACCCATGCCGGTGGATCGAACCGGCGAGCCGGGTCAAGGTCTCGAAGACGTCGGTCACAAGGTGCTGGTCTACAAGGACCTGGAAGCCCTCGATCCCAACCCCGATACGCGCACGCCGAGCCGCGCGCTGCAGCTGCACCTGACCGGCAACATGGAGCGCTTCATGTGGTCGTTCGACGGGGAGAAGTTCTCGGAAGTGACCAGGCCGATCCCGTTCCGCTTGAACGAACGGGTGCGCGTTACGCTCGTGAACGACTCGATGATGGCCCACCCGATCCATCTTCACGGGCATTTCTTCGAGCTGCTCACCGGGCCCAAGGGCTGGCATCCGAGGAAGCACACGGTGAACGTCGCCCCCGGTGGCAAGGTCACCTTCGACTTCACCGCGGATGCGCCGGGCGATTGGGCGTTTCATTGCCACATGCTCTACCACATGCACGCTGGCATGTTCCGCGTGGTGAGTGTGCGCCCGATGACGGAGGTCGCCCGATGAGACGCGCCGCCTGTCTGGCCGCCCTGGGCCTGGTGTTCGCGACGCCGGCCTTCGCGCAGCATCACCCCCACCATCCGATGCCGGCGCAGCCCGCGCCCAAAGCCGCGATTCCGGCACCCGCGTCGACGCCGGAGAGCGCGCCGGAAGACGACGCGATGCCGGCGATGGACTGGCCGACCGAACTGCCGCCCGGGGACGCTCCGACGGCGCCCATGGACGGCATGTCGTCCATGGAGGGCATGGACCACAGCGCGCATGGTGAAATGGACGAAGACGTCGGCAGCGAGCCCCCGCCGCCGGCCCCGACCGATCATCCGGCCGACGCCATCTTCGGTTCGGTCGCCATGCAGCCCTCGCGAGACCAGCTCCGGATAGAACATGGCGGCTCCAGCACCTGGATGGTGCTCATCGATCAGGCCGAGTGGCGCGTGCGCGACGGCGAGGACGGCTTCGCCTGGAGCGGCGAAGCCTGGTGGGGCGGCGACGCCAACCGCCTGGTGGTGAAGTCGGAAGGCGAGGGCGCCGACGGCGATCTCGAGGCGGCCGAGGTGCAGCTGCTCTATTCCCGGGCGATCTCGCCCTACTTCGACCTGCAGGCAGGCCTGCGGCAGGACCTTCAGGACGGCCCGAAGCGGACGTACCTGACGGTCGGCGTCGAAGGGCTCGCGCCGTACTGGTTCGAGACGGAGGCGGCGCTGTTCCTCTCGGACGAAGGCGAGGCGTTCGCCCGGCTCGAGGGCAGCTACGATCTGCGCCTGACACAGCGGCTGATCTTGCAGCCAGGCGCGGAAGTGAACCTCTCCGCCCGGGACATCCCCGAACTCGAACTCGGCTCGGGTGTGACCGACCTCGAACTTGGCCTGCGGCTTCGTTACCAGGTGACCCGCGAGTTCTCGCCCTATGTCGGCGTCACCTACGGTCGCAAGTTCGGTGGGACCGCGGACTATGCGAAGGCGGCCGGCGAAGACGACACAGAGACCAGCTTCATCGTCGGGGTGCGGACATGGTTCTAGCAACGCGCCGGATCTTTCTCGCTGTGCCGGCCGGGCTTCTGCTCGCATCATGCAAGCCCGCGAGCGCAGCTTCGCAGGCAATCACGGTCTACAAGGACCCCGGCTGCGGTTGCTGCACGGTGTGGGTAGAGCATCTCAGGAAGGCGGGGTTCGCCGCCACGGTCGTGGCGAGCGCGGACCGAACGGCGCTGCAGTCACGCTATGGTCTGCCGCCGCAATTCGGCTCCTGCCATACCGGCGTGGTCGGCCCCTACTTCATTGAAGGCCACGTGCCGGCCGACGACATCAAGCGTCTGCTGCGTGAAGCGGCAAAGGCCCGCGGTCTCGCTGTCCCCGGCATGCCGATCGGTTCGCCCGGCATGGAAATGCCGGACGGATCGCGCGAGCCCTACGATGTCCTGCTGGTGAAGAAGGATGGCGCGACCGCCGTCTTTGCCCGCTACTCTTAGTCCGCACTGACATACTGGGGGGAAATCATGTCGCTTCGCCTTCTGGCCCTGAGCATCTTGCTTATCGCCTCGCCAGTAGCGGTCGCCGTTGCTCCGGCTACGGTCGCCGCCGCGTCACAGAGCGCTCCGGTCCTCGTGGTCGACGCCTTCCATGCCGCCATGGGACGGGCCGATGCGGCGGGGGTGGCCGATCTCCTGCTCGATGACGCAGTGATCTTCGAGCAGGGCGGCGCGGAGTCCTCCAAGGCCGAGTATGTCGAGGCCCATCTGCCCGGAGACATCGCCTACAGCCAGGGAATGACGGACACGATCGCGAGCCGCCGCTCGACAGTGAAGGGCGCAATCGCCTGGGTGCTCACGCAGGGGCGCACGACCGGGACCTACGACGGCAAAAAGGTCGATCGCCTGACCACGGAGACGATGGTTCTGAAGAAGACCAAGGAAGGCTGGCGCATCGCCCACATCCACTGGTCGTCGCGCGCAGCCCCGGCCACGTAAATCCTAGGCGTCCTCAAGCGACAGGGCAGAAGAAAGCGCTTTGCGCGCGCGATAGACCCGCAGCTCGACGGCCTTGGCACTCAGGCCCAGGAGCCTGCCCGCGTCGTCCTGCGACAGGCCTTCGAGCGCGGTGAGGATCAACGGCTCCTTGAGCCCTGGCGGCAGGTTCGCGATGGCGCGATCAAGACGCGACAGCTGCTCCTGATCGGAGACAGTCATTTCCGGCGAAGGCTCATCCGCGGCCAGGTTCTGGCCGGTCCGGCTGTCGAGGCCCTCGTTGCGGGTGAGCCAGCGACGCACCGTTCTGCGTCGCGACCAGTCCCGGCACTTGTTGAGCGCGATGCGGCGCAGCCAGGTCGGGAACGAACGCGCCCGGTCGTAGCGCTTCAACGCCCCCCAGGCGGCGGTGAAGCTCTCCTGCAGAAGGTCGTATGCCTCCTCGGCGTCGCCCGTATAGCGGCGAATGAAGCGGTACAGCCCATCCTTGTGCCGTTGCATCAGCCACGAGAAGGCGCGCTCGTCGCCCGCGACCGCGCTGGCGGCAAGCTCGGAATCCTGCGGCTCGGAAGCCGCGCTCACCGTCCCTCTTCGGTAAGCGCCGAGGTAATCTCGGCGTCGAATTTCCTGGCCTGCTGGGGCGTCAGGACAGCGCGCATGTCGAAGACATGCCCGATCGTGGCCTTCTGCAGCGCGCCCATGGCCATATGCAGATGATCGATGGCCGCGTTCAGCTCGGGCGAGTCCTTTTCGCCCTTCCGGATGGCGGTCGCCAGCTCGCGATTGGCGGCGCGAACCTCATTTTCCAGGTGCCCGCGCTCCACGGCATAGGTTTTCTCAATTTCATCGAGCCGACGTGACTGGTCGGGCGTGAGGTCGAGGCTCTTGTGGACCATGTCGTGGAGTGACGGGCCTTGAGCGTGATGGCTCACAACGTAGCGGGCGCAGAGCCACGCCGCGCCGCCGGCCGCGACCACGACGAGCGCGATGGTGATCAGGAGATTGCGGAGGCCGGGTTTCATCCTCGACCCTCCAGGAGTTGCGACGGCGCGAGCGCTGGCGCGGTCAGTGAGGCAGACGGTTGCGCCGTGCGCATGAGGGCGGTGGCTTCGGCCCCGCCGAGTGCGACGCCGGTGACCAGCGCGAGACAGGCGGCCAGCACCTGCGCCCTGCGCCATTGGCGCTCAGACGCGGCGTCTGCCCTCGCGTGCCGGACGCGACTCCAGACCTTGTCCTCCAGGTCGTCCAGCGCGGGCGCCCCGGTCGAGGCGCGCAGTGAGCCCAAGGCTTGTTCGAGCGTATCCATGAAGCGGCGCACCTCCTGCACCCCTTTGACGATACGCATCCAGATGGGCGATCCCTCACGCGCGCGAGGGCAGGGCAGGGTGAGCCCTTGGACAGAGGGTGCGCTGGTCATCGCAACGACCTTTGCAGGAGCGTCACGAGCTCATCGGCCTTGGCGCGCTGCTCTTCGGCGTCGCCGGACGCAAAGGCGGCGCTGACGCAGTGATCGATATGCTCCCTCAGGAGTTCATGTTCCACCTTGGTCAGCGCGGCGCGCACCGCGGTGAGCTGGGTGAGGATGTCGATGCAGTAGCGATCCTCTTCGACCATCCGGCCGATGCCGCGCACCTGGCCTTCGACGCGGCTAAGGCGGTTCTGCAGACTGGTTTTGTTCGTGCGGTGCATGGAGCCTCTCCCGGACCTGCATAGATATACCCCCACGGGGTAATTGACAAGTACCCCATGGGGGTATAGCAAATGGCCCATTGGATGCCCCTAGGGGGTATTGTTAGTCCGCGATCAAAAGGGAGGTTGGCGTGAGCGTTCATAAGCAACACGACCATCAACACGGCGCTCACGAGGGCCACAGCTGCTGTGGCGGGAAGCCAAAGTCGGCGAACACCGTGACCGACCCTGTCTGCGGCATGAGCGTTGATCCCGCGACCACACCTCACCACGCCGCGCACAACGGCGAGGCGTTCCATTTCTGCTCCGCCGGCTGCCACACGAAATTCACCGCTGACCCCGAGAAGTACCTCGCCAAGGATCGCGCCGAAGATCCGCCCGCCCCTCCGGGGACGATCTACACCTGCCCCATGCACCCGGAGATCCGCCAGGTCGGCCCGGGCTCGTGCCCGATCTGCGGCATGGCGCTGGAGCCGGAGACGATCACGGCCGACAGCGGCCCCAATCCCGAGCTCGCCGACATGACGCGCCGCCTCTGGGTGGCGGTCGCGCTCAGTCTCCCGGTGTTCGTCCTGGAAATGGGCGGACATCTCTTCGACCTGCATCACTTCTTGTCCGGCCAGTGGTCGAACTGGATCCAGTTCGCGCTCGCGACGCCGGTCGTGCTCTGGGCCGGCTGGCCGTTCTTCGAGCGTGGCTGGGCCTCGCTCAAGACCCGCAACCTCAACATGTTCACGCTCATCGCCATGGGCGTCGGCGTTGCATGGCTCTACAGCGTCGTCGCGGTCGCGGCCCCGCACATCTTCCCCGACGCCTTCCGCAGCAGCGATGGCAGCGTGCCCGTCTATTTCGAGGCGGCGGCGGTGATCACCACGCTGGTGCTGCTCGGCCAGGTGCTGGAGCTGGGCGCGCGTGAACGCACCTCCGGGGCGTTGAAGGCCCTGCTCGACATGGCGCCCAAGACAGCCCGACGCGTCCGTCCGGACGGAACCGATGAGGAGGCTACTCTGGACCTCATCGTCGTCGGGGATCGCCTGCGGGTGCGTCCGGGCGAAAAGGTCCCGGTCGACGGCGAGATCGTCGAGGGCCGCGCGGCGCTCGACGAGTCCATGGTCACCGGCGAGTCCATGCCGGTCACGCGCACGGTCGGCGAGGCCGTCATCGGCGGGGCGATCAACAAGACCGGCTCGTTTGTCATGCGCGCCGACAAGGTGGGCGCCGACACCCTGCTGTCTCAGATCGTGCAGATGGTCGCCCAGGCCCAGCGCAGTCGCGCCCCGATCCAGCGGCTGGCCGACCAGGTCTCCGGCTGGTTCGTGCCGGCGGTGATCGCGGTCGCCGCGCTCGCCTTCGCCGCCTGGGCGGCTGTCGGGCCTGATCCCCGGTTCAGTTACGCGCTGGTGGCCGCGGTGTCCGTGCTGATCATCGCCTGTCCCTGTGCGCTGGGACTGGCCACGCCGATCTCGATCATGGTCGGCGTCGGACGGGGCGCCCAGGCCGGGGTGCTCATCAAGAACGCCGAAGCCCTCGAACGCTTCGAGAAGGTCGACACTCTGGTCGTCGACAAGACGGGAACCCTTACCGAGGGACGACCGGCGGTGACCGCCCTGCAGCCCGTGGCCGGCCTTGACCGGCTGGAGCTTCTCCGTCTTGCCGCCAGTCTTGAGCGCGGCAGTGAACACCCCCTCGCCGACGCCATTCTGCGGGCGGCCAAGGATGAGAACGTCACCCTCGCGGAGGCGACCGACTTTGACTCTCCGGTTGGTCGCGGCGTGGTCGGCGTGGTGGATGGCCGCAAGATCGCCATCGGCAGCCGGTCGTTCGTTCAGGAGCAGGGCGCCGATATCTCGCCGCTTGAGGTCGACGCGGACGCTCTGCGCCGGCAAGGCGCCACGGTGGTCTTCGTGGCCCTGGACGGCGCGCTCGGCGGCCTCATCGGCATCGCCGACCCGATCAAGGCCAACGCGCGGGCGACGATTGACGAACTGAAGGCCGCCGGCCTGCGCATCGTCATGATGACCGGCGACAACGAGACCACAGCCCGCGCGGTAGCCGATCATCTGGGGATCACGGAAGTGGCGGCGGAGGTGCTGCCCAAGGACAAGGCTTCGGTGGTCCAGCGCCTTCGCGGTGAGGGCCGGGTGGTGGCGATGGCCGGGGATGGCGTCAACGACGCTCCCGCGCTGGCGGCGGCCGATGTCGGCATCGCCATGGGGGCGGGCGCTGACGTCGCCATCGAGAGCGCCGGCGTCACCCTGCTGAGGGGAGACCTCACGGGCATCCTGAAGGCGCGGACGCTCTCCCGCGCCGTCATGCGCAATATCCGGCAGAATCTGGTGTTCGCCTTCATCTACAATATTGGCGGCGTCCCCATCGCGGCAGGCGTCCTCTACCCGGTATTCGGCCTGCTGCTGTCGCCGGCCATCGCGGCGGCGGCCATGGCGCTCTCCTCGGTCAGCGTCATCGGCAACGCGCTGAGGCTGAGGGCGGTTCGCCTGTAGGACCGGCGCGCGGGCGTCTCTGATGAGGGATGCCCGTGCGAGCGCCGTATAGTCGTTGGAGGGCCAGGCCGACGATGACTTCTTGCGCGAAATCCCGTTCCGAGTCGAAACATCAGCCATTGATGTGATGCGGCAGCTGAATCGCCTCTCTGCCTCTGCGAAGCACCGCTTGTTCGGTGGCGCCTTCCTGCGTCTTCTGCTGGGCCTTGTCAGCGCGACCGTGCTGTTGGCCGCTCCCCTTTGCATGGCGCAAGCCCAGAGCGCAGAGTGCGACGCGATGATTATGACGCCAATGGCCGGCGACGATCATCAGGGACAGGGCGCGCGCGCGCCACAGCTCGATTGTGCGGTTGGCTGTCGGCTCGCGCCGCAGGTGGGGCCGCAGGTAACGGAGCCGGTACGCATCGCGTACGAGGTTTTCTTCGAGAGGGAGCGACACACGCTCGATGGGATCGAGGTCGATCCCGCCGTGCCGCCTCCCCGATGGGCGGTCTGACAGACAAGATCATCCATCAATTCAACAAGGACTATCGCTATGAAACGTATCGTTCTCACCGCCACCCTGCTGCTGCTCGGCTCCGCCGGCGCGGCTTTCGCGGCCTCGCCGGACACGGTCATCCAGGCCGTTTCCAGTTGCTGCGAGGTCCTCGCGGCCTGCTGCGGCGGCGGATCGCCCTGCTGCCCGTAGCGGGATAGCGAGCGCTAGCTAAGGGACGCCCGCGCCAGCAACGGCGCGGGCGTCTTTTCGTCTGCCCAGGCAGCGACGGACTGATCCGGCCAGGCAGACGTTCCACGCATTCTTGTCAGGCAGCGGCATCTGTCTGAGCGCGAACCACAGCCGGCAAAAGGCAGGCGCATCTTGTAGCTCTCGGAACTGGAACGGATCGTCCGCCCTGGCGTTTGCGACAGATCAAGGATGAGGGGGACAGGTCGGCGGATACTGCGCTGATGGGATCAGCCTGATCCAGAAAGTCGAACGTCATGTCCATGTCATTCAAGCCCCTGTTCCTCGTTGCAGCACTAGGGTTGGCCACCTCCGCCTATGCGGCTGAACAGCCCGCGCCGGCTCATGATCACGGCCCGGCTCCCGATCAGGCGGCCCCTCCCGCCGCCAAGGGCGGCATGATGGCCATGGGCGGGATGACCGGCATGGGGCCGATGCATTGCATGGGCCTGTCGGAGCAGCACCTGTCAGCTGTGAAGGCAAAGCTGGATCTCACCGACCGGCAGCTCAAGGCGTGGAACACCTTCGCCGCTGCAGCAAAGGTCCCTGCGCACCCCATGCCCGCCGGCATGACCATGGCGAGGCCCATGGGGCCTGGCTCTATGCCCGGCATGAAGGCCGGAGGCGGCATGATGGCGATGATGATGTCCAAGCCGCTCCCCGAGCGTCTGGCGCATCATGAGGCGATGATGAAGGAGCACCTCAAGGCGCTCCAAAAGGTTCGGGCGGCCGTCTCCGGTCTCTACCGCGTCCTGACCGCCGAGCAGCGAGTCATGGCCGACAAGAGCCTCTGCGGCGGCATGGCGCACTAGATCGTCCGCCGTGTCTCAGGTGATTGGAGCCGCCATGAGCTACTATTTCTCGAAGATGCTAGACGGGCCTTTTGATGAGGCCGTCGTCAAGGTGAAGGCCGCACTCGCCCGTGAGGGCTTTGGCGTCATCAGTGAGATCGACATCCGTCAGACGCTCAAGACCAAAATCGGCGTCGAGTTCCGTCCCTACCTCATTCTCGGCGCCTGCAACCCCGCCCTGGCTCATGAGGCGCTGCTGCTGGAGGACAAGGTCGGCCTCATGTTGCCGTGCAATGTCATCATTCAGGAAGCCGACGACTGCCTGATAGAGGTCGCCGCCATCGATCCGGCCGCGTCGATGCAGTCCATCGATAATCAGGCGCTCAAAGCGCAGGCCACCCTGGTCGGCGAGAAGCTGCAAGCTGCATTGGAATGGCTCTAGCCGGGATAGCCCACTGCCCCAAGGTCGCCGGTCAACGATGAGGGGCTCGCGAGCCGGCTCACACGACGCGTTTGATCGCGGTATAGGTCCCGGTCGTCCTTAGGGTAATCGTCACCGGGGCGCCGGTCCGGTTGCGCCAGAACCAACCGTGACTGCCGGTGAAGGCGGCGACGAGTTCGCCCTCTTCGCGCAGGGACGAGCCCTTTCCGTAGCCGTGGTAGGGCGTCCCGGGCCGGTCCGCGTGGACGTCGAAGTTGACGGGCCCGCCGCTGCTGGCCCAGACGTAGCGGACCTTGGCGCCCTGCTCCATCACCAGCTTGATTTCGGCACCTTGGTCGGGCGCCAGGGTGATGACGGTTTCGTCCGTTCGGCCGGACCCCGTCGGTTCCGTCGTCGGCGCGGTCGTCGTCGGTACGGCGGTGCTGGCGACCGGCGGCGGCGAGGCAGCCTGGGCGCCGGCCTCTGCCTCTGCCTCGGCTTCCTGCGCCAGCTGCATCTTGACTCGGCCCATTTCGGTCAGACCGAGGAGCGAGCCGATCCGTGTGGGGTCGACGCCGTACTCGGCGGGCAGGACGACGGTGACGAGCAGGGCGGACGCGACGACCACGGCGATGCCGGTCGACTTCAGCAGCCTGCCCGTCGAGGGCAGTTCGGAGGCGTCGGGCTTGTCGGCGTTGTACATGGTTCAGGTCTCCGGTCAGGCGACGAAGAAGCCGGCGAGCTGATAGCCCGCCAGGATGAAGCCGAGGGTCATCAGGACGACGTTGGCGCCGTAGGCATGGCGGTAGAAGCCGGACGTCTTCCGCCAGAAGCCCATGACGATCAGGATGGCGCCCAGCGCCAGAAGCTGGCCGATCTCGACCCCGACGTTGAAGGCCAGCAGGTTGCCGATCAGGCCGTCCGGCGACATGTTGAAGTCCTGCAGCTTGGTCGCCAGGCCGAAGCCATGGAACAGGCCAAAGACCAAGGTCGCGGCCTTGGTGTTCGGCTGGAAGCCGAACCAGCGCTGATACGCGCCCATGTTGTCGAGCGCCTTGTAGACGACCGAAAGCCCGATGATGGCGTCGACCAGATAGCTGGAGACGCTGATATCCGTCAGCACGCCCAGCAGCAGGGTCGAGGAGTGACCGATGGCGAACAGCGTCACATAGATGCCGATGTCCTTCATCCGGTAGAGGAAGAAGATGACCCCCAGGAGGAACAGCAGGTGGTCGTAGCCGGTGACCATGTGCTTGGCCCCCAGGTAGAGGAACGGCCAGAACAGGAAGCCCGAGGTTTCCTGGATGTAGCCCTTGTCTCCGTCGGCGACGCCGTGCGCGAAGGCGGCGGTCAGCAGGCCGCTGAGCAGCAGGATGAGCAGGCCCAGCAAGCAGACACCGGCGGGCGTCCTCGGCCAGGCGGCCCATCGCGGGATCGTGGCGGTCATGCGTTGCTCCGGGTGAAGGGCAGGCGGGCCAGCCAGCCCGGTCCCGCCCCGTCCGGGTTTGGCGAACGGCCGTGGACGAGGCTGTAGAGGGCGGGGAGCACCAGCAGGGTCAGGATGGTCGAGGAGATGATCCCGCCGATGACCACGGTCGCCAGCGGGCGCTGGACCTCGGCGCCGGCGCCGACATTCAACGCCATCGGCACGTAGCCCAGACTGGCGACCAGGGCGGTCATGAGCACCGGCCGCAGCCGGGTCAGGGCCCCCTCGCGGATCGCCTCGCCGAGGGGTTTGCCCTCGGCGATGAGGGTGCGGATGAAGCTGACCATCACGACGCCGTTCAGCACCGCGACCCCGGAGAGGGCGATGAAGCCCACCGCCGCAGAGATGGACAGCGGCAGGCCGCGCATCGCAAGGGCCGCCACGCCGCCGGTCAGGGCGAGCGGAACGCCGGAGAAGACGATGGCCGAGTCCTTCACCGACCGGAACAGCGCGAACAGCAGACCGAAGATCAGCAGCAGCACCACCGGCACAACCAGCTGCAGCCGCCGGGCGGCCGAGATCAGCTGCTCGAACGTGCCGCCGTAGCTGATCCAGTAGCCGGCCGGGACCTCGACCTCTGCCCCGACCTTGTCCCGGACCTCGGTGATGAAGGAGCCGAGGTCGCGTCCGCGCACATTGGCCGTGACCACCACCCGGCGCTTGCCGTCCTCGCGGCTGATCTGGTTGGGACCGGTCTCCACTGCGATGGTCGCGATCTCCTCCAGCGGCACGAAGGCTGTCCCGCCGGAGCCGGGCACGGGAATGCGCAGCCGGCCAATGGCGTCGGTGTCCCGCCGCAGGGTCTCGGGCAGACGGACCACCACGTCGAAGCGGCGGTCGCCCTCAAACACCTGGCCGGCGACCACGCCGCCAATCGAGGCCGAGACGACCTGCTGGACGTCGTCCATGCTGATGCCGAGCCGCGAGAGGGCCGCCCGGTCGGGCTTGATCAGGAGCACCGGGAGGCCCGTCACCTGTTCGACGGAAACATCCTCAGCGCCCTCGACGCCGCTGATCACCGCCTCGACGGCGTTGCCGACCTCCAGGAGCTGATCAAGGTCGTCGCCGAACACCTTGATCGCGACGTCCGCCCGCACGCCGGAGAGCAGTTCGTTGAACCGCATCTGGATCGGCTGGGTGAACTCGTAGTTGTTGCCCGGGATCTCGGCGACGGCTGCCTGCATCTCCGCCAGCAGTTCGGCGCGCGGTTTGCGGGGGTTCGGCCAGTCCTTGCGGTCCTTCAGCATGATGAAGGTGTCGGCGACCGACGGCGGCATGGGATCGGTGGCGATCTCCGCCGTGCCGATCTTGGCCACCACGCGCTCCACCTCCGGGAACCGGGCGATACGCCGCTCAAGCGCCGTTTGCATCTGCACCGCCTGGCTAAGGGATGTGCCGGGGATGCGCAGAGCGTGCAGCGCGATATCGCCTTCATCCAGGTTCGGGATGAACTCCGACCCCATCCGGCTGGCGCCGAGGCCGGCGATGGCGACCAGCGCGACCGCCATGGCGACGAAGGCCACGCGCAGCCGCAACGCAAGGTCCAGCGCCGGCTGGTAGAAGCGCCGCGCGCCGCGCATGACGAAGCTTTCCTTCTCCTCGACCTTGCCTGTGACGAACATCGCCACGGCCGCCGGGACGAAGGCCAGGGACAGCACCAACGCGAAGGTCAGGGCCATGACGACCGTGATGGCCATCGGGTGGAACATCTTCCCCTCGACCCCGGTGAGCGCGAAGATCGGCACATAGACCAGGGTGATGATCAGCACCCCAAACAGCGACGGTCGGATGACCTCGCCGGAGGCCGAGGCCGCCAGGGCGAACCGCTCATCGCGGTTGAGCAGACGGCCCAGCCGATTCTGCGCTTCGCCGAAGCGTCGCAGGCAGTTCTCGACGATGATGACGGCGCCATCGACGATCAGGCCGAAGTCCAGCGCCCCCAGGCTCATCAGATTGCCCGACACCCCCGTGCGGACCATGCCGGTGATGGTCATCAGCATGGTGATGGGAATGACCGCCGCCGTGATCAGCGCGGCCCGGATGTTTCCCAGCAGCAGGAACAGCACGACAATGACCAGGAGGGCGCCTTCGACCAGGTTCGTCTCGACCGTCCGGATCGCCCGGTCGACCAGGTCGGTGCGGTCATAGACGGGCACGGCCTTCACCCCGGCGGGCAGCGCCCTGGCGGCTTCGTCCAGCCGGGCGGCGACGGCCCGGGCGACGGTGCGGCTGTTCTCGCCGACCAACATGAACACAGTACCGAGCACGACCTCACGGCCGTCCTCGGTGGCGGCGCCGGTGCGCAGTTCCTCGCCCATCACCAGATCGGCCACGTCGGCGACCCGTACCGGCACGCCGTTGCGGTTGGACACGATGATGGCGCCGAGATCCTCCAGGCTCTCGGCCTGGCCGGGGACACGCACGAGGTACTGTTCGCCGTAGCGTTCGACGTAGCCGGCGCCGACGTTGGCGTTATTGCGGTTCAGCGCCTCGACCACCTCCGCCATGGTCACGCCGTAGGCAACGAGGCGGTCCGGCCAGGGGGTGACGTGATACTGCCGTTCAAAGCCCCCGATGGTGTTGACCTCGGTGACGCCCGGCGTGTTGCGCAGCTGCGGCCGGATCACCCACTCCTGCAACGTCCGCAGGTCTTCGGGCGTGTAGAGCTCGCCATCGGGCCGCCGCGCGCCGCGATCCGCCTCGACTGTGTACATGAAGATTTCGCCCAGGCCCGTGGCGATGGGACCGAGTTCGGGCGTCAGGCCGTCGGGAAGCTGGCCGCGCGCGGCCTGCAGCCGCTCGTTGACGAGCTGGCGCGCGAAGTAGATGTCGGTACCGTCCTCGAAGACGACCGTCACCTGGCTGAGGCCATAGCGCGAGACCGAGCGGGTGTATTGCAGGCCCGGCACGCCCGCGATGGCGGTTTCTAACGGGAAGGTGATCCGCTGCTCTGACTCCAGCGGCGAGAAGCCTGGAGCCTCGGTATTGATCTGGACCTGGACGTTGGTGATGTCTGGCGTGGCGTCAATGGGGAGGCGCTGGAAGCTCCAGACGCCAACCGCGCAGGCCAGGACGACGAGCGCCATGACGATCCAGCGGAAGCGGATCGAGAGCGCGATGATGCGTTCGAGCATGGTGATCAGCGCCCCTAGTGGTCGTGGCTCGCGCCGGACTTCTCGACGTCCGCGCGGATCAGGAAGGCGCCGTCCACGACATATTCCGTACCCGGATCGATGCCGCTCAGGACCTCCGTCCACTCCGGCGTGCGCCGACCCAGCTCAAGCATCCGCACCTCGTAGGTCGTACCGAAGCGGGCGTAGACGACGGTGAAGTCGCGAAACGGCTGGAGCGCCTTGGTGCGGACGGCGAGGGCGGCCAGTGTCGACCCCACCTGCACCTCCCCCGAGACCCCCAGGCCAGGACGCCAGATGCCGCCCTGGTAGGGAAGATCGACGTGGGCTATCAGGATCTGGCTGGTCAGGTCGGCGGACGGCAGCACCGTCTCGACCCGCCCCGTGTAGGTGTAGTCGCCCGCCAGACTCTTGACGGTGATCGGCTGGCCCGCGCGGACCCGTTCGGCGTCGCGGGGGTAGAGCAGAAACTCGGCGTGCAGCCGGGTGGGATCGCCGATCATGAGCATGGGCGTTCCGCCGCCGGTGATCGAGCCGACATTAACGTTCTTGGCCACGATCAGGCCGGAGATCGGCGCGGTGACCGGATAGGTCTGGAGACTTTCGCTGGACTCCACGCGGGCGATGACCTGGCCGCGACGCACGCGGGTCCCGAGTTCCACATTCAGGCTTATGACCCGGCCGGGGTAGCGAGCGTGGACCTCTGCCTTGCCTTCGGGGGTGATCTCGACCCTGCCGGTCAGGGCGAGGGTCTCGCCAAGCGTCGCGGGCCCGACCCGCTCGACCGTGACACCCCCGGCGCGAGCGGCGTCGGCGGAGATAATCGTCCGGCCCTCGTAGGAGGCGTAGGCCCAGCGGTGCTGCTTGCCGGCATGGGCGGCGGTCACCGTGACGTCGAACGAATGCGGCTCCGCCACCACGCCCGGACCGGTGAGGTAGTCGTTCTCCGGCGCGAAGGTGAAACGGTCCGTCTTCGGCCCTGTCCGCCCCAAGGTTATGGTCGCCTGCACCTGGCGGGGATCAACCGGTTTGTCCTTCAGGTAGGGATAGAGGCGGAACAGGGGGGCGGGCCCCTCTTCGTAGATCGTGACCTCCAGCGCGAAGTCGCCGTCCCTCAGCATCCGACCGCGATGCGGGCCGCGCTCGTATTCCCCCGGAGCCAGTCCCTTGGCGTGCTCGTCGCCGCTTTCCTGGGCGCAGGCCGACACGCCGGCCGCCAGGGCCAGCAGGGATGCGGCGATCATGCGCCGGGAGGGGTTCTGACGGATCATGGGCGGGCCTCCAGGCCGAGCAGGGCTGCGTGGGCGCCGGTCAGCCTGTCGAGGCGGGCGCGGTCGATATGGAATTGCTTGAGAACGGCCACCCTGCGCGCCCTGGTCGACAGCAGGGCGGTCTGGGCGGTGATGACGTCGTTGTAGGTGAAGCCGCCGCGCGCGAAGCCTTCTCGAACCTGGACGACGGCGCGTTCAGCCTCGGGCAGGACATCTTCCGTGATGCGCCGGATCTCCAGAGCCCGCGACGCGAGCAGGACCTGCAGCCGGGCGATCTCGCGCTCGCGCTCCTGCTTCATCGCCGCCATGTCGGCCTCGGCGGCGACGCCCTCCAGCCGGGCCCGCTCGATGGCGCCCTCGTTGCGGTCATAGCGGCCAAGCGGGATGGACCCCCCGACAACCAGGCCAAGTTCCGGGCCGTCCCAGAACTGGCGAACACCGACGCTCAAGGTGGCGTCCGGCGTGGCCCGGGCCTGTTCGAGGCTGATCCGGGCGCGGGCGATGTCCCGCTGCGCCGCTGGAACGGCAAGGTCGATAGTGGCGGCCGGCCCTGCCGCGTCGCGTGACCGGGCGGTGTCTTCGAAGTCGGCTGGATCGAGCGAGAAGTCGGAGCCTCCGACCCAGAAGCGTCCGAGCGTGGCGCGCGCGAGGCGGGCGGCGATCCCGGCCTGCTCGAACTCGATCTCCGCCTGGGCGAGCTCGGCTCTGGCCCGGGCGCCCGCGAAGAGCGGATCGCGGGCCATGTCGACGCGGCGCTGCACCTCGGTCCGGAAGCGCCTCGCCAGCTCAAGACGCTCGCGGGCGATCCGCAATTCGGCGTCGGCGGCGAGGGCCTCGGCCCAGGCGCGCTGCGCCTGCTCCAGCCGGTCCAGCCGCCGGATGGCTGCTTCCGCCTGGGCCAGGGCAGCCTCGCCCCGCGCCAGCGCCACCCGCGCGGGGCGGTCACCGCCGCGCTCGAAGCGCTGCTCATAGGCCAGCGTCGACTCGGTCCGGGACAGGACGCCGCTCCCGCCCAGCGTGGGCAGGTTCTCCACGGTCAGGCCAAGTGTGGGGTTGGGACGCACGTCGGCCTGACGGACGGAGGCCTCGCCGGCGCGAGCGCGAGCCTCCATGCCCGGCAGTCCCGGATCAACCTCCGCAGCGCGAGCGAGCGCGCGGTCCAGGGACAGCACGGGCCCGCTTGCGGAGGCCGCCGGCTCCTGAGCCATGGTGGTTTGAGGCGGCAAGGCCGCAAGTGAGAGCGCCAGGGCCGAAACGGCTCCCAGACGCGCCCACGATCCGGCGCAGCCGGCTATCGGGGTCTTCAAGGGAATCTCCGGGAAACGGGTTGCGCGCAGCCGACAGGCCGCGTCGGTTCAGACGACCGTGCGCTTCCGTTTGGGAGGGTGTTCCGGCCCGTCGCCGGCAAGGCTCGACAGGGCGGGATCAGGTCCGGGCCGCCAGATCAGAGCGGTCGGCGACAGGGCCGCCGTCAGCATCCGGCCAGCGTCCGGCATCGCGGCCGGAACATCGCCGCCGGCATGGTGATGGTGGCTGACCGGGCGCGGGCCGTCGGCGTCCTCCTCGATGTCGGCATCCGGCGCTTCGTCGGGCGCCAGATGCACATGGGCGACATGACCGCCGCCAGGCAGATGATGATCACTATCCGCGCCGGCGATGGCCACCGCCGGCCAGTCGCTCGCATGGGCGATGGCATGCTGGACCTGCGAAACGCCATGCAGGTTCATCGCCGCCAGCAGGGCGACGCAAAGACCGATGCAGAGATGGCGAAACAGGTGCGGCAACGGAGGGCTCCGGTCGCTGGTGTAGCTTTCGGCGCAATGGTCCGCAATGCCGTGGGGTGGGGGCGGAAAGACGGCAATAGCCCCGAGGGCCTGATCTGGTCTGACCCCCTTGAAGTGGTCCATCTCTTATGTTGGTCGCAGGACCAGTTTGGATGGATGGAACGATGGCAAGGAAGCGCCACAAGCCCGAAGAGATTGTCGCCAAGCTGCGTCAGGCTGATGTCCTGACCGGTCAGGGCAAGTCGATCGCTGTGGTGGATCAGGCCCCCGCCGTGGGCGGGGCGGCGGTCGTGGATCGCCTGCTCCTGCGCCGGCTCGCTGGCGCCTATCCCAACACGCGCGCCTTCTTCGAAGGCGGGGGCCCGCAGGATGCGCGCACCGCGGAGAACTCCGGCGAGCAGGTAGTCGCGCAAAGGGTGCTCAGCCCCGTCACCCAGGAGGCCCGGTTTGTCTGTCAGGCGACCAACTACGCGGACCACATTCGCGAGGTCGGCGGCGATCCGGCCCAGGTGGTGAACAACGTGATCTTCACCAAGGCCTCGTCCAGCATCGCGCCGCCCGACGCCGACATCGTTCGCCCCGGCCACGTGAAGCTTCTCGATTATGAGATCGAACTGGGTCTGGTTCCGGGGCGAGGATTTGACCGCCCGCGGACCGTCACTCCGGACAATCTGGCTGATTAGATCGGCGGGCTGGTGATCGTGAACGACATCACGGCTCGCGATGTGCAGATCAGCCACCAGCAGTGCCACAAGTCCAAGAGTTACCGGAGTTTCGGTCCGGTCGGGCCCTGGCTGGTGCTGCCCTCGAAGCCGCGACCGCCGCCGCCTGATCCAAGGGTCGGGGATAGGTCCTTCCGACCGGGCCGACTTAGCGTGTCAGTACCCATGTCGCCAGCCGTGCGCCTTCGCCGTCGCTTCGCCGGTCTGGTCTAATGGCTCCCCGATCATGATCGCCTGCGCGGCCTCGAGGATCTCCGGCGGTATCTCGCTGCCTGCGGTTCGGTAGTCGCCACGCGGGGTCGCCTCTACTGGCACGGCCATCCGCACGGCCCAGCCGTCGCTGTCCCGACAGGCCAGGCCCGCCGGCCCCTCGCCCTTCGTCACGGTAAACGTGCGGCAATAGCGATGGTCCTGCGTGCGGAAGCTCAGCCCCACCTTGACCAGCGCGCCCTTTTCCGGGGCGGCCGCCAGCTGGCTGTCCAGCGCGGAGGCGAGCTGTCCGTGCGCGCGCATGTCGGCCCCGACCATCGGCTGACCGCCGCGCGGCACGCTCACGCCGACCATCACGCCGGCGACCAGACCGGCCGCGATCATGCCCCACTGGCCCCAGGTCGGCGTCTTCCGGCGCGCGCGCGCGGCGTCCAGACTGTCCACCTTGCCGCCGCCGAGCAGCGCCGTCAGCCGCCCGGGCACGGGTTCATCGGCGATGTCGGCGAAAGCGCCGCGCAGGCCGCCGGCCAGCAGAAGGTGGCGCGCCAGACGGGCGGTCAGCACCTCGTCGGCCGCCGCCGCGGCGTCAACCATCGCCCGGTCTTCGGGCGACAGCTCGCCGTCGACATAGGCCATCAGCATCTCGTCGGTCACGGTCATCGCTACGCCTCCATGCCGCCCAGGTCAGCCATCAGGGCCATCCGTCCGCGCACCAGCCGGCTGGTCAGGGTGCCGGCCGGGATTTCCAGCACCTCGGCGGCCTCGGCGTAGGACAGGCCCTCGACCAGCACCAGCGCCACCGCCAGCCGCTGGTCGTCCGGCAGCCGGGTCATTGCCTGGCGGATGGCGATCGCCTCGATCCGCATATCGGCCGAGGCCACCGAGGGGTCTACGACCCGGTCGGCCATGTCATCAGGACCGGCCACCATCCGCTTGCGGCCGCGAGAGCGGGCCTCGTCGATCCAGGCGTTTTTCATGATCCGCATCATCCAGCTGTCCAGTCGCGTACCAGTGATCCACTGGCTCCGGCGAGCCAGGCCCCGTTCGACGGTCAGCTGCACCAGGTCGTCGGCATCGGCAACATTGCCGGCCAGCGTCCGGGCGAACCGCCGCAGACGCGGGAGCAGATCGACGATCTCCCGTTCAAACAGGTCCAAGGACTCACCTTTTCAGGGATGAAACGTCGGGATCGGGACGTTTCATCCCGTGACAACAGGATAGTTTGGGCGACAACGTCCCAGGCAGACAAAAGGACGCCATGCGCGAACCTTCGAACAGACGCAGCCGTGGCGCAATCGTCGCCGTCCTGCTGGCCGTGCTGGCCGCGCCGGCGAGCGCCCAGATTCCGAGGACCCCCGGCCTGCCCGGCTTGCCCGCCGGCCTGCCCGGGTCGGTCACTCTGCCCGTGGACCCGACCCTGCCCGTCGCTGACGTCGCCGGCCGGACGCTCGGCGCCGTCACTGATCTTCGCCGATTGCGTCTGCAGACGCTCATCCGCCAGAACCGTGACCGGATCGATGTCGATCCGAACGGTGCGCCGGTGGTGCGTGGCGAGGTGCTCGCCGTCGCGCCGTCGCCGGAGTCGCTGGCTCGCGTAGCGATGGCCGGCTTCACCGTGCTCCGGACGACCACGATCGAGGGGACCGACCTGCGACTCGTTGCCTTGGCCACCCCGCGCGGACTGGACGCACGACGGGCTGTTAAACGGCTGCGCAGGGCCGATCCGGCGGGTGACTACGACTACAACCACATCTATTCCGCGGCTGGCGAAGTGGGCGGCGCGACAGCTGCGCCGGCCGCCGCGCGGACTGCGCGCCCCGCTACGGGCGTCCGGATCGGACTGGTCGACACCGGCGTCGACGCCGGCCACCCGGCTCTCGCCGGCGCGCGGATCGAACAGCGCGGCTTCGCGCCCGGCGGCGTGAAGCCCAAACCGCACGGCACGGCTGACGCGTCCCTCCTGGTCGGCGGCGCCGGGCCCTTCCGCGGCGCCGCTCCCGGCGCGACCCTTCTGGTCGCCGACATCTACGGCAATGGGCCCACCGGCGGCTCGGCGGAGGCCATCGTGCGCGGCCTGGGCTGGCTGGCGAGCTCGGACGTCTCGGTGATCAACGTCAGCCTGGTCGGTCCGCCCAACACCGCCCTCCGTGCAGTAGTCACGCAGCTGACCGCCCGAGGGGTCCTGGTTGTCGCCGCGGTCGGCAACGACGGCCCGGCGGCGCCGCCCCTCTATCCGGCCTCGTACCCTGGCGTGATCGCCGTCACCGGCGTCGATGGCCGCAACAGGGTGCTGCTCGAGGCCAGCCGCGCCCTGCATCTCGACTTCGCCGCGCCTGGGGCCGACATGGCCGCGGCCGGCGTCGGCGGTGGCTACGTCACGGTCAGGGGAACCTCCTTCGCCGCCCCGCTGGTCGCCGGAAGACTGGCCAGCCTGCGCACCGCACCTGGCCCCGCCGGCGCCAGCGCGGCGCTCGAGGCCCTTGCCCGGAGCGCCCGCGATCTCGGCGCGCCAGGGGTCGACAAGGTCTATGGTCGCGGCCTCGTCGCTGCCGACCTGCGCACCCCGCCCAAGACGGTCGGAGCGGCCGGCGCGGTCCTGCGCTGAACTTTTTCAGATAGCCGGGATGAAACCCGCGAGCCGTGTCGTTGACCCTTCAAGAGGCCGGTTCAACCGCCTCACCAGACGAAGGAGAGCAAGATGCGCAAGTCCCATATCCTCTGCACCGCCGCCCTGTGCGGCATCCTGGCGGCCGGTTCGGCCTCGGCCCAGATCCTCGGCGGCGGCGCCGGCGGGGGTCTCGGCGGCTCGATCGGCGGCGGCCTCGGCAGCGTGACTGGCTCGGGCATGGGCTCGGCCAACGGCGCCTTCGGCGTGACCAGGCCGGATACCAGCGGCGTCACCGCCGCCGCCCGCGAACGGGCTGCCCAGGCGCGTGAGCGGGCCGCCGCCCGCGCCGCCGCCGCCAAGGACCGCGCCGCCGGCGTCGTTCAGTCCGCGACGGACACAGCGGGTTCGGCCAGCGCGTCCGGCTCGGCCAGCGGCTCCGCCTCGCGCGATGGCGCCGCCGGGTCCGCCGGCGGCAACGCTTCGGCTGGCGGCTTCGGCCTGACCGGCTCCGGCTCGGGCGGCGCTGACACCGCCTCGACTGTAGCGACTGGCCGGTCGGTCGTGGCCGGTTCGGCCGGCCGGGCCCGCGCGGCAGCCGCCGCCGCCCGCAGTCGCGCTGAGAACGCCGCCGACCGCGCGCCGTCTGCCGGCGCTGAAGGCTCGGTCTCAGGGTCCGCCAGCGGATCGGCCAAGACCGACACCCGCCGCCGGACCAATGACGACGATCTGAACTAGTGGAGCCGGCCGGGCGCGGTCTCCCCCGCCGCGCCCGGCCGATCCTGCCAATGCAGCACTACATCATCCATATCGACGAGGCCGGCGGCGATGAGCCGCTGGTTTTGTCCGTGACCGTCAGAAGCGACGCCCGGGCCCTGGAAGTGGCGCGTGACTGGCTGGCGCGGTCGCCCAACCGTCTTGTCGCGCGTGCATGGCGCGGCGATGAAACCGTCTTCGAGATCGCCCGCGACAGGCTCTGAGCGGTGGAGGCGGTCTAACGCTAACCCTTCTCCCACGGACGCGTCCCTCTGACCTGCTCCCTTCCTGATCCCTCGATTTGAGTGAGAATCCGCCATCCAAGGAGGCGGACGTGAAGAAGAGCAGGTTCAACGAAGCGCAGATCATTGGCGTTCTGCGGGAGCAGGAGGCCGGGAGCCCGACGGCGGAGGTCTGCCGGCGGCACGGGATCAGCGAGCAGACCTTCTATCGCTGGAAGGCGAAGTACAGCGGCATGAGCGTGTCGGACGCCCAGAAGCTCAAGACGCTGGAGGACGAGTCGACAAGCAAACTCAGCTGACACATCAGCCTCGCGGGCGGGATAGCGGCTTTGGGACCAGGGTCGCTGTCACCGCCCGCCCACCACAAGCCCCGCAGTCATGTGCAAGAAGAGGGCTGCCCGCCCTGACCTGTGAAGCAGAACCTCAACGCGGCGGCCGGCTGGCCTCGATCATGGATCGCACCCGGGGGTCATCAGTGGCGTCAAGGTCGGCGCGGCCGCCCCGCCAGGCGATGCGGCCGCTCTCCAGTAGCGCGATTTCGTCGGCGATTGTGCGTGCGGAGACGAGGTCATGGGTTATGGTCAAGGCCGTGGAGCCCAGCCGCTTCACCTGGTCGGCGATCAGGCGGTTGATGGTCGCCGCCGTCACCGGGTCGAGACCCGTCGTCGGCTCGTCGAAGAACAGGATCCTCGGCCGGCCGACGATGGCCCGCGCCAGCCCCACCCGCTTCTGCATGCCGCCTGACAGTTCCGATGGGAAAAGCTCGGCCACATCGGGCCCAAGCTGGACCTGAGCCAGGGCCTCGATCGCCGCCTCGCGAGCCCGGCGCCGCGGCCGGCCCTCGGCATGCAGCAGCCTGAAGGACACCACCTCCCAGACCTTCAGGCTGTCAAACAAGGCCGAACCCTGGAACAGGACGCCGGCCTGGCGATAGAGGTCTGACTGTCGACGGTTGAACAGGCCCGGCAGCGGATGCCCTCGGAACAGCACCGTCCCGGCGTCGGGTCGCATCAGGCCGAGCGCCAGCTTCATTGTCACCGACTTGCCCTGACCCGAGCCGCCGATGATGACCAGCGAGCGTCCGGCGGCGAGCGACAGGTCGAGGCCATCCAGCACCGACCGGCCGCCAAGAACCTTGCGGACGCCACGCCACTCAAGCTCAGGCGCCGCCGGGCTCATGTGCCGGTGAACCAGCTGGTCATCAGATAGTCGGTAGCGAAGATCAGCACGCCCGACCACACCATGGCCTGGGTCGCGGCATGGCCGACGCCGCGGGCCCCGCCCCTCGCCCGGAAGCCGTGGAAGGCGCCCATCGACGTGACGATGAATCCGAACACCGCAGCCTTGATCAGACCTGACTGCACATCCCAGGCTTCGAGGAAGGCGACGGTCGACCGGACGTAGGATTCGGGGTTGAAGCCGAGCGACCAGGTCGACACAGCCCAGCCGCCGCCAATTCCGATAATGTCAGCCACGCCCGTCAGCAGTGGCAAGGTCGCGACGCCGGCGATAACCCTCGGCGCGATCAGGAAGCGGAAGGGGTCAGTCGACAGGGTGCGCATGGCGTCAATCTGCTCGGTCGCCCGCATCGCGCCGATCTCGGCGGCGATGGTGGTCGCCACACGGCCAGACAGCATCAGCGCCACAAGCACCGGGGCCAGCTCGCGCGTGATGCCCAGGGCCACGATCTGCGGCACGATCTGCTCGGCATTGAAGCGGCCCCCGCCCGTATAGATGTTCAGGGCGAGGGCCGCGCCGGTGAACACTGCCGTCAGGCCGACGACCGGCAGGGACAGGAAGCCGATCGAAACGACCTGGCGCGCGATCTGTCCGCCATGCCAGCGCGGCGTGAAGCACGACAGCAGCGTGCGCCCTAGGAACAACGTCAGCGCCCCGACGATCCCGCACAGGCCCAGCACGAGACGTCCAACGACGGTGATGGGGAGGAGGGCCTTCTGCGCCATGGGTCGCGTCAGGTCGCCGGCTCGGACGCAGCCGCAGGCTTGTTGATGAACTGGCCGATCAGACCGAAAAGATCGACCGCGCCCTGTGTGTTAGTGATCTCGCCGCCGGCCGTCAGCATCGTCGTCTCGCCCCCCGGCTCGATCGCCACATGGGCGCCCCCCAGCAGGCCGTCGCTGGTCACTCGGGCCGAGGAGTCCGCTGGCAGACGGGTTTGCGGAGAAATTTGCAGCTCGGCGACGGCGAGGTAAGTATCCGGCTGCAGCGAGATGCGATCGACGCGCCCGACCCGGACCCCAGCCACCCGCACGTCGTCACCCACGCGAAGACCGCCGACCTGACCGAAGCGCGCGGTCAGGGGATAGCCGTCCGGCGCAGGACGGGCGTCGCCTACGACGAGGAGATAGGCCAGAAACCCGCCGGCCGCGACGAGCACGACGGCGCCGACCAGCGGCTCGATCCAGGTATCGCGCATCGCTTCGCCCTCCTAACCCCTGCCGCCGCTCTCGAGTCTTCTGATCAGCACCTCGACGTCGCCCCGGGCGTTGTCGATGGTCGAGATGAAGTCCTGCTGCAGCGTGATCGCCAGCCAGACGCCCTTTGCCTGAACATCGACGACCTTCAGGCCGCCCGGCGCGCCCAGCACACGCCAGTTCACCGCCTCCTCGGTCGATCCGACCCGCACCAGGCCGTTGATTACCGCGTCCGTCGGCGACCGGGCAGTGCTGCCGGTCACGCGCAACTGTCCGCCCCGATAGGCCGCCAGCTGCCTGAGGAACACGCGCTGCACATGGGCGCGAAAGGCTGCGTTAAAGCGCTGGCGTTGCGCCGGCTCCAGGGTCCTGGCGTGGCGACCGAGCACGAAGGCCGAAATCCTGTTGAAATCGGCCAGCGCGTCCATGCTCGCCGACAGACGGCTCTGGCGCGCCGCCTCTGACAGGCTTCGATCTCCGAGCAAGGCGAGCACCTTCTGCCCCTCGGAAGCCACGAACGCCTCGGCCTCGGCGCTGCGCGAGGCGTGAGCCAGGCCTGGGGCGCTGCCCGCGCCGACCAGGAGACCGACGACGAGCCGGCGGCGATTGATCACGTCGACCGGCATATTAATTCATCTCTTCGAGGGGCGGCTCGTCAAAGTCCGGCAGGTTTTCGGCCTCGCCGCGGGCCGCAGCGACCGCAGCCGCACGGTTCTGGAGATAGGCGCCGCGCACGGTGGCGTAAGGATCGGTCGAGTCGGACATGACCGAGGTCAGCAGGCTGTCGGCCTCCGAGCGCGCGTCGACGCCGCGGACGATCGCGCGGACCTGGGCGAAGTCAGTGTCGACGCCGCCGGTGACCTGGCTGACGGGGTCTGCGGCGTAGCCGACCAGGCTGCCCAAGCCGTCGCGCAACGTGGTCGGTCCGACGACCGGCAGATAGAGATAGGGGCCCTCGCCGACGCCCCAGCGGCCGAGCGTTTGCCCAAAATCCGTCGGCTCCCGGGAGATGCCTCCATTGCCGGCCACATCGAACAGGCCGGCCGCGCCGACCGTCGAATTGATGAGGAAGCGGCCGGTTGCCTTGGCGGCGACCGACGGGCGGGCCTGCAGCAGGGCGTTGGCCGCCGTGGCCGGTTCGCGCAGGTTACCCACCGCGTTTCTCAGGCCCTTGCGCACAACCGCAGGGGTCACGGCCCGATAGCCACGAACCAGCGGGCGGACGATGAACGGGTCAAGCACCTTCGCATTGAGCCCGAACAGCAACCGGTTGACGGGAGCCAGCGGGTCGCTCGGCGCGCGGACCTCCTCATAACCCGCTGCGATCGCCAAGCCGGAG
Source organism: Caulobacter sp. (assembly GCA_030683005.1). Lineage (GTDB taxonomy): Bacteria > Pseudomonadota > Alphaproteobacteria > Caulobacterales > Caulobacteraceae > Caulobacter. The sequence continues at coordinate 64,726 of JAUXMY010000008.1, read as the reverse complement.
GGCGCAGCAGCACAGATCAGCGACGCGCCAATGATTGCGGATCTCCGGTAGCCTGTCCTGTGGTCCCTTGGTCGTCCGTACGATCGACCAGCCTGTTGAACGCCCATACCTGCTCCCTGAACAGGGCCCAATTCACAAGCCTGTTGCGCGGCTAAGCAATTCGATTCGCCTGAAAGCGTTTACCAACAGCAGCACCTTAAGATAAACCCGCTATGAGTAAATTTGACCAGACTTGGATGTTAATCCCTAGGTTAGCTCATTTATCTGGAGCAAATTTATCCGGCAACGTCTTGAGATGTCGTGGGCAGGTAACCTTTGACGGTTGTGAAGGCGCCCATAAGACGCCTGCATGCCTCTGACCTGATTTCGGTCGGACGAGCCACTTCACCCGGCCGTCTCTTTCTGCCCTTGGCCTGACCCCCTTGAAGTGATCCATCGATTGTGTTGGTCGGAGGACCATTTTGGATGGATGGAACGATGGCAAGGAAGCGCCACAAGCCTGAAGATCGTCGCCAAGCTGCGGCAGGTTGATGTCCTGACCGGTCAGGGCAAGTCGATCGCCGAGAAAGTGAAGATGATCGCGGTAACGGAGACGACCTACTTCCGTTGGCGGGCGGAGTACGGCGGCATGAAGAACGAGCAGGTCAAGCGGCTCAAGGCGTTGGAGCTGGAGAACACGCGGCTTCGGCGGGCGGTGTCGGACCTGACTCTGGACAAGCTGATCCTGACCGAGGCCGCCCGGGGAAACTTCTAAGCCCCGCCCGTCGCCGGGCCTGTGTGGATAAGGTCCGATCTGAACTGAAGATCTCTGAACGGCGGGCCTGCGCGGCTCTGGGCCAGCATCGCTCCACCCAGCGCAAGCCCGCCCGAGGGCGCGATGACGAGGCGGCCCTGACCGCCGACATCATCGAGCTGGCCAGGACCTACGGCCGCTACGGCTACCGACGGGTCACGGCCCTGCTGCGCCATGCCGGCTGGGCGGTGAACGCCAAGCGGGTCCAGCGGATCTGGCGACGGGAGGGGCTGAAGGCCCCAAAGAAACAATCAAAAACGCGGCCGCCTCTGGCTGAACGACGGCTCGTGCGTGCGCCTGCGCGCCGAGCGGCCCAACCACGTCTGGTCCTACGACTTTGTCGAGGACCGGACCCATGATGGCCGCAAGTTCCGGATGCTGTGTCTGATCGACGAGTTCACCCACGAGGCCCTGGCCATCCGGGTCAAGCGACGCCTCAACGCCACCGACGTGCTGGAGACCCTGGCCGATGTGATGATCCTGCGCGGGCCCCCGGCCTATGTTCGTTCAGACAACGGCCCGGAGTTCATCGCCCTGGTCCTGCGCGAATGGATCGCCGCGGTCGGCTCTCGGACCGCCTACATCGCGCCCGGCAGTCCTTGGGAGAACGGCTACTGCGAGAGCTTCAACAGCAAGCTCCGTGACGAACTGCTCGACGGCGAGATCTTCTTCAGCCTGCCCGAGGCCCAGATCCTGATCGAGGCCTGGCGGCAGCAATACAACGGCGCGCGCCCCCACAGCTCCCTCAATTACCGACCGCCAGCGCCCGAGTCCTTCGTCCCGCGCAGCGGCGGCATCGTGCCATGGGCGAGCGCGCCAGCCGTTGAGGGCGCGCGCTCGCCCACCCCAAACATGGCGTTGGAGACCGCCGTGCACTAACATTGAAACCGGATCACCCCGAAGGGCCAGGCCAGCGCGATGGTTGCGAGCGGTTCTCAGGACTGCTAGGCCAACGCCATGATCCGCGCCCTTGTCATGCCCCGCTCCGCCGCTGTCGCGGCCGTCGCGACCGTCGCCCTGATCCTCGCCGCCTGCGGCCAGTCAGGGGAGGGCGGAGGTCCCGCCGCCGACACCCGTGTGGTCAACGTCTATTCGGCGCGCCACTATGATGCCGACGAGGCGCTGTACGCCCGCTTCACCGAGCAGACCGGCATCCGCGTAAACGTGGTCGAGGGCAACGCCGACCAACTGATCGCGCGCCTGCGCGCCGAGGGAAAGGCCAGCCCGGCCGACGTCTTTGTCGCCGCTGATGCGGGCGCCCTTTGGCGGGCCCAGGACGCCGGCCTGTTGCAGGCGACTTCCTCCGGGACGCTGAACAGCCGCATTCCGGCCAACCTGCGCGCCCCCGGCGGCGAGTGGTTCGGGTTCGCCCGGCGCGCGCGGATCGTCGCCTACGACCCCGCCCGCATCCGCCCGGAGGAGGTCGACACCTACGAGGAGATCGCCTCGCCGCGCTTCCGCGGCAAACTGTGCGTTCGTTCGTCGGAGAGCGTCTACAACCTGTCGCTGGTCGGGGCCCTGATCGAGGCCTGGGGCCCTGCGCGCGCCCGGCAGTGGGTCGAGGGCGTGGTCGCCAACATGGCCCGGCCGCCGGAGGGCGGCGATCGCGACCAGATCCGCGCCGTGGCCGCGGGCGTCTGCGAGATCGCCCTTACCAACAGCTACTACTTCATCCGCATGGGCGCCGGCGAGGAAGCGGCGGACCGCGAGGTCGCCGGCAAGCTGCGACTGGCCTACCCGTCGCTCAACGGGCAGGGGGCGCATGTGAACGTCTCCGGCGGCGGCGTCGCCGCCCATTCGCCGAACCGCGACAACGCCGTGCGCCTGCTCGAATTCCTGGCGACGCCGGAATCCCAGACGTTGGTGTCGCAGATGAACTACGAATATCCGATCAGCCCCGGTGTGGCCGCCCCGGCCCCCGTCGACGCCTACGCCGGCTTCCAGGCCAATCCGATGGCCGTTTCGCTCTACGGCCCGCGCCAGGCCGAGGCCCAGTCGATGATGAGCGCGGCGGGCTGGCGATAGCCGCCGCGATCACCAACAAGGGCCGCGCAGGCCCGATCCGGCGCGCCCTGGCCGAATGGTCAGGCTCGCCGCTGACCTGGCTTGGTCTGCTGGTCACCCTGACCCTGCTGCTGCCGCTGGGCGGGGTAGTCGCCGCCGCGCTGGCCCCGGGGGAGGCGGCCATCGCCCCGCGCGAGGTGGCGCGCTACGCCGCCACCACCGCCGGCCTCGTGGTGCTGGTGGCGGGGATCGCCGGAGGTCTCGGGGCCATTGCCGCCTGGCTGGTGGCCCTGCATCGCTTTCCCGGGCGGGGCCTTTTCAGCTGGGCGCTGGCCCTGCCGCTGGCGGCCCCGGCCTTCGCCGTGGCCTATGGCTACGCCGACCTTCTTGACGTGGCCGGGCCGGTGCAGACCGTCCTGCGCGCCCGGTTCGGGTTCGACCTGCCGCTGCGGTTGCGCTCGCTCTGGGGGGCCGCCTTCGTCCTTGGCCTGGCCTTTTATCCCTACACCTATCTGACCCTGCGCGCCGCGCTGGAGAGCCAGGCGGCCCAGGCGGTCGAGGCGGCGCGGACGCTCGGGGCCGGACCGTGGCGCGCCTTCTCCGCCGTCGCCCTGCCGATGGCCTGGCCAGCCGTCGCCGCCGGCCTGTCCCTGACGGTGATGGAGACCCTGGCCGATTATGGCGCGGTCAAGTTCCTAAGCGTCCAGACCCTGACCACCGGCGTCGTCCGCGCCTGGTCTGTGTATGGCTCGCCAGGCGCCGCCGCGCGGTTCGCCCTGCCGCTGCTGGGCGCGGCGGCGCTACTGATCTGGATCGAGCGTACGACGCGGGGGAGGCGGCAGTTCGCCGCGGCCGGCGGCCAGCGCCCGTTCCAGCCGATCCGCCTCACCGGCGCGGCGGCGTTCGGGGCCAGCCTGTTCTGCACCCTGCTGTTGGTCCTTGCCCTGCTCCTTCCCGCCGCCTGGCTGGCCATCTCGGCGTTGCAGATCGAGCCGCAGTGGAGCCGGCTGATCCCGGCGGCGGTGCGGACCGTCACCCTCGGGACCGCGGGCGCTGTCGCCACCGTCGGGCTTGCCGTCCTGCTGGCCTTGACCCTGCCGCGTCTTGGTCCGGTCGCCCGCAGCGTCAGCCTCGGCTACGCCACGCCCGGGGCCGTGATGGCCATCGGCCTGCTTGCCCCGGCCGCCGTGGTCTGGAGCCTCGTGCCCGGCGCGGCCGCCGGGTTCGGCTGGGGGCTGGCGCTGCTGATCTACGCCTATGCGGCGCGGCTCGCGGCGGCGGCGCTGGAGCCGGTCGCGGCCGGCCCCGACCGCGCCGGACCGGCCATGGTCGGGGCAGCCCGGCTGCTGGGCCGCAGCGAAGCGGGGGCCGCGTTCGGCGTGCGGCTTCCGGTCGCCCGCGGCGCGGTCTTCACCGCGCTGCTGATCGTCTTCGTCGATGTGCTGAAGGAGCTGCCGGCGACCCTGATCCTGCGGCCGTTCGACTTCGACACCCTGGCGGTGCTGGCCTCCAACTACGCCCAGGACGAGCGCCTGGCCCAGGCCGGGCCGCCGTCGTTGATGATCATCCTGCTGGCCTTGCCTGGCGTGGTGTGGCTTAGCCGGCGCATGGCCGATCCCCGGCGGGAATCCAGCACGTGACCTCCGAGCGCCTGACATGCCTGAGCCTGGCGCGGCGCTTCGGCCAGCGGTCGGCCGTCGATGGCGTCAGCCTGACCCTGGCGCCGGGAAGGATCACGGCGCTTCTTGGCCCGTCGGGCTGCGGCAAGAGCACCCTTCTGCGCCTGATCGCAGGGCTGGAGCCGCTGGATGGCGGCGAGATCCGGTATGGCGAGACCCTGATCGCCTCCCCGTCACAGGCCCTGCCCCCCGAACGGCGACGCATCGGTCTGGTGTTCCAGGACCACGCCCTGTTCCCGCATCTGAGCGTACGCGACAACGTCGCCTTCGGGCTGGTCGATCACCCCCGGGCGATGCGGCGCGAGATCGCCGACCGTTGGTTGGCGCGCGTCGGTCTGGGCGACCGGGGCCGCGACTGGCCGTACCAGCTGTCGGGTGGACAGCAGCAGCGGGTCGCCCTTGCCCGCGCGCTGGCCCCGGCCCCGCGCGCGGTGCTGCTGGACGAGCCCTTCTCCAGCCTCGACGCCCATCTGCGCGGCGAGCTGCGACAGGACATCGCCCTGGCGCTGCGCGAGGCCGGGGCCGCGGCCCTGGTGGTTACCCACGACGCCCGCGACGCCATGCGGATGGCCGACGACCTGATCCTGATGGACCAGGGTCGGGTGCTGCAGGCCGGGTCGCCCGAGGACTGCTACGCCCGGCCGGTATCGCTCGACGCCGCCCGGCTGCTCGGCGAGGTCGAGGTGATCGACGGCGAACGACAGGCGGGACAGGCCCGGACGCCGTTCGGCCAGTTCGAAGCGCCCGGCGGCGACGGGCCCTGCCGCCTGATGTTCCGGCCGGAGGCGCTGGCGCTCGACCCCGACGGGGTCGAGGCGGTGGTCCTGGCGGTGGCCTACGGGGGCGCGACCAGCGAGGCGCGCGTGCGGGCAGGCTCAGCCGAGGCCACCCTGGTGGCCGCCCCCGGGCGGCTCTCCGTCGGCGAGATGGTGCGGGTCCGGCTGGAGCCCGCCGCCGTCCGTCCGCTGGAGTGAGGCCGCCGAGCACCAGGATTGGTGCTGGCAGGCTAACGCTAAACTACCTTTGGTTCGGGCCCCGACCCGTCGCGTCGTCCAGCCACGGACCGACCAAGGCTCTCACGTCGACGCGGGCCCTTAGTCTTGCAGCCAGAAGCGCGGTGCCGCTGATCTTGCGCTGCGCGAACAGGACGCCGGTGGGCGGTAGATGCCAGGCCGCCGGATCCGCCGCGATCTCCATCCCCTGATCCCGAAGGGCTGCGACGAATCCTCGCTCGCCGAAGTCGAACGGTCCCGGCCGGTTCATTTCGCCCAGGATAACGTCGATCATGCCGTTCAACGCGGTCCGGCGCCGAGCCACGACGGCAGGCCCGAGAAACCCCGCCGCCAACGCCGCGTCGCGAACACCCGCGCGCTCACCCTTCATTGCGGCGCGCAGCAGCTCGCGATAGCCGTCCGCGGTCGCCGCTTCGACAGGCCGGGCCGCGCCAAAGTCCAGCAGCACGAGCCGGCCGGTCTTGGGCTGCACGCGATAATTGGCGAAGTTGGGATCGGTCTGCATCACGCCGAACGCGAACAATTCGCGCAGAACCAGGGTCATCAGGGTGTGCATGACTGAGTCGCGTTGGGCCTGCGGCGCGCTCTCGAGTGACTCGATCGGGTCACCCTCCAGATAGGTCATGGCCAGCACCCGGGATGTGCTGAGTCCGGGATCCAGAGCCGGCACGACCACCTCCGGGGTGTCGGCCAGCAAGCGACCGAACAGGGTCATCTGGCGGCCTTCGCGGACGTAGTCGGTTTCCTCGGCCAACTGATGCTTGGCCTCGGCCAGCAACGGCGCGATATCGAGGCCGCGTGGCAGGACGCCCGACATCTTGAGCAGAGCGGCGACGTTGTCCACGTCCGCGCTGATGCTCTCCGCCACCCCGGGATACTGGACCTTGATCGCCAGCTGGCGACCGTCCCGTGTCAGCGCCCGGTGAACCTGACCGATGGACGCGGCAGCGATGGGCCTCTCATCAAACCGCGCAAATTTCGCCCTCCAGTCCGCACCCCACTCCCCGGCGAGAACCTCCCGGAGCTGGGTTGGAGGCATGTGATGCGCATTGTTGCGCAGTTGCGACAGAATCCGGGTCAGTTCGGCCGGCAACAGGTCGCCGGCGTCCATCGAAACGATCTGCCCCAGTTTCATGGCGGCGCCGCGCAGATGAGACAGGCGATCAGCGATCTTGCCGACATTGGCCGGCGTCAGCAGCATGTCGTGCAACCTGGGGCGTTCGCCGTCGGCCAGTCTGCGTATACCCTCAGCCATCATGCCACCCGCGACCGACCCCGCGAGGCGGCCAAACTGGCTCAGCCGTGACAGCCGCCCGTGCGGAACGCTGCGGCCCCGTGTCCTGTCGCCCCCGGTCGTCACCGTCACCAGCCCTGAGTGCCGGGGCCGCCCTTGAAGGGACCGGCCAGTCGTGAGGTGATCCATCCGCCGTAGAAGCCGCCGGCCTGTGGCGTGACGGTCTCGCCGTCGACGCTGCAGTAGTCGAACGGAGCGGCGTAAAAGGCGATATGGTTGCGCAGCAGCGCGAAGGCCGGGGTCGGGTCCGGGTAACTCCATCCCACGCGAGGCAAGACGGCGTCACCGATCACCACGTCCCAGTAGAAAGCGTCGCCCTTCCACTCGCAAAATGAGCCGCCACCCGCGGGGCGCAGGACGCCAGGCGCAATGTCATCGCGGGGAATGTAGTAGCTGGGAGGGTGGCTGGTCTCGAGGGTGCGAATGGCCCTGCGGGTGTCCGCAACGATCGATCCGCGATGGCGAATAACCAGATGGGCCGACGTCGCCTCGGCCACAGCGGGTCGAGGGAAGGTCCAAACGCTCTCCTGCGAGGTCTCGGGAGTCTCCGGTTCCGGTCTCATACGCGTCGCCCGCCGGCGGCAAGCCGCTGCAACGAAGGCCTCATCCGCAGGAAGACGCGATAGGCCGCCTCCAGCCCTGCCAGCACGAGCGGCGACCTTGCCGCCAGCCCCAACGGTCGGAGCAGGGGAATGGCGCGCCACATCGCGGCGAAGGCCGCGGCGCCGGACAGCAATCGGCCGCCTTCGCTGGCGTGGAAGCGAGCCAGCAGCGCCGTTCGATCAACGGGGCATGCCTCGGGTGTGGACGAGGACAGATCGATGAAGTCGATAGCTCTGCGCCGGTCCAGACTCCGCATCAACGCGATCTCCCGCCGGCACAGCGGGCAGTCTCCATCAAACCAGACGATCAAGTTGCTCATGATGCCGATATGGCGCGCGCCGGGTCCTTTTCACGCCGCCGTGCAAACATCGGCGTCGCCTTCGTCAAAATCCTTCTGAGATTATGGTTCGAGCCGGGCGCCGGGCTTGCGATCAGCCGCCCAAACTCGCCCAGCGACGGGCCGAGGAACCGGTGTCTCGCCGCCATCGGTCAGCCGGCGGTCTTGCGCACCGCCATCTTGTGGGCCCGGCCCAGGCCGCCGAACAGGGAGAGGATCGCTCGTGCCTGCCGGAGCCGGGCCGCGATCTCGATCTGCGCGTCAGAGACCACGCGCACATAGTCGCGCTGGGTCTTCCCGCCGAACTTGCGGATGATCACGTCTTCCATCATCCGCTGACGCAGCGCCCCCTGGGGTATACGCGATGTTGGGCATTCGATCTGGCCAGGCTGCACCGGCGCCCGATGCAGCATGGCCAGGTGATCATTGGACGCGGGCTCGGGCTAGCGAGCGAAATCTGCCCCGACAGACCGGTGGGCAACAGCGATCTCCGCCCGCGACGCTCTCGTGACGCCCGCCTCTTCGGCAAAGGTCGCCCAATCCGCCACGGCGGCGCGGATCTCGTCGATGATGGTGTCGATCAAGCGTTCTGCCAGGCCGTGGCGACGTCCCAGGGCCTGGGCCTGTTCGCGAGTGGGGTTTCGGCCTTCGCCCTCGACGTCGAGATAGTGCTCGCCGCCTGGACCGGCCGAATAGGTCAGGTCATAGGCCGGCGCGAGCCGCCACCGGCCTTGCTCGTCCATCAGGTAGCTGTGCTGCCTGGTATGGTCGTCCCGGTTGCTGGCCAGCACATTGAAAACCATGCGCCGGAACGCAGCGTGCAGGTCATCGGCGTGCCGGGTGATGGCGACGGTCGCGCGCAAAAAGAGGTCGTAGCTTGCGGGCGTGCGCCAGGGCGCCTCGACGGCGCCGCTCAGCGAGACCATGTGCAGTCGCTGGCCGGGACGCGGCCGGTCGAACCGGCGGGTCGCGAAATAGCCGGGGCCGTTTCTGGACGGGAGCAGTCGGTAGGGCGCCATGTCGAGGCCGGCGGTCAGGGCCATCGCCGCATAGGCCGCCTCGATAGGCCCGATGTCGGGCGGATCGTTGATCGCGGCGAACTTGACGATCCAGGCCTCATGGCCGGCGGCGGTCGCGCTATCGGAGACCGAAGCCCGCCCTTCGGAATCGAATCCGACGTGGATCTTTGGCCGCGCGCCGCCCGAGCCGCCGGCCAGGGTGGCCAAGGTATCGGCAAGCTCGCCCTCGTGACCTTCCAGGATCGCCGTGGACTCGGCGGCCAGGGCGTCGAGATCGAGGCTCATCACCTCGGGCGGCGGCGCGGTCACCGGCCGATAGGTGAGGGCGCCGCGACCGTGGTCGCCGACCAGCGCCAGCCGGTCGAGCGGGCTCAAGGTCTCGATGCTGACGCCGAGCTTGCTCAGGCGTCGCCGCATGACGAGATAGCCCCAGCTTTCGGGCAGGCTGTCGGACAGAAAGCCGTGCAAACCCTCGAAGTCGCGACCGCGTGCGGCGTGCAGGCCCGGTTCTGGCGGGTAAAGCAGGGCCGAGACCGCCAAGGGCGCGGCGATGAGTTCGGGCGACCATTCCAGCTGCGCCAAGCCGCCGGCCATGGCCAAGCGGCCGACCGGCAGGGCGGCTTGGTCTTCGTCAAAGGCCAGACTGGCGGCCAGCGGGGTTCCCGGCGCGAGCTTCATGGGCGCGGTGACCTTGCGGGGCGTGAGCGGGGCGCCCGCACCCGCCGCGTCGTGGCCCGTGCGGCCTGCTGCGCCAGTAGGGCGTCGAGACTGCTGGCCGCGGGCAGGGGAAAGAGAGCGCCTAGCGCCTCGTCGCAGCGCAGGGCGACGGCGGCCTTGACCATGTCCTCCAGCGAAGCCTGTCCCTCGGTCTCCAGCCGCCGCCAGGTCCGATAGGCGACGCCGGCGCGCCGGGCGGCTTCGATCTGCGGCCAGCCCAAGGCGACGCGGCGCGCCCTGATGCGGCCGGCGAGCTCATGCAGGACTTCTGAAGGCGTCTGTATCACCGTCCATATATGGCCAGTTGAGCGACAAAACTCAAGGTAATTGTCCAAAACGCGATGTCTTCGGCCAGGAGTCGGTCGGGCGGTCCATGCTCGCCCAGCCGAGAGGCGTCGATACGATCCTGGACCTCAGTTTCGCGGCGGGAGACCGGATAGACCTGTCAGACATCGACGCCGCGCACATACCCGGAATGGGGGCGCCCCGCGCGAGGCGATGAAATTATTGCACTCCCGAACCCTGCGAACGCCTGCGATGAAACAACCTTTCAGGGGATTGATGGCTGCGCCACCGGGGCGCCCCCCCTCCCGCCGCAGACGCGGCGGTCGAGCAAGGTCGGGGGATTTTAATGCCGCATACGCTTTCCGGCGTCGTCGACGCCGCGTTCAACGAGAACACCGTCAACGCCGCGCCGCAGATCCTCATCATCGATGTAACGCTGACCGACTCCGTCAACGGCTGGACCGGCGGGACCCTGACGGTCAGCGGCCTGCTGGCCGAGGACCGGGTGTCGATCGCCGGCGGCGCGGTCATCTACCTCGATGGCGCGATCGTCATGTACGACGCCGACGGCGCCGGCGGCGCCGCGGCCATCGCCATCGGCACGGCGGCCGGAGGGGTCGGTGGAACCTTTACGGTAACCTTCAATGCAGCCGCCTCCGCCGCGGCGATCGAGTTGCTGATCGAGAGCCTGACCTACGGCAATGTCAGCGACACGCCGACCGCCAGCCGCGACCTGGTGATCAATGTCACGGATGCTGCGGGGGATGAGCTGACGGGACCGCCGGTGTTTACCCAACGCACCGGCGCGGCTAACCCGTTCGATGGCGTCGATGTCGGCGGCTCGGCGACCCCCGCCCTTGCCGACATCGACGGCGACGGCGACCTCGATGCCGTGGTCGGGGAGACCTTCGGTGCGCTGCTCTACTACGAAAACACCGGCACCGCCCTGGCCCCGGTGTTCACCCATCGCACCGGCGTCGACAATCCGTTCGACGGCGTCGATGTCGGCATCTACAGCACCCCCGCCTTCGCCGACCTCGACGGCGACGGCGACCTCGATGCCGTGGTCGGTGAGTACTTCGGCGCTCTGCTGTACTTCGAGAACACCGGCACGGCCCTCGCCCCGGTTTTCACACCGCGCATCGGCGTGGACAATCCGTTCAACGGCGAGGATATAGGCGCCCGCAGCGCGCCCGCCTTCGCTGACCTCGACGGCGACGGGGACCTCGACGCCGTGGCCGGCGATAGAGACGGCGCACTTCTCTATTTCGAGAACACCGGCACGGTCCTGGCCCCGGTATTCACCGCGCGCACCGGCGCCGATAATCCGTTCAACGGCGTGCATGCCGGCTTCGCCATCACCCCCACCTTCATCGACCTCGATAGCGACGGCGATCTGGACGCCGTGGTCGGTGAGTTTGCCAGCCTGCTCTATTTCGAGAACACCGGCACGGACGAGGCCCCGGTGTTCACCCAGCGCACTGGCGCGGCCAATCCCCTCAGCGGCTTCTTTGGCTCAACCGGAAGCGGCTTGTACAGAACCCCGGCCATCGCCGACCTGAACGCCGACGGCGACCTGGACGCCGTGGTCGGAGAGATCGATGGCTTCCTGAACTATCTCGAGAACACTTCCGTCCGCGGCCAGACCATCGCCGTAGTGGTGACGGCCGAGAACGATGCCCCGGGGGCCAGCGGCCTTCCCACTGATGTGGCGGTGACCGAGGACGTCGCCTCCAACCTCGACCTGTCGGCGATCACCCTGACCGACCCGGACACCGCCGGCGACATCACCGTCACACTGACCGCTTCTGCCGGGACCATGACCGCCAGCAGCGGCGGCGGCGTGACCGTTACCAACTCCGGCACGGGCGCGATCACCCTGACCGGCACAGCCTCGGCGATCGATACGTTCCTCAACACCGCCTCGGCCATCCAGTACACCGGCGCGCTCAACGCCAGCGGCGATGATGCAGCGACCGTAACCGTGACCGCCAACGACGGCTCGGGCGCTGTCGAGCTCGGCGTCGTCAACATCGACATCACGGCCGTCGACGACCCCATGAGCCTGACCGGTTTCGCCGCCTCCGTCACCTTCGGCGAGAACCTCGTAAACGCGACGCCGCAACTGCTCGACGCCGACGTGACCTTCGAGCACGGCGACAACGACTACGACGGCGGGACCCTGACGGTCAGCGGGCTGCTGGCCGAGGACCGCCTGTCTGTACGCAACGAGGGGACCGGCGCCGGCCAGATCGGCCTGTCGGGCGCCAACGTCACCTTCGGCGGCGTGGTAATCGGGACCCTGGCCGGCGGGGCCGGCGCGACCCTGACCATCACCTTCAACGCGGCGGCGACCTCAGACGCCATCGACGTCCTGATCCAGAACCTCACCTACGCCAACGTCAGCGACACGCCGACGGCCAGCCGCGATCTGGTGATCAACGTTACGGACGCGGCGGGGGACGATCTGGGCGCAGGGGGAGATCCCGCATTCACCCCGCGCACAGGCGCGTCCAATCCCTTCGACGGCGTGGACGTGAGCTTCCTAGCCGGGCCTGCCTTCGCCGACCTCGACGGCGACGGTGACCTGGACGCTGTCGTCGGCGAAACCTTCGGGACCTTGTTCTACTTCGAGAACGTGGGCGACGCTGCATCGCCGGTCTTCGTTGCGCGGACCGCGGGCGACAATCCATTTGCCGGGATCGACGTGTTCTTCAGGTCCCAGCCCGCGATGGCGGACCTCGACGGTGATGGAGACCAGGATGCCGTGGTCGGCGACGTCTTTGGATTGATGAACTATTTCGAGAACATCGGGTCGGCCGCATCGCCGGTCTATCTCCAGCGGTTCGGCGCGGAGAACCCTCTGAACGGCTTCGATGTGGGCCAGTATGCGAGACCCGCTGTGGCCGACATGGATAACGACGGCGATCTGGACGTCGTGGTCGGTGAATACGACGGGGTGGTGAACTACTTTGAAAACATCGGCACGACGTCCGCGCCAGTCTATGTCCAGCGAACCGGCGCGCAGAACCCCCTCGACGCCGTGAATACCGGTATCTATTCCTCGCCGACATTGGCCGATGTCGATGGCGACGGCGACTTGGATGCTGTGCTCGGCGATCCCGACCAAAGCTTGCTGTACTTCGAGAATACCGGAACAGCAGATGCTCCCGTATACGTTCAGCGATCCGGCGCAGAAAATCCATTCAACGGGATCTTCGTCGGCATTCGGGGGGCGCCAACCTTTGTAGATCTCGACGGCGACGGCGATCTGGACGCTGTCGTAGGGGTACTCGATGGCACTCTGAGATACCTCGAGAACACTACCGTCCGCGGCCAGACCATCACCGTCAACGTCACGCCCGAGGCCGAGCTTCCGACCGCCGGGCCCGACACCTTCACCGGCACGGCCGGCGACGACACCCTCAAGGGCCTGGGCGGCGATGACATCCTCGACGGCGGCGACGGCGATGACACGCTGGAGGGCGGCGACGGCGACGACATCCTGACCGGCGGCGACGGCAATGACATTCTCAACGGCGGAACGGGCAATGACGTCATGGCCGGCGGGCTGGGCGATGACCTCTACTGGGTCCGCGAGGCCGGCGACATCGTCGACGAGACCGGCGGCGACGGGATCGACACCGTGCGCAGCATGTCCAGCTACACCCTCACCGCCGGGGTCGAGAACCTGGTCCTCTGGTTCAGCCAGTCGATCGACGGCACGGGCAACGACCTGGACAACGTCATCACCGGCAACGGCGGCGCCAACGTCCTCAGCGGCCTGGACGGCGACGACACCATCAGCGGCGGATCGGGGAATGACACCCTGCTGGGCGGCGACGGCGACGACAGCCTCGACGGCGGCGCGGGCGACGACCGCCTCGACGGCGGAACCGGCGCCGACGCCATGGCCGGCGGGGCGGGCGCCGACACCTATGTCGTCGACGACATCGGCGACACCGTCACCGAACTGGCCGGCGGCGGGAACGATACGGTCGAGGCGTCGATCTCCTACGCCCTGACCGACAACGTCGAGACCCTCGTCCTGACCGGCGTCGCGTCGATCAACGGCGCCGGCAACGCCCTCAACAACACCCTCACCGGCAACGACGGCGACAACATCCTGGCCGGCGGCGGAGGCTCTGACACCCTGACCGGGGGCCTTGGCGCCGACACCTTCCTGTTCACCGACGCCGACGTCGGGGCCAAGCTGACCATCGACCGGATCCTCGACCTCAACTTCGCCGAGGGCGACGTCATCGACCTCTCCGGCATCGACGCCAACACCCTGCTCGACGGCGACCAGGCCTTCAGCTTCGTCGCCGGCTTCACCAAGGTCGCCGGACAGGCCACCATCACCTACGCCGCCGGCGCCAACACCACCACCGTCGCCGTCGACGTCGACGGCGACGGCAAGGCCGACCACCGCATCACCATCACCGGCGACCACACGGGCACGACCGACAACCTCTACACCGGCGGCGGCGACACCGACGGCGGATGGGTGATGTAGGGGCGGCGTTGCTGGGAGGTATGTGGCCCCTCAGTCGTAGCGCCGCTCAGCCTGGGCGACGCTGTCGCGTTGCGAGGCGATGACGCGTCGCCAGCGGTCCGGACCAGGGGGGAGAGTACCAAGCGAAGACCTTGATGCGCTGCCCCTTCTCATTTGGCAAAAACCCCACAAGTCATTGATTTTGCTGGCGCCCGAAACCGCTCATTTGGGCGCTAACCTGCTGACATCACACATAGAACGTCAGCTTCCCAAGCTGAATGTCGGGGGTTCGATTCCCCCCGGCCGCTCCATTGTTCCTGCACAGGCGTGATCTAGAAGCCGGCTGGCGATCACCGCCGGGGAGGCTGTCTGTGCTGGGAAGGCTGCTGGATATCCGGCGATACGCCGCGGCGCTGCTGACTCTGGTGGCGGCCTTGCTCACCGGGGCGATGTCGAACGTGGTCTGGTGGCGACCGGCCTGCGACCTGACCGCGGACGGCGGGGCCTACTACGGGCGGGGCTTTCCGTTTCCCAGCGCGATGGCGACCGGCATGTCGCTGGAGTTCGCCTACATGCCGCACGTCCAGGCGCTGAACCTGATCGTGCTGGCGGCGGTGCTGTGGCCGGTGGTCGCCGGGCTGGTGGGGGCGGTCGCGCGCTGGGCGCCGGCGCTGCGCTGGCCGCTGGCCTGGATCGCCCTGGCCCTGGCCCTGATGGTCGGCGGCGTCAGCGCCTTGGCGACGGCGGAGCTGGGACGGCCGACCTGGTCGATCACCGACGGCGGCGGCGACCACTACTGGCAGTTCCGGCCCGCCGCCTGGGTGAAGCGGTCCTGCGTCGCCTGAACGGTCAGGAACCGACCTCGACGAAGCCTTCGGTCAACAACCGGCCGTCCGGGGCGGTCAGCTGGAAAGGCGTCGCCGCGCCGACCGCTTCGCCTGCTGCCAGCAACATGTCCTCGCCCGCCCAGGCCGGGGACCGGAACCGCGCCGCCAGCCGCGTGATCCGCGATCCCGGCGGCGCGGCGCGCAGGCCGGCCAGGGCCCACAGGGCGGTGCCGTGGATCAGGATGTCGGGCAGGCCGGCGGCGATAGCGACGACGCGCTCGGTGTGGATCGGGTTCCAGATCTCGGCGCACTCAGAATAGAGGTGCGGAAAGCCGCGCGGGGTGGCGATCAGGGTCGGTCCGGCGGCTGTCTGCGTGAATGTGGGCCAGGCGTCGTCGTCGGAAGCCGGGGTCTCGGCGCCCTCGACCGCCACGCCGCGCAGCACGCTGACCGAGGTCGAGACGGCGACCAGCTCGGCGCCGACGCGGCTTTCATAGAGCGTCACGGCCACCGCCCCGGCCCGGCTGCTCCGCACGCTGATGAGCTGCGCGGTGACGGTCAGGGTCTCGCCGGCCAGCACCGGTCGCAGGAACCGCGTGTCCTGCGAGGCATGGACGCCGCGCCGCGCCTCGTCCGCCGACAGGGTCTGGCGCGGATCGGCGCGGGACTGAAGGGCCAGCACCCATTCGGGCGCCACCACCTGCATCGGCAGCATTTCCAGCGGCCCGGCCGCGTCATCGAGGCCGGCGGCGTCATCCGGCGTCACTACGGCGCGGAAGGCCAGGGCCCGGCGCGGCGTCACCGGCCAGTCGAGCGGTCCCCAGGTCGTCCCGACGAGGGCGGCGTTGAACGGCATGGCGTCAGGCCTCGCGCCGGAGCTGTTCGACGACCTCGCCGACCCAGGCCTTGAGGTTGTCCTTCAGGTCCAGGGGCGTGGCGCCATGGCGGACCAGCACCAGGTCGAGATCCGGCGCCACCACCGTGTACTGGCCGTCATAGCCGTTAGCCGAGAAGCTGCCCGGCCCGGCGACGCCCAGCCACCAATGGGCGCCGTAGGGGGCGGCCGGATCGTCCTTCGACGACGTGCGGGTGCGGGCGTAGTCGACCCAGCCCTCGGGCAGCAGACGCTCGCCCTCCCAGACGCCGTCCCTCAGATAGAGCAGCCCGAACCGCGCGAAGTCCCCCGCCGAGCAGTAGCAGAAGGACGAGCCGATGAAGGTGCCCGCCGCGTCGAACTTGGGCAGGGGCGAGGCCATGCCCAGCGGCTTAAACAGCCGCTCGCGCATGAAGGCCTCGAACCCGGCGGCGTCGGTCCCCAGCGCCCGGCTCAGCGCGCGGGCGACGATGTTGGTCGTGCCGCTGGCGTAGCTCATCACCGCGCCGGGCGGATGCTCCAGCGGCAGGGCGGCTGCGTAGGCGGCGGTGTTTTCCTTGCCGGCGCCGTAGAGCATCTCGATCACGTCCGAGACGTGGCCCGGCACATAGTCCTCGACGAACTTCAGGCCGCTCGACATGCGCAGCAGCTGGTCTGTGGTGATCTGCGCGCGGGGGTCATCGGGCGTCTGGCGCCACTCGGGCACATCGGCCGGCGCGTGGATGTCCAGCTTGCCGTCACCGACCAGGATGCCCGCCAGCGCCTGGGTGATGCTCTTGGCCTTGGACCAGGACGGGAAGGTGCTGTCGGCGGTCAGGCCCTCGCCGTAGCGCTCGTAGACGATCCGCCCGCCCTGCACGATGAGCACGACGTCGGTGCGGCCGAGCCGGGACAGGGCGTCGGGCGTGAAGGCGTCGTCGAGCGTGTCGGAGATGGCGGCGGACAGAGCTGGGCCGGCGGACCATTGGGCGGTGGGCCAGGGCGTGCCGGCGGGCTGGGCGGGGAGCGGGGGCAGGGTCATCTCGGGAGATTGGTACGGCCGATCGGACTTGTCATCCTCCCCGGAGCGTAGCGAGGGGGAGGTGGCCTCGCGGAGCGAGGTCGGAGGGGGTGGCGCCGCGTTGTCAGGATCGGGGGCTGTGCACGGCGGCTGGTCGACCTGCTCCAGCGCTGCCCCTCCACCATGCTCCGCATGGTCCCCCTCCCCACGATGTGGGGAGGACTGTACAGTCTCCTCACCCCACCTCGGAGCACCCCCATGGCCCACGCCCACATCGCCAGCAGCGGACCCGCCTGGGCGACCGCCGTCACCATGGGGGCCCACGGCCTGATGTCCGACGAGCCGGCCGCGCTGGGCGGGGCGAATGCGGGGCCGGCGCCCTATGACCTGCTGCTGGCGAGCCTTGGGTCCTGCACGGCGATCACCCTGCGCATGTATGCCGTCCGCAAGGACTGGCCGCTGGAGGAGGTGACACTCGACCTGTCGCACCACCAGGAGGACGGCCGCTCGAAGATCACGCGCAAGATCTGGCTCGAGGGCGACCTCGATGACGAGCAGCGGGCGCGGCTGGCCGATATCGCCGAGCGGACGCCGGTGACCTTGACGCTGAAGAACGCCGCCGACATCACCACCGTCTTGCAGCCCTAGAGAGCCTCCCATGTCTGAACGGATTTTCGCGATCACCGGCGGCTTCGGCGTACTGGGCCAGGCGGTGTGCGCCGCGGCGCTGGCGGCGGGGGCGAAGGTGGCGCTGATCGATGCGGCGGCGGCGCGGCAGGGGGCGCCGGAGGGCGCGATCGCGCTTGGCGGCGTGGACCTGACCGACGCGGCGGCCACGGCCGAGGCCTTCGTCGAGATCGCCGACCGCCTGGGCGGGCTGGACGTGCTGGTCAATGTGGCGGGCGGCTTTGTCTGGCAGACGCTTGCCGACGGCGACCCCGACCAGTGGGAGCGGATGTTCCGGCTCAACACCCTGACCTGCGTCACCGCCTCGCGGGCGGCGCTGCCGTACCTGCTCAAGAGCGCGGCCGGGCGGATCGTCAACGTCGGGGCGGGCGGGGCGGTGAAGGCCGGGGCCGGCATGGGCGCCTATGCCGCGTCCAAGGCCGGGGTGCATCGCCTCACCGAGAGTCTCGCCGAGGAGCTGAAGGGGAAGATCACCGTCAACGCGGTGCTGCCCTCGATCATAGACACCCCGACCAACCGCGCCGACATGCCCGACTCCGACCCGTCGGCCTGGGTGACGCCCGACGAGGCCGCCCAGGCGATCCTCTGGCTGGGCTCGCCGCAGGCCAGTGGTGTGACCGGCGCGCTGCTGCCGGTGAGCGGTCGCGTCTGACCCCCCTATTTCGGGATGACCGCACCCGCCGGAGGTTGTAAGCCCGCCCGACGATGTCGGACTCCCATCACGCCCCCCGAATCTCCGAGATCCTCGTCGGCATAGCGTCGGCGAAGCGCAAGACCGTGTCCCTGCGCGACGTCCTCGAGGCGTTCGGCGACCGGGCGTTCGGGGCGCTGATGTTCGTGTTCGCCGCCCCCGTGGCGCTGCCGATGCCGCCGGGCGTCTCGGCCATTTTGGGCGCGCCGCTGCTGTTCATCACCTCGCAGCTGATGATGGGCCGCCGCACCCTGTGGCTGCCCAAGGTGCTGGCCGACCGGACCATGACCCGCGCCGACTTCGCTGGTCTGGTCGAGAAGCTGACCCCCTACCTGATCTGGGTGGAGCGCCGGCTGCGGCCGAGGTTCACCTTCCTCTACAACCGCTGGCTGGACGGGGTGACCGGCCTGATCTGCCTGATCCTGGCGGTGGTGGTCTTCCTGCCGATCCCGTTCGGCAACATGCTGCCGGCCCTGGCCATCGCCGCCTTCGGCCTGGGCATCGCCGAGCGCGACGGCCTGCTGGGCCTGTTCGGCGGCGTGGCCACGGCGATCAGCCTGTCGGTGCTGGCCCTGCTGTCGGGCGCCATGATCGCCGCGGCGACCACGTTCGTGCGCGTGCTGGTGGCGACGGTCGACAAGGCCTGGCCGTTCTAGCGGCGCTCCCCCCTTCCTCCTCGATGGAGGAAGGGTCGGGGATGGTTGTGTAACTCTCGCGGTGCGGGCATGGCGCTGTTTGGCGTCGGCGCCCCGCTGAGCCCTTCCTTGAACTCAGAGGTCACACCACCACCCAACCCTCCTCCATCGAGGAGGAGGGCTTTGCGATGAGCGTCTTCAGGCGGAGTAACCCCACCGCACCCGAAGGGTGGCTACGCCACCTCGTAGTCCTCGAGCGCCGGCTGTTTCATCAGCTTGACGTAGGTCGCCGTGTCGCCGGACCAGTTGTTGGTGATCTTGCCGCTTTCGGTCTTGTACCAGCTGGAGCAGGAGCCGGCCCAGGCGGTGCCGGCGAGGTCCTGCTGCAGCTGGGCGTTGAAGCGGGCGTGGGCCTGCGGCTTGACCGCCAGCGCCTTTGCGCCGCGCGCCTTCAGCGCCTTCAGGGCCTCGACCATGTAGGCGACCTGCGCCTCGATCATGACGATGATCGAGTTGTGGCCCAGGTTGGTGTTGGGGCCGTAGAGCAGGAACAGGTTGGGGAAGCCGGCGACCGTGACGCCCAGATAGGCCTCGGCGCCGTCCTTCCAGGCCTCATTGATCGTCAGGCCGTTTCGGCCGGTAATGCGCACCGGCGAGATGAAGTCGGTGGTGATGAAGCCGGTGCCGAAGATCAGCACGTCGCAGGCGTGTTCGGCCCCGTCGCCGGTGCGCACGCCCGCCGGGGTGATCGCCTTGACCGCCTCGGTGACCAGCTCGACGTTGGGTTTGACCAGCGTCTGGTAGTAGTCGTCGGAAACGAGGATCCGCTTGCAGCCGATCGGATAGTCCGGCGTCAGCTTCGCCTTCAGGACCGGATCGGTGATGGTGTCGTCCAGGTACTTCAGGGCCAGCGCCTTGAAGTTCTCCGCCGACTTGGTGCCGGTCTTGAAGGCCTGGAAGCGCAGGTCCATCATCTTCCAGGTGAACCAGCGCAGCGCCCTGTCGGTGAAGGGCAGGGTGCGGAACAGCCACTTTGCGAACGGGCTGAACGGCTTGTCCAGGCGCGGCACGATGTAGTTGGGCGATCGCTGGAAGATGATGACCTTGCCGGCGTCCTTTGCAATCTCCGGGATGTACTGGATTGCGCTGGCCCCGGCGCCGATGCAGCCGACGGTCTTGCCCGCCAGGTCGACGTCGTGGCGCCAGCGGGCCGAGTGCCAGCTGTCGCCCTTGAACGTTTCCCGACCGGGAATGCCGGCGTAGCCAGGCTTGTTGAGCTGGCCCAGGCCCGAGACCAGCACCGGTGCGCTGAGCACCTCGCCGCCCTTGACCGTGACCCGCCACAGACCGGCGGCGTCGTCCCAGTCGGCCGCCTCGACCTCGGTGTTGAAGCGGAACAGGTCCATGACGCCAAACTGGCGGGCAACCCGCTCCATGTAGTCGCGGATCTCGCTCTGGGGCGAATAGGCCCGGCTCCAGTCCGGATTGAGTGCGAAGGACAGCGAGTAGAGCCGCGAGGGCACGTCGCAACAGGCGCCGGGATAGGTGTTCTCCCGCCAGGTGCCGCCGATGCGGTCGGCCTTCTCCAGCACCATCAGCCGGCCGAAGCCGGCCTCCTTCAGCTTGATGGCGGCCGTCAGCCCGCCGAAGCCCGCGCCGATGACGATGGCGTCCAGATCGCCGCTCATGCCTGTCGCTTCCCTTATGTGTTTCACGAACTATTGCGCAGCGCGTGGGGCGGGAAAAGCCTGACGCAGGGTCAGCCCGCTTGCCGTCCCGGCGCGGCGGGTGTTCGATCAGCCTGACGCCCCGGCTCTCGCGGCGTCCTCAAACGAAAAGACGCGGCGGGGCCGCGGTCTCGCCGCCGATGCAACGACGGGAGAACGCGCATGACTGTCAGGAAATCGGGCGCGGTTCGGGCGATCGCTCTGGTCGGCCCGAACGGCGCCGGTAAAACGACCCTCTTCGAGGCCCTGCTGCACGCCGCCGGCGCGACCGAGCGCCAGGGCGTCGTCGGCCAGAACGGCTGTGTCGGCGACGCCTCGCCCGAGGCCAGGGCCGCCGGCCAGAGCGTCGAGATGAACCTCGCCGGCTTCACCTGGCTGGGCGACCGCTACGCGCTGATCGACACGCCGGGATCGGTCGAGTTCAGGGCCGACGCCGACCATGCGCTGGCCGCCGTGGATCTGGCCGTGGTGGTCATCGATCCCGATCCCGACAAGGCGATTCTGGTCCAGCCCTGGCTGCACGAGCTGGAGCGGCTGGGCGTGCCGCGCGTCCTCTTCGTCAACAAGATCGACCAAGCGCGTGGCCACGTCGACGAACTGCTTCAGGCGCTGGCGTCGGTCAGCGCCGCGCCGCTGGTCGCCCGGCAGCTGCCGATATGGAAGGACGACCATGTCGCCGGCTTCATCGACCTGGCGCTGGAACGGGCCTTCGTCTACCGCGCCGGCCGACCGTCAGAGCCGATGGGCATGCCCGAGGACCTGCGGGATGAGGAGGCGGCGGCGCGCTTCCACATGCTCGAACAGATGGCCGATTTCGACGACGCGCTGATGGCGCTGCTGCTGGACGACGAGACGCCCAGCCAGGACACGGTCTTCGCCGACATCATCGCCGAGACCCGCGCAGCGCAGATCGTCCCGGTGTTCTTCGGGGCGGCCTCGACCCGCAACGGCGTCGGCCGGCTGCTGAAGTCGCTGCGCCACGACGCGCCCGAGCCCGACGGCGCGGCGGCCCGGCTGGGCGTGGTGCGCCCCGGCGCCTGGGTGATCAAGACCAGCCACGCCGGGCAGGCCGGCAAGATGACCTGGGCGCGGGTGTTCGGCGGCCCGCTCTCCGACGGCGCCGAGCTGATGCTGCCCGGCGGCGAGAAGAACCGGGTCAGCGGCCTGTTCCAGGTCATGGGACAGGCGACGAAGAAACTCCCCTCGGCCGAGGTCGGCGACGTGATTGCGCTGGGCAAGATGGAGGGCGCCCGCGCCGGCGACCTGCTGGCGGTCGGCGCTCCGGCGACGGCGAAGGTCGCCCCGACGCCCCGCGCGCCGTTGTTCGAGCTGGCCGTGGCGACGAAGGACCGCAAGGACGACGTCCGGCTGTCAGGCGCGCTTCAGAAACTGCTGGAAGAGGATCGCGGTCTGTCGCTGGTCCAGGACGCGGCGCTGCACGAGATGCGGCTGTGCGGCCAGGGCGAGGGGCATCTGCGCGTCGCCCTTGAGCGGCTGCGCCGTCGCTACCAGGTGGAGGTGAACACCCACACGCCGGCGACGCCGTACCGGGAGAGCATCCGCAAGGCCGTCACCCAGCGCGGGCGCCACAAGAAGCAGACCGGCGGCCACGGCCAGTTCGGCGACGTGCTGCTGGAGGTCCGGCCGCTGGCCCGTGGCGAGGGTTTCCAGTTCGTCGACAGGATCACTGGCGGCGTCGTGCCGCGCCAGTGGATTCCGGCGGTGGAGCAGGGGGTGCGCGACGCCATGGAGAAGGGGCCGCTGGGCTTTCCGGTCGTCGACGTCGCCGTGACCCTGACCGACGGGTCGTGGCACCCGGTGGACAGTTCGGAAATGGCCTTCCGCACCGCCGGCCGCATCGGCATGAGCGAGGGTCTGGCCCAGGCCTCGCCGATTCTGCTGGAGCCGGTGGAGAAGCTGATCATCCATGCGCCCGGCGTCTCGACCGCGCGGATCACCTCCTCGATCGCCAACCGCCGCGGTCAGATCCTCGGCTTCGACGCCCGCGACGGCTGGCCCGGCTGGGACAGCATCGAGGTCTACATGCCGCATGACGAGCGCCAGGACTTCATCATGGACCTGCGCTCGATGACCCAGGGCCTGGGCGGCTTCGAGTTCACCTTCGACCACATGGTCGAGCTCACCGGTCGCAAGGCCGAGGAGGCGACCCAGAAGGCGAGGAGCGCCGCCTGACCTTCGTCAGGCCCGCGCCTTGCCGAACGGATCGGGCAGCAAACGCTCGTAGGTCCGGCGCACGGTGTCGTAGCATTCGCAGGCGGTGGCCTCGAGGCCGGGCCGGTCGAGGATGTCGACCACGCCGCGTCGGTAGCGGATGAGGCCCTTGGCCTGCAGCGCGCCGGCCACGGCCGTCACGGTCGTGCGCTGGACGCCGAGCATGTCGGCCAGGAATTCCTGGGTCAGGGACACCGTGTCACTGTCGATCCGGTCCCGGCACGACAGCAGCCATCGACAGAAGCGCGCCTCGACCGCGTGCAGGGCGTTACAGGCCACTGACTGGATGGCGTGGCCGAACAGGGCGTCGTTGTGCCGGTCGATCAGACTGGCCAGCGCCGGCGCGTGCCGGACAGCCTCGGCCAGCGCCGTTGCGGCCATGCGCGAGGCGCGACCGGGGACCTGGACGATGGCGCGTGACATCGACTGGCGTGGCGCGATGGCTGCCATCAGCCCGAAGGCGCCCTCCCGGCCGATCGTGGCGGACTCTATCGCCGTGCCATTCTCCATAAGCGTCATCAGCGAGATGACGCAGTCGTGCGGAAAATATACCGTCTCGATGGGGTCGCCCGGGTCGCAGATCATTCGCCCCTTCTCCATCTCGACAAGCGTGAGCTGGGGCGACAGGCGCGCGAAATCGGCCGGAGTCAGGGAGGCAAGAAGTCTGTTCTTCAACGGCAATGGACTCGTCATAGAGAATCATAACGCCGTTGTTCGACGACGGTTTCAAACTATAGGGGACCGCCGTAAAGCTCTGTCGCTTAGTCGACATAATCTCGACAAAGCGCCGACAAAATGAAGCAAACGCTGGTTTGTCGAACACCTCTCATTTTTACCTGATGGTCCAATTCAATCTGTCGGAAATCCGACACTACAACAACTGACCGGGTCCAGCCGGGCAATGAACAGGGAGCGGAAGCACATGAAATACAGACGCTTGGGTCGTACGGGCCTCTATGTCTCCGAACTCTGCCTGGGCGCGATGACCTTCGCGAGCGAGGCGACCGGGATGTGGGGCGCCATCGGTGCGGTCGACCAGCAGGGCGTGGACGAGATGATCGGCCGGGCGCTGGCCAGCGGCGTCAACTTTATCGACACCGCCGATGTCTATTCGGCCGGTCAGTCTGAACAGATGGTCGGGACCGCCCTGCGCAACCTCGGCGTCAGACGTTCGGACGTGGTCATCGCCACCAAATGCTTCGGCGAGATGGGCTCGGGTCCCAACGACAAGGGCGCCTCGCGCGGCCACATCATGGACGCGGTCAGGGCCAGCCTCGACCGGATGCAGCTCGACTACATCGACCTCTACCAGATCCACGCCAACGACCCGGTCACCCCGGTCGAGGAGACGTTGCGGGCGCTGGACGACCTGGTGAGCCAGGGCCTGGTCCGCTACGCCGGCTGCTCCAACTGGCCGGCTTGGAAGATGATGAAGGCGCACGGCATCGCCGACGCGCGCGGCTACGCCCGCTTCGAGACGGTGCAGGCCTACTACTCCATCGCCGGGCGGGACCTTGAGCGTGACATCGTGCCGATGCTGCAGGACCAGCAGATGGGGCTGATGGTCTGGTCGCCGATGGCCGGCGGCCTGCTGTCGGGCAAGTTCACCCGCGACGGCGCCGGACCCAACGGAGCGCGGCGGGTCAGCTTCGACTTCCCGCCGGTCAACAAGGACCGCGCCTGGGACTGCGTCGACGCCATGAAGGTGATCGCCGACGCCCGGGGCGTGTCGGTGGCCCGGATCGCGCTGGCCTGGGTTCTGGCCAAGCCGTTCGTCACCACGGTGATCATCGGCGCCAAGACAGTCGAGCAGCTGGACGACAACCTGGCCGCCGCGGACATTGAACTGACCGTAGAAGAGATGGCCAGCCTGGACGCCGCCAGCGCCCTGCCGCCGGAGTATCCGGGCTGGATGCTGGAACGCCAGGGCGGTCGCCGCGAACCGGCGCCGTTCAGGAAGAAGTAGATTCCACTCTCAACCCGGACGGCCCGAAGGGACGGTCCGGGATCCGGCTTGAATCCAGGCAGGCGTGCGTGAAGCCGAATCTGGTCCGGGCTATCCGCCGCTCCGGCCTGGATGACAGTCTCAGTTCAGGTTCAGCCGACGCGAGCCGCCGAGATCAGGCGTCGTGCCGGTGACGTTGGCCTTGGCCACCTCGAAGGCGAACCTGATCGGGCCGCCCTCGCTGATCCAGACCTGGGCATCGGCGACGTCCAGGCAAAGCATTGTCAGGTGCGGGTCGGCCTTGCCTTCCGGGTACCAGGCCGCGACGACGGGGTTCCAGTACTTCTCGACGCGGGCGGGATCGACCTGGAGTGTCAGCTCGCCGCCGACGCAAGCCTGGAACTTGTGGCCGTCCTGGACGACCATCATCGCGCTCTTGCCCTCCTCGATGGAGCGGGCGAGGTCGGTGTCGGAGCGGGTGAAGAACCAGACGAGACCTTCCTCCGGCTCGCAGAAGGCTGTCATCGGCTGGAAGTGCTGCATCGGATGGACGTGAGCACCGAGCATGACGGTGCGACCATGCTGGCTGATCTCGTCCCACAGACGCTTCTCGACCGCCGCGCGGTCGTTGATGTCGGTGCTCATGAAACTCTCCCTGGCTACTGAGTTGCAAGGAGAACCCGGCGCGGCAGCGGGAGGTTCCGGTCAGACCCCGTAACGTTGTCGGAACGCGGCCATCGCGGCGCCGGCCTCGGCGGTGAAGGCCTCCAGCACCGCCGCCTCGTTGGGACCGTTGGTGAAGATGAAGAAGTCGTCGGCCACGACCTGCTCGACGATGCGCTCGCCGGCGGCGGCGCCAGGCAGATTGCGCGACATCGGAACCTCGCCCTCGACCGTCAGGGCGCGCGCGCCGCCGAAGCTGTCATGGCGGTTGCGGAACGAGTTCCAGATGTCGGTGGCGACCGGGCCCGGGCAGACGACGCCGGCGGAGACGTTGGTCCCGGCGAAGTCGCGGCGCATGCACAGGCTGTAGCCCATGACCGCATGTTTGGCGCTGGTATAGGCGGCCGAGATGCCGCCCGTGACGCTGTTGGGCAGGCCGAGCGCATGTTCGGAGGCGGTGTTGACGATCCGGCAGGGCATGCCGCTGGCCAGCATGCCGGGTGCGAAGGTGCGGACGCCGAGGTAGACGCCCTCGACATTGACCTTGAACACCCAGTCCCAGGTCTGGCGCGACACGCCGTGGACGGTGCCCGGCGCGCCGACGCCGGCGTTGTTGAACAGCAGCTGCACCGGCTGGTCCCAGTGGCCGGCCGCGACCTGCGCGAGGTTGGCCCAGCTGGCCTCGTCGATCACATCGAGGAAGACGCCGGTCGCTTCGAGACCCTCATCCCGCAAGCGCTCGGCGGCCACCAGGGCCCGCTCTGTCTCGATATCGGCGATGACCACCTTGGCGCCGCGCCGGGCCAAGGCGGCGGCGATGCCGAAACCGATGCCGGACGCGCCGCCCGTGATGACCGCGACGGCGCCTGCGACGTTCATCCTAGAACCCCGAAACCGTCGCGAAGCGGTCGCGGTGGTAGCCGGCGCCGCCGAACAGCTGCTCGGTGACCCGGGCGCGCTTGAGGAACAGGCCGGCGTCGTGGACGTCGGTCATGCCGATGCCGCCGTGCATCTGGACCATCTCGTTGGTGACCAGATGCGCCAGCTCGCTGGCCTTGCACTTGGCGAGCGAGGCGGCGGCGCGGTTGTCGGTGGAGCCGGCGTCGATGCCTTCCAGCGCCGCCTCGATGCAGGAGCGGGTGGTCTCCAGATCGGTGAACATCTTCGCGGCGCGGTGCTGCAGCGACTGGAAGGTGCCGATCACCTGGCCGAACTGGGTGCGGGTCTTCAGGTAGTCCAGCGTGATCTCGAAGGCCTGCAGGGCGCTGCCCAGCATCTCGGCCGACAGGCCGATGCGGGCGCGGTCGAGGACCGGCTCCAGCACGTCCCAGCCCTTGTCGACGGCGCCGAGAACTTCGCCGGCCGCGCCGGAGAAGGTGATCTCGGCGGCGCCGCGGCTGTCGGCCAGGGCCAGGTGCTTGCGGGTCACGCCGGCGCCCTTGGGGTCGACCAGGAACAGGGTGATCCCCGCTGTCTCGCCGGGCTTGCCGCTGGTGCGGGCCGCGACGATCAGCAGGTCGGCGGCGTCGCCGTCGATGACAAAGGTTTTCTTGCCGGTCAGGGCGTAGCCGTCGCCGCTCTTCTCGGCCTTCAGCGCGGTGCGCTCGGGCGCATGGTGCGAGGCTTCGTCGACGGCCAGGGCGGCGACGACCGCGCCCTCGGCGATCTTGGGCAGCCATTGCGCCTTCTGGGCGTCGCTGCCGCCCAGGGTGAGGGCGCTCGCGCCGATCAGTGCGGTGGACAGCAGCGGCGAGGCGGTCAGGGTGCGGCCGGTCTCCTCCAGGATCAGGCCCAGGCTCAGATAGCCGAAGGCGCTGCCGCCAAAGTCTTCGGGCACGATCACCCCGGCCCACCCCATCTGGCCCATCTCGGCCCAGGCGGCGGCGTCGAACGGCGCGCCCGAGCCGCTGTCGCGCAGCGCGCGCAGCTTGCTGACGGGGGAGGTCTCCTGCGCCCAGCTTTTGGCGGCGTCGCGGAGCATGGTCTGTTCTTCGTTCAGGACGGCCATCAGTGTTTCCTACCGGTCGTTGGTGTTGTGCGTGCTTCGACACGCGGCCGTTGGCCGCTGCTCAGCATGACTAAGAGGGGAAGCCCAAGGACGATGTCATCCTGAGCAGGCCCGAAGGGCCGTGTCGAAGGACGCAGGGCGATCATGCTGTCGCCCTGTCGTGATGTTGGGCCCAGCTGAGGGCCTGTTCCAGACGGTCGTTGCCCCAGAAGAGCTCGCCGTCGGCGGTGATGAAACTGGGAGATCCGAACACGCCGCGCGCGGTGGCCTGCTCGACGTGGTCCTTGAGGCGGGCCTTCACGGCCGGGCCGCCCGCGGCCTCCAGCACCGCCAGCGGCGCGGCGCCGACCTCGGCGATCAGGGGCTCCAGGACTTCAGCTTTGGAGATGTCCTGGTCGGCGACGAAGTTGGCCTCGTAGACCTTGCGGCTGAAAGCCGGCGTCCAGCCGTCCTCCAGCCCGGCGATGGCCACACGGGCGGCCAGCAGGGTGTTGCGCGGGAACTGGCTGGGATGGACCAGCGGCAGGCCCTGTTCCTCGCAGACCCGCTCCATGTCCCGCCACATGTACTTGCCCTTCACGGGGACAACGTTGAACGGGCTGTCGGTCATGCCCTGGTGGGCGTGCAGAAGCGGGCCGAGCAGGAACGGACGCCAGGCGACCTCCACGCCCGCCGCCTCCGCCAGCGCCTCGATGCGCATGGCGGCGGGGTAGGAGTAGGTCGAGGCGAACTCGTACCAGAACTCGATCATGACCCTGCGCTCCGCCCCGGACTACTGGTGGTCCAGCAGGCCCAGGACGCGCTTGGCGACGACGTTGAGGTTGATCTCGCTGGTGCCGCCCTCGATCGAGTTGGCCTTGGCGCGCAGCATCGCACGCAGGGCGCCGATCTCGCCGGGCTGGAAGCTGTCGCCCTCCCAGCCCAGGCCCTGCAGGCCGAGCGCCTCGACGGTCAGCTCGGTGCGGTCCTGGTTCAGCTTGGCGGCCGCGTACTTGATGATCGAGGTCGCGGCGCTGGGGCCCTTGCTGGCCTTGCCCTCGGCTTCGGCCCGGCGGACGGTCAGCTGGAAGGCGGCCGAGTCCATCTTGTGGGTGCTGATGCGGGCGCGCAGGTCGGCGTCGGCGATCCGGCCGGCCTCGTCCACGCCGACATGTTCCCTGGCCGCGTCGACCACGTCGATGCCGCCGCCGCCGCCGAAGCCGCCGGCCGAGATGTTCTGGCGCTCGTACTGCAGCAGGCGCTTGGCGATTTCCCAGCCGCCGTTCAGCTTGCCGACCATCTGGTCCTTGGGGACCTTCACGTCGGTGAAGAAGGTTTCGCAGAAGGGCGAGGAGCCGCTGATCAGCTTGATCGGGCGGGTCTCGACGCCTTCGCTGGTCATGTCGAACAGCACGAAGCTGATGCCCTCATGCTTCTTCGAGGTATCGGTGCGCACCAGGCAGAAGATCCAGTCGGCCTGGTCGGCGTAGCTGGTCCAGACCTTCTGTCCGTTGATCAGGAAGTGATCGCCCTTGTCCTCGCATTTGGTCTGCAGACCGGCGAGGTCGGAGCCGGCGCCCGGCTCGGAGTAGCCCTGGCACCAGCGGATCTCGCCCTTGACGATGCCGGGCAGGAACTTCTGCTTCTGCTCCTCGGTGGCGTACTCCAGCAGCACCGGGCCCAGCATCCAGACGCCGAAGCTCATCAGGGCCGGACGGGCCTTGATGCGACGCAGTTCGGCCTCGAGGACCTTGTTCTGCTCGCGGGTCAGTCCGCCGCCGCCGTATTCCTTGGGCCACATCGGCGCGGTCCAGCCCTTGGCCGCCATGCGGTCGAGCCAGAGCCTGGCGTCCTTGTTGGTCGGGTTGAACCGGCGGCCGCCCCAGGGCGCCTCGGTCTCGTCGTCCATGGGCGCGTTCAGCGAAGGCGGGTAGTTGGCCGCCAGCCAGTCGCGCACCTCGGTGCGGAAGGTTTCCAGCTCGGTTGCGCCGAAATCCGCCATGACGTTCTCCCGTCGTTTCTCTGTTGCGGCGCACCTTAGCGCGCGCATCGGGCGGAGCAAGCGGGTTCAAACGCTCGTTCGACTCCTCTTGCGGAGCGCCTCGCGTCCAACCGCGCTATATTGCCTTTCGTCAGGTGCGGGATTCGGATGCAGGTCTTTCGGGAATTGAGGCCCGCGCTCGTCGGCGCCGCCCCCACGCTGGGCGCGATCGCGGCGCTGTCGGCGGGGGCCATGCTCGTCGCCTCCGGGGCCACGCCGTCGGTGCCTTCGCGCGTGCTGGAGCTGCTGCGCTTCACGCCGCAGCTGCTGATCGAGACCAGCCACTTCCTGTCGTCCATCCTCGGCCTGGTGCTGATCCTGCTGGCGTTCGGGCTGCGCTCGCGGCTGGACGCCGCGTGGAACGCGACGCTGGTCGTGATCCTGCTGGCGGCGCTGCTGGCGCCCTTCAAGGGGTTCAACTGGGAAGAGGCGGTCGTGCTGATCGGCTGCTTCCTGGTGCTGCTGCCGCTCCACGCGGGTTTCCCGCGCCAGGCGCGGCTGTCGCGGATGGAGGTGACGCCCGGCTGGCTGATCTCGGCCGCCGCGGTGCTGGTCGGGGCGGTGCTGCTCGGCATGTGGTCATTCCAGCACGCAGACTACGCCGACATGCCGGTGTGGAGGGTGATCGCCGACCAGGATCTGGAGCGGGCGATCCGCTCGTCGGTGGGCGCGGCGCTGGCCCTGCTGGGCTTTGGCCTCTGGCGGCTGTTCGCCATGCCGGCCACGCCCAAGGTCGCCGGCGACACCGATCCGGACTTCCAGCGGGTGCGCGCCATCCTGGGCAAGGCGGAATGGTCGCAGCCCGACTCCAACCTGGCGCTGCTGGGTGACAAGCGGTTCCTGTTTTCCCCCTCGGGCGAGACCTTCCTGATGTTCGGGGTCCGGGGCCGGTCGTGGATCGCCATGGATGGTCCCGTCGGCCGCACCGACGAGCGGATGGAGCTGCTCTGGCGCTTCCGCGAACTGGCCGACGCCCACGCCGCGCGGCCGTCACTGTACGGGATCGGCCCCGAGGACCTGCCGGACGCAGTCGAACTGGGTTTCTCGATCCAGAAGATCGGCGAGGCCGCCGCAGTGCCGCTGGACGGCTTCTCCCTGGTCGGCCGCCGCCGCGAGGTGCTGCGTCGCAACTGGCGCAAGGCGGGAGAGGGCGGCGCCAGCTTCGAAGTGGTTCCGCCGGAAGGCGTTCCGCTGTTGATGGACGAGCTGAAGGCCATCTCGGACGAGTGGCTCTCGCACCATTCCGGCGGCGAAAAGACCTTCTCCCTGGGCGGGTTCGTTCCCCGCTATGTCTGCGAGTTCCCGGTGGCGCTGGTCCGCTCGGGCGGCCGGATCGTCGCCTTCGCCACCCTTTGGCCGACCGCGACGCGCAAGTCCTTCTCGATGGATCTGATGCGCTATGGCGACGCCGCGCCCAAGAACGTCATGGACTACCTGTTCGTCGAGCTCCTCGAATGGGGGCGGGAGCAGGGCTACATCGCGTTCGACTTCGGGGCCTCGCCGCTGGCTGGACTGGAGGACAGGCCGCTGGCGCCGATCATGTCGCGGGTCGGCCGGCTGCTCTTCGAGCGGGGGGAGGAAATCTACAATTTCCGGGGCGTGCGCCGGTACAAGGACAAGTACGACCCGGTCTGGCAGCCGCGCTACGTGGCCGCCCCGCACCGCTGGCAAATCCCGATGGTGATGGCCGATGTCGGGCTGCTGACCTCGGGCGGCATGGCCGGGTTGACCCGTCGCCGGGCGAGGCCCGAGGCCTCACCGCCCCGTGGTGAATCCCAGAAGGTTCACGACGTGGACCAGCATGACCACCACCCCGGCTGACGAGAGCAGCATCACGCCGCGCCACGGGACCATCCGCACGCCCTTGGCGAAGTCCGGCGGCTGCGCCCCCCGCCAGCCCGCGAACAGGGTCAGGCCCACGAAGGCGGCGGTCAGGGCGAGGGAAATCGGCAGCGTCATGGACGCCAGATGGCCGCCGGCCGCCGGGACCGCAAGTATCGTCCACAGCAAATCGTCGCAGCCGCAAGATTTGGGGTTAACCTCGCGTTTACACACAAGGGGTGGGTGGTTAGCGTCCTCTGTGGAGTGCCGGAGGTGCGATTCGTATGACGTCGGGGGCGCCCTGGAGCGTGAAGGGTATCGACCCTAAAGCGCGGGAGATCGCCAAGGATCTCGCGCGCCGCTCCGGAATGACGCTCGGCGAATGGCTGAACCGGATGATCGTCGAGGGCGAGCCTGTCTCGGGCGCCGACTACGCCCCCGAGCGGGCGCTCGATGCGGCCGACGAAGCCAGGGTGCTGGAGATATCCCGCCCGCAATCCGGTCCCCGCTATGAAATCCCCGGCCATCCGGCCGATGAGGTCGGTCGGGTCGCCGACGCGATGGAGCGGCTCAGCCAGCGGATCGAGGCCGCCGAGCAGCGGTCGACCCTGGCCATCAGCGGCATCGACCAGTCGGTGCGCGGGGCCCTGGCCCGGCTGGAGACATCGGAGCGGGAGCAGGTATCCGTCGCCGCCCGGTTCGAGGGCGCGGTCGACGAGATCCGCACCGACTCCGCCCGCGTCGCCGACCGTCTTCGCCGGCTGGAGCAGGAGGCCGCCGGCCCGCGCTCGGCCGAGGCGCTGCGGTCGCTGGAAGGCATGCTCGGCAAGGTCGCCGGCCAGATGTACGACGGCGAAGCGCGCACGCGCGAGACGCTGGCGGCCGTCGAGGCCCGCGTCGCCGATCTCGAGAAGTCCGATCCTTCCAACCTCGTCGAGGCCGTGGCCGCGCGGGTGGCCGAGCGCCTGGAGGCGGCCGAGGCCCGCACCACCGACGCCCTGCGCGACCTGGGCTCCTCGTTCGTCGCCCTCGACCGGCGGCTGAAGGCAGTCGAGACTACCGGCGGCGGAGCCGAGCGGCTCGAGGCCCTTGCGGTGGACCTGACGGCCCGCATGGAGGCGACCCGCGCCGAGCTGGCCGAGAAGCTGGCGGCCTCGGCGGAGTTGCGCTTTGACCGCATGGATCGGCGCCTTTCGGAGATGACCCAGCACGTCGCCGCCGCCGAGACCCGGTCGGCCCAGGCGATCGAACGGGTGGGCCGGGAGATGGTCAGCATGGCCGACAACCTCAGCCGCAAGGTGCAGATCGTCGAGAACCGCGGCGCCGACGCGCTCGAGCAGGTCGGCGGCGAGGTGGCGCGTATCGCCACCGCCGTCGAACAGAAGCTGAGCCGGGCCGACACCGCCCAGGCCCAGGCGCTGGAGAAGCTGGGCGTCGAGATCGCCCGCATCACCGAGCGCCTGGCCGAACGCATCGCCAATTCGGAGCGCCGCGGCGCCCTGGCCATCGACGAGGTCGGCGAGCAGGTGGCCCGGGTCACCGAGCGCATCAGCCAGCGCCAGGAGCGCACGGCCACCGACCTCGCCGAGCGCATCCGGCAGAGCGAGGAGCGCACCGCCCGACTGCTCGATGAAGCCCGCGAGAAGATCGACGCCAGCCTCAGCGGCTCGCACCGGCGCCTCGCCGAGCAGATGTCGCCGCCGGTCGCGCCGGTCGCCGCCGCCCCGCGCCAGCCCGACCCGGTCCGCGAGGCTTTCAGCGATCCCTTCGCCAGTGACCCCTTCGAGACCGCCACGCGGGCGATTCCCGAAGATGCGTTCGCGCCGCAGGTCTTCTCCCGCATGCCCGCCGAGGCCGCGCCCGGCGATCCGGCGCCCTTCCCGGCGGCCGAGCGGGGAGCGCCGTCCTTCTCGCAGGAAGACTTCGACGCGGCCGATGAGTTTGTCGCCATCAGCGACGAGCCCGAAATCCCTGACGCGCCGGAAATCGCCCCGCCGCCGGCGATCGAACCCTTCGAGGTCGATCCCGCCCCGGCCACGCCGCGCTCGACCCGGGACGTGATCGAGCAGGCCCGCATGGCCGCGCGCGCCGGCGGCGCGGCGCCCGCGACCCTCGCGCCGGCCGAGGAACGTCGCAGCCTGTTCGGCGCCCGCGACAGGAAGCCGAAGAAGCGGGCCGGCTCGGCCCTGATGTCGGCCGTTCTGATCGCGACCTCGGTGACGACGGTCGGGGCCTTGAGCGTCGGCGGGCTGATGTACTCCGGCGTCATCGGCGGAGGCGGCACGAGCCCCCGGGTCGAAGACAGCCGCCGGCTCGCGCAGGCCGACGCCAAGGGCGAGATCAAGGGTCCCGAAGCCGACACCACGCCGAGAGTGGCCATGGCCGTCAGCCCGGCCGGCCCGGGCCAGGCGACCACCCCGCCGCTGGCCGGCGCGGCCCTGACCGGCGAGGGCGTCGAAAGCGCCGCCACCCTCTACGCCGAGGCGCAGCGCCTGATCGAGGCCAGGGATCCCGCCGGCCTCGATCGCCTGCGCCGCGCGGCCAACATGGGCTTCGCCGCCGCGCAGTTCGATCTGTCCAAGGCCTATATGAGCGGTACGCTCGGGGTGAAGAAGGACGAGGCGGAATCGCGTCGCTGGACCGAGCGCGCCGCCCAGGCCGGCGACTCCCGCGCAATGCACAACCTTGGCCTCGCCTACTTCCACGGCAGCGGCGGGCCGATGAACAAGACCACGGCCGCCCAATGGTTCCGCCGGGCCGCCGACCTGGGCATGGGCGACAGCCAGTACAATCTGGCCAGCCTCTTCGAGCAGGGCTACGGCGTCACCCAGAACGCGGCCGAGGCCTACAAGTGGTACCTGATCGCCGGCCGGGGCGGTGACACCGAGGCCCGCTCCGCCGCCGAGCGGCTGAAGAAGGATCTGTCGCCCGAGGCCCGGTCCGCGGCCGAGCGCTCCGCAGCCGGCTTCCGCGCAGCGACGCCCAATCCGTCAGTCCGGCCGACGAGCGTCGCTGCCCCCGCTGGCGGTGTGGCGTCGGCGCAGAAGGCGCTGTCGATGCTGGGCTACTACCGGGGGCCGCAGGACGGAGCCCAGTCCGCCGCCCTGAAGGGCGCCATCCAGGCGTTCCAGCGGGACAAGGGCCTGCAGGCGACCGGAAACCTCGACGGCGAGACCACCTCGAAACTGGCCATCTACACACGGTAGGGGCTGACGCCGCCGGACAGGGTGCGGCGTATTTGCGCTTCGCCGTTCGGCGAGGCCGGATGTATGGTTTACGTTCGGTCGCGGTCGTGCTGGCCGGAGGTGGTCGGCCGCAGGGCGTTTGCAGGGAGCTAGCGGGCATGAGGCAGGCCATCGCGCGAGCGCCGGCGACCGCCTGGACGATGGGGCTGATCAGCCTGATCCCCTTCTACATTTTCGCCGGACTCTACTGCTACGGCCCCCACCCCATGAGAGGCCAGGCCTTCCTCGGCCTGCTCGGCTGGTCGACCGCCATGCTCAGCTACCTTGGCGGCGTCCGGGCCGGGCTTGAGATCGACAGTCACGCCAGGCCGCGCCTGTGGAGCGTCGCCCTGGCGATGCTGTCGCCCGTGGCGGCGCTGGGCCTGCTGTTCGGCGCGGTGACCGGCGCCCTGTCGCAGGTTCAGCAGATCAGCGGCTTTATGGTCGCCTTCCTGCTGATGTGGATCTGGGACAGCCGGGCCGTGGATGGTCCCGCCTGGCGCCCGCGCTATCGCACCTTCATCACCGCCGGCGCGGCCGTCGCCCTGGCCTTCGCGCTGGAACAGGCGATGAGCCTGTAGGTGCATTGCGTGCTTCGACACGCCGCGGAGTTCATCCTCGGGCGCGCGCCAGGCGCGACCCGGGGGCGGCTGCTCAGCATGATAGCAAGAAGGCTACCCACGACAGTCATGCTGAGCAGCGCCGCAGGCGCGTGTCGAAGCACCCAGGACCTTCAGTCCCCGACCAGGCTCTTCCACCCGATCGCATGCACCCGGTCGGTCCCCAGCGCCGCCGCCATCGGCCGGCCGGCGAACAGTGGCCCGAACGCCGGGTCCTTCACATTCAGCCCGCCCGCGTAGGCGCCGAAGGCCGGGACGACGATCCGCGAGCCGTCGGTGACGAAGCAGCGCCGCCGCACCCGCCCGCCGCGTCCGGCGATCCGCGCCGCCGGGTGCAGGTGGCCGGCGACCTCGCCGGGCTGGACGCCTGGCCGGGGCTCGTGGCGCAGGACGAGGGTTTGCAGGGTCATCTCGTCGATGATCTCGCCGGGCAGGGCGCGCGGCCCGTCGGCGTCGTGGTTGCCGACCACCCAGACCAGCGTGCGTCCCGAGGCGAGCGCCGCCAGCCTGGCCGCGTCGTCCGCCGCCAGCCGATCCTCGGCGCGTCCGTCGTGGAAGCTGTCGCCCAGGAAGACCAGCAGCCGCGGCGCGCAGGCCGCCACCGCCCGCTCCAGCCGCGTCAGGGTTTCGCGCGTATCGTAGGGCGGCAGGAGCTGTCCGCGCACGGCGTAGGCCGAGCCCTTCTCGAAATGCAGGTCGGCGACCAGCAGGGCGCCCTCGGCCGGAACATGCACCGCGCCGGACGTCTTGAGGATCACCTCCGTGCCGTTGATGGCCGTGGCGACGCCGCCGCAGGGGGCGGTGGTGAAGCCGTGGGGCGGTGCGTCCTTCGACACGGGCGCGTCCGCGCCCTGCTCAGGATGACGTGCTTGGGAAAGCTGCATCGAATCAAAGTCCAAACGCTTCACTGAATACGTCATCCTGAGCAGCCCTGCGGAGCAGGGCGTGTCGAAGGACGCACAGCCTCACAGCACCTCAAGACATCGCCTCCGCGATCAGATCCTCGGCCGCCTCGGCCAGCATCATGTCGGCCGCCCCGCCCGGGGCGCGTTCGCGGCCGATCTCCATGAACATGGGCACGGCGAAGGGCGAAAGGTGGTCCAGCGCCGCATGGCGGATATGACCCTTCACCCGCGCCAGCAACCGGCCGACCCGCGCCACGTCGATGACCATGGTCGCGGCGTCGGCCCGCGCGCACCGCAGCAGCAGATGGTCGGGCTGGTGCCGGCGCAGCACGTCGTAGATCAGGTCGGTGGAAAAGGTCACCTGCCGCCCGGATTTCTCGGCCCCCGGCATCCGCCGCTCGATCAGGCCGCTGATCAGGGCGCAGGCCTTGAAGGAGCGCTTCATCATGAAGCTCTCGTCCATCCAGGCCTCCAGATCGTCGCCCAGCATGTCCTCGTCGAACAGGTCGGCGAGGTCGACGCCGTCCATCGGCTTCAGCGCCCAGATGGCCATCGCATAGTCGTTGCAGACAAAGCCCAGCGGCCCGATGCCCAGCCGGTCCAGCCGCCGGGTCAGCAGCATGGCCAGGGTGGTGTGGGCGTGGCGGCCGTCGAACGGATAGACCACCATGTAGTGCCGCTTTCCGCGCGGAAAGGTCTCCAGCAGCATCTCATCGGGGCCGGGGATCACCGACCGGTCGCGCTGCGCCTCCAGCCATTCGCGCACGTCGGTCGGCAGCACCTGCCACGCGCTCTCGTCGGACATCATCCGCCGGACCTTGGCGGCCAGGAAGGTGGAGATGGCGAACTTGGACCCGCCCCAGCTGGGCATCTTGGGATTGGCGCCCGGGGCCGGGCTGACCAGCACGTCGACGCCGGTGACTCCCACCAGCCGCCAGACCTGGCCGGCGAAGATGAAGGTGTCGCCGGGGTCGAGCACCTCCAGATAGCCCTCCTCGACCTCGCCGATCTTGCGGCCGCCCTTGTTCCCCCGCATGGCGATGCGGACGTTCAGGGTGGCCGGCGAGACGATGGCGCCGACGTTCATCCGGTGGCGGCGCACGGTGTCGGCGTTGCGGGCGCTCCACAGCCCGTCGGCCCCCTTCACGATCCGCCGGAAGCGGTCGTAGGTCTTCAGCGCATAGCCGCCGGTCGACACGAAATCGACGACGGACTCATAGTCCTCCCACGACAGCTCCCGGTAGGGGCCGGCGGTGCGGACCTCGTCATACAGCGCCACCAGGTCGAAGGGCTCGCTGCAGGCGCAGCCCATGACGTGCTGGGCCAGCACGTCGAGCGCGCCGGTGCGCGGGGCCTCGGTGTCCAGGCTGTTCTCGGCGATGGCCTCGATGGCGGCCTGGCACTCCAGCATCTCGAAGCGGTTGGCGGGCACGAAGATGGCCTTCGACGGCTCGTCCAGCCGGTGGTTGGCGCGGCCGATCCGCTGGACCATCCGCGCCGCGCCCTTGGGCGCCGCCAGCTGGATGACCAGGTCGACGTCGCCCCAGTCGATGCCCAGGTCGAGGGTGGAGGTGCAGACCACCGCCTTCAGCTCGCCGCGCGCCATGGCCGCCTCGACCCGCCGCCGCTGCTCGGCCGCCAGGCTTCCGTGGTGCAGGGCGATGGGCAGGCTGTCGTCGTTCAGCTTCCACAGCTCCTGGAACGCGAACTCGGCCTGGAAGCGGGTGTTGACGAAGACCAGGGTCGTGCGGTGCCGCTTGATGATCTGGTAGACCTCGGCCATCGCATGCTCGGCCGTATGACCCGCCCAGGGCACGCGGCCCTCGGAGACCAGGGTCTCGACCACCGGGCGCGGTCCCGGCGGGCCGAGGACGAGGTCGACGTCGCCCTCACCCAGACCCATCCACTCACGGATCAGGTCCGGATCATCCACGGTCGCCGACAGCCCGACCCGCCGCAGGTTCGGCGCCAGGGTCTGCAGCCGCGCCAGGTCAAGCGCCAGCAGGTCGCCGCGCTTGGTCGGCCAGAGGGTGTGGATCTCGTCCAGCACCACGCAGCGCAGGTCCTCGAACAATCCCCGCGCGCCCTCCCAGGCGCAGAGCAGGGCCAGCTGCTCGGGCGTGGTCAGCAGGATGTCGGGCGGCCGCACCTTCTGGCGCTGCTTGCGGGAGACGCCGGTGTCGCCGGTGCGGCTCTCGGCCACAATGTCCAGACCCATCTCCCGGATCGGCGTCATCAGGTTGCGCTCGACGTCGACCGCCAGCGCCTTCAGCGGCGAGATGTAGAGGGTGTGGATGCCGCGCGGGCCATTGGCCGGCGGGCGTTCGGCGAGCTCGATCAGGCTGGGCAGGAAGCCGGCCAGGGTCTTGCCCCCGCCGGTCGGGGCGATCAGCAGCGCGTGCCGACCCCCGCGCGCCTTGCCGACCATCGCCAGCTGATGCTCGCGCGCCGCCCAGCCGCGCGTCGCGAACCAGGCGACGAAGCGCTGCGGCAGCAGGGAAGGGGGCGCGGCGCCGTCCATGCGGCCGATATAGCATGTTCCCGTTCCGTTTCCACGCGAGTCCGGCTAGGGAAACTGTGTGACCGACCTTCCCGCGCCTGTCCTCGACCTCCCGACCGCCCTGGTCGTGCTCCCCGGCGGCAAGTCCGGCGTGGCCGATGCGGCGGCTGCGCGGGAGTTGCGGCCGCCCTACGCCCGCGAGCTGATCCAGGAAGCGCCGGTGCTGGTGGCCCACGCCTCCATGACCGCCCGGCGGCTGGGACTGAACGCGCCGGGCCGGTCGCGACGGATCCTCGATGCGCTGGAGCTCTACGCCTTCGTACGGCCGGCGAAGTTCACCGCCCCCTCGGCGGTCGGGCTGGCGCTGGCGCTGGGCCTGCCCGAGCCGCGCGGCGTGGCGGCACAGGCGCAGGCGTTGCGCGAGGCCTGCCGCATCCTGCTGGCCGAGCTGGCAGCCACCCCCTGGCCGTCCCGCGAGGAGGCGCTGGTGCTGGCCGAGACTCTGGATCGCGGCGGCTGGGCCTGGGGCTCGGCCGTCATCGCCGCCCTGCGCAGCCAGCCGATCAAACACAGTCCGCGCGGCTCGGGCCTGGAGGTCTGGAGCCGTATCCCGGAGTGGGAAGACCAGGCCCCGCCGGGCGAGCCGGGCAGCAAGCCCATCGACCCGGAGGCTGCCGGCCGCCGGCTGGACGAGCTGTTGCAGCGGGCCGGGCTGGACGAGGCCCGCGCCTCGCAGAAGGTGTTCGCCGCCGAGACCGCCTGGGCCTTCCAGCCGCGCGACCGCGAGGGCGAACCGCGCATGATGCTGGCCGAGGCGGGCACGGGCGTCGGCAAGACCATGGGCTACCTCGCGCCGGCCTCCCTGTGGGCCGAGGCCAACGGCCCGGCGGTCTGGGTCTCGACCTACACCCGCGCGCTGCAGCGCCAGATCGAGCGCGAGAGCGCCGGCATCTTCCCCGACCCGGCCGTGCGGGCCCGCAAGGTCGTTGTGCGAAAAGGCCGCGAGAACTATCTGTGTCTGTTGAACTTTCAGGAGTCCGTTAACGCGGCCCAGCTGGGCAACGGCGACCTCATCGGCCTCGGCCTCACCGCCCGCTGGGTGCGGGCCAGCCGCGACGGCGACATGACCGGCGGCGACTTTCCGGCCTGGCTGCCGAGCCTGTTCGCGGTGCCGCCGGCCCTCCAGGCCAGCGCCGGCAACCTGGTCGACCGGCGCGGCGAATGCGTCCACGCCGGCTGCGTTCACTACCGCGCGTGCTTCATCGAAAAGGCGGTGCGCGGCTCCAAACGGGCCGACATCGTCATCGCCAACCATGCGCTGGTGATGAGCCAGGCCGCGTTCGACGGCGCCCGCACCGCGCGGGGGCTGAAGGGCGACAATGAGACCACCACCCTGCGCCGCATCGTCTTCGACGAGGGCCACCACCTGTTCGACGCCGCCGACAGCGCCTTCTCGGCGGCGCTGTCGGGAGCGGAGTCGGCGGAGCTGCGCCGCTGGATCCGGGGACCCGAGGGCCGCGGCCGCCGGGGCCGGGGGCTGGAGGCGCGGCTGATGGAGATCGTCGGCGATCGCGAGGCGGCCCGCGACGCGCTGCAGGACGCCATCCACGCCGCCGCCGCCCTGCCGGGCGAGGGCTGGTCGGGCCGCATCGCCCCGCCGGACGGTCAGGTCAACCCCATCGGCCCGATCGAGGCCTTCCTCGTCGCCGTCATCGAGCAGCTGCGCGCCCGCGCCGCGCCCGGCGACCAAGGCCTGGAGGCCGCCGCCCGGCCGGCCACCGACCTGGTCCGCGACACCGCCGCCCTGGCCGCCGCCGCCCTGGCCCGGGTCGAGGCGCCGCTGCTGGCCCTGGCCCGCCATCTGGAGGACCTGCTCGACGAGGAGACCGACGAACTCCCCACTTCTGACCGCGCAAGGATCGAGGGCGCCCTGCGCGGCCTTGATCGAAGGGCCCGCATGACCCTGCCGGGCTGGCGCTCGATGCTGAAGGCCATCGAGGAGGACGCCGAGGACGACCCCGACTTCGTCGACTGGTTCGACGCCACCTTCCTGTACGGCCGGGTGGTCGACGCCGCCTGCCGCCGCCACTGGGTCGACCCGACCGAGCCGCTGACCGCCGCCGTCATCGCTCCGGCCCACGGCATCCTGGTGACCAGCGCCACCCTGGCCGACAGCACCCTGGACGATCCCTTCGCCCTTGCCGAGATGCGCACCGGCGCGGCGCGCCTGCCCGAGCGGCCCCAGACCCTGCGCCTACTCTCGCCGTTCGACTACGCCGCCAACACCCGGGCCTTCGTGGTCACCGACGTGGGCAAGGACGACCCGCGCCAGGTCGCCGCCGCCATGCGCGAGCTGTTCCTGGCCGCCGGGGGCGGGGGGCTTGGCCTGTTCACCGCTATCCGCCGCCTCAAGGCCGTGCACGAGCGCATCGCCGCCCCGCTGGCCGACAGGGGCCTGGCCCTCTACGCCCAGCACGTCGATCCGCTGGAGGTCGGCGCCCTGGTCGATATCTTCCGCGCCGAGGAGGACAGCTGCCTGCTGGGCACCGACGCCGTCCGCGACGGCGTCGACGTGCCGGGCCGCTCGCTCCGCCTGCTGGTCTTCGACCGCATGCCGTGGCCCCGGCCCGACATCCTGCACAAGGCCCGCCGCCAGCGCTTCGGCGGCAAGGGCTACGACGACGCCATCGCGAGGGCGCGGCTGGCCCAGGCGTTCGGGAGGCTGATCCGCCGCGCCGACGACAAGGGCGTCTTCGTCATGCTCGACGCCGCCGCCCCGACGCGGCTGTTCAGCGGCCTGCCGGAAGGGGTGGAGCTGCAGCGCGTCGGGCTGGTCGAGGCGATCGAGGCGACGGCGGCGTTTCTCAGCGGGACAGACACCAAGGGTGTCTGTCCCTAGATCGCCCCGCAATGGACTCCGTCCCGTCGCATGTTCGCAATGTCCGGGGCGTATCCCGCTGCGGGTGGCGGGGGCGCCTGCAGCGACGGAGTCGACCCATGAGCCTGCCCCATGCCCGACCGGACCTTCCCGCCGACGACAACGCCTCTCCCGCCCAGGCCGTCTGCGCCCGGGCCGAGGTGCAGCGGGTGCGCTGGCTGACCGGGCTGTCGCAGTCCGCCTTCGCGCGGACCTTCGCCATCGACCCGGACGCCCTGCGCGATGTCGAGGCGGGGCGGGTGCGACCCGACGCGATGTTGAAGGCCCGCCTGCGGACCATCGCCCGCGATGGCGCCGCCGCCGGCGCCTGAGCCTGAGCGAGGCGGCTGTCGTCAGCCCGTCGCGCGCCTGTTGCGCCGCTGTCGCACTCTCCCGCTAGCGACTGCCTGTCGGCGTTCGCTCCCGTGTGCGCCGAGTCCGCTGGACCCCGGGCCTTATCGGCCTAGGCTTTCCGCTGACGAAGAAGCAGACTTCTGGAGGGCGGATCCATGATCCGGGCTGCCGCGCTGTCGACGTTGCTGCTGCTGTTCCTCGCCGGCCCGACGGCCGCGTCGGCGCTGCCCGAGGGGGTCGACCGGTCGCTGAAGGCCGGGCTGCCGTGGATCTCCGTCACCCTCGATCCGGACGGCGAGTCCGCCCGCATCCACGCCGCCATCGACATTCCCGCCCCGGCCGAACGCATCTGGAAGGCGATGACCGACTGCCGCTTCGCGGCGCGGCTGGTGACCAGCGTCACCCGCTGCCGGGTGCTGGAGCAGGGCGCCGGCTGGGACATCCGCGAGCATGTCACCAGGGGCAACCTGTTCCTGCCGACGCTGCGCAACGTCTTCCGGTCAGACTACGAGCCCTATCGCCGGATCCGCTTCAAGCGGGTCGATGGCGACCTGAAGGTCATGGAAGGGCAATGGGGCCTGGCCGCCTTCAACGAGGGCCGCTGGACCCGCGTGACCTACGAGAACCGCCTGTCGGCAAAGATCCTCGCCCCGCCCATGGCCGTCCGCGCCGGCCTGCGCAAGGACACGCCCAAGGTGCTGGTCAACCTGCGCGACGTGGCGGCCGGGGAGTAGGGCGCCAGCCGAAGCCATACCCCGCGTCTCCCTCCCCCTTGTGGGGAGGGTGGATCGGCGAGCGCAGCGAGACGAGACGGGTGGGGCGAGCCGCGATCCTCACCTGACCCAGAAGGCGGCCACCCCTTGCCCCACCCTGACGCGCTTCGCGCGTCTGTCCCTCCCCATGAAGGGGAGGGAGGACGAGATCAGTGCTTCCCGCGATCCCGGCCGAAGTTGGGCTCGGCGCTTTCCTGGCCTAGCGCGATGACGCCGCGGCGGATGGCGCGGGTGCGGGTGAACAGGTCCTGCAGCTTGTCGGCCTCGCCCCAGCGTATGGCGCGGCTCAGGGCCTGGAGATCCTCGGTGAAGCGGCCCAGCACCTCCAGCACCGCGTCCTTGTTGGCCACGAAGATGTCGCGCCACATGGTCGGGTCGCTGGCGGCGATGCGGGTGAAGTCGCGGAAGCCGCCGGCGCTGTACTTCATCACCTCGCCCTCGGTGACGCCCTCCAGGTCTGAGGCGGTGCCGACGATGTTGTAGGCGATCAGGTGGGGCAGGTGGCTGGTGATGGCCAGCACCAGGTCGTGGTGCTGGACGTCCATCAGCTCGACCTGCGCGCCGCAGGCCCGCCAGAAGGTCGACAGCTTCGCCACCGCCTCGGCGTAGGCGGCGTCCTCGCGGCCTGCGTCCGGCGTCAGGATCACCCAGCGGCCGTCGAACAGCTCGGCGAAGCCCGCGTCGGGGCCGGAATGCTCGGTGCCGGCGATCGGGTGCCCGGGAATGACGAAGACGTCGCCTGGCGCCGTGGCGGCCATGGCGTCGGCCACCGTGCCCTTGACCGAGCCGACGTCGGTGACGGTGGCGCCGGGGCTCAGGGCCGGGGCGGCGGCGGCCATGGCCTCGCCGATGGCCAGCACCGGCGTGGCGAAGACCACCAGGTCGCAGCCGGCCACGCCGCCCGCGATGTCGCCGGTCACCCGGTCGGCCAGGCCCAGTTCGGCGATGCGGGCGCGATGCGCCTCCGAGGCGTCGACGGCGACGATCTCGCCGACCACGCCCTTTTCGCGGGCGATCCGGGCGAGGGACGAGCCGATCAGGCCAAAGCCGACCACGGCCATGCGGTTGTAGACCTGTCCGGGCATGATCAGCGGCCCATGAAGTCGGCGAGCAGATCGACGACGGCGCGGTTGTGTTCTTCCAGGCCGATGGTGATCCGCACATGGTCGGGCAGGCCGTAGTTGCCCACGCCCCGCACCAGGTAGCCCTTCGAGGCCAGGAAGGCCTCGGCTTCCACGGCGGTCTTGCCGGGCGTCTTCGGGAAGCCGACCAGCACGAAGTTGGCCGCAGACGGCGCGACGTCCAGGCCCAGGCC
The DNA here is from genome assembly GCA_030683005.1 of Caulobacter sp. Lineage (GTDB taxonomy): Bacteria > Pseudomonadota > Alphaproteobacteria > Caulobacterales > Caulobacteraceae > Caulobacter. The sequence continues at coordinate 20,749 of JAUXMY010000008.1, read as the reverse complement.
GCCCAGCTGCTGGGTCAGCCATGGGCGCCAGGTCTCGACCAGATCGATGGAGCGCTGCCTGAAGTCGTCATCGCCGAGCGCGGCGACGGCGGCCAGCTGGGCCGGGATGTTGACGTTGAACGGCAGCCGGATCCGGTCGACGGCCTGGGTCATCTCCAGCGGCAGGTAGCCCCAGCCGACGCGCAGCGCGGCCAGGCCATAGATCTTGGAGAAGGTGCGGGTGACCACGACGTTGCGTTCGTGCCGGGCCAGGTCGAAGTCCTCGGTCGTGGCGGCGCCGGTCTGGAACTCGGCGTAGGCGCCGTCCAGCACCAGCACCACCGACGGGGGCAGGGCCTCGTGCAGGCGGCGGATCTCGCTGAACGGGATCCAGGTGCCGGTCGGGTTGGCCGGGTTGGCGACGAAGACCAGGCGGGTGCGCTCGTCGACCTGCTCCAGGAGTGCGTCGACGTCGACGTGCAGGTCCTTCTCCGGCGCATTGCGAATTTCCGCCCCGCAGGCCCGGGCGCCGATGGCCCAGGCGGCGAAGCCGTGGGCCGGCTGCACCATGTTGTCGCCCGGCTCGAGGAAGGTCTGGCAGAGCAGCTGGAACACCTCGTCCGAGCCGCAACCGAACAGCAGCCGCTCCGGCTCCAGGTCGTACTTCGCGGCGATGGCCTCGCGCACCATGGTGGTGCGGGGGTCGGGGTAGAGGGCCAGCTTGCCGGCGGCGGCGGCGAAGGCCTCCTGCGCCTTGGGTGAGCTGCCCAGGATGTTCTCGTTGGCGGACAGCTTGATCGGGTTTTCGACGCCCTCGGCCTTGGCCTTGCCGGGCTTGTAGGGCTCGATCTCGACGATGCCGGGCTTGGGAACGGGCCGGTCGGCCCTGAAGCGGTCGGGGGTTTGGGCGGTCATGCGAGAAGTCCGGGTCTGGGAGGAACCGGCTTCTTATACGGAGCCGGTCTAAAGGTCGAAGGGTTCGGGGGCCGCGCCGATGACGCCATTCAGCTGCCCGGGCGCGCGGAGCAGCCTGGCGTCGTGGTGCTGATAATAGCCGGCGAGGGCGTAGAGGGTCAGGCCGCCGTGCTGAACCAGCGGGGCGGCGGCGACGCCGTCGCGGCTGAGGGCCTCGACGGTCTTGCTGACATCGGCCGCGTCGGTGACCCACAGGGTCTGGTCGGCGCCGGTCGGCGCGATCTCGACCTGGGCGACGGCGACCGCGCCGGTCGGGCCCCAGGCGGTCAGACAGGGCAGGGTGGCGAAGACCTTCAGCGTCGGCTCGGCCAGCAGCCGGCCCCACCAGGACGAGTCCGGCGTCAGGGCCAGCACCGCGACGCCGCCGGGCGTGCGGGCGGCGGCCAGGGCGTCTTCGGGCCTGGCGACGACGGTCAGCTTCGGCGCGGCGCCAAAGCGCAGGCGGGTCAATTCGACGGCGCGGCTTTCCAGCTTGCCGCCCCAGACCGACAGATGGAACGGACCCTGCTGGCTGAGGCTGTCGGCCATCAGCTCGCGCCAGATGCGCACGACCAGGGCGTTGGAGGCGGCCGGGTCCTTGGCGGCGAGAATCTTGCGGACGATCTGGGCTTCGCGCGCCGGGCGCAGCCCGAACTTGCCGCCGTCGCCGGCAGCGGTCTTGGCCACGGCCACCGCCTTGGCGAGGGAGGCGCGCTCGCCGACCAGCCGCAGAAGCTCGGCGTCCACGGCGTCAATGCGCGCGCGGACGGCGTCGAGAGTCAGCGGAGCGGCCGGGGCGTCCTTGCCCATTTTCATCCCTTCAGACGAGACCGGGGAGTTATTTCATCCCGCCGGAGAGGGCAATAGTCGGCAAGCGAGGGAAGAAAATTCCCCGGAGCCTTCCTCCCCGCTCGCGGGGAGGGGCACCGCTCGGAGAGCGGTGGTGGGGCAGCGCCACGGCTCAACGATAGGGCTCAGTGCACGGCGGCCAGGCGTCCGACGTCTGCGCTGCCCCACCACCATGCTCCGCATGGTCCCCCTCCCCGTGAACGGGGAGGAAGTCACTAGTACAGCCGCGGCGACGGCCCCAGCGGCAGCGGCCCGATGCGCGCCTCGCCGCCCGACAGCACCACATCGCCCGAGAAGGCCGGGGTTCCGTCGTCGGCGCCGCTGAGCGTGGCCTCGAGATCGCCCTGCAGGCGTCCGTCAGCTCCGACCGTCAGCGGCCCGCCCGTGCCCGACAGCACGGCCTCGCCGCCCCGCACCTGCGCGGCGCGCACGGTGATGGCCCCGCCGGCGTCACGCCAGTTCCGCACGGCGCCCGGCCAGTCGCGGCCCCGAAAGGCGCTCATCCTCGACAGGGTCAGGTCCCACATCATCGAGGCCGGCTTGCCCTGCACGATGCGGGCGGGCAGGCCCTCGAGGCGCAGGCGGGCGCCGTCGACCTTGAACAGCACCCCGCCCTGGTCCTGCGGCCCGGCCCGCAGGTGCAGCTCCAGCCCGGACGCCGACTCCACCGGATAGGGCTTTCCGCCGGGCGCGGTCTCGAAGGTCAGGTCGACGCCCTCGACCGAAAAGCGTGGCGGATGCTCGTCGAAACTGCTCAGGCTGGCGCGCAGCGCCCGGGCCCGCACCGTCACCGGCCCGCCGTCAGGCCGCGTCAGGGTGACGCCATCCGGCGCGACCATAACCCAGTGGTCGAGGCGATAGACGTAGGCCTCCGACTTCAGCAGGGGCGCGGCGATGGCCCAGCCGGAGGGTTCGGCGATCCGCGCGCCGTCGAGGGTGACGTTCAGCCGGAAGGGAAAGCCGGTGATGGTCCTTTTGCGCCAGACGACGTCATAGCCTTGCTCGCGAAGCTGCTCGACCTGGGCGTCCATGCGCCGCACCGACTCGCCCCTCAGCCAGAACCAGCCGCCGCTCCAGCCGACGACCAGCAGCAGGGCTAGAAGCCATGGCAGGAAAAGTCCGCGCCGACGGGGTTTGCGGGGCCGCTCGGGTTCGGGCAGGGTCATGGACGAGACGGCTCCTGGGACTGGCGGAACGAATGGACGGCGGCGACGCGGCGCAGGACCGCTGGGTATTCGGGTACGGATCGCTGATGTGGCGGCCCGGGTTCCCGTTTGTAGAACGCCGCCGCGCGGTTCTCCACGGTCGGCGGCGCGCATTCTGCATCTATTCGGTGCACCATCGCGGCGTGCCGGAGCGCCCGGGGCTGGTGCTGGGCCTGGCGCCGGGCGGGTCCACCCGGGGCGTGGCCTATCGTGTCGCCGCCGACGCCTGGGGCGAGGTCTACGGCTATCTGCGGGAACGCGAGCAGCCGACGGAGACCTATTTCGAGGCCTGGCGGCGGGTGAAAATCGAGGGGAACGGGCCGGTCGACTGCCTGGTCTTCCTGTCGGACATCGATCATCCGCAGTGGGCCGGCGATCTGACGCTGGATCAGCAGGCGGACCTGATCGCCGGGGCCAGCGGGCTGTCGGGCCGCAACATCGACTACCTGAGCGACCTGGTCGGCCATCTGCATGAGGAGCGGGTCCGCGACGCCGGCATGGAGCGGCTGCTGGCCATGGTGGAGGCGCGGGAGACCGGGCGCGCAGCGAGCTGTTGACCCCAAGGGAAACGCCGTTCGTTCAGGCCGGCTTTTCGAGGTTGTTAACCAGACAATGCGAGTCCGGAGTGTCGCGCCGTGACGTCACGGCGCCACGTGATTCCAGGGATGGGTTTCCATGGCGTTCGGCTTTCTGGGAAGCGATCGACAAAAGGCCGCCAGGGATGCGGAGCGGCTCCGCGAACTGGATGCCCAGGCGACGGCGATGGACCGCGCCCAGGCGATCATCGAGTTCAACCTCGACGGCACGGTGATACGCGCCAACAGCAACTTCCTCGCCACAGTCGGCTATTCGGCCGGCGAGATTGAAGGTCGCCACCACAGCCTGTTCTGCACGCCCGAGCATGCGGCGAGCCAGGAGTACCGCGAGCTCTGGAGAGGTCTGAACAACGGCGAGTTCCAGGTCGGCAAGTTTGCCCGCGTCGGCAAGGGCGGCCGGCCCATCTGGCTGCGCGCCTCCTACATGCCGATCTCTGACGCGACCGGCCGGCCCTACAAGGTCATCAAGTTCGCCCAGGACGTCACCGAGGACCAGATCGAGCGGCAACAGAGCGAAGAGGCCGCCCGCCGCAACGACGCCGAACAGACCGCGGTGGTCACGACCCTGGCCGACAGCCTCGGCCGTCTGGCGTGCGGCGATCTGACCGCCCGCATCGACGCCAGCTTCCCGGGCGCCTACCAGAAGCTGAAGGATGACTTCAACGCCGCCGTGACCAGCCTGAAGACGGCGATGGCCTCGATCAGCGAGTCGACGACGGCGATCAACGCCGGCTCCAGCGAGATCGCCAACGCCGCCGATGACCTGTCCAAGCGCACCGAGCAGCAGGCCGCGCGGCTGGAAGAGACTGCCGCGGCCCTCGACCAGATCACCGCCACGGTGAAGCGCTCCGCCGAGGGGGCCCGCCAGGCCGCCACGGTCGTCACCGGCGCCCGCCAGGACGCCGAGCACTCCGGCGAGGTCGTCCGCCAGGCCATCTCGGCCATGGGCGAGATCGAGAGCTCGTCCAACGAGATCGGCCAGATCATCGGCGTGATCGACGAGATCGCCTTCCAGACCAATCTTCTGGCCCTTAACGCCGGCGTCGAGGCGGCGCGGGCCGGCGATGCGGGTCGCGGCTTCGCGGTCGTGGCCTCCGAGGTCCGGGCCCTGGCCCAGCGTTCGGCCCAGGCCGCCAAGGAGATCAAGACCCTGATCTCGGCCTCCTCGGGACAGGTCGGCAAGGGCGTGCAACTGGTCGGCCAGACCGGACAGGCGCTGTCGGCGATCGTCGGCAAGGTCGGCGAGATCCACGATCTGGTCGGAGAGATCAGCGCCTCGGCGCAGGAGCAGGCCACGGCGCTGGGTGACGTGAACTCGGCCGTCAACCAGATGGACCAGATGACCCAGCAGAACGCGGCCATGGTCGAGCAGACCACCGCCGCCGCCCGCTCTCTGCGTGGCGAGGCCGGCCAGCTGACCACCCTGGTCAACCGCTTCGAGGTCGACCGGCACGCCGCCCGTGCGACCGCCTGGCAGGATCAGGCCCCGCCACCCCGCCAGGAAGCGCCCCGTCCGGCGTCCGCTCCCGCTCCGCAACGTCGGGAGCCCGCCCTGCACGAGCCGGCCCGCTTCGAGGCGCCCCCGCCGCGTCGTCCGCCGCCGGTGCTAGACGAGAACCCGGTGCACGCCGCCCGCAGCCGCCTTCAGGCCTTCGCCCGCAGCGGCGGCGCCCGCCCGGCGCCGGCGGACGACTGGGAAGAGTTCTGAGCCCATCCGGCCAGAGGCCGTTCACGGGCCGCGGGGTCGAGCGGCCCGTCTTCACGAGAGGGCTGCCGGCCACCGCGTTTGGATCGCGTTAACCATGGCGCCGCACAGTTTGTTCGATGAGGTTTGCGCTGGCGCGCGGCCCCGGTGGTCGCGGACAGCCGGAAAATGGATCTGTCATGAGCACGCATTTCGACCACGCCTCGGAAACCCTGGAGCTGATCTCCTTCGAGATCGGCGACCAGGAGTTCTGCATCGACATTCGCACCGTGCGGGAGATTCGGGGCTGGACGCCGGCGACGCCGCTTCCCCAGGCGCCGGACTACATCCGCGGCGTCATCAATCTGCGCGGTTCGATCATGCCGGTGATCGACCTGCGGGCGCGGCTGGGCCTGGGGATCACCGAGCCTTCCTCGCGCCACGTCATCGTGGTGGTGCAGGAGAGCGAGCGCTCCGCCGGGCTGCTGGTCGACGGGGTGCAGGAGACCTTCACCATCGACGCCTCGCTGCCCCAGGCGCCGCCGGACCTCGGGGACGACCCCGACCGCCGCTTCGTCGACGCCATCATTCCCATTGATGGTCGCATGATGAGTCGGCTGGTGGTCGATCGCCTGATGCCGATGGCCGAGACCTCGCGCCGGGCCGCCTGACCCCTACCGGGCGCTTTCGGCGATCAGGGCGTTGGACGCCGTCTCGAGCCGGCTCTCCAGCTCGCGCATGAACTCGCCGCGTTTCAGACCCGCCGGGATGGCCGGCAGGAACTCGAAGATGATCGTGCCCGGATAGCGCTTGAATCCGTGGGCCGGCCAGTGGCAGCCGGTGTTCAGGGCCAGCGGCACGACCGGCATCTCCAGCTCGCGATAGAGGGCGGCAATCCCCGGCTTGTAGTCGGGCGCGTCCCCCGGCGCCTTGCGGGTGCCCTCCGGGAAGATGACCAGCTGGCGCGCTTCGGTGAAGCGATCCTTGGCGTCGCGGACGAGCTTGCGCAGCGCGGTTGAATGGGCGCTGCGATCGACGACGATCATGTTGGCCTTGCTGGCGTACCAGCCGACGAACGGCAGCCAGCTGAGCTCTTTCTTGAGCACGAAACAGGCCGACGGCATGACCGTGAAGCAGCCGAAGATGTCGAAGAAGGCGTGGTGCTTGCCGGCCACCAGGGCGGCGCCCTTGGGCAGGTTCTCCAGGCCGCGCACCTCGAACCGGATGCCGGCGATCACCCTCAGCAGAACCGCCACGCCCTTGCCGTAAAGGGTAAGGGCCGCCGACACCCCGGCGCGCGGGCCGAGCAGAAGCGGCGCCATCAGCAGGGCGACGATGGTGGAGTAGAGATAGAAGGCGACCGTGAAGAGCAGGGAACGGAGCCAGATCAAGAGGTCTTTTCCTTGGTTTGCGCCGGCGGGGTCTCGTCACGGGGACCCAGCGCCAGGAAGCTCTCCCGCGACAGAATCGCCAGGTACTTGGAGTACTCGACGACCAGACGCCGCGCATCGCCCTGGTTGCGCCACCAGCGATCAACATCGACCAGGCCGGTGACCACAGGGTACTCGATGAGCGTCGCTTCCGGCATCGCCGCGCGGATTTCCAGGATCGAGCGGGGCATATGGTAGTCGGAGGTCACGACGATCAGTCGGGTGAAGCCCTTGCCGCGGGCCCACTCGGCGATCTCCTCGGCATTGCCGACGGTGTCGGCGGCCGCGTAGCCCAGATCGACGCAGCAGTCATAGATCGGCTTCACCGCCCGACTGACCGCCAGAATATCGTCACGGCTGGCCTCGCGGTTGACGCCGGAAATCAGCAGCCGCTTGCCCTTGCCGCGCTCCAGGAGGCGGGCGGCGGCTTCCAGGCGAAGGTCGGAGGCCCCGGTCAGGGCGACCACGGCGTCGGCGACGGGCGGCTCGACCGGCGGGGTCGACCGCTCGATGCGCTGGGCGAAGGCCACCAGGCCGACCACCCAGATCAGCAGAACGACGAGCAGGGCCGCCAGCGTCCTCACGCCATCTCTCCGATCAGCCCGTGTGCGGCGACGCGGGCGGCGACCGCGGCGACCAGCGCCGCGAGAAACGGCGTCGGCGCCACGGCCAACAGATCCAGCCAGGCGACCGGCAGAACCGGGGTCAGCCCCTGTCCTCCTCCGGCGAGTCTGGCCAGCGCGCCGATACTGGCCGCGCCGGCGGCGCCGAACAAGCCCGCGACCGCCGCCACGCGAGCAAACCGGCTCTGGAACAGCCTGACGACGAAATTCGCCTGCGCGCCGGACAGGTGCAACACTTCGATGGTCTCGCGATGGGCGGCCATGGCTGCGCGGGTGGCGAATCCGATGGCCGCCGCCGCCGCCGAGGCGATCAGCAGGAAGACGCCCAGCGCCGCCCATCGGGCGATGGCGGCCCCGCGCTCGATGTCGGCGATCCACAGGCTGTGGTCATCGACCGTCGCGTCGACGCCGGCCGCCTTCAGGGCCCTGTCCAGGGCGATGGCCGTGGCCGGCGCCTTTGGATCGAGATCGACCGTCACCAGTCGCGGGATCGGCAGATCGTCCAGCAGCGCCTCACGCCCCAGCCAGGGCTCCAGCAGCGCCTCGGCCCGCGCCTTCTCCAGCGCCCGGGCCTCGATGACCCCCTTGACCCCGGACAGGGCCTCCGCAGCCCGGCCGGCGGCGGTGTCGGGGGTCTCCCCGCCATTGGCGCGGACAACGACGGTGGCTGATCCCGTCAGCTGGCCGGACCAGCCGCGCGCTGCGCGGTCGGCGGCCAGCCCGCCGATGGCCGTCAGGCAGGCCAGGAAGCACAGCACCGCGACCACGAAGACCAGCGCGCCGTCGCGCGGGTCCCTGCGTGGCAACAGCGGCGCGGGCTTCCAGCGGCGCGGATCGAAGATGTCGCTCATCCCGCCCGCTCCCCGACGCCGCGCCCGAACATGCGCAGCCGGCCGCGATCGAGGTGCAGCACCGGCTGGCCGGATCGGGCGACCAGGTCCTCGTCGTGGCTGGCGATCAGCACCGTGGTGCCAAGGCGGTTGAGCTCGACAAACAGCTTGAGGATGCGGATGGCGTGGGCGTCATCGACATTGCCGGTCGGCTCGTCGGCCAGCAGGATGTCCGGCCGGTTGACCACGGCCCGGGCGATGGCCAGCCGCTGCTTCTCGCCGCCCGACAGGGTCGGGGGCAGGGCGTGCATGCGGTCCTTGAGGCCCACCCAGGCCAGCAGCTCGGCGACGTCGGCGCGATAGGCGTCAGGCTTCCCGCCGGCGATACGCAGCGGCAGGGCGACGTTGTCGAAGGCCGACAGGTGCTCCAGCAGCCGGAACTCCTGGAACACAACCCCGATGCGGCGGCGCAGGAACGGCCGGTCCGATGCATGCACGGCGTCGACATCCCGACCGAACAGTTCAATGGTCCCCCTTGAGGGACGCTCGGCGAGATAGATCAGCTTGAGAAGGCTGCTCTTGCCGGCGCCCGAAGCGCCGGTGAGGAAATGAAAACTGCCAGCGGCCAGTTCGAACGAGACGTCCTTCAGGACCTCCGGCGCACGCCCGTAGCGCATGCCTACGCCATCGAAGCGCAACACGGGTCCGGCGACCGCGTCGCCCTCGAATACGGCGTTCTGGTTTCTGGACATGGGAGCCGAAATCGGCGACCTCGGGAGGAGGAGCGGGGAGCGTCCGATTCGCCGGCATGATACTGACCTGTCCCGAGTGCGCCACCCGGTATTTCGTACCTGACGACAAGGTCGGTGCGGGCGGCCGCACTGTGCGCTGCTCCGCCTGCGGCAATCGCTGGACCGCCGAAGGCCAGGCCGACCTCGAACTGTTCGTCGATCCCGAGGACGGCGCGCTGGCCAAAGGCGCCGACAAGGTCGAGGAAACCCCGGTCAGCGATCTGCCGGGCGACGAGCTGCCCAAGGTCTTCCGCCAGAAAGCCACTAACGAGCGCCGCGTGCGCGAGGCCGCGACGGTCGGCGTGGTCTGGGCCGGGATGGCGGTCGCGCTCATGGGGCTCGTGCTGGGCGGGATCGTCTTCAGGGGCTCGGTCGTCGAGATGTGGCCCCGCACCGCCAGCGCGTTCGCCGCCGTCGGCCTGGACGTCAACCGCGTCGGGCTGGAGATCGAGGATGTCGCCGCCGAGGCCGCGCTGCAGGACGGCCATGCCGCCCTGGCGGTGTCGGGCGTCATGCGCAACGTCGCAGATCATCCTGTCACCGCTCCGCCGCTGCGGATCAGCCTCCTCAACAAGGCCGGCAAGGTGGTGGCCGTGAAGCTGGCCAGCCCGGCCGACCCGCTGATCCCGCCGGGCGAGACCCGCCATTTCGCGCTGGCCATGCTCGATCCGCCGACCACGGCCGCGACGCTGGAGGTCAGCTTCGAGCTGAAGAAGGGCGCGAAGGGCGAGACCCAGGCCCGGCCGGCCGCCAAGGCCGAAACCGCGCGGGTGACCCTGCGGGGCGAGGTCGGCGCCGGGGCCCCGCCGCCGGACGCGCCGATGGTTCTCGAAGCCACGCCCGTCGTCGAGGACGCAGCCCACGCCCCGACGGAGAACCATTGATGAGCGAGCCGCAGCCGACGGTCCTGCTGTCAGAGCAGGACGTCGCCGCCCGCGTCGCCGCCGTGGCCGAACAGATCGCCCCGCGCATCGACGACGAGACGGTCATGGTCTGCCTGCTGACCGGCGGCATCTGGTTCGCCGCCGACCTGACGCGGGCCCTGGCCCGGCTCGGCCGTCTGACGAAATTCGACGCCCTGTGGCTGTCGTCCTACCGCGACGAGCGCCACAGCTACGGCCGCTGCGAGGTCCGCGCCGACCTGCAGCGCCCGGTGCTGGGCCGCAAGGCGCTTATCGTCGACGACGTGTTCGACACCGGCCTGTCGCTCAGCGAGGCCGCGAGGCTGGTCCGCGACGCCGGGGCCAGCGAGGTGCTGACCGCCGTCTTCGCCAGCAAGCCCTGGCCGACGGCGCGCGCCATCCAGCCCGACTTCGTGGCCTGGGAAGCCCCGCCGAGGTTCCTGGTCGGCTACGGCATGGACGTCGCCGGCGGCATGCGGGGGATTCCGTACGTCGGGGCGATGGATTGAGGGTCAGCGCAGCCAGTTCTCAACGGTCAGGCCGGGAACGCGAGCGAATTCGCGTTCGTTGTCGGTGACAAGGATGCAACCCGCCGAGAGGGCGTGCGCGGCGATCAGGAAGTCGTTGCCGCTGATTGGCGTTCCAGCCGCCTCAAGCGCGCTGCGGACCTCAGCATAGGTTCGATCGCCTGGCGTTTCGAAAGGCAGAACGGGAATCGCGCCCAGCAAGGCCTCGACCTTCCCCCTGAGCAACTGAGATCGGCGCTTCTCCGCGCCAAAACGGAGCTCGGCCGCGACGAGGACGCTGGTGCAGACTGCTCCGGGCGCGACCAGAGCTTGCCTGATCGCCGCCGCGCCATGGGGGTTGCGGATCATGTCCGACAGAATGTTCGTGTCGAGTAGGTAGCGCACTAGAGATCAATGGGATCAGCCGGAAGATCCTCGCCGAAATCGAAGTCTTCCTCGATGGGCTCCCAGCTTGCCAGCAAGGCGGTCAGGCCGGTCGCCGCGACAGGTTTCAGGATCAACTGGTCGCCCTCCTTACAAAGGATCGCCTCGTCGCCGGGCAGTTCCAGATCGCGCGGAATCCGGACCGCCTGGTTGCGACCGTTCCGGAAGAGGCTGACCCTGCGCTCGATGCTCATGTGATGAAGGTAGCATATGCCGTGACATATGTCATCGATTCCGGCGTGTCGCTTTCCGGCGGATGCATCCTCAAGCCCATTGTCAGTGAGCGGTTGGGCAACGGGGCCCGCCCACGGCTCCTGACGCCACGTCATACTTGTCGCCCAGCCGCGCGGGCTGACAGGCTGTCTTCCGGACCGGCGCAGACCGGCAGGGAGCACGCGGCCATGGCCTACGAAACCATCCTCACCTCGCTGGACGACGGGGTTCTGACGCTGACCCTCAACCGGCCGGAGGCGCTGAACGCCTACACCGCCACCATGGGGGCGGAGCTGGCCGACGCCTTTGTTCAGGCGGACGCCGACGACGCGGTCCGGGTCGTCATCGTCACCGGGGCCGGGCGCGGCTTCTGCGCCGGAGCGGACATGTCGGCCGGCGCCGACGCGTTTGGCGGCGAGGGCGCGAAACTGTTCGGCGCGGGGCGGCCGAGGACGGGTGCGCCGAAGGGCGGCTTCACCGAGGCGATCTATACCTGCCGCAAGCCGTCCATCGCCGCGATCAACGGCGGGGCGGTCGGGGTGGGGATCACCATGACCCTGCCGATGGACATCCGCATCGCCTCGACCAGGGCCAAGATCGGCTTCGTGTTCGCGCGCCGGGGCCTCGCGCCCGAGGCCGGGGCCGCGTCCTTCCTGCCGCGCATCGTCGGTCTGCCGCAGGCGCTGCGCTGGTGCTACTCGGGCCGGGTGTTCGGCCCGGACGAGGCGCTGGCCGGCGGGCTGGTCAGCGAGGTGACCGAGCCCGAGGACCTGCTGCCCCGCGCCACGGCGATCGCCCGGGAGATCGCCGACGAGACCAGCGCCATCTCCATCGCCGTCACCCGCGCCCTGCTGTGGCGCTTCTCGGCGGAGGCCGATCCGCTGAAGGTGCTGGGCGTCGACGGCCCGCTGGCCATGGCCATGGGCGGCACGGCCGACGTGAAGGAGGGCGTCGCGGCCTTCCTGGAGAAGCGAAAGCCGAACTTTCCGGGGAAGGTGTCGACGGACATGCCGGACGTCTACCCGTGGTGGGAGTGAAAAAGGGGGACAGTCACTGATTTCGCGAGCGAAATCAGTGACTGTCCCCCTTTTTCTACCGCCACTCCCCCGGAACCTCGTCCGCCAGCATCTCCTCGTAGGTCGGCCGCTTGCGGATGATCGCGAACCGGTCGCCGTCGACCAGCACCTCGGGGACCAGAGGTCGGCTGTTATATTCGCTGGCCATGGCCGCGCCGTAGGCGCCGGCGCTCATGAAGGCCACCCGGTCGCCCGGGCCCATCGGCGGCAGCAGCCGCTCGCGGGTGAAGGTGTCGCCCGTCTCGCAGACCGGCCCGACGACATCGAGCGGCACGGGATCAGCGTCGGTCTCCCGAACCGGCCGGATGTCGTGGAAGGAGTCGTACATGGCCGGCCGGATCAGGTCGTTCATCGCCGCGTCGAGGACCAGGAACTTCCGCCCCTCCGGCCGCTCGTGCAGATGGATCACCGAGGCCAGCAGCACCCCGGCGTTGGCGGCGATGACGCGGCCCGGCTCGAAGGCCAGGCGGATGTCGGGCAGGCCCTCGACCACCTTCGCCACCATGGCGGCGTAAGCGGCGGGGGCCGGCGGGTCGGGCTGGTTGAAGTAGGGCACGCCCAGGCCGCCGCCGAGGTCGAGCCGCTCGACGGTCAGCCCCTCGGCCCGCAGGCTCTCGGCCAGCCCGCGCATCTTGCGGAAGGCGGCCTCGAACGGCGCCAGGTCGGTGATCTGGCTGCCGATGTGGCAGGCGACGCCCAGCGGGTTCAGGTGCGGATGGTTGGAGGCGTTGACGTAGAGTCGCGCGGCCTCGGCGAAGGAGACGCCGAACTTGTTCTCGGCCTTGCCGGTGGCGATCTTGGCGTGCCCGCCGGCGGCGACGTCCGGGTTCACGCGGAACACGATCGGCGCGCGGAGCTGGAGCTCTTCGGCCACGGCCGCGACCAGCTTCAGCTCGGGCTCGGACTCGACGTTGATCTCCGAGACGCCGGCCTTCAGCGCGAAGGCGATTTCGCTCCGCGTCTTGCCGACGCCGGAGAAGACGATGCGCTCGCCCGGGATGCCGGCGGCGAGGGCCCGGCGGATCTCCCCCTCCGACACCGTATCCGCGCCTGCGCCCAGGTCGCCGAGGATCCTCAGCACCGAGACGTTGCTGTTGGCCTTGACCGCATAGGCGACCAGCGGGGCGACGACGCCAGCCTGGACCAGCGCGTCGCGGAAGACCGTGTAGTGCCGCTCGAACGTGGCGCGGGAATAGACATAGACCGGCGTGCCGACCTCATCCGCGATGCGGGACAGGGGGACGCTCTCGCAATGGAGCTCGCCGCCCCGGACCTCGAAGTGGTTCACGCTGGTCTCAAGTCTGGTCTAGCGGGGGTCGGAGCCGGGGCCCGCGAAGGGATCGGACGGTCCGCCGCCGATCGGGGACTCGCGGGTGTTGCCGCGACTGGTGGCCGGATCGGCCAGTTCCTCGTCCGAGCGCGGATCGGAGGGACGATTGGCGCGGCCGACCATGGCGCGGCGCTCGGCCTCCAGAGCCGCGCGCTTGGCGGGGTCCTGCGGAGCCTCCAGCTCGCCGAGTGAGCCGCAGCCGGCCAGGGCGAGGCCCGCCAGCATGAGCGACAGCGGAATGAGACGGGAAGCCTTCATCACAGGGAGTCCTTCCAACGCGCGACCTGGGCCCGAACCTGATCGGGCGCCGTACCGCCCCAGCTTACGCGGCTTGCGGCCGAAGCGGCAGGGGTCAGAACCTTGAAAACGTCCTCGCCGATGCCCTGGTTGAGCGCCTGCAGTTCGGCCAGCGGCAGATCGGCCAGATCGACGCCGAGCTGCTCGGCCCGCTTCACCGCCGCGCCGGTGACGTGGTGGGCGTCGCGGAACGGCAGGTCGAGCTCGCGCACCAGCCAGTCGGCAAGGTCCGTGGCGGTGGAAAAGCCGGCCCCGGCGGCGGCGGCCATGCGCTCGGTATTGGGCTCCAGGTCGCGGACCATGCCGGTCATGGCCAGCAGCGCCAGCTCAAGCGCGTCGAAGGCCTCGAATGTCGGGACCTTGTCCTCCTGCATGTCCTTGGAATAGGCGAGCGGCAGGCCCTTCATGACCACGGTCAGGGTGGTCAGCGAGCCCAGGATCCGCCCGACCTTGGCCCGGATCAGCTCGGCGGCGTCGGGGTTCTTCTTCTGCGGCATGATCGAGCTGCCGGTGGTGAAGGCGTCGCTCAGCCTGATGAAGCCGAACTGCGGCGTCATCCACAGCACGATCTCCTCGGCGAGGCGGGAGAGGTGGGTGGCGCAGATGGTCGCCGACGACAGGGCCTCCAGCGCGAAGTCGCGGGAGGAGACGCTGTCCAGCGAGTTGGCCGTCGGCCGGTCGAAGCCCAGGGCCCTGGCCGTCATCTCACGGTCGATGGGGAAGGGGCTGCCGGCCAGGGCGGCGGCGCCCAGCGGGCACTCGTTCATGCGGGTGCGGGCGTCGCGGAACCGCGAGGCGTCGCGGCCGAACATCTCGACATAGGCCATCAGATGGTGGCCAAAGGTCACCGGCTGGGCCGGCTGCAGATGGGTGAAGCCCGGCATCAGCGCATCGGCGTGGGCCTCGGCCTTGTCCAGCAGCGCGGCGATCAGGCCGTTGATCTGGGCCGCCGAGCGCTCGGTCGCCTCGCGGACCCACAGCCGGAAATCGAGGGCGATCTGGTCATTGCGCGACCGCGCCGTGTGCAGCCGGCCGGCCACCGGGCCGATCAGCTCCCGCAGCCGGGCCTCCACGTTCATGTGGATGTCCTCGAACTCCTCGCGGAACGGGAAGGCGCCGGCTTCGATCTCGCCGCGGATGGCGTCCAGTCCGCGCTGGATTTGCGCCTCATCCTCGCTAGATATGACCCCGGCCTTCGCCAGCATGGCGGCGTGGGCCTTCGAGCCGGCGATGTCCTGCGCCCAGAGGCGTTTGTCGAAGCCGATCGAGACGTTGATCGCCTGCATAAGGTCGCTGGGGCGCGCCGAGAACCGTCCGCCCCACATGGCCTGGCCCTCTCCGGAGGGCTTGGTCGTCTCGGAGGGATTGTCAGTCATATGAGCGAAGTCCAGCCGGCCAAACCCGGGCCCGACCTGTTGAAATGGGCCATCCGGGGCCTCGCCCTGATCGGCGCGGCGGCGGTTCTATACGTCATCGTCGCCAGTTCGTTCAAACCCAAGGAGTCGGCCGATCTGCGCGATCTGAAGCGCGGCGAGCTGGCCAAGCTCGAGGTGTCGCTCCCCGGCCGCGCGGCGCCGGCCCAGACCTTCCTCGATCCGGACGGCAGATCAGTCTCGGTCGCCGACTTCAAGGGCAAGGTGCTGGTGGTGAACCTGTGGGCGACCTGGTGCGCGCCCTGCAAGATCGAGATGCCGACCCTGGCGGCGCTGCAGGCCGCCTACCAGACCCAGCCGCTGGTCGTGGCGCCGGTCAGCGTCGACCGTGAGGAGGACCTGAACCTGGCCGTCGCCTTCATCGGCAAGAACAGCCCGCTGAAGCTCTACCGCGACCCGGGCTACAAGCTGGCCTTCGGGCTGGAGCCCCGCGCGGCGGGCTTTCCGACCACCATCATCTACGACAAGACCGGCGTCGAGCGGGCCCGCCTGGCCGGCGACGCCGACTGGAACGGCAAGGAAGCCCGTGAGCTGATCGAGCGGCTGCTGGCGGAATGAGCCCGGCCGACCTTCTTGCCCTCGAAGACGTCTCCGCCCGGGCCTGGCCGGCGTTGCATATGGCGCGGCTGGGCGGCTGGCGGCTGAACGCCTCGACCGGGCATACCGGCCGGGCCAACACCTGCTGGGCGCTTGAGGCCCCGGACCGGCCGCTGGACGAGGCTCTGGTCTGGGTGGAGTCCTGGTACGCGGGCTTTGGCCTGCCGACGAAGTTCAAGACCGTCGACGGCGCGCCGCACGCGGGAGACGTCGAGGCCTTCCTGCGCGCGGGCGGCTTTTCGCCCAACACCGAGACGAAGGTGATGGTCGGCCCGGTCGGCGGCGCGAACGACGGCGTGCTGCTGGAGGACTCGCCGGGCGAGGTGTTCCAGAGCGTGCTGTTCGAGACCCTGTACCGCGACATGGCCGACGCGGAGGAGCGACTGGCCACCCTGCGCCGCATCGCCCAGCCGGTGCGGTTCGCGCGGATCGAGGCTGAGGGCCGGGCCGTGGCGGTGGGTGCGGTGGCCGTGGACGGCGAATGGGCCGGGGTCTCGGTGATGCGTACCTTGCCGGACTACCGCCGGCAGGGGTTGGCGGCGCGGATCGTGTCGGCCCTGCTGGGTTTCGCGGACGAGCGGGGTGCGCGTCGCAGCTACCTGCAGGTCGAGGCGGAGAACGACACCGCCGTGGCGCTCTATGAAACGCTCGGTTTCACGACGGCCTATCGGTACCGCTACTGGGCCCGCTGATCAGCGGATCAGGTGGACTTCTACGCCCACAGCGGCGGCAATCTTCGTCCAGCTTCGGTCCGTGGTCATCGCCGGCGCTTTCAACCTGATCGCCAAGGCGATACAGGCGCGGTCGCCGAGGGAGAGGCCGGCGGACTTTGTGACAGGCAGCATGAGTCCGGCGCGAAAGGCGAGGTCATCGTCGAACGGAATGCGCGCGAACGGGGACGGGTCGATCAACTGACGGGCATCTTCCTGGGTTGCACCGCGCTTCGCGGCATAGGCCACAACCTCGCAGAGGTTCACTGTGCACATCGCGGCCTCCGCGATCACAGCACTGACGGCGTCAGCGCCGGGTTCGTCAGCGAGCAACGCTATGAATGCCGAAGCGTCGAGCACCACGCTTGTCATTCGCCGGAGTCTGCCTTGCGGAAAGCGAGGAAGTCGTCACTGCTGACGGACTTTCCGGCGAAGAGCTTCTTGGCGAAAGCTTGGGTGTCGGCCACCACTTCGGCGACCGTGCGAACCCTGATGGTCTGACCATCAAGCTCGATCACGACGTCGCCACCGTTCTCCAAGCCTACGGATCTGCGCAGGTCCGCGGGTAAACTGAGCCGCCCGGATTCTGTTACACGCCCTCGATACGCATTCATGGCGCAATCTCCATTTGCGCCATGAGTACAGGAAACCGGCGTATAAGGCCACACCCGGCTATGCGGCGCGCTGAACCGGCGCCCGCTGGGCGATCACCACCCCGGCCAGAGTCAGCACCCCGCCGAGCATCTGCAGCGGCGTCAGGATCTCGGAGAACAGGATCCAGCCCGCGACCGCCGCGACGACGGGCTGGGCCAGCACAACCACCGAAGCCGTCGAGGCGGGCAGGCGACCCAGCGCCCAGGCGATCGAGCCCTGGCCGGCGATATGGACCACGGCCAGGCCGATGCAGGCCAACCAGCCGGCCCCGCTGCCCGGCATGATCTGCTCGCCGAACGCCAGGGCAACGCCAAGCAGGATCGGGGTGGAGACCGCCGTCGACCAGAACATGGCCCGTGACGCGCCCGCCCCCTGCCGCGCCGAACGCATGGCGATGAAGTAGAAGGCGTACCAGAGCGCTGTGGCCAGCGAGAGCACATCGCCCAGCGGCGCGTTGATCGCCTGGCTGGCGTCGGCGCCGCCGGCCATGATCCCCGCCCCGACCAGCGCGACGGTCAGGCCGGCGATGAAGATCCGCGCCGGTCGCTCCCTGAACAGGAACCAGGCCACCGTGGTGACCACCACCGGCGAGAGGTTGGTCAGCACCGTGGCGTTGGCCACCGAGGTCAGCTTGACGCCGTAGTGCCAGAACGACAGGTCCAGCGCGAAGAACAGGCCGGCGAGCAGCATCATCCGGCCGGGCGGCGTCGCCGCGCCCTTGCCATCGCGCAACGCCATCAGCGCCAGCACCGGCAGAGCCAGGAACAGGCGCCAGAAGCCGGCGGCGGCCGGTCCGGTGTCGGTCATCCGCACGAAGATCGGCGCGAAGCCTATGGCGCAGGCCCCGACGACCAGGGCGATGAAGGGCAGGGCGCGGTGGCCGCTCGCGGTCGGCGCGCCGCCCTCGCTCATCCCGGGAAGCCGAGTTCGGCGCGCAGGGCCTGGGCTGTTACGCCCGAGGCGCGGATCTCGCGCAGGGTCTGGGCCTTGTCGCGCTTGGCGAAGCGCCGGCCCTCGGCATCGGTCAGCAGACGGTGGTGGCGGTAGGCCGGGGTCGGCAGCCCGAGCAGCGCCTGCAGCAGGCGCTGGGGATGGGTGGCCTCGAACAGGTCGTTGCCCCGGATGACGTGGGTGATCTTCTGCCTGGCGTCATCGACCACCACGGCCAGATGGTAGGCGACGCCGACATCCTTGCGGGCCAGCACCACGTCGCCGGCCAGTTCGGGGCGGGCGACGATGCGGCCGCGTTCGCCTTTCGGCCCCTCGCCCCATTCGCGAAAGCTGAGCTTCTGGAAGGCGCCGACCGCCTCGCGCGCCTCCTCCAGCGACAGGCGCCAGGCGAAGGGGCGGCCCTCGGACAGGAAGCGGTCTTCCTCATTGGGATGAAGCGGGCCGCCGCGGAAGGCCTCGACGGGGCCGTGCGGCGCGCTGACAGCGGCTTCGGCGATGTCCTTGCGGGTGCGGAAGCAGCGGTAGACCAGGTTCCGGGCGCGCAGCGATTCGATCGCCGCCTCGTAGTCAGCCAGGTGCTCCGACTGCCGTCGCACCGGCTCCTCCCAGGTCATGCCCAGCCAGGCGAGGTCGTCCAGCAGCGCCGCCTCGTACTCGGGTTTGCAGCGCGTGGCGTCGATGTCCTCGATGCGGAGGATAAAGCGGCCGTTCACGGCCCGGGCGGCCTCGAAAGCGGTCAGCGCCGAGAAGGCGTGGCCGCGATGAAGGTATCCCGTGGGGGAGGGGGCGAAACGGGTGATGAAGGAGGCGCTCACCGATCCTCTCTAGACCGGCGAGCGCCTCTTTGCATCAGGCTCGACGCGTCAGTTGTTGGCGGGGGCCTCGGAGATGTCTTCCAGGATGGCGCCGGCCTTGCGGGAGGAGGCCTCCTGCGCGACGTCGCCCAGCGAGACGATGCCGGTCAGGCGGTCGCCGCCGTCGACGATCAGGATGCGGCGCACCTGCTTGTCGGTCATCTGGAAGATCACGTCGGCGATCGAGGCGTCCTCCCGGCAGGTCTGGACCTCGGTGGTCATGACCTCGTCGACGCGGGTGTCGAAGCTGCGCTGTTCGCCAACGACGCGCAGCACGATGTCGCGGTCGGTGATGATGCCGAGGATGCGCCCGTCCTCGACCACCGGGATGGCGCCGGTATCGATGTCGTTCATCCGGCGGGCCACGTCGGCGACGGTGTCGGAGGGTTTGGCGACCAGCGGACTGGCGGTCATCACTTCGGAGATCTGCATGGGGCGTGCCTTCACGGTTGCGGGTCGCCAGACCTAACGGCCCGGACCCGCCGCCGTTCCCCGGGAGGTCAGATCCTGGCCGGCTTGCCCGCCTGGAACATGCCCAGGTGGCCCAGCACGCCGCGTAGGAAGGCTTCCTCGCCGCCGAGACCGATCTTCAGGCTGTCGAACTGCTTGAAGGTGCTCATCTCGGCCAGGCCGTGGGCGGCGCACCAGGCGGCGATGGTCGCCAGCTCGATATCGACGATCGGGACCTCGGGACCGGCCACCTTGCGGAAGGTCTCGCGCACCAGGCAGTAGGCGCTGTCCTCGTTGTCCTGCATGCCTTCGGGCAGTTCGTCCTTGTCGCGCGAGCAGTCGTACATCACGCGATAGAGGGCCGGGTGCTGCTGCGAGAACTGCACGTAGGAGACGCCGATCTCGGTCATCAGCGAGCCCAGGTCGGCGGCCCGCTGCTTGGCGCCGGTCATCGACTCGCCGAGCATGTCCCAGCCCACATGGGCGACCGCGTCGAGCAGTTCGCCCTTGTCCTTGAAGTGATGATAGGGCGCTGCCGGACTGACCCCGGCCTCCCGCGCGACGGCGCGCAGCGACAGGGCCGTGGGACCTTCGCTCTCAAGGATCCGACGGGCGGCCTCGACGAGCGCCCGGCGCAGATCGCCATGGTGATAGGGCCTGGGTTCGGCGGCTGCAGCTTCTCTCATAGCGTCCACTCTAAAACTGAATCCGAACGACGTAAAGATTGATCTTGACGCCGTTCAGATAGGTGGTATCTAAGCATCGTCCAGATCGGACTGCCCCTCCTCCCCGAGGGGACATAACGGGGGGCCCGGCGAACGGGTCCATAACTTAAAGGATGTGTGTCATGTCGGTTTCCAGCCTCGTCGCCTTCGAGCGTCTCCTCGACCGCTACGCCGCGGTGTTTCTTCTGTCGTTGGGCGCTGCCCTTGCCGGCGCGGTGGCCTTCGTCGGCCTCTGATCAGGTTTCTCGCTCGATCCAACCGCCTGCCCTGTCAACGGGCAGGCGGCCATGCCGAGACCTGGGGGCGCTTCGGCGCCCCTTTTCTTTGCGCCCTTCACGGAAAACGGCGCCGCGGAGAACCGCGGCGCCGCCGTCTGATCTGCGGTGAGGCTCGCGGGGGTGCCCGCTCCCCCTACATCACCCAGCCGCCGTCGATGTCGCCGCCGCCGGTGTAGAGGTTGTCGGTCGTCCCCCGGTGATCGCCGGTGATGGCGATGCGGTGGTCGGCCTTGCCGTCGCCGTCGACGTCGAGGCTGACGGTGGTGACCCCGCCGGCGAAGGTGACGACCGCCTGCCCGGCGACCTTTGTGAACTTGCTCACGAAGCTGAAGGCCTGGTCGCCGCCCAACAGGCTGTTGGCGTCGATGCCCGACAGGTCGATGACGTC
>JAUXMY010000023.1 GCA_030683005.1 Caulobacter sp. | reverse complement strand
CAGTGAGGGAATTTTCTGCGCAATAGATTGCCTGTGTAGGCGCTCGGAGTGCCGGCAGGCGCAAAACCCATCCGCACAGCAATGGCCAAGCGGCAGATTGTTGCGCGCGAATTTGGCCGGACCGAGTTTTTACACAGCCTCGGTCGAGAGCGGATTGAGAAGTCCCCCCATTTCCGTCTCCCCGGCGAAGGCCGGGGTCCATGCGGGGCAGGGGCTCAGAGCGTGTTCATGGATCCCGGCCTTCGCCGGGAAGACGGAGTGATGGGGTCGGCTTCGGTCGACAGCGGTCGCAGCGGTGAGGGCGGCGGACAGTTTGCCCAACGGCCCAACCGCGCGCTTGGACGGCGGCCGCCTGTCCCTCACTGTGGCGCGACCGAACAGAGTGACCTGAAAGGACGGCGATATGGCTTTGCTCGACGAGCTCAAGGCGGACCAGCTGGCGGCGCGCAAGTCGACCGACCGTCTGAAGGCTGACCTGCTGACCACCCTGATCGGCGAAGCGGCGCAGATCACCACCGAGGAGTTCAAGCGCGGCGTAACGGCGGTGACGGACGAGAAGGTCGCCGCAACCGTCGCGAAGTTCCTGAAGAACACGAAGCTGACGCTGGAGAACCTGGCCAGCGAGCGCGCCCGCCTGATCGAAACCGGCAGCGATGCCTCGAAGGTCGACGCGCGCATCACGGCGGCGGAAATCGAACAGGCGATCCTTTCCTCGTACAGCCCAAAGCAGATGACGGAAGCGGAGCTGCGCGACGCCATCAATGCCTTCCGGGCCGCGAGCCCGGACGCCAACGTCGGCGCGATCATGGCTCACCTGAAAGAGACCTTCGGCGGCCGGTATGACGGCAAGGCGGCCAGCGCGCTGGCCAGGGGTTAGGGTCCGTCCTTGATACCGCTCATCCCAGCGAATGCCGGGACCCAGATGGAATGGCTCAGGAATGGGTTCCAGAGCCTCCGAGTCGGTCCGATCAGCGTCTGAGATATGGGATCTGGGTCCCGGCATTCGCCGGGATGAGCGGGAGTGGGCCGGACCCGTTGAGCCCGGACTCTGAGCAATCGAAGCGAGACTCCGGAGACATATAGTCCCGAGACAAGGCGGGACATTTCGCCCCTTTGTGGGACATCGTGACTCTTCCGACGGCGACGTGTTTACGCACCCCCTCGCGCTGTCACGCATACTGCCTCGATGTCATCGCCGAGCCCACCACCGATCAGACACAGAGTGCAAGCTGGGCAAAGGGTTGCCGGTTCCGCCCGTCCTCTTTGGCGTTCGTCGCCGCGAGGGCGGACAGACTCTCCTCCGCAGGATCTGTCCCCCCATCAGGGGCCGCCCGGATTCGGGTGGCAAGGCGTCGCGAGGGCGGTGGAGACAGGCGAGACAGCGAAACGGCCGCTCCACCGTCACTGGACGGTCAAGCGGCCGCTTCAGGATTACGCCGGAAGTGGGTGTCTAGCGGTCGCCCGGACGGTTGCCCGGGACGCGCTCTTCCTCGTCGCGCGGCAGCATGCCGCCGCGGCCGACGTTGCCGAGCAGCTGCTCGAGGATGGTCATCTCGCGGCCACGCGTCGGGGTCTCGCGGTCGTTGACGGCGATCACCTTGCCGTCCTTCAGCGAGTAGGAATTGACCGTAGCCACCTGTTCGGTGGCCGGGTCGAAGGCGATGGCGACGATGTCGCGACGGGCGACACGCGGCTGGTAGAAGGCAACCCGGTCGGTCACCTGGCTCATGTAGAACCAGAGGTTGGGATCGAAGGTCGATTGTACGGACGGCGAGCCCAACTTGCCCATCACGGTCGACTTGGTGTCCTCGCCCGGCTTCACGTCCGCGGGATTGACCTCGACGGCCTGGAACCCCGAATAGGTGGTGATCGGCGTGCAGGCGCCGGTCGCCAGAAGGGCCGTGGCGGCGGCGGCAAGGACGACTTTGCGAAACATCTCGGCTCCCGGGTGCGCAACTCGCGGCGCAGTGCTTTGACCTATCGCCCGCGGGCGCTTAGTTCAATGCCTCGCTTAGCCCCGGCTGGCGGCGAAATCGAGGCGACATATCTGCGATGTTAAAGCGTTTCTTCCAGCCCAGGCCCGCCAGGATCGCGGGCGAAGCCCTCTACGCGGCCGCAGCGGCCCAGGCCCGGCTGCCCGGCTTCTATCTCGAACTGGGCGCGCCCGACACGCGGGAGGGCCGTTTCGAGCTCTACACGCTGCATGTGATCCTGCTGATGGACCGGCTGCGCGGGCAGGGGGCGCCGGCCGATGAAACCAGCCAGGCCTTGTCCGAGCGCTATGTGCGCGGGCTCGACGACGCCTTCCGGGAGCTCGGCATCGGCGACGTCGGCCTCGCCAAGCGGATGAAGGCGTTGGGCCAGGCCTTCTTCGGCCGGCTGAAGGCCTACAGCGAAGCCTTCGCGGCCCTGCCGGACGCCGCGCCGCTGCGGGACGTCGTGGCGCGCACGGTGCTGGAGGGCGGCGCGGGCGATGTCGACGCCCTGACCGCCTACGTCGTCAGGAGCCGCGAGGCGCTGAACAAACAACCGCTCGAGCGCCTCTGCGACGGCGTCGTCATTTGGGAGCCCCTGGCATGATCGGCGAGTCGCCCTGGAAGGAGATGTTCCGCTTCATCGAGATCGGCGCCGCGCCGGTGAAACGATCGCTGGAAGCCGATGCGCCGACCCGCAAGGCCGTGGCGAGGCATCTGGATATCGAGGCGATCGCGACGCTGTCGGCCGAACTGACGATCCGCCCCTGGCTGGACGGGGCCGAGGTCCGAGGGCGGTTCCGCGCCGTCGTGACGCAGCTCTGCAGCGTCAGCGCCGAGCCGTTTGACCAGGACGTGGCCGGCGACTTCATGGTGCGGGTGCTGGCCGCCGGCAGCCCGAACGCCCCGGCCGAGCCCGTTGGCGAGGAGGTCGACCTTGATCCGGAAGCTGATGATCCGCCGGACGTGGTCGAGGGCGGCGCATTTGACCTCGGCGGCTACGTGGTGGAGCACCTGTCGCTGGAGCTGGATCCGTTCCCCCGCAAGCCCGGCGCGACGTTTCAGCCCCCCGAACCGACCGAATCGGCCTCGCCCTTCGCGGTGCTCAAGCTGTTGCGGAAGGATGATGCCCCGGAATGACCCAATCCGGAGGCCGGGCTTGCATCCCCGCCCGGCGGGGGTAAGTTCCGGCCGCTGCGCCTCCAGGGCGCGTCCGTGACGGAATCGCGACCGGCCTTGCCCCAGACACTCGTCATCTCAATCGATGCCATGGGCGGCGACCACGGCCCAGCCGTGACCGTCGCCGGCGTCGACGTCGCCGCGAAAATGCTGCAGGACGTCCGGTTCCTGCTTCATGGCGACGCTGAAAAGATCAACGCCGAGCTGGCCCGTTATCCCGCCGCCGCCGCCGTCAGCGCGGTCCGCCACACCGACCGCGCCATCTCCATGGACGAAAAGCCTGCCCAGGCCATGCGCCGCGGCAAGGGCTCCAGCGTCTGGAACGCGATCGAATCGGTAAAGGCCGGCGACGCCGGAGCGGCCGTGTCCGCCGGCAACACCGGCGCGCTGATGGCCATTTCCATGCTCATCCTGCGCATGGCCAAGGACATCAACCGGCCCGCCATCGTCGCGAGCTGGCCGACCAGCCGGGGCATCACCGCCGTTCTGGATGTCGGCGCCAACGTCGAGAGCGACGCCGAGCAGCTGGTCGAGTTCGCCATCATGGGCGCCGCCTTCCACCATGCCGTGCATGGTTCGGAGCGACCCACCGTCGGCCTGCTCAATGTCGGCTCGGAAGAGCAGAAGGGCCATGAGGACGTCCGCGAGGCCCACGCCCTGCTGCGCGCCACCAAGCTGGACCTAGACTATCACGGCTTCGTCGAGGGCAACGACATCGCCAAGGGCACCGTCGATGTCATCGTCACCGACGGCTTCACCGGCAACATCGCCCTGAAGACCGCCGAGGGGCTGGCGCGGTTCTTCGCCAACGAGCTGCGGTCCAGCTTCAAGTCGAGCCCCCTGTCGATGCTGGGCGCGCTGTTCGCGTCCGGGGCGCTGGGCAGGATGCGCAAGCGTATGGATCCGGGCGCCGTGAACGGCGGGCCGCTGCTCGGTCTGAACGGCATCGTGGTCAAGAGCCACGGCGGCGCGGACGCCAGGGGATACGCGGCCGCCATCCGCGTAGCGGTCGACCTGGCCCGCAGCGATTTTTCCGCCGAGATCGACCGCAACATGCAGCGGTTGACGGCCACCCTGTCGCAGCCGGTTCCCGCACCGGTCGAAGGAGCGAGCGAGTGAGCGTTCTGCGTAGCGTCGTGACCGGCGTCGGCGGCTACCTGCCGCCTGACGTGGTCACCAACGAGGACCTGTCCAGGGTCGTCGACACCACCGATGACTGGATCCGCGAGCGGACGGGCATCCGGCAGCGCCACCGGGCCAGCGACGACCAGGCGGTGTCCGACCTGGCCGTGGAAGCGGCCCGCCAGGCGCTCGAGGCGGCGGGGCGAACCGCGGCCGACATCGATCTGATCATCGTGGCCACCACCACCGCCGACCTGACCTTCCCGGCGACCGCGGCGATCGTCCAGCGCAAGCTGGGCTGCCCGATCGGCATCGCCTTCGACGTCCAGGCCGTCTGCTCCGGCTTCGTCTACGCCATGAGCGTCGCCGACGGATTCGTGGCGCGAGGCCATGCGAAGTGCGCGCTGGTCATCGGCGCGGAGACCATGACACGGCTGATGGACTGGACCGACCGCGGCACCTGCGTGCTGTTCGGCGACGGGGCCGGCGCGGTCGTCATGGAGCCGCTGGAAGGGCAGGGAACCACCGCCGACCGGGGCCTGCTCGGGTTCGCGCTGCGTTGCGACGGGACCAAACAGGACCTGCTCTACGTCGATGGCGGCCCCTCGACCACCGGCACGGTCGGCAAGCTGCGCATGCAGGGCAACCACGTCTTCAAACATGCGGTGGTCAACATTTCCGAGGCCGTGATCGCCGCGGCCAAGGCGGCCGGGGTCGAGGTCTCCGATGTCGACTGGTTCATCCCCCACCAGGCCAACGAGCGCATCCTCAAGGGCGTCGCCAACCGGCTGGGCATCGACGAGCACAAGGTCATCCAGACGGTCGGAGATCACGCCAATACCTCCGCGGCGTCGATCCCCCTGGCCCTGGCCCATGGCGTCGCCGATGGCCGGATCAAGACGGGCGACCTGCTGCTGATGGAGGCCATGGGCGGCGGTCTGACCTGGGGCGCCTGCGTGGTCCGGCTTTAGGTCCGGATTCCGCTGACGGCGGGAACCCTTTGACTTGACGCGGCAATCGGGTCATGCACCCTGACCTGTACGGGGTGTTTTGGAGGCCGGGGGCATGAAGGGCGAGACCCTCACGCGGGCGGATCTGACGGAAGCGGTGCACGAAGAGGTCGGCCTCACGCGGCAGGACTGCGGCGGGCTGGTTGAACGCACGCTCGATCTGGTCGCCGAAGCGCTCGAGAACGGCGAGACCGTCAAGCTGTCCGGATTTGGCGTCTTCCAGGTCCGCGCCAAGAAGGCCCGCATGGGCCGCAATCCCAAGACCGGCGAGCCGGCCGAGATCGAGCCCCGCCGGGTCATCGGTTTCCGGGCCTCGCAGGTCATGAAAGCGCGCATCGATCGCGCGCTGAGCGACTAGGGGGCCCCGGTGGCGAAGGGCCCCAACGCCTTCCGCACCATCTCTGAAGCCGCCGACGAGCTTGGCGTGCCGCAGCATGTGCTGCGTTTCTGGGAGACCAAGTTCTCCTTCATCCGCCCCATGAAGCGCGCAGGCGGCAGGCGGTTCTACCGCCCGCAGGATATCGCCGTGCTGCGCGGCGTGCGGGCGCTGCTGCACGACGAAGGCCTGACCATCAAGGGCGTGCAGAAGCTTCACAAGGAGCAGGGCGTGCGCCGGCTGATCGGTGTCGGCGCGGGCGAGGCGGCCCCGGTGTCGCCGGGCGTGCAAGCGGCTGTGGGGACCGGAGAACCGGCGCGGCTGGACGCCGGCGCGCGGGACCGGCTCGGTATTGCGCTTGATGATCTGACCAGCATCAAGGCCCGCCTGGACGCGCTGCTCGAGGGGCGCTGAAACTTCCGCAATTGCCCCATTGCCGGGCCGGAAGGCGGCGCCTATAAGGGCGCTCCCCAACGGCGGGTCGTTCGCGACCCCTCGAAAACGGTGTCGGAGCGTGGCGCAGCCTGGTAGCGCACTTGACTGGGGGTCAAGGGGTCGCAGGTTCGAATCCTGTCGCTCCGACCACCGTTTTCCTCCGCCGGCTAGCGGTTCATCCACTTCATGAGCGGGATCAGGGGCAGGCCCCAGGCCGTGCCCACGACGACGTAGTAGGCCAGCTGGATCGCCCAGTGAGCCGGCAGGTGGTCGGCCACCGCCAGCGCGGCCACAACATACAGAAAAAGGAACACCAGCATGGCCAGGGTTCCGAGGAGCTTCTTCAGTCGTGGGTTCATGGTGCCTCCGGCGGCGCGACCGGGTCGCGCCGCCTTCGACATAGAGTGACGCTAGCGGCGTTTGAAGAGGCCAACGATGAACAGCAGGATCACCGCGCCCAGGGTCGCGAAGATCAGGGTGCCCAGGAGGCCGCTGACGCCGATGTTCAGTTGGGTCGCGATGAACCCGCCGATCAGGCCGCCGATGACGCCGACGACCAGGTTGGTGACCAGCCCGTGGTTGCGGCCCATGATCTTTTCGGCCAACCAGCCCGCGGCGATGCCGATCAGAATTGCGACGATCCAGCCCATGAATTTCTCCTCCAGCCCCGTGATCGGGCGTTGGGAAAACAGCGCGGAGACCTCCCGGGTTCCACAGGACGCTCCAAGTCACCGTTTTGGCGTCAGTCCGCCGATCGCCAGGAGGGCCGTAGCGCCGGCGACCGTGGTCACCGCCAGGGCCGCCAGGCTGTTGACATCCAGGTCCAGCAGGTTGGCGACCGTGCTTCCCGCAAGGGCTCCGGCCAGTCCCAGACCCATGCAGGCGAACATCGACCGGCGGCCACCCAGCAGCGCGCGCGCCAGCACCCCGGCCAGCAACCCGATCACAACAACGGCGAAGAGACCCGGTCCCGACATCGCGGGCAGCATGACAGCGGAACGCCATGACGTCACGGCTCTGGACCCGACGGCAGGTCCGGCCTAGGTACTGCTTGCCGATTTTCCGCCCCGACCCCGGGGCCCAGCAGAGGCGGCGATGACTTCGTTCCTGCGTTCCGACCGGTCCCGTCCGGTCGCGGTCTGGCTGTTCGCCGTGGCCGCTCTTGTCCTGGCCATGGTCGTCGTGGGCGGCGCGACCCGCCTGACCGGGTCCGGCCTGTCGATTACCGAATGGAAGCCGGTCACCGGCGCCGTGCCGCCGATGTCCGAGCAGGCCTGGCAGAGCGAGTTCGCCAAGTACAAGGTCATTCCCCAGTACACCCAGCTGAACCGCGGCATGACCTTGGGCGAGTTCAAGGGCATCTACTGGTGGGAATGGGGCCACCGGCTGCTCGGCCGCCTGATCGGCCTCGCCTTCGCCCTGCCGTTGGCGGTCTTCCTGATTCGCCGCGAGATTCCCAAACGGCTGATCTGGCGGTGCGGGGTGATGCTGGGGCTGGGCGGGCTGCAGGGCGCCATCGGCTGGTGGATGGTGTCCAGCGGCCTGGCCGACCGGGTCTCGGTCGCGCCCGAGCGCCTTGCGACGCACCTGAGCCTGGCGCTCGTCCTGTTCGTGATGCTGCTCTGGACCGGCCTGGACGCCTGGAACGGCGCGCCCCGACAGGAGAACCCGACCCGCTGGCGGGCGGTCGGCTGGGTCTTCCTGGGCGCGGTGCTGTTCCAGAGCCTGCTGGGCGCCCTCGTGGCCGGCTCGCACGCCGGATACATCTTCAACGACTGGCCGCTGATGAACGGGGCGCTGGTTCCGCACGACTACGCCGGAGACACTCTGTGGGCGACCATCGCCCACAACCAGGCCTCGGTGCAGCTGCACCACCGGATCGGCGCCTATCTGCTGTTCGGGGGCGCCATTGTCATGGCCGTCATGGCCTGGCGCGCCCGCTACCTGCCGCCCGAAGCGCGCGTGCTGGCGCTGGTCGCCCTGGGTGTGACGGTTCTGCAGGCCGTGCTGGGCATCGCAACCCTGATGGCCGGCGTGCCGCTGTGGCTGGGCATCCTGCATCAGGCCGGCGCGGTATTCCTGCTGGCGGCGGCGACCGCCTTCGCCTGGCGCGTGCGACGGCCATAGGGCAGGGGCCAGATATTCGGTATTATAGTACCGCTCCGCGCAAACCCTTGTTGCACAGGGGTTTGCGCTCATTCGCGACGCTTCATGTGTTGACAGGCTGACGGGGCGCGGGTATTGCCCCGCCCTCACGTCGGGAACCGCTCGTTCCCGCCCGCAATACGGATCTGTCCCATGATGAAGACCACGGCTTCGTTGAAGCCCGCCGAGGTCGAGAAGAAGTGGATCGTGATCGACGCCGAGAACGCCGTTGTCGGCCGTCTCGCGTCCTTCATCGCCATGCGTCTTCGCGGCAAGCACCGCCCCGACTACACCCCGCACGTCGACTGCGGCGACTATGTCGTCGTGATCAACGCCGACAAGGTGAAGTTCACGGGCCGCAAGCTCGACCAGAAGATCTACTACCGCCACACCGGTCACCCGGGCGGCGTCAAGTCGATCACCGCCGGCAAGCAACTGAGCGGCCGCTTCCCCGAGCGCGTGCTCGAGAAGGCCGTCGAGCGCATGCTGCCGAAGGAAAGCCCGCTGGCCCGCGCCCAGATGACGCACCTGCGCATCTTCAACGGCGCCGAGCACACTCATCAGGCTCAGAGCCCTGAGCCCGTCGCGTTCGCCGAACGCAACAGCAAGAACACCCGGAGCCAATAAGTCATGGCCGAAGCCCAAGGTTTCGAGGCCCTGCAAGGCCTCTCGTCGAACCCCGACGTCGCGCCGGCCGAACGCAAGGTCGACGCCCAGGGTCGCTCCTACGCGACCGGCAAGCGCAAGAACGCGGTCGCCCGCGTGTGGATCAAGCCCGGCAAGGGCACCATCACGATCAACGGTCGTGACCAGGAGATCTACTTCGCCCGTCCCGTGCTGCGGATGATGATCGCCCAGCCCTTCCAGGTCACTGACCGGGTCGGCCAGTTCGACGTCGTCGTCACCGTCCTCGGCTCGGGCCTCAGCGGCCAGGCCGGCGCGGTGCGTCACGGCATCTCCAAGGCCCTGACCTACTTCGAACCGACCCTGCGTCCGGTCCTGAAGCCGCACGGCTTCCTGACCCGCGACAGCCGCGTCGTCGAACGCAAGAAGTACGGCAAGGCCAAGGCCCGCCGCTCCTTCCAGTTCTCGAAGCGCTAGTCGTTCGCGAACCTGTTTTGCGAAAGGGCGCTTCGGGCAACCGAGGCGCCCTTTTTCTTTGTCCATCACACTCCTGCTCATCCCGGCGAAGGCCGGGACCCACATCGAAGAGCGCGGAGTTTGGTATCTGGGCCCCGGCCTTCGCCGGGGTGATCGGAGAATGAAATGGCCACTTCCAAGGTCTTCATCGACGGCGAAGCCGGCACCACGGGCTTGCAGATCCGCGAGCGGCTGGCCGGCCGCAAGGACATCGAGTTGCTGTCCATCGCCCATGAGAAGCGCAAGGACGCCGGCGCCCGCGCCGAGCTGCTGAACGCGGCCGACCTGTCGATCCTGTGCCTGCCGGACGATGCGGCCATCGAGGCGGTGGCCATGGTCGCCAACCCGTCGGCGAAGATCATCGACGCCTCGACTGCGCACCGCACGGCGGAGGGCTGGACCTACGGCTTCCCGGAGATGACCCGCGACCAGCGGGCGGCCGTCGCGGCCTCGACGCGGGTCTCCAACCCCGGCTGCTATCCGACCGGCGCCATCGCCCTGGTCCGGCCGCTGGTCGCCGCCGGGCTGATGCCGCAGGACTGGCCGGTCAGCATCAACGCCGTCAGCGGCTACTCGGGCGGCGGCAATCCGATGATCGCCGAGTTCGAGGACATCGAGAGCCCCGGTTACACCCCGGTCGCCTACCGCATCTACGCCCTGGGCCTTGAGCACAAGCATGTCGGCGAGATGCGGATCCATTCGGGCCTGCTGACCCGGCCGCTGTTCGCGCCGGCCGTCGGCCGCTATCGCCAGGGCATGATCGTCGAGGTTCCGCTGCACCTCTCGCTCATGGGCAGCGGCTGCTCGCTCAAGGACATCCATGCCGCGCTTGCCGAGGCCTACCATGGCGAGCCCTTTGTCGAGGTGGCGTCGCTGGACGAGGCGGCGGGGATCAAGACGCTCGATCCGGAGCAGCTCAACGGCACCAACCGGATGAAGCTGTTCGTGTTCGGCGCCGAGTCGACCCGGCAGGCGCGGCTGGTGGCGCTGCTCGACAACCTGGGCAAGGGCGCGTCCGGCGCGGCGGTGCAGAACATGAACCTGATGCTCGGCCTGCCCGAGGCCGCCGGCCTGTGACCCTGCGGCGGGCATCCCCCGCCGACACGGCGGCGCTGCGGGCGCTGATGGCGAGCAGCAACGGGTACGAGCGGCCGGCCGCGCGGGCGATGATCGTCGCCTTCGCAAGCGGCTGGTCCGTACCCGACTGCGCGCATGAGGTGTGGGTCGTGGAGGAGGGCGCGGCCATCGGCGCCTTCTTCGCCTTGATCCCGCACGGCGCCGACCAGGAGCTCGACCTGTTCTTCACGGCCAACACCGCGCAGGGGACCGGCGTCGGCCGGCGGCTGTTTCAGGCCATGGCCGACCGGGCGAGTGCGCTGGGCGCATCCTGCGTGGTGATCAGCTCCAACCCGGAGGCGGCCGGCTTCTACCGGCGGATGGGGGCGGTCGATGTGGGCGTGACGCCGCCGGGCGACGGCATCGCTTGGGCGCGACCGAGGCTGAAGCTGCTGCTTCAGTGATTGCCGACACTCAAGCGGTTGATTGAGCAGGGCAGAGAGTCTCCCTCTTCCTTGTTCAAGCCCGCGGCCGCCTCGTGGCGACGGTTCGGCCGATGGAAGCAGGGGGATAGATCGCGTGGCGACGCAGGCGGCCGCCCGGGCGGCGCCAAGGCCAGGTCCTTGCACCACAAGGCGTGGAGAGGTTCGCGCGGTCTGCATCGCCGTGAGTCTAGCCGTGCGCGGAGAGGCGGGGATCAATCACCGCGCAGGCCGTGGGCGAGATGGGGTCGATTGTCGCCAAATGTCCCGCTTTGTCTCCAGAGTATCTGTCTCCAGAGTCTCGCTTTCTGGGACGGTGACGTCTGTCGTGACGTCGGAAGCGCTTCGCGAAGCCGCACCGTTTCTCCGTCATCGTCGGACTTGTTCCGACGACCCATGCGTGGTGAGCGAGACGAGCAGGACCGGCGCTTCCCGTGTCTCCCTGCCTATCGTCTGTGTTCATGGGTCGTCGGAACAAGTCCGACGATGACGGGAGGGCAGCGCGGGAGGGAGGAGGCTAAAGCGCCTTCCAGAACAGCACGGTCGCTTCCGACCCGCCGCCGCTCTTCAGCGCGAAGTCGGGGATCCTGCCGGCCTCGGTCCAGCCCAGCTTGCGGTAGAGGCCGTCGGCGACGCCGCCCTCGACGGTGTCGAGCACCAGCAGGCGGCGGCCCAGGTCCCGGGCGGCCTGTTCGGCGGTGGCCATCAGCTGACCGGCCAGGCCACGCCCTCTCGCACGAGGATGCACCATCAGCTTGGCGATCTCGGCCCGGTGCGCGCCGTTGGGCTTGCCCACCGGGTGCAGCTGGATCGCGCCGACCGGGCCGTCGTCGTCGAAGATGGCCCAGAGCAGGATGTCGCCGGCCGCAACGCCCTGCGCTACGCCGCGCCAGTAGGCCTGCGCCTCGCCGGCCGGCATCGGATGCAGGAAGCCGATTGAGGCGCCGTCGGCAACGCAGGCCTCCAGCATCGCCGCCCAGCCGGGCAGGCCCCTTTGCAGGGCGTCGGCCGTGACCGGCGCCGGCGTCAGGAGCGCACCTTCACAAAGCTCCCCGGCGCATCCTCCAGCGGCTTGCCGAGCGGCCCCTTCGACGGATCGCGCGCGGGGACAAGGCCGCCGGAGCGTTCCTTCAGCCAGGCGCTCCAGTGCGGCCACCAGCTGCCGGGGTGTTCGACC
This sequence comes from Caulobacter sp., assembly GCA_030683005.1. GTDB lineage: Bacteria > Pseudomonadota > Alphaproteobacteria > Caulobacterales > Caulobacteraceae > Caulobacter. Next base: position 167,557 of record JAUXMY010000023.1, on the reverse strand, counting down.
GCGGCGGCGCGCCATTCGTCGACCGTGGCGGGCAGGTCGGGGTTGGTCCAGTGCTGGTACTTCTTCGCGTCGGGGTGGTTGATCACCCCGGCGATGTGGCCGCTGCCGGCCATGGTGAAAGTCACCGGCCCGCCGAACAGTTTCGCCCCGCGATAGATGCTCCTGAACGGCGAGATATGATCGTCGCGCGACGACTGGACGTAGATCGGCGTTTTCACCTTCGACAGGTCGAGCTTCACGCCGTCGAGCTCCAGCTCGCCCTTCGCCAGCGCGTTGTCCTTGTAGAAGTTGCGCAGGTAGAACAGGTGCAGCGCCTTGGGCATCCGCGTCTGGTCGCTGTTCCAGAACAACAGGTCGAAGGGCTTGGGCTCCTTGCCCATCAGGTAGTTGTTCACGAAGAACGACCAGATCAGGTCGTTTCCGCGCAGCGAATTGAAGGTGTCGGCCATCGACTTGCTGGGCAGGAAGCCGCCCGACTGGTCCATGGTCTCCTCGATCGAGCGCAGCCAGGCGTCGTCGACGAACAGCTTCAGGTCGCCCGCCTCTTCGAAGTCCTGCTGGGCGGCGAAGAAGGTGGCCGAGCTGATCCGCTTGTCGCCCTTCGCCGCCATATGGGCCAGGGCGCAGGAGAGCAGGGTCCCGCCGATGCAGTAGCCGACGGTGTTCACCCTGTCGGTCCCGCACTGCTTCATGACCTGGGCGGTGGCGTCGTAGATGCCCTCCTTCAGGTAGCTCTCGAACGTCTTGGCCGCGAGCGCCTCGTCCGGGTTCACCCAGCTGGTCACGAAGACGGTAAAGCCCTGGCCGGTCAGCCAGCGGACCAGGCTGTTATCGGGGCGAAGGTCGGTGATGTAGAACTTGTTGATCCAAGGCGTGAACAGCAGCAGCGGGATCTCGTGGACCTGCTCGGTGGTCGGCGTGAACTGCAGCAGCTGCAGGATGTCGTTCTGGTAGACCACCTTGCCCGGCGTGGTGGCGACGTTCTCGCCGACCTTGAACTGCTCCATGTCGGTCTGGCTGATGGCCAGCTGGCCGCCGCCGCGGGTCAGATCGCCGGCGAAGTTCTCCATGCCGCGCACCAGGCTCTCGCCATTGGACGCCATGGCCTCGCGCAGGGCGGCCGGGTTCGACATCAGGAAATTGGACGGCGAGATGGCGTCGGTGAGCATCTTCATGAAGAACTCGACCCGGCGCTTCTCGAGCGGATCGACGCCCTCGACGTCGGTGATGAGGCTGTTCAGCCAGTTGGAGCTGAGCAGATAGGACTGCTTCATGACGTCGAACATGGGGTTGGAGCCCCAGTCCGGATCATTGAAGCGCTTGTCGCCCTTGGCGGGCTCGACAACGGGTTCGACCGTGTCGCCGGCCATGCGGCGGGCGGTATTCTGCCAAAGGTCCATGTAGCGGCTGAACAGATCGGCCTGGGCGCGCAGCAGCCGATCGGGCTGGGCGGCCAGGCGGCCCATGACGTCGGTCAGGGCCGGTCCGACGTGGAAGGGATCGGGGGTCAGGGCGGCGGGGCTGTCGGCCTGCCGCAGGGCGGCCTCGGCGATGGCGCCCTGGGCGGTGACCGCCGCACGGGCCAGATTCGCCGACAGCTTCTCCATCGCCTCGCGTTGCTGGGGCGACATGAAGGCGGCCGGATCGGTGAAGCCCTGGGCCTCGAAGGGGGCGGAAGCGGCAGAGGGAGCGGCGGTCTGCGCCGCCGCGCGAGCCGGCTCAGGAGCGGGTTGAGGCATGGGCGCGGCGACCTTTGGCCTGGGTGCGGCCTTGGGCTTGGCGGCTTTCGGCGTGGTGGTCGCCGTTGCCGGAGCCTTGCGTTTGCGCGGGGTCTTGCCGTCCGTGCCGGCCATGTCGTTTCCTTCCCGGGGCGTGGCGGCTTCGAGCGGCCTTTCGCTGGCGGTGATCATGGCTTAGACCGGGCTGCAAATGGAAGGCGACACGCGCATTTTCTGGCGAGCCGGTCGGCTGGCGCTCCTGGCGGGCGCGGCGCTGAGCCTTTGCGCCTGCGTGGCGATCGACGAGCTTGAGCCCGGCGCCGGTGCGGCGATCGATCCGGCGTCATCGGCGGGAAGCGCCGTGGCGGCCGCCATCGCCGATCCGGGCCCCTGGCCGACCTTCGCCGGCATTCCCGAACTGCCCGCCGATCTGCGCACCGCCGAGGCCTGGCGCGAGGCGGTGGCCGAGCAGGAAGCGGACGGCCTGTTCACCGCGCGCAGCGCCGCGCCGGACACCTGGAGCCTCAACGACACCGACGCCTTCGCCGCCGGACTGCGGGCCAGGGTGGCGGAGATCGACGTCCATGCCCCGACCGACGCTGAAATGGCCGAGTCGGAGGCCTTTGCCCGCGCCCTGCGCGCCCGAGCTACCCCGCCTCCGCTGCCGAGGTGATGCCGGCGCGGCGGGGGCATGATTTTCCCTGAACCTGCTTGGATAAAGCCCTTCCGGGGGCTATCCATGCGCGACCTTCGCTCCAGCGCGCGCCAGACGGCGCAGACGAGCCCCACATGACGACCGAATTCCACCGTATCCGGCGCCTGCCGCCCTACGTCTTCGAAGAAGTGAACCGCATCAAGGCGAAGCTGCGCGCCGAGGGGACGGACATCATCGACTTCGGGATGGGCAATCCCGACATGCCGACGCCGAAACACATCGTCGACAAACTGGTCGAGACGGCCCGCGACCCCAAGGCCGGCCGCTACTCGGCTTCCAAAGGCATCATCGGGCTGCGCCGCGCCATGGCCGGCTACTACGACCGCCGTTTCGGCGTAAAGCTGAACCCCGACACCGAGGTGATCGCCACCCTGGGATCGAAGGAGGGTTTCGCAAACCTGGCCCAGGCCCTGACCGCGCCAGGCGATGTCATCATCTGTCCCAACCCGGCGTACCCGATCCACGCCTTCGGCTTCATCATGGCCGGCGGCGTCATCCGCCATGTGCCGGCCCTGTCACCGGAGGAGTATCTGGCCGGCGTCAGCCGGGCGATGAAGCACTCGGTGCCGCCGCCCAACATCCTGATCCTCAGCTACCCGTCGAACCCGACGGCCCAGTGGGTGGATCTGGAGTTCTACAAGGACGCGGTGGCGCTGGCGAAGAAGCACGACCTGCTGGTCATCAGCGACATCGCCTACGGCGAGATCTACTTCGACAACAACCCGCCGCCGTCGATCCTGCAGGTCGAGGGCGCCCGGGACATCGCCGTCGAGGTCAACAGCCTGTCCAAGACCTACGCCATGGCCGGCTGGCGTGTCGGCATGGTGGTCGGCAACGCCCGTATCTGCGCGGCGTTGGCCCGGGTGAAGTCCTATCTCGACTACGGCGCCTTCCTGCCGATCCAGGTCGCCGCGGCCGCGGCGCTGAACGGCCCGCAGGACTGCGTCGACGACATCCGCGCCATCTACAAGGGTCGCCGCGACACCCTGGTCAGCAGCATGAAGCGGGCCGGCTGGGACATTCCCGCGCCGCCGGCGTCGATGTTCGCCTGGGCCAAGCTGCCCGAACAGTACAAGGATGTCGGCTCGATGCTGTTCTCCCGCCTGCTGGTCGAGGAGGCCGGCGTCGCCGTCTCGCCGGGCGCCGGCTTTGGCGAGTACGGCGAGGGCTACGTTCGCATCGGCCTCGTCGAGAACGAGCACCGCATCCGGCAGGCGGCCCGCAACGTGAAGAAGTTCCTGGCCGACTCCGAGACCATTCTCGCGAAGGCCCACAATACGATGGCGGGACAATGAGTCCGAAAGTCTGGAAGATCGGTGTTGCGGGCCTGGGCACGGTCGGCGGCGGCCTGCTGCAGTTCCTGTCGGAACGGCCGGGATTCGCCCCGGCCGGGGGCAGGGTGGTCGTCACCGGCGTCTCCGCCCGCTCCCGCTCGCGCCCCCGCAGCGTCGACATCTCCGGCCTGACCTGGTTCGACGACCCTGTGGCGCTGGCGACCTCGCCCGAGACCGACATCTTCGTCGAGCTGGTCGGCGGTTCCGATGGCCCGGCCAAGGCAGCGGTCGAGGCGGCGCTGAAGGCCGGCAAGCCGGTGGTCACCGCCAACAAGGCCCTGATCGCCGAGCACGGGGCGGAGCTGGCGATGCTGGCCGAGGCGGCCGGCGTTCCGCTGCTGTTCGAGGCCGCGGTGATGGGCGGCACCCCGGCGGTCAAGATGCTGCGCGAGGCCATGGTCGGCGACGAGGTCAAGGGCGTCGCCGGTATTCTCAACGGCACCTGCAACTTCATCCTCAGCGAGATGGAGGCCAAGGGTTCGGCCTTCGCCGACGTTCTGGCCGACGCCCAGCGCATGGGCTACGCCGAGGCCGATCCGACCATGGACGTCGGCGGTTTCGATGCCGCCCACAAGGTGTCGATCCTGGCCGCCCTGGCCTTCGGCTGCGCACCCAACTTCGCCGCGGCCGAGATCGAGGGCATTACCGGCGTCGATGCGCTCGACATCCGCATGGCGCGGGATCTGGGCTACCGGATCCGGCTGATCGCCTCGGCCGATATCAGCGCCGAGGGCGTCGCCGTGCGTGTTCATCCCTCGCTGGTGCCGGAGGGCCACCCGCTGGCCGAGACGCGCGGGGCGCTCAACGCGCTGTTCATCGAGGGCGCCCGCATCGGCCGGATCTTCATCCAGGGGCCCGGCGCGGGCTCCGGTCCGACGGCCGCCGCCGTGGCCGCCGACATCGCCGATGTGATGACCGGCGCCAACCGGCCTGTCTTCCAGGCCCCGGCCCGGGATCTGAAACCTTTCGTGGCCGTCGCGCCGACCCGCCGTGTCGGCAAGGCCTATCTGCGGCTGCTGGTGAAGGACCAGGCGGGCGTCATCGCGGCGGTGTCCGAGACCCTGGCCGAATGCGGCGTGTCGATCGACAGCTTCCTGCAGAAGCCGGTCGAGGACGCCGGCGGCGTTCCCATCGTTCTCACGACCCACGCCATCGCCGAGTCGGTGCTGACCGATGCGATAAACCGCATCGAAAAGTTGCCGGCTGTGCTAGAGCGACCCCGGCTGTTGCGCATCGCGCGCATCTGAGAATCCTCCGACAATATGCTGGAGCCCCTCTCGAAGCGGGCCGGGAGAAATAGACTAGATGAGTTCCGAGACGCTGGACCGTAGCCTTGTGCTCGACGCCGTGCGCGTGACCGAGGCCGCCGCCATCGCCGCCTGGGGCCTGGTTGGCCGTGGCGACGAAAAGGCCGCCGACCAGGCCGCCGTCGACGCCATGCGCAATGCGCTCAACGAACTGGCCATCGACGGCGAGATCGTCATCGGCGAGGGCGAGCGCGACGAGGCCCCGATGCTCTACATTGGCGAGAAGGTCGGCACCGGCAAAGGCCCGGGCATCGACATCGCGCTCGATCCGCTTGAGGGCACGACGCTGACCGCCAAGGCGATGGCCAACGCGCTGGCCGTCATGGCCTGGGCGCCGAAGGGCACGCTGCTGAACGCGCCCGACACCTATATGGACAAGATCGCCTGCGGCCCGGGCTATCCCGAAGGGGTCATCGACCTGGACAAGACCCCGGCCGAGAATGCCTCGGCCCTGGCCGAGGCCAAGGGCGTCGACGTCACCGCCATCACTGTCTGTGTGCTGGACCGTCCGCGCCACGCCGAGATCATCGCCAGCCTGCGTTCGGTGGGCGCGCGTGTCTATCTGATCACCGACGGCGACGTGGCCGGCGTGATCAATACCGCCGAGCCGGATACCGGCGTCGACCTGTACATCGGCCAGGGCGGCGCGCCCGAGGGCGTTCTGGCCTGCGCGGCGCTGAAGTGCGTCGGCGGCCAGTTCCAGGGCAGGCTGATGTTCCGCAACAATGACGAGCGCGCCCGCGCCGCCAAATGGGGCATCACCGACCTCGACCGCAAATACACCCTGAACGAGATCGTCCGCGCCGACGCGATCTTCGCCATGACCGGCGTGACCGACGGCGCGATGCTGGAGGGGGTGACCTTCCACGGCGACGCGGTCCACACCCACTCGCTGGTCATGAACTCCTCCACCCGCACGGTGCGCGAAGTGCGGATGAAGCGTCCGCTCTGACCATGACCGACGGCGCGGGCGAGGTCGGCTTCCTCGGCGTCCGGCGCTCCCTGACGGGCAGAACCTGGCGGCGACGGCCGGCCGATGAGGCCGTGGTCCGCGACCACCAGCTGCGCCATGATCTCGCCGAGCCATTGGCGCGGGCGCTGGCGTCGCGCGGCATCGGGCCCGAGGGCGCGGTCGACTTCCTGTCGCCGACCCTCAAGGCGCAGTTTCCTGATCCATCCAGCTTCCAGGACATGGACCTGGCCGCCTCGATCCTGGTCGACGCCGTCGAGCGGGAGCGACCGCTGGCCGTGTTCGCCGACTATGACGTCGACGGCGCCTCCAGCGCCGCCCAGCTCGTTCGCTGGTTCCGCGCCATGGGCCGTGACCTGCCCATCTACGTCCCCGATCGCATCATCGAGGGCTACGGCCCCAGCCCCGCAGCCTTCCGCCGGCTGAAGGACCAGGGCGCCGAGCTGGTCATCACCGTCGACTGCGGCGCGGCCGCCCACGACGCCCTGGTGGCGGCGCGGGACATGGGCCTGGACGTCGTGGTCGTCGACCACCACCTGATGCGCGGCGATCCGCCGCCCGCCGCCGCCCTGGTCAATCCCAACCGGCCCGACGACACCTCCGGACAGGGCCATCTGGCCGCCGCCGGCGTGACCTTCGTGCTGCTCGCCGCCCTCAACCGTGAGGCCCGCAAGCGGGGACTGTTCGCGGCGACGCCCGAGCCCGACATCCGCCAGTGGCTGGACCTGGCGGCCATGGGCGCCTTCTGCGACGTCACCTCGCTGACCGGCTTCAACCGCGCCATCGTCTCGCAGGGGCTGAAGGTGATGTCCGGCTGGGCGAACCCGGGGCTGAAGGCGCTGCTGGATGTGGCCAAGGGGCAGGGGCCGGCGACCTCGTTCCACGCCGGGTTCATCCTCGGCCCGCGGATCAACGCCGGCGGCCGGATCGGGCGCTCGGACCTCGGCGCGCGGCTGCTCTCCACCGACAATCCCGAAGAGGCCGCCGCCCTGGCGGCCGAACTCGACGCCCTCAACGCCTCCCGCAAGGAGGTCGAGAAGGAGGTCCTCGACCAGGCCGTCGCCTTCATCGAAACCGACAGCAATCAGGATCCTGACGCCCCGGTGCTGGTGGTGGCCGGCGACGGCTGGCACCCCGGCGTGGTCGGCATCGCCGCCGCCCGCCTGCGAGAGCGTTACCGCAAGCCGGTGATCGTCATCGGCATCGACCGGCCCTCCGACACCGGCAAGGGCTCCGGACGCTCACAGCCTGGCGTGAACCTGGGGCGCGCCGTACAGGCGGCCTTCGACGAGGGGCTGCTGCTGGCCGGCGGCGGGCACGCCATGGCGGCGGGCCTGACGGTGCGTCCCGCCGACATCCCGGAGCTGCGCGCCTTCCTTAGCGCCCAGCTGGCCGAGGAGATGATCGACGCCGCCGCCGCCGACGCGGTCGAGATCGACGCCCTGGTCAGCCCGAGCGGGGCGACCCGGGGCCTGTGGACCGATTTCCAGCGGCTGGCGCCCTTCGGGCCCGGCAATCCCGAGCCGATGTTCGCCGTCGCCGACGCCCGCGTCGAGCGACCGATGATGCTCAAGGGCGGCCATGTGCGCTGCACCCTCACCGACGCCTCGGGCGGACGGCTCAAGGCCGTGGCCTGGCGAGCCGGCGAGACCGAGCTGGGCGACCGGATCATGTCCGGTGGCGGCGGGCTGCATGTTGTCGGTCGCCTGAAGCCCGACGACTGGCAGGGCCGCGAGAGCGTCGAACTGGAGATCGAGGACGCCGCCGACCCTCGCATGGCCGCGGGCTGAAAAAGGTCGGCAGACTCGGACCGGAGGGGCTTGCGCCTGCCGGGAGTCGCGAATATACAGCCGCTTCCTCGCGACCGGGCGCCCTTCGTCTATCGGTTAGGACCCCAGATTTTCAATCTGGTAAGAGGGGTTCGACTCCCCTAGGGCGTACCATCGCGAGGCTTCTCCCCACAGAGAATCAACCCTCCGTACCGCGACTGATCGTCGCGGATGGCCGCTCCGCACGCCCTGCGCGCGAACTCTCGGCTTGACGCCTCTCTTCTCACGAGAACAGTGTTATACTTGAGTTCTCGTCCAGAAAGGACCTGGGGCGGGGCTAGAGGGGCGAATGTCAGGTTTCGATTTGGAGGGGCCGGAGGCGCACGAGGAATCGGTGCGCATCGCGGGTCGCGTGAAGTGGTTCGACGCGGGCAAGGGCTACGGCTTCATTGTCCCTGACGACCCTTCCAAGACAGGACTCAAGGATGTCCTGTTGCACATCACGTCGTTGCGCACATCGGGCCGCGAGTCGGCCATTGAGGGCGCCGTGATCGTCTGCGACGTCGTCCGTCGCCCGAAGGGCTGGCAGGTGTCGGAAGTCGTCGACCTGGACGAGGCTGCCGCGCCGCCGCCGATGGAGCGGGCGCCGCGCCGGTTTGACGATCAGGGTCACGGCGGATTTTCGCGCGACCGGGACCGTTTCAGCGCGCCGCCGCGCCAGGACTCGGCCCGCCGCGGACCGCCTAGATCGGACGGTCCGCTTGAGCACTGCACCGTCAAATGGTTCAACCGCACCAAGGGCTACGGTTTCGTGGTGCGCGACGCCGAGCCGGGCGATATCTTCGTCCACATCGAGACCCTGCGCCGCAGCGGCCTCGACGACCTGCAGCCCGGCGATGGCGTATTGGTGCGCTTCGCCGAAGGTCCGAAGGGTCTTGTGGTGGCCGAAATCTCGGCGTCCTGACGGGACCGGGATCGTTCCGGAGTAAAGCTTTGAGCTGGATGATGCGTTACGCCCGCCGGTCGCTGGTCCTGGCGGCTGTCCTGCTTGGGGCGAGCCTGGGGGCGAGCGCCTGCACCGCCCGTGAGGGCGCGGCCGCGACCGCCCCGGCCGCCAAGGTCGACATCAACGTCCCCCACGCGACCTCGCCCGACTTCGTCACCGAGCCGCTGTGGATCGAGACCGCCGCAGGCCGTCTCGACTACCGTGTCGAGATCGCCGACGACGACGCAGAGCGCCAGCACGGCCTGATGTTCCGCACCTCGATGCCGGAGATGCACGGCATGCTGTTCATCTTCCCGCGCGCCCGGCCGCAGGCCTTCTGGATGCGCAACACCTACATGCCGCTGGACATCATCTACATCGGCGAGGACGGCCGCATCGTCTCGATCGCCGCCAATGCGCGGCCATTCGACGAGACGTCGCTGCCGTCCGAGGGACCGGCCATCGGCGTGCTGGAGATCTATGGCGGCAAGGCCGCGGAGTTGGGCATCAAGCCGGGCGACCGCGTCCACCACCGGATGTTCGGCCAGTGACCGCTTCGGAGGTTCCGGCCCCGCCGGAGGGGTTCGTTCCCTCAAGCCGCGGTCCCTACACCACCCACAACGGCCCGATGTTCCATCGCCGGACGGAAGAGGGCGGGCTGGTCCACGCCTTCTTCGTGCTGCCGCGCCACTGCAACAGCATGGGGATCGTCCACGGCGGCATGCTGTCGACCTTCTTCGACGGCGTCGTGGCCGGCGCGGTTGGCCGCGTCACCGGCGGCATGTCGGTGACCATCCACCTGTCGCTGGACTTCCTGTCGATGGCCCGGGCAGGGGAGTGGGTCTACGGCGAGGGCAAGGTCACCCGCCAGACCCGCGACCTGGTCTTCGTCGAAGGCCGCATCTACATCGGCGAGAAGGACATCCTGCGCGGATCGGGCGTGTTCAAGCCGATGCGCAAGAAGGCGGAGTAAGCCGTTCATTGCGGCGCGGCGCGACGCATGGCAAAGAGCGCGCTTCCGTGAAGCGGGGTGTGGCGCAGCCTGGTAGCGCATCTGGTTTGGGACCAGAGGGTCGGAGGTTCGAATCCTCTCGCCCCGACCACGGAAACGATCGAACGGAGAGGCTCGTCATGCTCGCCCGCATCTACCGCCCCGCCAAGACCGCCATGCAGTCCGGCAAGGCCAAGACCCGAGACTGGCTGCTCGAGTTCGAGCCGGCCGCGGCCAGGCGCGTCGATCCGCTGACCGGCTGGACCCAGTCCACCGACATGAACGGCCAGGTGCGGCTGAGCTTCGAGACCCGGGAAGAGGCCGTCGCCTACGCCCAGCGCCACGGCATCGCCTTCCGGCTGATCGAGCCGCATGAGCCCCGGAAGATCATCAAGGCCTACGCCGACAACTTCGCCGCCGGCCGCAAGCAGCCCTGGACGCACTAGAGTTCCCGCGTGACGCGGACCCCATAGCTCAACCGGATAGAGCACCTGCCTTCTAAGCAGGGGGTTGCAGGTTCGAGTCCTGCTGGGGTCGCCAGCCTTCGCGCGCGGGGGCGCTACGGCCTGGCAAGCCGGGCCACGTCGGCCTTCAGGCTTTCGGGAACCGGACGACAGCCGCATTCGCGGGCGTGTTCCGCATGCCAGGCGATCCGTTGTTCGCGCGTCGGAGTCTTCGGCATTGGATGGGCCTTGTGCCAGGGACCGTTCACGACGCGGCCTCCCAGGCGCACAGCGCGCTGTCCAGATCAGCGATCAGGTCGGCGGGCGCCTCCAGCCCAACATGTAGCCGGATCACCGGGCCGCCGTAGTCGATCCTGACCTTGCGGCGCCTGAACTGCGGGTCGCAGTTGATGGCCAGGCTCTCGAAGCCGCCCCAGGAGAAGCCGAGGCCAAAGAGCTTCAGGCTGTTGAGGAACGCCTCCACCGCCTTGTCGGGCCCCGACCGCAGCACGAAGGCGAACAGGCCGCAGGCGCCGCTGTAGTCGCGCCGCCACAGGGCGTGGCCTTCGTCGCCGGGCAGAGCGGGGTGGATGACCCGCAGTACCTGCGGCCGCCCTGCCAGCCAATGCGCCACGGCCAGGCCGTTCTCGCCGTGCCGGGCCAGCCGCACCGCGAGGGTGCGCAGACCGCGCAAGGCCTGGTAGGCGTCGTCGCCGGTCACCGCCCAGCCGTGGTCGTGAACGGCGTCCTGCATGGCGGCGGCCAGCTTGCGGTCGGTGACGGCGACCGAGCCCATGAAGACGTCGGAGTGGCCGCAGACGTATTTGGTCAGGGCCTGGACGCTGAGGTCGACACCGTGGCCCAGCGGCTTGAACAGCAGGCCCGCGCCCCAGGTGTTGTCGATCAGGGTCAGGATGCCTTTGGCGCGGGCCGCCGCGGCGATGGCCGGGACGTCCTGCATTTCGAAGGTGAGGGAGCCGGGCGACTCCAGCAGGATCAGCCGCGTGGCCGGCGTCGCCTGCGCCAGCAGGGCGTCGGCGTCCAGCCGGGCGTCGTAATAATCCACGCCCACGCCGAACCGGGTCAGAACGGCGTCGCAGAACTGCCGGACCGGCTTGTAGACGGTGTCGACCACCAGAATGTGGTCGCCGGCCTTCAGCACGGCCAGCAGGGCGGCGGTGATGGCGGCCAGGCCGGAAGGGAAGACCTGGGTCTCCGTCGCGCCCTCCAGCTCGCACAGCGCCTCGCACAGGGCGTGCTGGGCGTTCAGCCCCGAGCGGCCGTAGCCGAAGGTGCCGTCATAGAGAGCCTTTGCGTTCGGCAGCAGCACCGTTGAGCCGCGCTGAATGGCCGGGGCGACGGTCTTCGCCGTCGGCTTGCGGCCGGCGCCGGCGCGGATCAGGCGACTTTCCTCGTCCATGGCCTGTGCGGCGATCAGGCCGCCCCCGTAACCACGTCGGTGTCCTGGCGGCCGCCCCATTCGGTCCAGGAGCCGTCATAGACCGGAACCCGATCCTTGCCGACGCGGGCCAGGGCCAGAGACAGCATGGCTGCGGTGATCCCCGAGCCGCAGGTGGTGATGATCGGGCGCGCGAGGTCCACGCCGGCTTTCTCAAAGATTGCCTTGAGTTGCTCGGCGCTCTTCACCGTTCCGTCCGGCGACAGGATCTCCGAGGCCGGCACGTTGAAGGCGCCGGGCATGTGACCGCCGCGCAGGCCCTCGCGCGGCTCGGGCGCCTCGCCGGTGAAGCGGCCGGCGGGCCGGGCGTCGACCAGCTGCTCCTTGCCCGAGGCCAGGGCGCGTTTCACCTGGTTGATATCGCGGACCAGGTCGTTGCTGTAGCGGACGGTGAAGTGACGCTCGCGCGGCTGCGGCGGACCGTCGGCGATCGGGCGGCCCTCGGCGATCCACTTGGGCAGGCCGCCGTCGAGCACGACGACGTCCTCGTGACCCATGGCGCGAAAGGTCCACCAGACGCGGGCGGCGGAGCGCAGGCCCAGCTGATCGTAGACCACCATCCGCGAACCGTCGCCCAGGCCCAGCTTGCGGACCCGCGAGGCGAACTTCACCGGACTGGGCAGCATGTGCGGCAGGTTGCCGGAGTCGTCGGCGATCTCGTCTATGTCGAAGAACACCGCGCCCGGGATGTGGGCCAGTTTGAACTGCTCCAGCGGGTTCTTGGCCTCTTGCGGGAAGTACCAGCTGGCGTCGATCAGCCGTACGTCCGGGGCGCCAAGGTGGTCGGCCAGCCAGGCGGTTGAGACGAGCGGATCGGCCATGCGCATTATTCCCCTTTGAGCCACCCGGGTACGGGCAGGCCGCGCTCCTTCAGGAACGCCGGATTGAAGAGTTTCGACTGATAGCGCGAACCGTAGTCGCACAAAATGGTCACGATGGTATGGCCCGGCCCCATTTCGCGCGCCAGCTTCACCGCCCCGGCGATATTGATCCCTGACGAGCCGCCCATGACCAGCCCCTCGTGCTCCGCCAGGGCGAAAACGGTTTCGAGCATCTCCTCATCGGAGACCCGGAACGGATGGTCGACGACCAGGCCCTCGAGGTTGGCGGTGATCCGGCCCTGACCGATGCCTTCGCTGATCGAGGAGCCCTCGGCCCTCAGCTCGCCGTGGGCGTAGTAGTGATAGAGCGCCGCGCCGTAGGGGTCGGCGAGGCCGATCTTCACGCCGGGCTTGCGGGCCCGCAGCGCCGCCGCCACGCCGGCCAGGGTGCCGCCCGACCCGACCGCGCAGACGAAGCCGTCGACCTTGCCGCCGGTCTGGTCCCAGATCTCCGGGCCTGTGGTCTCCTCGTGCGCCCGGCGGTTGGCGACATTATCGAACTGGTTGGCCCAGATGGCGCCGTTCGGGTCGGTCTTCGCCAGCTCCTCGGCCAGCCGGCCGGAGTAGCGCACATAGTTGTCGGGGTTGGCGTAGGGGACGGCGTCCACCTCGACCAGCTCGGCGCCGGCCAGCCGGATGGCGTCCTTCTTCTCCTGGCTCTGGGTGCGCGGAATGACGATGGTGGTCCGGTAACCCAGCGCCGAGGCGACCATGGCCAGGCCGATGCCGGTGTTGCCCGCCGTACCCTCGACGATTCGCCCGCCGGGCCGCAGCAGGCCCCGGGCTTCCGCGTCGCGGATGATCCACAGGGCGGCGCGGTCCTTGACCGACTGGCCGGGATTGAGGAACTCGGCCTTGCCCAGAATCTCGCAGCCGGTCGCCTCGCTGGCGGCCTTGAGGCGGATCAGGGGGGTGTTCCCGATCAGGTCGAGAACGGAGGCGGCGTAAGACATGGAGACATCCGGACGCCCGTAGGCCGGGCTGTGTTGATCCGGTCAACATCGTGAGCCGTACCCGGATCGCAACCCCAGAATATCTGAAAGCGCCTGTGTGTCCCAGTCTGCCCCGACCCTTCGCCTCGTTCTTGGGGATCAGTTGTCGCCCGGCCTCGCCTCTTTGGCCGACGCAACGCCCGCCGACCTGATCCTGCTGGCCGAGGTGCGGGAGGAGGCGACGTATGTCCGCCACCACAAGCAGAAGATCGCGCTGACGTTCGCGGCGATGCGGTCGTTCGCGGCGGACCTTCAATCACGCGGTCTGCGGGTACGCTATGTGCGCATCGACGATCCGGCCTCGACGGGCTCGATCACCGGCGAGCTGGAGCGGGCATTGGGCGGGGCAGGGCCGTTCGGGCGCGTGATCCTGACCGAATGCGGCGAATGGTGCCTGCAGACCGCGCTGCAGGCCTTCGCTGCGCAGTGTGCGGTTCCGGTCGAGATTCGCGGCGACGACCGCTTCCTGTGCAGCCATGCCGGGTTCGAGGTCTGGGCCCGGGACCGGCGCGAACTGCGCATGGAGTGGTTCTATCGCGAGATGCGCCGCCGCACCGGCCTGCTGATGGACGGCGACCAGCCGGCGGGCGGGCGCTGGAACTTCGACGCCGAGAACCGCAAGCGCCTACCGGCGGGGATGGGCGTCCCGCGCCGGCGGCGATTCGCGCCGGACGCCGTGGCGCAGGAGGCCATCGCCGACGTCGCGCGGCTGTTCCCCGATCACTTCGGCGCGCTGGACGCGTTCGGCTGGCCAACGACTGCGGCGCAGGCGCAGACGGCGCTGGAGCACTTCCTGCGCGGGGCCCTGCCGCTGTTCGGCGACTGGCAGGACGCCATGGCCACCGGCGAGCCGTTCCTGTGGCACAGTCTGGTCTCGACCTCGATCAACCTCGGCCTGCTCGATCCGCTGGCGGTCTGCCAGCGCGCGGAGGCGGAGTGGCGGGCCGGCCGGGCGCCGTTGAACGCGGTCGAAGGCTTCATCCGCCAGATCGTCGGCTGGCGGGAGTTCGTGCGCGGCGTCTACTGGCTGAAGATGCCCGAGTATGGGCGCCGCAACGCCCTGGAGGCCGACCGGGCGCTGCCCTGGCTGTTCTGGAGCGGCGAGACCGACATGGTCTGCGTGCGCGAGACGGTGATCGCCGCCCGCGATCACGCCTACGCCCATCACATCCAGCGGCTGATGGTCACCGGCAACCTGATGATGCTGCTGGGCGTGCATCCGGACGCGGTCGACGACTGGTACATGACCGTCTTCGCCGACGCCTACGAGTGGGTCGAGATGCCCAACGCGCGGGGCATGGCCACCTTCGCCGACGGCGGCATTGTCGGGTCAAAGCCGTATGCGGCCAGCGGGGCCTACATCAAGCGGATGAGCGACCACTGCGGCGGCTGCCGCTACGATCCGGCGGCGCGGACGGGGGAGGGCGCCTGCCCGTTCAACGCCCTCTACTGGGACTTCCTGATCCGCAACGAGAAGCGCCTCGGCGGCAAGGCGCGGATGGCCATGCCCTACCGCAACCTGGCGCGGTTCGGCGAGGCCGAGCGCGCGGCGATCACGGCGTCGGCAGACTCTGTGCGGGTGCGGATGGGAGCGGTCACCGTCGCCGACTGATCACGCCTTCCCCACACTCAACTGGATCACGTCCGTCCGCTCGGTGCGGAAACCCGCCTCGCAGTAGGCCAGGTAGAATCGCCACATGCGGCGGAAGCGCTCGTCGAAGCCCTGTTTGCGGATGTCGTCCCAGGCGGCGTCGAAGCGGACCATCCATTCGGACAGGGTGTCGGCGTAGTCCTGGCCAAAGCGCATGACCGATTGCCAGGCCAGTCCCGCCTTGTCGGTTTCCTGCCTGAGACGCGTCTCGCTGGGCAGCATGCCGCCCGGGAAGATGTACTTCTGGATGAAGTCGGCCCGCCGGCGATAGACGCCGAACAGCTCGTCGCGGATGGTGATGATCTGCAGCCCGGCCCGGCCGCCGGGCGACAGGACGTCGTGGATCTTGTTGAAATAGGTCGGCCAGTATTGTTCGCCGACCGCCTCGAACATCTCGATGGAAGCGACGCGGTCGAACTGGCCCTCGACGTCGCGGTAGTCGATCAGCCGGATATCGGTCTTCTCGGCAAGGCCCTGTTCGAAAAGGCGTTTCCGCGCAAAGTCGTACTGTTCCTGGCTGATGGTGATCCCGGTGACCTTCGCGCCCACTTCCTTCGCCGCGAACTCGGCGAAGCCGCCCCAGCCGCAGCCGATCTCAAGCACGCTCTGGCCGGGCTGCAGCCCCATGGAGCGGGCCAGCGCCGCGTACTTCTGCTGCTGGGCCTGGTCCAGCGGTTGGCCGGGCCGCTCGTAGACCGCCGCGCTGTAGGTCATCGTCCGGTCCAGCCACTTGGAATAGAAGTGGTTTCCCAGGTCGTAGTGGGCGTGGATGTTCTTGCGGCTGCCCTCGCGGTCGTTCCGGTGCAGCATGTGCATCACGAAATTGACCGCCCGCACGATCGGGTTGCCCTCGACCAGTACGTTGAGCCTGTCGAAGTTCATGGCGAACCCGGTCAGCAGGTGCGCCAGATCCGGCGTGTCCCACTCGTCGGCCATATAGCCCTCGGCGAAGCCGATGGCGCCGGCCGTCAGGCACCGGCGCAGAAAGCGGTAGTCCTTGACCTGGACCCGGATGTCGGGCCCCGGCTCGGTCCCGTTGCAGCGCACCGCTTCGCCGCTGGGCAGCACCCAGACGATGGAGCCATAGCGCCAGTTTTCCGCGCAGATCCGGACAACGGTGCGAAAGACCGGCGGCGCGCTACGCAACGCCGGTATGTCCCAGCCGGGACCGCTGGAGGCGGGGGTCAGGTCGGTGATCGTCATCGGCGCTCCCTTCCGTGGCGGCCAAGCTAACATCGTTTTTTCGCCCGTGGCGAGCATCCAGCGCCGCGGCGCTGGTTCCGATGTCGGGGCCCGCCGGGCGGGGGACAAGGCGGGCGCCCTTCACGAAAAGGCGAAACGCCTGCCAGTGGATGCCGACGACGACCTGAAGGGTCATCAGCGGAAAGCCGAGAAAAAGCCGGAGCATGCGGCCGTCTGTGAGCGGCTTTCGCCGTCCGTTGAGCGTTGCCGTGAACTCCGGCCGGCCCTCTGCGTCAGTCTTGACGATCGCCAGATCCAGCGTCCCGCCGGGCGGGCTCACATCAAATCGATACGCTCCGTCCACGCCGTAGAAGGGCGAAACGAACAGGCGCTTGTTGGCGGTCTGGCGCTGGAAGCCGCGACCGCTGGCCGGGGCGACATAGGCGTGAGTCTGGCCGAAGGTGGAGTTGACCTCGTAAATCACCGCCTCCAGCCCGCCGGCCGCGTCCTCGACGTAAAACAGCGAGATCGGGTTGAAGACAAAGCCCAGCACCCGGGGCATGGCCAGCAGGCGGATGCGGTGCGCCGTGGCGGCCACGTCCGCCTCCGCCAGCCGCTCCAGCACCCAGCCGCGCAGCGGGCGGTCGTCGCGCCAGCCGTGGTCACGGTCGTGATAGCTGAACAGCCCGAGGCGGCCGCGCCGGATCATCCGCAGGCCGCGCAGGTCCTCGTCGATGCGGTCGACGTCGAGCAGGATCTGGAACAGGCGGTAGCGAAAGCCGTGCGTCACCGCGCCGGTGCGGCGGTGGGCGGTCTCGCTCTCGTACAGCCAGGCGGTCATGCCGCCACGCGCATCGGCGCCGGGGCCTCGAAGGCGGCGACCCGGTGGTCCACGAAGTCCCAGGGGACCTGTCCCCCCAGAGCCAGCGCCGCCTTCACGCCGGAAGTGATCCCGTCCTCGTGGAAGCCGTAGCCGAGCCAGGCCCCGGCGTACCAGACGCCGCCCCGGCCCTGCACCCGGCCGAACCGGCGCTGGGCGGCGAGGGCGGCGGTGTCGAACTGCGGATGCTCGTAATCGTAGGCGCCGAAGGTCAGGGCGGGGTCGGGCTCGGGGCCGTTGAGGCTGACGAACAGCGGCCGGGCGGCGTCGATGCCCTGCAGATTGTTCATCCAGTAGGTGACGTAAGGAGCGGTTTTTCCGCCGGAATTGTCGATGTAGTTCCAGCTTCCCCAGGCCTGCGGGCGCTCGGGCATCAGGCGAGGGTCGCGGTGCAGCACGGCGCGGTTGGGCGCGTAGCGGATGGCTTCCAGCAGCGCCGCCTCCTCGCCGTCGGCGTCCTCGCCCAGCAGGCGGCGGGCCTGGTCGGAGTGGCAGGCCAGGATGACGTCCTCGAACCGGTCCTCGTGTCCGGATGCGTCGCGGACGATGACGCCCCCGGCCTGCCTGCGAACTGAGACCACCGGCGCCCCGGCGCGGATCGAGCCGGCGAGGGCCTGTTCGAGCTTGCCGACGTAGCTCTGGCTGCCGCCGACTACCGTTCGCCACAGCGAGGGACGGAACTGCAGCAGGCTGTGGTTGGACAGGAAGCGCAGGAAGCTGCGGGCCGGGAAGTCGCCGATCCCGGCCTCGGTCGTCGACCAGATGGCGGCGCCCATCGGCAGCAGATAGCGGTCGCGAAAGCCGTTGCCGAAGCGGCGCAGCTTGAGCCAGGCGCCGAGGGTCAGGTCGTCGATGTCGGGCCGCAGCAGTTCGGAGCGGGCCAGCGCGTTGAACCGGCCGATGTCGGCCAGCATGCCCAGGAAGTCGGGCCGCAGCAGGTTGCGCTTCTGGGCGAAGACGCCGCGCGGAAAGCTGGACGACCATTCCACCCCGCCCCCGGCGCAGGCGAAGCTCATGTCGGTCGAGCGGGTCTCCACGTCGAGGGCGTCGAACAGCCCGCAGAGGTTGGGGTAGTTCTCGGCGTTGTAGACGATGAAGCCGGTGTCCACGGCGATGGACGCGCCGTCGTAGTCGATGGTCACGGTGTTGGCATGGCCGCCCACGCGGGCGTCCTGTTCGTAGAGGACGACCTCGCGCTTGTCCTTCAGGGCCCATGCTGCGCCCAGTCCCGCCACGCCGGCGCCGATGACGGCTGTTCTCATGACGGCATTTCCTCAGGCGGCCTTGACGGCGGCGTACGCGTCCAGCGCCCGGGTGCGGGCGGCGGCATGGTCTACAATGGGGCGGGGGTAACTACGGCCGAGCTTGACCCCTGCGGCAAGCAGCCGCCCCTCGGACGCCGTCCACGGCTGGTGAATGACGTCATTGGGCAGCTTCGCCAGCTCCGGACACCAGCGGCGGACGTAGACGCCGTCCGGATCGAACTTCTCGCCCTGGGTGATGGGGTTGAAGATCCGGAACCACGGCGAGGCGTCGGCGCCCGATCCGGCGACCCACTGCCAGTTGGCGGCGTTCTGGGCGATGTCGGCGTCCACGAGCGTGTCGCGGAACCAGGCCTCGCCCAGCCGCCAGTCGATCATCAGGTGCTTGATCAGGAAGGAAGCGACGATCATCCGCACGCGGTTGTGCATGAAGCCGGTGGTCCACAACTCGCGCATGCCGGCGTCGACGATCGGGTAGCCGGTCTGGCCGGTCTGCCAGGCCTTGAGCGCCGCCGGGTCGTCGCGCCAGATGAAGTGATCGAACTCGGGCTTGAAGTTGTCCGTCGGCAGGTCGGGCCAGTGGAACAGCAGGTGGTGATTGAACTCCCGCCAGCCGAGCTCGGCCAGGAACTTGGCGGACTCCTCGGCGGGGGCGTGACCGGCCTGCGTGGCGGCCTGCACCGCGCGCCAGACCTGCCGCGGGCCGATCTCGCCGAAGTGCAGGTGGGGGGACAGGCGCGATGTGCCCTCCACGCCGGGCAGGTTTCGCTGATCGGCGTAGGCCTTCACCGGTCCGCTCAGGAACAGGTCGAGCATGGCGCGCGCGCCGCCTTCGCCGGGCGTCCATTTATCGAAGCCGGTTGACCAGTCTGGTCGCGTTGGATGCAGGCCCCAGTCGGCCAGCGCCTCGCTGTCGGGCCACGACGCCGGCGTGGGCAGCGATGCGGGGGCTGCGAACGCTGGCCGGTCAACCAGGACGCCGCGCGCGGCGCGCCAGAACGGCGTGAACACCTTGTAGGGGTCGCCCGAGCCGGATTTGACGGTCCACGGTTCGACCAGCAGGCCGCCGTCGAAGGACTGCACATCGATCCCCTCGGCGTTCAGGTCGGACTTGAGCGCACTGTCGCGGGCGACGGAATGCTTGTCGTACAGGCGGTTCCAGACCACCGCCCCGGCGCCGGTCGCGGCGATGATCTCGCCGATCTGATGGACGGGATCGCCGCGCCGCAGGATTAGCCTGGACCCCAGCGCCCGAAGCGAAGCGTCCAGCGAGGCGAGGGACTTGTTCAGCCACCAAAGGCTTGCGCCGCCAAGCGGAGGTGCAGTCTCGTCGAGGACGTAGAGCGGGATGATAGAGCGTCCGGAAGCCGCAGCCGCCGCAAGGGCAGGGTTGTCCGCCAGGCGCAGATCCTGCCGGAACCACGCCACGACGGGCCCGGACCCGTTCTTCTCAAGCTGTTTCAAAGCACCGCTCACCTGCGTTGTACGGGCCTGCCCGCCAACCGGATCATCGGCGGCTTGACCGCCTCGACGTCAAAGCCCACACCCTGCGTCTCATGGATCTTGCTTCGCTCCAGTCCCTGCTGAGCTCCGTCGCGGGCGCCCGCGTCGCCTGCGTGGGCGATGTCATGCTGGACCGCTTCGTCTACGGCGAGGTCACCCGCACCTCGCCCGAGGCGCCGATCCCGGTGCTGGCCCGCACCCGCGAGATCGCCATGCTGGGCGGGGCCGGCAACGTTGCGCGCAACGTGGCTTCGCTGGGCGGCGTGGCCGCTCTGGCCGGCGTGATCGGCGACGACGCCGCCGCCAACGAGGCGCTGGGCATGATCGGCGCCGACGACAGGATGGAAGGCCATCTCGTCGCCGAGCGCGGCCGCCCGACCACCGTCAAGACCCGCTACGTCGCCGCCGGCCAGCAGTTGCTGCGCGTCGACGCCGAGGACGCCCGGACAGTCGGCAAGGACGCCGAGGCCAGGCTTCTGAACGCCGTGCGGCACGCCACCGCCGACGCCGGCGCAATCCTGCTGTCCGACTACGGCAAGGGCGCGGTGTCCCAGGCGGTCATCGAGGCCTGCCTGGCCGCCGCCAGGGCGTCGGGCGCCGTTCTGATCGTCGACTCCAAGGCCCGCAACTTCGCCCGCTACGGCGCCGCCGACATCGTCAAGCCCAACGCCGCCGAACTGGCCGCCGCCACCGAACTGCCGACCGGCACGGACGAGGAGGTCGAGGCCGCCCTGGCCCGGGCTCTGGACCTGTCGCGGGCGAAGGCCGTGCTGGTCACCCGCGCCGCCAGGGGGATGAGCCTGGCTGTGCGCGGCGAAGACGTCGTCCACTTCCCCGGACGGCCGCGCGAGGTGTTCGACGTCTCCGGGGCCGGCGATACGGCGCTGGCGGCGCTGGGCCTGGCGCTGGCCGCGAAGGTCTCGCCGCGTGAGGCCGTGACCTTCGCCCTGCTGGCCTCCGGCGTCGCGGTCGGCAAAGCCGGTACAGCCGTGGTGCTGCCCTCGGAGATGATCGAGGCCGAGATCGCCGCCCATATGGCGCCGGCCGAGGCCAAGCTGGCGACACCCGCCCAGGTCGCCGCCAAGGCCCAGGCCTGGCGGGAGGCCGGCCTGAAGGTCGGCTTCACCAACGGCTGCTTCGACATCCTGCACAAGGGACACGTCGCCTACCTCGCCCAGTCCCGCGCCTGGTGCGACCGGCTGATCGTCGGCGTGAACAGTGACCGCTCGGTCCGGGCCCTCAAGGGCGAGGGCCGCCCCGTCAACGACCTGGAGTCCCGCGCCCTGGTGCTGGCGGGCCTGGCTCACGTCGACCTGGTCGCGCCGTTCGACGAGGATACGCCCCTGGATCTGATCAAGGCCGCCCGGCCTGACGTTCTGGTCAAGGGCGCCGACTACACCGTCGAGGGCGTGGTCGGCCACGAACTGGTCCAGTCCTGGGGTGGCGAGGTGAAGCTCGCCCCCATCGTTGAGGGCTATTCGACCTCCGCCGCCATCGCCCGCATCACCGAGAAGGCCTGACTCCGACATGACCCGCCGTATTGTATTCGTGACCGGCGGCGCCGGCTTCATCGGCTCCAACATCGTCGCCAGGCTGGCCGAGGATCCGTCACTGGACCTGGTGGTCTGCGACTGGCTCGAGACGGCCGAGCTCGGCAAGTGGAAGAACCTGTCCAAGCACGCGATCGGCGATTTCGTGCCGCCCGAGCAGATGTTCGAATGGCTGGAGAAGCGCTGGCAGGACGTCCAGATGGTCATCCACATGGGCGCCATCAGCTCCACGACCGAACCGGACGCCGACAAGATCGTGCAGACCAACTTCTGCCTGTCGCGCGACCTTTTCCGCTGGTGCACGGACCGCCAGCGCCGGTTCATCTACGCCTCCTCGGCGGCGACCTATGGCGACGGCTCGCAGGGCTTCGACGACAAGGATGACGTTGACAGTCTCAAGGCCCTGCGCCCGCTGAACACCTACGGCTGGTCCAAGGCGCTGTTCGACGTGTTCGCCGCCCGCCAGGCCGCCCGGGACTACGCGCCGCCGCAGTGGGCGGGGCTGAAGTTCTTCAACGTCTATGGCCCCAACGAGGAGCACAAGGCGTCAATGAAGTCCGTCGCCTCGCAGATCTGGCCCAAGGTCAAGGCCGGCCATCAGGTGCAGCTCTTCAAGTCGCACAATCCCGACTACGCCGACGGCGGCCAGCTGCGCGACTTCGTCTACGTTCGCGACGTCGCCGATGTCGTCGACTGGCTGCACAAGACCGAGACCGTCAACGGCGTCTACAACCTGGGCTCGGGCAAGGCGCGGTCCTTCAAGGACATGGCCGAGACGGTCTTCAAGGCCGCCGGCCGCACGCCGGACATCGACTACACGCCGATGCCGCCGGCCATCCGCGACAAGTACCAGTACTTCACCCAGGCCAATATGGATCGCCTGCGCGAGGCCGGCTATCCGGGGCAGATGACCCCGCTCGAGGACGGCGTCACCGAGTATGTGCAGAGGTATCTGAGCGCCGCCGATCCGTACCGGTAGTTTCCTCGCCACGACGGAAGGGGCTGTTCCGCCTCGCGCCAACGTCGTGTAACCATCGCTCCATGTGGGGTTTGAAGGGCTTCAAGCGCTGGGTCTTCCTGGGTGCGGCCGTGATGGTCGTCCTCCTGCTGGCCGCGGCGTGGATCATGAGGGTCGAGATCATCCGCACCACGCTCGACCCGCGGGTGCCCTTCCAGACCTACAAGCCGCCAGGAGCGCCGATCTACACCGAGGCGCGGGCCTGGGCCCTGCTACCGGACGGCCGGTCTGGTTCCGCCCTGCCTGCCGACGTGTTCTTCATTGGCCCGACGACCTATGACGGCGGCAAACACTGGAACTCGCCCTGGCGGGACCAGGAGGCCTGGCGCATGACGCTGCGGACGATGCTGCCCAACTACGCCGGCCCCTACGCCCGGGTCGGCCGGGTCTATGCGCCACACTACCGGCAGGCCAGTCTCTACTCGCAGCTGACCCTGCGCGAGGACGCCCGCAGCGCCCGCCGCTTTGCCTACGAGGACGTCCTGGCGGCCTTTCGCGTCTGGCGGCAGACCCACGATACCGGGCGTCCGCTCGTGCTGGTGGGCGTGGAGCAGGGGGGGCTGCTGGCCGACCGTCTGCTTCGCGAGGAGATCGCGCCCGACGGCGACCTTCGCACCCGGCTGGCCGGCGTCTATCTGATCGAGACCGTCGTCCCCGCTGATCAATACGGCGACAGTGCGACGATTCCGGCCTGCGGGACGCGCGCCCAGGCCGGTTGCGTGGTCGCCTGGGCGACGCCGCGGGAGCGCGGCGCCCGCGAGATGCTCGAGCGGTCGCTGGTGTGGAACGAACGCGGGAGACTGGTCAATCTCGACGGCCGCCCGGCGCTTTGTGTCAATCCCCTGCTGGGCGCGCGCAGCGACGCTCCGGCGCCGGACAAGGACAATCTCGGCGCCGCCGTGGCCACCGGATTCGAGTGGAATGAACGCCCGGCCTTCCTGCAGCGGCAAGTCGGCGCCCGGTGCGTCGGCGGGATCCTCGAGGTCGGAAAGCCGAAGTCGAACGTGTTCAAGCCCGCCCGCGGCTGGGCCGACAGGCTGAAGGTTCCGCCCTACAACCTGTTCTATCTGGATCTCGAGGTGGACGCCCAGGCGCGGGTCTCGGCCCTGGTTGGTCGCGACGCCTATCCCAGGGCCGCGCCGCCGATCGAGACCTCGATACAGGTCCGGCCATCGCCTGTGAACCGGATCGACTGAGCCAGTGGGGCTGCTCGGCGGCGCGCTCTGGAAGCATCGCGACTTCATGCGGCTGTGGTCGGCTCAGGCGGTCTCGGCCTTCGGCGCCAGGATCACGCGGGAAGGCCTGCCGCTGGCGGCGGTGATGACGCTGGACGCCACGCCGGCCCAGCTGGGCGTGCTGGCGGCGCTGTCGATGGGACCAGGGCTGGTCGTCGGACTGCTGGCCGGCGGGTTCGTCGACCGGCGCAGGCGCCGTACCATCCTGATCAGTGCGGACCTGCTGCGCTTCGCGATCCTGATGACCGTGCCGGTCGCCGCCTGGCTTCAGCTGCTGACCATCGAGCAGCTGTTCGTGGTCGCCGGCCTGGTCGGAGCGGCGAGCGTGCTGTTCGACCTGGCCGACAACGCCTTCCTGCCCAGCCTGATCGAGCGCGACCAGCTGATGGAGGGCAACAGCAAGCTGGGCGTCACGGATTCGGTGGCCGAGATCGGCGGTCCGGCGCTGGCCGGGGTGCTGTTCCAGTTGCTGACGGCGCCGTTCGCCATCGCGGTCAACGCGGGGACCTATCTGGTCTCGGCGCTGCTGCTGGGCGGCATCAGGGTGCAGGAGGCGGCCGGGGCGCCGGCGGAGGACGAGGTCGGCCACTGGGGTTCGGACCTGGCCTTCGGCTGGCGGGCGATCATGGCGCAGCCGCTTGTGCGGCCGCTGCTGCTTTCGACCATGGTCCAGTCGCTGTTCTTTTCCTTCTTCGGCGGTCTCTACGCGCTGTGGGCCATCCGGCATCTGGGGCTTTCGCCGGCAGCGCTGGGGGTGACCATCGCGGTTGGCGGCGTGGGCGCCTTGATCGGCGCGGTGCTGGCGTCCAGGGCGACCAGGGCTCTGGGCATAGGGCCGGCGATCATCGTCTGCGGCCTGATCTCGGCCGCCTCGGCCTTCCTGATCCCGCTGGCCCCGCCGGCCCAGCCGCTCTGGGGCATGGCCTTTCTGATGGGCGCCCAGCTGATCGGCGACGCCTTCGGGGTGGCGGCGATCATTCCGGCCACGACGCTGCAACAGACCGTCATCGCCCAGCGCGCGCTGGGCCGGGTCGGGGCCATCTTCCACGTCGCGCGGGGCGGGCTGGCGGTGCTGGGGGCGCTGCTCGGCGGCTGGCTGGCCTCGGTCATCGGCGTGCGCGAGGCGCTGCTGATCGCCTGCGCGGGGGGCGCCATCGGGCCGCTGATCGTGCTGGCCTCGCCGCTGCGCGGCCTGAGATCCGTCAGCCCGACAGCGTCCTGAGCCCGGCGTAGTTCGGCTGGTCGATGCGGACCTGGTCGATGATGCTGGCCTTCAGGTGGGCCATCACCGCCGGGTCGAAGGCGTCGATCGAGCCGTCCTGGATGCCGTTGCAGAGGGCGTCGTTCAGCGTGGCGAAATCGCCGTCGCGGCCGAGGATGGCCTTCAGGCGCTCGACGGCGGCATCTTCCGCCGAGCCGCCCTGCTCGATCTCGCGGCGCACGGCGGCAAGGGCGTTGACGGCCACCCGGCACAGGAAGGCGTCACGATCCTTCAGCTGGGGCGCGGCGCGCTCCTCGATGAAGCGGATGACCGAGTCGATCAGCTCGGGGGCGGTGGGATGGGTGATCATGCGGCCTGCTCCAGCAACGCCATCAGGTCGATCTCGCATTCGGAGGTGCGCCGGCCGATCATCGCCCGCTCGACCGAGGGGTCGGTTCCGTTGGCGAAGGAGGCGTACATGCCTTCGCACATGACGCCCCACTTCAGCGAGCCGAGCATCTGCCAGTAGAGCACCCGCTCCAGGGGGATCGGGGTTCCGCCGGCCGCCTCATAGCCGGCCAGCAGGTCGGCGTAGTCGCCAAAGCCGCCCACCGGCTTGCCGCCGCCGAACCGCCAGGAGGCGGTGCAGAGCCAGCCCATGTCCTCGGCCGGATCGCCGATGTGGACCAGCTCCCAGTCGAGGATGGCGGCGACGCCCGTCTCGGGGTGGAACATGATGTTCCCGTTGCGGAAATCGCCATGCAGCATCACCGGCCGCGCCAGCGGCGGCGCGCGATCCTTCAGGTATTTGAACGCCGCTTCCAGGATCGGCCGGCGGGCGCCCAGCGTGCGGTAGACGGTCTCGTACTTCTCCAACTCGTCGAGTGCGCTGGACCGCGCCAGCTCCGGCAGGCCCTCGAGCGGGATGGCGTGGATCTTCGCCAGCGCCTCGCCGCACTGGAAGGCCAGCTTGGGCCGGATGGCGGCGAAGGCCTCGCCCTGGGCGATGCGCTTGCCCAGGGTCTCGCCCTCGACCGCTGACATGACATAGGCCTCGCCGATGTCGCTGCCCGGGGCGCTGACGTAGAGCACTTCCGGCACGGCCGCGCCCTGCAGCGTTGCGGCGCGGATCAGGGCGGCCTCGGTGGCCAGCGGATTGGCGTTGCCGGTCGGCGAGCCCGCCCCGGCCGGCTTGCGGCGCAGGATCAGCGGCCGGCCCGTATCGAGGGAGAAGGCCCAGGTCTCCTGGCTGGCCCCGCCGGACAGGCGGCGCAGGCCGGTGACCGATTTGCCGCCCAGCTGAGGGGCGATGGCGTTCAAGGCTGTTTCGAGATCGCTCATGAGTCGGGATTGGGACCCTTCACCCGGCGTCAGTCAAACCGCCGGCCTTCCAGTCGAACAGTTCCTGCAGCACGCGGACCGCCTGGCCCCGGGGCGAGGTCAGCTTCGGATCGCGCGCGAGGATCAGCCGGGCGTCGTCGGCGGCTGCGGCGATCATGCCGCGATGGGCGACCGGGTCGGCCAGCTTGTAGGCCGGAAAGCCGCTCTGCTTCAGGCCCAGCGGGTCGCCGCCGCCGCGCAGCTCCAGATCCTTCTCGGCGATGACGAAGCCGTCGTCGGTGCGGCGCAGGATGTCGAGCCGCTGCTGGGCGGTCTCCGACAGCGGCGGGTCGTAGAGCAGCACGCAGGCGCTCTCCCGCCGGCCGCGCCCGACCCGGCCGCGCAGCTGGTGCAGCTGGGCCAGACCGAAGCGCTCGGCCTGTTCGATGACCATGATGGTGGCATTGGGCACGTTCACGCCGACCTCGACGACAGTGGTCGCCACCAGCACCGGCAGGCGGCCGTCGGCGAACTCGGCCATCACCGCGTCCTTCTCGGCCGGGGGCATCTGGCCGTGGACCAGCCCGACCTGGGCGCCCATGACCTTGCGCAGCGCCTCGGCCCGCTTCTCGGCGGCGGCGAGGTCGGCGAAGTCGCTCTCGCTGACCATCGGGCAGATCCAGAAGGCCTGGGCCCCGTCCTTCACTGCCTGCTTCAGCCGCTCGACGATCTCGCCCATGCGCGGGGAGGGGACGGCGCGGGTGGCGACCGGCGTGCGGCCCGGCGGCTTCTCGTCGATGCGGCTGACGTCCAGGTCGCCGAACACGGTCAGCTCCAGGGTCCGCGGGATCGGGGTGGCCGACATGGCCAGCAGGTGGGCGCTCTCGCCCTTGGCCTGCAGCCGCTTGCGCTCGTTGACCCCGAAGCGATGCTGCTCGTCGATGATGGTTAGGCCGAGGTCGCGGAACTTCACCTCGTCCTGGAACAGCGCATGGGTGCCGACGGCGACCTGGGCCGTGCCGTCCATCAGCGCCATCAGCTTCTCGGCCCGCACCCCGCCCTTGTCGCGACCGGTTAGCAGCAGCACCCGCAGGCCCTGGGCCTCCAGCGGTCCGGCGATGGTCTCGAAATGCTGGCGGGCGAGGATCTCGGTCGGGGCCATCAGCGCCGACTGCAGATGCGCCTCGGCCGCGTCGGCGATGGCCAGCATGGCGACGATGGTCTTGCCGGCCCCGACATCGCCGTGCAGAAGCCGGCTCATCCGCTCGCCCGACTGCAGGTCGCCGCGCACCTCGGAAAGCGCCCGGATCTGGGCGCCGGTCAGTTTCCAGGGCAGGGCGGCCTCGATGCGCCCCGCCAGCTGCCCCGCCGGGATGATCGCGCCGGGATGCGTCCGCCGCGCCGCCTTGCGCTGGGCCAGGGCCAGCTGGTGGGCCAGCAGCTCGTCGAAGGCCAGCCGCCGCCGCGCCGGCGACAGCGGCGACAGGTCCGCCTCGGTCTGCGGGTTGTGATAGGCCTCCAGCGCCTCGCGCCACGCCGGAAAGCCCTCGCGCGCCAGCCAGGCGGGGTCCTGCCACTCGGGCAGCTCCGGCGCGCGGGTCAGCGCCTCGTGGGCCAGCTTGCGCACCGTGCGGGCCGGCAGGCCGGCGGTGGCGGGATAGACGGCCTCGATCGTCGGCACATCGGCGGCCTTCTCGATCGGCACGATGTAGTCCGGGTGCGCCATCTGGATCTCGTTGCCCCAGCGCTCGATCTTGCCGCTGACCACGCGCCGCGACCCGACCGGGTGGCTGCGCAGCAGGTGGTCGCCGTGGCCCTTGAACCAGATCAGGGTCAGGAAGGCCGTGCCGTCGAAGGCCCTGATCTTGTACGGCACATCCATGCGCGGCGGCTTCGTATGCTGCTCGATGTCGACGATCAGGGTGTGGACCTGGCCGTCGATGACGCTGTCGACCGTCGTTGGGGTGCGGTGGATCAGCGACTGCGGCCCCAGGAAGGCCACGTCCCGCACCAGCGGCCCGGCCAGCTTCTGCACCAACGGCTCCACCTTCGGCCCGACGCCCTTCAGCGTCGAGACGGGGGAGAACAGCGGAAACAGAATCTCGGGCCTCATGGCGGGAACATAGCGTGATCGGCGCCGCCGTTGCACGGTGCGTGGTTCGCGACGCGATCCCGAGAGATCGCTCCTCACCATGACGAGCTTTGTAGGAGCCCACTCACCTTCGTCATCCTGAGGAGCCGCGAAGCGGCGTCGCGAAGGACGCACCGCGCCAAAGCCCTCCAAATGTCCCCAATGTCTCCAGTCCTGTTTCACCGACGCTGAAGCGCCCGCTTCACGAATGCCGATCGGGGGACAGATAGCCCGCCGCGACCGGCCGGAGGGCCCGCACGCAGGCCCAGCCGCCCGAACGCGCGCTCGGCAGGTCCCTTGCGGGGCAAGGCGTTGAATGTCGCGTCAGCCGGCTCATCCACCCATTGTGCGCCCGTCACGGAGCAGGGGGATGGGCACCGTGCAAAGAGTGCGCTGGGCAGGGGCGGAATGTCCCGCAATGTCTCGCTTTGTCTCCACAGTATAGGTCTCGAGAGTCTCCACTCCGGGAGGGGCTGCTCGTCCCCTCTTTAAGCCCTTCCTCCATCGAGGAGTAAGGGCGCGGCCCCGGCGGAACACCCGCGCCGCCCAACCCTTTGATCTCCATCAAGCCGGCGCTTGCCTGTTGGTGCACTATGTCCCCGTCGCACGCCCCAGGAGGGAACCCCCATGTACCAACACATCCTCGTCTCCACCGACGGTTCGGAACTCGCCCGCAAGGGCATCGACCAGGGGCTGGCCCTCGCCAAAAGCCTCGGCGCCAAGGTCACCATCGTCACCGTGACCGAGCGACTGCCGGTCTACACCGGCTTCGACGGCGGCCTGACCGCGCTGGCCTACGATGACTACACCGCCAGCCAGAGAGCGGCGGCCGAACAGGTGCTGGGCGCGGCGAAGGCGGCGGCGGCCGGCAGCGGCGTCGCGGTCGAAACGGTCATGGTCGAGAACGCCTTGCCCGCCGACGCGATCGTCACCACCGCCAAGGCGCGCGGCTGCGACCTCATCGCCATGGCGTCCCACGGCCGTCGCGGCCTTGGCCGGCTGGTCCTGGGCAGCGTGACGTCCGAGGTGCTGACGCAGAGCGACGTGCCGGTGCTGGTGGTTCGCTGATCGGGATGGGGACGTGTTCCGGCGCAGCCGGCAGGTGTCCCCCTCAAAGCCCTCCTCCTCGATGGAGGAGGGTTGGGTGGTGGTGTGGCCGCTGCCTGTGAATTTGAGGCTCTGCAAGGCTCGGCGCCCACAGCGCCCTTCCGGCGCCGCCGAGGTTGCACCACCATCCCCGGCCCTTCCTCCATCGAGGAGGAAGGGAGGCGTCGCGCGGCCGCAGCCTGCGTCCCTCAAAACGCCGCTTCGCGTCTGCTCAGGATGACCTGTTTGGAAGGTTTCCCACCACAGTCATGCTGAGCAGCGGCCGCAGGCCGCGTGTCGAAGCACGCAAGGCGACGAGCTCGCGCCTGTTCGACCCCCGGCTGCCCGTCACGGCTTCGCGCCGGGACATTCCCGCGCCAGCAGCGGGCCCAGTTCCGGATTGTCCCGCACCGAGCGGGCGAGGACCGCGCAGCGCCGGGCCGGCGTCTTGAGGCGCTTGTCGGCCAGAAGGTCGGCGGCGATGCGGTCGCTGGTCTCCTTCTCCGCGCTCATCCGAACGCCGCCGCCGGCCGGGCTGTCGAGGAGCATGATCCGCTCGACGCCTGACGCGTTCGACCAGGCCTTCCACTCCGGCAGGGCGCCGTTGACGCCGCGTCCGGGAGCGCCGGTGGCGGCGAAGTTGACCCAGTAGCTCATCATGGCGTCGGAGAGGGCGGTCCGGCCCTCTGCATTGCCCTTGGTGAAGGCGAACCGGTCGAAGGCGCCCAGCAGCTTGAAGTGGCCGAACACGAACGGAATCTCGAGGCTGTGGCCGGCGCCCAGCAGCTTGCCCAGATCGGTGAACAGCACCCGGCCTTCCTCGTCCCAGTCGAAGCGATAGGCCCAGACCGCCGGCTGGCCGCCCGCGACCATCCGCGTGGCCGGGGCATCCACGGCGTTGGCCCGCCACAGGCGGCTGGGGTAGTCGGAGACGGCGTCATAGTAGGCTTGGTCCCGCGCCATCGGCAGGACGCCGAACAGGCGCCAGACGAGCTTGGGGTTCAGCGCATTGAACAGCTTCATCTCGTCACGGTTGGCGCCGGTCATCACCGGAACCGCGTTCCAGGTCGCCGGACTGTCGAGGCCCGAGCTGAGGCCCGCGGCCGGCAGCGTCACGCCGTCGGCGATGACCCGCAGCGGGTCGATCTGGCCGTCCGCCGTCTTGTAGGCGTCGAACAGGGCGCTGAGCGGCGCGGCGCGCAGGGCAGGGCCGTCCACAGTCTTGCCCGGGCCCAGGATGCGCCGGACGACCGTCGTGGCCGATGCCGGGCCGCCGTTTGTCGCGCCCTCGGCCTCGACCAGCGGCTCGGAGCGGAACGAGCCGGACTGGATGATGGCGCGGTGGAACAGGCCCCTGGCCCGGGGGCTGGACAGCAGGGCGGCGACGTTGTGACCGCCGGCGCTCTCGCCGAAGATGGTCACCCGGCTCGCATCGCCCCCGAAGGCGCCGATGTCGGTGGCGATCCATTCCAGGGCGCGGATGTGGTCGAGCGTGCCGAAGTTGGCCGAGGCGTCGTCGGGCAGGGTCCCGCCCTGCCGCAGCGCGTCGAGCGCCATCCAGCCGAGTGCGCCCAGCCGGTACTGCACCACCACCACGACGACCTTGAAGCGGGCGGCCAGCGCCGAGCCGTCATACTGTTCGGCCCGGCCCCAGGTGTTGGACCCGCCGTGGATCCACATCATCACCGGCAGTTTCGCGCCGGCGGCCTGCGCGGCGGTCATCGGCGGGGCGTAGACGTCCAGGTACAGGCAGTCTTCCTGCCCGACGATCTCGCCCCAGCGCTCCTTCTTCACGCCGTCCAGGGCGCTGAGCTGCTGCGGACACCAGGGCGCGGCCGTCACCGCGCTGCGCTGGCCGGTCCAGGCGGCCGGCGGCCGGGGCGCCCGCCAGCGAAGGTCGCCGACGGGCGGCGCGGCGAAGGGGATGGCGCGCCAGGCATGGGCGCCGGTGACGGCGTCGACGTAGCCGATGACCCCGCCGCCCGAGAGCGTCCGGGTCGTGGCCGTGTCCGGCGCGGCGGCGACGGCCGGCTGGGCCAGGGCGCAGGCGGCAAGCGCCAGCGCGGCCAGCATCGACAGTGTGCGTTTCATGGAATCCCCCGGTGTTCTTTGCCGTCAACGTAGCGCGCATGCCGCCGGCGCCCAGCCCTGGAGACGGTTGCGGAAGGCGGCAGAGCCATGCGTCCTTCGACACGCCGCGGAGTTTATCCGCGGGCGCGCGCTCCGCGCGACCCGGGGGCGGCTGCTCAGGATGACTGAGAAAGAAGGCTACCCACCCAAGTCATGCTGAGCAGCGGCCGCAGGCCGCGTGTCGAGGCACGCAAAGCGGCGGAAGCACGCGGCCACCGCGCTCGGCCGCCGTGCGTCCTTCGCGACGCGGCTTCGCCGCTCCTCAGGATGACGAACGCTTTCGCTCGCTCCCACGTTCGTCATGGTGAGGAGCGAGCGCTCGGGCGACCCCGGACTTGATCCGGGGGAACCACGCACGACCTATCCACTGGCGCCCCCGCCCGGCGCGGCCTATATGGCGGCGCCTCATGGACGAAACACGGCTCAAGAAGATCAGGCTGCGGGCCTGGCGTCGCGGTTTCCGGGAAGCGGACCTCCTTTTGGGGCCGTTCGCGGACTACTATTGTCCCCGGTTCAGCAACGATCAGCTCGACGCGCTCGAGGCGCTGATGAACGAGGCCGACCAGGATATCTATGACTGGTACCTGGGCCGTAGCCCCACGCCCGCCGAATTCGACAACGAGATCATGGCCTTGCTGAAAGGTTTTGATCCGCACACCGGAGCGCCGGGCGATGGCGGCTGACGGCGGCGGGCCGAGCCATAATGACCTGAAGCGGGTCGCCCGCGACGACGGCCGGCTGGACCTGACCGGCGCGCCGGAGGGCTTCGACGCTCTGGTCATGGCCGACATCGCCCGTTCGCGCGGCGGGCTGACGGTGTTCATCGCCCGAGACGGGGCCCGGGCCAACGCCTTCATGGAGGCCATGGGCTTCTTCGCGCCCGAGATCGAGGTGCTGCAGCTGCCGTCCTGGGACTGCCTGCCCTACGACCGGGTCGGGCCGTCGGCGGCGGTGGCGGCGCACCGGATGGCGACCCTGACGCGGCTGGCGCGCGGGCTGGATCCCAAGAAGCCGACCCTGCTGGTCACCGCAGCGCCCGCCGCGCTGCAGCGGGTGCCGCCACGCGAGGTCGTCGCCCGCGCCGGCTACACCACCCGGCCCGGCGCCGAGGTGAAGATCGCCGACCTGGAGCGCTACTTCGCGGTCAACGGCTACTCGCGGGCCTCGACGGTGTCGGAGCGCGGCGAGTTCGCAATCCGGGGCGGGGTGATCGATGTCTTCTCGCCGACCGCCGAGGAGCCGGTGCGGCTGGACCTGTTCGGCGACATGCTGGAGAGCATCCGGGGCTTTGATCCCGAGACCCAGCGCTCGACGAAACAGCTGAAGGAGATCGACCTGCTGCCGGTCAGCGAGGCGCTGGTCGATCCCGAGACCATCAGCCGCTTCCGCAAGGGCTATGTCGCCGCCTTCGGCGCGCCGGGCGAGGACGCGCTGTACTCCGCCGTCAGCGAGGGCGGGCGCCGGGCGGGCATGGAGCACTGGCTGCCGCTGTTCTACGAGCGGATGGAGACGCTGTTCGACTATCTGCCGGACGAGGCGCTCGTCGGGGTCGATCACCTGGTCCAGGAGTCGGAGACCGAGCGGCTGGCGATGATCGCCGACGCCTACGACGCCCGGGCCACCGCCGACCGCAAGGCGGCCTATCGCCCGCTGGCCCCCGAGGCGCTGTACCTGACCGGCGACGAGATCGCGATGCGGATCGCCGAGCGTCCCAACCGCTGGTTCACGCCGTTCCAGCATGAGGGCGCCGCCGTCATCGACATGGGCGCCAAGCTGGGCCGCTCCTTCGCCGCCGAACGGGCCCAGGACAGCGTCAACCTGTTCGAGGCCACCGCCGAACACGCCAGGACCATGACCGCCAATGGCCGGCGGGTGCTGCTGGCCTCCTGGTCCGAGGGCTCCTCCGAGCGGCTCGGCAGCATGATGGCCGACCATGGCCTGGGCCGCGTGCCGTTCGCGCCCTACTGGCAGGCGGCCAAGGCCAACGACCCCAAGGTCCCGCAGCGCGTCGTGCTGCCGCTGGAGGCCGGGTTCGAGACCGACAACCTGGTGGTCATCTCCGAGACCGACATCCTCGGCGACCGGCTGGCCCGCCCGCGCAAGAAGCGCCGCGCCGCCAACTTCCTGGCCGAGGCCAGCGCCCTGACGCCGGGCGACCTGGTCGTGCACATCGACCACGGCATCGGCCGCTACGAGGGGCTCAAGACCCTCGACGTGCAGGGCGCGCCGCATGACTGCCTGGACCTGCTCTACGGCGGCGAGGCCAAACTCTACCTGCCGGTCGAGAACATCGACCTTCTGACCCGCTACGGCGCCGACGGCGAGAACGTGCAGCTGGACAAGCTGGGCGGGGCCGGCTGGCAGAGCCGCAAGGCCAAGGCGAAAGAGCGCCTGCGCCAGATGGCGGAGGGGCTGATCCAGATCGCCGCCGCCCGCCAGCTGAAGTCGGTCGAGGAGACCGATCCGCCGTCCGGCCTGTTCGACGAGTTCTGCGCCCGCTTCCCCTACGAGGAGACGGACGACCAGCTGAGCGCCATCCATGACGTGCTCGAGGACCTGGCGTCCGGCAAGCCGATGGACCGGCTGATCTGCGGCGACGTGGGCTTCGGCAAGACCGAGGTGGCGCTGCGCGCCGCCTTCGTCATGGCCATGAGCGGCAAGCAGGTGGCCATCGTCTGCCCGACGACCCTGCTGGCCCGCCAGCACTACAAGACCTTCACCGACCGCTTCCAGGGCTGGCCGATCAAGGTGCGGCGACTGTCGCGAATGGTGCCGGCGAAAGAGGCGGCCGAGACCCGCGAGGGGCTGGCCAACGGCGAGCTGGAGATCGTGGTCGGCACCCACGCCATCCTCGGCAAGCAGGTCAGCTTCAAGGACCTGGGCCTGGTCATCGTCGACGAGGAGCAGCACTTCGGGGTCAAGCACAAGGAGAAGCTCAAGGAGCTTCGCGCCGACGTGCACATGCTGACCCTGACCGCCACGCCGATCCCGCGCACGCTGCAGATGTCGCTGAGCGGCATCCGCGAGATGTCGATCATCGCCACCCCGCCGGTCGACCGGCTGGCGGTGCGCACCTACATCACGCCCTGGGACCCGGTCACCCTGCGCGAGGCGCTGCTGCGCGAGAAGTATCGCGGCGGCCAGACCTACTTCGTCGTGCCGCGCATCAAGGACCTGACCGAGATCGAGACGTT
Source organism: Caulobacter sp. (assembly GCA_030683005.1). Lineage (GTDB taxonomy): Bacteria > Pseudomonadota > Alphaproteobacteria > Caulobacterales > Caulobacteraceae > Caulobacter. The sequence goes on along the minus strand of JAUXMY010000023.1, from coordinate 132,650 downwards.
CCTGCGCACGCAGGTGCCCGAGGTGAAGTACGTCGTCGGCCACGGCCAGATGGCGCCGACCCAGCTCGAGGAGGTGATGACCGCCTTCTACGAGGGGCAGTACGACGTGCTGCTCGCCACCACGATCGTCGAAAGCGGCCTGGACATCCCCTCGGCCAACACCCTGGTCGTGCACCGGGCGGACATGTTCGGCCTGGCGCAGCTGTACCAAATCCGCGGCCGGGTCGGCCGCTCCAAGGCCCGCGCCTACGCCTACCTGACCACCCCGGTCGAAAAGCAGCTGACCCTGTCGGCCGAGAAGCGGCTGAAGGTGCTGCAGTCGCTCGACAGCCTGGGCGCCGGCTTCCAGCTGGCCAGCCACGACCTCGACATCCGCGGCGGCGGCAACCTGCTGGGCGACGAGCAGAGCGGCCACATCAAGGAGATCGGGGTCGAGCTCTACCAGCAGATGCTGGAGGACGCCGTCGCCGAGCTGCGCCAGCGCCAGGGCGCCGAGGCGCTGCACAGCGACCGGGGCTGGTCGCCGTTGATCAACACCGGCGCGGCCGTGCTGATCCCGGAAGACTACGTCCCCGACCTCAACGTGCGGCTGTCGATGTATCGCCGTCTGTCGGAGGCCGAGAAGGCGCAGGACCGCGAGGCCCTGGCCGCCGAACTGATCGACCGCTTCGGCCCGCTGCCGCCCGAGACCGACAGCCTGCTCAAGGTCGTGGCCATCAAGGGCCTGTGCCGCGAGACCAACGTCGCCAAGATCGACGTCGGCCCCAAGGGCGCGGTGCTGACGTTCCGCGACAACAGCTTCGCCAACCCGGGCGCCCTGCTGCGGCACATCGCGGCCAACCAGATCCTCTGGAAGATCCGCCCCGACGAGAAGGTGGTTGTGAAGGGCGAGTGGGACACCCCGAACGCCCGGCTGGACGCGGCGGAGAAGATCCTGAGGCAGCTGGTGAAGCTGGCGAAGGGGTAGGGGCTTGTCTCCGGGGCGGGCGGAGCGCATCTTACAGGCGTCTTACCGAGGTCTTTCCATGACCACTGTGCCGAAGCAGACGACCGTGGTGTCCACCAAGGGTCAGGTCATCCTGCCCAAGGCGGTGCGCGACCAGCGTGGATGGAAGCCGGGCACGAGATTGACGGTCGAGCAGACTCCGGACGGCGTGATCCTGAAGCCCGAGCCGCTGTTTCCGCCGACCACGCTCGACCAAGTCTACGGCTGCCTGAAATGGGACGGGCCGCCGGTGTCGCTCGAGGACATGGACGCGGCGATCACCGCCGAGGTGCTGGAGCGGCATGCTCGCGGTCGATACTAACGTCCTGATCCGGTTGATCGTCGGCGACGATATCGTGCAGTCGCCGCGAGCGCTGGTTCTATTCGAAGAGAACGATGTCTGGATCGCCACCACGGTGCTCCTCGAAACCGAGTGGGTCCTGCGACGAGTCTACCGCTACGGGCGTGAGCCGTTGGCGCGGGCCATCGGGTCGATTGCCGGGCTGCCGAACGTCCAGCTGGAACATCCGGAGCGCTTAGCGGCTGCTCTGGCTCGCATGCAGGCCGGGGCCGACTTCGCCGACGCCCTGCATGTCGCCGGATCGGGCAGCGCCGTGCATTTCGTGACCTTCGACAAGGATTGCCTGAGGGCCGAAACGCCGGGGGATACGCCGGTCAGGCTGATCTAAGGTAGCCACGACGCACCCTTACGAACTTGTCATCTTCGCCCGGTGGCGCATCTACCTCCCAGCGCATAGCCTTGTTCGGCGAGGCCACGGGAGAGGGCGCATGACCACGATCACGCTGAACGGCCAATCCGTCACGGTGACGTCCGAGCCGGACACGCCGCTGCTGTGGGTGCTGCGCGAGGAGTTCGACCTCAAGGGCGCCAAGTACGGCTGCGGCATCGCCCAGTGCGGGGCCTGCACGGTGCATGTCGGCGGTCAGGCGGTGCGGTCCTGCGTGATCGCCATCGGCGACCTCGACGGCCAGAGCGTCACGACGATCGAGAGCTTCGACGGCCAGCATGCTGTGCAGAAGGCCTGGATCGACGCCCAGGTGCCGCAGTGCGGCTTCTGCCAGCCCGGCCAGATCATGAGCGCCGCCGCCCTGCTGACCGAGAACGCCGCGCCCAGCGACGAGGATATCGACGCGGCCATGGCCGGGAACATCTGCCGTTGCGGGACCTACCCGCGCATCCGCGCCGCCATCAAGGCGGCGGCGAAGGCGTGAGGGGCGAGACGATGAACAAGCCGATGATCGACCGCCGCGCCTTCCTCGCCACAACCGGCGCCTTCACCCTCAGCTTCGCGGTTCCGGCCAGGGCGCAGCAGACCGGAGCGCCCGCCGCGCCCTGGACCGCCTATCTGACCATCGACGCCGACGGAAAGGTGGCCATGCTGTCGCCGACCACGGAGATGGGGCAGGGCACTCACACCGCCCACGCCGCCATCATCGCCGACGAGATCGGCGTGCCGCTCAGCTGGGTCAGCGTCGACACCGCCCTGCCGTCGGACCCGTTCCGGCGCGGCGGGGCCATGGGCTCGGGCGGCTCGGCCGGCGTGCGGGCCTGGTGGGGCGCGCTGCGCAGCGTCGGGGCCAACGCCCGCGCCAGCCTGATCGCGGCGGCGGCCGGCAAGGCCGGTGTCCCGGCGGCGGAGATCACGCTCGACGAGGGCCGCTTCCTGCGCGCCGGCAAGCCGCTGGCCGTGACGCTGGGCGAGGCGGCGACGCTGGCGGCCGGCAAGCCGGTCGTCGAGGGAACGCCGAAGGACCCGGCCAGCTACCGCTACGTCGGCAAGGCCACCCCGCGCGTGGATGTACCGGCCAAGGTGCGCGGCGAGCCGGTGTTCTCGCAGGACTTCACCCGGCCTGGCATGGTCTACGCCTGCGCCGTGCTGTCGCCGGTGTTCGGCGGCGACGCCGACAGCTGGGACGACAAGGCGACCCTGGCGGTCAAGGGTGTCGAGCAGGTGGTGAAAATCCCTGGCGGCGCGGCGGTGGTGGCCAAGAGCCAGTGGTCGGCCATGAAGGGCGCGGCGCAGCTCAAGGTGCGCTGGAAATCCACCGCCATCGACGGCCTCTCCTCGGACGCCATCTCCGCGGCCATGCACAGGGGCCTGGGCAAGGACGCCGAGGCCATCGTCGGCAAGGTCGAGGGCGACACGGCGGCGGCGCTGGCCGGCGCGGCCCGCACCTTCGAGGCCGACTACGAGGCCCCCTACCTCGCCCACGCGCCGATGGAGCCGTGGTCGATCACCGTCGAGCCGACGGCCGACGGCGGACTGGAGATCTGGGGCCCGTTCCAGACCCAGGACCGCAACCGCAACACCGCCGCCAGGACCGCCGGCATCGATCCCTCGAAGGTCACCTTGCACACCCTGATGCTCGGCGGCGGCTATGGCCGGCGGCTGGGCGACGACGGCACGCCGGCCGCGGTGGTCACGGCGCTGGCCGTGAAGAAGCCGGTGCAGTTCTTCTGGCGGCGCGAGGACGAGATCGGCCAGGGCTGGTATCGCCCCGCCCAGGTCGCGCGCCTGAAGGCCGGCGTCGACGCCAGCGGCAAGGTCACGGCCCTGCACATTCGCACCGCCGGCCCCTCGATGCGCGACAGCTTTGCGCCGGGTGGGCTGAAGCAGGGCGAGCTGGACGGCTCCTCGGTCCAGACCCTGACCGACACCCGCTACCGGACCGGCGCCTATCGCGTCGACTGGGTGCGGGTCGACCAGGCCGTGCCGATGGCGCCTTGGCGCGCGGTCGGCGCGACCCAGAACGGCTATTTCATGGAGGCCTTCGTCGACGAGCTGGCGGCCTTCCTCAAGAAGGACCCCGTCGCCCTGCGCCGCGAGCTGCTGGCCCACGATCCCCGGGCGCTGAAGGTCATCGACGAGGCGGCGAAGGCCGGCGACTGGGGCAAGCCGCTGAAGAAAGGCCACGCCCGCGGCTTTGCCTATGTCGAAAGCTACGGCAGCCTCTGCGCCCAGGTGGTCGCGATCTCGCTCGAGGACGGCGGGGTTGTGAAGATCCACAAGGCGATCTGCGTCCTCGACTGCGCCCGCGTCGTCACCCCCGACGGGGCCCGCAACCAGGTCGAGGGCGGCATGATCCAGGGCCTGTCCACGGCGCTGTTCGAGGGCATCGAGATCAGCGGTGGCCGGGCGACCAACACCAACTTCGACGGCTACCGCATCCTGCGGATGAACGAGTCGCCGCACGCGGTGGAGACGGTGTTCATCGAGAACGGCGAGACCATCGGCGGCGTCGGGGAGCCGCCGGTGCCGCCGGCGACCCCCGCTCTGGTCAACGCCCTGTTTGCGCTGACCGGCAAGCCGATCCGCAAGCTGCCGATCAGCGCGACCCTGGCGGAGTAGGGCTCAGGCGCCGCCGTGGCGCACGACCTGCAGCTCCAGCCGCTTGAGTTCGCGCAGCACGCGGTTGGCCTGCAGGGTCGGCCAGAGCGACAGCTTGATGATCAGCGACATCAGCAGCAGCACCGCTGACGGCAGGCCCCAGCGCAGTGCATCCAGGGCGTCCTCGGCCTGGAAGAAGTTCCACGCCGCCCAGGCGCCGCCCACGAACAGCGCGGTCTGGGCGATCATCATGACCACGCTGACCCAGCCGGTGCGGCCGTCGAAGATGGCCAGCACCTGGTTCATGTAGGCCGGCTCATCCCCGATACGGCGCAGCAGGTCGCGCTCCTCGGCGCTCAGGGACTCATCGATCATCCGGTCGATGTCCTTCATCACATGTCTCCTTCCAGCACGGCGCGAAGGGTGCGCCGGGCATGCATCAGGCGGGTCTTGACCGTGCCCGCCGGCACGTCGAGAGCGACCGCCGTCTCGGCGATGCTCATGTCCTCGAAATGAAACAGGGCGATCGCCGCCCGTTGCGCGGGCGGCAGGTCGCGGATCGCCGCGTGCAGCCGCGCGGCCTGATCGGCGCCGACGAGGTCAGCGGGATCGACCGATGCGGCAGCCGGCTGGGCCGCCACGTCCCGCGCCAGCCGGCGGTCGTGCTGCAGGCCCCGGATGGTCCGGGCGCAGCGCCGCGAGATGATGCGATAGGCCCAGGCTGGAAAGGCGCCCGGGTCCTGGAGGCGCTGCAGGCCGCGCGCGATCTCGATCCAGCCGGACTGCACCGCGTCGCGCGCCAGCTCGACATCGCCGGTCAGCCGCCAGGCGTGACTGACCAACCTGGGGTGCCAGCGCCGGGCGAGGCCTGCGAAGGCGCGCCGGTCCCCCGCTTGCGCCGAGACCACGAGGTACTCGTCGAGAAGGCGTCGGGCGGCCTGGGCCGTTGAGGAGGCGGGCTGGGACATCGGAATACAGGTGTCGCCGATGTCCCCTCCGGTTCAATCCGGATCGGAAATTATTCGCCCGGTCAGCCGGGCAGGCGCTCGAACTGCGGGATGCCTTCGGGGATGCAGTGGAAGGGCTGCTTGTCGACGGTGTAGATGGCCAGCTGCGGCGCGAACACCGAAGGATCGTCCAGCGAGCCGACCTTGAGGATCACCGCCGGGAAGCCGGGCGAGCGGGTTACGATGTGGCTGCCGCATTCGCCGCAGAACTCGCGGGTGACCGCGTTGGCGATGTCCTTGCGGGTGAACGACTTCGGCTCGCCCTTCGTGTATCTGAAGCCCGGGATCGGCATGGCCATGAACACGTTCGGCGAGCCGCCGGTGATGTGCTGGCATTCGCGGCAGTGGCACTGGGCCTGCATCATCGGCTCGCCCTCGGCCACATAGCGCACCGCGCCGCAGTAGCATCCGCCTTCGAGTTTCATGGTCGCCTCCCGTTATTTTACGGCAAGCTAGCATCCTTACGCGCCGTCACGGCAAGAGCCGCTCAGGCCGCCATCTCCACGGCCTTGTCGAGCGCCTTGACCAGCCGCTGCGGCGGCTCGGCGCCGGAAACGGCCAGCTTGCCGTCGAAGATCATGAACGGCACGCCGGACACGCCCGCCTCGTGGGCCAGCTGGTGCTCGCGGGTGATCGCATCCTTGTCGGCGCCTTCCGACAGCAACTGCAGGACCAGCAGGCGGTCCATACCCGCAGCGCCGGCGATGTCGGCCAGCACGACCGGGTCGCCGATGTCCTTGCCCTGGCTGAAATAGGCGGCCAGCACGCCCTCCAGCACCGGCTCCTGGCAGCCCGCCGTCTGGGCCCAGCGGATCAGGCGGTGGGCGGCGTTGGTGTTGGGCGAGACCTTGATGGCGGTGAGGTCCCAGGTGATGCCGTCCTGCGCCGCGTTGTCATCCAGGACCTTGGTGATCTCGGCGCGGCGGCCGGAGTCCGGGAACTTGGCGGCCATGTAGGCCTTCCGGTCGACGCCCTCTTCCGGAAGTGTCGGATCCAGCTGGTAGGGCCGCCAGACGACCTGCGCCTCGATGTCCGGGCGCATCGCCAGGGCCGCCTGCAGACGCCGCCAGCCGAGGTAGCACCAGGGACAGACGACGTCGGCGATGAAGTCGATCTGCATGGGGCTCTCCTTGGCCTGGCTAGCTGGCTTCACGCTGCTGGGCGCGGGCGGCGGCGCGCTCCAGCGCCACCGCGGCGTTCTCGCCGGGCTCGATCTGGGCGACGCCGATGTCGAAATCGACGGTGAAGGGTGGCTTGCCCTCGCCGGATTCAAAGGCCGTGCAGGCGATGACCGCCGCGATCCGTTCGGCGGCCGAGCGGCCGGCGCTCTGCGGCGTGGCGGGCAGGGCCAGGGCGAAGACCTCCGGGCCCAGCCGGGCGGCGGTGTCCTCGGCGCGGACCAGCCGGCCGATCATCGAGCCGATCTGCGGAATGGCGCGGTCCAGCCAGCCGCCGGCGCGGGCGGCGTGAACCTCCGGCCGGTCGGCGACGCGCAGCACGCAGACGCTCATCGGTCGGTTGCGGATGCGCGAGGCCTGGGCGAGCCGAACCAGATGGCTGGCGAACAGATCGCGGGTGAACAGGCCCGTCGCGGCGTCCATCAGCCCGCTGCTGCGCGCCTTTTCCAGCGCCCGCCGGATGGCGGTCTGGCGGCGATAGCTGCGGGCCAGTTCGATGACGCGCTTGGCGGTCTCGGTCTCGGCCGTCTCCGGCGAGGCGACGTCGGACACCCCGCGATGGAAGGCCTCGGAGGTGGTGACGTAGCTCTCGGCCCGCAGATAGAGCAGGGCGGGGATGTGGTAGAGCCGGGTGTTGCGGCGCATGCCCGCGGCGATCGACAGGGCCTCGGCGCTGTTGTCGCCGGCCCAGAGCACCACCGAGTCGAAGGCCCGCTCGTGCAGGTAGTCGAAGGCGGTGAAGGCGGTGAAGGCGCCGACCACGTCCGCGCCGCTGCGCGTCAGGGCGTTGCTCAACGCCAGGAACTGCGGCGCCGGCTCGCCGACGGCCAGCACGCGATAGGGCTCGGGGTTGGGCTCGGGCAGGTCCAGGCGGCGGCCACGCTCGGCGAAGGTTTCCAGCCGCAGCTCGAACTCCTCCTCGGCCACGGCCATGCGGACAAGCGACTCCAGCCGCAGCACGGCCTGGGCCGGATGCAGCGGCGGGGCCAGGGTCAGGTCGAAGGCGTAGCTGTCCAGCTGCGGGTCCGGATCGCCGATGGCGATGACCGGCAGCCGGCGCGGGGCGCAGGCGGCCTTGAGCCGGCGGGCCAGCTGCAGGGCGTCATGGCCGCCGCTGGCGACATCGACGATGGCCGCCTCGATGGCGAGGTCGCCCAGCGCCGCCATGGCCGCGTAGGGCCCGCGCGCCGTGATCGTACGCCAGCCGAGTCGGTCCAGCCCTTCGGCCAGGGGACCGGCAAGCGCGTCGTCGCGCGCCACGATCAATATTCGGGCCTGAATTGACAACCCGCTCGAACTCCCGCCCATGACGCCGCCGGCCCCCGTCGGCTGCTGGATGCCGCGTCAGGATTCGTCAGGCGCAACATAGCAGAGGCCGCCGCCGGGGATAGCGCGACAAAGACGCGGATATCGAACGGGATCAGGACGATGAACGACAAACCTCTCGCCGGCCGGGTGGCCGTCGTTACGGGCGCCTCCAGCGGGCTTGGCGCGCGGTTCGCGCGAGTGCTGTCGCAGGCCGGCGCCAGCGTGGCGGTGATGGCCCGGCGGACGGACCGGCTCGAGGCGCTGGTCGCCGAGATCAACGCCGCCGGCGGCAAGGCGGTGGCCATCGCGCTGGACGTCGCCGACACGCCGGCCATCGGTCCGGCGCTGGATCAGGCGGAGGCTGCGCTCGGCCCGCTCTCGATCATGATCAACAACGCCGGGGTCGGCGGCGAGGGCATGGCCATGGACATGACCGTCGAGACCTTCGACCAGACCATGGCCGTCAACGTCCGCGCGGTCTATTTCGGCGCCGTCGAGGCGGCGAAGCGGATGATCGCCAGCGGCGTGGCCGAGGCCGGCGAGGCCCGGATCATCAACATCGCCTCGATCGCCGCCTTCAACCAGCTGCCCGGCCTGACCGTCTATTGCGCGTCCAAGGCCGCTTGCGCCTCGCTTACCAAGGGCCTGGCGCGGGAATGGGCGCGGCCGCGGATCGCCGTCAACGCCATCTGCCCCGGCTACATCGAGACCGAGATCAACAGCGACTGGTTCCAGACCGAGGGCGGCCAGAAGCAGATCAAGGGCTTCCCCCGCCGACGCCTGATGGACGAGGACGTCCTGGACGACGCCCTGCTGATGCTGGCCGGCCGCCGCGCCCACTTCATCACCGGCACGATGATCACCATCGACGACGGGCAGGCGCTGTAAGGACAACCATAGGGGGTCTATTCGGGGCGCGACTGTTGCGTTACGGTCGTGGCATGGCCGACGGATCCGTGACCCTCAAACTCGATGATGAGACGCTGGCGCGGCTGGAAGGCGCCGCTCGCGGTCTTGGCGTGTCGCCCCATGACTATGCCGAAGCTGTGCTCGCGAATGCGCTTTCCAACTGGGACGTGGCGGAGGATCTGCGCCGGCTGGCCGAGTACGACCGCACAGGTGAGTCAGTGTCCGTTGATGAAGCCTTCGCGCACCTGCGTAGAGAGATCGCGGAGCGGCGGGCCCGACGGGCGTGATCTTCCACATCGAGGTCCTCGACGCGGTCAAGGACGACTTCTCGCGGCTCTCCGCGTTTCTGGGCGACAGCCCCGCGGGCGATCGCTTTGCTGACGTTCTCGAAGAAGCAGTCCTGTCGCTTTCGGAAATGCCTCATCGTGGTCGGCCTGTCGGCGGAGATGTTCGGGAACTGATCATCCCGTTCGGCGCGGGCGGCTACATCATCCGCTACCGCGTTAGAGATCAGACGGTCGTTATCGCCCGCATCTTCCACAGCCTCGAAGACCGGCCGCTTGCCTGACCATGCGTCAGCGCCTCTAACTCTCGCCCAAACGGGAGAAACGTCATGGCTAGTGGACCGCTTTCGGGTCTGAAGATCGTCGAATTCGCCGGCATCGGGCCGGGGCCGTTCTGCGGCATGCTGCTGTCGGACCTGGGCGCCGATGTGGTGCGGGTCGACCGCAAGGGATCGGGCCGGGCCTCGCCCGCCGACGTCACCAGCCGCGGCCGCCGCTCGGTGGCGCTGGACCTCAAGTCGCCGGACGCCATCGAGGCTGTGCTCAAGCTGCTGGAAAGCGCCGACGGCCTGATCGAGGGCTTCCGCCCCGGCGTCATGGAACGCCTGGGCCTGGGCCCGGACGTGGTGCTGAAGCGCAACCCGAAGCTGGTGTTCGGCCGCATGACAGGCTGGGGCCAGACCGGTCCCTACGCCAAGGCCGCCGGCCATGACATGAACTACATCGCCATCACCGGCGCGCTGCACGCCATCGGCACCGAGGACAAGCCGGTGCCGCCGCTCAACCTGGTCGGCGACTTCGGAGGCGGCGCCCTGTACCTGGCGTTCGGCCTCATGGCCGGCATCATCAGCGCGCGCGAAACCGGCAAGGGCCAGGTCATCGACTGCGCGATGAGCGACGGCGCCGCCTCGCTGATGGCCATGTTCTACGGCTTCAAGGGCGCGGGCATCTGGAAGGACGAGCGGCGTTCCAACCTGCTCGACGGCGGGGCCCACTTCTACGACACCTACCAGTGCGCCGACGGCAAGTGGATCTCGATCGGCTCGATTGAGCCGCAGTTCTACGCCCTGCTGCTGGAGAAGACCGGCATCACCGATCCGGAGTTCGCCAACCAGATGGACCGCTCGGCCTGGCCGTCGCTGAAGGCCAAGCTCCAGGACGTGCTGCGGACCAAGACCCAGGCGGAGTGGTGCGCGATCATGGACGCCACCGACATCTGCTTCGCGCCGGTGCTGGACCTCGAGGAAGCGCCGAAGCACGCCCACAACGTCGCCCGCGAGACCTTCGTGACCATCGAGGGCGTGGTCCAGCCGGCCCCGGCCCCGCGCTTCTCGGCCACGCCGGGCGCCATCCAGGGTCCGCCGCCGAAGATCGGGGCCCACAACGACGAGGCCCTGACCGACTGGGGCTTCACCGCCGCCGAGGTCGCCGCGCTGAAGGAGAAGGGCGCGCTGTAATGCGTCCTTCGCGACGCTCGCTTGAGGCTCGCTCCTCAGGATGACGAAGTCAGTGGAACGCAAACCCCCTTCGTCATGGTGAGGAGCCGGCTCTCGGGCCGGCGTCGCGAACCACGCACAGCAGATCTGCGAGCGCACTTCCGTTCAGCCACCGTTCAGGCAGCAGATTCGATTGTGGCTCCGTAGACGGCCGCCACGCTCTCCCGTCCCTCGTTGTGGCGGCCGGATACCCAGGACGAAGGCAAGGTCATCCTGTCAGGCGCGTCCCGCGAAGCGGGGCGCGCCTTTGACGTTGCGCCCGGGGGGCGGGGAGGGCAGTTTCCGCGCCATGTCAGACGCCGACCCCCCGGGTCATTCCCCCCAGATCGATCTCGACCCCGTCCACTGGGCGCGGGCGACGGTCGACGTGCTCGGCAAGGCGCTGCAGCGCCTGTGGGGCCGCGACGTGATGCTGTACGTCGGCGGGGTGTCCTTCTGGATCATGCTGGCGGTGTTTCCGCTGCTGGTCATCGCCATCGGCCTGTATGGCATGCTCTCGGCGCCCGACGAGGTGGCGCGGCAGGCCGAGGTGCTGGCTGGCATGCTGCCCGCCGACGCCCGGGGCATCTTCCGCAGCGAACTCGAGCGGCTGGCCCATGCGCCGTCCGGCGCCCTGAGCACCCAGAGCATTGTCGCCCTGGTCATCGGGGGTTACGCCGCCCACCGGGGATTCAAGGCCCTGCTCGCCGGCCTGTCGTTCATCCATGATGAGGAGAACCAGCGCGGGTTCATCAGTTTCAACGTCATGGCCCTGGTCGTGCTGATCGCCGCCCTGGTGCTGATGGGCGTTGTCTCGTTCAGCTTCCTGGGCATCCGGGTCATGTCCGCGACGCTGGATTTCAAGCCGCTGGCGGGCCTCAGCTGGCTGTTCAACGAATGGACCTGGACCAGCATCGGCCTGGTGCTGGCCATGACCATGATCTACCGGTTCGCGATGGCGCGGGAGCCGGTGGCCTGGCGCGCGTCCCTGGCCGGCGGCGTCGCCTCGGCCGTGCTGGGCCTGTGCTTCTCCTGGCTGTGCGCCTTCTACGTCGAGCAGATCGCCCATCTGGGCGCCACCTACGGCTCGGTGGCCACGGTGGTGGTGTTCCTGATCTGGCTGAGCTGGAACGTGAACGCGCTGTTCTTCGGGGGCGCGCTGGCGACCGAGATGGAGATCGCCCTGCACACCCGGAAGATCATCCCGATCTCGCTACGACGAAAACCAGCCATCCGCTGACCTCGTCCTTCTCCAGAAGGGTGTAGCCCCTTTCCTGCACGAAATGGGGCACGTCGATCCGCGCCATCGGGTCATCGGCCAGCAGGCGCACCCGTGCGCCGGGACCCGCCGCCTCCAGCGCCTTGCGCAGCCGCAGGGTCGGGATCGGGCAGTGATGCCCCCGCGCGTCAACGACCGTTTCGCTCACCTGGCAACTCCCGATGACCACAGCGCGTTCAGGGCCTGAAATCGAATCAGGAGACCACCATGGCGCCGCGTCCGACCTGGCAGGGACACCTTCGACTGTCTCTGGTGACCTGCCCGGTCGCTCTCTACACCGCCACGAGCCCGGCGGGCGATGTCCGTTTCAACATGCTGCACAAGGACACCCACAACCGCATCCGCATGGTGCCGACCGATCCCGATCTGGGGCCGGTGGAACGCGCCGATCTGGTGAAGGGGTTCGAGTACGAGAAGGACTCCTACGTCGTGGTCACGCCCGACGAGATCGCCTCGGTCCGGCTGGAGAGCACGAAGACCATCGACATCGAGCGCTTCGTCGACGCCGACGACATTGACCGGCTCTACTGGGACAATCCCTACTTCCTGGCGCCGGACGGCAAGCTGGCGCTGGAGGCCTACACCGTGATCCGCGAGGCCATGAGCCGGACGGGAAAGATCGCGCTGGGCCGGGTCGTCATGCACCAGCGCGAACGCCTGCTGGCCCTGGAGCCGCGCGACAACGGCCTGATGGCCTGGAGCCTGCGCAGCCATGACGAGGTCCGCGACGCCGCCGACATCTTCGGCGACATCCCCGACCAGAAGCCGGACGCGGCCATGATCGCCATCGCCGAGAAGATCATCGACCAGCAGGAAGGCCCGTTCGAGCCGAGCGAGTTCAACGACCGCTACGAGGACGCGCTGCGCGACCTGATCGCCGAGAAACAGAAGGGCAAGGGCCACAAGGTCAAGGCGGCCGAGCCGGAGACCACCAACGTCGTCGATCTGATGGACGCGCTGCGCAAGAGCCTCGGCGGCAAGGCGGCGGCGAAGGCTCCGGCGAAGAAGGCCGCGCCCGCGAAGAAGGTGGCGGCGAAGAAGCGGGCTTAGGCTTTGCGTGGTTCGCGACGCTCGCCAGAGGGCTCGCTCCTCACCATGACGAACGTGGGTAGCGTTCCACAGACATCGTCATCCTGAGGAGCGGCGAAGCCGCGTCGCGAAGGACGCAAAGCCCCTCAGCTCTACCCCAGCCGCTTGATCGCCGCCGTCAGCTTGCGCTCGCCGTCGTCGTAGTCGGTCCAGGCGGTGGACTTGCCCAGCACGGCCGGGACCGTCCGGATCGTGTACGCCTTCGGGTCCAGCCCCTTGCGCACCTGCGTCCAGTTCAACGGCATAGACACCGTGGCGCCCGGCCGCGCGCGGGGCGACAGCGGCGCGACGGCGGTGCTCAGGCGATCATTGCGCAGATAATCCAGGAATATCCGCCCCTTGCGGAGCTTCTTTGACATGTTGATCACATAGAGTCCCGGGCTGTCCGCCGCCATGCGGGCGCAGACTTCGCGGGCGAAGGCCTTGGCGGTCGGCCAGTCGATCTTCTCCTTCGCCAGCGGCGTGACCACATGGAGACCCTTGCCGCCCGTGGTCTTGCAGAAGGCGACGAGGCCCAGGTCGTCCAGGCGGTCGCGCACCTCGCGCGCCGCGTCGATCACCGCGTCGAAGCCCAGTTCCTCCGACGGGTCGAGGTCGAAGACCAGCCGGCCCGGGACCTCGGGTTCGCCCGGGCGGCAGTTCGAGGGATGCAGTTCCGTGGTCGAGGTCTGGGCGAGGGCGGCCAGCGCCTCCTTGCGTTCGATCATCAGGTAGGGTGCGTGATCCCCTGCCAGCACCACCTCGCTGATCAGGGCCGAGGCCCCCTTGCCGAGATGACGCTGGAAGAAGGTCTGGCCGGCCAGTCCGTCCGGCGTGCGGATGGTCGAGCAGGGGCGATGGCTGATGTGCGGCATCATCCAGTTGGCAACCGCCTCGTAGTAGCGGGCCAGATCCAGCTTGGTGACCGGCACGCCATCATCGCCAGCTTCCGGCCACAAGATCTTGTTCGCCCTGGATAAAGTCACGCCCATCACCACCGCCGGACCGGCCTTCTTCGCGGCCGCGCCCTTCGCGGGCCTGGGCGTCGCCAGTTCGGTGTCGGCGGCGGGCGCCGGGGCTTCGGCCTCGACCTCCGCCGCCGGCTTGTCCTCGCGCAGGCCCTTGAACGAGGCCTGGCGGATGGCGCCGTCGCCGGTGAAGCCGGCGTACTCGATCTCGGCGACCAACTGAGGCTTCACCCAGCGGGTCTCTCCGGCGCCGCGCGGCAGGCGGGCCTCGAAGGGCGAGCGGTCGGTCTCCAGCGCCTTGAGCTTGGGCAGCAGCGTCTTGACCTTTGCCGCCGAGAACCCGGTGCCGATCCGGCCGACATGGACCAGCTTGCCGTCCCGCATGACGCCGGCGACCAGCGAACGGAAGGCGCCGCCGTTGGTCGTGTAGGCGCCGATGACCACCTCATGGCCGGCGCGGCACTTGGACTTGGTCCAGGTCTCGCTGCGCCCTGAGCGATACGGGGCGTCGGACTTCTTGGAGACGATCCCCTCCAGCGACATCCGGCAGGCCGAGCTGAGCACCGCGTCGCCGCCGGTGGCGAAATGCTCGACGTAGCGCAGCCGGGTTTCGGCCGGCTTGCCCAGCAGGGCCTGGAGCCGCGCCTTGCGGTCGGTGAGGGGCAGGGGCCGCAGGTCCTCGTCGCCCGCGAACAGCAGGTCGAAGGCGAAGAAGATCAGCTCGTCGGTCGAACCGCCCGACAGGGCCGCCTGCAGCGCCGCGAAGTCGGGCGAGCCGTCGTCGTCCAGGGCCACGGCCTCGCCATCGATCAGGCAGTCGGGCAGGCCGCTCGCGGCGGCGGCGATCTTCGGAAAGCGGTCGGTCCAGTCCAGGCCCTTGCGGGTTTTCAGGCTCGCCTTGCCACCCTCGACGCGCAGCTGCATGCGGTAGCCGTCGAACTTGATCTCGTGGGCCCAGCCGGCCCCGGTCGGCGGACGGTCGAGCAGCTTGCACAGCTGCGGCTCGACGAAGGCCGGCATCGCGGCCGCCTTCGGCGTCGGCTTCCGACGGGGCTTGGGGGAGTGGTGCTTCACCGCCGCTTCCTCCGCGCTGGCTTCGGGCGAGCCCGCGGATGACCATACAGCCTTCGCGCCACGCTTCACCCGGGTGATGAAGGGCCTGGGCGCCTTGCCCTTGCCGGCGGCGATGTCCTCCATCGTGCGGCCGGACGCGATGGAGAAGGCGTTGTCCTCCAGCAATGCCTCGCCATCGCCCTCGACGGCGAAGTCGTCGCGGTGCTTGATCAGCAGCCAGTTGCTCGCCTTGCCGCCGGTGCGGTCGTTGCGAATCTTGACCAGCACGTAGCCGCCCTTCATTCGCTCCCCGGCGAAGACCAGCTTCAGCTCGCCCGTCTTCAGGCCCCTGGCCACGTCAAAGCCCGGCTCCGGCGCCCAGTATCCGCGATCCCACAGCATCACCGTGCCGCCGCCGTACTGACCCTTGGGGATCGTGCCCTCGAAGTCGCCGTAGTCGAGCGGATGGGGCTCGACCTCGACCGCCAGCCGCTTCTCGGCCGGATCGCGCGACGGCCCCCGGGTGACGGCCCACGAGAGATAGACGCCCTCATGCTCGAGCCGCAGGTCGTAGTGCAGGCGGCTGGCCGCGTGCTTCTGGATCACGAAGCGGCGCTTCTCCGAGGCCGCGACGGCGACCGCGCCGGAGGGTTCGGCGGTGACGGTGAAATCGCGCTTGGCGCGGTACTTGGCGAGCTTGACGGCGGCGGCCACGGCGGGTCTCCCGATCTTCTCCGGTTCAAGTCTCCGCAGGCGCAGGGGGTTCCGCCAGCAGGGCGGACACCGGTATCAACCGCGCTCGTCCGGCGCTGGCGCCGCCCCGCGACGCAGGTTATCAAAGCTCATGGACGAGGGAGCGCCGGAGAGGCCGTGAGTTCGAGGACGCCGAAGCCATCCGATGACGAGGCGCTGCAGAGCGGCCGCCGTCGCGCCACCATCAACGACGTCGCCCGCCTGGCCGGGGTGTCGAAGAAGACCGTCTCGCGGGTCATCAACCGCTCGCCCTCGGTGCGTCCGGAGACCCGCGAGAAGATCGAGGCGGTCATCGCCCGGTACGGCTATGCGCCGGACCCGCAGGCGCGGGGGCTGGCCTTCCGCCGCTCGTTCCTGATCGGCCTGATCTACGATAACCCCAATCCGCAGTATGTCGTGAACATGCAGCTGGGCCTGCTGGACGGCATGAAGGGCTCGGGCTTCGAGCTGGTCGTCCACCCCTGCGACCGGGGCAGCACGACCCTGGTGCCCGACATCCGCGCCTTCATCGAGCGGCAGAAGCTGTTCGGCGTGGTGCTCACCCCTTCGGTCTCCGAAGACGAGGCGGTGGCCGAAATGCTGCGCGAGATCGGCTGCGAGTATGTGCGCGTGGCCTCCATCGCCGTCGACGCCGAGGCCCACAGCATCGTCACCCGGGACCGACACGGCGGGCTGCTGGCCGGCCGGCACCTGGCCGAGCTTGGCCACCGGCGCCTGGGCTTCATCTCCGGTCCGGACCGCTTCCGCTCCTCGCACGAGCGGCGCGGCGGGTTCGAGGAGGGGCTGAAGGAACACGGCGCGACCCTGTCCGCCGACTGCGTGGCCGAGGGCGCCTACACCTTCGAGTCCGGCATGGAGGCGGCGGCGCGCCTGCTGGCCCTGAAGGACCGCCCGACGGCGATCTTCGCCGGCAACGACGAGATGGCGGCCGGCGCCCTGCACGCGGCGCGGCAGGCCGGACTTTCGGTGCCGGAGGACCTGTCGGTCATCGGCTTCGACGACTTCCAGATCGCCTCGCGCGTCTGGCCGCCGCTGACCACCATCCGCGCGCCGACGCGCGAGATCGGGCGTCTGGCGGCCGACCGGCTGCTGGGGGTCATGGAAGGCGACAAACGCGACCCGGAATGGCGGATGCCGTCGCTGGTCGTGCGGGGATCGACGGCCGCGCCGAAGGGGTAGGGGGATACCGACCATGACGAGCCACACGTCCGGAACGGACTTCACCTACGCACGCGCGTCCGTCGTGCTGCACTGGCTCATGCTTCTGCTGATGGCGGCGGTCTACGCCTGTATCGAGCTTCGCGTGCTGTTCGAGCGCGGCAGCGACCTGCGCGAAGGCATCAAGGCCTGGCACTTCTCGCTGGGCCTCTGCATGCTGGCGCTGGTTCTCTCGCGGATCGTCATCCGTTTCCGCGCGCCCCAGCCGCCGCGACCGGCCAGTCCGCTGGAGTGGCTGGGCGCGGCGATGCATGTGACGCTCTACGCCCTGATGCTGGCCATGCCGGTCATGGGCTGGGTCGCGCTCAGCGCCGCCGGCGACCCGGTCCCGCTGTTCGGCTTGCAAATGCCGCCGCTGGTCGCGCCGAATGAGGCGCTGGGCGAGCGGGTCGAGGGCCTCCACGAGCGGATCGGAACCATCGGCTACTGGCTGATCGGCGTCCACGCCGCCGCCGCCCTGATACATCACTACCTTCTGCGCGACGGCACGATGCGGCGCATGATCCCGGGGCTGGGCGGGGCAAAGATCTAGGCGGGCGGCGAGCGCAGGGCCTGGCTCAGCGGACGGTAGAAGACCAGCACCAGCAGCGATCCCGCCAGCGCAATGGCCCCGTGCAGGCCCCAGAAGGCCGCCGGGGCCATCTTCTCGTAGTAGGTCCCGATCAGGCCTGCCGCGTAGTTGGTCAGGAAGGCCCCGAAGAAGGCCACCCCCATGATCACGCCGCTGACCGCCGGCGGCGCGACCCGCGAGCAGAGCGCCAGGGTGGTCGGCCAGTTGTAGATGAAGCCCCAGCTGCACAGCGCGAAACAGGCGATGCCCCAGCCGATGCCCGGCTTGCCGCCCGCCGCCGCGATCAGCGAGGCCGCCACCAGCGACAGCATGCCGAGCGCGCCGAACAGGCCGCTCCAGCCGATCTTGGACAGCTCGCTGGTCGGCTTGCCGCGCTGCAACTGCCAGGCCCAGTAGCGCATGGCCAGCGGCGTCAGGATGACGATGAAGAAGCCGTCGAAGGCCGGATACCAGGTCACCGGCATCTGGAAGCCGAAGACGCCAAGGTCCGTGTAGGTCCGCGCCCAGATGTTGAAGACGTTGAATTCCTGGCCATAGGCCACATTGAAGAACAGCCCCAGGACCAGCGCCGCGCCCAGCGCCAGCAGGATCGGCGCATCGACGCGCCGCAGCTTCGGACGAGGCTCGCCGCCACGCTTGAGCAGGTCGGGCGGAAGATGCCGGCCGCCGGCCACATACATCGCGATGCCGAGCAGCATCCCCGCCGCCGCGAGGCCGAAGCCGTAGTGATAGCCGTACAGCGTGGCGACCGTGCCGCAGGCGATCGGGGCGACCATGGCCCCGATGTTGATGCTGACGCTGAAGATCGAGAAGGCCGGCGTGCGCCGGGGATCATCCCGGGGGTAGAGGGCCCCGACCTGGGCCGAGATGTTGCCCTTCAGGCAGCCGCTACCGAGGATCAGCAGCGCCATGGCGATCAGGAACGAGGTCTCGAACGCCATCAGAAGGTGCCCGGCCGCCATCAGCAGGGCGCCCAGCATGACCGTACGCTTCTGCCCAAGCACCTGGTCGCCCAGCCAGCCGCCGATGAGCGGCGTAAGGTAGACCAGGCCGGTGTAGAGACCGAAAATCTGCGACGAGAGAGCCTGGGCCGACAGCGGCCCAAATATGCCCTCCAGCACGCCGCGGAATCCGTCCATGCCGGCCACGGTCTCGATGTGGCCGGGGGTGAGCACCTGGTCGACCATGTAGACGACCAGCAGCGCCTGCATGCCGTAGAACGAGAACCGCTCCCAGACCTCGGTCAGGCTGAGGAAGACGAGCCCCCGGGGATGGCCAAGGAAGGTCCCGCGCGAGGACTGGGCGTCGGTCGTGTCGGTCAAGGCAACCCCCCGATTGCTGGCCGGATAAACGCCGACGAGGCCACTGTCCGCCGAACGGCGGTCTTTGGCTACGGGGTTTGAGCGTCCGCTTGCCGCTTGCCGTCCCGGAGCGCGGCGATCGAGCGGATCAGGTTGGTGCGCGCCTTCCGTTCGAACGCGTCCAGGCCCCAGGGAGACATGTACAACGCCTCGCGGGCCAGGAAGCCTTCGAGGATCGTCGCCCGGCCCGCGCGGAACGCCGCTTCCGGGACCTCACGATACTCGTGTCGCACACCGGCCTCGTAGGTGTCGAACGCCTCGGGCGAGGCGGCCAGGATCGAGAGGTCCATGTCCAGGAACATCGCCATGTCGGCGGCCTCGTCAGGCGGCAGGTCGGCGGGGATGGCGTGTCTGGCGGTGGCTTCGATCAGCCGAAGCGTGCGGGCCAGCGTCGCCGGCGGCACAACGCCGTTGAGCAGCCGGGCGGCCAGCGCGGCGCTGCGAGCCTCGTTGTCCCTGGCGCGCGGCTCATAGATCGCGTCATGCAGAACGATCGCGCAGTAGACGGCCAGCGGGTCGTTCAGCCGGTCCCGCACGATCTCGAAGAGATCGAGCAGGGCCAGGGGATGGCTCCAGGCGTGATAGCCGCGATCCGGCCCACTGTGCAGGTCCCGGAGTCTGGCGATGAGGGCGTCGTCGAGCATGGCGGTCCCGTTGCTGAGCCACCGCGATGATGCCAGAGTTTCCAGCGCCGCGTGAGCCGGTCCCTTGGGTCTTGCCCCAATCTATGACACCGGTTACCTAGCGCGCAGGGAAGACCACCACCCGGGCCCGGAGCGCCGCCATGTTCGACAAGACCTATCACGCCACCCATCCCGACATGATGGAGCTGGTGGACAACGACCAGCTGCGTGACCGCTACCTGGTCACCGACCTGTTCCCGGCCGACGGGATCAGCCTGAACTACAGCCACAACGAGCGCTTCGTGATCGGCGGCGCGGCGCCGATGACGAAGGCCGTCAAGCTGCCCGACCAGGCCGAGCCGGCCTCGGCCGCCGGCCATCCGTTCCTGGAGCGTCGCGAGCTGGGCCTGATCAACGTCGCCGACGGCCCCGGCAAGGTCACCGTAGATGGCGTCGCCTACGACATCGGCCCCAAGGACGGCCTCTATGTGCCGATGGGCGTGAAGGACGTGGTGTTCGAGAGCCTCGACGCCGCCAACCCGGCCCGCTTCTACCTGGCCTCGACCCCGGCGCATGTCGCCTTCAAGGTCCAGAAGATCTCCATCGCCGACGCCACGCCGCTGGAGCGCGGGTCGCTGGAGACCTCCAACGAGCGGACCATCTACCAGTACGTCATCCCGGGCGTCTGCGCCTCGGCGCAGCTGCTGCTGGGGCTGACGATCCTGAAGACCGGCAGCGTCTGGAACACCATGCCGCCGCACCTGCATGACCGCCGTTCCGAGATCTACTTCTACTTCGGCCTCAAGCCCGACGAGCGGGTGTTCCACTTCATGGGCGAGCCCGACGCGGCCCGTCACATCGTGGTCGCCAACGAGGAGGCGGTGATCAGCCCGCCGTGGTCGATCCACATGGGCTCGGGCACCGCCAGCTACGCCTTCATCTGGGCCATGGGCGGCGAGAACCTCGACTACACCGACATGAACGTCCTCGACATCTGCCAGCTGAAATGATCGCCCCGTCTCCCCGGCGAAGGCCGGGGTCCATGATCCATCCCCGAGTCTCGCCCCATGGACCCCGGCCTTCGCCGGGGAAACGGAGGAGGGGAGCCTGGAGTTCGAAATGACCGCCAACCCCTTCAACCTCACCGGCAAGGTCGCCCTCGTCACCGGCGCCAACACCGGCATCGGCCAGGGCATCGCCGTGGCGTTGGCCGCCGCGGGGGCCGATATCGCCGCCGCCGGTCGCTCGGCTCCCGTGGAAACGCAGAAGGCCGTCGAGGCGCTGGGCCGGCGGTTCCTGTCGATCTCCGCCGACTTCGGCTCGACCGAGCCGGTGCAGCGGGTGGTCGACGAAACCCTGGCCGGGCTGGGCGGGCTCGACATCCTCGTGAACAACGCCGGCATCATCCGCCGTCAGGACTCCATCGACTTCTCGGAGGACGACTGGGACGCGGTGATGAACACCAACCTCAAGAAGGTGTTCTTCCTGACCCAGGCGGCGGCCCGTCACATGCTGGTCAATGGGGGCGGCAAGGTGATCAACATCGCCAGCCTGCTCAGCTTCCAGGGCGGCATCCGGGTGCCCAGCTACACCGCCTCCAAGAGCGGCCTGGCCGGCCTGACCAAGATCCTGGCCAACGAGTGGGCCGCCAAGGGCATCAACGTCAACGCCATCGCGCCCGGCTACTTCGACACCAACAACACCGAGGCTCTGCGGGCCGACGAGGTGAGGAACAGGTCGATCCTCGACCGCATCCCCGCCGGTCGCTGGGGCCAGCCGTCCGACATCGGCGGCGCGGCTGTGTTCCTGGCGTCGAGCGCCAGCGACTATGTGCATGGGGTTACGCTGCCCGTGGATGGCGGCTGGCTGGCGCGGTAGGGACTGACACCGCAGGTGTCTGTCCCGAATTCCGATGCCCTGCGATAGGGACAGACACCTTCGGCGTCAGCCCCCGACAAGAGAATTCAGCCAGTCCTCGAGGTTCGTGAACCCGTCACCGTCGCGATCCTTCGCGCCGTCAGACGCATCGCCGGGATCGAAGCCCCGCGAGCATTCCCAGTCATCCGGCATCCCGTCGCCGTCCGTGTCGACCCAGGCTGGCCCGCCCTTCAGCACCGGCCAGTCGCCGACATCCCGCTGGCTGTTGATCAGCCACCCGGTCCGGCTGCGGACACCGGCCACGACGCGCTCATCGACCGCGTCGCGCACCTTCGACGCCCCCGCGCCGGCCAGCACGCGCGCGTAGGCCAAAGCCGGTGAAACCGTCCGCGCGCCCGAGTCGGCCAGCGGCGCGCTCGCCCGGTAGCCCGGCGGCGGCGTGCAGCCGACCAGACTCCACGGGTCGGCGGGAAACACCCCGTTAATGGCGTTGTCGCTGAAGAAGGCCCGCGAGCCGGCGTTCTCCTCGCAGAAGGCTATCGAACCCTCGCTGTCCGGTCCGGCCTGGTACCAGTTGCCGACGAAGTCGTAGGCGATCAGGGCGTTGGTGTCGGCGTTGTAGCCGGCCCGCGCGCCGCCCCAGTTGGAGAAGACGTTGCCCCGGAACTCGAAAAAGCCGCCCAGCGGGTCGACGTCCGGTCCGTTGTAGTTGCCCGGCCGCGGCATCCGCGCCTGGTGGTCGGCCCACAGGTTGTTCAGCCAGCTGAACCGCGCGCCATGGCCGCCGCGGATCAGGCTGCCGTAGCCGTGCCGGCCCTTGTCGTGGATCGAGTCGTTCAGCGACTGCGCGATCAGCGACCACTGGACCGTCAGGTCGTAGACGCCGCTCTCGGGCGGGCTGTAGCGGCTGCCCGCCGACAGGGTCTCGTCGACCGACCAGCTGGCCGAGACGTGGTCCAGGATGATGCGGCGGCCGCGGGTGATGTCGATGGCGTCGTCCTGGACTCCGGTCTCGTCGCCCAGGCGCACGCGGATGTAGCGGACGATGACGTCGTCGGCGGCGATGATCAGCGGCTGTCCGCGCAGGGTGATCCCGTCGCCCGGCGCCGTCTGGCCGGCGAGGGTGATGTTTGGCCGCGAGATCTTCAGGGGCGAGGCGAGGGTGATCGTGCCGCCGACGTCGAAGATGATCGTGCGCGGACCCTTCGCCTCGATGGCCGCGCGCAGGCTTCCGGGGCCGGCATCGGCCAGGGTGGTGACTCGCAGCACCGCCCCGCGGCGACCGCCGGTTGCGTGGCGCCCAAAGCCCTCCGCGCCGGGAAATGCCACGGCCTGGAGCGCCGGTTCGGGCGAGGCGGCGCCGAGCAGGATCGCGGTGGAGGCGAGGAAGGCCTTGTAGGGCAAGGAAATCTCCGAAATCAGGCTGTGAGCGCCCGGCTCTGTTCGCGTGAGGCGGGAAAGTGACCGCTCCGTGGCAGATCATGTCTTGTCAGCGACGGCAGAGTTACGGTATCCATATCGATGATACCGGTGTCAAACGCGATTCACTCACGAATGACACCGGTGTCACCGGGTTCTTGACCGAGGTGCGCGGCAAGGCCTGACTGGCGACAATCAATCCGGCGGCGATACAGATCGCCGGGCGCGCCAAAAGGGGAGGTTATAGTCGTGACGAAGGTTCATCTTTCGCGTCGTACCCGTCTGCGCTTCGGCGCGTCGATGGCGGTCATCGCCGCCAGCCTGTTCGCGGCGGGCGCCGTCCAGGCGCAGGACACGGACGCCACCGAGGTCGAGGAAGTCGTGGTGACCGGCTTCCGGGGAAGCCTGGCCAGCGCCCTGTCAGCCAAGCGCGAGGAGACGGCGATCGTCGACTCGATCAAGGCTGAGGACATCGCCGACTTCCCGGACTCCAACCTGGTGGAAGCCATCCAGCGCATTCCGGGCGTCTCGATCGACCGTGACGCCGGCGAGGGCCGCACGATGACGGTCCGCGGCCTCGGCCCCGACTTCACCCGCACCCGCATCAACGGCATGGAAGCCCAGGCGACCGCCGGCGGCACCGACAGCTCGGGCGGCGCCAACCGCGGCCGGGGCTTCGACTTCAACGTTTTCGCCTCGGAGCTGTTCAACAGCGTCACCGTGCGCAAGACCCAGTCGGCGGAGATCGAGGAAGGCTCGCTCGGCGCGACCGTCGACCTGCGCACCACGCGCCCGTTCGACTTCAAGGGCCGCAAGATCGGCGGCTCGATCCAGTACGGCTACAACGACCTCTCCGAGGAGTGGGATCCCCGCTTCGCCGTCCTGCTCAGCGACACCTTCTTCGATGGCAAGCTCGGCCTCCTGGCCTCGCTGGCCTACAGCGAGCGCAACCTGCTCGAAGAAGGCTTCAGCGCGGTGCGTTGGGAGCGGGCCAGCGACAACGGCGGCTTCCAGAACCCGGCGGCCCTGCCGGGCGGCGCCGGCAACGCGGCCAACCTGTTCCATCCGCGCCTGCCGCGCTTCGGCCAGCTGATCCACGACCAGAAGCGGACCGGCTTCACCGGCGCGGTCCAGTATCGCCCCTGGGACACCACCACGCTCAGCTACGACCTGCTGTACTCCAAGCTCGACGCCAAGCGGACCGAGAACTTCCTCGAGTCGCTGTCGCTCAGCCGCAACGCCTCTGCGGGCGGCAAGCCGCAGATCGACATCGTCAGCGCCACCGAAAGCAACGGCATGCTGATCTCGGGCGTGTTCAACGACGTCGATGTGCGCAGCGAGCAGCGTTACGACGAGAACGAGACCATCTTCACCCAGCACACCTTCACGATCGAACACGAGTTCACGCCCGACTTCACCATGAAGGCGTTCGTCGGCCGGGCCACGTCAGAGTACGACAACCCGATCCAGACCACGGTCACGCTCGATCGGCAGGACACCGACGGCTACGCCTACGACTTCAGCGGCAACCCCAACACCCCGCGCATCGACTACGGCTTCGACGTCGCCGATCCGGCCAACTGGTTCTGGCGCGACAGCACCCAGTCCTTGCCCCGGTCGGAAATCCGCATCCGTCCCGGCGGCGTGGACAACGTCTTCGAGTCCCTGCAGTTCGACTTCGACTGGCGTCTCAACGACACCTTCAATCTGAAGTTCGGCTACAACTACAAGAGTTACGAGTCGGACTCCTTCGAGTTCCGCCGCTCGAACGAAACGGTTGTGCCGGCGCTGCCGGTCGGCGTGACGGTCGCGGACATCTCCTCGGTGCTGACCGGCTACGGCAAGAACCTGGGCCAGCCGAACGGCAACGCCACCTCGTGGGTCGTGCCGAACCTCAACGCGGTCGCCGACCTGTTCGACATCTATTGCAACTGCGACACCGGCGTGCCGGGCGGCGACTTCCGCCTGACCAGCATCACCAACGGCAGCGCCCGCGGCTCCAACCGCTTTATCCGCGAGGAAGACCGCGGCTACTACATGCAGCTGGACTTCCGGTCGGAGCTGTTCGGCCTCGACTACCGCGGCAACCTCGGCTTCCGGCAGGTGAACACCAACCTCTACGCCGAAGGCTACAGCTCGACCGGCGGCGGCACCAAGGTCCACGGGACCAACGACTACGACAATTTCCTGCCGTCGTTTAACCTGTCGGTGAACGCCACCAGCAACTTCATCGTCCGCCTGGGCGTCGCCGAGGTCATGGCCCGCCCGCAGATCGGCAACGGCCTGTCCGGCGCCAACTACCTGGTCCCGACCACGTCGCTGGCGGCCAGCGGCCCCAACTTCACCGCCTCGATCGGCAACGTGAAGCTGGAGCCCTTCCAGGCCAAAACCTACGACCTCAGCTTCGAGTGGTACTTCGCACCGGAATCGTTGCTGTCGGTCGCGTTCTTCAAGAAAGACATCGACACCTACATCCAGGTCGTCCGCCAGGACCTGCAGTACCAGGAACTGACCGCGCTGAACCCCAGCGCCTTCGCTCCGGCCCTTTGCGTCGGCGCCTGTACGCCGACGCAGGTCTTCGCGCTCACTACCGCGTTGAACACGGAAGGCGGCCCGCTGGAGGGCTTCGAGATCAGCTACCAGCAACCGTTCTCGTTCCTGCCGGCGCCGTTCGACCGGTTCGGCATCCAGGCCAACTACACCCAGGTGAAGTCGGAGATCGACTACTGCAACGGCACGACCTGCGCGACCTTCATCACCGAAGACCTCGTGAACCTGTCGCCCAAGGCCTACAACGCCACCCTCTACTACGAGGATGACCGTTTCAGCGCCCGCATCTCGGCGTCAGCCCGCGAAGGCTACCTGCAGAACGTCCCGGGCCGGAACAACAACGCGCTCGAGGGCAAGAAGGACACCTTCAACCTCGACTTCGCCAGTTCGTTCAAGGTCAACGACCAGTTCGCCGTCACCTTTGAGGCGCTGAACCTGACCGACGAGTTCAACCAGCAATGGGTGGGCGATGACGACCGGCAGTCGACCTCGGTCTACCACCACACCGGCACGTCCTTCTACTTCGGCCTCAAGTACACCTTCTAGTTCATCCTCCTTGCGCGGACTGGGGGCCGGGCTTGCTCGGCCCCCGTTTTTTCGCCCCGCGCGGCAAGACCGGACTTGACCACAGTGTGATGGCGACCCGTGCTCCTGCGCCGTGGCCTGCCGTCCGCACTCGCTTAAGGTAACGGATGTCGGTCGAATGCGCCTGTTCGACCCGGGGCCGGCTCCAGGAGATTTCCAGATGACCCACGACCGCATGACCGTCCTGACCGCGATGATGGGGCAGGGGGTCATCCCCGTCTTCTACCACCCGGACGCCGAGACCTGCGTCAACGTCATCCAGGCCTGCGCCAACGGCGGGGCCAGGTGCATCGAGTTCACCAACCGCGGCGACTTCGCCAGCCATGTGTTCCTCGACGTCGCCCGCCACTTCGCCAGCGCCGACCCCAGCGTGATCATGGGCGTGGGCAGCGTCGTCGACGCCCCGACCGCCGGCATCTACATCGCCAACGGCGCCCGCTTCGTCGTCGGGCCGATCCTCAACGCCGATGTGGCGAAGGTCTGCAATCGCCGCATGATCCCCTACAGCCCGGGCTGCGGCTCGGCGTCTGAGATCTCGTATGCCCAGGAGCTGGGCTGCGAGATCGTCAAGGTCTTCCCCGGCGAGAGCGTCGGCGGCCCGACCTTCGTCAAGAACGTGCTGGGGCCGATGCCCTGGACCCGCATCATGCCCACCGGCGGCGTCGACCCCGACGAGACGAGCCTGCGCGAATGGTTCGGCGCCGGCATCGTCGCGGCCGGCATGGGCAGCAAGCTGATCACCAACGACCTGCTCAAGGCGGGCGACTGGAAAGGGATCGAGGACCGGGTGCGCAAGACCGTGGACCTCATCTCGAGCATCCGAAGAGAGCTGACGTGACGACTGACAACGTTCTGAACATCCGCCCGGCCAGCGAGACCCGCTGGGACTGCGCCTCGTTCGGCGAGGTGATGCTGCGCTTTGATCCGGGCCACGGCCGGGTGCGCAACGCCCGGCAGTTCAACGTCTGGGAGGGCGGCGGCGAGTACAATGTCGCCCGCGCCATGCGCAAATGCTGGGGCAAGCGCTCCACCGTCGTCACCGCCCTGCCGGTCAACGACCTGGGCTGGCTCACCGAGGACCTGATCATGCAGGGCGGGGTGGACATGAGCCACGTCGTCTGGCGCGAGTTCGATGGCCTCGGCCGCAACACCCGCGTGGGCCTGAACTTCACCGAAAAGGGCTTCGGCGTCCGGCCGGCCCTGGGCTGCAGCGACCGCGGCCACAGCGCCGCCTCGCAGATCCGCCCGGGCGAGGTGAACTGGGAAAAGCTGTTCGGCGAGGAAGGCGTGCGCTGGTTCCACACCGGCGGCATCTTCGCGGCCCTGGCCAGCAACACCGCTGAAGCCGTGATCGAGGCCGTCGAGGTGGCCCGCAAGTACGGCACGATCGTCAGCTATGACCTCAACTATCGCGCCTCGCTGTGGAAGAGCCAGGGCGGCAAGCCCGGCGCCCAGAAGATCAACCGCGAGATCGCCAGGTACGTCGACGTGATGATCGGCAACGAGGAGGACTTCACCGCCTGCCTCGGCTTCGAGGTCGAGGGCCTGGACGAGCACATCAGCGAGATCGACCCGACCAACTTCAAAAAGATGATCGAGACGGCGGTCGCCCAGTTCCCGAACTTCAAGGTCGCGGCCACGACCCTGCGCAACGCCAAGACTGCGAGCATCAACGACTGGTCGGCGATCCTCTACGCCGGCGGCCAGTTCTATCAGTCGATGGAGCGCAATGACCTGGAGATCTACGACCGGGTCGGCGGCGGCGACGGCTTCGCCTCGGGCCTCGCCTACGGCTTCATGGAGGGCAAGGGACCCCAGGCCGCCGTCGAGTACGGCGCCGCCCACGGCGCCCTGGCCATGACCACCCCCGGCGACACCTCCATGGTCCGCGCCGCCGAGGTCGAGGCGGTCATGAAGGGCAAGGGCGCGCGGGTTATCCGGTAGTAGGCGGGGACATGTTCGCATTGCGCAGCAATGCGTACGTGTCCCCATTATCTCGTTTCAGCGCCGCGTTATCTAGCGGCCAATCGTCCTTCGCATGGCGGTCGCCTCATCAGCTTCGCTGAAGGGGCCGACCTCAGTTCGTTGAACGAGCCGCGTGGCTCCACTCGACGTCGCAGTCATCATGGACGAAGGCCGTCAGGACAGTTTGGCCCGCTCGCCCGAAATCAATCACGACGGCCGACGGGTCACGGCTCACTCGCAGCACTTCCAGTTGCCGCGGATCGCTGCCGCGCCAGACGGGGCTGGTTCGGGCCGCTGCTGGCTTCTCTGCGAAGACGCGCCGGATATACGCCACCGCCTGAGCGTCGGTTTCGAAGGTGCAGCGAGGCTCTCCGGACCGAAGCAGGCCAAACGCCGTCACCAGCCCCCCAAGAACGCCTACAATCGCCATCGCGGCCAATGCCTTGCCCACTGTCATCGGATGCCACCCACAGCAGTCCCCGCCCTGATGCCTTGGCGGAGCATTGCGCGGGCGGGCGTCCTGCTCAAGGACCGGCGAAGCCGGCCGCTGCGCGGCGGCCCGCAGGGCCGTCCTTGACCAGGCCGACCGCTCCGCGCTCCCATTCCATCAAGGACGAAGGGCAGGTGTGGTCAGGGCTGTCTCGACCGCATCACCACCCCAGCCCCTCCGCCATGGCCCGACTTGTTCGGGCCACCCATGCGTGGTGCCTAGGGTGGGTGTCCGGAGCGTCATCGGCGCTCCCATTCCGAATGCTCGTGTTCTTGGGTGGCCCGAACAAGTCGGGCCATGACGGGGAAGAGGGACATCAACCCGGGACTGGTTCCGGCGCAGCCGGTACCTGTCCCTCAACACCGGCTGTTGAGGGACAGCTACGCTTCGCGAAGCAGTCCCCAAGGCGATCTATCCACCGGCTTCCCGGCCAAGGCCGGGAACCATGCCCCCGCTCCAGCCCTTGCCCCGCATGGACCCCGGCCTGCGCCGGGGAGACGGAAATGGGATAGGCCACAGAAACGGGGATACACACTCTTTATCGATGTTCGGCCTGTTGCTGGCCGATAAAGAGTGTGCGCCGCCCCGCCCGTCCTACCCCGCCGCCTCCAGCGCCTGGGCGAGGTCGGCGAGGATGTCGTCGATGTGCTCCAGCCCGACCGACAGCCGCACATAGCCCTCCGTCACTCCGGTCGCGGCCTGGTCTTCGGCCGACAGCTGCGAGTGCGTCGTGCTGGCGGGGTGGATGGCCAGGCTGCGCGCGTCGCCGATGTTGGCCACGTGATAGAGCAGCTTCAACGCGTCGATGAAGCGGCGACCGGCCTCGCGTCCGCCGGCCAGCTCGAACCCGACCAGGCCGCTGTAGCCGCCCTTCAGATAGCGGTCGGCCCGCTCGCGCTGGACGCCGGTCTGCTGCGAGGGGTGGATGACCTGGGTGACGCCTTCGCGGCCCTTCAGGAAGTCGACCACCGCCTGGGCGTTCTGGGAATGCCGCGCGATGCGCAGCGGCAGGGTCTCGACGCCCTGCAGGATCTGGAAGGCGTTGAAGGGCGACAGCGCCGAGCCGAGGTCGCGCAGCAGGATGGTGCGGGCGCGCAGGATGAAGGCGATCGGGCCCAAAGGCTTGGCCGCCTCGGCCCAGACCGCGCCGTGATAGCTGGGGTCGGGGGTGTTGAAGAGCGGCTGGCGCTCGGGGACCGCGCCCCAGTCGAAGGTCCCGCCCTCGATCAGGGCCCCGCCGATCGAGGTGCCGTGGCCGCCGATGTACTTGGTGGTCGAATAGACCACGATGGCCGCGCCGTGGTCGAACGGCCGGGCCAGCAGCGGAGCGGCGGTGTTGTCGACGATCAGCGGGATGCCCAGCGGCCGGCCGATGGCCGCGACCTCGGCGATCGGGAACACCGCCAGCTTCGGGTTGGGCAGGGTCTCGGCGTAGTAGGCGCGGGTGCGGGCGTCGGTGGCCCGGGCGAAGGCCTGCGGGTCGGTCGGATCGACGAACCGCACCTCGATGCCGAAGCCCTTCAGGGTGTTGGCGAACAGGTTCCAGGTGCCGCCGTAGAGGTCGGTCGAGCTGACGATGTTGTCGCCGGCCTGGGCCAGGTTCTGGATGGCGAAGGCCGAGGCCGCCTGGCCGGAGGAGACCGCCAGCGCCGCCGCCCCGCCCTCGAGCGCCGCCAGACGCTGCTCGAGGATGTCGGTCGTGGGGTTGCCCAGCCGGGTGTAGATGTTGCCCAGCTCCTTCAGCGCGAACAGGTTGGCGGCGTGCTCGGTGTCGCGGAACTGGTACGACGTGGTCTGGTAGATCGGCGGCGCCACCGAGCCGGTCGCCGGGTCGGCCCGCCAGCCCGCGTGCAGGGCCAGGGTCTCGGGATGCAGGGGACGGTCGGACATGGGGCGGCTCCGGTAAGAGGGGACACCGTCTATAAGCCCCGACCGCGCCGGACCAAGGCGCCAGATGTCATTGACGCCTCTGCAGGAATTCTGCCTCGTCGCGCGGCGGCTTGGCCGGTCGGCTTCGAAAGCGGCCGGCGCGGCGCCTCAACCCCTCCTCCTCGATGGAGGAGGGGCAGGGGTGGTGGTGTGGCCTCAGAGTTTCGGCGTTCGCTCCGATGGCGCATAGCCTCACGCGGAGCACCGGAAACGCCGCGGATCCACCACCATCCCCGACCCTTCCTCCATCGAGGAGGAAGGGAGGAGAGCCAGCCGCCCTACAGCTTCACCGGCTCCATCTTCGGGGACAGCAGGTGGACCACGCCGAGGGCCAGAAGATAGGCGCTGGCGGCGATGACGAAGATCGGCGTGTAGGTGCCGATGGTGTCCAGCACCCAGCCGGCGTACTTGGCCATGGCCATGCCGCCGATGGCGCCGACCATGCCGCCGATGCCGATCACCGACCCCACCGCCGAGCGCGGGAACACGTCGCCGGGCAGAGTGTAGAGGTTGGCGCTGAAGCCCTGGTGGGCGGCCGTCGCCAGACCGATGATGCCGACCGCGACCCACAGATTGTCGGCCAGGGCGGCGAAGCCCACGGGGAGGGCGCAGAGGGCGCAGATCAGCATGGCGGTCTTGCGGGCCCGGTTGAGGCTCATGCCGCGCTTCATCATCGTCGAGGACAGCCAGCCGCCGCCGACGCTGCCGACGTCCGACAGCAGGTAGATGGCGACCAGCGGCGGGCCGAAGGTCTTCAGGTCAAGGCCGTAGCGCTTGCCCAGGAAGTCCGGCAGCCAGAACAGGAACATCCACCAGATCGGGTCGATCAGGAACTTGCCCAGCGCATAGGCCCAGGTCTCGCGCTTGGTCAGCAGCTTCGTCCAGGCGACCTTCTCGACCGGATCGGCCGGGTCCTGCTCGATGTAAGCCAGCTCGGCGGCGGAGACCTTCTTGTGCTCGCGCGGCCGGCGATAGACGATCAGCCAGATCGGCAGCCAGATCAGGCCGGCGACGCCGGTGATGATGAAGGCCATCTCCCAGCCCCAGGCGATGGTGATGGCCGGGATGACCAGCGGGGTGACGATGGCCCCGATATTGGTGCCGGCGTTGAAGATGCCGGTGGCGAAGGCGCGTTCCTTCTTGGGGAACCACTCGGTCACCGCCTTGATGCCGCCCGGGAAGCCGCCGCCCTCGCCGATGCCCAGCGCGACGCGGGCGAAGATGAAGCCGTTCAGCCCGCGCGCGCCGGCGTGGGCGATATGGGCGATCTGCCAGATGAAGAAGGCCAGACCGAAGCCCCAGCGGGCGCCCAGCCGGTCCATCACCCGCCCGAACACCAGGTAGGAGACCGCGTAGGACGCCTGGAACCAGAAGACCAGGTTGGCGTAGTCGCTCTCGTTCCAGCCGAACTCCGCCGACAGGGTCGGCTTGAGAATGCCGATCGTCTGGCGGTCGACGTAGTTGATCACCATCGCGAAGAACAGCAGCGTGACAACCACCCACCGGGTGTTGCCAACGCGGACTCCGGGCGGAACCTGGGTGTCGGTGGTCATGCGTCGCTCCCTAACCGGCGGCCGGTCTTGCGTCTTCCGCTGTGCAGAAGATCTCGCCGTGCTCGCCGAAACTGATGCGGGCGGACTGGCCCGCTTTGATCTCATGGATGCCGGTCGCCGCGCCGGTGGTGACGTACAGGCCGGCCTTCAACGGCCGCCCGCGGGCCGCGCAGTGCCCCACCAGGAAGGCCAGGGCCGGGGCAGGGCCGCCGGGCACCGAGGCCGCCGTGCCGACCCCGACCAGGGCGCCGTCGATCCAGGTCTCGCAGGGCAGGGTCTCGTCGGCCCGCTGGCGCCAGCCGGCGATCTCGGGACCGACGATCAGGGCGGCGTTGTTGCCGAAGTCGGAGGCCACCACCGTGGAGCCCAGGTCGTTGATGGTCTTAAGCGGACTGCCGGCGAACTCAACGCCGATGTGCAGGGCCGCGACCAGGTCCAGCGCCTCGGCGGCGGTCCAGTCGGTCTTGCCCTCCGGCGCGTCCTTGCCGATGCGGTAGACGAACTCGGCCTCGACCGCCGCGAAGCCGCCGGGGATAACGCCTAGCGCCACTGCTTCGCCGGTCGCCGGGGTGCGCAGGAACTGCCGGAAGGTGGGCCCGGCCAGCCGCTCGTCGCCCAGCGTCGCCTGCAGGGGCGGGGGAATGCGGCCGACCTTCCAGCCGACGATGGTGTCGGGATAGAGGCCGATGGCCAGTTCCTGGATGGCGTAGCCTTCGGCCAGCGTCCCGGGAACCGCGCCGGGATAGCCGGGCAGGGACCGGGCGGCCAGCCGCGCCTCGACGAAGCGGCGCGCCACCTCGGTCCGCGCGGCGACGGTCGCGTCGCGATCAGTCGAAGCTTTCGCTTTCGCGGTCACGCCCCTTGTCCTCCCCAACTCATTGGCCCCAGTTTCAGGGTCGCGATTGTGTCTAGAGGAAACCGGTGTCATTTTCAACGGCGCGCGGCGAATGAACCGCGATCGAACTTCAGTCCGGGAGTGAAACACGTGGCCAGATCAGCCTTCGCGGGCCTTGCCCTCAGCCTTCTCACCGCCGGTTCGGCCTTCGCGGCCTGGCCGCCGGGCAAGACCGAATCGCCGGCCGTGGCTCCGTCGCCGCTGGCCTTTCCCGGAGCCCAGGGTTGGGCGGCCGCCACGCCGGGCGGGCGCGGCGGCAAGATCATCCGCGTGACCTCGCTGGCCGCCGACGGCCCCGGCTCCTTCCGCGAGGCGGTCGAGACCAAGGGGCCGCGGATCGTCGTCTTCGAGGTGGGCGGCGTGATCGACCTGGAGGGCGAGACCCTGGTCATCCGCGAGCCGTTCCTGACCATCGCCGGCCAGACCGCGCCCTCGCCGGGCGTGACCTTCATCAAGGGCGGCATCGACCTCGCCACACATGACGTCATCGTGCGGCACATCCGCGTGAGGCCGGGCGAGGCGGGTTTCGCCAAGAAGTCCGGCAAGGACTTCGACAGCATCTCCACCCAGGGGATCAGCTACAACATCATCGTCGACCACTGCACCCTGACCTGGGGCACCGACGAGAACCTCTCGGCGTCGGGTCCGCGCTTCGTCGGCGCGACGCCGGACGAGTGGCGCGCCGGCACCTCGCGCAACATCACCTTCTCCCAGAACATCATCGCCGAGAGCCTGGCCTGGTCGACCCACGCCAAGCTCGAGCACTCCAAGGGCAGCCTGATCCACGACAACGTCACGGGCATGCTGATCTGGGGCAACCTCTACGCCCACAATGTCGAGCGGAACCCGATGTTCAAGGGCGGCGTCTGGGGGGGGATCGTCAACAACTTGATCTACAACCCGGGCCAGCGGGCCATCCACTACAACCTGATGGCCCAGGAGTGGGGCTCCCGCCCCTGGCAGATCGGCAGGATGGTCGTGGTCGGCAACGTGCTGCGCGCCGGGCAGGACACGGCGCCGGGCCTGCCCTTCATGATGATCGGCGGCTACGGCGACGTGGAGTTCTACGGCCGCGACAACATCGCCGTGGACCGGTGGGGCGCGCCGCTGCCGATGTTCGGCCGCTATACGACCTCGCCCGCGAAGATCATCCAGGTGAAGACGCCGCCGTTCTGGCCCGCCGGCCTTGAGGCCCGGCCGGCCAGCGCCGTGCAGCAGTGGGTGCTGGCCGAGGCCGGGGCCCGGCCCTGGGACCGCGACGGCGACGACGTTCGCCTGATCGCCGACGTCGCCGAGGGCCGCGGCAACATCATCGACTCCGAGAATGACCTGCACGGCTACCCGGACCACAAGCCGACCCGCCGTCCGTTCGTCGAGGCCGACTGGAACCTGGACGACATGTCGCCCGGGCGCCCGGAGCTGCTGGACGCCGGCGCCAAGGCGCGGGGGACGTAGAGCCCCGTCAGGTCCCCGGCTGGATGTAGGGAACCCGTGCGAACAGCTCGCGCTCCCCGCCGCGCGGGTCATCGGTCATGCGCGGCGCGGCGTCGAAGATCATCGTCTGGCGGGCGGGCAGGTCGTAGGGCGCCCAGGCCGGGATGCCGGCGTGGTCCGGCCGCCCGTGTCGGGCGAAGGCGATGAAGGCGTCCTGCATGGCGTCCGACACCGCCGTCGCGTCGGCCGACGTGCCGGTGATCGAGCCCGGGGCGTCCAGCGTCCCGAATACCAGCGGGATGTCGAGCGTGTGCGGCGCGCCGGCGCCGTTCGGGGCCCGCCAGTCCAGTTGGTAGACGAAGGCGCCGCTGCCCTGACGCGCCCGTGCCTCGGCCTCGATGACGGCGGCGCGCCAGGATCGCGAGGCGGTGCTGGCCGCGAAGAACACCTGGCTGGGTGACCAGTCCGGATAGAGGGCGCGGTACTCGGCGACCACGGTCTCGGGGCTGATGTCGACGCGCAGCTCGGGGCCGAGGCGGGCCGGCAGCTCCTCCCAGCTCAGGCGGTGGTTGCGCTCGTCGTCCCCGAGGAAGGCGTGGGTCTCGTCGCGGGTGTTGCCGATGATCATAGGGATGTCGGCCGACTGTGGCGGCGCGTCCGGCCAGAACGGGTGGCGGGTCAGCGACCGGTCATCGAGCACCGGGCCGAAGTAGAGCGAGCCGGTCGGCAGGATCGGGTCGCGCACGCCCATGGCCTCGACCAGCGCCTCGACGGGCAGCGCTGCGAGTTGGTCCGGCGTGGCCTTCAGCGCGTCGAGAAAGGTTCTCGCCCGACGCTCGGCGTTTAGAGGCCCCGAGGCGGTGACCTGCTGACCGCTCATGGTCGCGGCGCGGTGGAACAGGCCCCGGGCGGCCGGCATGGCCATCAGGGTGGCGATCTTGGCTCCGCCGCCGGACTGGCCAAAGACCATGACCTTGCCCGGATCGCCTCCGAAGACCGCGATATTGTCCCGCACCCACTGCAGGGCCAGGACCAGGTCCATCTGCCCGGCATTGCCGCTGTCGGCGAAGCGGGTTTCGCCAAGCCGGCCCAGCGACAGATAGCCCAGCGCGCCCAGCCGGTGGTTCAGGGTCACGACGACCACATCGCCCCGCCCGGCCAGCCGGGTCCCGTCCCAGAGCGGGCTGGAGCCCGAGCCGGTGCTGTAGGCTCCGCCGTGGATGTAAACCATCACCGGTCGCCGGGCCTGATCGGCGCCGGGCGTCCAGACATTGAGGAACAGGCAGTCCTCGCTGGTCGGACCGTCGGCGCCCTGGCCGCGCTGTGGTGAGCCCTGACCATGGGCGAGGGCGTCGCGAATATCGCTCCACGGCGCCGGCGGCAGCGGCGGCTGGAAGCGTCGTGGCCCGGTGTCGGCGCCGTAGCGGACGCCCTTGAAGACCAGCAGGCCGTCGTGGCGGGCGCCGCGCACGCGGCCATATGCGGTCGCCACCACCGGCGCTGAATGCCGAGGTTTCGCCACGGCCGGGGTGGCCAGCGCGGCGGCGCCCAGCCCGAACATCGCGCCCCGGCGTGTCATGTGTCCGTGCATGCAAGCCTCCGTAGTGCACCCGGTGTCATAGCGCGGGCGGGCGGGGAAGGAGAACGTCTATCCTCTCCTTATTGGGAGGGTGGACCCTGCGGAGTAGGGTGGAGCGGGAGGCGCCGCCCTCAAAGCTCCCCGCTCATCTTCGCGGACGCGAGGACCCAGGCCTTGTTGAACGTGCAGGCATGCTCGCGGCCTCCATCCACCGGTTTCCCGGCGCAGGCCGGGATCCACGCCGCCGCTCCAGCCCTTGCCCCGTATGGGCCCCGGCCTTCGCCGGGGAGACGGAGATAGGGGGATAGAATGATCTTTTCCCCCACCCCTTCGACCCCCCGTATCCTTCCTCCTGTCCCGTCGCACGGGGAGGGTGCATGGCCAGCGACCTTGCGGCGGCGGGATGGAGTTCGAGCGGGGACAGGGGTGAGGGGGTTACTCATCCGGTCCGGGACGAGGCCGCTGCCTTGCCCGCCCGTCGGAGGCTTTGCCGGCTAAGCGCTAAGAGCGCTGCCCACCGGCGGCTTCCGGATAACGGATTTCGCGGAGCGCTTTGGGTTTCTCCAGTTCGCACGTTCACACACAGACTTCCGGGGTGAACCCGGAGCGCTCCGCACCACCTCCCCACCTTCACCGGCAAAACCCGTGAGGCGGCGAAGCCGTGTCACGACACGGGAGACGCGAAATGAGCAAGCCCAGACGCCGCCGCCACCAGCCCGAGATGCTCTCGCCGGAAGAGCTGGCGGC
Source organism: Caulobacter sp. (assembly GCA_030683005.1). GTDB lineage: Bacteria > Pseudomonadota > Alphaproteobacteria > Caulobacterales > Caulobacteraceae > Caulobacter. The sequence continues at coordinate 96,236 of JAUXMY010000023.1, read as the reverse complement.
GTACGCCTACCACTCCCGTCCCGACGTGCTGGAAGCCAAGCATCGGCATATCGACGAAAGGCTGGCGCTACTAAAGGCCTGGGAGGAGGCCGAGGCGGCCGCGTCGCGAGGGACGCAGGACGCGAAAGCCGATGGGGACACGCACTGAAGTGCATGTCCCCGACCCTTCAATACCCGCCGATGACCGGCAGGATCTCGCCGGTGATGTAGCTGGAGAGCTGGGGCGAGGCGAGGAAGACGTAGGCCGGCGCGATCTCCTCGGGCTGCGCCGGGCGGCCCATCTTCGCCTTGGCGCCGAACTCCGCTACGTCCTCGGCCTGTTTGTCGCTGGGGTTCAACGGCGTCCACACCGGGCCGGGCGCGACGCAGTTCACCCGGATGCCCTTCTCCAGCAGGTTGCCGGACAGGGCGCGGGTGAAGGCGTGGATGCCGCCCTTGGTCATGCTGTAGTCGACCAGTTCCTTGCTGCCGTCGATGCCGGTGATCGAGCCGGTGTTGATGATCGCTGACCCCGCCTTCAGGTGCGGCACGGCCGCCTGGGCCATGTGGAAATAACCGTAGAGGTTGGTCTTCAGCGTCTCGTCGAAGTGTTCCTCTGTCAGATCCTCGAAGGCGACCGTATGGATCTGGAAGGCGGCGTTGTTGACCAGGATGTCGAGACGTCCAAAAGCCTTCACCACCTTCGCCACGGCATCCCGGCAGAAGCCCCGGTCCCGCACGTCGCCGGCGATGACCAGACACTGGCGGCCCTCGGCCTCTACCGCGCGCTTCGTCTCGGCGGCGTCCTCGTCTTCGTCCAGATGCAGGATGGCGACATCGGCGCCTTCACGGGCGTAGAGGACGGCGACGGCGCGGCCGATGCCGCTGTCGCCGCCGGTGATGATCGCCGCCTTGCCTTTCAGCTTGTTCGAACCCTCGTAGTAGGGGGCGTCGTACATCGGCTGCAGTTCGAGTTCGGCCTCGGAGCCCGGCTTGTCGATATGCTGAGCGGGCAGGGGCGGGACGGGGTAGTCCCGGGCCCCGGCCTGCATGGCGAAGGACCTCTCTTCACCCCCGGCCTTGCCGGCCCTGGCGTCCGTCCTGTCGACCTGGTCCTGGATCTTCCGCTGCCTGGCGGCGGTCTTGTCAGCGGCCTGTTCAGCCGTAGTCATGGCGAACCTCTGTCAGGGCTGCTTCTTGAACGTGTCGCCGATCTCGTCGGGGTGGACGTCGTCGGGACCGGGACGGGTGCGGGCGGACTTGCCGATTTCCGCGATCTTCTCGTCGGAACTCTGGCCGTCGCGGCGGCCGGGCGGCAGGGCCTCGTTGGCCTTGCGCCCGGCGCTTTGCTTGTCGTCGTCAGACATGACCGCGGCTCTTCAGGTCAGCCGCGCGCGCGGTTCGTCGGTCGCCGGACGGCCACCTGTTTCATCGTCGACCACATCCCCCTCGACCATGTCGTGGCCGGTGAAGCTGCGGGTCTCCGGCGCAGGCAGGCCCTGGGCCTCGAACTGCGCGGTCAGGGCTTCCTTGCGGGCCCGCATGCGGTCGGCAAGGGCGTCCATGTCGAGGCCGGCCTTGCGGGCCTGGGAGAACATGCCCTCGACGCGCTTTTCCTCCTCTTCGACGTGGTGCTCGATCTGTTCGCTGAGCACCTTGACCTTGGCGTCGTAGAACTCCTCGTCCGGCGCGCTGGCCAGCAGCTCGGCGATCAGCACCTTGGCGCCGTCATGCTCGACATAGGCTTCGGCGAGCAGGTCTTCCTCCACCGCGCCCTTGCAGGCCGGATAGAAGATCTCTTCCTCGAGGATCGTGTGGACGGTCAGTTCGGTGCAGATCTGCTGGACCAGCTTCTGCTTGCGCTCGGCGCCCCGGGCGCTCTCGAAGCTGGCGAACAGCGCCTCGACCTTGCGGTGGTCAGCCTTCAGCAGGGCGATGGCGTCCTGGGTTTGCGGCGTGTCGGCCATGATGTGGTCTCCCTCGGCACGGGCTGTGCTGGCGGGAAAAGACGTGAATCCGGCGGCTGGTTCCGTGAGAACGAGTCTCAGCTTCTGCTGTGTCGGATGGCCGACAAAGCGTTGGGAGCGTTGTGGTTTTGGCGGATCTGTTCGCTGAACGGGGTGGTGAGGGACAGACACCGGGAGGTGTCTGTCCCTGAGCTGCTAGCCCCGCCCGCTGGTCGGGATGTCCTTGAACGCCACGTCCTTGTCGACGCGGATGTCGCCGGGCAGGCCCAGCACCCGTTCGGCGATGATGTTGCGCAGGATCTCGTCGGTGCCGCCCTCGACGCGGGTGGCGGGGCTGCGCAACAGCATCTGCTGGAAGCGGGCGCCGGCCGCGGCGATCTCCGGATCGGAGACCACGCCGCCCTGGCCCTGCAGGTCCAGCGCGAACATCGCCAGTTCCTGCATGGTCGCGCCGGCCACCAGCTTGCCGATCGAGTTCTCCGGTCCCGGGGTCTCGCCCTTGGAGAGGGCGGAGATGGCCCGCATGCCGGTGTACTTCAGACCGCTGGCCTTGACGGCGTACTGCGCCAGCCGCGAACGGACCGAGCGGTCCTCGATGGCCAGGCCGTCCTCGGTCTGCAGGTTCATGCAGAAGTCGAACAGTTCGGGGAAGCCGGTCGGCATGCCCGAGCCGATCGACAGCCGCTCGTTCATCAGGGTGGTCAGCGACACCTTCCAGCCGTCGCCGACGGCGCCCAGGCGCTGACTGTCGGGGATGCGGACGTCGGTGAAATAGACCTCGTTGAAGCCCGACTGGCCGTTGGCCTGCTTGATCGGCCGGATGTCGATGCCCGGCGACTTCATGTCGATCCAGAACATGGTCAGGCCCTTGTGCTTGGCCACGTTCGGATCGGTGCGGGTGATGACAATGCCGTAGTCGCTGTGCTGGGCGCCGCTGGTCCAGATCTTCTGCCCGTTGATGATCCAGTCGCCGGACCCGTCCGTGGCCGGAATCGCCGCCGTGCGCAGACCGGCGAGGTCGGAGCCGCCGGCCGGTTCGCTGAACAGCTGGCACCAGATGTGTTCTCCGGCCGCCAGCGGCGGCAGCAGCCGCTGCTTGGTCGCCTCGTCGGCCCAAGCCATCACCGTCGGGCCGCACATGCCGTGGCCGATGATGAACAGGCCGCTGAGCGCGCCGTAGACGCCCTCTTCCTGGCCCCAGATCACCCGCTCGATCGGCGTGGCGCCGCGGCCGCCGTACTCTTTCGGCCAGTGCAGGCAGGCCCAGCCGGCGTCGGCCTTCTTCTTCTGCCAGGCCTTGGCGACCTGGATCGGGTCGACGCTCTTGAGGCCGTTGTTGCCGAACCCGCCGCCCTTCAGCTCGGCTTCGAGTTCCTTCGGGGCGTTGGCCTGGATCCAGTCGCGGGCGACGGCGCGGAAGGCGGCTTCTTCAGGTGTATCGTCGAAGTTCATGATCTTGCTCCGAAATCAGGCCGCGGCCGGGGCGTCGTTGCGCTGGCGCAGGCGGTCGATCAGCAGGTCTTCCCAGGTCGATTGCGAGCCCAGCGCCAGGGCCAGGCCGTTGCTGCGGCGATAGAAGAGGTGGCAGTCGAAGGCCCAGGTGAAGCCCATGCCGCCGTGCACCTGGATGTTGTTCTTGGCGCAGTGCTGGAAGGACTGGGTGGCCGAGACCCGCGCGGTGGCCGCCGCCACCGGCAGCTCCGCCGCGCCGGTCGAAAGCGCCCAGGCGCCGTAGTAGGCGTTGGAGCGGGCCAGGGTCGCCGACACATACATGTCGGCCAGCAGATGCTTCACCGCCTGGAACGAGCCGATGGGGCGGCCGAACGCCATACGGTCCAGCGCATAGTCGCGGCCCATCTCCAGCGCGCGGTCGCTGCCGCCGACCTGTTCGAAGGCGACCAGCACCGCGGCGTGGTCCAGCACCTCCGACGCCAAGCGCCAGCCGTCGCCGGCCACGCCCAGCAGCTGGGCCGGGGCGTCCTTGAAGGTGAGGGCGGCCTGGCCGCGGGTCGGGTCGATGCTGTCCAGCGTCTCGCGGGTCACGCCCGCGCTACTGAGGTCGACCAGGTAGAGCGAAACCTTGCCGCCCTCGCGGGCCGCGACGATGGCGAGGTCGGCGATGTCACCGTCGGCCACCGGCGACTTCACGCCGCTCAGCTTGCCGGCCGAGACCGTTGCTTTGATGGACTTTTCGGTCGCCCGCCCCATGCCCTCGGCCAGGGCCATCGTGCCGATGGCCTCGCCGGAGGCCAGCTTCGGCAGCCAGGCCTGCTTCTGGTCTTCCGTGCCCGCCAGCATCAGCGCCTCGGCGGCCTGATAGATGGACGAGGCCATCGGCACGGGGGCCAGGGCGCGGCCCAGCTCCTCGGCGATCACGCAGAGCTCCAGATGGCCAAGGCCGACGCCGCCGTAGGCCTCGGGAATGGCGGCGCCCAGGAAGCCCATTTCCCCCAACCCCTTCCAGAGCTCGGCGTCAAAGGATTGCTCGCCCTCGAGCACGGCCCGCACGGCGGCGGGGCTGCAGCGGTCGGCGAGGAAGCGCCGGGCCTGGTCGCGCAGCTGTTTCTGGTCGTCAGAGAAGTCGAAATTCACGTGAGGCCTCCCGTCGCCGGCGCGGCTCGCCGGTCTGTCGTGACTCACGTTGAACGCCCTCACGCGGGGTTAGCCAAGGGCTGTTCGCTCAGCGCCGGGGTATCCCGCGCCCGCAGTCCGCGCTAACTGCCTGTCATGGCGAAGAAACAGGCTCCTGAATTCGAGATCGAGGTCGGCGGAGAGCCCTATGTCTGGCGCCTTCAACGCCAGCCGCAGTGGTCCAGCGACACCCGGGGCTGGCAGGGCATGGCGCTGGCCGTGCGCCACGCCGAAGGCCAGCGCGAGGCGGTGGTGGAGTTCCCGGCCGGCCATCAGCCCGCCTACGGCCTGCCGATGCTCAAACCCGCGCAGATCAAGCCGGAACTGGTGGCGCGGGCCATCGCCTCGGCCATCGAGGCCGGCTGGGATCCGCTGTCGCGCGGCAAGACGGTGGCCATCGTCGTGGACGCCGACGGCGGCTGACAGCCCGCCCTTGCCTGACGCTGGGTCGCGGGCGCCAGATGGGCGCCAACGACAGGACGCACAGGGAAACGCCGGCATGGACCTCGGACTCAAGGGCAAGACCATCTTCGTAGCCGGGGCCAGCCGGGGCATCGGCCTTGGCATCGTCGAGGCCTGTCTGGCCGAGGGAGCGAAGGTGGCCATCACCGCCCGTGGCGCCGAGGCGCTGGAGGAGACCCGCCAGGACCTGGCCGCCCGCTATGGCGCCGAGAACCTCTGGGCCATGGCCGGCGACCTGCGCGACACCGCCACCATCGAGAAGGCGCTCGCCGGCACGGAAGAGGCGCTGGGGCCCATCCATGGCGCGGTCGCCAACGTCGGCCTGCACCCGTGCCCGCCTGGCGCGGAGGTCGATGACGAGACCTGGGACGCCGGCTTCTCTCAGAATCTCGGCTCGGCCTGGCGGCTGGCCCGCGGCGCCTACCGGCGCATGGAGCCGCGCCGCGAGGGCTCGATCCTGTTCATCAGTTCCATCGCCGGCCTGGGCGCCCTCGGCACGCCGATGACCTACGGCACCGCCAAGGCAGCGATGAACCACATGGCCAAGGAGCTGGCGAAGATCACCGGCCCCAGCAACGTTCGGGTCAACGCCATCGCGCCGGGGAACATCATCTTCCCGGGCGGGACCTGGCAGGAGCGGATGGACGGCCCGCGCGCGGACAACTGGCAGCGCTGGATCAACCGCGAGGTGCCGATGAAACGCTACGGACTGCCCGAGGAGATCGGCACGGTCGCGGCGTTCCTGATGAGTGAGAAAGCCAGTTTTGTGCACGGGGCCATTGTTCCCGTCGACGGAGGTCAGACCCGATGAGCGTTCTTCAAGCCAGCGAACCTTACGAGCACCTCGAGATCCGCCACGAGGGCGACGTCATCTGGGCGACCATGAACCGGCCCGACAGCCTCAATGCGCTGAACCGCAGGCTGGTCGCCGAGCTCCGCGACTTCTTCGTCGGCCTCTACTGGCGGCGCGACGTGCGCGTCGTGGTGCTGAGTGGGGCGGGCAGGGCGTTCAGCGCCGGCCTCGACCTGAAGGAACGTAGCGACGGCAACAGCCAGCGCAGCATCGGCGCGGGCCTCGACGCCCAGCGCTCGATCAGCGAGATCGTCATCGCCATGCGCCGCTGCCCGCAACCGATCATCGCCTGCGTCGACGGCGCGGCCAGCGGCGGCGGCTTCGCCCTGGCCCTGGCCAGCGACGTGCGGATCGCCACGCCGCGCACCCGCATGAACGCCGCCTTCATCCGCATCGGCCTGTCGGCCAACGACATCGGCGTCAGCTACTTCCTGCCACGCATGGTCGGCAGCTCGGTCGCCGCAGAATACATGCTGACCGGCCGCTTCATCGACGCCGAGCGGGCCTACCAGCTGGGTCTGGTCAGTCGCGTGGTCGAGCCCGACGCCATCGCGGCCGAGGCGGCCGGCTTCGTAAAGGACATGCTGCACGCCACGCCGCTGGGCCTGCGGCTGACCAAGGAGGCGCTGAACCACGCCATCGACGCCGGCGGGCTGGAGGCGACCATCGCCATGGAGGACCGAAACCAGATCCTGGCCAGCAGCGACGGCGACTTCGCCGAGGGCGTCCGCGCCTTCCTGGAGAAGCGCGAGCCCGACTACAGCAAGCGGGAAGGGTAGGGCCGCCCGCTGTTTTCGTCGCCGGAAAGGCCCGCGGCGACATCGCCCGGGCCTTGCGCGGCGGCGGGAGCGGCTGATTTTCGCCCGTCCGGCGTATTTTCGCTCGCCTCCGTCTCCGATCCGTGCGACAAGGGGGCATCAAATATCGACTTGGTTCGGTTGCTCTCCTTGCTTGCTCTTCGGATCGAGCTCCCGAGTCTGACGTGATCCTTTCCGACAATTTGATCGAGTGTCCACGTTGGACGCCCGCACTTTCGACACCGGAAAGGTGATCTCAATGGCTACCGGCACTGTTAAGTGGTTCAACGGAACCAAGGGCTTCGGCTTCATCCAACCTGACGACGGCGGCGCCGATGTGTTCGTGCACATCTCGGCCGTTGAACGCGCTGGCATGCGCTCGCTCGACGAAGGCCAGAAGGTCTCGTTCGAACTGGAACGCGATCAGCGCAGCGGCAAGATGTCCGCCGGCCAGCTGCAAGCGGTCTAGCACTATCGTGGCGGCCGGTCCGGGACTCCCGGGCCGGCCGTTGCTCTTACGAAAGTCTGCATGAACGAATTCCAGAAGACCGGCTTCGCCGAAAGGCTGAAGACGGCGGCGGAGGCCCGCCAGGCGCTTGTCGCCAAACTGAAGCCCAAGCCCACCGTCACCGACCCCCAGTTTGAAGACCGCGCCGCGCGCCGGGAAGCCGAACTGGCACAGGTCCGGGCTGATCGGGCCGAGGCCCGCGCCGCCGCCAAACAGGCCGTCGCCGACAGCGAAGCCGCCGCCCTCGAGGCCGCCGCCGCGTTGGAAGCCGAGGCCCTTGAGGCCAAGCGTGGCGAGCGCAAGGAGCGCAAGCAACTCACCAAGGTCGAGCAGAAGGCCAAGCGCGACGCGCGCTATGCCGCCCGCAAGGCCCGTTAATCCAGGAGAGACCATGGCCCGCGCCCCGAACTACAATTTCGAACGCCAGGAACGCGACCGTCAGAAGGCGATCAAGGCCGCCCAGAAGGCTGCCGCCAAGCAGGAGGCGAAGGAACGCGCCGCCGCCGCCAACCCGCCGACGGACACCAACGGCCAGTAGGCCGATAGGCGCGTGAGGCGGCGGCTCGCCGGGCTACCCCTCCGCCGCCACCCGTTCCAGAAACAATCGCGCGATCTCCGCCCCGTGGGTCTCCTGCGGGAAGTGTCCTGCGTCAGGCAGCAGATCGAACGTCGCCTGCGGGTAGTTGGTGGCCCATTGCCGCCCCCAGGCTTCCGTAAAGACGTCGTCTCCGCCACCCCAGATGAAATGGACCGGCGCGGCCCAGGCGCGAAGGGTCTCAAAGTCGCGCGCCTGCTCGACGGCCGCGCCGCCTTCGGGATTGTAGAAGGGCAGGCTGAGCGGGAAGCGGCGCGGTCCGGCGTGTCCCGCATGACCGAGGCCCGCGAACGGCGCGTCATAGCCTCGCCGGATCGCTTCCTGATCAGACGTCAGCGTCGGCCCCTTTCCCCCCTGGATCAGGGCGTAAAGCTCCCGCGCCGGCATCATGCCCAGCGGGATCATCATGAACGTCCCGATCGACAGCCGGTCGGGCACGTTGTCGCCAAACACGCCGCCCGCCTGCCAACCCGCATTCCAGCGCCGGAGAGCCTCCGTGTAGACGTAGGCGTCGTGGTGCAGCCAGGTGTTCATGATCACCAGGCGCGAGAAGCGCCCGGGCAGCCGCGCGGCCTGAGCCAGGCCGATCGGGCCGCCCCAGTCCTGGCAGAACAGGGTCGCATCCCGCAGATCGAGCGCCTCTATCAGCGCCCGGTGCGCCGCCACGTGACGTGCGACCGAATACCAGCTGTCGTCGGTGACCTTGTCTGAGCGACCAAACCCGATGTGGTCGGCGGCGATGCAGCGATAGCCCGCGGCGACCAGCGCGGTGATGATGTGCCGGTTCAGAAAGCTCCAGGTCGGCATGCCGTGCATCAGCAGGACAGTCGGACCATCGCAGGGCCCCTCGTCCACGTAGTGCAGCCTCAGCCCCTCGACCTCGATGTAGCGCGGCGCGAAGGGATAGTCAGGCAGATCGAGGAACGCGGCGTCATCGGTCCTGAGGAAAGGCACGCCATCGGGCGTCTGGAGGGCATGGGACATCGCACCGGCCTGTGAAAACTTGTGACATGATGAGTGTCACATGTCTCCCGGGCGGCGTCGAGGACGCGTCAGGCGATCTCAAACCCCTCGTAGTCCTTCGCGGCCACGTCATCGATGCGGACTTTGTAGCCCTCGCCGACGTAGGGCATGAAGACGCGCGGCTTGCCCGGGACGTTGGCCCCGATGTACCAGCTGGCCGCCCGCGGGTAGAGCGTCTTGTCGGCTTCCTCGTTGACGTGTTCGACCCAGGCGTCCTGCGCCTCGGTGGTGGCCTCGATGGCGCTCGCCTGCCGGGCCTGCACATGGCCGATGGCGTCGGCGATCCAGTCGACGTGGAATTCAATCGACATCAGCATGTTGGACAGCACCGACGGGCTGCCCGGGCCGGTCACCGTGAACAGGTTGGGGAAGCCGGCCACCATCAGGCCAAGATAGGTGCGCGGCCCCTCGGCCCAGACCGCGTTCAGCGCCTTGCCGCCCCGACCGCGGATATCGATCCGCGACAGGGCGCCGGTCATGGCGTCAAAGCCGATGGCGTAGACGATGATGTCGGCCGGGTACTCGCCGTCGGTGGTCTTCACCCCGGTCGGCGTGATCGCCTCGATCGGCGTCTCGTGCAGGTCAACCAAACTGACGTTGTCGCGGTTGAAGGTCTCGAAATAGTCGGTGTCGACACAGGCCCGCTTGGCGGCCAGCGGAAAGTCGCACGGGATCAGCTTCTCGGCCAGGGCCGGGTCCTTGACGATCTCGCGGATCTTGCCGCGCACATACTCGCAGGCGGCCTCGTTGATGCGCTCGTCCTTCACCAGGTTCGGGATCTGGGCGCAGGCGACCAGCCCCCAGCCGCTCCACAGCCCCTCGAGCAGCTGTGCCAGCTCCTCGTCATTGGGAACCCAGTCGGGCGGCGGCATCGGAATGCCCGGCTCGCCGGCCCTCACCATCCGCAGGAACTCGGGGAAGCCCTCATGGAAGGCGGCGACCTCCTCGTCGGCCAGCGGCGTGTTGACGGCCGGCAGGCTGAAGTTGGGCGTCCGCTGGAAGACGGTGACCTGGGCCGCGTCCTTCGCGATCAGGGGCAGGGACTGGATGGCCGAAGAGCCCGTGCCGATGACGGCGACCCGCTTGCCCTTGAAGTCCACACCCTCGTGGGGCCAGAGGCCCGTCACGTAGCTCTCACCCTCGAAGCTCTCGGCACCCGGCAGGTCGGCGCCGCGCGGCACGGACAGGCAGCCGGTGGCCATGATGCAGAAGCGGGCGTCGATCACGTCGCCGGCGTCGGTGCGCACCGTCCAGCGTCGGCTGGCCTCGTCGAACACCGCCGAGGTCACCTTCGTCTCGAACGCGAAGTCGCGGCGCAGGTCGTAGCGGTCGGCGACATGCTCGGCGTAGGACAGGATCTCCGGCTGGGTGGCGTACTTCTCGCTCCACCGCCAGCCGAGCCGGACCTCGTCGGACCAGGTGTAGGAGTAGAGCAGGCTGGGGATATCGCAGCGCGCGCCGGGATAGCGGTTCCAGTACCACGTTCCGCCGACATCCTTGCCGGCCTCGAAGCCCTGCACCGACAGGCCGGCCTCGCGCAGCCGCTGGACCATGTAGAGTCCGGCGAAACCGGCCCCGACCACGACGGCGTCGACCGAGCCCTTGCGAGGCGTCCTGGACGCCGCCAGTTCCACGTTCGTCATCCTGATACTCCGACAGTTTCCAACCCGTCCGCGCCTTGTGTCGACGCGTGATCCGGCGCGCAGGATGGGCCCGCTGACCCAGCGAAAGCAAAGGGGATTCTCGGATCAGAGTTCGACGACGTCGTGGGCGTCGGTCACCCGACGCCAGGGTCCGCGGAACCCGGCCCGGGCGCCCCGCCGACGGTCGGGACCGAAATAGCCGTCCAACCGGACGAAGGGCCGGGGCCGCAGGATGACCGCCTCCAGCCGTCTCAGGATGGACGAAGCCGTCACCGGTTTGCTCAGGAACTCGTTGACTCCCAGGTCCCGGGCGGCGGTCAGTCGCTTGAGGTCGCTGTGGCCGGTCAGCATGATGATCGGCGTGAGGCAGACAGGCTCCTCCAGGCCGCGCACTGATTGGATGAACTCCAGCCCGTTCATCACCGGCATCTCGTAGTCGACATAGACGACGTCAATCGTCCGCCGCCGCAGCGTGTCCACGCCGTGCCGACCGTTCGGAGCATAGTGCAGCCGCCGGCAACCGACCGCCGTCAGCACGCTGCCGACGATGGTTCGCATCTGGGCGTTGTCATCGACAATCAGGATGTCGAGTTCGCCAAGGCCAATGTTCGTCAGGACGGGCAGTCGGGATCTTTCGGAGGTGACAGGGGTCTGGATGATCGCGCTTATCTTGCGCGGCCGACGGGGCCGTCAATGCGTCTACCTCATTGTGGGTAATGGTCTTTTGCCCCCAACGGGCGCCGCCCTTAGTCGCATTGTCGGGGGAGCCGCGGGCCGTATAACGTCGTCGGATGACGGATGCGATTCGAGACCCGGCCAGAGCCGATGTCGGGGCAAGCGCGGCGGGCGCCCGCCTCGCGCAGCGCGCCACCATACAGCTCGTCCTTGATACAGCGTCCCTGCTGTCGCGGATGATCGAATCCGACACGGTTCGCGGGTTGATCTTCCTGGGCGTCATAGCCGCCAACACACGGCACCTGCGTCCGGGATCGCCGGAGGCGCAGGCTTACGCGGCCGCGGATGAAGTGGTGCCCGATTCCATGCGCCGCGGCGTCAGCGTCCATGCCCTGTCCCACCAGGTCAACCTCCCCTACGAGACGACCCGGCGTCATGTGCAGAAGCTGATCGAGGCCGGCCTTTGCGAGCGGCGCGAAGACGGGATTATCGCTCCGGCCGCCGCCCTTTCCGGACCTCGCATGCTGAATGCGGTGGAGCGGAACCTGGCCAACGTTTTCAAGTTCGTCGACGAGCTGGAGCGGGGCGGCGTGCTGGCGGTGCGCCGGAGCCCGCCCCCCGATGGTGCGGCCTAGAGCCTGACACGCGCGTTCGGCGCCGGCTGACCGCGCCAGACGTTTCGCGCCGGCTGACCAACCGCAGCGGCGTCATCGACTGCACATTCCGCGCCGGCTGCAGAGCTTTCGTTCGGCTTCCTGGCGAGGCGCCGCGTCCCGTTCGCCGGCGGCGGGGACCTCACCATGGCCCGCGAATGAACTACCTTCTGCGACGACAACGCCGGACCTGCACGCAGGCCTTGAATCCAGGGAGAGCTCATGTCGGAGACCGGCAGGCGTATCGCCATCGTTGGCGCGGGACTGGCGGGGCTGGCCTGCGCCTCGCGGCTCAGCGGCGCCGGGATTTCGGTCGCGCTGTTCGACAAGGCGCGGGGGCCGGGCGGGCGCATGTCCACCCGACGCATCGACACGCCCCTGGGGCAGGCGAGCTTTGACCACGGCGCCCAGTATTTCACTGCGCGCGGGGCTTCGTTCCGCGCCCAGGTGGACCAGTGGGCGATGGACGGCGTCGTCGCGCCATGGCCGGCCGCCGGGCCACGGGTCTGGGTCGGCGTTCCCGGGATGAACGCGCCGGTGCGCGCATTGGCTGCGGATCTGTCGGTAACCTGGGACTGCCCGATCGAGGCGCTTGAGCGTGACGGGCCCGCCTGGCGGCTGCGCTCGCCGCAGGGGCCGGGCGACCTGTTCGACGCGGTGGTCGTGGCCGTGCCCGCCGAGCAGGCCGCGGCGCTGCTGGAGGGCCATGACAGCCTGCTTGCCTCCACGGCCGCCACCTCGAGCACCATGCCCTGCTGGACGGTGATGGCGGCATTCGACCGGCGCCTCGACATCGCTGTCGACGTGCTGCGCGATCAGGGGGCGCTCGGCTGGGCCGCCCGCAACGGGTCAAAACCCGGGCGCGGACCGATCGAGACCTGGGTGCTGCAGGGCAGTCCCGACTGGTCGCGCGACCATCTGGAAGACCCGCCCGAAGCGATCGGCGCCGCGCTGCTGGACGCCCTCGGCGTCGCCGCCGGCGGCCCTGTTCCGGCGCCCATCGCCCTGCAGGCCCACCGCTGGCGCTTCGCACGGTCGTCCGGGGGAGCTGACGGCGCCCTGTGGTCGCCGGCAAGCGCGCTCGGCTGCTGCGGCGACTGGCTGATCGGCCCGCGCGTGGAGTGCGCCTGGGATTCAGGGATCGCCCTGGCCGAGCAGCTGCTGGCCGACAGGTCGCCCGGCTAGGTCCTGACGACCGCAGCGCCCAGCGCCAGCCCCGAGAGAGCGGCGAGGGTCAGCTGCCCTCTCAGACCGGCGTACCAGGCCGGGACCGTCGTCGCCCGCATGTCCCACAAGCCCTGGACGATCAGGGCGCCCCCCAGCCCCGCCAGCTGCCAGCCTCGCCAATCGGCCGGCAGCATCAACAGCGCAAGGCCGGCGAGGCTGGGCAACATGGCGAGGGACACGATCCGGTTGTCGATCCTCGCCGCCGTGACAGCCGCGCCCCAACGCGCCCCGCCGAGAAACGACAGGATCAGCGCCGCATAGACCGCCAGGGCCGCTCCGGCGACCGGTGCGACCGCCGGCCAAAGCCAGCCGGCGACGCCTGGCGCCAGAAACGGGATCATCCCGAGACGGCCCAGCAACAAGACCCAGGGCGGCGTGGCGATCTTGGCATGGGTCGGCATCAGTCTCGTCCACGGAGCGGGGGCTGCGTCAGGGTTCCGGGACAGGGAGATAGATCACACCCCATGGAGGGGTAGTCTGGCGGAAGCGGTGGGATTCGAACCCACGGACGGCTCGCACCGTCGCTGGTTTTCAAGACCAGTGCCTTAAACCACTCGGCCACACTTCCGTCAGGCGGCGCTTCTAGCGTGACCCGGCGGGGGAGGGAACCTCGCCCGCGCCCCTTAACCACGTCGAAAACCCTTGGCGCGATAGTGACGGCCTCGATCACGGATGAGGCCGAGCGCGCATGCGTCCCGACGCCGTTCTGAAATCGCTGACCGTCCTGCTGGCCTGCGCCGCCGCCACGGCCTGCGCCACGCCGCGCTACGCCACCGGGAATCGACCGGCATCTGTCGCCGCCCAACCCGGTGCGAAAGTCCCGGCGACCATGCGGCCCTATCAGGTCAAGGGCGTCTGGTACACGCCGCGCCATGATCCGAAGTATGACGAGAAGGGCATCGCCAGCTGGTACGGCGAGCAGTTCCACAACCGTCACACCGCCAACGGCGAGGTGTTCGACATGGATCTGATCACCGCCGCCCACAAGACGCTGCCGCTGCCGTCGATCGTCGAGGTCACCGACCTGGACACCGGCAAGAAGCTGCGGGTCAGGGTCAACGACCGGGGGCCCTTCGTCCAGGGCCGGATCATCGACCTCTCCAAGGGCGCGGCCAGGAAGCTGGGCATCTACCAACGCGGCGTGGCGCGGGTCCGCGTGCGCTACATCGGGCCGGGCTGAGCGCGCGCTCGCCTCAGCGACCTTCCTGTTCTGGACATCATCGCCGTTCCGCGCGAGGACGGGGCGTGACCAGAGGCATTTTCATCACCTTCGAAGGCGGGGAAGGGGCGGGCAAGTCCACCCAGATCCGTCGCCTGGCCGAGCGCCTGCGGGCCGGAGACCGCGAGGTCGTGCTGACCCGTGAGCCGGGCGGCTCTCCGGGCGCCGAATCGATCCGCGAACTGCTGCTCAACGGCGAGACCGACCGCTGGTCGCCACTTACCGAAGCCTTGCTGATGAACGCCGCGCGGCGCGATCATATCGAGCGGGTCATCGCCCCGGCGCTGGCCCGGGGCGCGGTGGTGCTCTGCGACCGTTTCGCCGACTCGACCCGCGCCTACCAGGGCGCCGGCGGCGAGGTGGACAGGGCCGTCATCGCCCAGCTGGAGGCGGCCGTGGTCGGCGAGGTTCGCCCGGACCTGACCCTGATCTTCGACCTGCCGGTGGAATCCGGCCTCACGCGCGCCTTGGCGCGCAACGGCGGCGAGGAGCGGTTCGAAGCCAAGGGCGCGGCTTTCCACGAGCGCCTGCGCGCCGCCTACCTCGACATTGCCGAGGCCGAACCGGAGCGCTGTGTGGTCATCGACGCCACCGCCTCGCTTGACGCAGTCGAGACCGCTATCGCGGCCGCCGTACAGCCCCGGCTGGACCACCGGCATGGCTGACGTCGCCGCCCCGCCCCACCCCCGGGACGCCTTCGCACTGGAAGGCGCGCAGGCGCAGGAACAGGCCTTCCTCGACGCGCTGGAGCGCGGCCGGCTGCACCACGCCTGGCTGCTGACCGGCCCTGAGGGCGTCGGCAAGGCCACCTTCGCCTTCCGCGCCGCCCGCCGGCTGCTGGGCGCCGCGCCTGACGCCAACTTCGGCCTGCTGGGCGCGCGGATGACCGACCCGGTCGTGCGCCAGGTCTCGGCCCGCTCGCACCCCGACCTGCTGGTGCTGGAGCGCTACACCGAGGACGGCAAGCCGCGAAAGGTGATCCCGGTCGACGAGGCCCGGCAGCTGGGCGCCTTCTTCTCGCAGACCCCGGCCACGGCGCCCTACCGCGTCGCCATCGTCGACGCGGCCGACGACCTGAACGTCAATGCCGCCAACGCCATCCTCAAGACCCTGGAGGAGCCGCCGCCGCGCGGCGTGCTGCTGCTGGTCAGCCACGCGCCCGGACGGCTGCTGCCGACCATCCGCTCGCGCTGCCGGCGTCTGGCCTTCACCGCCCCGGGCGAAGCGATCACCGCCGGTTTCCTCGAGACCCGCACCTCGCTGTCGCCGGAGCAGGCCACGCGGCTGGCCCGGATGGCCGGCGGCGCGCCGGGGCTGGCCCTGCGGCTGGCGGCGGCCGACGCGCTGAAGGCCGACGATGAGGCGCACGAGATCCTGCGCAGCCTGCCGCGCCTGGACGACGGCGCGCTGCTGGCGCTGGCCGACAGCTTCCGGGGCCCGGAGGGGCAGGGGCGGTTCAACCTGCTGATCGAGCGGATCATGGACCAGATCCGCACCATGGCCGTGAGTCAGGCGACGGGCGGCGGCGGCGTGGGCCTCGACCGCTGGGTCCAGGCCTGGGAGCGGCTGGGCGTGCTGCCCGACCAGACCGAGGGGCTGAACCTCGACCGCGCCGACGCCTTCTGGACCGCGATGCGCGAGCTGCGCGCCGCGGCAAGGGCAGCCTGAGACCATGCTTATCGACAGTCACGTCAACCTGCACGCCCCGCAGTTCGCGCAGGACATGGACGCGGTCATCGACCGCGCCCGCGCCGCCGGCGTCGCCCTGATGGTCAACATCAGCGACAAGGTCTCGACCTTCGACGTCACCCACAGGGTGGCGATGGACCATCCGGACATCTGGGCCACGGTCGGCACCCATCCGCACGAAGCGAAGGAAAATCCGGAGCTCAAGGCGGCTGACCTCATCCTGCTCGCCCAGCGTCCCAAGGTGGTCGGCATCGGCGAATGCGGGCTGGACTTCCACTACGACCTCAGCCCGCGCGACGTGCAGGCGGCGGTCTTCCGCCAGCACTGCATCGCCGCCCGCGAGACCGGCCTGCCGCTGGTGGTCCACACCCGCGAGGCCGACGCGGTGATGGGCGACATCCTCGAGGAGGAGCACGCCGCCGGGGCCTTCAAGCTGATCATGCACTGCTACACCAGCGGACCTGAACTGGCCCGACGCGCAGCGGCGCTGGGGGCCTGGTTCTCGGTCAGCGGCATCGCCACCTTCAAGGCCGCCCAGGACGTGCGCGACATCATTGCGGACATGCCGGGCGACCGGATCATCGTCGAGACCGACTGCCCCTACCTGGCCCCCGTGCCCATGCGCGGCCGTCGCAACGAGCCAGCCTACCTGCCGCATATCCTGGCCAAGCTTGCCGAGATTCGCGGCTGGAGCCTGGAGGAGGCCGAGCAGCGCACAGAGGACGCCTTCTTCGCGCTGTTCGACCGGATCCCCCGACCATGAGCGGGACGCTGGCGGTCACCATCCTCGGCTGCGGCTCCTCGGGCGGGGTGCCGCGGGCCGATGGCGACTGGGGCGTCTGCGATCCGGCCGAGCCGAAGAACCGGCGGCTGCGCTGCTCGCTGTTGGTCCGTCGCAAGGCGCAGGACGGGGAGGGGGCGGAGACCACGGTGCTGGTCGACACTTCACCGGACTTCCGGGAGCAGGCCATCGCGGCCGACATCAGGCGGCTCGACGGCGTGCTGTTCAGCCACGACCACGCCGACCAGACCCACGGCATCGACGACGTCCGCGCCTTCTTCATCCGTCAGCGGGCGAAGATCCCGGCCTGGATGGACGCCGCCACCCGCGCCAGCCTGACCCGCAAGTTCGACTACATCTTCCAGAGCCACGGCGGCTATCCGGCCATTCTGGAGGCCCGCGATCTGCCCGCGCATGGCGTGGACTGGGCCATCGACGGTCCGTCGGGGATCATTCCGGTCAACAGCTTCGACATGGAGCACGGGTCGATGCGCTGCGCCGGCTTCCGGTTCGGCGGACTGGCCTACTCGCCGGACGTCAACGGCCTGGACGATGCGGCCTTCGAGGCGCTGCGCGGCGTGGATACCTGGATCGTCGACGCCCTCCGCTACACGGCGCATCCGACGCACGCGCATCTGGAGCGCACCCTGGGCTGGATCGCGCGGGTCAAACCGCGCCGCGCGATCCTGACCAACATGCATATCGATCTGGATTTCAACGCCTTGAGGACGTCTATCCCCGCTGGTGTGGAGCCCGCCTATGATGGCCTGACGGTGGAGGCCGGGCTGTGAAACGGGTTCTGGTGGTTGTCCTGGGGATCGCGGCGGTGCTGGTCGGGCTCTCGGTGGTCCTGTTCATGGTCGCCAACGCCCGGGTCAACGACGGCGCCGTGCCGGTGGCGGGCAGCCTGCTGGTTCCGGGCGCGCCGAAGACCGTTCTGGCCGTCTGGGCCCATCCCGACGACGAAATCACCTCCGCCGGAACGCTGGCGCGGCTTGCGAAGGAGGAGGGGGCACGCGTCGTGCTGGTCTACATGAGCCGGGGCGAAGCGGCGAAGGGCCTGGGCTACACCGCCGACCAGTTGGCCGCGCTTCGTCCGCCGGAGGCCCGGGCCGCCGGCAAGGCGCTGGGCGCGGCGCGCGTGGTGGTGCTGGACTATCCCGACGGCGGCCTGACCGACGTTGACGACGCGGCCGCCAAGGCGGCGATCCGCAGGATCATCGATGAGGAAAAGCCGAGCATCGTCATCAGCTTCGACGAGAAAGTTGGCTTCTACGGCCATCCGGATCACGCCCGGACGGGTCGTTGGGTCCGCGCCGTGGTCGACGACGGGGCCTCCGAACCCGATTTTCCGGTGAAGCGGCTGTATCAGGCCACGCTGCCGACCAGCCTGGTCAAGCTGGCGCTGAAGCTGGTCGATGCGTTCCGCACCCGATACCCGAAGGATCCGGCCCAGGGCCTGCCGGCTCCGGACCTCGCCATCCGCATTCCGAGCCAGGCGGCCAGCAAGCGTGCCGTCCTGGACGCCCACACAACCCAGGTAAAGATCATCGCCGACGTTCAGCCCGGCTACGACAAGGTCCCGGCCTGGCTGTACTACCGGCTGTTTGACCGGGAGTATTACGCTGTGGCGGTGATCCGATAGTCGCCGTTTGGCAATGGGTGAGACGAAAACCTGACCATCGTGATCGCCTCGCTCATCCATATATTTCCGATAATATGCCTTAGGCGCAATATGGATGGCGCGAACCGAGCGCGCAGTCGACCCCTCCGCCAACCCTGAGCGCCTCCCGATCCCGGTCAGGCCGGTTCGTACCGCAGCTGGACCACATCCTCGCCCATCGGCTCACTGGACACGAGCCGCAGCGGCGGTCGCGCGGCGGCGAAGAACGGCGTGCCGCCGCCGAGCACGACCGGGTGCAGGTAGATGCGGTACTCATCGATGAGCCCAAGCCCGGTCAGGCTGCGCGCCAGATCCGGCCCGCCGACCTCGATCTCGCCGACCTGCTCGGTCTTCAGCCCGCGTACCGCCGCCTCGAGGCCGCCCCCGACCAGCGTGGCGTTGGGACCGACCGACGTCAGCGAGCGCGATACCACCCATTTGGGTTTGCTCCGCCAGGCCGCCGCGAAGTCCCGCTCCGGCGCGCCCCACCCGGGCTGGTCGTCGTCCCAGTACCGCATGATCTCGTAGAGCTTGCGCCCGTACAGGCTCCCGGTCAGGCCGCGCGTCTGTTCGATGAAGTGGCGAAACAGCCCCGGTCCCGGCGCGAAGGCCATGTGGTCGACATAGCCGTCCAGCGACTGGTTCATGCCAAAGAAAAGCTTCGCCAAGACGCCCTCCCTCCTCACAGGATCCTGTGACCAGCCTGAACAACCGATCAGCCGATGACCAGCCCCCGACGCCTGTTCCTGATCCGCCTGCTGCACACGGTCATCTACGTCCTTATGGCCGCCAGCGCCCTGTTGGTGCTGTTCGCGGGACTGACCGGCGCCAGAGGCCCCTGGCTGGCGCCGGCGCTGATCCTCGTTCTGGTCGAGAGCGTCGTTTTCATCGGCTTTGGCCTGAAATGCCCGCTGACCGCCGTGGTCGCACGTAACGCGGGCGGCGCGCCGGTGTCAGACACCCTGATGCCCGAGCGCCTGACCCGCCACACCTTCAAGGTCTTCGGACCGATCTTCGTGATCGGACTTGCGCTGCTGGCCCTGCGCTGGGCGACGGGTTGGTGGTCGGCGGGCTGAGCCCCCGGACCAAAATCACAATTGCGGCCGCTTCGCCTTGCCGCTAAAGCGCCTTCGATGTCCTTCGCGCCCAGCAAGCCGATTACCCGCAAACCGACCCGCACCAGCGGGGCGATTTCGGGGACGCGCGCCTAGCGCAGCGACCGGACCGCCGCCCCGCCAGCCAGCGCGGGGCCCTCCATCCAGAGACAGCCAGGTCCCCGCGCGTCACACCTTCAAAAAGGAGACGCCCGCCATGACCAATCCACCCTCCCTTCCCGCCCAGCCCCGCGTCGGCATCGTCGGCGCCACGGGCCTCGTCGGCTCGATGATGCTCGAACTGCTGGCCGAGCGCGGCTTCCCGGTCGCCACGCTGCGCCTCTTCGCCTCGGCGCGTTCGGCCGGCTCCACCCTGCCGTGGAACGGCGGCGAGATCGTCGTCGAGGACGCCGCGACGGCTGACTACAGCGGCCTGGACGTGGTGTTCTTCTCGGCCGGCGGTTCGACCTCGCGGGCCCTGGCCCCGAAGGTCGCGGCGGCCGGCGCCATCGTGATCGACAACTCCTCGGCCTGGCGCAACGACCCGGACGTCCCGTTGGTGGTGTCCGAGGTCAATCCGCAGGCCCTGCGCGTGATCCCCAAGGGCATCATCGCCAACCCCAACTGCACGACCATGGTCGCCATGCCGGCCCTGCGCCCGCTGCATGACGCCGCCGGCCTAAAGCGCCTGGTCGCCAGCACCTACCAGGCCGTGTCCGGCGCCGGCGTCGAGGGCATCCGCATCCTGGAGACCGAGGTCGCGGCGGCGGGCGGCGGCGCGGCCGCTCTGGCCCGGAATGGGGACGCCATCCCCTTCCCGCCCGCCGCCAAGTGGTCGTCGACCATGGCCTTCAACATCAACTCCCTGAACTATGTGCTGGGCGAGGACGGCTACACCGAGGAAGAGACCAAGCTGCGTGACGAGACGCGCAAGATCCTCGGCATCCCGGATCTGCCGGTCAGCGGCACCTGTGTGCGGGTGCCGGTGTTCACCGGCCATTCGCTGTCGATGAACCTGGAGTTCGAGCGTCCGCTGTCGCCGGAAGCGGCGCTGGCTCTGCTGGCCAAGGCGCCGGGCGTGGTTCTGGTCGAAGCGCCCAACCCGCTGGCCGCCGCCGGTCGGGACCCGGTCTTCGTCGGCCGCGTCCGCGCCGACCCGACCGTGGAACACGGGCTGGCGCTGTTCGTCAGTGGCGACAACCTGCGCAAGGGCGCGGCGCTCAACGCCATCCAGATCGCCGAGGTGTTGCTGAAGGGGGCTTAAGAGCCCCCTACCCCTTCTTGCTGCGAGCGGCGAAGGCGGCGATGCGGTCGCGCATGTCGGGACCGACGCCCTCGCCCTTGTAGATCTCGTGCGCCAGGCCCGCGCCGATCGGCAGGCCGTCGCTCTGGGTCAGAAGCCTCTTGTTGGCCGCATGGCTGAACGGCGAGTTGGCGGCGATCTCGGCGACCAGGGCGTGAATCGCCGACTCGAACAGGTCGTCGGCGACGCAGCTGTTGGCCAGACCCATGGCCTCGGCCTCGCGGCCCGAATAGGTGCGGCAGGTGAACATCATCTCGCGCGCCTTGTAGGTCCCCACCCGGCGCGGCAGGCGCTGGCTCAGGCCCCAGACCGGGGTCAGGGCCCAGCGGGCATGGGTGTCGGCGAACTTCGCGTTCTCGGAGGCCAGGATGATGTCCCCGGCCAGGGCCAGCTCCAGCGCGCCGGTGTAGCAGTGGCCGTGCACCGCGCTGATCACCGGCAGCGGAAGATCGGCCAGTCTTTCAATGACATGCGACTGGTAGTTGGCGCGCGGCAGCTTCTCGCCCGTGGCGATGTCGCCCAGGTCGTGGCCGGCCGAGAAACAGCGCCCTGCCCCGCGCAGCACCACGACCGCCACACCGCCCGGGGCCGCCTCGATGGCCTTCACATGGCCCTCCAGCGCCTCGAACACCGGCACGTTCAGGGAGTTCAGCTTGTCGGGGCGATTCAGGGTCAGGATCGCCGCCCCCCCGACGTCCTCGCGCAGCACCAGATCGCTCATGACATTGTCTCCCTGCCCTGTTTTGACCCAGCCTAGAGGTCCCCGCCGCGCGCCTCCAGCCTGCCTTGGCGGAACCCCACTTTCTGGGGGCGAATGTCGGGTTCCCGACATTTCATCCTGACCCGAAGGCCGGTGAGCCTCGCGACCTGCTCTGGAGGGACATGGTGATGAAACGACGTGACTTTCTCGGCGGCGCCGCCGCCACGGGTCTGACCGGCGCCAGCCTGGCCGCCGCCGGTCCGGCCACGGCCCAGAGCTACGCTGACGTCAGCGCCCTGGGCTACAAGGACCTTAACTACCGGAACTTCTCCGCCCTGGGACCGTCGAAGAACGTCGGGGTGATGGGCTACAACTTCGGACTGGTGTTCCAGAGCGGGCTGGGCGCCATGGCGTCGGGCAACAACGTCCAGGTCAGTTCGGCGGTGCAACTGGCCGGCATGACGGTCGAGCTCATGCAGACCATCGCGGCGAAGGCCCAGGCCGACCTGATCAGCCAGCTCGCCCAGGCCGGGATTGACCGGCCCATGCTGACCGTCGAGCAGATGCACGCCACCCAGGGCTTCCAGGCGCTGAAGAGTTCGGCGATCCCGTTCCGCAAGCAGCCGGTGGCCGACGCGCGCCGCGTCGTCATGGTGCCGCCGACCGGCCAGGGGCTCTACCTGACCGCGGTCGACAACCCGCTGACCGACAAGTCGCCGTTCGACCAGGCGTCGGTGAAGGCGCTGCACATGATCGGCTTCGAGCTGGACGCGGTGATCCTGATCCCGACCCTGGTCATTGACGTGGCCCATCTCACCCGGTCCGGTAACAGCATCTACTCCGGCGGCGCCAGCGTCAGCGTTGATCCCGGCCTCTACATGGTCGAGCTGTTCAGCGGTCTGAATGTCTATCACGCCCGCAACAAGATCGCCGGCGACGGCGGGCGCGGCGCGCTGCAGAAGCGGGTCAGGCTGGGTCAGGCCGGCCAGCTGGTGGAAAGCTCCAGCTACTCCAACCGGGACGACGTCGCCTGGTGGAACTCACGGGTGAACAGCGGCATGGCCGCGCCGGGCGACAGCGGTCCGACCTTCGCCTACGCCCATAACACCTACCAGTACGTCGCCGATCCGACCCTGTTCCAGATGCGGGCGCTGGCCGGCGCTTCGGCGCTGAACCGCGCCTGCGTCCAGGCGGTGAGCCAGTTCAAGAAGTCCTGACCGGCCGGGCGCTGTCCCTTGCGGACCGCGCCGGCGAGGCCCATTCTGGGGATGAGGGACTGACGACGACACTGGAGACAAGCGCATGCGCCTGCCCGCCTTCCTGACCACCACGGCGATCGCCGCCGCCCTGGCCGTTTCGGCCCAGGCCGCGCCGGCCGGCATCTCGACGATCAACATCGACATCGGGCCCGAGCTTGCCGGCAAGACCGACACCGTGGACGCCCGCGACCTCGACTTCCTGAAGCGGGACCTGCGCGATTCGCTGGAGCGCGAGCTGGGCCGCTCCGGCGGTCTGAGCGCCGACGGCGCGGTGCTCAACCTCGTCATCGAGGACGCCACGCCGAACCGCCCCACGATGCGGCAGATGACCCGCACGCCGGGTCTGTCCTATGAAAGCCGCGGCATCGGGGGCGCGACGCTGTCGGGCACGCTGGTCACGGCCGACGGGGCCGTTCCGGTCAGCTACCGCTGGTACGAAAGCGACTTCCTCAGCACCTTTGCCGCCGGCACCTGGAGCGACGCGGAGACCAGCTTCGACCGCTTCGCCCGCAAGGTGGCCCGCGGCGACGTACTGGCCGCGAGGTAGCAGAACTTCTGGCTTGCCCCATCGCCGTTCACGCGGTCTCTTGCCCGTGAACGGCGATAACAATTCGCCGACCCCATTGCGTGAGGCGACATGGCCGGCGGCCGACGATCTTTCCTGACCCTCGCGGCCTTCGCCGCACCGTGCCTTCCGCTGGCGGCCTTCGGCCTGCCGTTGGTGATCACCCTTCCCCACTACTACTCCGAGACGCTCGGGGTGAACCTGTCGGCCGTCAGCCTGGCCTTCGTGATGGTCCGGCTGATCGACATCGGATTCGACCCGGTGTTCGGCACGATCCTGGACCGCACGCGCTGGTCGTTCGGCCGCTTCAAGGGCTGGCTGGCGATCAGCATCCCGTTCCTGATGCTGGCCATCTACATGCTGTTCATGGCCAAGCCCGGGGTGGGAGCCGGTTATCTGTGGTTCTGGTTGATCGTGGTCTATTTCGGCCTGTCGATCGCCACCCTGGCCCACACCTCCTGGGCCTCGAAGCTGACCACCGACTATCATGAGCGGTCCCGGATTTACGCCTTCTGGCAGACCGGCAACGTCGTCGGGATGATCATGATCCTGACCCTGCCGCTGCTGCTCAGCCGCATCGGCCTGGGCGACAGCGAGACCGAGATCATCGGCGGCCAGGGCTGGTTCATCGTCGCCCTGCTGCCGCTCATGGCGCTGCTGGCGCTGTGGCGCGTGCCCGAGCCGGCGGTGATCGAGGACAGCAACCCCGAGAAGACTTCGCTGAAGGACTATTTCCGCCTGCTCGGACGTCCGACCGTGGTCCGAATCCTGGCCGCCGACCTGCTGACCGGCCTGGCGCCCGGCATCGCCGGCACGCTGTTCTTCTTCTTCTTCACACGGGTGAAGCAATTCACCTTCCTGGAGGCCTCGACCCTCCTGCTGTTCTACTTCCTGGCCGCCATCCTCGGCGGCTTCGTCTGGACCCTGCTGGCCAAGAAGGTCGGCAAGGCAAAGGCCCTGATCGCGGCCTGCGTCACCTATGCTGTGGTCCAGTTCCTTGTCGTCACCCTGCCCGCCGGCCAGTTCTGGCTGGCGGTTCCCTTCCTGATCGCGGCCGGCATCCCCTACTCCGCGGGCGCGTTGCTGCTGCGCTCGATGCTGGCCGACTATGGCGACGAAGAGCGTCTGGCCTCGGGCAAGGATCGCACCGGCCTGCTCTACGCCATCCTGACCGGCACGGTGAAGGTCGGCGCAGCCCTGGCGGTCTGCAGCCTGTTCCTGCTCGACGGGCTCGGCTTCGACGCCAAGAACGCGGCCAACAGCACCGCCCTGTCGATGCAGGGTCTGCAGGTGCTCTACGCCCTGGCGCCTGGCATCGTCGGCCTGCTCGCGGCCGCCTGTATGATCGGCTATCCCCTTACCGAGGAAAAGCACGCCGAGATTCTGCGCCAGCTCGGCGTCAAGGACGGCATGCAACCCCCGCCGGTCCCCGAGGATATCGCCGTTGTCCAGCCCGTCGCCAACACCGTCGCCGAGTAGCGTGCAGGACTCCCTCCAGCGGCTGGTCGAGATCATGGCCAGGCTGCGCGACCCGGTCACCGGCTGCGCCTGGGACCTGGAACAGACCTTCGCGACCATCGCGCCCTACACGGTCGAGGAGGCCTATGAGGTCGCCGACGCCATCGAGCGCAATGACCTGAAGGACCTGAAGGAGGAGCTGGGCGACCTCCTCCTGCAGGTCGTCTTTCATGCCCGGATGGCGGAGGAGCAGGGCGCCTTCGACCTGGCCGACGTCGCCGACGCCATCAACGACAAGATGGTCCGCCGCCACCCGCATGTGTTCGGCGACGCGCAGGTGCGCACCAGCGGCGAGCAGACCGTCGCCTGGGAGGTGATCAAGCAGCAGGAACGCGCCGGGAAGGCCCGGACCGGCATCCTGGACGACGTGCCCGTCGGCCTGCCCGCCCTGACCCGGGCGGTGAAGCTGAACAAGCGCGCCGCCCGCGTCGGCTTCGTCTGGCCCAGCGTGAAGGAAGTCCTCGACAAGCTCGACGAGGAAGTCGGGGAACTGAGGGTCGAGATCGAGTCGGGAGACCGGGACAAGATGCGGGGCGAGCTGGGCGACGTGCTGTTCGTCCTTGCCAACCTGGCGCGAGAGCTGGACATCGAGCCCGAGGACGCCCTGCGCACCACCAACGCCAAGTTCGTCCGCCGCTTCGGCTTCATCGAGGCGGCGCTTGCGGAGCGGGGGAAAACGCCGGAGCAGTCCGACCTGGCCGAAATGGACGCCCTGTGGGACGCGGCGAAAGCTGCGGAGCGTTCCGCTGGGTAACCAGTGACCTGCCCGTTTCCCTGCTGCTAGGCTGACAAAAAAACTGGGGGATACGACCATGGCCGACGGCTCGGTTCAGGGATTCACGCACGACCGCTACGCCGAGGTCCGCAAGGTCTTCGAGGACAACCTGGCCAGCGGCGCCGACCTCGGCGCCTCGTTCTGCGCCACGCTGGAGGGCGAGACGGTCGTCGATCTCTGGGGCGGCTTCGCCGACGCGGCCGGCACGCAGCCGTGGGTGGAAGACACCATCGTCAACGTCTACTCGACCACCAAGACCATGACCGCCCTGACAGCGCTGATGGTCGCCGACCGCGGCGAGCTGGATTTCGACGCGCCGGTCGCGAAGTACTGGCCGGAGTTCGCCGCCAACGGCAAACAGGACATCAAGGTCAGCCAGCTGATGAGCCACTCGGCCGGGGTGTCCGGCTGGGCGCTGCCGGCGACCGGCGAGATGCTCTACGACTGGGAGAGGGCCACGTCCCTGCTGGCGGCCCAGGCGCCGTTCTGGGAACCCGGCAGCGCCCCCGGCTACCACGCCATGAGCCAGGGGTTCCTGGTCGGCGAGGTCATCCGCCGCATCACCGGCAAGTCGCTGGGCACGGTGTTCCGCGAGGAGATCGCCGGGCCGCTGGGCGCGGACTTCCACATCGGCCTGCCCGCCTCGGAAGATCACCGAGTCGCCGAGTTGATCCCGCCGCCGCCGGCCGACGCCTCGATCGGCGAAGGTTCGGGGACCTACAAGATCAACAATCCGCCCATCGATGTTTCGGCGACTCGCACCCGGGAATGGCGCGGCGCGGAGATCCCGGCGGCCGGTGGAACGGGCAACGCCCGGTCGGTGGCTCTGGTCCAGTCGATCCTCGCCAACGGCGGCGTGGCCAAGGGCAGGCGCTTCCTGTCCGAAGCCGGCTGCCGCAAGGCGCTGGAGCTGCAGATCGAGGGCAAGGACCTCGTGCTGGGCATTCCGGTCCGCTACGGCATGGGCTTTGGCCTGGCCGGCGGCATGGTGCCTCTGCCCAATCCCAACACCATCTACTGGGGCGGATACGGCGGCTCGCTGGTCATCATCGACATGGACGCCCACACCACCTTCGCCTACGCGATGAACCGCATGGCCGGCACGACCACCGGCGACATGCGCGCCTTCAGCCTGGCCATGGCGATGTGGGGCGCGCTGGCGGCGTAACGGGTCGGGGACATGCACTTCAGTCCGTGTCCCCAGACGGGCAGCCCGCTCTCCGTCATGGCCCGACTTGTTCGGGCCACCCATGCGTGATGGCCAGCCTGCAAACGCTCGGCCGTTCCGCTTTACATTTACCCTGCCCGCCCGTGTTCATGGGTGGCCCGAACAAGTCGGGCCATGACGGTGTGAGGGGGTCAGCGAGGCAGCATCCCCTCGATCAGCGGCAGGATCACCTCCCGCCACGCCGGGCTGGTCGGGTCGATCAGCTCGAAGTGGCCAGCATCCTTGATGGTCAGTTCGGTCGCTGACCAGCGGGCCGCGAACGGCGGGCCGAAGGCTGGCGGAACGATGGGGTCCAGTTCGCCGGAGATGACCACGACCGGCGCTGCCGGCGCCGGCAGCCGCGCCGGCGAGGTGTCGGCATAGACGTCCTGCCCGGCGCGGGTCGCCACCGAGACCAGGTCATCAATGGTCTGGGGGCCGCCGCAGCGGTCGGGACCGGTCGCGCGGAATGCTTCCAGGTCGTTGATCCCGGCCAGGCTGACAACGCCGCTCACCGGGAGCGGATCGGCCACCAAGAGCGCGCTGCCGGCGGGCAGTCCGGAGCGCGCCGCCGCCCACGTCGCCAGATGCCCTCCCGCCGAGTGGCCAACCAGTACAACGCGCGACAGATCGAGCACGCGCGTTACAGCGATGGCCCGCAGGTGGTCCAGCCCTGTCGCGATGTCCCCAAAGGTCCCCGGCCAGGCGCCGCCAGAATGGCCGATGCGGCGGTACTCGAGGTTCCAGACGGCATAGCCGCGATCACGCAGATCGGCGGCCAGATAGTCCATCAGCTCCGTGCCCGGCAGATCAGCCTGCCAGCAACCGCCATGAATCAGAACGACCACCGGGAATGGCCCCTGCCCCTTCGGCAGCCACAGCTCGCCGAACTGCTGCGCGCCGGGTCCATAGGCGATTTTCGCGTCGGCGGCCGTCCGCGGCCGGGCCAGCAGGTCGCTGAAGCTGATCGTATCGGCGGCGAAGGCTTCGGTTGGCGGGGCGCAGGCGGTCATCACGGCGAGGATAGCGGCAATGACCGCGCGTTTCACGCCTCGGCCTCGGCGACCTGCGCGGTCGGGAACAGCCGCTCGAACCGGCCCAGCGCCTGACCGTCGAGCCGGACGCGAAGGTGCAGGTCCGTCTCGCCGTCGTGGCGGCCGACGACGCGGCCGTGCCGGTAGAGCCAGGCCAGGGCCTCGCCGTCCGACTGGCTCAGGACCACGTCGATCTCGGGGGTCACGTCGACCAGCACCGCCAGCCTCTGCAACAGCGCCTCACAGCCCTCGCCGGTGACGGCCGACACCAACGCGGCGTCGCCGCGCCGCGCCGCGCCCTCGGCGTCGATGCGGTCGTCCTCCTCCAGCAGGTCGGCCTTGTTCCAGACCTCGATGATCCGGCGTCCCTCGTCGAGGGTGACCCCCAACTCCTTCAGCACCGTCTCGACGTCACGCTTCTGGGCGTCGGTGTCGACATTGGCGATGTCGCGGACATGCAGGACCACATCGGCCTCCTGCACCTCCTCCAGGGTGGCGCGGAAGGCCTCGACGAGCTCGTGCGGCAGGTCGGAGATGAAGCCCACCGTGTCGGACAGGATGGCCGGCCGTCCGCCGGGCAGCTTCACGGTCCGCAGGGTCGGGTCCAGCGTGGCGAACAGCATGTCCTCGGCCACCACGTCAGCCTCGGTCAGGCGGTTGAACAGCGTCGACTTGCCGGCGTTGGTGTAGCCGACCAGCGCGATGGTCGGGTACGGCGCCTTCTTGCGGGCCGAGCGGTGCAGCGTGCGGGTGCGCCGCACCTCCTTCAGCTGCCGCTTCATCAGAATGATGCGGTCGGCGATCTGGCGACGGTCGAGCTCGATCTGGGTTTCGCCAGGGCCGCCGGTGCTGCCGGTGCCGCCGCGCTGGCGCTCAAGGTGGGTCCAGGTGCGGACCAGCCGGGACTTTTCGTACTCCAGCCGGGCCAGCTCGACCTGCAGCACGCCTTCCTTGGTGCGCGCGCGGCGGCCGAAGATCTCCAGGATCACGCCGCTGCGGTCGACGACCTTGACGTCCCAAGCCTTCTCCAGATTGCGCTGCTGGACGGGCGAAAGCGCGTCATCGACGACCACGACGTCGATCAACTCGACCTCGCAGAGCAGGCGCAGTTCCTCGACCTTGCCCTTGCCGAACAGGGTGGCGGGCGATCGCTCGCGCAGCGGCACGACCCGGGCCTCGACCACCTCAAGGTCGAGCGCCAGGGACAGCCCCACCGCCTCCTCAAGCCGGGCCTGGGGATTTCGCGACAGGGCCTGTGCAGGCCTTACGGGGTGTAGGACCAGCGCCTTCTGGATCGGGACGCCGTGGTCAATGAGTTGGGTCAATCGTCTTGTTCGGGACCGGGCTCGTACAGCTGGACCGGCTGGGCGGGCATGATTGTCGAGATAGCGTGCTTGTACACCAGCTGGGACTGGCCGTCGCGGCGCAGAAGGACACAAAAGTTGTCGAACCAGCTCACCACACCCTGCAGCTTCACACCGTTCACGAGGAAGATGGTCAGTGGGGTCTTGGATTTCCGCACGCTGTTGAGGAAGGTGTCCTGCAGGTTCTGTTTCTTGTCGGTCATGGGGATTCCCCTTCTTGTTCTTGGCCGGAAGGCAGTAGGCCCTCCACACACGCAAGCCCGTAATGCTTGGCGCTTATCGGCGGCGTCCGCAACCGCGAACGGCCCGCCAAGCGTCAGATGACCGAAGCTTGGGCGGCTTCTATGTAGAGCGCCCGCAACCGCGTCGCCACCGGGCCCGGAACACCGTCGCCGATCACCTTGCCGTCCACCGTCACAACCGGCAGCACCAGCGCGCCGGCCCCGGTGATGAACGCCTCGCGAGCCTGTTTGGCTTCCTGGGGCGTGAAGGCGCGTTCCTCGAAGCGGATGTTCTGCTCGCCCAGCAGCGCGATGACGCTCTTGCGGGTCACGCCGCGCAGGATGTTGGCGGTGGTGTCGCGTGTGCGCAGAACCCCGTCGGCGTCGACGATCCAGGCATTCGACGAGGCCCCCTCGGTGACGAGGCCGTCGGGGTCGACGAACCAGGCCTCGGCGCAGCCCTGCTCCTTGGCCGCCTGCTTCGCCATGGCGTTGGGCAGCAGGCCCACCGTCTTGATGTCGCAGCGACCCCAACGGTTCTCGGGCAGGGTGATGACGCCGACGCCCTTGGCCGCTCGCGCCTCCGCCGCCTTGCGGTCGAGGGTCTTGGCGGTGACCACCATGGCCGGCAGCGGCTGTGGGTCGGGGAAGGCGTGGTCGCGGCGCGCGACGCCGCGCGTGACCTGCAGATAGACGAGGCCATAGCGGACCCGGTTGCGGCGCACCGCCTCGCGCAGCACCAGCTCCAGCGCCTTGCGGCCCATCGGCCGGGCGATGCGCAATTCGTCGAGGCTGCGCTCGAGCCGCTCGAAGTGGCCAAGGCTGTCGACAAGCTTGCCGCCCATCACCGCCCAGACTTCGTAGACGCCGTCGGCCAACTGGTAGCCGCGATCCTCGATGTGAACCGCCGCGTCGCCGTGCCGGACAAAGCGACCGTTGACGTAAGCCCAGCGCGACATCAGTCCTCCACGTCCTCGATGATACGCGTACCCGTCAGGCCGAGGGACTTCAGCTTCCGGTGCAGCGCCGACCGCTCCATACCGATGAAGGCGGCGGTGCGGGAGATGTTTCCGCCAAAGCGCAGGATCTGGGCATTCAGATACTCACGCTCGAACAGCTCCCGGGCCTCGCGCAGCGGCAGGGCGATGATCCTCTCGGTCCCGATGGCGCTGCCCTGCGAGTCCGGCGGGGCCTCGGAGGGCAGCATGGCTGCCGTGATCGGCTCGTTCGGATCGCCGGAGGCCAGGATCATCATCCGCTCGACGTTGTTGCGCAGCTGCCGGACGTTGCCCGGCCATTCATGGACCTGCAGAGTCGCCAGGGCGTCCTCGGCCAGTCGCCGGCGTGGCAGGCCGGTGGCCTCGGCGATGCGGTCGATGAAATAGGTGATCAGCTCGGGCAGGTCGTCACGACGCTCGGCCAGGCCGGGCACCCGGATCGGCACGACGTTGAGGCGGTGGAACAGGTCCTCGCGGAACCGGCCCGCGGCGATCTCCTCGCGCAGGTCACGGCTGCTGGACGAGATGACCCGCACGTCGACCTGGACGTCGCTGTCGCCGTCCACGCGCCGGAAGCGTTGCTCGACCAGCACCCGCAGGATGCGACTCTGGGTCTCGCGCGGCATGTCCGCCACCTCGTCGAGGTAGAGAGTGCCGCCGTGGGCGCGCTCGAACACGCCGATGCGGCTGGGCCGGCCACCCTCCCCTTCGGCGCCGAACAGTTCCAAGTCCATGCGCTCGGGGGCCATGCCGGCGGCGCTGATGGCCACGAACTCGCCCTTGGCCCGCGGGCTGGAGCCGTGGATCAGCCGGGCGACCAGTTCCTTACCGGAGCCGGCGGGACCGGCGATCAGAACGCGGCTGTTGGCCGGCGCCACCTTGGCGACCAGCTGGCGCAGCTGCTGGGCCGCCGCCGACCGTCCGATCAGCCCGTCGGGCGTCAGGGTCTGGGTGCGCAGGCGGCGGTTCTCGCGCTTGAGGCTGGCCTGCTCGATGGCCCGTTCGACCACCATCAGCAGCCGGTCGGACTTGAACGGCTTCTCGAGGAACTCGTAGGCGCCGCGCTTGATGGCGTTGACCGCCGTCTCGATGTTACCGTGGCCGCTGATCATGATGATCGGCAGGTCGGCGTCGAGGGTCTTGACCAGATCCAGCAGCTCCAGGCCGTCCATGCCTCCGCCGTGCATCCAGATGTCGAGCACGATGAGCGTGGGCTTGCGCGCCCTGATCGCCGCCAGAGCCTGTTCGGAGTCGGCGGCGGTTCGCACCGCGTAGCCCTCATCCGAGAGGATACCGGATACCAGTTCGCGGATGTCCGCCTCGTCATCGACGACCAGAACGTCAGCCGCCATGAGCCGCCTCCTTCATTTCAGGCGCGGCCGTCCTACGCGCGGTTGGAAAAATCAGTGTGACGCGAGCCCCCGACAGTGACTGGGCGTCCCCCAACGCCAGTTCGCCGCCGTGATCCTCGCAGATCCGCTTCACGATCGCGAGGCCAAGGCCGGTGCCCTTCTCGCGGGTGGTCACATAGGGTTCGGTGAGCCGGTCGCGATCCCGCGACGGGAGGCCCACGCCGTTGTCCTCGACGACGAAGGACAGCGTCTCGCCCTCAAGGCGCAGGGCCGCATGGATGCGCCCCTCGCCCGCCGCCAGATTGCGCCCGGAGACGGCTTCGGCGGCGTTCTTGAGGATATTGGCCAGCGCCTGGCCGACCATCCGCTCGTCGCAGGTCAACACCTGGCCCTGCGGCGGGTCCTCCATATCGACCACGAGCTCCGGACTGGCCACACGCTGGGCGAACACCGCCTGGCGCAGCATCTCGGCCGGGTCGGTCTCGGCGAAGCGCGGCGTCGGCATGCGGGCGAAGGCGGAGAACTCATCGACCATACGGCCGATGTCGCCGACCTGGCGGATTATGGTGTCGGTGCAGCGGTCGAAGGTCTCCAGGTCGCTGGTGATCTCCTTGCGATATTTGCGCCGGATGCGCTCGGCCGACA
Organism: Caulobacter sp.; assembly: GCA_030683005.1. Lineage (GTDB taxonomy): Bacteria > Pseudomonadota > Alphaproteobacteria > Caulobacterales > Caulobacteraceae > Caulobacter. Next base: position 63,836 of record JAUXMY010000023.1, on the reverse strand, counting down.
GCTGGATCGGGGTCAGCGGGTTCTTGATCTCGTGGGCGATACGTCGGGCGACGTCCTTCCAGGCGGCGTTGCGCTGGGCGGTGATCAGGCGGGTGATGTCGTCGAAAGTAAGCACCACGCCGTCGGCGGCCGCGCCGCTGGCTCGCACGCGGAGCCGGCGGGTCTCGGCGCCCCGGACGACGTCGACCTCTTCCTCGACCTCACCGCGGATCTCTACGGCCCGTCCAGCGACGGCGACCAGTTCGGGAGCCAGGGCCTCAAGCGGCAGTCCTGCCATGGCGCCGGGTTCGACGCCCAGCAGCACGGCCGCCTGGCGGTTGCTGGCCGACACCGCCCCGGCGCCATCGAGGCCGATGACCCCGGCGCTGACGCCCGACAGCACGGTCTCGATAAAGGTCCGACGGGTTTCAGCATCCAGGCTGGCGGTCTTAAGGGCGACTTGCTGAACCTGAAGATCATTCGTCATATTGTTGAAAGCTCTCGACAACATGGCCATCTCTTCAGGCTGTCGCGCCGTATCGACCCGGGCGCCGAGATCGCCCTGGGCGATTCGGCCGGCTGCCTGGATCAGCCGTGCGACCGGCGCGGCGATCGAATTGCCGACCGGGATGGCTAGCCAGGCCGCGCCGACCAGCAGCAGCAGCACGGTCTCGACGTAGGTCAGGGCGAAGGCGGCCTGCAGCAGCCGCTTGTTATCGTCGGCCTCACGGTAGGTGATCAACTGCGCCTCGGCGTCACGCAACTGGCCCAGGATGCCCGGACTGGCTGCGGTGATCACATAGAGGTAGGCGTCCTCGTAGGCGCTCAGCCGGTGAAGCCCACGCAGCAAGTCCGTCGCCGGAAAGGTTTCCGCCGAGGTCACCCCTTCGTCGGCCGAATCAAAGCTGGTGGCCGGCGGCGCGAGGAAGGCCGGCGCTCCCCGCCCCTCGGCGCGGGCCATGATCCGGCCCTCCCGGTCGATGACATAGGCAGCCGTGAAGACCCCGGCGGACAACTGACCCAGGTACTGGCTGTAGGCGACGGGCGAGGAGTCCAGCGCGTCCCGGGCGCGGTTGAGCTCCTGGCCGACCGTGGTGACGTTCTGACCCAGATCGTCGGTCCGTTCCTTGACGTAGGTTCGCGCCACCCCGGCGGAGTTTTCGACGATGGTCCGGACTTTCTGGCTGAACCAGTAATCGACGCCGGAGATCACAACACCACCGAAGAACAACGCCACGACGATGGCCGGGGCGACGGTGGCCAGACCGAAGATAGCCATGAAGCGAAGCTGCAGCCGCGCGCCGGCGTCCGCGTGACGGCTGCGCAGGAGCCGCAGCACCCGCATCGCCACGAGACTTGCGAGGACCAGGATCAGGACCAGATTGAAGCCCAGAAGGGCCAGCATCACCTGGACGCCGGCGCTGATCGGGCCGACTTCCGGCGGGCGGGAGGCGAGCAGCGCGCCGGTGATCGTCAGGATGACCGCGACGACGTAGCCGCCGCCGAGCAGGTAGCGCGACTCGACGACACGCCGCCAGGCGGGCAGCGGCGCGTCGACGAAACTACCGTCCTGTGACGCGGTTGGAACCATTGCATTAGCCTAGGTCGAACTGCGTCCTGACTGCAACAGGGATGTGGCTGAACAGTGTCAGCGCTTTCCGCGCACCATCTCCACGCCCAGGTCCTGGATCTTCTTGCGCAGTGTATTCCGGTTGAGGCCCAGGATTTCCGCCGCTCGCACCTGGTTGCCGCGCGTCGCCGACAGGGTCAGCTGGATCAGGGGCCGTTCAACCTCCTCCAGCACCCGGTCATAAAGGCCGGCGGCCGGCAGGCCATCCGGCTGGTCGGCGAAGTGGGCGGCCAGGTGGCGTTCGATCAACTGCGAGAGAGTCAGGGGCCCCGATTCGCCGACGACCGGCGCATGGTCCTGCAGCTCGCGCTCGACGATGCGGGCCGTGATCAGCTCCTCGCCGTACAGGGCGCAGACGCGGCGGACCAGGTTCTCCAGCTCCCGCACATTGCCGGGCCAGTCGTGGGTCTTCATCCGGTCCAGGGCGGACTGGTCGATGGTCTTGGACGGCAGCCCCTCGCGGGCGGCGCGCAGCAGGAAGGAGCGGGCCAGGTCGGGGATGTCCTCGACCCGGTCCCGCAGCGGCGGCAGCCGCACCGGGTCGACGTTGAGGCGGAAGAACAGGTCCTCGCGGAACAGGCCCTGCTGGATCAACCCGCGCAGGTCGCGATTGGTGGCGGCGATGATCCGCACGTTGGGCGGACGGCTGGTCCTGGGATTGATCGCCGGCTCGGCTCCGTCGATGACCCGCAGCAGCCGGCTCTGGGCGTCCAGCGGCATGTCGCCGATTTCGTCCAGGAACAGCGTCCCGCCGTCGGCTTCGACCAACTTGCCCAGGTCTTCCCCGCCCCGCCCGAAAAGCTCGGTCTCGACCCGCTCGCGCGGCACCGCGGCCAGGTTGATGACCACGAAGCGGCCGTCGCGACGGCGCCCAAGGTCGTGCAGCGCCCGGGCGACCAGCTCCTTGCCGGTGCCGCTTTCGCCCAGGATCAGCACCGTCAGGTCGGCCCCGACCAGCCTGGCAACCGTGCGGTAGACCTCCTGCATCGCCGCCGAACGGCCGATCAGCGGCAGGCGCTCGTCCTTCATGGCCCGGGCCTGGGCCTTGGCCGCCTCGCTGTCGGCCGGCCGCGACAGGGCGCGGCGAGCGGCGGCGGTGATGTCGTCGAGGTCGAAGGGCTTGGAGATGTACTCGAACGCCCCGGCGTCAGCGGCGTTGACGGCCGTCAGCAGGGTGTTCTGCGCGCTCATGACGATGATCGGCAGCTTGGGCCGTTCCTTGCGGATGCGCGGCAGCACGTTGAACACGTTCTCGTCGGGCATCATCACGTCGGTGAGGATCAGATCGCCCTCGCCCTCCTCCGCCCACTTGAGCAGGGTCGAGGCGTTGCCCGTGGCCCGGACCTGGTAGCCCAGGCGCGTGAACGCCTGACTGAGGACCAGCCGGATCGAGCTGTCGTCATCGGCGATCAGGATCTTCTTCGATGCGTTGGCGGCGGCGTTCATTCGGCGCTCTCGATACTGGCTACGGGCAGGAGGACGCGGAACACGGTCCGGCCCGGCTCGGATTCGAAGTCGATCAGTCCGCCATGCCCGGTGACGAGCTTGGCGCAGAGGGCGAGGCCCAGCCCCGCTCCCGACGCCTTGGAGGTGACGAACGGCTGGAACAGATGGTCACGCATATGGGGCGGCACGCCCGGACCATTGTCCTGGATTCTGACCTCCAGCGGCGCGCCCTTGAGCACCTGGCCGTCGCTGCCCCGGACCCGGACGCCGGGTCGCCAGGCGGTGGAGACGGTGATGGCGCCGCGCCCGTCGCCGCGGGCATGGGCGGCCTCGGCGGCGTTCTTGACCAGGTTCAGGAAGATCTGGATCAGCTGGTCCTCGTTGCCCCAGGTCGGCGGCAGCGACGGGTCGTAGCGTTCCTTCAGCTGCAGGCCGTCGGCGACGCCGTTGGCGACCAGCGCCCGCACGCGGTCCAGAACCTTGTGGATGTTGACCGCCTCGCGCTCGGGCGGGGCGTCGTCGCTGAAGGCTTCCATGCGGTCGACCAGCCGGCGGATCCGCTCGGTCTCGTCTACGATCAGCTGGGCCAGGGGCTGGTCCTCGGCCGCCGCGCCGGTCTTCAGCAGCTGGGCGGCGCCGCGGATGCCGGCCAGCGGGTTCTTGATCTCGTGGGCCAACATGCGGCCCAGTCCGACCACGGACCGCAGTCCGGCCGGATCGCCGCCCCGCTCGGCGCCCAGACCTCCCCCGCGCACATGCAGGGTCAACAGCACGGCATCGTCGCCCAGCGGCGTGGCGGCGCAGTCGGCCTCGAAGGCCGGATGTCCGAACAACGCGATCTCGACGGCGTGCTCGCGCACCCGAACCCCCTCATCCAGCGCGCGGGCGATCAGGGCGACCAGCGGCGAGTCCGGCGGCAGGGCGCCGGTGACCCGGCCGCGCGACAACAGGCCAAGGCCCTGACCGAACAGCGCCTCTGCGGCCTCGTTGGCGGCCGAAAGAGCGCCGTCGCCGTCGATCAGCAGCGCCGGTTCCGGGCTCTGATCGAAGGCGGCGGACTTCAGGTCCGCGGCCCGCGCGCCGCCGGTGGGATAGGGGCGGCCGTTCATGCGGCGATCCTTTGCGCAGGCCGGGACCAGAGGGCTGTCAGTTCGGCCTCGACGGCCGCCGGATCGTCCAGGCTGCAGAGCCGGGCGCGGGCCTCGCGGCGGAGCTGCGCCTCGGCCGGCCAGGGCGCAGCCTCGATGTAGGCGGCCAGATGCTTGCGGAACATCCGCAGGCCCAGTCGCGCGCCGTAAAAGTCCAGACTGTCGCGGAAGTGGTCGATGGCGATCACGAGGCGCTCGGCCATGTCAGGCTCGGCCTCCTGCGGTCGGCCGTCGAGCTCGGCCTCGATCGACCGCGCGATCCAGGGGCGTCCGACAATGCCGCGTCCGACCATGACGCCGTCGGCCCCGGACTGTTCCAGCGCGGCGGCGGCCGTCGCGCCGTCGACGATATCGCCGTTGACGATGACCGGCACAGACACCGCGTCCTTGACCGCCCGAACAGCGGCCCAGTCTGCGGCGCCCTTGTAGAACTGGCAGCGGGTCCGGCCGTGAACCGTCAGCGCCCTGGCCCCCACCGCCTCGGCGCGGCGGGCGAACTCCGGCGCGTTGCGGCTGGCGTCGTCCCAGCCCAGGCGCATCTTCACCGTTACCGGCACGTCGACGGCTTCGACGGCTGCGGCGACCAGGCTTTCAGCCAGGTCCAGATCGCGCATCAGGGCCGAGCCGGACTGTACGCCGGTCACCTCGCGAGCCGGGCAGCCGAAGTTCAGGTCGATGATATCGGCGCCCGCCTCGGCGGCCAGTCGCGCGCCCTCTGCCACCCAGCGCGCCTCGCGGCCGACCAGCTGGACGATCATCAGGCCCTCGCCCTCGCCCATCGCCGCGCGTCGGAGCACGTCGGGGCGACCGCGCGCGAACTCGGCGCAGGCAACCATCTCGGTCGCCGCGTACGGCGCGCCCAGCCGGGCGGCGGCGTTGCGGAAAGGCAGGTCGGAAATGCCCGTCATCGGCGCGATCCACACGCGCCCCGGTATCTCGATATCCCCGACCGTGAGCTTGCTGCTCATTCTGTAATCACCTCAATCGCATTCTTTTTAGGCACATTGTGCGGTGCGGTAAAGGGCTGTCAGCAAGCCCGGCGCCACCGCCCTCTTCCCCACGCCCGCGCGGCCCCCTAGACAGTCGGCATGAGCTTTTCGGTCGTCATCGTCGCCGCGGGCGGCGGAACCCGCGCCGGGCCCGGGCTGGCCAAACAATGGCGAGCGCTGGCGGGCAAGCCCGTCCTGCGCTGGTCGGTCGAGGCGCTGTTGTCCGCCGGAGCCCGCCAGATCGTCGTCGTCGTCTCCGAAGACGGCGAGCCGCTGGTCGACACGGCTCTGGCCGGACTGACCGGCTGGCGCACCACGCGCGGGGGCACGATCCGGGCCGACTCCGTCCGCAACGGCCTTGCCGCGCTGGACGGCCCGCCCGCCGAACCGGTCCTCGTCCATGACGCCGCCCGTCCCTTCGTGACCGCCGCCCACGTCGCCGCCCTGCTCAAGGCGCTGGACGGCGCCGACGGCGCCATCCCCGCCCTGCCCGTCGCCGACACCCTCAAGCGCGAGGGCGAGGCCGGGCTGACCACCACCTCGCGCGACGGCCTCTGGCGCGCCCAGACGCCCCAGGCTTTCCGCCGCGACCGCTTGTTGGCCGCCTACGCCGCCTGGCCCCTGGGAGAGCCGACGGACGACGCCCAGGTGGTCGAGGCCGACGGCGGCCGGGTCGCCATCGCGCCCGGCGATCCGCTGCTGATGAAACTGACCTTCCCCGAGGACTTCGAGATGGCTGAACGGCTGGCGGGCGCGGCCCGGATCACGCGGACCGGCCAGGGCTTCGACGCCCACCGCTGGGGGCCGGGCGAGGCGGTGTGGCTTTGCGGCGTGCGCATCGACCACGACCAGACCCTGATCGGCCACTCCGACGCCGACGCTGGCCTGCACGCCCTGACCGACGCCATCCTGGGCGCCATCGGCGAGGGCGACATCGGCGACCATTTCCCGCCCACGGACCCGAGATGGAAGGGCGCGGCCAGCCACCTGTTCCTGAAACACGCCACCGGGCTGGTCGCCGCCAGGGGCGGCCGGCTGGTCAACGTCGACGTGACGCTGATTTGCGAGCGACCGAAGATCAAGCCGCACCGCCAGGCCATGCGCGAGCGGCTGGCGGAGATCCTGGAGCTGCCGCTGGACCGGGTCTCGGTCAAGGCGACCACGACCGAGGGCATGGGATTCACCGGCCGCGGCGAGGGTCTTGCCGCTCAGGCGCTGGCGACGGTCGAGACGCCCTCCTAGGCGGAGCGGATGATGTTGATCAGCGCCGGTCGACCTCTCGCCGAGGAAGAGAGGCGCCAAACGCCTGACAGGCCTTCCACGGCTGTCGGCGGCGTCGCGGCAATCTCCGACAGCACCGCGTCGGCAAGCCGCCTGGATCCCTTCAGCGCGGGCCTGTCTTCACGGAAGGCCGCCGCCCAGCTCGCCGCCGCCGCCTGTTCATCGTGGGCCGACACCTGCGAAGGGAAGACGGCGCCGTCGTAGTGGCAAACGATGGTGTAGAGCCGGTCTCTTCCTTGCTGATCGCTCACGGCGACCACCCTCCCGACAGGTTGCGCCACAGCGCTCCGACCAGGTTGGTATAGTCGTCGGTCCAGGGCGCCACGCCGTTGGTCGGCGGCACGGTCCAGAAGCCTTCGGCTTCGTAGGGCGCCAGGGCCGCCCGGGTCTTGCCGACAATCATCACGTCCTCGCTGGACTCCCAGTAGCGCGGGAAGGCGCCGCCCTGCCGGTACTCCTGCAGCAGCGGATAGCCGCCGGCCGCCAGCACCACAGCGGCTGCGGGGGTCTTCAGTTCCAGATTGCGGTTGGAAAGGTGCAGGATCAGAATCCCGTTCGGCTTGAGCTTGGCCAGATAGCCCTCAACCGCCTCGACGGTCATCAGGTGCGCGGGGATGGCGTCGGAGGAAAAGGCATCGATCAGCAGGATGTCGAACGCGGCGTCCGGCTGCTTCTGCAGCGTCAGGCGGGCGTCACCGACCACGAAGTCCACCTGCCCCTTGGCGCATTCGGTAGTGTAGGTGAAGTCACCGCTCCGGTGGGCGATGTCGATGACCAGCGGGTCGATCTCGAAGAAGGTCAGGTGGTCGCCGGGACGGACATAGGCGGCCACCGAGCCGGTGCCCAGGCCGACGGCTCCGACGCGCATGGCCGGCCGGATCAGCTGGGTCATGGTGAACACCTGCCCGATCGGGGTCTCCTCGGCGTAATAGACCATCGGCTTGCAGCGCCAGCGGGCGTCCGGGACCTGGGCGCCGTGCAGCGTGGTGCCATGGGCCAGCAGCCGGATGGTCCCGCCCAGGCGCGGCTCCTGTACAGTCGTCTGGCGCAGCACGCCGAAGAAGGAGCGCTGGGTGCTGATCACCTGCGCCGGGTCGCTGACCACATGGGCCCCGACTGTCAGCAGGCCCAGCATCGCGGTGAACACCAGACCCCGCTGGCGCAGCAGGACGGCCGAGACGATGCCGATGGCCAGCAGGGTCTTCAGCGTCATCATGCGATCGAAGGTCAGGATGTCGCGGATCTGGCCGGCGAACAGGATCGCCGCCAGCACCGCCATGGACCCCGCCACCAGAACGCCGGTCTCCCAGACCGTCAAGCGACCCCAGCGCCACGGCCGCGCCAGCCCCGCCAGGACCAGGACCAGCGGATACTCCATCACCCAGTTGAAGACCTGGGGGGCGACAAAGGCGTTGAAGGCGCCGCCGACCACGCCGCCGATCGACAGGCAGAGGTAGAAGACCGTCAGGTGGGCCGGGTCCGGTCGACGCGCCACCAGCGCCTGGTGGCAGACCAGTGCCGACAGGAAGAAGCAGCCAAGATGCAGGCTCAGGAGCAGGGGCAGCGAATTGCCCTGCTGGGGCAGGAGGAACACAGTGGCCGGCAGCGCCGCGGCCTGGAGGATCAGCGCCCAGTAGGGCGGGATCAGCGGCCTTGTCTGGAAAGCGATGATGAAGGTGAGCAGGTACAGCGCCAGCGGCGCGACCCACATGAAGGGCGCCGAGGCGACGTCGGTGGCCAGGTGGGTGGTGACGCCGAGCATCAGGCTGGACGGGATCGCCGCCAATCCGATCCAGATCAGCCGCTCGCGCAGCGTCGGCGCCGCCACGGCGAGCGGCGCGGGCGCGGCGACGGCGCCCGGCGCGACCTGGGCCGAACGCCAGACCAGCAGGGCCAGGGCGCCGAGGATCAGCACGAAGCCGACGTAGCTGGCGCTCCAGGTGAAGCGCTGAGCCTGCAGCGTCAGCAACGGCTCCATCAGGATCGGATAGGCCAGCAGCGCCAGCAGGCTGCCCAGGTTGCTTGCGGCATACAGGACGTAGGGCTCGCCGCCGCCCTCCCGCATGTGGGTCCGGGCATACCAGGCCTGCACCAGCGGGGCGGTGGCCGACAGGATGGCGAACGGCAGGCCGATCGACAGGGTGAGAACCCCGATCAGCCACAGGGCCGGCGCGGTTGATGACGGCTCGCCCAGCAGGCCGCTGATGCGCAGCGGCAGCACCAGGGCGGCGATCCCCAGCGCGGCGATATGGACGATGATCTGCCGCCGCACGGTCGGCAGCTTCTGCAGAAGGTGGGCGTAGCCGTAGCCGACCAGGAGCGCGAACTGGAAGAAGGCCATGCTGGTGTTCCACACCGCCGGCGACCCGCCAAGCAGCGGCAGCACCAGCTTGCCCACCATCGGCTGGACCATGAACACCAGCGCGGCGCTGGTGAAGACGGCGATCACGAACAGGGGCGGCGTGCGGACGATCGCGGCGCGGTCGCCGGCGGGGATGTCGGTCATGGCGCTCGAATCGGGCTTGAAAGTCGGAGGTGGAAGGCGATGTTGGGGCCAATCCACGCGTCGTGGCCAGTCCGGGAGATCGCCTTACATGTTTCCGCTCGAGATCGAGACCCTCGCCCGACTGCTGATCGACGAGGTTCGCGAGCGGCATCTGCGGGTGACCACGGCCGAAAGCTGCACCGGCGGCCTGGTCGCGGCGGCCATCTGCTCCATCCCCGGGGCGTCGGACGTCTTCGAGCGCGGCTTCATCACCTACACCAATCGCGCCAAGGAGGAGATGCTGGGCATTCCCGGCGACATGATCGCCGACTTCGGCGCGGTGTCAGAGCCGATAGCCCGGATGATGGCCGAGGGCGCACTGAACAACTCCCGCGCCCACATCGCCGTGGCGATCACCGGCGTGGCCGGCCCCGGCGGCGGCTCGCCGATGAAGCCGGTCGGCACCGTCCACATCGCCACGGCTCGCAGCACCGCCGGCATCCGTCATCGCCACGAAGTGTTTGACGGCGAGACGCGGCTGGACGTTCAGCTGGCGGCCGTGGCCGTGGCGCTGCAGATGATGCGGGACGCGATCTAGGGTCACTGCGTGCTTCGACACGCGCCTGCGGCGCTGCTCAGCATGACGTTGGTGGATTGCCTTCAGCCGACGTCATCCTGAGCAGCCGCAAAGCGGCGTCGCGAAGGACGCAACGCCTGTCAGCCCGCCCCGTAAAGCGCCTTCGCCCGATCGTCGAAGCACTGGATCAGCTTCTGGACCGCGTGGTCGAAGTTGGCGTGCAGAAGGCGGTCGAGAAAGCCGACCTTGAACTCGAAGTCGATCTCGAACTCGACGCAGGTCCCCTGCTCGTACGGCAGGAACCGCCAGCGGTTGTTCAGCCGCCGGAACGGCCCGCTGATCAAGGAGACGTCGATGCAGCGCGCCGCCGCGTCGCGCCGCACATGGGTCGAGAACCGCTCGCGCAGGAACGAGAAGCCGACCCCGGCCTCGGCGTCAAGCGTCGTGACCCCGCCCCCTTCATCGCGCTTGTTCCAGGTCCGCAAGCTGGTGATCCAGGGCACAAACTGCGGATAGCGCTCGACGTCGCCGACCAGCTCGAACAGCTGGTCGGGCGTGTAGGGCAGGATTCTCGTTAGCCGGTGCTTCAAACAATCCCCCCGATCCGTTCACCCCGGCGCAGGCCGGGGTCCAGTTTCAAGAGCCGGAGTCGGATCAATCGTCCACCCATCCACGCCCGCTGCCATGGGCCCCGGCCTTCGCCGGGGAGACGGAGAATGTATTAGCCCGCCGCTTCCTTCGCCTCGCGCGCGGCCTTGAGGCGCGCGAAGTCCTCGCCGGCGTGGTGCGAGGAGCGGGTCAGTGGGCTGGCCGAGACCATCAGGAAGCCCTTGGACCGGGCGATCTGCTCGTAGGCGGCGAACTCGTCCGGCGTCACGAAGCGGTCGACGGCGGCGTGCTTGCGGGTCGGCTGCAGGTACTGGCCGATCGTCAGGAAATCGACGCCGGCGGACCGCATGTCGTCCATCACCTGCATGACCTCCTCCTTGGCCTCGCCCAGACCGACCATCAGGCCGGACTTGGTGAAGCGGCGGGGGTCGCGGTCCTTGACCCGCTCCAGCAGCCGCAGGGAGTTGTAGTAGCGGGCGCCCGGCCGGATCGACAGGTACAGCCGGGGCACGGTCTCGAGGTTGTGGTTGAACACGTCCGGGGCGGAATCGATGACGATCTCAGCCGCGCCGTCCTTGCGCAGGAAGTCGGGCGTCAGGATCTCGATGGTCGTGCCCGGCGTGGCGGCGCGGATGGCGTAGACCACGGCCGCGAAGTGGGCGGCGCCCCCGTCGGCCAGGTCGTCCCGGTCCACGGAGGTGATGACGACATGCTTGAGGCCCATCTTCGCCACCGCCTCGGCCACGCGGGCCGGCTCGGTCGGGTCCAGCGGATTGGGCTTGCCGGTGGCGACGTTGCAGAAGGCGCAGGCCCGGGTGCAGATCTCGCCCATGATCATCATGGTGGCGTGCTTCTGGGTCCAGCACTCGCCGATGTTCGGACAGGCCGCCTCTTCGCAGACAGTGGTCAGCCCGTGCTGGCGAACAATGTCGCGGGTTTCGCTGTAGCCGGCGGAACCGGGCGCCCGCACGCGCAGCCAGTCCGGCTTGCGCTGCAGGGGCGTGTCCGGGCGGTTCTGCTTCTCGGGATGGCGCGGGCGCGCCTTGAGGGTGTCGATGACCGTCGCCATGGCGCCTAGATCGTCCTTCCGGGCCGCCGGATCAAGCGCCTGTCGCGGGAGCGGCCTTGCGAGGGACGCAAAAGCACGAAAACCTTGCGCCCATGCGTCGTCTGATCGCCCTCGCCGGACTGATCGTGCTCCTGTCCGGCTGCGGCGGGACGGACGACCGCGCGCCGTTCACCGACAGCCGCATTCCGCCCTCGCTCGGCCCCGGCTTCTGGGCGCCCGAAGGCTGGGCCTGGGGCCTGATCGGCGTCGGCGAGGCGCCGGTGCAGCGCTATGGCGTGTCGAGCACGCTCACGGCCCCCCGGGCCAACATCCTGATCTTGACCGGCCAGGGCGAAACGGCCGAAGTCTGGTTCGAAACCGTGCGCGAACTGAACGCCGCCGGCCATACCGTCTGGGTTATCGAACGCGCCGGCCAGGGCGGTTCGGCCCGCTATGGCGGCCCGCACGACCTGATCCACGCCCCGACCTTCGATGACGACATCGCCGCCGTGCGCACCCTGACCCGCACCCTGGCCCAGGGCTCGCCGGACACGCCCGTCATCCTGATCGGCGCCGGTCTGGGTGGGCTGGTCGCCCTGCGCGCCGTCCAGCAGGGCGCGGCGGTCGATGGCCTGGTGCTGTCGGCGCCCGACCTGAAGCCGGACGGCGCACTGGACGGCTGGCAGATCTGGCTGGCGAAGGTCGGCCTCGGGGCCATCCCGCAGGGGCTCGGGGCCGGCTGGAAGCGCGACGCGCCGGATGCCTTCGCCCGCGGCCTGACCGGCGACCGCGACCGAGGCGGGTTGCAGGCGGCCTGGCAGGTCGCCAACCCCGACCTGCGCATGGGCGGCGCCAGTCTGGGCTGGCGAGGGGCCTTCGCGGAAGCGTCGGCGGCCGCGAGCGACGGTCTGGCGGCGACCCGGGCGCCGGCCCTTCTTCTGGCCGCGCCGGGCGGCGAGGGCGAGGCATTCTGCAGCGCGCTGGCGATGTGTCGGGCGGCGACCTTGCCCGGCGCGCGGGCCCTCCCCCACCTTGACCGGCCGGCCGTTCGTGCGGCCTGGCGCGCGGGGCTGGAATCGTTCGTGCTCGAACGGATCTCCGCGCATGAGGCGGCGCGCTTCCCGCCGCCGACCGCCACGCCGACTCACGGTTTGTGACACATCTTTTCAACGCCCCCGGCGACCGATAGGGTCCCCTCAACAATACTGGTGGGAAACATTCGGGGAGTTCTGCCCACATGCCGCGTGCTTACGATGCGCGGGACGGAGAGCGGTCTGTCTTTGACGCCCTGCTCGAAGCCCGCGAACGATACGGGGCCAAGAAGCCGATCCTGGAGGACCAGGACCGCAATCCGCTCAGCTATACCGACCTGATCCGCGCCAGCTTCGCGCTCGGCCGAAAGATCGCCAGCTTCACCGAAAAGGGTGAGCGCGTCGGGGTCCTGCTGCCGTCCGGATCCGGCGTCGTGGTCACCTTCTTCGGCCTGCATGCCTTCGGGCGCATCCCGACGATGCTGAACTTCACCTCCGGCCTGCGGAACCTGCGGGCCGCCTGCAAGCTGGCGGGCGTGAAGCGCGTACTGACGGCGCACCGCTTCATCGAACAGGGCAAGCTGCACGACCTGGTCGACGCCCTCGAGGAGAGCGCGGAGGTCATCTACCTGGAGGACGTCCGCGAGAAGATCGGCCTGGCCGACAAGCTGTTCGCGGCGACCGCCGGGATCTTCCCCAAGCGGTTCCGGGCCAACCTGAAGCCCGACGAACCCGGCGTGATCCTGTTCACCTCCGGCAGCTTCGGCGCGCCGCGCGGCGTGGTGCTGAGCCACGGCAATCTGGTCAGCAATGTGCGGCAGATCGAGGCGCATATCGACCTGGACCCCGACTGGGTGATGTTCAACCCGCTGCCGACCTTCCACTGCTTCGGGCTGACCGGCGGCGTGCTGCTGCCGATCCTGACCGGCATGAAGGCGTTCGAGTATCCCTCGCCGCTGCACATCAAGCAGATCCCGCCGCTGATCAAGGACAGCGGCGCCTCGATCCTGCTGGCCACCGACACCTTCCTCAACCAGTACGCCCGCTCGTCCGACGCCGACGAACTGTCGGGCCTTAAGTTCATCGTCTGCGGCGCCGAGAAGGTGCGGGAGGAGACCCACAACCTGATCACCGAGCGGTTCGGAAATATACCGGTGCTGGAAGGCTACGGCGCGACCGAGGCTTCACCGGTGGTCGCCGTGAACAAGCCGGTCGACAACCGTCGCGGCACGGTCGGCGGCATGCTGCCGGGCATGGAGACCCGCATCGAGCCGGTCGAGGGCATCAAGGAGGGCGGCCGCCTGTTCCTGCGCGGGCCCAACGTCATGGCCGGTTATCTGAACGAGGCCGGCGGCATCGACCCCCTGCCCGGCGGCTGGCACGACACCGGCGACGTGGTCACCATGGAGGGCGACGACCGCTGGGTGACGATCAAGGGGCGGGTGAAGCGCTTCGCCAAGATCGGCGGCGAGATGGTCTCCCTGACCGCCGCCGAGGACCTGGCCGTCGCCGTCTGGCCTGAAGGCCGCCACGCGGTCATCGCCATGCCCGACAAGAAGAAGGGTGAGCGGCTGATCCTGTTCACCGATCGCGCCGACGCCGACGTCGGTCCGCTGGTCGCCCACGCCCAGAGCATCGGCGCGCCGGAGTTGGCCGTGCCCAGACGCATCATCAGGATCGCCGAGGTGCCCGTCCTGGGCACCGGCAAAACGGACTACGTCGCTATCCAGCGAATGGCCGATACGGACTCGCGGGCGGCGTAGCACTTCGGGGGAAACGACCGATGGATCGACTGTCCGGATTTGCGCCGCAGGCGCTCAGCATCCTGCGTCTTGTCGCCGGCCTGGCCTATCTGCAGCACGGGCTGATGAAGATCTTCCAGTTCCCGGCTGCGGCGATGGAAGGGCCGTTACCTCCGATCATGCTGGCGGCCGGCTGGCTGGAGATCGTCGGCGGCGTCCTGATCGCGCTGGGCCTGTTCACGCGCCCGGCGGCCTTCCTGATGTCGGGCATGATGGCCGTGGCCTACTGGATGGTCCACGGCTCCAAGGGCCTGTACCCCGCCACCAACGGCGGCGAGCCGGCCCTGCTGTTCTGCTTCATCTTCCTGTATCTGGCCTGCGCCGGCGGCGGACCCTGGAGTCTCGACGCCGTCATGCGCAAGAAGGGCTGATCACGCCGCCAGTTCGACGACGTCGGCGCGCGTGCAGGTGACGTCCAGGATGCTGGTCTCGACACTCAGGCGTTCGACGACCGCGTCCTGGACGACCATGGTGTAGCGACAGCTGCGTTCGCCCAGGAACAGCGCCGGCTCGCGGCTGGTCAGTCCAAGCTTGCGGGTGAGCTCCAGATTGCCGTCCGACAGGAAGCGCAGCCTGCCCTCGGGATCAATGGCCGACGACCAGGCGGCGAGCGCGAAGGGATCGCTGGCGGCGATGACCAGCAGTTGCTGGAACCCCGCGGCCCTGAACTGGTCGGCCATCGCCACGAAGTCCGGCAGATGGACCTGATGGCAGATCGGCGTGAAGGCGCCGGGCACGCCGATGATCAGCGACCGCTTGCCGGCCAGCAGCGCCTCGGTCCCGACCGTACTGACCGAGCCGTCGACCAGTTCCGCCAGCGTCGCCGGCGGTACGCGGCGGCCTTTCTTGATGGGTCCCAACATGACGCCTGTCTACGATGGATGTGGAGACCGGGAGCTTAATGGCGCCCTGCGACGTGACGTCTCAGAGGTGCAGCACCCGCCCGAAGCTGTCGAGCACCGCTTCGTGCATCGCTTCGCTCATGGTCGGGTGGGCGAACACGGTAGCCATCAGGTCTTCCTCGGTGGCCTCGAGCGTGATCGCCACGCCAAAGCCCTGGATCATCTCGGTCACCTCGTGGCCGATCATATGGGCGCCGAGCAGCGCGCCGGTCTTGCCGTCGAACACCGTCTTCACGAAGCCCTCGGTCTCGCCGGCCGCCACGGCCTTGCCGTTGACACGGAACGGGAAGCGCCCGGCCTTGACGTCATACCCGGCGGCCTTGGCCGCCGCCTCGGTCAGGCCGATCGAGGCGACCTGCGGGTTGGCGTAGGTGCAGCCCGGGATCGGGGTGTTGAGGTTGGCGGGCTTGAGACCGGCGATGTGCTCGACGCAGTGCACGCCCTCATGGGACGCCTTGTGCGCCAGCCAGGGCGCGCCGGCCACGTCGCCGATGGCGTAGAGGCCTGGTACGTTGGTCGCGCAGTGGCCATTGGTGGCGACATGACCGCGGTCGAGCTTCACGCCCAGCGCTTCAAGCCCCAGGTCCTCGGTGTTGGCAGCGATGCCGACGGCGACGATGGCGACTTCGGCCTGAAGGGTCTCGGCCTTGCCGCCGACCTCCAGGTCGACGGTGACGCCGGACTTGCTCTTGCCCAGCTTGGTGACCTTGGCCCCGACCCGGAAGGCGATGCCGCGCTTCTCGAACGCCTTCCGCGCCGCCTTGGAGACCTCCTCGTCCTCGACGGGGAGGATGCGGTCGACGGCCTCGATCACTGTAACCTCCGAGCCCAGGGCCCTGTAAAAGCTGGCGAATTCGATGCCGATGGCGCCCGAGCCGATGACGACGAGGGTCTTCGGCAACGCCTTGGGCGCCAGGGCGTCGCGGTAGGTCCAGATCCGGTCGCCGTCGCTGGCCAGGCCCACGGTCGGGATCTCCCGCGCCCGGGCCCCGGTGGCCAGGATGACATTCTTCGCCGTCACGGTGCGCGAGCCGCCAGCGGTCAGGGCCACAACGACCTTGGGCGCCGGCGAGCCCCTCTCGAGCTTCGCCGTCCCGGCGATGACCTCGACCTTGTGCTTCTTCATCAGGAAGGTGACGCCCTTGTTCATCGTCGCCGCGACGCCGCGCGAGCGCTCGATGATCTTGGGGAAATCAAATCCCGCGCCCTTCACCGACAGGCCGTAGTCGGACAGGTGCGACAGCTGCTCGTAGACCTCGCCGCTCTTGAGCAGCGCCTTGGTCGGGATACAGCCCCAGTTGAGGCAGATGCCGCCCAGCTCCGCCCGCTCGACGATGGCGGTCTTCAGACCCAGCTGGCTGGCGCGGATGGCGGCGACATAGCCGCCCGGGCCGGAACCGATGACGATCAGGTCGAAATCGCTCAAGTCAGGACTCCCAGAAGCTCGGCGGCAGGCTTTTCATCGCCTGCCCGAAGAAGAAGGCCGCCGTCAGCGGCAGCCAGATCAGTCCGACATAGATGCCGGTGTGGACGAGGCCCTTGGCCACGGCGCCGGCCCAGCTGCGGCCGTAGTAGCCCTTCAGCCCGACCGTCAAATACGCCTGATAGAGCACCATCGCCACGCCCAGCCCGCCGGCCAGACCCGTCATGTTCCACAGCGACCCCACGATCAGCAGCAGGAACAGGGTGGTGTGGGCCCAAAGGGCGAAGATGAAATGGTCCGCCACCAACGTGCCCCGCCGGTAGAACGGCCAGAGCAGCAGCGCATAGAGCGGCATCAGCAGCCACAGGACCCGCGGCGCCCAGGTGGCGATCAGGTCGTTGGTCTCGGTCGGCTCGTCAGCAAGGTTGCGCACCAGCAGGACGTAGGAGCGGATGGTCTCATCCGTCGGCCCGGCCAGGAAGCGGTCGAAGGCGGCCACCACCTCGGCGTCGCGTTCGACGACATTGCGCGGATGCAGCCAGGTCTCGATCAGGCGAAAGTTGTCACCGTCGACGCCGGCCGGCTTCATCAGCACCACCGGCGCGCCGGGCCCGGTCCGCTCCACGCGAAGCTGGAACAGCGCAACGTTGAAAACGATGAGGAAAAGGAAGAAGACCACCGTCGCCGAGACGTAGAGCTTGAATGGCGACAGGTAGCGTTTGGTGTCCCCGTCCCGCAGGCCGCGCAGGATGCGTCCCGGGTCGATGGCCAGGTCGCGCAGGGTCGGGAGCACGTGCTCGGTGAAGGAGAAGAGGTTGTCCAGGAAGTCGGCGACCAGCGCACGGAATTCGCGACGCGGCGGGGCGTTGTCCTCGCCACAGGCGTGGCAGAACCGCCCGACCAGCGGAATTCCGCAGTCGTCGCACAGGGGCTGCTGGAGCGGTGCGGACAAGCGCCGACCTCCGCTCGTCAGACGATCATCGTCAGAGGATCTTCGATCAATGGTTTGAAAGCCTGCAGGAATTTGGCGCCAATGGCCCCATCGACCACGCGGTGATCGCAGGTCAGGGTCACCGTCATCACCGTGGCCACGGCCAGCTGGCCGTCCTTCACCACCGGCCGCTGCTCGCCGGCCCCGACGCTCAGGATGCAGCCCTGCGGCTCGTTGATGATCGAGGCGAACTGCTTGATGCCCATCATCCCCATGTTGCTGATCGAGAAGGTGCCGCCCTGGAACTCCTCGGGCTTCAGCTTCTTGTCGCGGGCCCGGGCGGCCAGGTCCTTGGCCTCGACGGCGATCTGGGCCAGGCCCTTGGTCTCGGCGGACCGGATGATCGGGGTGATCAGGCCGCCGTCGATGGCCACCGCCATGGCGATGTCGGCGTGGTGGTGAAGGGCGATGCCCTCGGGCGTGTAGCTGGCGTTGGCCTCGGGCACGCGGCGCAGCGCGGTGGCCACGGCCTTGATCACCAGGTCGTTGACGCTGACCTTGACGCCGTCCTTCTCGAGCATGGCGTTGATCTTCACCCGCGCCGCCAGCAGGGCGTCGATCTCGACGTCGATGGTCAGCGGGAAGTGCGGCACGTCGCGGAAGCTGTCGGTCATCCGCCGGGCGATGGTCTTGCGCATGCCGTCCAGCGGCACGAGGTCGTAGCTTCCGGGCGCGATGCCCATCTGCTCGAGCGACTGCACCTGACGGGCCGGAGCGGCGGAGGGCTTGTCCTCCGTAGCCTTGGCGGAGGAGGAAGCCTTGCCGCGGGCGGCGTCGACGTCGGCCTTGATCACCCGGCCGTGCGGGCCGGAGCCGGCGATGGTCTTCAGGTCCAGACCGGCGGCCTGGGCCAGCCGACGGGCCAGCGGCGAGGCGAACACACGCTCGCCGTCGGCCTTCGGAGCGGGAATGGCGGTCGGAGTCGGAGCCGGAGCCGGAGCCGCGGCGGGAGCTGGGGCGGTCTTGGGCGCCTCGACCTTGGGCGCTTCAGGAGCCTTGGCGGCGGGCGTGGGGGCCGGAGCCTCACCCTCCCCGGCCAGGCGAGCGATCGGGGCGTTGACCTTGACGTTCTCGGTCCCGGCCTCGACCAGCAGCGCCTCGATGACGCCCTCGTCGACCGCCTCGACCTCCATCGTCGCCTTGTCGGTCTCGATCTCGGCGATGACGTCGCCGGCCTTCACCGTGTCGCCGGCCTTCACATGCCACTTGGCGAGGGTGCCCTCCTCCATGGTGGGCGACAGGGCGGGCATCAGGATCTCGATGGACATTCAGGCTTCCCTGGAAAGATGGGCGAGGGAGGCTCCATGGGCCTCCCAGTTCTGGCCGTCGAAGGCCTCGATGCGGATGTCGAGGCCGTCAACGGAGTCGAGACAGCGGGCGTTGACCGACCAGCCGTCGGGATTGGAGCGCGGGCGGTAGAAGCTCTTGATCCCGCACACCGAGCAGAAGGTGTGGCGGGCGACGCCGGTGTGGAAGCTGTAGGTGGTGATCTGGTCGCCGCCCTGCAGCAGCCGGAACCGGCTCTCGGGCACGATCACATGGATGAAGCCGGTCTTGTCGCACATCGAGCAGTTGCACGACTGCGCCTCGATCACGGCAGGGAGTTCGGCTTCGAACCGCACCGCGCCGCAGTGGCAGCCGCCCGCGCGCCAGGTGAAATCGGAGATCATCGCCCGAAATCCCAAACCTCCGTCATCGTCGGACTTGTTCCGACGACCCATGCGCACGAACGGATGGCCGTGTGCATGGGTCCTCGCGACAAGCGCGAGGATGACGGTTGATGGGGATGGCGGCGGCGCACGCTCATCACCGGTAACAAACCGCCTTCACCGCCTTGACGATCTTCTCGACCGACGGCAGCGACAGGACTTCGAGGTTGGCCGCATAGGGCAGCGGGACGTCTTCCTGATGCACGCGCAGCGGCGGGGCGTCGAGGTAGTCGAAGGCGTGTTCGACGACGCGGGCGACGATCTCGGCGCCGACGCCCATCGGGCCCCATCCTTCCTCGGCGCTGACCAGGCGGTTGGTCTTGCGCACGCTCTCCAGGATCGTCTCGTGGTCGAGCGGACGGAGGGTGCGCAGGTCGATGACCTCCGCCTCGATGCCCTCGGCGGCCAGTTCCTCGGCGGCCTTCAGCGCCAGGCCGACCATGCGGCTGTGGGCGGTGATGGTGACGTCCTTCCCCTCGCGGCGGACCCTGGCCTTGCCGATCGGGACGATCCAGTCCTCGACATCGGGGATGTCGAACTCGGTCCCGTACATCATCTCGTGTTCGAGGAAGACGACGGGGTTGGGATCGCGGATCGCCGCCTTGAGCAGGCCCTTGGCGTCGGCGGCGTCATAGGGCGCGACGACCTTCAGGCCCGGGATCTGGGCATACCAGGCGCTGTAGTCCTGGCTGTGCTGGGCGCCGACGCGGGCGGCCGCGCCGTTGGGGCCGCGGAACACGATCGACGACTTGATCTGCCCGCCCGACATGTAGAGCGTCTTGGCGGCCGAGTTGATGATGTGGTCGATGGCCTGCATGCCGAAGTTCCAGGTCATGAACTCGACGATGGGCTTCAGACCCGCCATCGCCGCGCCGACGCCGAGGCCGGCGAAGCCGTGCTCGGTGATCGGGGTGTCGATGACCCGGCGGGGTCCAAACTCCTGCAGCAACTCACGGCTGACCTTGTAGGCGCCCTGGTACTGGGCGACCTCCTCGCCCATCAGGAAGACGTCGCCGTCGCGACGCATCTCCTCGGCCATGGCGTCGCGCAGGGCGTCGCGGACGGTGATGCGGATCATCTTCGTGCCGGCGGGAATTTCGGGGTCGTTGAGCGCAGGCTTGGGCGCGGGTGCGGCCTTCGCGACGGCCGCTGGCGCGGCCTCCTCAGGCTGACGAACGCTTTTGCTGACTCCGTCATCCTGAGGAGCCGGCGCAGCCGGCGTCGCGAAGGACGCCCCCGCGCCCTCCCCGATCCGCGCGATCGGCGTGTTGACCTTCACGCCCTCGGTCCCCGCCTCGACCAGCAGGGCGCTGATCACGCCCTCGTCGACGGCCTCGACCTCCATGGTCGCCTTGTCAGTCTCGATCTCGGCGATGACGTCACCGGCCTTGACGGTGTCGCCCGCTTTCACGTGCCACTTGGCGAGGGTGCCCTCCTCCATGGTCGGAGACAGCGCGGGCATCAGGATCTCGACCGAACTCACTGCGCCGCCTCCAGGTAGACGTCGGTATACAGCTCAGACGGATCCGGTTCCGGGCTCGTTCGCGCGAACTCGGCGGCGGCGGAGACGATGGATTTGACCTCGGCGTCGATGGCCTTCAGCTCGTCCTCAGTGACCTTGGCGGCGGCCAGCTTTTCGCGAAGGTGTTCAATGGGATCGCGGGTCTTCTTGACCTCGTCGACCTCCTCCTTGGTCCGGTACTTGGCCGGATCGCTCATCGAGTGGCCGCGGTAGCGATAGGTCTTCATCTCGAGGATGTAGGGGCCCTTGCCGCTGCGGGCGTGCTCGGCGGCCTTCCGCCCCGCAGCCGCGACCGCCTCGACGTCCATCCCGTCGACTTCCTCGCCCGGGATGTTGAACGACACGCCGCGCTTGTGCAGCCGGGTCTCGGAGCTGGAGCGCTCGATCGAGGTGCCCATGGCGTACTGGTTGTTCTCGACCACATAGACCACCGGCAGGTCCCAGAGCTCGGCCATGTTGAAGCTCTCGTAGACCTGGCCCTGGTTGGCGGCCCCGTCGCCGAAGTAGGTGAAGCTGACCTTGCCGTTGTCGCGGTACTTGTCAGCCAGCGCCAGGCCTGTGCCCAGGCTGACCTGCGCTCCGACGATGCCGTGGCCGCCGTAGAAGCCCGCTTCGGTCGAGAACATGTGCATCGACCCGCCCTTGCCCTTGGACGAGCCGCCGATGCGGCCGGTGAGCTCGGCCATAACCTCGTTGGGGTCCATACCGGCGGCCAGCATGTGACCATGGTCGCGGTAGCCGGTGATGATCTGGTCGCCCTCTTGCGCGATCGACTGCATGCCGACGGCGATGGCTTCCTGGCCGATGTACAGGTGGCAGAAGCCGCCGATCAGGCCCATGCCGTACAGCTGGCCGGCCCGCTCCTCGAAGCGGCGAATAAGCAGCATGTCCCTGTAATACTTGAGAAGCTGCTCTTTCGAGGAAGCGCTGACACCGGTGTCACTCTTCTTCCCCGATGTCGATTTCGCCTTGGGCGCTGTCGCCATCGAATTCTCCCTGGATCGTCCCATTCCGGCCTGTTCTTCCCGATCTCGGTGAGCGGGACGAAAACTTCGACCTCGCTCAGGGGGTTTCGCGGATCACATAATCCTTCGGGTCCGCGAAGCCTAGAAGAGAACGGGCGCGTTCCTCAAGGAGGTCCGCAGACAGGCTGTTGTCGCGTAATAGCCGTGCCCGCGCCTCCAGGTCCACCCTGCGCTGGCGAAGCTCGACCAATTCCTTCGAACGTGCGTTCAAAATCGCGTCACGTTGCGACGACAGCAGCAGCCCCCGCTCCCCGGTCAGGCCGTGGAAGACGAAATAGACGATCAGCCCCAGGAGGGCGACCGTCGGCAGGGCTGGGCGCAGACGCTGGAACATGCCGACTCGTGGCGGTGGGACTACCTCACCATCGTCGCGCATAGTTAAGGGGGCGTTGCCGGAACCTGCGCTCGCCGGCGTAACTCGCTGCCAGATCAACGATTTCGGAGGCGTCGTGCGCTTGTGCGCTACTGCGACAGAGTCTGGGTAAGGTCGATCAACCTCGTTTCCCGCTTGAACACTTCGCCGTCGATGGACAGCTCAGTTTCCAGCCTGCAGTGCATGCTCTTCGCGAGGCCTGTCGCGAGGTCGATGTGATAGCGACAGAAGTCGCGCCGGACCTCGCCAACAGCGGCGGCAGTGAGCGACCAGCTAACTATCGCTCCGCTGGCGTCGAGTCGCTCAAGTCGACGCCTGACGGCGCCTTGCCCGGGCGCCTCCATGCGAAATTCCACCGGCTCGGACCAGCTAATGGCCGCCTCCGGCGTCGGTGGAATTCCAGCGCCCTGGCCTAACGCCAACAGAAAGGCCGGTTCGACCAGCGCCCGCATGGCTGCCTCTGGATCCATTTCAGCGAAGAACGCCCTCGCCCCGGGGGTTAGCTCGCTAGATGCGAGAACTTCCTGTCGGACGGAAAGCCAATTTTCGAACGCGGATGGAGCTAGAGCTGCGTCGGTCCGCAGGACGTAGCCCGGCTCTGCTGGACAACCCCCAGACGCTTCGTCCAATGGCCGCCAATCAGCGAGGAAACCCAAGTCAGCGCGCCTAACGACGACGCAGAAATCGTGTTGCTTCTCGCTATGCGTCTCGCGCGGCGGAGCGCCCTCCATGAAGGAGTTGTGGTGCACCTCATCCTTCACGGTCTTGAACCGAACGGTGATGGTCGCCGGGTCTTCCAGCCGGACTGGGATCGACCGGGGCGCATCCGCAGCCGCCAGCATCAGAGCAATCAACGCGAACATCAGGCTTCCCCCAATCCGGACCGTGAAGGGTCCGGATCGGAAACTCAAGCGTCGACCCTACCCCTGCTTGATCGCCCGGCGACCCAGGTACATCGCCATGTCGTCGAGCTGCTCCTCGATGCGCAGCAGCTGGTTGTACTTGGCCGTGCGGTCCGAGCGGGCCAGCGATCCGGTCTTGATCTGTCCGCAGTTGGTGGCCACGGCCAGGTCGGCGATGGTCGAGTCCTCGGTCTCGCCCGAGCGGTGGCTCATGACGGCGGTGTAGCCGGCGCGGTGTGCCATATCGACGGCGTCGAGGGTCTCGCTGAGGGTGCCGATCTGGTTGACCTTGACCAGGATCGAGTTGGCCAGGCCCTGGTCGATGCCCATCGACAGGCGCTCGGGATTGGTCACGAACAGGTCGTCGCCGACCAGCTGGATCTTCTTGCCCAGGGCGGCGGTCAGCAGGCCCCAGCCCTCGAAGTCGTCTTCCGAGCAGCCGTCCTCGATGGTGACGATCGGGAACTTGGAAACCAGGCCCTCGAGGTAGGCGACCATGCCGGCCGGATCGACCGTCTTGCCTTCGCCTTCAAGCACATACTTGCCGTTCTTGAAGAACTCGGTGGCCGCCACGTCCAGGCCCAGCACGAAGTCCTCGCCGGCGCGATAGCCCGCCGCCTCGCCTGCCTTGACGATGAAGGCCAGCGCTTCTTCGGCCGAACCGATGTTGGGGGCAAAGCCGCCTTCGTCGCCAACGTTGGTGTTGTGGCCGGCGTCCTTGAGGGCCTTCTTCAGACCGTGGAAGATCTCCGCGCCCATGCGCAGGCCTTCGCGGAAGGTCTCAGCGCCCGTCGGCAGGATCATGAACTCCTGGATGTCGATCGGATTGTCGGCGTGGGCGCCGCCGTTGATGATGTTCATCATCGGCACCGGGAGCACGCGGGCCGAGACGCCGCCGACGTACTTGTAGAGCGGCAGATCGGCCGCCACCGCCGCCGCCTTGGCCGTCGCCAGCGAAACGCCCAGGATGGCGTTGGCGCCCAGGCGCGCCTTGTTCTTGGTGCCATCCAGTTCGATCAGCAGGCTGTCGACCCGACGCTGGTCCTCGGCGTCGACGCCGGCCAGGGCGTCATAGATCTCGCCGTTGACGGACTCGACCGCCTGTTCGACGCCCTTGCCCAAGTAACGGCCCTTGTCGCCGTCGCGCTTCTCGGACGCCTCGTGGGCCCCGGTCGAGGCGCCCGACGGCACCGCCGCGCGGCCGAAGCTGCCGTCTTCCAGGATCACGTCGACTTCGACCGTCGGGTTGCCCCGGCTGTCGAGGATTTCACGGGCGATGATGTCGACGATCTCGGTCATGGGGGCTCCGGCGTTCAAAAGGCGGGCCCCGATTAGCCCCCTACCCCGGAAATCGCAACCGGAGTGGGGCTCATTGCGTGGTTCGACACGGCCCTGCGGGCCTGCTCACCATGACGTAGAGAGGTAACCCGCCAACGTCATCCTGAGCAGCGCCGCAGGCGCGTGTCGAAGGACGCACGGCCTTGACTACCCCTACGGCCCTCCGCCAACCGTGCCGCCAAACAAGAGGAACCGCGCCATGCTGCTGGTCGAGAAGTCGGACGGGATCGCCGTCGTCACCCTGAACCGTCCCGAGGCGATGAACGCCCTCTCCAAGGCGCTGCGCAGCGAGCTCTACAAGGCCATGGTCGCGCTGGACGCCGATGACGAGGTCAGCGTGGTGATCCTCACGGGCGCCGGCACGCGGGCCTTCACGGCCGGGCTGGACCTCAAGGAACTGGGCAGCGAGCCAGGCGCCATGGGCGCGGCCAACGCCGAGGGGGCCGACGAGAACCCGGTCAAGGCCATCGAACTGTGCCGCAAGCCGGTGATCGGGGCGATCAACGGCGTGGCCATCACCGGCGGCTTCGAGGTGGCGCTGGCCTGCGACGTGTTGATCGCGTCCGAGAACGCCCGCTTCGCCGACACCCACGCCCGGGTCGGCATCATGCCGGGCTGGGGCCTGTCGCAGAAGCTGTCGCGTCTGATCGGCCTCTACCGGGCCAAGGAGCTGTCGCTGACCGGCAACTTCCTCGACGCGAAGACCGCCTGCGACTGGGGCCTGGTCAACCGCGTCGTGCCGGCCGACGACCTGCTGGCCGTGGCGAAGAAGCTGGCCGCCGATATGGCCACCATCCCGGTCGAGACCCTGAGCCTCTACAAGTCGATCATCGACGAGGGCTACGGCCTGGCCTTCACCGACGCCATGGCGCTGGAGAACCGCCGCTCGACTGCCAACAACCGCGCCGTGACGCCGGAAGCCGTCGAGGCCCGCCGTGCGGCGATCCAGGCGCGGGGGCGGACGCAGTAGCCGTCAGGCCAGCAGCGGCGGCGCCAGGCCGCCCTGGAACAGCATGTGGCCGCGGCTGTAGTCGAGCTCGACGCTGGAAAACAGCCGCAGGACATTCACGCCCAGCAGCACCGCCGGCTTTTGGTCCAGGTCCCACTGGCTGAACAGGTGCAGGTCGCAGACCACGACGGGCACGCTGGTGAACCGCAGGCCGCCGAGCGTCAGGGCTTCAAGCACCCGTACCTCGCCATAAGCGACATGCTCGGTGACGCCGGTCAGCGCGACCATAGGCGCGGGGTCCCGCCAGCCGCCGCGCGCCCTGACGTTCTCGGCCAGCGCCTGGTTGACGATGGTCAGCCCGCCGCCGGAGTCGACGAAGGCCGTCGCCCTGGCGCCGTCGGCGCGGGCGTCGATCACGGTCAGCCGGCCATAGCGGGCATGGGCGGGCACGAGCGACGCCTTGTCCACCATGGTCCGGGGGGAGCCCGATGAGCGGATCTCGAGCCGGCGCTCGCGAAAGTTCATCACCAGACGACGCCGCCGCAGCACATCAACGCCCAACAAACCGTCCACGCCGAGCCGGTCGCGCCCCAGCACCGGCAGCTCCTGGCCCTTGAGTCGGACCTTGCCCAGCGTCAGGGCCGGGGCGAACACGGTTGCGGCGATCTCGGCCCCGGTGATGCCGTGGACCATGACCGGCCGGCCCGGCGGCAGGCCCAGCGCCTCGGCGACGTCAGCGGCCAGGGCGCTGCGATCGGCGCCGGTGTCCACGACGAAGTCAAAGGGTCCGCGCTCGCCGATCATCACCGGGATGGTCAGCCGATCATGGCGATCCCGGCCGGCGTCGATCTGTACGACGCCGTTGGGGAAGTCCCTGGCCTGCAGCGGAGCGGCGGCGGACGTCGCGGCGGCGACGACTCCCAGGCCCAAGGCGAAATCGCGACGGCTCAGCATGGCGAGCCCTCCCCTTTTCGGGACCGTTGCAATACGGTCGGACCGTCTGCGTTTGTTCCGGTTTTGATTCCGGTTTGGCGCACAAATGATTCCGAGACGTCTGCGGAACATTGAATTTCGCAACGGTCCCCTTTTCCGGAGAGGCTATCACGCCGCCCAGCGCTGGTCTCTCGTGCTCCGGACAGCAAACGACGCCCGAAGGCGGCCCCCGGGCGTCGTTCGGTTCGGATTCAGCGCGGACGCGTGAAGCGGACTAGTCTTCCTTCGGCGTCAGGATCTGACGGCCGCGGTACATGCCGGTCTTCAGGTCGACGTGGTGCGGACGGCGCAGCTCGCCGGTGTCCTTGTCTTCCACATAGGCGTTCGGGCCCAGGGCGTGGTGCGAGCGACGCATGTTGCGACGCGACGGGGATACTTTGCGCTTGGGAACGGCCATGGTCGTAACTCTGCTTGTCGGCGCGCCCCAACAGGAAGGGCGTGGGGCGTGAAAACGGTTGCGGCGGCCCGGCAGGCCGCCACGTGAGGCGCGGCTTATGCCTCAAACGCCCGGGGAGTTCAAGCCACCGGTTGCGGACGCTTCAGCGTCAGGTAGACGCTGTCCAGCAGCACGCCGCCGATCTCCCAGGTCTCCCTCGCGAAGCCGGTCCTGACAAAGCCCAGCCGCTCAAGCAGGCCGAGCGAGGCGGCGTTGCGCGGATCGACGTCGGCGACGATCTCCTCGATGCCGCCGATCTCGAAGCCGACGCGAATCACCGCCTCCAGCGCCTCGCGGGCCAGCCCCCTGCCCCAGTAGTCGGGATTCAGGATGTAGCCGATCTCGGGCGGCCTCCAGAAACCGGCTTTGCCGATCGCGCGGCCCTCGAATTCAATGACGAAGTCCAGGCCGGGTCCGGACGCCGCAGCCTCGACCATCGCCGCGACCCATTTCCGCGTCTGCTCCGGCGTCTGGTGCGGCAGGCTCGACCAGTAGGCCATGGCGGAGGAGCTGGAGGGGACGGCATGCATCGCCGGGGCGTCGGACAGGCGGGCATGGCGCAGACGCAGGCGCTCGGTCACGATTTCCATCAGACGCCCTCCTCGATCCGCGCGCCACGCCATTCGTCGGCGATCTCGCCCCGCAAAAGCCGTCTGACCAGCGGCCGGCGCCACGTCCGCCCCTTCAGGTAGCCCACGACCAGTTCGTCGTCCCCGGCAAGATCGCCGATGTCGATGTCCTCCTCCGGGAAAACCACCGTGCACTGCGCACCAACATAGACCAGCACGCAGCCGATCCGCTCGCGCACCTGGGCCGACCAGCCCTTTATGGTTCCGTAGTAGGCGGCCGCGCGCCAGGCGTTCGGACGATCAGAATCCACATCGATGCAGATCCGCCCCTGGCTGGGTTCGGAGCGAATCAGAAAGCCCGCCGTCGATGGCCGCCAGGCCTCGCCCAGTTCGGGCCACTGCAGCCAGCCGCAGGCGAAGGCGCGGCAGTCGGTCGGATGGGCGCCGTGGATGCCGCACCCCGCACCCGCCGCGGTATGCCGACACCACCGCCCGGGCGGCTTGGTCAGCGACTCCACGTGCAGGACCTTGCAGCAGAGATTGCAGGGACCGCAGCTCTTCATGGCATCGAGGCTAGCGCGAAAGGGGGCGCCGGCGCACGCCCGGTCATCAGACCAGTCGGCTCTGCTCCTTGGCCGCCGCGATGAAGCTGGCGAACAGCGGGTGCGGGGCGAAGGGGCGGCTCTTCAGTTCCGGGTGGAACTGCACGCCGATGAACCAGGGATGGTCGGGCCGCTCGACGATCTCGGGCAGCACGCCGTCGGGCGAACGACCGGTCAGCTTCAGGCCGGCGGCTTCCATGCGGTCGCAGTAGCCGATGTTGACCTCGTAGCGGTGCCGATGACGCTCGGAGATGCCCGTGGCGCCATAGACCTCGGCGACCTTCGACCCCGGCGTCAGCTGCGCGTCATAGGCGCCCAGCCGCATGGTGCCGCCCAGATCGTCGCCTTCCTTGCGCTCGACCCGTTCGTTGCCCTGCGTCCATTCCGTCATCAGGCCGACGACCGGCTCGGGGGCCGGACCGAACTCGGTCGACGAGGCTCCGGTGACGCCGCCGACGTTTCGCAGCGTCTCGATGACGGCCATCTGCATGCCGAAACAAATGCCGAAGTAGGGAACGTTGCGCTCTCGGGCGAACTGCGCCGCCCGGATCTTGCCCTCGGCCCCCCGCTCGCCGAAGCCGCCGGGCACCAGGATGGCGTGGGCGTTCTCCAGCCTCGCGGCGGCCGCGCCGTCCTCGCCCTCGAAGGTCTCGCTCTCGACCCAGTCGAGGTTGACCTTGACCTTGTTGGCCAGGCCGCCGTGGTGCAGCGCCTCAATCAGGGATTTGTAGGCGTCCTTGAGCACCGTGTACTTGCCGACCACCGCGACGGTGACTTCACCGTCGGGATTGGTGGTCACCTGGTCGATGGCCTGCCAACGGCTCAGGTCAGGCGCCGGAGCATCCTTGATCCCGAAGACCTCCAGCACTTCAACGTCCAGGCCCTGGGCGTGGTAGTCGAGCGGCACGGCATAGATGGACGAGGAGTCCATCGCCTGGATGACCGCGCTGGGCCGCACATTGCAGAACTGCCCGATCTTGCGCTTTTCCTCGGTCGGGATCGGCTGCTCGCAGCGGCAGAGCAGGATGTCCGGCTGGATGCCGATCGACCGCAACTCCTTGACCGAGTGCTGTGTCGGCTTGGTCTTCATCTCGCCGGCCGTCTTGATGAACGGCAGCAGCGTGAGGTGCACGAAACAGCTATCGCCGCGCGGCAACTCCTGGCCCAGTTGCCGGATGGCCTCGAAGAACGGCAGCCCTTCGATGTCGCCGACCGTGCCGCCGATCTCGACCAGAACGAAGTCGGCCTCGTCACCGTTCTCGTCGACAGCGGGCGAAAGGACGAAGGTCTTGATCTCGTTGGTGACGTGCGGAATTACCTGGACCGTCGCGCCGAGGTAATCCCCGCGCCGTTCCTTCTCGATGATGGTCTTGTAGATCTGGCCGGTGGTGATGTTGTCAGCCCGCGAGGCGTTCACGCCGGTGAAGCGCTCATAGTGACCCAGGTCGAGGTCCGTTTCCGCCCCGTCGTCGGTCACGAAGACCTCGCCGTGCTGGTAGGGACTCATCGTCCCCGGATCGACGTTCAGATAGGGGTCGAGCTTGCGCAAGCGGACTTTGTAGCCGCGCGCCTGCAGCAGCGCGCCAAGGGCGGCGGACGCGAGACCTTTTCCCAACGAGGAAACCACGCCGCCGGTGATGAAGATGTACCGGGCCATGGGAATCCAGATTAGCGCCGATTCGAGCCCGGCGCTGCCTTACTTCGAGCGAACGATGATCTTGTTACTGCGGCGCGGCCGGGGTCGGCGTCGCCGGGGCCGGCGTCAGCGGCAGGCCCGACTGCGGCATCGGGGCCGTCGGCAGGGCCGGCTGCGCGTCCGGAGCCGGAGCGGCCTCCGGCTGCAGCGGCCGGGTAAGGCTGTTGGGATCAACCCTCTCGATGCCGCCGGTCAGCGAGCTCGAATTGCGTTGCGAGGCCGCCATCAGGGTCAGGCCGATGCTCAGCAGAAGGAACAGCGTGAACAGGGTCCAGGTGATGCGGGTCAGCAGATTGCCCGCGCCCCGCGCCGTCATGAAGCCCGAAGGTCCGCCGCCCATGCCCAGGGCGCCCCCCTCGGACTGCTGCAGCAGCACGGTGATGATGAGCGCCACACAGATGATGATGTGGAAGACGAGCAGTATGGTCAGGAGCATCGATCAGGGTCCGTTGGGCGCCGCCTGCGGCGTCCGGTCGAAACGAAGGCGCCCCTCTAGCACTCGATCCGGGGTCACGCCATAGCTGGGGAACCGCAGGGGTTTCGCAAGGCCATGATTCTCGAGACCGAACGCCTGACCCTGTCGCCCGTGACCACGGAAGACTCGGCGCTGATCTATCCGGTCATGGCCGATCCGGAGGTCATGGCGCACATGGACGCTGCGGTCATGGACGATCCCGACATGACCCGGGCCTTCATCGAGGGGCGGGTCGGCGAGATGGAGCGCGGCGAGGCGTTCTACTGGTCGGTGCGCCTGACCTCCGACGGAACATTCCTCGGCAGCGTCGACCTGTCGGACATCGACCGGCGTCACCATCGCGCCGAGATCGGCTTTGTCCTGGCCCGCCCGGTCTGGGGCCAGGGCTATGGCCATGAAGCGGTGCGGGCGGTGCTGGGCCATGCCGCCACCCTCGGCTTCCGACGGCTGTGGGCTCGCACCCAGGTCGGCGACAACGCTTCGGAAAAGCTGCTGACCAAGCTCGGTTTCGAGATCGAGGGCTACATGAAGGGCCACGTCGACCACGATGGCGAACGCCGCGACTGCCGGCTGTGGGGGTTGCTGCTGTAGGGCCGGGACGGCTTCGCGAAGCGTAGCTGTCCCTCGCGAGCGTGGGACGATGTTGAGGGACAGCAACCGGCGATCGCCGGACGCCGTCCCAGCCCCTAAGCCCTCGCGATAATCCCCAGAAAATCCTCGGCCTTCAGCGAGGCGCCGCCGACCAGGGCGCCGCCGACGTCCTTCACGGCCAGGATTTCGGCGGCGTTCGAGGGCTTCACCGAGCCGCCATACAGAATCGGCACGCCGGCGCCCTCGGCCCCGAAGCGCTCGACCAGCACGGCGCGAATGGCGACGTGCACCTCCTCGATCTGCGCCAGGGTCGGCGTCAGGCCGGTGCCGATGGCCCAGACCGGCTCGTAGGCGACGGCGAAGGCCTTCCCGGCCAGTTCGGGCGGCAGGGAGCCCCTCACCTGGCCGGTGACAATCTCGAGGGTCCGGGCCGCTTCACGCTCGGCGAGGGTTTCGCCGACGCAGATGATCGGCTCAAGGCCCGCCCGCAACGCCGCCAGGGTCTTGGCCGCCACCAGCGCGTCCGTCTCGTCATAGCCGGCGCGGCGCTCGGAGTGGCCAAGGATCACGAGAGTCGCGCCGCAGTCGGCCAGCATCTCGGCCGACACGTCACCGGTGAAGGCGCCGGAGGCCTCGGCGCGGCAATCCTGCCCGCCAACCGCGACGCCCCCGCCGACCAGCGCCTGAGCCATGCGATGAACCAGCGTCGCCGGCGGGCAGAGCGCCACCCGCGCTGCCGGCGGCTGGGCGTCGACCGCCGCGGCCACGGCGCGCGCCTCGTCGAGCGCGACCTCCAGGCCGTTCATCTTCCAGTTTCCGGCGATCAGCGGGCGGGGCGTGGTCATGCAGGGCATCCGTCGAAGTCGTTTCGTGAAGGCTCGCGCCTACGCGATGCGCGTGCGGCTGTCACCTCACTGATGCGCCGCCGCAACCGCGCCACGCTTGCGGGCCCTCATGACCGTCCACTATACCGCCCGGGCGGCGTTCTTCGCCCCGCGCTCTCACAGGGTCCGTCTCCAGCAATGCTCGCCGCCATCCGCCGCTTCACCAAATCCCCCTGGTCCTTCGGTCTGCTGGGGCTGATCATCGCGGCCTTCGTGCTCGTGGGCACGACCGACATCTTCGGCCCGCGGGTCGGCATCAATGTCATCACGGCCGGATCCCGGACCGTAACGCAATCGGAGTTCCAGGCGGCCTTCCGGCGCTCCCTCCAACAACTCGGCCAGCAGTACGGCCAGCCGGTCTCCCAGGAGATGGCGCTCGAACAGGGCCTGGATCAACGCATCCTGGGCGAGATGACCCGCAACGAGGCGCTGGCCGAGTTGCTGCGCCGGCTTGGCGTTCGCGCGCCCCAGAACGCGATGCGCGAACAGCTTCGCGAGATTCCCGCCTTCTTCGACCCGCTGACCGGCGAGTTCAGCGAGACCAACTATCTGGAAGCGCTGCGGCGCGAGGGCCTGACCCGTGACATGTTCGAGAAGGACATGCGCGATGGACTGATGCGCGCCCAGTTCGTTCCGGCCGTCGGCGACGGACTCAAGGCGCCGCTGGCCTATTCGGCCCTGGGCGGCGTCATCGCGCTGGAGCAACGCGACCTCGCCTACTTCGTGGTCACGCCGCAGAGCGTAGGCAAGATCGCCGAGCCGACCGAGGCCGAGATCCAGGCCTTCATGAAGGACAACGCCGCCCAGCTGACCCTGCCGGAGTTTCGCGGCATGACCGTCGTGCGACTGTCCCGCAAGGCGATGGAAGCCAGCGTCACGGTCGACCAGGCCGAGGTTCAGAAGCGCTTCGACTTCGAGAAGGACGCTCTGTCCCGGGCTGAAGTCCGGACCGTTGTGCAGATCCCCGTCAAGGACAAGGCCCAGGCGGCCTCGGTGCTGGCGCGGATCACCAAGGGCGAGGATGCCCGCGTTGTGGCCGGCGAGCTGGGCATCAAGCCGATCATCTTTTCCGACAAGCCGCGCTCGGCTTTCTTCGACGCCGGCATCGCCGCCGAAGCGTTCAGGCTGCCGCAGGGCGGGGCCAACACCGTGACGGGCGGCTTCGGCCTGGCCGTGATCAAGGTCGAGAAGGTCGTGGCCGGTCGCGCTGCGACGCTGGAGGAAAACCGCGCCGCCATCGAGGCCAAGGTTCGCGCCGATGCGGCCGATCGCAAGGTCTCCGAGGCCTCCAAGGTCTATGAGGACGCCCGCGCCGACGGCATCGACATGACCGCCGCCGCCGCGAAGGCCGGCCTGCCGTTGGCCACCATCGCCCCGGTCTCCGCCGAGGGCGCCGGTCAGGACGGCAAGCCGGTCGCCGGCCTGAGCCCTGCCGTGGTCAAGGCCGCCTTCGAAGGCGCCCAGGGCCAGGACAGCGAAATTCTCGAGGAGGCCCCCGGCGAGTACTTCATCGTCCGCGTCGATCGCGTCGTCGCCCCGGCGATGCCGCCGATGGCGGAGATCCGGCCCTATCTGGCCCGCAACCTGATGATCCGTAAGATGGCCGAGGCTCTCCGCGCCCGCGCCGAGGCGCTGCAGGCCCGCGTTCAGAAGGGCGAGTCGCTCGAGGCCGTCGCCGCTTCGGCCGGCGCCCAGGTGGTCCGCGTGCCGGCAATCAGCCGCGCTACGGCCCAAGCCCAGGAGGCGCTCGGCCGAGAACTGCTCGGCGCGGCCTTCGGGTCGAAGAAGGGCGATGTGTTCACGGCGGCCACCGGCACCGGCATCGCCGTGGCGACCATCACCGCCCTGCGGCCCGGCGACATTCAGCAGATCGCCATGGCCGCCCGCCAGCAGCAACAGCCGTTCACCCAGCAGATCTTCACAGACATCGGGGCCTCGGTGCAGACCTATGCGGTCGGCAAGGTGAAGGCTGAAGGCAACATCGTGAACGCCCGGGCCGCTCTGGGAGTCGCGCCGTCCGCGACGCCGGAGAAGACCGACGCCGAGCCGAAGGGCAAGTAGTGGCCGCCGAGCCGTCCTTCGACGCCTTCGCGCAAGCTTGGAACGCCGGACGGCCGCAGGTCGTCTGGACCCGGCTGATCGACGATCTGGAAACGCCGGTTTCGGCCTACCTGAAGATCGCGCGCGGCCGGCCGTACGCTTTCCTTTTCGAGTCGGTGGAGGGCGGCGCCTGGCGCGGCCGCTACTCGATTGTGGCTATGAAACCAGACCTCGTCTGGCGTTGTCGCGGCGACGCCGCTGAAGTCGCCGAGGGCGAGGCCATCGCCGCCGGCGTCTTCACGCCGCAAGCCGGCGGGGCGCTGGACAGTCTGCGTGACCTGGTCGCCGCCTCGCGGATCGAGCTGCCCGCCGGCCTGCCGCCGCCCGCCGCGGGGGTCTACGGCACGCTGGGCTATGACATGATCCGGCTGGCCGAAAAGCTGCCGAACGTGAACCCCGATCCGCTCGGCCTGCCCGACGCGGTGATGATCCGTCCCTCGATCGTGGCGGTCTTCGACGCCATCGCCCAGGAGATCGTGCTGGTCACCCCGGCGCGGCCTGTGCAGGGCGTGTCGGCCAAGGAGGCCTGGGAGGCCGCCAACGCCCGGCTGGACGCCGTGCTGGCCGACCTGCGCGCGCCGATGACGCCGCCGGTCCCCGGCGAGCCTGAAGAGATCAGCTTCTCCACCCCGGTCAGCCGGGCGGACTACGCCGACATCGTCGAGAAGACCAAGGGCTACATCGAAGCCGGCGACGCCTTCCAGGCCGTGGTGGCCCACCGCTTCCGGGCGGCGTTCAAGCGCGACCCGTTCGCCCTTTATCGCTCGCTGCGCCGGACCAACCCCTCGCCGTTCCTGTTCTACCTGGAGTTCGGCGACTTCCAGCTGGTCGGCTCGAGCCCTGAGATCCTCGTCCGCCTGCGCGACGGCAAGGTCACCATCCGTCCGATCGCCGGCACCCGTCCGCGCGGGACCACGCCCGAGCAGGACCTGGCGCTGGAGCAGGAGTTGCTGGCTGATCCCAAGGAGCGGGCCGAGCACCTGATGCTGCTGGACCTGGGCCGCAATGACGTCGGGCGGGTCTCCCGCCTGCGCGAGCCGGGCCGCAACGAGCCGGCCACCGCCGGCAAGGGCCCCTCGGTGCGGGTCACCGAGAGCTTCGTGATCGAGCGCTACAGCCACGTCATGCACATCGTCTCCAACGTCGAGGGCGACGCGCCCGAGGGGCTGGACCCGGTGGACGTGCTGATGGCCGCCCTGCCCGCCGGCACCGTGTCCGGCGCGCCAAAGGTGCGGGCCATGGAGATCATCGACGAGCTGGAGATCGAAAAGCGCGGCGTCGGCTATGCGGGCGCGGTCGGCTACTTCGGCGCCGACGGCTCGGTCGACACCTGCATCGTGCTGCGCACCGGGCTGGTCAAGGACGGCATGCTCTACGTCCAGGCCGGCGGCGGCATCGTCGCCGACAGCACGCCGGACGCCGAGTACGACGAGACCATCCACAAGTCGAACGCCCTGCGGCGCGCGGCCTCGGAAGCCTGGCGGTTCGGCTGAGATCCTGAACCGCGAACGACAGACGATGTCGGGAAAAGTCGATGCTGGAATACAGGGTTGAGGCCCGTCGAACCGACGCCCACGGCAGCGTGGCCACGACCAAGGACGCCTCGGTGACGCTCGACACCGACGTGAAGGGCCGTCCCGACGCCTTCAATCCCGCCGAGCTGCTGCTGGCCTCGGTCGCCGCCTGCATGATCAAGGGCATCGAGCGGGTATCGCCGCTGCTGGGCTTCGCGTTCGACGGCGTCGAGGTGCGGCTGCACGGCCTGCGCCAGGACAGTCCGCCGAAGATGGTCGCCATCACCTATGAGCTGATCGTCGACACCGCCGAAAGCGACCAGCGGCTGGCCCTGCTGCACACCAACGTGCGCAAGTACGGGACCATCTCCAACACCGTCGCCGCGGCCACTGAACTGACCGGAACCATCCGGCGGCGCGCGCCGGAAGCCTAGTTCGGCTCGCTGCCGGCCGGCGCCACCTCGGAGGGCTCTTCCATCACCAGGCTGCTGGTGGTCACCGGCGGGGCCAGGATCATGGCCGTGGCGAAGGCCAGGGCCGAGACCGCCGCGAAGCCGGCGGCAGCCATGACGCCCCACAGGTTCTCGCGCACGATCGGCGGCTTGAGCAGGCCCCGCGCATAGGCGAGGGCTTCGGGGTCGAGGGCGGAATCGGCAGCGGCCATAGGGTGAGGATGCGCCTGACCTTCGGGCGCCTCAAGACCGCTCAGGCACAGGCGATCCAGCCGCGCCAGGTGAAAGCCGCGTAGAACAGCGCCACGTCGGTGAACCCGGCCTCCCGCAGCATGGCCTCGTCATCCTCCGGGCTCATCATCTGTACGCTGGACGCCACGGCCGCGCGCCCCTTGGCCACCTGCTCGGGGTCGCCGCCGTTGGCGATGGCCCAGGCGGCGTAGCGGTCCAGCCAGAGATCACGCTCGCCCCGCCCCTGCGGGAAGCTGCCGTGGGCGGCGACGAACGGCGCGGTCGGTCGCATCCGGGCGCGGATCTCTGTCTCCGTCCGGACGCGCTCGTGGCGCTCAAGGAAGTGCAGCGTCAGCAGGCAGGTGGCGGCGTCGAAGCCGTCAGCCGTCACGTCGTCGATGTAGCCGTGGACCAGCTCGACCCGGTCAGCCAGCGGCCCCAGAGTCCGTTCGGCGAGGCGCAGCATCTCCGCCGCCGGATCGACGCCGACGAAGGTCCAGCCCGGATAGGCCGTGGCAAGCGCGGTCAGCTCCTGGCCGCCACCGGCGCCGACAACCAGCACTCGCGCATCCTCGGGCGCCCGCTCGGCCAGCAACAGGCCGGTCATGCGGTGCAGCGCCTCAAGTCCTGGCACGAAGCGCCTGGGGCCGTCGGCGTACTTCGCCACCGCCGCAGGGTCGGCGAAGGCGTCGAGGAAGTGTTTGGCGCCGCTAGTGCCCGACATGGGCGTCCTCCAGGGTTCCGGTCGTGGCTCGCGCCTTCAGGCGCGCGTGAAAATCGGCGCTGAGCGTGGCTAGCGTCACGCCGCCCAGCCCCCTCAGCAGCACGGCCTGGGCCTCGTCGAAGACGTCATCGAGCGCGGCGTTGACCGCCTGCTCAACCAGACAGGTCGGCGCCTCCGCCCGGTTGCCGATGGCCAGCACAGTGGGGCTGCCGAGCGCTTCGTGGACGTCTCGCAGCGTGATCTCCGCCAAGGGGCGCGCCAGCGACCATCCGCCGCCGTGGCCCTTCTCCGACCGGACCAGTCCACGCTCCCGAAGGCCGGCAAGCACCCGGCGAATCACCACCGGATGGGTCTCCATCGCCAGGGCGAGGGTGTCGGACGTCGCCGGTCGATCCTGCTGCGCGATGTGGAGCAGGACGTGCAGCACGCCGGAGAGACGGGTGTCCGTTTTCATGTAACTTCATTTATTGCGTGATGCGCGGCGGGTCAACCGACAACCAGGCATCGCGCATGAACCCGCCCTGGAGGCCGGCGGCTCCAGTCCGCACACCATCCTCGTCGGACCCGTTCCGCCGATGACGGTGATAAGGCAGCACGCGCGCTCACAGGCGTTTCAGAGTCGCTGCGATTCCCAACCCGTCCGAAAGCCTCTAAGAGCGTCGGACCATGATCCTCGTCATCGATAACTACGACAGCTTCACCTACAACCTCGTTCACTACCTGAACGAGCTGGGGGCGGAGACCGTCGTGCACCGCAACGACGCCCTGACCGTGCAGGAGGCCCTCGGCCTGCATCCCGAAGCGGTGCTGCTGTCGCCCGGCCCGTGCGCGCCGGACCAGGCGGGGATCTGCCTGCCGCTGCTGCGCGGCGCGCCCGAGGATCTGGCCATCCTGGGCGTCTGCCTGGGCCACCAGGCTATCGGTCAGGCCTACGGCGGCGACGTCGTGCGGGCCAAGTCGATCATGCACGGCAAGACCAGCCAGATCCATCACGCTGACAAGGGCCTGTTCAAGGGCCTGCCCAACCCGTTCACCGCCACGCGCTATCACAGCCTGGCCGTCGACCGCGCCACCCTGCCGGACGACCTCGAGGTCACCGCCTGGACCGAGGACGGCGAGATCATGGGCTTCCAGCACCGCACCCGACCGGTGTTCGGGGTGCAGTTCCACCCCGAGTCTATCGCCACCGAGGGCGGCCACCAGTTGCTCGACAACTTCCTCGACCTGGCTGGCGTCAAACGCCTGACGGCCGCCTGACCCCATGAGCGACGCCTTCAAGCCGCTGCTGGGCCGTCTCGCCGACGGCGCCACCCTCTCGGAGGAGGACGCCGAGGCCTTCTTCAGCGCCTGCCTGCGCGGCGAGCCCACCCCGGCCCAGGTCGCGGCGGCGGTCACCGCCATCCGCCTGCGCGGCGAGACGGTGGGCGAGATCACCGCCTGCGCTCGCGCCATGCGCCGCGCCGCCGTGCATCTGGACCTGCCCTACGAGACCATCGACGTTTGCGGCACCGGCGGCGACGGCCTGCATACGCTCAACATCTCCACCGCCACGGCCTTCGTCGTCGCCGGCGGGGGGCTGAAGGTCGCCAAACACGGCAACCGGGCCATCACCAGCAAGTCCGGCACCGCCGACGTGCTGGCCGCTCTGGGCGTCAACATCGACCCGGGGCTGGAGAAGCAGCGCAGGGCGCTGGACGAGGCGA
The DNA here is from genome assembly GCA_030683005.1 of Caulobacter sp. Taxonomy (GTDB): domain Bacteria; phylum Pseudomonadota; class Alphaproteobacteria; order Caulobacterales; family Caulobacteraceae; genus Caulobacter. Next base: position 25,707 of record JAUXMY010000023.1, on the reverse strand, counting down.
ACATCTGCTTCCTGTTCGCCCAGGCCCACCACGGCGCCATGCGCCACGTCTCGCCGATCCGGCAGGAGCTGGGTTTTCGAACGATCTTCAACCTGCTGGGCCCGCTGACCAATCCGGCCGGCGCGCGGCGTCAGGTGATGGGCGTGCCCGCCCCGCGCTACGTCGAGCCGATCTGCCAGGCGCTGGGCGCCCTGGGTGCGGTCCGCGCCTGGTCGGTGCACGGCCAGGGCATGGACGAACTGACCACCACCGGCGAGACCGAGGTGGCCGAATGGCGCGAGGGCGTCGGCATGCGCCGCTTCACCATCACGCCGGAAGCGGTTGGATTACCTCGCGCTTCCCTCGCTGATCTCACCGGCGGCGATCCCGCCTTCAACGCCGCCGCCCTGCGGCGGATGCTGGAGGGCGAGCCCGGCGCCTATCGCGACATCGTGCTGCTCAACGCCGCCGCCGCCTTCCTGGTCGGCGACGCGGTCGAGACCCTGCGCGAGGGCGTCGAACTGGCCGCCGAGGTCATCGACGACGGCCGGGCGTTGAAGGCGCTGGACCAGCTGATCAGCATCACGAACGCCGCATGACCGACATTCTCGCCAAAATCGCCGCCTACAAGCGCGAGGAGGTCGCCGCGCGCAAGGCTGTGCGGCCGCAGTCCAGGGTCGACGCCGACGCCTCGGTGGCCGAGGCCCCGCGCGGCTTCCGCGCCGCGCTGGAGCGTCATCACGCCCCCGGCAAACTGGCCCTGATCGCCGAGATCAAGAAGGCCTCGCCGTCCAAGGGGATCATCCGCGAGAACTTCGACCCGCCGGCCCTGGCCCGGGCCTGCGAGCGGGGGGGCGCGGCCTGTCTGTCGGTGCTCACCGACGGGCCAAGCTTCATGGGCGCCGACAGCTATCTGGAAGCCGCCCGCGACGCGACCGCCCTGCCCTGCATCCGCAAGGACTTCCTGGTCGACCCCTGGCAGGTGGCCGAGAGCCGCGCCCTGGGCGCCGACGCCATCCTGGTCATCCTGGCGATGATCGACGACGCCCTGGCCGCCGACCTCATGAGCGAGGCCGCGCGGCTGGGCATGGACGCCCTGGTCGAGGTGCATGACGAGGCCGAGATGGACCGGGCCGGGGCGCTGGGCGCCACGCTGGTCGGGGTCAACAACCGCGACTTGAAGACCTTCACCGTCGACCTGGCCATCACCGAACGCCTCGCCGCTCGTGCACCCAAGGATGCGCTGCTGGTCACCGAGAGCGGCCTGTTCATCGCCGCCGACGCCGCCCGGCTGGAAGCGTCGGGCGCGAAGGCCATGCTGGTCGGCGAAAGCCTGATGCGTCAGGCGGACGTGGAAGCGGCGACGCGAGCGCTGCTGGGCTGAGGCTTTCGGGACAGACATCTCGGTGTCTGTCCCTGATCTACGCCTCGAACGCCCCGGCCACCGCCACCCACGAATGTCGCGTCTCGCCATAGACCTGCTTGCCTGGCGGCGGGAAGGTCGGGTCCGCGAAGGCGCCCACCGCCACGGCGAGGAAGCCGGGCCTGAACAGTGGCTCCCAGAACACCGTCGAGCCGCAGGTCGGGCAGTGATGAAACACCGCGCCCGGGCCGTCCTCGCCCCGCCGCGCCCAGGTCCGAGACTCGCCGCTGACGGTCACCGCCTCCCGCCTGAAGAAGGCCGCCGATCCGAAGGCGCTGCCGGTTCGCCGCTGACAGGCCAGACAGTGGCAGACGGAGATTCGCTCCGGCTCGCCCTCGCAGGCCGCCGACAGGCTTCCACAGGAGCATCGGGCTTTTCGGGTCATATGCGTCTCCCTGAAGATCGGCCTGGACCGTACTCCGGCCGCCCCGCCGCGTTAACTTGACAGAAACTAAGAACACCTAGAGAACATCACGTGAAGTTGGCGGTTTGTTCCGCGACAGATTCGGCAGCGAGGCCCCGGGATGCTCACCCGCAAGCAGCACGAACTCCTGATGTTCATCCACGAGCGGATCAAGGAATCCGGCGTCTCGCCCTCGTTCGACGAGATGAAGGAGGCGCTGGACCTGGCGTCCAAGTCCGGCATCCACCGGCTGATCACCGCGCTGGAAGAGCGCGGGTTCCTGCGCCGCCTGCCGCACCGGGCCCGGGCGCTGGAGGTCACCAAGCTGCCGCAGCAGGCGACGACGGCCGCGCCGGCCGGCGGTCGCCAATCCTTCAAACCGCAGGTGATCAAGGGCGACGGCCGCGGCCCCGCCGCCGCGCCCCAGATCGCCAATGACGTCCGCGAGATCCCCCTGCTGGGCCGCATCGCCGCCGGCTCGCCGATCGAGGCGCTGCAGGTCGAGCGCGACAAGATGCTGGTCTCCGAAAGCATGCTCGGCGCCGGCGAACACTATGTGCTGGAGGTGCAGGGCGACTCGATGATCGACGCCGGCATCCTGGACGGCGACTTCGTGCTGATCCGCAAGACCGACACCGCCCACAGCGGCGAGATCGTCGTCGCCCTGGTCGAGGGCGAGGAAGCCACCCTCAAGCGCCTGCGCAAGAAGGGCGTCAGCATCGCGCTGGAAGCGGCCAACCCGAAGTATCCCACCCGCGTCTACGGCCCCGACCAGATCGAGGTCCAGGGCAAGCTGGTCGGGCTGATCCGGAAGTATCACTAGCTGTCATCCCGGACGGTCCGAAGGGCCGCTCCGGGACCCGGCGGATGACGTGCGCCCTCTTGCCACGTCCCGAACCTTCGCGCTTCGCACTGCGGCCGGGACGGCAACTTGAACTCAAAAGGGGCGTGGCTTAGGCCGCGCTCTTTCGCGTTGCGAGGCCATGCGTCCTTCGACACGGCGCTTCGCGCCTGCTCAGGATGACGTGATTTTTCGACGTCATGGTGAGCAGCGGTCGCAGACCGCGTGTCGAACCACGCACAACGCCAGCCCCCCTCACCGCGTCCACGGCCTGTCGCCGCGCAGGTCATTGGCCCAGACCACCGCCCAGCCCTCCCCGCGCCGCCAGAGCTCGGCCGAGCCGCCGCGCGCGAAGTCGTCGGCGCTGAGCAGGAAGCTGTCCTCACAGCCTTGGCCGGCATACCCGGACCGCAGCACCACCAGCCGCCCCGGGGCACAGAGCTCGGCCAGCTCAGCGGGCCGCGGCGGCTTGCGCCCGGCCCAGACGGCGATGTCGTCACCGCCTGTGGGGAGGCACGCGAAGCGGTCACAGGCGAAGCGGGCGTCGCGGACCGCCTCGGGGTCCTCGTCGACGGAAAGCCCGCGCCGCCGGGCCCAGAGGTCGGCGGCGAAGCGGCGGGCGTCGGGACGCAGCAGGATGGCCTGACCGCCGTCGCGGATGGCCACGGCGGCCCCGTCGGCGGCGATCCAGACGTCCGGCGCGGCCGGCCTGGGCCAGAGCAGCACCGCGGCGGCCAGCGGCGCGCCCAGCCAGCGGATCGGCCCCTTCCACAGGCAGAGCACCATCACCCCCAGGAAGGCGATGGGCAGGGCCGCGCCCGGGGCGCTGGCGATGGTGGCGACCGCGCCCGGACGGCTGGCCGTGGCCGCCCCGACGCCGAGCATGCCCTCGATCCCCCAGCCGGCCACCGCCAGGAAGGGTCCGCCAAGTCCCAGCGGCTCCAGCACCGCGCCGATGGCGAGGAAGGGCATGATCACGAAGCTCGACAGCGGCGCGACCAGCAGGTTGGCGATCAGGCCGTAGCTGGCCACGCGGTTGAAGTGGTGCATGGCGAAGGGCCCGGTCGCCAGGCCGGCCACGAAGCTGGCCGCGATAGCGGCGCCCAGCCAGACGGCGGTCGCCTGGGGCGCGCGGATCCACCAGGGGATGTCGATCTCCTTCACCGCCCTCGGCCAGGCCTCGGCCAGCGCCACCAGCGCCGCTGTGGCCGCGAACGACATCTGGAAGCCCGGCGCGCAGGCCGCTTCCGGCTGGGCGGCCAGGATGACCAGGGCGGCGATCGCCAGGGTGCGCAGGCTGATGGCCTGCCGGTCGACAAGGATGGCGAGGAAGGCCGCCGCGGCGGTGACCGCCGCCCGCTCGGCTGGCGGCGGCGCGCCGGAGATGACCAGATAGCCGCCGACCGCCACCAGGCCGGCCAGGGCCGCCACCTTCTTTCCCGGTATCCGCAAGGCCAGCCAGGGCCAGAGGGCGACCAGCAGACGGACCCCGCCAAAGACGAAGCCGCCGACGATGGCCATGTGCAGACCGCTGATCGAAATGATGTGGGCGAGGCCCGAGGCGCGCATCGCCTCGGCCTGGTCGGCCGGGATCCAGGCCTCGTGCCCGGTGACCATGGCGGCGCCGAGGCCGCCGCTCTCCGGACCCATGCGCTCGTAAAGCCGCTGCGCCAGGCGCCACCGGGTGGCGTTGATCGCCATCGTCAGTCGCAGACGCCAGGGCGGCCGGGCCAGGGTGGTGGACTGCAGGTCGCCGAGGGTGAAGCCGACGCCGCCGACGCGGTTGAACCAGGCGTCGCGGGCGAAGTCATAGGCGCCCGGGCTGGCCGGGGCCGGCGGCGGGCCGATCATGGCGCGCAGCCGGATCGCGCTCCCCGGCGTCACCGGCGGCTGATCGCGCAGCGTGACCCGGATCCGGACCGGTGTCGCCTCCGGCGCGAGGCCCTGGATCGTTACCGGCGCAATCAGCAGCCGCATCCCGGAGGCGCCCGGACTGGCCACGTCGACGACCCAGCCCTCAACGAATCGCGCCCGCTGCTCGGCGGGGGCGATTGGCGCTGCGACCTGCAGCGTGCGGATGCGGCCCGACAGGAAACCCGCCGCGACAAAGGCCAGCAGGGCGGCGAGAACCACCCATCCGGCGGAGTTCAGGCGCCGGGCGGCGGCCAGCAGCGCAAAGGCCGCCAGAACCAGCCCGACCGTCAGCCCGGTCGAGGGCTCGACCTTCAGGGTCATGTAGCCGGCGCAGCCCAGGCCGAACGCCACCGGAGTCCACAGGGTCCAGCGCTGCGCCTGATCGGCGATCTCGGCCCGCAGGGCGGCGAAGCGGTGCGCGGCCCGTCGACCCATGCTAAGAGCCGCCGCCTCAGTCCCCGGCCCCACCGAGATGTCCGACTCAAAGCCCGTCGTCACCCGTATCGCCCCCTCGCCCACCGGTTCGATGCATATCGGCACCGCGCGCACGGCGCTGTTCAACTACCTTTACGCGAAACATTGCGGGGGACAATTCCTGCTGCGGATCGAGGACACCGACCGGGAGCGCTCGACCGAGGCCTCCGTGCAGGTGATCTTCGACGGCCTGGCGTGGCTGGGCCTGCCATTCGACGGCGAGCCGGTCTTCCAGTTCGCCCGGGCCGAACGGCACCGCGAGGTGGTGCTGGATCTGCTGGCGGCCGGCAAGGCCTACCGCTGCTGGCTGTCGGGCGATGCGCTGACCGACGCGCGCGACAAGGCCAAGGCGGCCGGCCATGCTCTGCGCTCGCCCTGGCGCGACCGCGAGCCGCGTCCGGAGGAGCTGTCAAAGCCGCACGCCATCCGCTTCCGGGGACCACTGAACGGCGACACCGTGGTCAGGGATCTGGTCCAGGGCGAGGTCACCTTCCGCAACCGTGACCTGGACGACCTCATCCTGCTGCGCAGCGACGGCGCCCCGACCTACAACCTCGCCGTGGTGGTCGATGACCACGACATGGGCGTCACCCACGTCATCCGCGGCGATGACCACCTCAACAACGCCGCCCGCCAGAGCCTGATCTACCAGGCCATGGATTGGGAGATGCCCGACTTCGCCCACATCCCGCTGATTCACGGCGAGGACGGCGCCAAGCTGAGCAAGCGTCACGGGGCCACGGCGGTGACCGACTTCGCCACCCTCGGCTACCTGCCCGAGGCGATGCGGAACTATTTGGCGCGGCTTGGGTGGAGCCACGGCGACGACGAGCTGTTCAGCGACGCCGACGCCATCGCCTGGTTCGACATCGCCCACGCCAACAAGGGCGCCGCCCGGCTCGACTGGGACAAGCTGAACCACGTCAACGCCCACTACATCCGCCTCGCCGACGACGCGCGGCTGACGGACCTGGTCGCCGACGTGTTCGCGGCGCGGGGCGAGTCGCTGGACGAGGCCCGGCGGGCCCAGGCGCTGCGCACCATCCCGCTGGTCAAGGAGCGCGCCCGGACCATCGTCGAGCTGGCCGACCAGCTGGCGTTCGCGTTCCAGGCCCGGCCCATCGTCCTGTCGGAGAAGGCCAAGGGCCTGTTGACCGACGAAAGCACCGCCCGTCTGCGGCGTCTGGCCGATCAACTTGCCGCGACCAACGACTGGAGCGCCGAGGCGCTGGAAACGCTCCTGAAGGCCTTCGCCGAGGGCGAAGGGGTGGGTTTTGGCAAGTTCGGGCCTGCCCTGCGCGCAATTCTGACCGGCGGCAGCGCATCGCCTGACCTGCATCGCACACTGGCGTCGCTCGGCCGCGACGAGGCGATGGCGCGTCTTAACGATGCGCTTTCACCGCTGGCGTAAGACGCTATAACCACGCGCAAACGCCCGTTCGGGCGATCTGTGTGTTTCTCACGAAAAGGGATCAGGCATGACCGATAAGGCGGTGCTCACGATCGGCGACAAGACCTTCGACCTTCCGATCCTCAAGGGGTCGACGGGGCCGGACGTCGTCGACGTGCGCAAGTGGTACGCGGACTCCGACACCTTCACCTTCGACCCGGGGTTCACCTCCACCGCCTCGTGCGAGAGCAAGATCACCTTCATCGACGGTGACGCCGGCGTGCTGCTGCACCGCGGCTATCCGATCGACCAGCTGGCCGAGAAGTCCAGCTTCCTGGAGGTCTGCTACCTGCTGCTGCACGGCGAGCTGCCGACGGCCGCCGAGTTCAGCAAGTTCGACCACAACATCACCTACCACACGATGTTGCATGCCCAGTTCGACCGCTTCTTCGAGGGCTTCCGCCGCGATGCGCATCCGATGGCGGTGATGACCGGCGCGGTCGGCGCCCTGTCGGCCTTCTATTCCGACAGCATCAACGTCGATGACGCCCGCGAGCGTGAGATCAGCGCTCACCGCCTGATCGCCAAGATGCCGACCATCGCGGCCCGCGCCTTCAAGTACACGATCGGCCAGCCGTTCATCACGCCGCGCAACGACCTCTCCTACTCCGAGAACTTCCTGCGCATGTGCTTCTCGGTCCCGGCCGAGGACTGGAAGCCCAACCCGGTGCTGACCCGGGCCATGGACCGCATCTTCATCCTCCACGCCGACCACGAGCAGAACGCCTCGACCTCGACGGTGCGTCTGGCCGGCTCCTCGGGCGCCCACCCGTTCGCCTGTATCGCGGCGGGTATCGCCTGCCTCTGGGGCCCCTCGCACGGCGGCGCCAACCAGGAAGCCCTGGAAATGCTCGAACAGATCGGGACGGTCGACAAGATCCCCGAGTTCATCGAGGGCGTGAAGGCGCGCAAGTACAAGCTGATGGGCTTTGGCCACCGCGTGTACAAGAACTTCGACCCCCGGGCGAAGGTCATGCAGAAGACCTGCCACGAGGTGCTGGGCGAGCTGGGCATCAACGATCCGCTGCTGGAAGTCGCCATGGAGCTGGAGAAGATCGCGCTCAGCGATCCGTTCTTCATCGAGCGCAAGCTGTATCCGAACATCGACTTCTATTCGGGCATCACCCTGCGGGCGATGGGCTTCCCGACCAACATGTTCACCGTGCTGTTCGCCCTGGCCCGCACCGTCGGCTGGATCAGCCAGTGGAAGGAGATGTTCGAGGACCCCGCCCGCAAGATCGGCCGTCCGCGCCAACTCTATACCGGCGCCACCGAGCGGGACTACGTGGCTATCGACAAGCGCGGCTGACCGGCCGGGGACATGCTCCGAAGGTGCGTGTCCCCGATCGGCTTGAGAATAGGGGGACACGCACCGCTTCGCGGAGCATGTCCCCAAGAGGCCCCGGAGCGATCCGGGGTCTTCTTCGTTATGAGGGCGAAGGAGTCCCCATGGCCAAGCCCCTGACCATCACCATCCCCCACCAACTCGGCGCCGCCGAGGCCCGGAGCCGGATCGAGTCCGGCTTCGCGGACCTGACGGCCAAGCTTCCCGGCGGAGCGGCGAAGGTGGAGCAGAGCTGGGAAGGCGACCGCCTGACTTTTGCCGCCCTGGTGGCCGGCCAGGATATCCGCGGCACCCTGGACGTGCTGGCCGACAACATCCGCATGGACATCGTCCTGCCCGGCATCCTGGGCATGCTGGCCGGCAAGATCAGCAGCAAGCTCAAGCAGGAAGGCCAGCTGTTGCTGGACAAGAAGTAGGTCATTGCATGCTTCGACACGCGCCTGCGGCGCTGATCAGCATGACTATGGAGGGTAGCTTTCCAATCCAGTCATCCTGAGCAGCCGCGAAGCGGCGTGTCGAAGGGCGCAGGGCCTCAAACCGCCTGCCCGGCCGCCCAGCCGCTCGACCAGGCCCACTGGAAATTATAACCGCCCAGCCAACCGGTTACGTCGACAACCTCGCCGATAAAGTAGAGGCCCGGAACGGCCTGCGCCTCCATCGTCGTGGAGCTGAGATCGCGGGTGTCGACGCCGCCCAGGGTGACTTCGGCGGTGCGGTAACCCTCCGAGCCCACCGGCTTCATCGTCCACTGGTTCACGGCCGCGTCGATGGCGCGCAGCACCTTGTCGGACGTGTCGGCGAGGTTGCCGCGGGCGCCGGCTTCCTCGCACAGCAGGCGGGCCAGGCCGATCGGCAGGACGCCGGTCAGGGCGTTGTGGGCCGACTGGCGCGGACTGACCAGCTTGGCGGCCTTGAGGATATCGAAGATGTCGGCGCCGGGGGCCATGGACACCGTGATCGGCTGCCCCTCCCGCCAGTAGGACGAGATCTGCAGAATGGCCGGCCCCGACAGGCCCCGGTGGGTGAAGAGCATGGCTTCGGCGAACTTGGTCTTGCCGCAGGCGACCACGGCGTCGACCGACACGCCGGCCAGCGGCTTGATCCGCTCCAGCGCCCCGACCTCGAACGTCAGCGGCACCAGCGCCGGGCGCGTCTCGGTCAGCCGCACGCCGAACTGCCTGGCGATCTCGTAGCCCCAGCCGGTGGCGCCCATCTTCGGGATCGATTTGCCGCCGCTGGCCACCACCAGGGCGGCGGGACGCACCACGGCGCCGTCCGAAAGCGCGACCTCGAAGCCGTCGTCGGTCTTGCTGACCCGGTCGACAGCCGTGCCGAGCCGCAGATCGACGCCGGCCTCAGCCATCTCGCCGGTCAGCATGTCGATGATCTCGCGGGCCGACCCGTCGCAGAACAGCTGGCCCAGGGTCTTTTCGTGCCAGGCGATGCCGTGGGCGTCGACCATGGCGATGAAGTCGTGCTGCGTGTAGCGCTTCAGCGCCGAGATGCAGAAGCGCGGGTTCTGCGACAGGAAGGCCTGTGGCCGGGCATCGAGGTTGGTGAAGTTGCAGCGACCGCCACCGGAGATGCGGATCTTCTCGCCCGGCGCCTTGGCGTGGTCGATGATCAGCACCTTGCGGCCGCGCCGCCCGGCCTCGATGGCGCACATCATGCCGGCCGCGCCGGCCCCGACGATCAGGACATCAAAATCGGTCAAGTCAGTCCACGCACCGGCCGGCGGTCGCCCTGCCGTCGATGATCTCGGTCGAGCAGCCGCAGACATCGTTGTCGGCCTCGCAGACGCCCGAGACAACCGCGCCGGCTTCCGGCATGGCGCCGCTGGCGGCCAGGCAGCGGCCACGGCACTGGTTGCTGTCGGTGCAGGCCTTGCCCGCGTCAGCGTAGTCGAAGATGCAGGCCGGCTTCTGCATACGGCAGATCGGCTTCACCTTGCCGCCGTTGGCGGTGCAGGCGGCGATGTCGACCGACGGCCCGGTCGACGGCCCCTGGCCCATCGGCGCGCAGGCCGCCAGGGCCATCAGGGTCAGGACGGCAAGGATAGCGCGCATGTCAGGACTCCGTCGCGGATCGTTCGGCAAGCAGCTTCAGGATCGCCTCCGCCGCCGCCTCCGATGGGTCGGGGCCGCCACGGCCCATCTTCGCCAGCGCCTCGTTCTGCGCCTGCGTCTGGCGGGCGCGCAAGGCCGGATCGTCGAGACGCTCTGCGACGGCCGCCGCCAGCCGCTCACCGGTGCACTGATCCTGGACGAATTCCGGGGCGACAAAGGCCTTGGCAGCTATGTTGAACAGGGTGATCCAAGGCGACTTGAAGACCAGCTTCAGGATCGCGTAGGTCATGCCGCCGAGGCGGTAGCCCACGACCATCGGAACACCGGCCAGGGCCAGCTCGGTGGTCACCGTGCCGCTGCAGGCCAGGGCGACCGTCGCGGCGACGAAGGCGTCATCCTTCAGCTGCTCGTCGGTGATGACGTGGGCGCGATAGGGCCAGCCGGCGACCTGGGCCGCCACGGCCTCGGCGACCGTCGTCGCGGCCGGAATGACGATGTGCAGGCCGGGGCGCTGGTCCTTCAGCCGCTTCACCGCCTCCTCGAAGGCCGGCAGGACCAGCCGGATCTCGGCCGGACGGCTGCCGGGCAGGACCAGCAGGATGTCCTCCCCCTCCGCCGCGCCAATCGCCGCGCGCAGCCTCGCGGGATCGGCCTTGCTGAAGTCCCTGGCCAGAGCCGGGTTGCCGACAAAGGTTGTCGCCAGCCCTTCGGCCTCGAACCAGGGGGCGTCGAAGCTGTGGATCGACAGCAGATGATCGACCGAGGCCGCCAGGGTCCTGGCCCGGCCGGGACGCGTCGCCCAGACCTGTGGCCCGACGTATTTGACCAGCGGCAGGTTTGGAAACGCCTTGCGCAGCGCGTGGGCGACACGGAGCGTGAAGCCCCAGCTGTCGATCAGCACGGCCACGTCAGGCGTCTCACGCACGGCCAGCGCCGCCGTTTCGGCAACACGGCGCCGGATGCGGGGGTAAGCCGGGATGGCCTCGAAGATGCCGAGGATCGAGAGGTCGGCGATGTCGAAGGGGCTCTGGACGCCCTCGGCGGCCATGCGGGAGCCTCCGACGCCCACGAAGCGCACATTGCCGCCCAGGCGGCTCCTGAGGGCCCTGGCGAGGCCGGCGCCCAGGCTGTCGCCTGAAGCTTCGGCCGCCACCAGCATGACAGTCAGAGGGCGGGTCATTCGGAGCGAGGCTCCACGCCCAGGATAAACAGCCCCAGGGCGTCGGCCTCGGCGACGGTCTCCTCACGGTCGACGACCAGCAACCGCCCGGCCTCGCCGACAATGCCAGCCAGTCCGGCCCGCGCCGCGCCGCGGACGGTGGCGAGACCGATGGTCGGCAGGTCGACCCGGACCTCCTGAATCGGCTTGGGAACCTTGGCCAGCACGCCGCGCGGGCGTTCTGGACGACCGCGCACCGCCTCCGGAAGCTCCCGGACCCTCTGCAGCATACGGTCGGTGCCCTCCTGGGCCTCGACCGCCAGCACCAGCCCGTCGCACACCACCGCGCCCTGCCCGATGTCGAGGCGACCGATGGCGCGGGCCACGGTCAGGGCGCGCTCGATGTCTTCGCGATGCTCGGGCAGCGGCTTGTTCCGGCCCAGCAGGCCCAGGGAGAGGGTCAGGCTGCCGGCCGCCTCATGGGCGCCCTCGATCTCGAAACCCTCCTTGCGGAATTCGTCCAGCACCTTGCGCAGCATGGCGTCGTCGCCCTGTCGCGCGGCGGCGATGATCCCCGGCAGAGCCGCCATCCCGCGCATGTCGGGCTTGAGCTTGCCGAAGTCCGGCCTGTCGACCATGCCGGCGAAGCAGACGGTCTCGCAGCCCTCGCGGCGAAGCGCCTTGAAGCACTTGCCAAGCTCCGCAAGGCCGATCTCCTCGAAGGGATGGCGCAAGGTGCCCTCATCGGCGAAACCGCGCAGCCGGATCACGAAATAGGGCCGGCCGGCCGCCTGACAGCGCTGGGCGATCTCGGCCGGAAGGCCGCCGCCGCCGGCGATGAGCCCCAGCTTGCGCATCACATCTCGCGGTGCGGCAGGCACAGCGGCCGAGAGGCGTCCACGCGGATGAAGTCGATCACTTCCATGATCTCGGGCACATGAGCATAGCCCTCGGCCACATCTTCCAGACGTTCCTGGAAGGTGCCTTCGTCGGCGAACAGCAGACGATAGGCGGCCCGAAGGACGGCGATCTGTTCGCGGGTGAATCCCCGGCGCTTCAGCCCGATCAGATTCAAGCCCTCGAGGTGGGCGTGATTCCCCCAGACCGAGCCGTAGGGAATAACGTCCTTGGTCACGATGCCGCCCCCGCCGACGAAGGCGTAGCGGCCAATGCGGGTGAACTGGTGGATGGCCGCAAGGCCGCCGAGGAAGACGAAGTCGGCGACCGACACATGGCCGCCGACGGCGACGCTGGGGGCCATGGTCACCTTGTCGCCGATGATGCAGTCATGGCCGATATGGGTGCTGACCATGAACAGGCCGTCGTCGCCCACCGTCGTGACGCCCCTGCCCCCGGCCGTGCCGGCGTGGACCGTGACATGCTCGCGGAAGACATTGCGGGCGCCGACAACGACGCGCGTGGGCTCACCCCGATGGGCGCTGTGCTGCGGCGCGCCGCCAAGGCAGGCGAACGGGTGCAGGACGCAGTCCTCGCCGACTTCGGTTACACCCTCGACGATCGCGTGGGACAACAGCCGGACACCCTTGGCGAGGGTCACGTCCGGCCCGACCATGCAGAACGGGCCGATCTCGACGCTGTCGTCCAGCCGGGCGGCCGGGTCAACGATGGCGGTGGGATGAATCCGGGCCACTAGCTGTTGGCGCCCTTCATGGCCGCGAACTCACATTCCGCCACGACCTTGCCATCCACCAGCGCCTTGCCGGCGAACTTGAACACATCGCCCCGGGCGCGGGTCACATGCACCGGCATGCGCAGGATGTCTCCCGGTCGCACAGGGCGGCGGAAGCGGGCCCCGTCCACCGACATGAAGAAGATCGCCGTCTTCGTGACGTCGACCTCCAGGGTCTTGGACATCATCAGCGCCCCGGTCTGGGCGATGGCTTCGACGATCATCACCCCGGGCATCACCGGATTGCCGGGGAAATGCCCCTGGAAGTAGGGTTCGTTGAAGGTGACGTTCTTGACGCCGACGATCGAGGTGTTCGCGATGTAGTCCTCGGCGCGATCGACCATCAGGAACGGATACCGGTGCGGCAGACGCTGCAGGATCTCGTCAAAGGTGATGGCGGCGCCGGTGGCGACGTCCTGGGTCATGCCTTGTCCTCCTTTGCGGGACGGGTGCTCTTCGCAAGCCAGGCGGTCTGTCGCAGCCAGGCCTTGATCGGTTGGGCCGGGTATCCGCCCCAGGTCTCGCCGGCCGGAACGTTCTTCAGAACGCCGGCGCCGGCCGCCAGCTGGGCGCCGACGCCGATTTCGAGGTGGTCGGCGACGCCGGCGCGGCCGCCCATGGCCACCCCGTCGCCAACGGTCACCGTGCCGGACACGCCCGAGTAGGCGGCCATGACGCAGTTGCGGCCAAGCCGCGCGTTGTGGGCGACATGGGTCATGTTGTCGAGTTTGCTGTTTTCGCCGACGACGGTGTCTTCCCACGCGCCCCGGTCGACACAGCAGTTGGCGCCCAGGGTCACCCCGTCCTGGATGATCACGCGGCCCAGCTGGGGCACATCGATGACGCCAGTGTCCCCTCCGGTGGCGCCGAAACCGGCCTCGCCGATGCGCGATCCGGCGAAAATCTGCACGCGATCACCCACCAGGGCGAACAGCACGCTGGCGTTCGCGCCAACGCTGCAGTCGCGACCGATCGCGACGCCCGGTCCGATGACGGCGTTGGGGTCGAGCCGGGTTCCCCGGCCGATGCGGGCGTCGGGACCGATCACCACCCCGGGCGCGATCATGACCCCGTCTTCGATCACCGCCGCAGGGTGGATGGCGGGCGCCCCGAACTCAAACCCGCGCGGCTGATGCAGCATGGCTGCGGCGCGAGCCCAGGCCGCGTGCGGTCGGGCGACCACGACGGCGACACACCCCTCCGGAACCTGGTCAGCGAAGGCGGCCGGAACGAACGCCGCGCCGGCCCGGGTCTCCCGCAGCGCGGCCAGGTACTTGCGGCCGCCCAGGAAGGCTAACTCGTCCGGTCCGGCCCGGTCGAGCGGCGCCGCGGCGGCCACGGACAGATCGGCCCGCTCCCCCGGCGCGACCTCTCCGCCGACGGCGGCAATGAGGTCGGCCAGCGGCAGCGGGCCTCTGTTCAGATAGAATCGCGGGTCAGGCATGAATTCCTCGCACGACCCCGCGATATCCCGAGTCGCGGGTCAGGGCCTCGCGGCGGCGGCCGGAGCGGCCGGCGGCGGCGTGTCGAGGCGCTCGCGGTTGAAGGTCAGGGTCTTGATCTTGGCGTTCAGGCCGGCAACCACCTGGTCGGTGATGTCCATCTGCGGGTTGCCCGTCACAACCGATCCGGCGAGCAGAACGGCGCAGCTGCGGGCCTGGTAGGTCGCGATGACCACCGGACTCATTTCCTGCTCGATCCGATCCAGAGCCTTGCCACGCGTGGCCTGAAGCTCGCGCTGGCGCAGGTCCAGCTTGCGGGCCAGGGCGTTGCGGCGGATCGTCAGCTGCGATGCGCGCTGCTCTGCGGCGTCCGGGGTCATGGTCGCGCGGGCGCGATCAAAGCCCTGGATGTCCGTGGTCAGGGTCTTCTCCTCGTTGGTGAGCTCGACCTCGACTTCCTTGGCGATCACATTGATCCGGGCGGCGACGGCCTTGCCGACGTCCGACGAGGCCAGGGCGCGTTCGAAGTTATAGAAGCAGACGCCCGGCACGGCGGCGCCGTGACGGATCGGAGCCGGCGCCGCGGCGGCGGGCGCTGTCTGGGCCGAGGCCGAGGACGCGAAAACGGCGAAGGCGGTCGCGAAGGCGCCCGCGACCGCGGTGGTTTTCTTGAAAGTCATGAGTGTCCTAGAACCTTGTGGAGGTTGAGAAGCGGAACGTTTCCGTCTTGTCGTAGTCTTCTTTGGCCAGAATTTGGCTGAAGTCGAAACGAATCGGTCCCATCGGGGACCGCCAGAAGACCGAAAGGCCCGCAGAGGCCCGCAGGCTGAGGTCGTCGCGGACGCAGAGCTCGCTGCCGTTTCCGCAGTTGGCGGCGAGCCCGCCGTTGACATCGACCTTGTCGACATCGTCCAGCATGCCGACCGTACCGAAGTCCGTGAAGAGCGCGGCCTTGATGCCGTACTGCTCCGGCAGGAAGGTCGGGATGGTCAGTTCGACCGTGCCGATGGCGTAGGCCTTGCCGCCCAGCGCGTCCTCACGATCGGTTTCTCGGGGGCCGATCCCGGCGACTTCAAAGCCGCGGAAGCTGTTGCCGCCCTTGTAGAAGCGGTCGTTGATGCGAACGCTGTCGCCACCCCAGCCGTCGATGTAGCCGCCCGTGCCGCTGACGCTGAGCACGAAGTCCTTGTTGAAGCCGTGATACCAGCCGCCCGAGAACTCGGTGCGCAGGTAGTTCACGTCACCCCCGACACCGGCCAGATCCTGGCTCAGGTCGACAAAGAAGCCCCGTGTCGGCTTGATGGCGTCGTTGCGGCGGTCGAGACGGACGCCGAAGCCGACCAGCGAGGTCACGTAGGAGCCGCGTTGCGAGCAAAGCGCGGGCGACAGCAGCAGGGCGCCCGGATCACACAGGTAATCGTCGATGATCACCTCGTCCGACCGCAGCGTGTAGCGCAGCGACATCGACGCATTCTGGGTCAGGGGGAAGCCCAGCCGGAGCCCCCCGCCCAGCGAGGCGGTGTCGAAGGAGGTCTGGCTGCTGAAGTTGTAGCGATAGGAATAGAGATCGAGGCCGGCCCGCAGGTCGCGGCCCAGGAAGCGGGGCTCGGTGAAGGAGAAGTCGATCTGCTGGCGCAGCGACCCCATCGAGATCCGGGCGCGCACGTTCTGGCCACGGCCGCGGAAGTTGCGTTCGCTGATGCCCAGGTCGATGACCAGTTGGTCGATGGAGCTGTAGCCGGCGCTGAAGGACAGTTCCCCGGTCGGCTGCTCCTCGACCTGCACGCGCAGCGCGGTCCGGTCGGGTTGTCCGCTCGGGATTTCCTCGATCGTCACGTCCTTGAAGAAGCCAAGGTAGCGAATCTGGTTGCGTGACCGGTCGACGAGCACGCGGTTGTAGGCGTCGCCCTCCGAGAGGTTCAACTCGCGCCGGATCACGTAGTCCAGCGTGCGGGTGTTGCCGACGATGTCGATGCGGTCGATGTAGACGCGCGGGCCTTCGCGGACCTGGAAGGAAACGTCGACCGTACGCGTCTCGCGGTTGGCGACATAGCGCGGGCGGACGTCCACGAAGGCGAAGCCGGCGGCGCCAGCGGCGAAGGTCAGCGCATCCGTCGCCTGCTCGATCGCCGCGTCCTGGTAGAGTTCCCCCTGCCGGACAGGCAGCAGCTGGGACAGGACGGCGCCGTCGAGCTTCTTGAGCTCGGTGTCGACCGTCAGCTTGCCGAACTTGTACTGCGGCCCCTCGTCCACCGTGTAGGTGATGACAAAGCCGTTCTTGTTGGGGGCCAGCTCGGCGATCGCCGACACGACCCGGAAGTCGTAGTAGCCCTTGTTGCGGTAGAACTTCCGCAGCTGTTCCTTGTCGTACTCGATCCGGTCGGGATCGTAGTTGGCGTTGTTCGACAGGAATTTGTACCAGTGGCTCTCCTCGGTGACGATGACGTCCGCCAAGTCACCGTCGGAAAACTCGCTGTTGCCCAGGAAGTTGATCGACAGAACGCCGCTCTTGGGGCCTTCATCGATCTTGAAGATCAGGTCGATGCGCTTCTGCGGCAGTTCAACGATCTGCGGCGTCACCGTGACGCCGATCCGGCCCGAGCGCCGGTAGAGTTCGATGATCCGCTGGACGTCGCCCTGGACCTTGGCGCGGGTGAAGATGCCGCGCGGACGGATGGTGACCTCGTCCTTGAGCTTGTCTTCCTTGAGCCCCTGGTTCCCCTCGAAGATCACGCGGTTGATGATCGGATTCTCGACGACGCGGACCAGAAGATCCCCGTTCGGCTGAAGGTCGATCTTCACATCCGAGAACAGGTCGGTGCGGAACAGGGTCTTCAGCGCCACGTCGATGCGCGAGGGGTCGACCGTGTCACCAGGCGCGATCGGCAGGTAGGACAGAACCGTCCCCGCCTCGATGCGCTCGTTGCCCTGGACGGTAATGCGTTGGACGACGCCGGATTGCACCTGCGCCACCGCCGTGGCGGGGACGGCGAACGGCGCCAGCCCGGCCAGAAGAGCGAAACCGGAGACGATCGCGGCGCTACGCGCGCGGGAATGCTTCATCATATCTGCCATCGGCGGTCGGCGGGCGCTCATGAGAACAGACCACCGAGGAAATTGAACACGTTGTAGCGCTGCAGGTCGTTCCAGACCGCGAACAGCATGAATCCCAACAGCAAGGCAAGACCAAGGCGGTAGCCGACCGCCTGTACGCTTGCCGCCAGTGGCCGTCGCGCCACGGCTTCATAGGCGTAAAACAGCAGGTGTCCACCATCCAGAACCGGGATCGGCAGAAGATTCAGAAACCCGATGCTGACGGAAAGAATCGCCGAAAGCCCCAAAAGCGCGACAACGCTGCCCAGAAGGCCGCGGGCCGGATCGGGCGCGCCCTCCGCGCCGAGCTTGGCGACCTCGTCCGAAGCCTTGGCGATACCGATGAACCCGCCGAGCTGATCGGCCGGCACCTGTCCCCGTATCAACCGACCCAGATAGTAGACGGTCGTGTCCAGAACGTTCCAGGTCTGCTTGACCCCGCCGACGACAGCCTCGACGGGACCGTAACGGACGCGCTCATACTCCTGGGGGAAGCTGACGCCCAGTCGACCGACCTTCTGCCGCCCCCCCACCCGATCGACGCGCTCGACCATGACCGGTCGGGCGACGAGTTCCATCGGGCGATTGTCGCGAAGGATCGCGAACGTGATCGGCACATCGGCCCGGACGGCGACGTACTGGGCGATGTCGATGAAGCTGTTGACCTCTCGGCCATCGACCGATTGCACGATATCGCCGGAGCGGAATCCGGCCGCCGCCGCCGGACTGTTGGCCTCGATCGTGGTGATGACCGGCGGCAACCGGGTCTCGCCGAACACGCCGAGCAGAAGCGCGAACAACACGACAGCCAGGACGAAGTTGGCGAACGGTCCGGCGGCGGTAATGATCGCTCGCTGCCATACCGGCTTGAAATGGAAGAACTTCTGAACCGCCGACGGATGGTTTTGAGCGAGAATCTTCTGCTTCATCGCCTCCAGGTCGGCGTCGTCGGGCACCGTGCTGGCGGCGTTGTCATCGCCGGCGAAGCGGACGTAGCCGCCCAAGGGAATCCAGCCGACCCGCCACTCGACGTCACGCTTGTCGCGCCACTTGAAGATCGGGCGGCCAAAGCCGATCGAGAAGCACTCGATCACGGTCCCGAAGGCCCGCGCCGCCCAGTAGTGTCCCAGCTCGTGAACCGTGACGACGAGCGTCAGGACGAACAGAAACGGCAAGATCCACGACACAAGGTCAGGCATCGGCGCAGATTACTCCCTAACGATCACTGGAGGCGTTGGCGGCGGGCAAGTGCTTCAACCGCCACTCGGCGAGCGCTCGCATCGACCATCATCGCCACGTCCAGAGCATCGCCCCCCGTACTGGCCGACAGGTCCCGCGCACCATTCATGCGGTCGAGGGTTTCTGAAACCAGCGGGGCAATATCGAGAAAGCCGATCTTGCGGTCAAGGAATGCGGCGACCGCCACCTCGTTTGCCGCGTTCATGGCGGCCGGAGCCGCCCCCCCGGCCCGCAGTGCGGCGCGCGCCAGATCGATCGTCGGGAAGCGCGCAGCGTCCGGCGCCTCGAACGTCAGCTGCCCGATCTTCGGCAGGTCCAGCGGCTCGGCCGGCCACGGCAGGCGGTCCGGCCAGGCCCAGGCGCAGGCGATCGGCGCCTTCATGTCCGGGGGACCCATCTGCGCCAGAGTCGAGCCGTCGGAGTATTCGACCATGCTGTGAATCACCGACTGCGGGTGGATGACGACATCGATCCGCTCCGCCGGGGTGGCGAAGAGGTAGGAGGCCTCCACCATCTCCAGGCCCTTGTTCATCATCGTCGCCGAATCGACCGAAATCTTGGCGCCCATGCTCCAGTTGGGGTGGGCGATGGCCTGCTCCGGCGTCGCATGGGCCATCTGGGCCATGGTCCAGGTGCGGAACGGTCCACCCGACGCGGTCAGGATCAGGCGCGACACCCGATGCAGACAGTCGGGCTGCAGAACCTGGAAGATGGCGGAATGCTCGGAATCGACCGGAATCACGCCGCCGCCCGCCGCCTTCGCCGCCTCCAGCAGCGCCGGCCCGCAGCAGACGAGGCTTTCCTTGTTGGCCAGGGCGATGATCGAGCCTCTGAGCGCCGCGGCCATGGTCGGCGCCAGGCCCGCCGCGCCAACGATGGCCGACATCACCCACTGGGCGCCCATATCGGCGGCCTCGCGCACGGCGGCGTCGCCAGCGGCGGCCTCGATGCCCGATCCGGCCAGACGGTCACGCAGCCGGGCGAGCAGCGACTCGTCCTGGATCACCGCTATGCGTGGCCGCCAGGCCAGCGCCTGTTCGGCGAGCCGCTCGACATTGCGGCCGGCGGTGAGGGCGAAGATGTCGACCGGCGCGCCCGACCTGGCGAACAGATCAAGCGTCGAAACCCCGATCGAGCCGGTGGATCCCAGGATGGTGACGGTGCGCGTGCTCAACGGATCCAGCCCCAGTGGTCGACCACCCGGGCCGCGGCGATGACGATGGTGGCGAACAGGAGGCCGTCGACCCGGTCGAGCAACCCGCCGTGACCGGGGATCAGGTCCCCGGAGTCCTTTACCCCGAACCGGCGCTTGAGCATTGATTCCCATAAATCGCCCGCCATGGTGGCCAGCCCGCCCAGCAGCCCGACCAGGGCGGCGGCGTACCATTCGATGTCCAGCGGGGTCAGGGCGGTGAACAGCATCGCCGCCGCCACGGCGCCCGCAAGCCCCCCGAAGAACCCCGACCA
The DNA here is from genome assembly GCA_030683005.1 of Caulobacter sp. Classification (GTDB taxonomy): domain Bacteria; phylum Pseudomonadota; class Alphaproteobacteria; order Caulobacterales; family Caulobacteraceae; genus Caulobacter. The sequence goes on along the minus strand of JAUXMY010000023.1, from coordinate 5,722 downwards.
GGTCTTGTTGGGCGAGAAGCGCGGCCACAGCTTGGGCCCCTTCAGGACGCTGCCGACCAGGAAGGCGAAGATGTCGGCGGCCCAGGTGACCACGAACAGCAGCAGCATCCAGGCGACGCCCTGCGACATCGACCAGCTGAAGGTCTCGCCCGACGGGTTGCGCAGCCAGACGAGGGCGATGCAGGCCGGGGCGATGTAGATCACACCATAAGCCGCGTCTGCGGCCCGCTCGACCTTGCGACGGGTAATGAAGGCTGCGATCAGCGCGCCGCCGATCATCAGGGCCCAGGCGCTGCGGTACCAGCCGACCTGGGCGGCGAAGACGGCGGCCAGGACCGCGACGGTGATGGTCACCGCGATCTCGGCCGGCGCCTCCGGCGTGCTCATCTTGCCCCATTCGACCGCCATCAGCCCGATGGCGATGGCGATCATCAGCAGGAAGGGGCCGCCGCCGTACCAGATCGCGCCGAGCACCGCCGGGATCAGCAGCGTGGCCGAGGCGGCGCGGACGGCCAGATTGGTCCAGTCGAAACGTCTATCCGGTGGCGAGGACGTCATCGGACGCTGCTCCGCCGTAACGCCGCTCACGGGCCGCATATTCGGCGATGGCGGATTTCAGGTGTTCGGGTCCGTAGTCCGGCCAGAAGACGTCCTGGAACACCAGTTCGGCGTAGGCGCATTCCCACAGCAGGAAATTGGACAGCCGGCGTTCGCCGCTGGTGCGGACAATGAGATCGGGGGCCGGGGCTCCGGTTGTCGACAGGTAGGTCTCGAAGAGGGTCTCGTCTAGATCAGCGGCCCGCGCCCTGCCCTGCTCGACCGCCTCGGCGAACTTGCGGGCCGCGTCGACCAGATCGCTCTGGCCGCCGTAGTTGAAGGCGACCTGCAGCAGGAACCGGGTGTTGCCCGCGGTGCGACGCTCGGCCCGCTCGATGATCTCGAGGATATCGGGCTTGAGGCCGGTGCGACGGCCCAGGATCCGGACGCGCACCCCCTCGCGGGACAGCCGGTCCAGGTCGCTTTCGACATAGGTCTTGAGCAGGTTCATCAGTTCGGAGACCTCGGCCACCGGCCGGCGCCAGTTCTCCGTGGAGAAGCCGAACACGGTCAGGATGCCGACGCCCTGGTCGGGCGCGCTCTCGACCACGCGCCGAAGCGCCTTCACGCCTTCGCGATGACCGAAGGTTCGGGGCAGGCCGCGTTTTTTAGCCCAGCGTCCGTTGCCATCCATGATGATGGCGACATGCAGAGGCCCGTCCTTCGGCGTCATCGCCACTCCCCTCGACCAGCCGGGACCTGTCCCGACCCCGGCCGGATCAAACCTGCATGATCTCTTGTTCTTTGGTTTTCAAGGTCTCGTCGATGCGCTTGACCGCCTCGTCCGTGAACTTCTGAATCTCGGCTTCCATCCGCTTCAGTTCGTCCTGGGTGATGACCGCGTCCTTCTCGGCCTTCTTCAGGTCGTCGTTGGCGTCGCGACGGACGTTGCGAACGGCGATCTTCTGACTCTCGGCGTACTTTCCGGCGACCTTGACCAGGTCCTTGCGGCGCTCCTCGGTCAGCGGCGGGATCGGAATGCGCAGGTTCTGGCCCTCGACGACCGGGTTGAGACCCAGGCCGGAGTTGCGGATCGCCTTTTCCACCGAGACCACCAGGGCGCGGTCCCAGATGCTGACGCTGATCGAGCGCGGCTCCGGGACGCTGACGGAGCCGACCTGGGTCAGAGGCGTCGTCGAGCCGTAGGCGTCGACCATGATCTGGTCGAGCAGGCTGGCGGACGCGCGCCCGGTGCGCAGCGACGCGAACTCGTCCTTCAGGGCGGCGACGGCCTTGTCCATCCGCCCCTTGTAGGTCGCCAGCACCGGCTTTTCGGTCGAGGCCATGTGCAGATTCCTTCTTCTTATTCGTCTTCGATGACGGTGTGGACGCCTTCGCCCTTGATCACCTTCATCAGATTGCCGCGCTCCCGGATCGAGAACACGATGATCGGAATGCCGTTCTCGCGCATCAGGCTGATGGCCGAGGCGTCCATGACCTTCAGGTCCCTGGCCAGCACGTCGTGATAGGTCAGGCGGTCGTAGCGGGTCGCCGAGGCGTCCTTCTTGGGGTCGGCGGTATAGACGCCGTCGACGCTGGTGCCCTTGAGCAGGGCGTCGCACTTCATCTCCGCCGCGCGCAGGGCTGCCCCGCTGTCGGTGGTGAAGAACGGATTTCCGGTGCCGGCGGCGAAGATCACCACCCGCCCCTTCTCGAGGTGACGCTCGGCGCGGCGGCGGATCAGCGGCTCGCAGACGGTCGGCATCGGGATGGCCGACTGCACGCGGGTGGAGACGCCGATGTGCTCAAGCGCGTCCTGCATGGCCAGGGCGTTCATCACCGTGGCCAGCATGCCCATGTAGTCGGCGTTGGCCCGGTCCATGCCCCTGGCCGCGCCGGCCAGGCCGCGGAAGATGTTGCCGCCGCCGATCACCAGGCACAGCTCGACGCCGGCCTCGGCGATCTGTTTGACGTCCTGCGCCACCGCCGCGACCGTGCCCATGTCGATGCCGAAGGGCGTGTCGCCCATCAGGACCTCGCCGGAAACCTTCAGCAGGATTCTCTTGTAGGGCATGGCGCTCATCGGTCGGCGGGGCTCGCGAGTCGGGAAAGCTGGAGGAACATAGACCAAGGGCGCGCCCGGCGTGAACCGGACGCGCCCCATTTGGACGGTCAGACGACGGGATTAGTTCCCGCCGGTCATCGAAGCGACTTCGGCGGCGAAGTCGTTCTCGGGACCCTTTTCGACACCTTCGCCAAGGGCAAGGCGCACGAAACCGGTCATTTTGATCGCCGCGCCCAGTTCCTTGCCGGTGTCGGCCAGCAGAGCCTTGATCGTCTGGTCCGGGTTCATGACGAAGGGCTGCTCGAGCAGCACGACTTCACGCTGGAACTTGGAAATCTGCCCGTCGACGATCTTGTCGATCATGTTCTCGGGGCGGCCCTGTTCCTTGGCCTTCTCGACCAGCACGGCGCGTTCGCGTTCGATGGCGGCAGGGTCGAGATCCTCGGCCGACAGCGACAGCGGGTTGGTCGCCGCCACGTGCATGGCGATCTTGCGTCCGAGCTCCTGCATCGCGGCCTGGTCGGCGGCGCCTTCCAGAGCCACGAGCACGCCGATCTTGCCGACTTCCGGTGCGACCGCGTTGTGCACATAGGCCGAGACCGAGCCTTCGGCCACGGTCAGCTTCGCGCTGCGACGAACAGCCATGTTCTCGCCGATGGTGGCGATCAGGTTGGTCACCAGGTCAGAGACCAGTTCGCCATCGGCGGTCTTGCCGGCGCGAACCGCCTCGACGTCGCCGTTGGTGTCGAGCGCCACGGCGACAGTCTTCCGGGCCGCGGCCTGGAACTTGTCGTTACGGGCGACGAAGTCGGTCTCGGAGTTCAGTTCGATGACGGCGCCGGTCATGCCCTTGCCGTCATTGCGCAGGGCGACGGCCACGACGCCTTCGGCGGCGACGCGGTCGGCCTTCTTGCCGGCCTGGCTCAGGCCCTTGGTGCGCAGCCAGTCGGTGGCCGCCTCGATGTCGCCGGCGTTCTCGGTCAGCGCCTTCTTGCAGTCCATCATGCCGGCGCCGGTCTTCTCGCGCAGGTCCTTGACCAGCGCAGCGGTGATTTCCGCCATGTTATCTCTCCCGTTTGGAGGGTTCATATAGGGATGCGGCCGGACCAGCGCGTATCCAGGGAAAGTGCCTGCGGTTTCCCGCCCGGGATGCGCGCCACTCTTAGGGTGGAGCGCGTCCGGACGCAAAACCGGTGGCCACTTTTGCTGGACGCGCTCTACCGCCCGGCTGCGAAGGTTTGGTGAAGCTGACGCCCGCCTCGCAGCGGGCGAAGCATCAGCTGGCGGCCGGTTCCTCGGCGGCGGCGGGGGCCGTCGCTTCGGGCTCGGCCTCGGGTTCGGCCGGAGCCGCTTCGGGGGCCGCGGCGGCCTCCGGTTCAGCAGCGGGGGCTTCAACGGGGGCCTGGGCAGCGGCGGGAGCCGGCTCCGGCGTCATCTCTCGGGCCAGCATCGGTTCGACCGGGTTGATCGAGGCGCCGATGTCGACGCCCGAGGCCACGGTGCCGGCCGCCATGCCGTCCAGCACCGAGTCGGCGATAAGGTCGACGTACAGCTGGATGGCGCGGGCGGCGTCATCGTTGCCCGGGATCGGGTAGGTGATGCCGTCCGGATCGCAATTGGTGTCGAGGATCGCGATGACCGGGATGTTCAGCTTGCGGGCCTCGAGGATCGCGATCGCTTCCTTGTTGGTGTCGATCACGAACATGATGTCGGGGATGCCGCCCATGTTCTTGATGCCGCCCAGGCTGAGCTCGAGCTTGTCGCGCTCGCGGGTCAGGGTCAGCAGTTCCTTCTTGGTGCGGCCGCCGGTCTCGCCGCCGTCAACGATGCCTTCCAGCTCGCGCAGACGCGCGATCGAGCCGGAGATGGTGCGCCAGTTGGTCAGGGTGCCGCCGAGCCAGCGGTGGTTGACGTAGTACTGGGCGCAGCGCTTGGCGGCCACGGCCACCGGATCAGAGGCCTGGCGCTTGGTGCCGACGAACAGCACGCGACCGCCGGCGGCCGCGACTTCGCGGACCTTCACGAGGGCCTGGTGCAGCAGCGGGATCGACTGCGACAGGTCGATGATGTGGATGTTCGAGCGCGAGCCGAAGATGTAGCGGTCCATCTTCGGGTTCCAGCGGTGGGTCTGGTGGCCGAAGTGGGCGCCGGCTTCGAGCAGCTGACGCATGGAGTATTCGGGGAGAGCCATGGGCCTCTTGTATCCTTTTTCCGGTTATCGCCTCCGCGGACAAACCCCCAGTGATCTGGGGACCGGAACGGACCAAAACGGGATGTCTCCCCGAAGCAGCCGAACGTCCGCGTGCGTGATGAAGGCGCGCATGTAGGGCGATCGCACGGAAAATGCAAGGGGTGGGGAGCCCGGCGGCAATCCTCCCCGCTTGCGGGGAGGGGGACCATGCGGAGCATGGTGGTGGGGTAGCGCCGACGTTGGAAGACTGGCCGCCGTGCACTGAGCCTTGTTCTGAGAGCTCCGCGCCAACCCCTCCGACCTCGCTCCGGAGAGGACTGAAGGACGCGCGGCTTCGCCGCCTCAACGGTTTGACCCGAACAGGTTGGGGAGGTGGTGCGGAGCGCTCCGGGTTCGCCCCGGAAGTCTGTGTGTGAACGTGCGAACGGTGGTGCGAACCAGAGCGCTCCGCGGAGTTTCGTTATCCGGGAGCCGCCGGTGGGCAGCGCTCTTAGCGCTTAGCCGGCAAAGCCTCCGACGGGCGGGCAAGGCAGCGGCCTCGTCCCGGACCGGATGAGTAACCCCCTCATCCCAGAGCCGCAGGCGAAGCCGAAGGCTCCCCAAGCGACGTCCCCGCTCGAACTCCATCCCCTCGCCGCAAGGTCGCTGGCCATGCACCCTCCCCGTGCGACGGGACAGGAGGAAGGATACGGGGGCTCAAGCGGAGGGGGATAAAATCATTCTATCCCCCCATCTCCGTCTCCCCGGCGAAGGCCGGGGCCCATTGGGGCAAGGGCTCGGGGCGTGTCGTGGATCCCGGCCTTCGTGTTGTGTCCCGGGAGGTTGTCGAGCACTTCGGCGGGGGCTTTGTGGCCCAGGCATCGCAGTCGGGTTCGATTGTAGTCCTTCACGAAGGTGAGGATGAAGGTGTCGCGCTGAGCGGTGTCTGC
>JAUXMY010000039.1 GCA_030683005.1 Caulobacter sp. | reverse complement strand
GGGTGAAGTTGGCATCGCCATTCACCAGTCGGCTCCACACAAACACCATGGCGGTACAGGGCGCAGCAGCGAGCAGAATCAGGCCCGCGACGTAACTGCCGTGCTGCTCGGCGGGAAGCAAGTCGGCAAACACGACCGTGATGAACAACCACGCCAGCCCGGCCATGAGGAAGGGCTTGAACGCCCAGTTGACCAGCAGGGTGATGGAAAACCCCCGCCACTGGCGACGCACACCCGACAGCGCGGTGAAGTCCACCTTCATCAGCATGGGAATGATCATCAGCCAGATCAGCCCGGCCACCGGCAGGTTCACACTGGCGACTTCCATGGCGCCGATGGCCTGGAAGGCGCCCGGGAACAGCTGGCCCAAGCCGATGCCCGCCAGGATGCAGAGCGCGACCCAAAGGCTCAGGAACTTCTCGAAGATCGACATTTCAGGGGAGTTCCTGTGCGACGGAGGCGGACGGCGGGATCACGCGCAGCCCTCGGCGGCGCAGGTCCCGGCCCGGGCCAGATCGGCCACCGGCCCGCAGATGGCCGGCTCTCCCGAGCAGCAGTCCTCCATCAGGAAGGTCAGCAGCCCGCTCATCGCCTTGAAGTCAGCCGAGTAGATCACCGATCGCCCCTCGCGACGCGAATGGATCAGGCCGGCGTGGGTCAGGATGTTCAGACCGGCTGAAAGGGTGTTGGGCAGCGTGCCCGTCGCCTCGGCGATCTTGCCGGCCGCCATGCCGGCGTGACCGGCCTTGACCAGCAGGCGGAAGACCTCCAGCCGCCCGGCATGGGCCAGGGCGGAGAGGGCGGCGACGGCGTCAGTCTGTTCCATCATTCGAGAATAGAGGAATTTCGTGACGCCGTCGCCACTCGTCAGCCGCAACAGGCGGCCTGGGGCGCCGGCGCGGCCGCGCCGGTCGCGGCCAGCAGGGCCTCAGGTTCAGACTCGCCGTAGGTGGTGGCCTCGCCGTGGGTGTGGAAGGTCTCCCAGCGCACGCCGGACGGATCGACGACCCAGCTCTTGTCCGACTTCGCGTAGCAGCAGGTGGTGGCCTCCTGGTCGAAGGTCGTCTCGCCGGCGCTCTTGAGGCGCACGGCAAGGTCGGACAGTTCGCCGACCGTGTCGGTCTGGATGCCCACATGGTCGATGCCGGCGGCGCGTCCACGCTTTGAAATGGCCAGGTTCACCCTGGGGTCTTCCAGCATCCACTTGGCGTAGTCGTCCTTCACCACGGCCGGCCGGGCGCCGAACAGGGTGGAGTAGAAGCCGATCGAACGGTCCAGGTCGTCGACGGCGATGTGAAGGTGCAGGCGCTTCATGGCGATCTCCTATAAATCGATAATTCGAGAAATATAGAAATAATTGGGGGTGTCAAGGGGCTGAGCGCGCCGGCTGCCCTGACCGTCAGGGCAGGGTCGCCGCGCCGGTCACCACCGTGGAGTCCGAAACATCGAAGGGCATCAGCGTCTTCGGCCGGGGCGGCAGGGGCGGGGACCCCGCCGGCCAGCCTTCCGCCACGACGGCGTAGCGGACATCGGCCGGTCCGGACGCTGGAAGCACCAACCGGATGGGCCCCGGGTCACCCTGCCAGCGCAGGCGGGTCCAGACCTTGCCCGGCGGCGTGGCAGGCCCCGCCGAAGACTTCAGCGGTACCACCCTGCCGTTCACGACGACGGACGCCACAGGTCCGCTCTGGACGTCGATCATCACCAGCCGTCCGCCCGCCTCGCCCTCGACCACGACCGACCCGTCCGACGCGCGCGAGACGGTCAGGGGCGGTTGTAGGGCTGCGCTTCTGGCCGGCGCGGCCCAGACGTCGCGACGCACGAAAGGCAGGAAGTCCCGCCGGGCGACGGCGCCACCTTCGGCCGTCAGCACCGCGCGCGACCAGGGATCCAGATCCGGGGGCGTGGAGATGCGCCAGGCTTTCCCGGTGGCTGTGTCACTGACGTGGAAGACGCTGGTGACCATCGGATGGCGCTCTGCCCAGGGCTCGCGGAAGCGAACAACCCCCACCAGGACGATGCCGATGGCCAGCACCGCAAGCGCCGGCCACAGCGCCCGGCGCCCGTCCCGGGCGGCCAGTGGCCAGGCGGTCAGGGCGGCCAGCAGCACGAACACGCCCAGGATGGCCGGCAGGTCGAGACCCTGGGCCACGCCGTGGAAGTAGCCGGCCAGCCAGCCGCCGCTGATGGCCGCGAGCAGAGCCAGCAGGGCGATCCGTCCGACCCGCGCCTCGCGGCCCAGATTGGTCGCCAGCGCCGCCAGGGCGGCGATCGCCAGCGGCCAGGCGACGATGATCGCCACCGTCGGCTGCAGCGCCTGGAGCAGCAGCGACAGGATCAGCCCGAGGGCGAGAACGCCCGCCCACGCCTGCTCGATCTTCACCGGCTTGCCGAACACCGCAGCCGCAAGACCCGCGGTGACCGCAGCCAGGATCCCGCCGACCAGATCCCAGCCGCCGAACAGCTGGCAGAGCAGGCCGCCGATCAGGGCGCAGACCACCGGCGGCCAGCGCCGCTCTCCCCGTCCCAACATGGCAGGAACCAGCAGCAGCATGCCTGTGGCGATAATCGCCAGGGTCGTCTCCCACAGCGCCCACTGGGCCAGAAGCGGTCGTTGCTCGAGGAAGCCGAAGTCCACGCCCGTGACCCGCCGCGCCGTGTGCAGCGCCAGCGACGCGCCGGTCAGCAGCAGCACCGCGGCCCCCGCGCCGCGCGCCATGCCTCGCCAAGGCCATGGCTTTCCGGTCACGTGGATCCGGCGAAGCGCGGCGGCGATCACCGCCGCCGTGGCCAGCCACAGCAGCCAGCCGCCCCAGGCCGGATAGGCCAGGATGTGGTCGCCGAAGGTCTGGCTATAGACCGCGTCCGGCGCCTTGCCGGGCATCTCAGCTCCGGCGAACCGCCGCGACGCCGCCAGCGTCTGGTCGCCGATATGCTGCACCGAGCCCTGGTCGAGGTTGGCCACCGTCGCGGTTGGCGAATGGTAGTCGAACTGGCGGCCGATGAAGGCGAAGTTCAGGCCCGAGACGCCGGCTGCCTTCGACACCGAGAAGTCGGTGTCGTTGGGCATGTTCTCGTAGAGGAACACGGCCAGGGAGTTGCTGAACGGGGCGCTGGCGGATTTGGCGAAGCCGGCGATGATGGCCCCGTTGTCGGGACCGGTCTGGAACATGTTGGCCCGGCCGCCGTTGCCGCGGGCTTCAAGGTTGATAAGCAGCCCGATCCGCTTGCGAAGCGGATGCTCGGCGAAGAAGGCGCGGGCGCCGAGCAGGCCGGCCTCCTCGCTGTCGGTGATCAGCACGATGATGTCGCGCTCGGCAACGCCTTCGGCCTTGATGGCGCGGAGGGTTTCCAGAATGGCGGCCACCCCGGTCGCGTCGTCAGCGGCGCCGGGTGATCCTGGAACGCTGTCGTAGTGGGCCATCAGGGCGAGGGCGGGGAGGGTGCGGTCGCGGCCCGGCAGGACGCCGACCAGATTCTCGACCTGGCCGCCGATGACGAAGGTGTCGCCCCCGAACGCGCGGGTCTCGACCGCCTGGCTGGCCTGTACGGTCGGCGACAGACCCAGTTGCGTCATGCGGCCAAGGACATAGTCTCGCACCCGCGCGTGGTCGGCCGAGCCAACCGGGTGCGGCGCGCGGGAGATCTGGGTGATGTCGCCAAGCGCCCTGGCGGCGGAGAAGGCGGTGGCGGGCGCGTCCGGTCCGGCGGGCGCGGGTGTGCGGGTTCCCGTCCAGGCGATGAGAAGGGCGCCGATCAGCGCAGCGCCGAGCGCAATCTGCCGAGTCATGTAGCGTCTCCCCGTGGTTCCGGGAGGATGCATGCCGTTGAACAGAGGGCAACGGGAACCGGGATCGGCGATCAAGGTTCTTTGTCGGAAGCCGACATTGCGCGATGGTGTCGCCGGATGCGTTACTGGGGAACAACCATGAAAAAAATGATCCTGGCCGTCGTGGCCGCGGTGGGCGCCACGCTCGCGCTGGGCGCGGCGGCGACGGCATGGGCGCAGGCCCTGCCCCTTCCGCCCGGCCAGTGGCGCGCCACCTGCGGCGAGGCCCGGGCCTATGCCCAGGGCGGCGGCAAGGTGCTGTCGGCGCGGTGCGCCCGGCGCGGAGGCGGCAGTACGGCGTCCACCCTGAGGTACGACACCTGCCGTGGCGAGATCATCAACGACAACGGCCGGCTGGCCTGCCTGGGCGGCGGCGGGGGAGGCGGCCCCGGCCCTTCGGTCCCGCGCGGCAGCTACCGCGACAGCTGCAACGGAACCTACATGAGCGGCTGGACCCTCAACGCCTCATGCCGCGACAGCCGCGGGCGCTGGAATCCCACCTCCCTCGACATCCGCACCTGCGGCGACCGCGACATCGCCAACATCGACGGTCGGCTCAGCTGCTCCGGGGGCATCGGCGGTGGCGGCCAGCTTCCGGCCGGCAGCTACCGCAACAGCTGCAGGGACGTCTACATGACCGGCTGGATTCTCAACGCGTCCTGCCGCGACAGCCGCGGCCGCTATGCGCGGACAACGCTCGATATCCGGCCCTGCGACCGGCGCGACATCGCCAACATCGATGGCCGTCTGTCCTGCACCGGCCAGGGTGGCGGCGGGTCCCGCGGATCGATCACCCTCTGCACCCAGCCGGACTTCGGCGGTCGCTGCGAGACCATCGACCGCGCCGCGCCGCGGCTGGGCCGTTGGGAGATCGCCGACCGGGCCCGTTCGGCGCGGGTTCGCGGCCGCTGGCAGGCCTGCAGTGAAGCCGAGTATCGCGGCCAGTGCGTGATCCTCGACCGCGACGTCCGCAATCTGGAGCGGATCGGCTACGGTCGCCGGATCTCCTCGGTGCGTCCGGTCCGCTGACCCTGGCGTAACGAAAAGCCCCCGCCGGCTGGACCGGCGGGGGCTTGCTCGTTCTGTCCGGAGGAGGGCTCCGGCGCTTGCGTCAGGCCGCGCTGACGGCTTCCTGCGGGTCGCGCAGCACATAGCCGCGGCCCCAGACGGTCTCGATGTAGTGGTTACCGCCCGACGCGGTCGCCAGCTTCTTGCGCAGCTTGCAGATGAAGACGTCGATGATCTTCAGCTCGGGCTCGTCCATCCCGCCGTAGAGGTGGTTGAGGAACATTTCCTTGGTCAGGGTCGTACCCTTGCGGAGCGAGAGGAGCTCCAGCATCTGGTACTCCTTGCCGGTCAGGTGGACCCGCATTCCGTTCACTTCAACGGTCTTGGCGTCGAGGTTCACGCCGATCTCGCCGGTCTGGATCACCGCCTGGGCATGGCCCTTGGAGCGGCGCACCACGGCGTGGATACGGGCGACCATCTCGTCCTTGTGGAACGGCTTGGTCATGTAGTCGTCGGCGCCGCCGCCGAGAGTCTTGACCTTGGTGTCGATTTCCGATGACCCGGACAGGATCATGATCGGCGTGTTGATCTTGCCGTTGCGCAGGGTGCGCAGCACGTCCATGCCGCTCATGTCCGGCAGGTTCAGGTCCAGCAGGATGAGGTCGTAGTCATAGATCTTGCCCAGATCCACGCCTTCCTCGCCGAGGTCCGTCGTATAGACGTTGAACCCCTCCGACTTGAGCATCAGCTCGATGGTCTGAGCCGTGGCGCTGTCATCTTCAATCAACAGTACGCGCATTGATCCCCTCCCCACGGCCCTCCCGCGGTAACGTTTCAGACGAGGCGGAATCCGCCTCCGGAGCTCAATTCCGACATTGGAATTAAGCTGCTTTAAGACTGGTTAATGGTGAACCGCCCGTTGGAAAGAATCGTTAAGCCGATTTGCGAATCGGCGGCAACCCGCCACGTCGTTGCGCCGAGTCGCGGCGTCGATGACTCTTTCGTGATCGGCGAATCCCCAGTGAATCCCCTGGGATTCGCAATCGCCTTCAGGCGTTGGCGTAATGGGGTCCGAGGGGTGGCGTCGTGGGGCGCGGGGCGAAAAATCTCTGCGATCCGGAAAGGCCCGTTCGCCTGCGACTGTTTGTCCGTTGCTTGACGGCGGCCGGTCTCAGGCCGCCCGCACCGCCCGTTCGATGAAGCCGCCGCCGAGCACGCGGCTCGGATCTTCCGGCGCGTAGAGTACGCAGGCCTGGCCGGGCGCGACGCCTTCTTCCAGCGTGTCCAGCGCCACGCCGACGGCGCCGTCGATCATCGTCAGCCAGCCGGAAACCGGCTCGCGGGTCGAACGCACACGGGCCAGCACGGGCCGCCCAGCCTGCGCGGCGTCCAGGATCGTCGCCTCGTCGCCCAGCCAGTTGTCTTCCTTCAGCGTCAGGGCGCGGGTCAGCAGCGCCTCGCGCGGGCCGACCACGACGTGGCGCCGGTCAGCGTCGATGCGGGTGACGAACAGCGGCTCGCCCGTGCCGCCGCCGACGTTGAGACCCTTCCGCTGGCCGATGGTGTAGCGGGTGACGCCCTCGTGGCGGCCCAGCACCCGGCCGTCCATGTGCACGATGTCGCCGGCCACAGCGCCCTGGGGGCGCAGCCGGTCGATGACCGTGTGGTACTTGCCCTCGGGCACGAAGCAGATGTCCTGGCTGTCGGGCTTGTCGGCCACCGACAGGCCGATGTCAGACGCCACGCCGCGCACCGCCGGCTTGGGCAGCCCGCCGAGCGGAAAGCGCAGGTAGTCGAGCTGCTCGCGCGTGGTGGCGAACAGGAAGTAGCTCTGGTCGCGGTTGGCGTCGGCGGCGCGATGCAGCTGGGGCCCGGCGGCGGTATCCTCCCGGCGCACATAGTGGCCGGTGGCCATGGCCATGGCGCCCAGGTCGCGCGCCACATCCAGCAGGTCGCGGAACTTGACCGTCTGATTGCAGCGCACGCAGGGGATCGGCGTCTCGCCGCGCAGATAGGCGTCGGCGAACTCCTCGATGACCTGTTCCTTGAATCGGCTTTCGTAGTCGAGGACGTAGTGTGGGATGCCGATGGCCTCGGCCGCCTGGCGGGCGTCGAGGATGTCCTGCCCCGCGCAGCAGGCGCCCTTCTTCTGGATCGCCGCGCCGTGGTCATAGAGCTGCAGCGTCACGCCGACCACGTCATAGCCGGCCTTGGCCAGCAGGGCGGCGGTGACCGTCGAGTCGACGCCGCCCGACATGGCCGCGACCACGCGCGAGCCTGTCGGCAGGCCGACGGCTTGGCGCACGACGTCGTCGGCGATGTCCAGGGTGGAGGGCAGGGCGTTCATGGGGCGGATATAGAGGGTCGGGTCGGAAATTGCGACTGGAGGCGCGGGACGAACACGGAAGGGCGTGTCCCTGGCTACCCCAGCCCCAGCACCAGCAGGTCGCTCTCCCCACTGTCCGGCGGTGCGTCCGGCGCGGCGGCGACATGGGCGTCCATCCGGACGAAGCCCTCCTCGATCTCCGCTTCGGTCATGTGCTCGAAGGTCGAGATGGCGCGCAGCTTCAGCCTGGCCGCCGCCTCCGCCGCGCTGGACGCGTAGGTCTCGGTCACAGAGACGAGCGCCAAAGTCTTCAGCCCGACCGCCTCGAACACGCCGGCTGTGTCCGCCAGCGTCGGGAACATCTGCCGTTCGATCTCCAGGGCGCGGGGAAAGAACGTCTGCCACCAGCCGGAGGTCATGCGGTCGGAGAAAGGGCTGCGGATCAACAGTCTCCCACCCGGCTTCAACACGCGGGCAATCTCGCGGGCGGCGGCGGCCCGGTCCGGCACATGGTGCAGCGACAGGAACATCAGCACCGCGTCAGCGGACTGGTCGGGCAGCGGCATCGCCGCCGCCTCGCCGCGAATGTAGCGGACCGCCGGGTGGGCGGCGTTCGTCTCGGCGATGGCCCGCATCCGGTCGGCGGGCTCGACGCCCACGACGGGGCCGCCGAAGGCGTCGGCCAGGGCCGGAGTCAGGCGGCCGACGCCGCAGCCCAGATCGATGATCATCAGCGGTCGGCGGGCGGGCAGATGGGCGGCGAAACGCTCCATCCAGCGCGCCGCCACGCCGGCCGGCATGCGTCGGCCCTCGACGTAGGTCTTGTGCTGGTTTTCGTTGTAGTCGACCCGCTTGAGCGTCATTCGATGCCTCCGGACAGACAGTAGCTTGTCGAATGCAGGAAGCGCAGTCGCCCCGGAGCGGCTTCGAGCAAAGCCGGCCGCGCCTTGCAACAGCGCGAGCTCAGCCGAGCAATCGCGCGCTTTCTCCCGCCGTTGTCAGCAGGGCGACCGCCGTCTTGTCGAAGGACACGAAGGTGTCGGCGCCGGCTTCCCTGCCCTGGTGAGCGATCACGGCATCCGCGAAGTCCCCGCCGGCCTCGAGCATGCCCAGGCCGGCCGCCAGCGTGCCGGCTTCAACGACGACATTGTCACCCGCCGCGAGTACGCGGATCGCCTCGGCGATATCGGGCCGTTGAAAGCGGTAGCGATAGGACAGCACCCAAGCCAGCTCGCACAGGGCCGGAACGGTGAGGACGATCATTGTCGCACTCTGTAGAGTATCCGCCGCCGCCAAGTATTGTTGTTCGTCATCGCGTGCCAGCGCGCGCACGAGAACGTTGGTGTCCGGCGTGATCTTCAAAGCTCGCCAGTCCAGCCCTTGGCGATGGTTTCATTGATCTCCTCGATCGTGAAACCGGGACCGCCCTCGCGATGGAGCATTCCGAAGGCGTCGGAAATCTTGCCCGTCTTGCGCGCCGCGCCGACATCGAGCCGGCCGTCTGGCCGTGTATTCACTTCGATCTGGTCGCCAGGGCCTACGCCGAGATGCCGCAGCAGCCCCTTGCGGAGCGTGACCTGACCCTTGGCTGTGACTGTGAGTATGGTCATACGCCAAATGTAAGGCATAAGTGCCTTACCCTCAAGCCGCCCCCTACCGCAGCATGTCCAGCAGTGAGCTCTGCTTGAGCACGTTGAACACCTGCGCGCTCGCCTGCACCGCCACCTGGGCCTGTTCCAGCTTCGTGATGGCCAGCGGCATGTCCGCGTCGGTGATCGCGCCGACCATGCCTTCCAGCATGGTCTTGCGGTCTTCCTGGGCGGCCAGGGTCTTTTCGACGCGGTTCTGGATCAGGCCGTTGCGGGCTGCGTAGTCGGTCACGGTGGAGCGGGCGGAGTCGAAGGCGCCCAGCATGCCCTGCAGGAAGGTCTCCTGGGCGGGGGTCAGCTGGCCGGTAAAGTCGCCGTTGGCCTCCACGTACGCCTGCATCTGCCGGAAGGCGTCAAACATGCCCGTACCGACGTCGGCGGCCAGGAAGCCGGTCTCGATGGTGGTCGACTCGTCGAGCTGGTTCAACGGCTTCAGGCCGTCGTTATTGAACAGGTCGGCGATGACCGGTGCGGCGGTCAGGTCGGTGATCTTCGCGGCGCCGGTGGCGGGCGTGTCGACCTGGCCGCCGGAGAACAGGTAACGCCCGCCGAACCTGGCGTTCAGCGAGTCGGTGGCGGCCGAGAACCAGGCGGAGACCTCACCCATCAGCGCCTCGCCCCGGCCGGTGGCGATAGCCTCGGTGATGGCCTGGCGGGCGCTCTGGACGGAGTCGGCGACCTGGGTGAGGGCCAGGTTCTGCGCTTCCAGCTTGGATCTCAGCACGTCGCCCTGGGCCAGGAAGCCCTCGACCTTGCTCTGGATCGAGCGGGTGGCCAGCAGGGTCTCGGCCTGGCGGGCGTAGCCTTTCAGGTCAGTAGCGTTTTTCTGGCTCGAGACCTGGGTGTTGGCCTCATGCTGCCGGACCTGCGCCTGCATCAGGTGGTTGAGGACGGTGCTGTAGCTGTTGGCGGTGGCGACGCGGTTCATGGTTCTAGCCCACCATCTGGAGGAGGACGTCGTAGAGGTCCTTGCCGGCCTGGACGAGCCGCGCCGAGGCGCTGAACGCCTGCTGGTAGGTCGTCATGCTGATCAGTTCCTGGTCGAGATTGACCCCCTCGGCCGAGCTGCGGCGGGTGTCGGCCTCGGCGGCGACGGCCAGGGCGATCTCCTGGCGGGAGATGGCGTTCTCGGCCTTGCGACCGATCGAGCCGGCGAACTCGGCGGCGTAGCGCGAGACGGACATCGAGCCCGCTGTCGAGCCGCCGACCGCGTCGAACCGGGTGATGGCCTGACCCGCCGCCGCCAGCCGCTGGGCGCCGCGACCGTCGCCGATGGCCAGCGCCGGTCGGCCGAGCGCCGCCTGCGCGGGGTCGAATGTGGCCAGCGCCAGTCTGGTCGGCGAGCCGGCGATGTCGCTGCGCACATCGAAGCTGGTGACGCGAGAGGCGCGCTGGGCCTGGCCGACGCCGAACAGTTCCGAAACCGATGGTCCGCCGGGTCCGCGCGAAGTGTCGTCGTTGACGACCGAGACCGTCTGTCCCGACGTTCCGCCGAAGCTCAGGGCGCCGTCCGCGTCGAGCGTGAACTGTCCATACAGGCCGACGCCCCCGGCGCTGGCGTTCAGGGCGTTGACCAGGTCCTGCATCGTTCCGCCGGCCGGTATGGCCACGGTGACGTCGCGGATCCGGGCGCCGTCCTTGCCCGCCACGCGCAGGGTCATGGTGTCGCCGGCCGTGAAGCCGTGCGGATCGGTCGCGGTCAGGCCGGTTTCGTAATAGGGGTAGCCGGTCGAGGTGACGAGGTCGTTCAGGCCGAAGAAGTGCGAGAAGCCCTTGCCGGCCCGGGCCGACGGCGTGGTCGCCGGATCGACGACTGCGACGCCGTTTCCGCCGGTCGCCGACAGGGTCAGGGCGCCGTTGGCGAAGCTTGCCGTCCCCTGTCCGCCGAGCTGACCGTTCAGGGTGGCCATGAAGCTGGCCGGGGTGAAGCCGGTGGTGGTCACGCCGCCGTCGAGGCTCATCGTGCCGGCGTCGAAATCGATGTCCACCTGGCGGGAGACGACCCCGGCGGCGTCGACGATGACCACGCTGGTGCGGCCGCTGAAGCCGCCGACGGCGGTCGACAGGTCCATGCCCGTGTCACGGCCGGTCAGGCTGGCCGGCGCCGGCACGGCGGAGGCGGCGTTGTGGGCGCGGTTGAGCTCGTCGACGGCGCGGGTGACGAATTCCGACAGCTGGTCGCCCAGCGCCGGCAGGTCGTGATCGCGCAGGTCGATGAGGCCGCGCAGCTCGCCGCTTGTGATGCGCGCGCGCAGCGACGGCTCGCCGCTGGCCCCCGGCAGGGAGACGGTGATCTCGCCCGAGGCGCCGTCGGTTCGCACATATTTCAGCTCTGCCGCGCCGCCGGCGCCGGCCAGGGCGTTGCCGTCCGAGGCGCGGATCACGAAGCCGCCGTTGGTGCGTGGCGTGACGCTGACGTCCATCAGGCCGGACAGTTCGTTGATCAGCTGGCTCTGGATATTCTCCGGGCCGGTGGCGTCGCCGCCCTGGATCATCGCCCGGCTGATGTCGCCGTTGAGATCGTCGATCTGCTTGAGCAGCTGGTTGGTGCGCTCGATGACCGCGCCGATTCGGCTGTCGGCCTCGACCGCCATCGCCTGCAGCGAGGTCGAGATGCGCGTGGCTTCGCTCAGGAAGTCGGTGACGCTGTCGATGGCCTGATCGCGGCGGATCGACGAGGCGGCGTCTGACGAAGCCGAGGTGAAGGCGGCGTAGACCTCGTCCAGGCGGGTGAAGAAGGAACTGTTGTCGCCCGGGTTGCCGAACAGGGCCTGGGCCCGGTCCATCGCCGTGGCGATGACGCCGGCCTGGGCCGCCGAGGCGGTCGCGGTCAGCGAGGCGCGCTGAAGGAACTGGTCGGCGGCCCGGCGAATCTGGGTGACGCTGACCCCCGCGCCCATGCCGCCGGACACCAGCGGGGCCTGGTCCACGACCTTGCGGACGTACCCGGGGGTGTTGATGTTGGCGATGTTGTCGGCGACCGTCCGCAGACCGGTCTGGGAGGCCATTAGGCCACTGTTGGCGGACGAGAGGATCGCGGCGAGGCTCATGATGTTCTCGCGTTCAGCCCGGCAAAGCCTGACGCGCGGACCGGCGCATTTTGCCGGGCCGTTGCAGGCGCGGGCCTGCTGGTCGATGCTAAGCCATTGATAATCATAGACTTCGATTCCACGGGCCTGTTGACCCGCTGATCCACAGCGCAAGGACGGCGCCAGACGCCGAGGGGCGGCACTTCGCGCCCCATCGACCCGCTTCGGCCCGGCAAAAAGCGCACCGAGGGGGCGGGGACAGGGAGGGTCAGGGACTCCGTGAAATGTCGTGAAAACAATGGGTTGGAGGCATTTGACCGACTTGGCCCAGCCGTTGCTACCTGACTGCCGAATGATCCGGGCGCAGCAGGCGCCGACCGTACAATCACCGCCCAGGGGCGCTTCAGCCTGCCATGACCGCGTTCGCGTCCATCATCCTCGCCGCCCTGCCGGGCCTCGGCGCCAAGTCCGGCGCCGATGGCGCCTTGACGGCTGACGGGAAGGCGATGGCCGGGCAAGGTCAGGGCGGCGTGTTCGAGGCGCTGATGGCGGCTCTGGCCGGCGTTGCACCGGTTCAGCCGGACGCCCGGACGACCGCCGCGACCTCTATGCCGCTCCCGACCGCCGCCGCCGTTCCCGCGGATCTCGGCATGGCGAAGGTCAAGATGCCGGGGCTGGCTTCTGAAGAGGCTCTCGAGGTCTCCCTGGCCGTCGCCGACAGCGCCTCGCCTGAAAGCGCCACGGCCGAGGCGTTGGCCGCCGCCGGCGCCGTTGTCGTCGCCCAGACGCCCAGGGACCCGACGTCCCCGGCCACGACGGCAGCCGAACCCGTGGTCGCCCCGGCTGTGACCGCGCCGCCGCCCCGCGCGGATCATGATCCGACCGCTGAGTCCCCTGACCAGGCCGCGCCCGTCGCGGCCGGCGTCTCAGCCGCGCGACCCGGCGTCGCCGCCGCATCGTCGGACTTGCCGCCCCCGGTCGCCGATAGCGCGTCTCGAGGCGGCCTGACCGCCGCCGGCGCGCCGGCGGCCCCCACGAGCTCGCTCCCGGGGGTCTCGACTGACACCGCCGCCGAGACGCCGGTCGAAGCCGCCGCCGCCCGCCCCGCGCCGGACGCCGTCGCCGTCGCCGACGCGGATGTCGCACCGCCGCCGACGATCGCCGCGCCCCGGGCCGCGACCGAAGCGGTGACCGGTCTGATCGGACGGATCCTCGATAGCGCCCGCAAGCCCGAGGCCGAGGCTCCGGTCCGTCAAGTCGCCGCCGACGCCGCGCTGCCGGCCGAGGCTTCGGCAGACGCCGTCGTCGACACTCCCGTCGAGCTGGCGTTTGACGCCGCGCTGTCACCCGAGCCGCCGGTCCCGGTCGAGGCCGCCGTCGTCGAAGCGCCGGTCGCTTCGGCCACGAACCGCCGCACGGCCCGCGCCGAGGCCGCCCGCGCCGATGGCGCGGGGGATGCCGCCGCGCCCGTCGCGCCGGACGTGAAGCCCGCCGTCCAGACGGACGCCCGTCCGACCACCGCCGCCGCGCCGGCTATGGTCATCCGGCCCGAACTCTCGCCGGCTCCGGCTCCGCTGGCCGACACCGGCCGCGAGCCGGACCAGGCGACCCTCGACACCACCTCCGCCGGCCCGACGCTGCAGGCCGCCGCCGAGGCGCCGCCCGAGGCCGCGCCGACGCGCGGCTCGCCCGAGACGGTGGCCCGGCTGGCCTCCGACATCGCCCGAAAGCTGGAGGGACGGACGACGCGCTTCGACGTCCAGCTCGATCCGCTGGGCCTGGGCAAGGTCGATGTCAGTATCGAGATCAACGCCGACGGTCGTCTGTCCGCCTCCCTGTCGTTCGACTCCGCCCAGACCGCCGCCGACCTGCGCGGCCGGGCCGCCGAGTTGCGCCAGGCGTTGGAGAGGGCCGGATTCGACCTCGCCGACGGCGGCCTGTCCTTCGACATGAACAACCCGGGCGGGTCCAGCGGCCGTGAGGCGCGCGAGACGCTCGCCGCCTGGTCCAGCCGCGCCTTCGAGACAGCCCGGACCGGCCTTGAACAGGCCGACGCCCTGGCCGCCCGTTCCACCTGGTCACGCACGCCGTCCGGCGGCGTCGACATCCGTATCTGAGGCTCCCATGGTTGACGCTGTCAGCACCGGCAATTCCGTTCTCGACAAGATGGCCAGCTCCCGCGGCCGGCTCGCCGACAGCGAGGAGACATTCCTGGCGCTGCTGACCACGCAGCTGAAGAATCAGGACCCGCTGTCGCCGCTCGATTCCAACGAGTTCACCGCCCAGATCGTGCAGATGACCGGCGTCGAGCAGCAGCTGCTGACCAACGACCTGCTGGCCATGCTGGTGGGCATGAACGACGGCGGCCTGGCCGGTTCGGTCAATCTGATCGGCAAGACCGTCACGGCCGCCACCAGTCAGGCCACGCTGCAGGATGGAAAGTCGACCTGGACCTACGACCTCACCCGCGCCGCGACCAATGTGAAGTACGAGGTTCTCAACTCGGCCGGCCAGACGGTGTTCTCGCGCAGCGACACCGGCGTCGGCGCCGGTGAGGGCGCTTTCGAGTGGGACGGCAAGACCACCCAGGGCACCCAGCTGCCCAACGGCGGGACCTACAGCCTGAAGATCACCGCCACCGGCTCCGGCGGCGAGACCATCAACACCAGCATCTACACAACCGGCGTCGCGTCGGCGGTTGAAACCCTCAACGGCCAGACGGTCGTCAGCATCGGCAAACTCAAGATCCCGCTCAACGCGATCTCGAGCGTCAAGCAGACCGTCTAGGTCCCCAGAACCCAGTGCAGGAAGGATAACCCTCCATGAGCATCAACAGCGCCATGCTGGCCGGCGTCACCGGTCTGATCTCGAACTCGCAGTCCCTCGCCGCGATCTCGGACAACATCGCCAACGTCAATACGGTTGGCTACAAGCGCTCGCAGGCCAACTTCCAGACGCTGGTCAGCGGCCGCAACTCCGGCTCTGCCTATGCCGCGGGGGGCGTCACCGCCACGACGCGCCGGTTTATCACCACCCAGGGCCTGCCGACCCAGTCCAGCCGGAACACCGACCTGTCGATCTCGGGCAACGGCTTCTTCGTCGTCACCGAGAAGGCGGAAAACCTGACCGCCGCCGACGCCCGCTCGTTCACCCGCGCCGGCTCGTTCCAGCTCGACAGCATGGGCTACCTGCGCAATGACGCGGGCCTGTACCTGCAAGGCTGGCTCACCGACGGCGACGGCGTGATCGCCACCGACCCGTCCGACATCACGCGCCTGCAGTCGATCAACGTCTCGTCGGTGGGCGGCGCGGCCGAAAAGACCACCCGCGTGACGGTCAACGCCAACCTCGACGCCAGCCTGCCCCTGTCGGCGGAAGTCACCGGCGGCACCTACGATCCGACCACCAACTCGATGGCCATGTATGATCCCGACCTGGGCGTCGGGGTGAAGCCGGACTTCTGGATCCAGGTGCCCGTCTCCGACTCCAAGGGCGGCAAGCGCACGGTCCAGATCGACTTCCTGCGCAGCGATACGCCCAACCAGTGGTACGCCGAAGTGCGCGCCGTGCCGGCCAGCGACATCGAGTCCGGCGCCGGCCTGAACAACGGCCAGCTTGCCACCGGCATGGTCGCGTTCACCGAGGACGGCCGTCTCGACACCAACGCGACCTTCGCCGCTCCGCTGCAGCCGCTGTTCGCCAACTGGAACGATCCGGTGATCAGCTTTGGATCTTCCTCCTCGGCCGCGCCGGGGGCCAGCGCGGTCAAGTGGGCCGCCGGTCTCGGCATCGGCAGCCAGGATATCCGCCTCGAGCTGGGCGGCGCCGCCGGCGGCATCACCAGCTTCGACAGCGAAAGCATCCTGCAGTCGGTCAGCACCAACGGCACCGCCTTCGGCAACCTCACCGACATCGAGATCGACGAGCAGGGCTTCGTGACGGCGATCTTCGACAACGGCATCTCGCGCCAGATCGCCCAGGTGGCCATCGCCACCTTCCCCAACGCAGACGGCCTGATTCCGACCAACGGAAATGCCTATCGCGTCAGCAAGGACAGCGGGACCTACAACTTCAAGACCGCGGGCAGCGGCGGCGCCGGCTATATCGCGCCGTCAACGCTCGAAGCTTCCACTGTGGACCTGTCGAGCGAGTTTACCGGCCTGATCACCACGCAAAGGGCCTACTCGGCGTCCTCGAAAATCATCACGACGGCGGATCAGATGCTGGAGGAGCTTCTGAATATCAAGCGCTAGT
Organism: Caulobacter sp.; assembly: GCA_030683005.1. Classification (GTDB taxonomy): domain Bacteria; phylum Pseudomonadota; class Alphaproteobacteria; order Caulobacterales; family Caulobacteraceae; genus Caulobacter. Next base: position 8,152 of record JAUXMY010000039.1, on the reverse strand, counting down.
CTTGATATTTAGGAGGCTTTAATTCAGATGTATCACAATGAAACACCGACATTAACTTGCGGTCGACGGTGGTTAAGCTGCCTAAACCATCGCGCTTTACGGCATGTTATTTCAAGTGGTGCATCTTCCTCCCGAACAGTCTTGGTGAGAGAGGCGTAGAAGATGCTTCAGCAGCAGCGCGTGAACAGCAGAGGCGAGAAGTACGTGATCGGTCCGACCGGCGCGCCGCTGACGCTGGGCGACCTGCCGCCGGCCAACACCGAGCGCTGGGTGATCCGGCGCAAGGCAGAGGTGGTGGCGGCCGTGCGGGGAGGGCTTCTGACGCTGGACGAGGCGTGTGATCGCTATCGCCTCACCAACGAAGAGTTCCTGACCTGGCAAAAATCGATCGACCGCCATGGCCTCGCCGGCCTGCGCACGACGAGGTTGCAACAGTATCGCTGAGCCGCCTGCCCCCCACAGGACTCAGCACACGGCGCGGTCGCGTCCCGGAAACGGGACGCGGCCGCTGCATTTCGGCCATCTCGCCGAACCGTCCCCTCCGCCGCTCCTTAAGAGGGCGTTTACCCTGCACCCGGTAATTCCTGCCTAGCGGCGCGGGCCCTGTTGGTCCGTCGCGCCATTTGTTGGGTAGGGGCTGTCCAGCGTGGAAGGGATCATGAACGGCGTTCGCGCCTTCGGCGTCGCCCGACTCGCCGCCATGCTGGGCATCGGCGCGGCGCTGGTCGCGGGCCTGATCTGGCTCGGAGCCACACTCGGCGCCCAACCCAAGACGCTGCTCTATTCGAACCTCGACATGAAGGAAGCCTCCAGCGTCGTTCAGGCGCTGGATCAGGCGGGCATCAGCTACGACCTGAAGGGCGACGGGACCACCATCATGGTGCCGCGCGACAAGGTCGCGTCCACCCGGCTCATGATCTCGGGCAAGGGCCTGGTGACCTCCGGTTCCGTCGGCTACGAGATCTTCGACCAGGGCGCGACGCTCGGGCAGACCGACTTCGTCCAGCAGCTGAACCGCCAGCGCGCACTGGAAGGCGAGCTGGCCCGCACCATCCGCTCGCTCGACGGCGTCACCTTCGCCCGCGTCCACCTTAACCTGCCGCGCCGACAGCTGTTCGAGGAGGAAGCCGAGCCGCCCTCCGGATCGGTGACCATCGGCATCGGCGGCCGCAAGCCGACCGAGGATCAGGTCCAGGCGGTCCAGAACCTGGTCGCCGGCGCCGTGCCCGGCCTCAAGGCCGAGCAGGTCTCGATCATCGACCAGCACGGCAAGACGCTGTCGGTCGGCGGCTCGTCGATGACCAGCAAGCTGGCTGACGACCGCAAGAGCGAGGTCGAGCGCAAGCTGGCCGCGCGCATCAAGGAGCTGGTCGAGGGCGTCGTCGGCCCCGGGCGCTCCCGCGTGGAGGTCAGCGCCGACATCGACATGGCCCGGGTGACCGAGCAGGAAACCACCTATGACCCCGACGGTCAGGTCATTCGCTCCGAGCAGACCGGCGAGGAGAGCGCCCAGGAGTCGGAGGGGAGCGGCCCCAACGCGGTCTCCGCCGCCGGCAACATCCCGGGCGGCGCCATCCCCTTGCCGGGCGGGGGCGTCGGCTCCACCAGCGGCCGCAACGAATCGACGACCAACTACGAGATCAGCAACAAGACCCGCACCGAGGTGCGCGAGCCCGGGGCGATCAAGAAGATCTCCGTCGCGGTCGCCGTCGACGGCGTCACCGCCGCCGGAGCCGACGGCAAGCCCGGCGCCTACACGCCGCGCTCGGCCGAGGAGCTGGAACGGCTGGACGAACTGGTGAAGGCCGCCGTCGGCTACGACACCACCCGCGGTGACATTGTGAAGGTGACCAACGTGCGGTTCGCGCGCGAGGCGGTCGACACCACCTCCGGCGAAACCGGCCTGCTGGCCAGCTTCGACAAGAACGACATCATGCGGGCCGTGGAGCTGGCGGTGCTGGGCATCGTCGCCGTGCTGATCATGATCTTCGGCGTGCGGCCGCTGCTCAAGAGCCTGGCGGCGGGCGGCGGTCGCGGCGGCCTGCCGGCCCTGGCCGGGGCCGGCGGCGGCCAGGCGACACGGCTGGTCACCACGCCCGAGGGCGCCCAGTACCAGATCCCGGTCGACCCAACCACCGGCGAGCCCTTGGCGCTGCCCGGGCCCGACCTGGACCAGCGCATCGACATCGCCCGGATCGAGGGTCAGGTCCGCGCATCCTCGGTCAAGCGTGTGGCGGACTTCGTCGACAAGCACCCTGACGAGTCCGTCTCGATCCTCCGCACCTGGCTTCACGAAACGACATGAGTCCCTTTCGCAAACGCTCTGGAGGCCATGACCTCGCCTGTGTGAGGCAAGCGCCGACGGGACTTGTCCTGCGAAGCTTCCGCCTTCGCCAAGGCTTCGGCGGACAGGCCTCCAGGGGACTTGTCCTGCGAAGCTCCGGCGGGAGCGCAGCAGGATGAGCCGGAAGAACAAGGCCATCGTCGATCCCAGCAAGCTGAGCGGTCCGGAGAAGGCCGCGGTGGTGCTGCTGGCGCTCGGCGAGGATCACACCGCAATCTGGGAAGCGCTCGACGAAGAGGAGATCAAGGAGGTCTCCCAGGCCATGGCGTCGCTGGGCAGCGTCGCCTCCTCGGCGGTGGAGGAGCTGCTCGTCGAGTTCGTCTCCGGGATGTCCGCCAGCGGCGCGATCATGGGCAGCTTCGAGCAGACCCAGCGGCTGCTGCACAGCTTCCTGCCGCCCGAGAAGGTCGACGCCCTGATGGAGGAGATCCGCGGTCCGGCGGGTCGCACCATGTGGGACAAGCTGGGCAACGTGAACGAGGCGGTGCTCGCCAACTACCTGAAGAACGAATACCCGCAGACGGTCGCGGTGGTGCTCAGCAAGATCAAGGGCGACCACGCCTCGCGCGTGCTGGCGGCCCTGCCCGAGGACTTCGCCCTGGAATGCGTCCAGCGGATGCTGCGCATGGAGCCGGTCCAGCGCGAGATTCTCGACAAGATCGAGCAGACGTTGCGCACCGAGTTCATGTCCAACCTGGCGCGGACCTCCAAGCGCGACAGCCACGAGATGATGGCGGAGATCTTCAACAACTTCGACCGCCAGACCGAGGCCCGGTTCATCGCGGCGCTGGAAGAACGCAACCGCGAGAGCGCCGAGCGCATCCGGGCGCTGATGTTTGTCTTCGAGGACCTCGGCAAGCTCGATCCCGGCGGCGTCCAGACGCTGCTGCGCGCGGTCGAGAAGGACCAGCTGGCGCTCGCGCTCAAGGGCTCGTCGGATGCGCTGCGCGAGATGTTCTTTTCCAACATGTCCGAACGCGCGTCGAAGATCATGCGCGAGGACATGGAGAGCATGGGTCCGGTGCGTCTGCGCGACGTCGATCAGGCCCAGATGGCCATGGTCCAGGCGGCCAAGGACCTGGCGGCCAAGGGCGAAATCATGCTGGCCGGGTCCGGCGGCGACGATGAGTTGATCTACTGATGAGCACCTCCGCCCCCCGCCCCTTCGCGTTCGACACCGTCTTCGATGACGCCGGCTCGATCGCCTGGCAGCCGCCTGTCCGGCGCAAGCACTACTCGGCCGAGGAGGTCGAGGCCGCTCGCGCCGCCGGCTTCGGCGAGGGCGAGCGCTCGGCGGTCGCCGAGGCCGAGGCGAGGGCCGCCGACGCCCTGGCCGATATCGCCCGCGCCGCCCGGGCCGCTCTCGGCGCGCTGCAAGGCGTGGCCCACGGACATCGCGTCGACTCCGCCAACCTTGCCCTGGCGGCTGCCCGCCGGATCGCCGACGCCGCGCTGGACCGCTTCCCGGAAGCGCCCCTGGCCGCCGCCCTGGAAGCGCTCGCCCGTGAACTCGAGGCGGAGCCTCGCCTGATCGTCCGGGTCGCGCCGGATCTGCAGGAACGTCTTCAGCTGGTGCTCAACCACACCGCCGACGCGGTCGGCTTCGAGGGCCAGATCCTGGCCCGCGCCGAGCCCGGCATGCTGCCCGCCGCCTTTGTCCTGGACTGGGGAGACGGCAAGGCGGCCTTCGATCCGCAGGACGCCGCCCTTCGCGTCGCCGCCGCCCTCGATGCGGCGCTCGCCGCCGAGGGCCTTCACGCCGAACCCCTTCTTTCCGCCAGCGAGACCGACGATGTCTGACGAGACCAATCTCACGCTCGACGAGTTCGCCCCCGACGAGGGCCTGGCCACTGATATGATGGTCAACCTGGGCGACAAGACCGCCGCCGATCTGGCGCCGGTGTTTGACGTGCCGGTGCACATCTCCGCCGTGCTCGGCCGGGCCAGCCTTTCGGTCGCCCAACTGCTGAACCTGGGCCAGGGCAGCGTGCTGGAGCTGGACCGCAAGGTCGGCGAGGCGATCGACATCTATGTGAACAACCGCCTGGTCGCCCGGGGGGAGGTCGTCGTCGTCGATGACCGCCTGGGCGTGACCATGACCGAAATCATCAAGGACGGCGACACGACGGCCTGAACGGCCGGCGCGTAGCAAGGAGATTACCGATGCGGCTTCTGGTCGTCGGACGTTTGAACGGACAGCTGTCCCTCGCCGTAAAGATGGCGATGCAGGCCGGCGCCAAGGTGTCGCATGTGGAGACGGTGGAGGCCGCCACCCAGGCGCTGCGCGCCGGGCAGGGCGCCGACCTGCTGATGGTCGACTATGACCTCGACATCGCCGGGCTGATCGCCACCAACGAGGCCGAGCGCATCCGCGTGCCGGTGGTGGCCTGCGGCGTCGCCGCCGATCCGAAGCGGGCCGGCGACGCTATCCGCGCCGGGGCCAAGGAGTTCATCCCCCTGCCGCCGGAAGCGGACCTGATCGCCGCGGTTCTGGCGGCGATCGGCGACGACAACCGGCCGATGATCGCCCGCGACCCGATCATGGAGGTGGTCATCAAGCTGGCCGACCAGATCGCGCCGTCCGACGCCTCGATCCTGATCACCGGCGAAAGCGGCGTCGGCAAGGAGGTGATGGCCCGCTACGTCCACACCAAGTCGCGCCGCGCCAACAAGCCGTTCATCAGTGTCAACTGCGCCGCCATCCCGGAGAACCTGCTCGAGAGCGAGTTGTTCGGTCACGAGAAGGGGGCCTTCACCGGCGCCGTGGCGCGTCGTATCGGCAAGTTCGAGGAAGCCACCGGCGGCACCCTGCTGCTGGACGAAATCAGCGAGATGGACGCCCGCCTGCAGGCCAAGCTGCTGCGCGCGCTTCAGGAACGCGAGATCGACCGCGTCGGCGGCGGCAAGCCGGTGAAGGTGGACATCCGCGTCATCGCCACCTCCAACCGCGACCTGGCCCAGGCCGTGAAGGACGGCGTGTTCCGCGAGGACCTGCTCTACCGCCTGAACGTCGTGAACCTGCGGCTGCCGTCGCTGCGCGAGCGGCCGGGGGACATCATCGCCCTGTCGGAGCACTTCGTGAAGAAATACGCCGCCGCCAACGGCATGCCTGACAGGCCGCTGTCGGGCGAGGCGCGTCGCCGCCTGGTCACGCATCGTTGGCCGGGCAACGTCCGCGAGCTCGAGAACGCCATGCATCGGGCGGTGCTGCTGTCCTCGGGTCCGGAGATCGAGGAGTTCGCCATCCGTCTGCCGGACGGGGCGCCGATGTCGCCAGCGCCGGACGCCGCCGTGGCCCGCAACGCCTCGATGGCCGCCGAGGCCGCCAGCCGCTCCTTTGTCGGCCAGACGGTGGCGCAGGTCGAGCAGCAGCTGATCCTCGACACCCTGAGCCACTGCACGGGCAACCGGACACATGCCGCCACCATCCTGGGCATCTCCATCCGCACCCTACGCAACAAGCTGAAGGAATACTCCGAGGCCGGCGTCGCCGTGCCGGCCCCCCAGGCCGGCATTGGCAACGCGGCCTGATCCCCTCCTGTCCCGAGTAACCCATGGCTGACACCAGCGTAGCCGGCGTTTCAAACCGCCCCAGTCCCCGCGAAGTCTGGGGCTGGCTGGTGCGTGGCGAGGTCGGCCTGGCGCTGGGCATCGTCGGCATCGTCGTCCTGCTGATCCTGCCGATCCCGCCTTTCATGCTGGATCTGCTGCTGACCCTGTCGATCGGCGCCTCGATCCTGATCCTGATGACGGCGCTGCTGATCAAGAAGCCGCTGGAGTTCACCGCCTTCCCGACGGTGCTGCTGGTCACCACCCTCTACCGGCTGGGCCTGAACCTGGCCTCGACCCGCCTGATCCTCAGCCATGGCCACGAGGGCGCCCACGGGGCCGGCGACGTGATCAAGGCGTTCGGCGACCTGATGATGGGCGGCAGCTTCATCATCGGCCTGATCATCTTCGCCATCCTGGTGCTGGTGAACTTCGTCGTCGTCACCAAGGGCTCGGGCCGGATCGCCGAGGTGGCGGCCCGCTTCAGCCTGGACGCCATGCCCGGCAAGCAGATGGCCATCGACTCCGACCTGTCCTCGGGTCTGATCGACCAGGACCAGGCCAAGCTGCGCCGCAAGGAGCTGGAGCAGGAATCGACCTTCTTCGGGGCCATGGACGGCGCCAGCAAGTTTGTGAAGGGCGACGCCATCGCCGGTCTTGTGATCGTCGGGATCAACATCCTCGGCGGGATGCTGATCGGCATCATGCAGCACGACATGGCGGCCGGCGCCGCCGCCGAAACCTACACCCTGATGACCGTGGGCGACGGTCTGGTCAGCCAGATTCCCGCCCTGATCATCTCCATCGCCGCCGGCCTGCTGGTCTCCAAGGCCGGCGTCGAGGGCGCGGCGGACAAGGCGCTGGTCAAGCAGCTGGCCATGAACCCGCTGAGCCTGGGCATGGTCTCGGCCACCTCCGGCGTGCTGGCCTTCATCCCGGGCATGCCGGTGATCCCGTTCCTGGCGGTGGCGGTGGGGGCCGGCGCGCTGGCCTGGCACAGGTCCCACCCGGCGCCGGAGCTTGCGCCGGCCATTGACCTCGACGCCCTGCCGGTCGAGCAGGAGGAGGAGCCGATCAGCGCCTCCCTGGCCATCGACGACATCAAGATCGAGCTGGGCTACGGCCTGCTGGCCCTGATCAACGACCTCGACGGCCGCAAGCTGACCGACCAGATCCGCGCCCTGCGCAAGACGCTGGCGGCGGACTTCGGCTTTGTCATGCCGCCGGTGCGCATTCTCGACAACATGCGCCTGGCCACCCAGGGCTACGCCATCCGCATCAAGGAAATGGAGTGCGGCGCCGGCGAGGTCCGGATCGGCTCGCTGATGGCCATGGACCCGCGTGGCGGCCAGGTCGAACTGCCCGGCGACCATGTGCGCGAGCCTGCCTTCGGCCTGCCGGCCACCTGGATCGACGACGGCCTGAAGGAGGAAGCGACCTTCCGCGGCTACACCATCGTCGACCCGGCCACGGTGCTGACCACGCACCTGACCGAGATCCTCAAGGACAACATGGCCGACCTCCTGTCCTTCGCAGAGGTGCAGAAGCTGCTCAAGGACCTGGCGCCCGACCAGAAGAAGCTGGCCGACGACGTCATCCCGGCCATCGTCACCGGCACGACCTTCCAGCGTGTGTTGCAGGCCCTGCTGCGCGAGCGGGTCTCGATCCGCGACCTGCAGGCCATCCTGGAGGGCGTGGCCGAGGCCGCGCCGCACACCACCTCGATCACCTCGCTGGTCGAGTCGGTCCGCGCCAAGCTGGGTCGCCAGCTGTGCTGGGCCAACCGCGGCGACGACGGCGCCCTGCCCATCGTCACCCTGTCGCCCGATTGGGAAGTGGCCTTCTCCGAGGCGTTGGTCGGCAACGGCGAGGAAAAGCAGCTCGCCATGGCGCCCAGCAAGCTGCAGGAGTTCATCCGCGGCGTTCGCGAGGCCTTCGAGCGGGCCGCCCTGGCCGGTGATTCGCCCGTCCTGCTGACCAGCCCGCTGGCCCGGCCCTACGTCCGCCAGATCATCGAGCGCTTCCGCGGCCAGACCGTTGTCATGAGCCAGAACGAGGTGCATCCGAAGGCCCGGCTGCGGACGGTCGGGCAAGTTTAGCGTCCTTTCCTCTCCCATTTGGGAGCAACCATGTCAGGCGGGTTTGCCGCTTAGCCATGGCTGGCCGCGCTGCAGGACGAGGTTTGCGGCCTCGATGAGCTTTCGCATGACGGCGACGATGGCGACCTTGGGGGGCTTGCCGTTGTCGAGCAGCCGCTGG
>JAUXMY010000021.1 GCA_030683005.1 Caulobacter sp. | reverse complement strand
GTCCTGTCGGTCTTCCCCGAAGGGCTGGTGACGAAGAAGACCCAGTGGCTGGTCAACCCGACCGGCCGCTTCGAGATCGGCGGACCTGACGGCGACGCCGGGCTGACCGGTCGCAAGATCATCGTCGACACCTACGGCGGCGCGGCCCCGCACGGCGGCGGCGCCTTCAGCGGCAAGGATCCGACCAAAGTCGATCGCTCGGCGGCCTACGCCTGCCGCTACCTGGCCAAGAACGTCGTCGCCGCCGGGCTGGCGGACCGCTGCACGATCCAGATCGCCTACGCCATCGGCGTGGCCAGGCCGGTGTCGTTCCATGTCGACCTGCACGGCACGGGCAAGGTCGACCCTGCCGTACTCGAGAAAATCCTGCCGGACCTGATCGGCGGCGCCACGCCGCGCGGCATTCGCGAGCACCTGGAGCTCAACCGGCCGATCTACGCCCGCACGGCCGCCTACGGCCACTTCGGCCGCACGCCTGACAACGAGGGCGGCTTCAGCTGGGAGAAGACCGACCTGGTCCCTGAGCTGAAGACGCTGGCGTAGACAGCGAACGCGTCCAGTCCGGAACAACGAAAAGGGGCGCTGTCGCAAGACAGCGCCCCTGATCGTTTGCGGTGAGCGACGCCCTACAGCGAGCGCTTCACTTCCTCGACGGTGAAACACTCGATGGTGTCGCCGGCGCGGATGTCCTGGAAGCCGGCGAAGTGCATGCCGCACTCCTGCCCGGCGTTGACCTCGTTGACCTCGTCCTTGAAGCGCTTGAGCGTCTGCAGGGTGCCCAGTTCCAGCACGACCACGTTCTCGCGGACGATCCGGACCTTGGCGCCCTTGCGGACCACGCCCTCGGTGACCCGCGAGCCGGCGATCTTGCCGATCTTGCTGATGTCGAACACCTGCAGCACGTCGGCGTTGCCGAGGAAGGTTTCGCGCTGGATCGGGGCCAGCATGCCCGAGAGCACGCCTTTGATGTCGTCGATCAGGTCGTAGATGATCGCGTAGTAGCGGATCTCGACGCCTTCGCGCTCGGCCATGGCCCGCGCCTGGGCGCTGGCCCGGACGTTGAAGCCGATGATCGGCGCGCCGGCGCCCTTGGCCAGCTGCACGTCGCTTTCGCTGATCGCCCCGGCGCCCGACAGGATGATCCGCGCGCGGACCTCGTCGGTGGCCAGCTTGTCCAGCGAGCCGACGATGGCTTCGACCGAACCCTGCACGTCGCCCTTGATGACCAGGGGCAGCTCGCTGACCTTCTTGGCCGAGAGCTTGGCCATCATGTCTGTCAGCGAGACCCCGGCCGCCGCGCCGCCGACGGCCGCCTTGTCGCGCTTGAGGCGCTGGCGGTAATCGGTCAGTTCGCGGGCGCGCGCGTCGTTCTCGACCACGGCGAAGGCGTCACCCGGCGAAGGCGCGCCGTCGAGGCCGAGGATCTCGACGGGGGTCGAGGGACCGGCTTCGGTCAGCTGTTCGTCGCGCTCGTTGAGCAGGGCGCGGACGCGGCCGAACTGGCCGCCGGCCACGACGATGTCGCCGCGCTTCAGCGTGCCGCGCTTGACCAGGACGGTGGCGACGGCGCCGCGGCCCTTGTCCAGCTTGGCCTCGACGACCACGCCCTCGGCCGTACGGTCGGGGTTGGCCCTGAGGTCGAGCAGTTCGGCCTGCAGCAGGATGCGCTCGAGGAGTTCGTCGAGGCCCTGGCGGGTCTTGGCGGAGACCTCGACAGTCTGGACATCGCCGCCCAGGCTTTCGGCGACCAGCTCGTGCTGGAGCAGCTCGTTGATGACCCTGGTCGGATCGGCGCCGTCCTTGTCGACCTTGTTGATCGCCACGATGATCGGAACACCGGCCGCCTTGGCGTGCTGGATGGCCTCGGCCGTCTGCGGCTTGACGCCGTCGTCGGCGGCCACGACCAGCACCACGATGTCGGTGACGTTGGCGCCGCGGGCGCGCATGGCGCTGAACGCTGCGTGGCCAGGGGTGTCGAGGAAGGTGATGCGGTCGTCGTCTTCCAGGCGAACCTGGTAGGCGCCGATGTGCTGGGTGATGCCGCCGGCCTCGCCGCCGACAACGTCGGTGGCGCGCAGGGCGTCGAGCAGCGAGGTCTTGCCGTGGTCGACGTGGCCCATGATGGTCACGACCGGCGGACGCGGCTCCAGATCGCCCTCGTCGTCGTCGGCGACCAGGAAGCCTTCTTCAACGTCGGCCTCGGACACCCGGCGGACGGTGTGGCCGAACTCGGTGGCCACCAGTTCGGCGGTATCGTTGTCGATGACATCGGTGATCTTCAGCATCACGCCCTGACGCATCAGGAACTTGATGATGTCGACGCCACGCACGGCCATCCGGTTGGACAGCTCCTGCACGGTGATGATGTCGGGAATGATGACCTCGCGGGCGATGCGGGCCTGTTCGGCCCCGCCGCCGCGACGCTTTTCCTTCTCGCGTTCACGGGCCCGGCGAACCGAGGCCAGGGAGCGCATGCGCTCGGCGGCGCCCTCGTCGTCACCCGCCAGGACCTGGATGGTCAGGCGGCCTTCGCGACGCTTGGGCTCGCCCTTGGTGCGCGAGACGGCCTTGCCGGGCGCGGCGCCCTTGCGGCGATCATCGTCCTCGTCGGGACGGCGGTCGAGCAGCGCGCCGCCGGGGCGCGGCGCCGAACGGGTGGCGCGCTGGATCTCGGGGGTGGCCGGAGCGGCCGGCTGGCCGGGCCGCGGCGGACGCGCGGCGCCGGGACGGTCGCCGGTGCGCGGCGCCGGGCGCGGAGCCAGGGCGGAATAGCGGACGGTCTCGCCGCCGGGCCGGGGCGCGCCGCCTTGCGGACGATCGCCTTCACGGGGCGGACGCGCGCCCTGGTAGCCGCCGGAAGCGGCGCCCTGCGGACGGTCGCCCTCGGGACGATCGCCCGGACGCGGCGTGCGCTGGCCGTAGGGGTTGCCGGCGCCTTCACGCGGCGCGCGCTGGTTGAAGGACGTGGTCCCGCGGTCGGGCCGGTAGGTAGTGGTGCTCGCGCGGTCGTCGCGGCGTTCGCGCGACGGCTCGTAGGTGCGGGTCTGGTTGCCGGGCTGCGGCGCGGCGGCGCGCGGCGCCT
>JAUXMY010000019.1 GCA_030683005.1 Caulobacter sp. | reverse complement strand
GCGCCCTCGGCGCGGGCGGCGTCGGAGCGGTCGGTCTCGGCCGCCTCCTGCGCGGCGCGGGCGGCGGCGAGGTCAGCCTCGGCGGCGGCGAGAGTCGCGGCGGCCTGCTCCGACTGCGGATCGACGGCGGGACCGAGGGCGGCGCGGTCGGCCTTCGCCTGATCCAGAGCCCGGACCGTGCGGTTCAGCCGGCCCTCGGCGTCGGCCAGCCTCGCCTGGGCGGCGCGGCGGCGGGCCTCGTCGGCGGCGACCCCGGCGGCAAGGTTCTCGACCTCGCGGTCCGCCTTGGCGCGGGCCTCCTCGGCCTCGGCCAGGACCTTCTGCAGCTCGGGCAGGCGCGAGGGGGCGGACTTCACCTCGGCCTCGACCACCTCCAGCTCGGCGGCCAGCCTTTCGAGGGCCACGCCGGCGTCCTCGACGATCTGCGCCTCGCGGGCGGCGTCGGCGTCGATGCGGGACAGTTCGGCGGTCAGGCGCTCGACCTCGGCGGCGGCGGTCTCGTGCTCGCGCTCCAGCCGGTCCTTCTCGATGGCGAGGCGGTTGAGCACGGCGGCGGCCACCGTCTCCTCCTCGCGCAGCGGCTTAATCGCCTCCTCAGCCTTCAGCGCCTCGGTCAGGGCGGCGGCGGCGGCGCGGGCGGTGTCCTCGACGGCGCGGGCGGAGTCGGTGTTCTCGGCCTCGACCCGGACCAGGGTGTCGCGCGCCTCGCTCCAGCGGGCGAACAGCACCGCGCCCTGCACCGCCCGGATCTCGGCCGACAGCTTCTTGTACTTCTCGGCCGCCCGGGCTTCCCGGCGCAGACGGTTCAGGTTGGCGTCCAGCTCACGGATGACGTCGTCGAGGCGGCCAAGGTTGGTCTCCGCCGCCCGCAACCGCAGCTCCGCCTCGTGCCGCCGGGTGTGCAGGCCGCTGACGCCGCCGGCCTCCTCCAGGATGCGGCGGCGGTTCTGCGGCTTGGCGGCGATCAGCTCGCTGATCTGGCCCTGACGGACCAGCGCCGGCGAGTTGGCTCCGGTCGAGGCGTCGGCGAACAGCAGCTGCACGTCACGGGCCCGCACCTCGCGGCCGTTGACGCGGTAGGTCGAGCCCTCGCCCCGGTCGATGCGGCGGACCACCTCGATGGTGGCGTGGTCATTGAACTGCGAGGGCGCGGTGTGGTCGCTGTTGTCGATGGTCAGGGTGACCTCGGCATGGTTCCGCGCGGGGCGCGAGCCGGTGCCGTTGAAGATCACCTCGTCCATGCCGCCGGCGCGCATCGCCTTGGCGGAGTTGGCCCCCATCACCCAGCGCAGGGCTTCCAGCAGGTTCGACTTGCCGCAGCCGTTCGGTCCCACGATGCCCGTGAGTCCGGGTTCGATCCGGAACTCGGTCGGATCGACAAAGGACTTGAACCCGGAAAGGCGGAGCCTCTGGAACTGCACGTGTCGGGATCGGCTCCTACTTCACCTTGGCCAGGGCCTTGGCGTAGGCCTCGTCGATCTGGGCCATGGTCAGGCCGTTGCCGTACTTGTCGTCGTTGAAGAAGAAGGTCGGGGTGCCCTCGATCTTGGCTTCCGTCGCGTACTTCTGGACCTTGTCGTTGAGGGCCTTGATGGCCTTCTCGTCGCTGACGCAGGCCATGAAGGCCTCTTCGCTGAGGCCGGCCGACTGAGCGATCGGCATCAGCACGCCGCGGATGTCGCCGGTGCGGAAGATCTCTTCCTGGCCGTGGAACACCGCGTCGATGACCTTGAAGTAGTTGTCCTTGCCCGCGCAGCGCGCCATCAGCGTTCCGGCCACGGCCAGCTGCGGCGGGGCGGTGATGAACTCGCGGAACACGTAACGCACCTTGCCGGTGTCGATGTACCTGGCCTTGAATTCCGGGAAGACGGTCTTGTTCCACTCGGCGCAGTGGCCGCAGGAGAGCGAGGCGTACTCTACGACCGTGACCTTGGCGTTGGCGTCGCCCAGGCTCATGTCCTCGGCGGTGACGGCCGCGCCGCCGCCGCCATTGCAGGCGGCCAGGGCGAAGGCGCTGGCGCCCAGCGCCAGAAGGGTACGGCGGTGAAGGGTCTGCATGGCGGGAGTTCCCCTTGGAGCAAGCGGTGATCTTGGCCCGATTCCCTAGGTCTCAGGAACGCGGCGTTTCCGTGGCGCTACAGCCTGTCGCGGGCCCGGAGTCAACCGTCCCGGCCGCGCAGGATCTCGCGGCCTAGGGTGGTCAGGGCGGTCTTGAGCGAACCGTCCGGCTGATCCTTCAGGCCCTCGGCCAGGGTCTTCTCGGCGGCGGCGTCCAGCGGACCCTTGTGGCGGCGACGCCGCGCCTGCGGCCGCGTGGCGTGGGCGCGCACCGGACCCTGGACGATCCGCAGCCGACCGACCGTCCCCTCGCCCAGCATCAGCGACACCCGCTGCAGGATCTCCGGCGCCTGGTGCTGGACGATGGCCGCCGCCGCGCCGGACACGCGCAGCTCCAGCGTGCCCGGCGCGTTGCCACGCGCCTTGGTCAGCTTCACCGGCTCGGTGTGGCGGGCCAGGGTCTCGCCGACGATCTCCTTCCACTTGCGCTGCAGCTGGCCCGGCCCCTGGCCGAACCGCTCCTCCAGCTGCCGCAGCACCGGCGCCAGCGCCCGCCCGGCCGGTGGCGGCGTGAGCCGGGGCGCCGGCCGCGTGCGACGGCGCGCCAGGATCTGGACGGTCTCCTCGAGCGTGGGCAGGCGGCGGCGCATGCCCACGGCATATCATCCCCCGTGCCCCCGGCGAAGGCCGGGGTCCATGGGTCGAGGCGCGAGGGCGGAAAGTGGATCCCGGCCTTCGTGTTGTGTCCCGGGAGGTTGTCGAGCACTTCGGCGGGGGCTTTGTGGCCCAGGCATCGCAGTCGGGTTCGATTGTAGTCCTTCACGAAGGTGAGGATGAAGGTGTCGCGCTGAGCGGTGTCTGC
>JAUXMY010000007.1 GCA_030683005.1 Caulobacter sp. | reverse complement strand
AACCGCTGAAAGCATCTAAGCGGGAAACCCACCTCAAAACCAGTTTTCCCTTGAGAGCCGTGGTAGACGACCACGTTGATAGGCCAGGTGTGGAAGTGCGGCAACGCATGGAGCTTACTGGTACTAATCGCTCGATTGGCTTGATTACTCTCATTTATCTCTGCTCATTCCGTGAGCGGATGAGACAACAACGACGACGACAGACCAACAAACGATAATCATTCGAACCCTGACGATATGCCCTTCGCCGGCCTGGTGGTTATTGCGAGGAGCCCACACCCGATCCCATCTCGAACTCGGCCGTTAAATTCCTCAGCGCCAATGGTACTATGTCTTAAGGCATGGAAGAGTAGGTCGCTGCCAGGCCTGCCAAGTGCATATCGTCATTCTCCCTTCTTCCCGATTTCGCTCGCTCTCCATGATTTGACGCGGGGTGGAGCAGCCCGGTAGCTCGTCAGGCTCATAACCTGAAGGTCGCAGGTTCAAATCCTGCTCCCGCAACCAAGATTCAGAACCCGTCAGACTTTGGTCTGGCGGGTTTTGTCGTTTCCGGGCAGCTTCCGGGGCAAACTCGGCTCCGGAAGCACCGATGATTCAGATCTTTCCTGTCCTTCCGGCTCCGGGCATGGCCGCTCCGGCTCCGATGCCGGAGCAGCCCGCGTGCGCGGCCCAGGCTTTCCTGCGCGCCAACGGCTATCTCAGTGAATCGCCGAGCTTGGCGCCCGGCGACTTTCCGGCCGAGGTATGGGACAGCGTGCGATACCGGAAATACGGCGTCATCGAGTACGCAGTCCTGATCCGGGAGCGCCGCACCATGAGACGGCTCAACGGGCGGCGACTTGTCTGTGGGGAGGCGGTGTGAGCAGCCCGGCTGTGATCGCGGTCAGTTGCCGGCCGGGCCACCACTTCTCGAAGACGCCGGTGGCGTCGATCCGTCTGCTCGCCGGTCTCGGCGTCGAGGGCGACGCCCATGCCGGCGAGACCGTGAAGCACCGCTCCCGCGTCGCCCGCGACCCAAGCCAGCCGAACCTGCGCCAGGTCCATCTGATCGACGCCGAGTTGCTGGACGCGCTGGCGGCCAGGGGCTTCGCCATTGCGCCCGGCGACATCGGCGAGAACATAACCACCCGCGACCTGGATCTGCTCAGCCTGCCGGCCGGAGCGCGGCTGACGATCGGCGAAGCCGTGATTGAGGTGACCGGCCTGCGCAATCCCTGCCACCAGCTCAACCTGTTCCAGCCCGGCCTGATGGATGCCGTGCTGGACCGCGACGCCGACGGCGGCCTGGTCCGCAAGGCGGGCGTCATGGGCGTGGTTCTCGGCGGCGGCGCGGTGCGACCTGGCGATGCCATCGCGGTCGGCCTGCCGCCGCCGCCGCTACGGCCGCTTCTGCCGGTCTGATCCTCGGCCCGGTTCAGGCATGCGCCCGGCGATCGGGTAGTGGCCAGCCCGGGGCGCGCGCTGTATCCGGAGTACGGGCCGACGCGATCGCGCCGGGGATTCCAAACGCGCTGACAGTGGCGCAAGGGAAACTGCTGCGATGGGCTACATCACGGTCGGCGGCGTGAGCCTCTGGGTCGAACGGAAGGGCGAGGGCGAGCCCCTGCTCTTCATCTCCGGCAGCGGCGGCGACCTCCGCAACAAGCCCAATGCGCTGGATGGTCCGCTCGCCCGCCAGTTCGAAATGGTCGCCTATGACCAGCGCGGGCTGGGCCGTAGCGACAAGCCCGACGGTCCCTATACGATGGCCGACTATGCGAACGACGCCGCCGGCCTGCTCGACGAGCTGGACTGGGAGACAGCCAACGTGGTCGGCGTCTCCTTCGGGGGCATGGTCGCCCAGGAGCTGGCCATTCGCCATCCGGGCAGGATCCGCAGGCTGGTGCTCTGCTGCACTTCGCCCGGCGGCGAGGGCGGCGCGTCCTGGCCGCTGCACACCCTGATCGGAATGGATCGCGAGGAAGAGGCGCGGCTGATGATCCCGATCGCCGACACCCGCCATGACGCCGCCTGGCAGGCAGCAAATCCTGACGCTTACAGGGCGATGACGGATCTGCGGACGGCTGATCCCTGGGCGGAGGAGCCGCGCCGCGCCATGGGCGCCGAGCTGCAGCTGCTGGCCCGCAAGGATTTGGATACCTGGGACCGACTGCCGGCGATCACCGCCCTGACCCTGGTCTGCGGCGGCAAGTACGACGGGATCGCGCTGCCCGAAACCCAGGCGCGTCTGGCCGGGCGCATCCCCAATGCCCAGCTTCGCATGTTCGAGGGCGGGCACATGTTCCTGATCCAGGATCGCGAGGCCTTTTCCGCCATCTCGGCGTTCCTGCACGACCAATGACCGACGTCGTCATCATCGGCGCCGGCCACAACGGCCTGGTCTGCGCCTTCTATCTCGCCTCGGCCGGGCTGAAGGTCACGGTGCTCGAGGCGCGCGATGTCGTCGGCGGCGCGGCGGTGACCGAGGAATTCCATTCCGGCTTCCGTAACTCGGTGGCCAGCTACACGGTCAGCCTGCTCAATCCCAAGGTCATCGCCGATCTCGATCTGCCTCGGCACGGCCTGAGGATCGTCGAGCGGCGGGTCGCCAATTTCCTGCCGCGCGAGGACGGCTACCTGCTGACCGGTGAAGGACGCACCAAGGCGCAGGTCGCCAAATACTCGACGCGGGATGCCGAAAAGCTTGGCGCCTACGACGCCCGCCTTGAGGTCATTGCCGATGTCCTGCGCGCCGTGATCCTCGAAACGCCGCCGAACATGGTGGAGGGCGGGATTACCGCGGTCCTTCCCGAACTGCTCAAGAGCGCGGGCCTGGGGCGCAGGCTCTCGCGGCTCGATGTCACCGCTCGCCGTGATCTGCTCGCCCTGTTCTCGCAGTCCGCCGGCGACTGGCTGGACGGCTGGTTCGAGAGTGATCCGATCAAGGCTGTGCTCGGCTTTGACGGCGTCGTCGGCAACTACGCCAGCCCCTACACGCCCGGCTCGGCCTATGTGCTGCTGCACCACGTGTTCGGCGAGGTGAACGGCAAGAAGGGCGCCTGGGGACACGCTATCGGCGGCATGGGGGCGATCACCCAGGCCATGGCCGCGGCCTGCCGGGAGAAGGGTGTCGAGATCCGGACCGGCGACGGCGTCGCGGAAATCCTGACGAAGCGGGGCAGGGCGACGGGTGTCGTGACCGATTCCGGCCTGATGTTCGAGGCTCGTGCCGTCGTGTCCGGCGCCCACCCGAGGATCACCTTCGAACGACTGCTCGACCCGGCCTTGCTGCCGGCCGACTTCCGGGAGCGGATCGGGCGCTACCGATCGGGATCGGGCACCTTCCGCATGAACGTCGCCCTCTCTGAGTTGCCGCGGTTCACCGCGCTGCCCGACGTTGGCGACCATCTGACCGCCGGTATCATCATCGCCCCGGACCTGGCCTACATGGACCGGGCCTTCCTCGACGCCCGGCGGGACGGCTGGTCGCGGGAGCCAATTGTCGAGATGCTCATCCCGTCGGTGCTCGACGACAGTCTGGCGCCCGAGAGCCGGCACGTCGCCAGCCTCTTCTGCCAGCACGTTTCGCCGACGCTTTCAGGCGAACGGAGCTGGGATGACTGTCGGGACGAGGTCGCCGACCTGATGATCGCCACCGTCGACCGGTGGGCGCCCGGCTTCAAGGCGTCGGTCATCGGCCGGCAGGTGAAGAGCCCGCTCGATCTTGAGCGCGACTTCGGCCTGATCGGCGGCGATATCTTCCACGGCGCTCTGACCCTCGACCAGCTTTTTTCGGCGCGACCCGTACTTGGGCACGGGGCGTACCGGTCACCTGTTCCTGGACTCTATATGTGTGGTGCGGGAACGCACCCGGGCGGCGGAGTCACCGGAGCGCCCGGCCACAATGCCGCGCGGACCATCCTTAAGGAAATTCGTCCAAGATAGTTTTGGCGTGGAACCGCATGCCGGGCAGCGCGTTTGCAGCCGGCGGGTGGGGTCGAGGCTAGTATTTGAACAGCCTCGTGAATTTTGTAGAGCAATGTTCTCTGAACGGTTGTTCGCACCCCTTTTTTGGGGGATTGTCCCTCGCCACCGGTGGTTAAGGCTATCGGGGGAACCAAGGGGACTTCATGTTCGGTATCAAGGCAAGGCGTAGCGCATTCGATCGCGAGGTGCAGATCGAAATCGAGATCTTGCGAAAGTTGCACGGCGACAGGGCGGCGCAGGTTGCTCGGGAAAAGGCGCAGCGGCCGACCAACCGCACCGCGCGCCGCAAAGTGCTGGAGGAAGCCGCCCGCCAGTTGAACAATGAAGCGCCGCCAACGCGTTCGCTGCTCGACCGCCTGTTGGGGGGCGCATCACGTTCCTAGCGTCCATCGGGCCGGTGATTCTGCAGCCCCTTTGACCCGCCTCGGATGATTCCATCTGAACGGGAGAGGCTCCGGCCGAACCGGGCGTCATGCCGGGCGCGGATCGCCGGTCAGAGATCGTGGGGCTCTGGCATATCAGCCAGAACACATCCGACAGGACCGCGACGTACTCGTCCCCGGAAAATCAGATCGCGTGTCTGGGTTACATCCCCGGTCTCGCGCCACAGGGGTGGCAATCGAACGACGCCTCCCCGCCGCGCGGCGGATTGGTCACTGTCCATCGATCAAGCTGATCGAGCTCGAACGGAGAGTATCGGCTGCTGACCGTCGCCGGCGCGATGGTGAAACGACCCGCAGGAACAGGTGGTTGCCGGGTTAGGCGTTGCCGCCCGCAAATTCGATACGGTGCAAACAGGCAGCAAGCTCAGTCTATTCGGCCGCCGGCTTCTTGTTCATCCCCATGGCTTCGAGGATCTCGGGGCGAATATTGTCTACGCCCTTCTCCTGGATGTGTTGCGCGACACGAGCGCCCACAGCCGCCATGGCCTCGCCGATGAAGCGCGGACGATTCTCTGCCGCCCATCGCAGCGACGCTTCCCGGTTCTCGTTCAGGCCCTGGAACTTCGGGA
Source organism: Caulobacter sp. (assembly GCA_030683005.1). GTDB lineage: Bacteria > Pseudomonadota > Alphaproteobacteria > Caulobacterales > Caulobacteraceae > Caulobacter. The sequence goes on along the minus strand of JAUXMY010000007.1, from coordinate 10,674 downwards.
CCACGTAGCGGGCCATCAGCTCGTAGGACTTCTTCTTGCGGTCCCATTCAGCCCAGTTGTGGTCCATGAACAGGAAGGCTCCAAAGCCGCCCGATTGCTTCTGCAGCCGCTCGATCTGGGCGATGGCGTCGTCAGGCGTGCCGATGACAGCCATTCCGGATGCGATAAGCGCGTCCACCGGATCGCTGCCATCCTGCGGCGCCAGCGGCAAGGCCGCGACTTCCTGGAAGTAGTACAGCCAGTTCTGGAGACCGAACCGGACGTCCTCGCGGGCCTGTTCGCGGGTTTCGGCGATATGCATTGGTCCGACGAGGCGCCAGCCCGAGCGATCCATCGTGTGGCCGGTCTCGCGAGCCTTTTCCTCGGCGATCGCCCAGTTCGAGGCGAGCGCGTTGAAGCCGCCGCTCTGGGTCGCGCCGATGGACAGCAGCCCGAGGCCATGGCGGCCAGCCGCGGACGCTCCGGTCGGCGAGACCTGGCTCGCGGCGCAGATTTCGACGGACGGCCGGCTGTAAGGCGTCATCTGCAGACGCGCTTCGTTCAGCTCGAACCAGTCAGTCTTCTTCGTCACCTGTTCGCCGCGCAGCAGCGGCACCAGAACGTCGATGGCCTCGTCCATGCGGTCGCGCTGGGCGCTGACCGGGATGCCCATCATGAAGGCGTCTGACGGAAGGGCGCCGGGACCGACGCCGAACATCACGCGGCCCCGTGTGATGTGGTCGAGCTGGTTGATGCGGTCCGCCAGCATCAGCGGATGGTGGTAGGGCAGGGAGGCGACGCCGGTGCCGAGCCGGATGTGTTTCGTCCGCTCCGCGACGGTCGCAATGAACAATTCCGGGCTGGCGATCAGTTCGTAGCCGGCTGAGTGGTGCTCGCCAATCCACGCCTCGTCATAGCCGAGGCGATCCATGTGCTGGACCAGCTCGATATCGCGCTCCAGCGCCAGCGTCGGGTTCTCGTTGAGCGGATGAAAGGGTGCGATGAACGCCCCGAAGCGAAGCTTGGTCCCGGCCACGGCGTGCCCTCCCCGGACATCATTATGTGATCTGCGATCAGTCTGACGCGCGCCTAGGGGGCTGGCTAGGGGCGACGTCGGGTCACCCGGGCAGAATTAATGTTCAGCAGAACAGATATGGCCCACGACCGTCGCGGCGAGGCTGGGGACCGCTCCAGACCTCGAGCCGGGCTTCCCGCGCGCCGCAGACGGAACATCGCATCCGTCGCTCGAACATGTGCAGCCGATCGAGCCGCGCATGGCCTCGCGCCCACCACGACGCGTCGAACACCGCCACCTGCTCGCAGCGTGGATTGGAGCATCGGGCCCGCAGGTGCATGCCCTCGCGCAGCGCCGACGCCACAGGCCATTCCCGGACCTCAAGGGCCGGCTTCACCCGATGACTGTGGTTTCGAGCAGCATCCATTGCGCGCCGCCGTTCTTATTATGTTCTTCCCGACGAGCGCGAGTCAACGTGGGGCGGGATTGCCCTCCCAGGTCAGTCTGTCTCAAGCAGCCGGATCAGGGCGATCTCAAGCCGACGCCCCTCAAGGGAAGGGCGTAGCGTGAGTCTGCCGGACGAAAACAGGTCGATCAGCCGCGGGTGAATATAGGCCGACCGGCAGACCGCCGCTGTGTTTCCGAGGAGGTTCGCGACCTCCTTGATGCAGGAATTCACGGCCCGGCGCGCGGCTGCCTCACTGTCGGGCGTCGCCTGCCGACTGAGGGATCTGGCGGCGGCCAGGGTGCCGAACCAGGTCCGGAAATCCTTGGCTGTGAAGTCCGCGCCCAGGACTCCATGCAGGTAGTCGTTCACATCGCCGGACGTCACAGCCTGGGTCGCGCCGTCCTCATCGATGTACTGGAACAGCCGCTGGCCCCTCAACTCGGCGCATTTGCCGACGACGCGCGCCAGTCGCCGGTCGTGGAAGCCGGTGCAGTGGTTCTTGCCGCTCTTGCCGCGGAAGGTGAACACCGCCCCGGCCCCGTTCAGCGTCAGGTGACGCTTTCGCAGCGTGGTCAAGCCGAAGCTCTTGTTGCTGCGTGCGTACTCGTCATTGCCAATGCGGATCAAGGTGAGTTCGAGCATCCGCACCACGGCGGCGAGCACCTTCTCGCGCGGCAGTCCCCGCCGTCGCAGATCGCTGTCCAGACGGTTGCGCAACGCGGGGAGGGCGCGGGCGAACGCGACCATGCGGTCGAACTTTCCCTCGGCCCGGGCCGCCTTCCAGCGAGGGTGATAGCGGTACTGCTTGCGTCCCCGGGCATCGCGTCCCGTCGCCTGGATGTGGCAGGACGCCTCGGGCGCGATCCACACGTCTCGCCAGGCCGGCGGGATGACCAGGCCGCGGATGCGGGCAAGCGTAGCGGTGTCCTTCACGAGCTTGCCGTCGTCATGACGATACGACCAATCGGGGTGAACGCCGTCCCGTCGGATCCCGGGGCCGTCGTCATTGCACCAGGAGAGGTTCGCCGGCAGGTCCCGGCCGTCTGTCGTCGGCACCGCGCCCTCCTTCCGGCGGATCGGGAACGTGATAGGAAATCTCCGGTTCCTTCCACGTCGAGAGCACCCGCTTCGTGAACTATCGCCACGCCTTCCACGCCGGGAACTTCGCCGACCTCGTGAAGCATGCGACGCTGACGCGCCTCCTTGAGGCGCTGATGTCGGACCCGGCGTCCCTGACGATCGTCGATACGCACGCGGGAGCCGGCGGGTACGATCTGGAGGGCGAACTGGCCCGGCGCACGGGCGAGGCGGCCCAGGGCGTGTTCCGGCTCATGCAGGCGGACGACGCGCCGGCTGCATTCGATGCTTTGAAGACCGCCGTGCGGAAGGGCAACCCCGAGGGCGGCGTCCGGTTCTATCCCGGGTCGCCCAGCCTGATCGCGGACGCCTTGAGGCCGCGGGACCTCTACACGGCCTGCGAACTGCGCGACGACGACTTCGCCCTGCTCAGCCGGACGCTGGAGCGGACGCGCGGCGCACGGGCGCTGCAGGCGGACGGCTTCATGACCGCCCAGCGAACCTCGGGGCAGGGCGGCCGGCTTTTCGTGCTCATCGATCCGCCCTTCGAGCGGGCCGACGACTATGAGCGGATCGCCGAAACCCTCGACATGGTGCTCGGTCTGGACGCTCGCGCCTGCGTGGCCGTCTGGCTTCCGTTGAAGGATCTCGAGACCTTCGACGCCTTCCTGCGCCGCGTCGAGCCGGGGGCGCCGTCTCTGCTGGTCGCCGAGGCCAGACTGAAGCCGTTGGTCGATCCGATGAAGATGAACGGTTGCGCCATGGTGATCGCCAATGCGCCGACAGGCGTGGAATCCGACCTTGAAGCGATCTGCGCCTGGGTGGTGGGGAAGCTCGGCGAAGCCGGGGGCAAGGCTGAAGTCTGGTCGACGACGGAGTGACGAATCTTTCGCACTTGCGAACGCGGATTTCATGTTATGTTGCGGCGCACAATCCCGCGCTCTGCTCCCCCGGAGGCCGCCCCATGACCAAACTCATCACCCCCGAAACCGAGAAAGCCCTGACCCTGCCCGTCGGCATGGCGTCGCCGCTCTGGCTGATGTTCGCCGGCGCGGCCGCTGCGGGCGCCGCGATGTTCTGGGCCCGCGCCTGGTTCAAGCCGACCAACCTGGAGGCGGTGCTCGCGCCGCTGCCTGAACCGGATTCGGAAGTCGCCAACGCGATCATCGAGGCAGTCGAGGACGCGGTCATGCTGGCCGTCGAGACGACGGACGCCGTCGTGGAGGTCGCGGCGGATATGATCGAGGCCACCGTCGAGACGGTCGAAGACGCGGTCGAGGTCGTCGAGGCTGTCGCCGAGCCGCTCATCGAGGCGGCTCAGGAAGGCGCCGAAGCCGTGATCGAAGCCGCCGAGGTCGTCGCCGACGACCTGACGAAGCTGACCGGTATCGGCCCGAAGCTCGCCGGGTTGTTGGCCGAGCGCGGCGTGACCCGCTTCGCCGACATCGCCGCCTGGACGCCCGCCGATGTCGAGACGTTCGACAAGGACATGAAGCTGATGGGCCGCATCGACCGCGAAGCCTGGATCGCCCAGGCGAGGCGCTACGCCGAAACTGCGAACTAGGAAGACTCCAGGAGCCCGAACGCCTTCAGCAGCCGGTCCGCCGCCGCCGAGGCCGGCAGCCGGCCGGCGCGGACCCGCGCCTCGAGGTCCGGGGCGAGCGCGGCGACGTCCGGCTGGGTCCTGAAGGCTGTTTCCAGCCGGTCGCTGACCATCGCCCACATCCAGCGCGCGTTCTGCGCCGCTCGCCGCGCGGCGCGTTCGCCGTTGGCGGTCATGATCTCGCGGTGCCGCTCGATCTGCTGCCACAGCACATCCAGCCCGCTGTTGTTCAGACCCGAGGCCGTCAGTACCGGCGGCGTCCAGTCCGGCGAGGCCGGCGTGAGGATGTGCAGCGCCGTCCGGTACTCGCGCGCCGACCGTTCGGCCCGGGGCGGATCGGCGTCGGCCTTGTTGATCAGGATCAGGTCGGCGATCTCGATCAGGCCTTTCTTGATTCCCTGAAGCTCGTCGCCGCCGCCGGGGATCAGCACGGCCATGAACAGGTCGACCATGTCGGCCACCACGGTCTCGGACTGGCCGACGCCGACGGTCTCGACGATCACCACGTCGAAGCCCGCGGCCTCGCACAGCAGCATCGCCTCGCGGGTCTTGCGCGCCACGCCGCCCAGCGTGCCGCCGGACGGGGAGGGGCGGATATAGGCGTTCGGGTCGATCGACAGCCGCTCCATGCGGGTCTTGTCGCCCAGGATGGAGCCACCCGTCCGGCTGGAGGAGGGGTCGACCGCCAGCACCGCAACGCGGTGGCCCGCGGACGTCAGGTTGACGCCCAGCGCCTCGATGGTCGTGGACTTGCCTGCGCCGGGCACGCCGGTGATCCCGAGTCGCTGGGCCTTGCCGGTATGCGGCATCAGCCGTTCGAGCAGCGCCCGCGCCGCTTCCTGGTGGTCGGCGCGGCGGCTCTCGACCAGGGTGATCGCCCGCGCCAGAGCGGCGCGATCGCCCGCCAGAATGCGGGCTTCAAGGTCGGCGATGTCGGGAATCCGGGTCACCGCAGCGGTCTAGATGACCACCGCCGTCCCGGAAACAGAAACCATCAGCATCGAGGCTTGCGGGCCGACGGTGTTGTAGTCGAGGTCCACGGCGATCACCGCATTGGCGCCGACCTTCTCGGCCTCCTTGATCAGGTTCTTCATCGCGTCCTCGCGCGCCTTGGCCAGCAGGCGTTCGTAGGAGCGCGAATGACCGCCTATGAAGTCGCGGATGGCGGCCATCAGGTCGAAGACGACGTTCGCGCCAAGGATCGACTGGGCGTAGATCGCGCCCTTGTACTCCTGCACGGGCCGACCCTCGATGAAGGGGGTGGTCGTGACCAGCATCCGCCTGCTCCGGAAAACGTCCCGGCCAATATTAAGGGTAAACCCGGCCGGGAGCGAGTGTTCTCCTGACAGGCGAACCGTGCGGGACAAGGCATTGCGTCGCGGGGGAAAAGCGTACCGTCGGTCTTTGAGGTTTACGGCCTCTGGGGCAGAGTGGGTCCCGGCAGGGGCGCCGCCGCCCCGGGAGAAGCGCCCGCCATGGTCCTCGCGCGATCGCACCTTGATCTGCACAACATCCGCAACAGCATCGACCGGACCAAGAAGATGTCGGACGGCGTCATCAAGATCGGCCCGTTCGGGCTTGGTCTCGACGCGTTGCTCGGGTTCATCCCGCCGCTGGGCTCGGCCTACAGCGCCGGCGCCGGGCTGGTGCTGGTCATCGACGGGGTCCGCGCCCGGGCCGCGCCGATGGTGCTGGCCGAGATGACCCTGATCCTGGCCATCGACACCCTGACGCCATACATCCCGAAGGCTGGCGGCATCATCGACGCCCTGTTCACCGGCCACAAATGGGCGGCCGATCTGCTGCTGCGCCACATGGATGAGACCATCTACTTCGAAGGTTCGCGGGAACAGGCCCAGGCTTCGGCCGAATACCGCGACCTTATGGCCCGCGTTCGCGCCGGCAAGGAGAAGCGCCGGGTGGTTTTCCTGGGCAAGAGCCCAAAGGTCTGAGGACGCCCGCCGATGCGGCGCCGGCAATAACCGCTGGCGGAAGTCGTCGCTTCTCCCATAGGCTCCGCTCCCATGAGCAGGGAACGCGCGCACAGCGCCTGGAAGTCGGCGGAAGCCGTCAAGAAGCTCTCCGACCGGGTGATCGGCATCGGGCCGTTCAGCGTCGGTCTCGATGGCATCCTGACGTGGATCCCCGGCGCGGGCATCATCTACAGCTCGGGCGCCGCCATCTTCCTTTTGTACACGGCGCTGCGGGGCGGGGCCTCGACCGGCACCCTGCTGAAGATGGCCGGTTATCTCGGTCTGGACGTGCTGCTGTCCGACTTCCCGGTTCCCGGCGTCGCCGACCTGTTCGACATGCTGTGGCAAGGCCACCTGCTGGCCGCCAAGGCGCTGCAGAAAGACATAGAGGGGCGGCACGGCGTGCCCGAGGGCCTGCGCTCGGCGCTGAAGCGTCCGCGCCGTCGGGCCACCGGGCTCGGTTGGCTGGTGCTGCTGACGGTCGTCGGACTCGGCTACGCGGTCTGGCGGTCGGACTTCAACGAGCTGTCGCACCATGGCTGGAGCTATGCCCTGGTCAACGCGAGCCTGCCGGTCGCCGGTTTCGCGCTGGGCCTGCCGATCATTCTCGGCGTCGGAACACTGCTGATCGCCATTCTGGGCGTGCTGCGCGCCCGGCTGCAAAAGCGGGCGGCGGCATAGGCCGCGCCCTGGACCCGGTCCAGGCGGGCCGGCGGAAGGGAATCCACCACCATGAGCGACACCGAACGCTACATCCGCCCGCTGAGCCTGGAATCGCAGGGCCTCGCGCCGGGCCGGAACCGGCTGATGGGGCGAAGGATCCTGGTGGTCGGCGGCGGACAGCAGGTGGTCGATGCCGCGACCGATCCGGTCGGCAACGGCCGGGCAATGTCGCTGCTGTTCGCCCGCGAAGGCGCCAGCGTCGCTGTCGCCGACCGCAACCGCGACGCCGCCTGGGCCACCGCTGACCTGATCAGCCAGCAGGGCGGCGAGGCGGTGATGATCGAGGCCGACATCGCCCGCGAGGCCGACATCTCCCGCATGGTCGACGAAGCGACCCAGAAGCTGGGCGGCCTGGACGGCATGGTCCTGAACGTCGGCATCGGGGTCGGCGGGCTGGGTCTGGCCTCGGTCAAGCCCGACGAATGGGACCAGGTGCTGGCCGTCAACCTGCGCGGGCCGATGCTCTGCTGCCGCGAGGCGCTGCCCCGGATGGAGAGCGGCGGCTCGATCGTGTTCATCTCCTCGATCGCCGGACTGGTCGCCGGCTCGCGGCTGCCGGCCTATGACGCGTCCAAGGCGGCGCTGGGCGGGCTGATGCGGCATGTGGCCATGGAGGGCAGCCGCAAGGGCGTGCGGGCCAACATCGTCGCCCCGGGTCTGGTCGACACGCCGCTCGGCCGCCGCGCCACCCAGGGCCGCCCGGGCCGGGGCACAGCGCCGCAGTTCTTCGGCCGCCAGGCCACCGGCTGGGAAATCGCCTACGCCGCCCTGTTCTTCATCAGCGACGAGAGCGTCTATGTGACGGGCCAGACGCTGGCCGTGGACAGCGGGCTGACGGGGATCAGCTGAGGTCAGGAGGGCAGGTCGGCTACGCGAACCACAAGAGCCGGAAACGCCAGAGGGGATACAGCGGCGTCGCGATCGGCCTCGAAAACCTCGCCGTAGCCGTTTGGCCCAGGTTGGCGGTGAACGAAGATGCGGCGGCCGTAGGCGTCCACCACCCAATAGTCCGGGATCCCGAACCGGGCGTAGAGCGCGGCCTTGGCGCGCAGATCCCTCAGGATCGAACTGTCGGCGACTTCAATGAGCAGGAGTACGTCGGCGCCGGTCAGATCGTCGACGTGCTTGCTCGCCGAATGGATGAATATGTCCGGGCAGGGCGCAATCCCGTTCGCGAGCGCCAGTGTCCCCTCGATCTGGATGACGAAGGATCGGTCCAGGTTTTCCGCGAGGGTCCGGTAAAGCTCGTGCTTTGCGTACATGTGCGGCGCATTCTGCGGCGCCATGTCGATGATCTCCCCGTCAATCAACTCGACACGGGCGTCTTCCGGGAGGATGCCGGCTTCGACCATCTGCCGCACTTCACCGAGCGTGAAGCGGTACGGCTTGTCGGAGCTCCGCATGAGCAGGCGGCCGTCGATCAGCTCAATGCCCGTCTTTCCAGGCAGGATGCCTGCCTGGACCATCGCCATCATCTCATCGAAGGTGAAGAGATGTGGCGTCAGGTCAGGCGGGATGCGAGCCGGAGCATTCATGGAGCGACGCTAGCACATCTCGGAAAACGCTCGAAATCGAGCGGTCAGCCTTTCAATCTTAAATTGAGCCGTGAGTATATCAAATCTAAGATGGCAGACAAGCGCCTTGCCCGCCGACCGAGCAGGTTGGAGCCCTTCCGAAGCCGGGGCGCGTCACGAGTGGGGCCACGTGCCCGCGGGTGCACGGCTTCGCCGCCGCCTGGGTCCGTTGGGCGGAGGCGGTTGGGGAGGACGGCGGAGCGCCACGGCTCCCGTCCGGGACCGTGGGGGTAGTTGGGTGTGTTTCGACGAAAGCCTGACGCGCTCCGCCGCGGAGAGGCTTCGAGGGCTGAGCGCAATGGGCATTATCCTCCCGCTCGCTTTCGCCTCGCCGGGGCTTCTACCTCCCGGCGCCCGGGCCGTTCCTCACGGCCAGGCCCGGCGGGCGGGGATCAACCGACGATCCCCGGACCCCGTGGTTCTTGCCCCGGCGAGCCTTGGGAGCGGGCCAGGGCCCACGGGCAAATCCCGCATCTCCGCATCCCATGTCGCCGTATCGGGTCGGATCCGTACGCCCTCCCCCGCGACGGGGACCTGATGAGTATGCGGGCGGTCAGAGGGGTGGGGGATAGATTTGAGATATCCCCCTATTTTCTCCAATGAACTCAATCCTCCCCAGCGAGCTGGGGAGGACAGGTTCACAGCGCCCGCCAGCCGATGTCGGTGCGATAGAAGCCTCCCGGGAAGTCGATGGTCTCGATGGCGGCGTAGGCGAGGTCGCGGGCTTCCTGGAGCGTCGCGCCCAGGGCGCAGACGTTCAACACCCGGCCGCCCGAGGCGATGAGGTCGCCGTCGGCGTTGCGCGAGGTCCCGGCGTGGAACACCGCCACCTGGTCGCCGAAGTCGGCGTCGGCGCCCTCGATCACCGCGCCGGCCCTGGGGGCGTCGGGATAGCCCTCGGCCGCGTAGACCACGCACAGGGCGCTCTCGTCGCGCCATCGCGGCGGCGGCATCGCGGCCAGCGCGCCCTCGGCGGCGGCCTTCAGGTACGGAACGATGTCGCTGGCCAGCCGCAGCATCAGCACCTGGCATTCGGGGTCGCCGAAGCGGGCGTTGAACTCCACCAGGCGCGGCCCGGTCGGGGTCAGCATCAGGCCCGCGTAGAGCACGCCGCGGTAGGGGGCGCCCTCCGCCGCCATGCCCCGGACGGCCGGCAGCACCGCCTCCTCGAAGGCCCGCTTCGCCAGCGCGTCGGTCAGCACCGGGGCGGGGGAATAGGTCCCCATGCCGCCGGTGTTGGGGCCCTCGTCGCCGTCATGGGCGCGTTTGTGATCCTGGGCGTAGCCGAACGGGATGGCGGTCTCGCCGTCGCAGAGGGCGAAGAAGGATGCCTCCTCGCCGGCCATGAACTCCTCGATCACCACCCGGGCGCCGGCCGTGCCGAAGCGGCCGCCCAGCATGTCGGCGACCGCCGCGTCGGCCTCGGCGCGGGTCGAGGCGATGACCACGCCCTTGCCGGCGGCCAGACCGTCGGCCTTGATCACGAACGGGGCGGTCTGGGCGTCCAGGAAAACGGCGGCGTCATCGACCGTCTCGAACACGCCGTAGGCGGCGGTCGGAAGATTATGGCGGGCCTGGAAGTCCTTGCTGAACGCCTTGCTGGTCTCGATCCGCGCCGCCGAGGCGGTGGGCCCGAAGCAGGGGATGCCGATGGCGGTCAGCGCGTCGGCCAGCCCGACCTCCAGCGCCGCCTCCGGCCCGATCACCACCAGGTCGGCGGCGATCTCCCGCGCCAGGGCGACCAGGCCCTCGACGTCGGTGACCTTGAAGGTGCGGGTCTCGCAGAGGTTGGCGATGCCCGGGCTGCCCGGCGCGGCGACGAGGCGGGTCAGCAGCGGCGACTGCGCGATCTTCCAGGCCAGCGCATGCTCGCGCCCGCCCGATCCGACGAGAAGGATGTTCATGGGCGGGTGGTTTTGCGCGTGGCGACGGAGGCGTCAAGCGGGACGAGTCTCCCTCCCCTTCATGGGGAGGGTGGCCGGGCGGATGTAGCGGGCCACATGGATCTGGAGGTCCGGACACTTGGTTCTGGAGGGCTTTCAAAATTCGTAGCCGGTTCGATCGCCCCTTGAACACCCTTCGCAGGGCCTTGCAAGCGGCCCCCCTCACCCCGTCACGATCAGCTCCCGCGCCGGCTTGCCGCCGCCCTGCAGGCTGTAGCTGGTCTCCACGCCCTCGATCGTGAACCGGCCGAACGCCTCGCGCATGGCGGGGACATCGTTGATCGACAGGATAAACCGCCCCTTCAGCCTGGCCAGCGCCACGACCAGCCGCTCGAAGTC
>JAUXMY010000031.1 GCA_030683005.1 Caulobacter sp. | reverse complement strand
GTCGTTGCCATCCTCGCCAAACAGCTTGTCGCCATCGGCCCCGCCCTCAAGCCAGTCATTCCCGGCGCCGGCCCGAATGGTGTCCGCCCCGCCCAGACCCAGAATATGGTCCGCCTGCGCGGTGCCGTAGATGACCTCGGTAGCGTCGGTGCCCGTGATCTGGTTGTACGCCGCCCCGAGACCGATGAAGCTGGCGTCGGTGACCGTCCCGGCCGTCACGCCGGTCAAACGGAAGGTCACCCCCGAGGCGACGGTGACCAGCGTGTCGCCGCCGGCCTGAACGATGCTCTGGTAGCCGCCGAAGGCCGAGACATCGATCCTGTCGGTCCCGACCACGAAGTCGCTGATCGTGTCCTCGCCGCCGCCGGCCGTGGCCAAGAAGATGTCCGCGCCGCCGCCGCCCGCAAGGATGTCGTTGCCGGCGCCGCCGTTGATGGTGTCGGCTCCGGCCCCGCCGGTTATGCTGTTGGCCAGCGCGTTGCCGGTCAGCGCCTGACCCGCGCCGCTCGTGCCGACCAGGTTCTCGATCTCGGCGGCAAGCGTGTAGGCGGCCAGGCTGGTCTCGACGGTGTCGTTCCCGCCGCCGGCGACCTCCACGGTGGTGTCTCCGACATTGTCGACGACATAGGTGTCATCGCCGGCGCCGCCCGTCATGGCGTCGGCTCCGGCTCCGCCGTTCAGGCGGTCGTTGCCGGCTCCACCCTCCAGCACATCCGCGCCGCCGGCCCCGGTCAGGACGTTGTCCAGCCCGTTGCCCGTCAGCGTCTGGCCGCTGCCGGAGGTCCCGGTCAGGTTTTCGACGTGGGCGCCCAGCGAGTAGCTGGCCAGGGCCGTCTGGACCGTGTCCGACCCGCCGCCTGCTTCCTCGACGACCTGGTCGCCGATGTTGTCGACGACGTAGGTATCGTCGCCCGCCCCGCCGATCATCATGTCTGCGCCGGCGCCGCCATTCAGCAGGTCGTTGCCGGGCCCGCCCTCCAGCCAGTCGGCGGAGTCGCCGCCGTTGAGGATGTCGTCGCCCGCCAGGCCGTAGATCTGGTCGCTGCCGCCCGTGCCGTTCAGGGTCTCGCCCGAGCCTGTGCCGTTGACGAGATTGTACCCGGCCGGCGGCGGGCTGGCCCCCGTGATGAAGTTGGCCGCCGTCAGGGTTGTGGCCGTGAAATTCAGCAGCGTGAAGGTCATGCCGACGGCGACGGTGACCAGCGTGTTGAGGCCGTTCTGGACCGCGCTGACGTAGCCGCCGAACGCGCTGACATCGATAAGGTCGCTGGCCGCCGAGAAGTCGGTGATTGTGTCGGCGCCGCCGCCGATGGTGGCCACGAAGATGTCCGCGCCGCCGCCGCCGGTCAGCGTGTCGTTGCCGGCGTTGCCGGTCAGCCGGTTCGCCACGCCGTTCCCTATGATGGTGTCGGCGCCCGAGCCGCCGATGGCGTTCTCGATCACCGCGCCCATGGCGATGGCCACGTTGCCGATCAGGCCGCCGACGCTGGAGAAGTGGCCCTGGATCAGGGTGATGGTCTGTGCCTGGCTGTAGCCGGAGAAGTCCAGCGTATCGACGCCGCCGGCGTCCCAGACGGCGAAGATCAGCTTGGAGTTGGCGGTGGTCGCCGAGAACCAGGGGCGGTCGGCGGTGGAGTTGAAGCCGTAGACGGTGTCGCCGGTCCGGGTGGTGGTGTTGACGCCGTAAGTGCGTTGGGCGGCCGCAATGTCGTCCAGCATGATGGTGGCAGGATAGAGCGGTCCGAAGTTTGCGCCTGTGTTGTTTTCGGTGAAGTAGCTCATCACCGTGTACTGGTGACTGTCCTCGTAATACTCAGCGTTGTCGGCATAGGTGATGTTGACGCCGGGCGCTGCGTTATAGCTGCCCGGATGGGCGAAGCCGATCGCGTGGCCGATCTCGTGGATGAGGACCAGAGAGCCGTAGCCGCCGGCCACCGGATTGGCGTTGTAGGGAAGCGTCGACTTGACCCAGACATCGCCGCCGGCGGCGCTGAGGCTGGGGTAGTAGGCGAAGGCGGCCGCGTTGTCGTCGGCTTCGGCGTAGTTGCTGAACAGGATCGTGGCGGCGTTCGAATAAGCGGCGTCGCCCTCCCCGTCGCCGACCCTTACGAAGACGATGTTGGCGACGTCGGACCAAGCCTGCAACGCAAGAAGCGTAACCGCGATCTGCTGCTCGGTGAACCGGCTGAAGCCGCTGGTGCCGCTGGGCATCGTCGCCGGCGCGGTCGAGCGGAAGGCGAAGGTGACGATCGACGGCGCGCCGCCCCAGTACGGATCATCCCACTTGTTGTCGACGTCGGACACGCCCGGCTGAACCCAGAAGTCGTTCCAGGACGCGTAGGTGCGGTTCAGGTGATAGGCGGCCTCGGCGACCGTCTTCGACGTCTTGCCGTTGGGACCCGTCTCGCCGCGGTCGGCCGCGTCGAGGAAGGCGGGCGGGTTCACGCCCGGCGACGTCGCATCGGAATCGACCAGACCGGCGCAGGCCGGACAGGCGCAGCGAACCGCGCCCTCGTCATGCTCGATCAGGCCGGGGGGCGTCGGCTGGAAGAGACGAGTCCCGGGTTCGGACAGCACGTCTTCCTGATCGAAGGGCATGTCGACTGTCTTCCTCGCGCAGGGGGTCGAAACCTGAGCCTAGGCCGCGAAAGGGATCGAGACAAGCAATGGCCCCGCCCGGCTGGCGACCGCAGGCAGATACGGTTCGGCCGGGCGCCGGAAGCAAACCCTAGCGTGTGAACTTCTGGAACTTGATCCGGTGCGGGATCAGGCTGTCGGTGCCGAGGCGCCGCTTCTTGTCTTCCTCGTACATCTCGAAGTTGCCTTCGAACCATTCGACGTGGCTGTCGCCCTCGAAGGCGAGGATGTGGGTGGCGAGGCGGTCGAGGAACCAGCGATCGTGGCTGATGACCACGGCGCAGCCGGCGAAATCCTCCAGCGCCTCCTCGAGGTTCTGCAGCGTCTCGATGTCGAGGTCGTTGGTCGGTTCGTCGAGCAGGATGACGTTGCCGCCGGTGGCCAGGGTCTTGGCCAGGTGAACGCGATTGCGCTCGCCGCCCGACAGCAGGCCGACCTTCTTCTGCTGATCGGCGCCCTTGAAGTTGAAGCTGCCGACATAAGCCCGCGAGTTGATCTCGCGCTTGCCGACCATCATCACGTCGGTGCCGCCGCTGATCGCCTGCCAGACGGTGTCATTGGGATTCAGGTCGTCGCGGCTCTGGTCGACATAGGCCAGCTTGACCGTCTCGCCGATGCGGATGGTCCCGGCGTCCGGAGTCTCCTGGCCGGTGATCATGCGGAACAGCGTCGACTTGCCGGCGCCGTTGGGGCCGATGACGCCGACGATGCCGTTGGGCGGCAGCTTGAAGCTGAGCTGGTTGAACAGCACCTTGTCGCCGTAGTCCTTCTCCAGGTCGGTCACCTCGAGCACGAGGTTACCCAGGCGCGGGCCGGGCGGGATCTGGATGACGGCGTGGCTCTGGGCCTGACGGCTGCTCTCCTGCTCGGAGACCATCCGCTCATAGGCGGCCAGACGGGCCTTGGACTTGGCCTGCCGCGCCTTGGCGCCGGAGCGGACCCAGTCCAGCTCGCGGGTCAGGGCCCGCTGGCGGGCTTCGGACTCGGACTGCTCCTGGATCACGCGCTTGGTCTTGGCCTCCAGCCAGCTGGAGTAGTTGCCCTCGTGCGGGTGGCCCTTGCCGCGGTCCAGTTCCAGCGTCCACTTGGTGACCTGGTCCAGGAAGTAGCGATCGTGGGTGACCAGGATGACGCAGCCGGGGAAGGCTTCCAGGTGGTGCTGCAGCCAGGCGACCGACTCGGCGTCCAGGTGGTTGGTCGGTTCGTCGAGCAGCAGCATGTCGGGCTTGCTGAGCAGCAGGCGGGCCAGCGCCACGCGACGCTTCTCACCGCCCGACAGCTTGGTCACGCCGCTGTCGTTGGGCGGGCAGCGCAGGGCGTCCATGGCCATCTCGACGCGGCTGTCGATGTCCCACAGGTCGCCGGCGTCGATCTTCTCCTGGAGGGCGGTCATCTCCTCCATCAGCTCGTCGGTGTATTCCTCCGCCATCTCCGCCGCGATGGCGTTGTAGCGGTCGAAGATCTGCTTTTCCTCGCACCAGGCGATGACGTTTTCCCAGACGGTCTTGGTCTCGTCCAGGTGCGGCTCCTGCTCCAGGTAGCCGCGCTTGACGCCGTCGGCCGCCTTGGCCTCGCCGCTGAACTCGGTGTCCAGTCCGGCCATGATCTTCAGCAGCGTCGACTTGCCCGAGCCGTTGACCCCGACCACGCCGATCTTGGCGTCCTGGTAGAACGACAGCCAGATGTTCTCGAACACCTTCTTGCCGCCGGGATAGGCCTTGGTCAGGCCCTGCATCTGGAAAATGTACTGGGCGGCCATGAGGGGTCGCTCGCTCTCGTCTGATCGTGGAATGGGGGTCGGCGGGGGATGTAGCGACCGGGGGGCAGAAGCGCAATGCGTCAGGCCGATGGCGATCTGATCAGGATCCGGAATTGAAGCCGCGCCGGATCGATGTCTTCCGGGGGGCGCGGGAACGGCGACGCCGCGCGAACGGCGCGCATCGCGGCGCGATCGAAAGCCGGCGTTCCGCTTGAAGCGGCCAGTCTGAGCGACATCAACCGGCCCTCGGGGTCCAGACTGAACGCCACCTGGGCGACGACCGAGGCCGCGTCCGATCGCGGCCGGTGGCGATCGATCCTCGACCAGACCAGCCTGGCGTAGGCGTCGAACGGGTCCTCCGGCCGGGGAGACCCGGCGACGGACGACGCCGGCGCGGCGGCCGGCGTCGTCGTCTGCGCCGCCGCCGGGAGCGGGACCGCCGGGGTGGTCAGTGCGGCCATCGGTTCGCCCGGCGAAACGGGAGCCGGCGGGGGCCGGCGCGGCGTGGGCGCCGCGAGGCCCCGGTCCCGCGAAGGGACCGTCTGTTTCCGCGCCGCCGGGCGGGGAGCGGCTTGCGTCGGAGTCGCCGGCGCCAGCCACACCTCGATCGATGATGACGGGGCCGGTTCGACCTCGGGCGCCCGCAGGAAGGCCGCGGCGGCGGCCAGATGCAGGGCGATCGAAATCGCCGCCGCCGCCAGCCGTCCGCCGCGGGCCGCCGCCATGGTCAGAACTCCAGGGTGAGGCCGAGATTGAGCGACCGCCCCGGTCCGGGCAGGGCGGCGATCGGCGGAACCATGCCCCCCGCCTTGAAGTCGCCGAAGGAGACGCCGCCCAGCGGGAGGTCGTACCCCTCGTCGAAGGCGTTCTCGACCGCCACATCGAGTCTCAGCCTCTCGGTCGGCTTCCACACCGCCTTCAGGTTCAGGAGGGCGTAGCGGTCGGTGACCGGCTCGTTCCGCGTGACGCTGACCCGATCCTTTTCGCCGACCAGCTCCAGCTCGGCGACCGCCGTCCAGGCGCCCAGGGGCTGTTCCAGCGTGAAGCGGCCGGTCAGCGGCGCCATGTGGTAGAGGTTGTCGCCGCTGTCGCGGTTCTCGCCCCGCACCCAGGACAGCGACCCCGACACAGCGGCCGGGGCGAAATCGCCGAGGGTCCACAGGTCGGTGCGCCCGCTGACCTCCAGCCCCTGCATCCAGGCGTCATGATTGGCGAAGCGCAACCGCGCGAAGCTGCCGCCCGGCCCGAAGACCCCGAAGCGATCGGCGTCGACATAGTCCTCGATCTCGCTGTGGAAGACGCTGACCGTCAACTGCCGGTTCGCCCCGGGCGACGCCAGACGCAGCGTGGCGCCCAGGTTGTTGGCGGTCTCGGGCCGCAGATCGATGTCGCCGACGTAGGCGTTGGCGTCGCCCGCCATGGAGGTCATGGCCGCCGACATCTGTCCAAGACCCCAGGCGTAGCGCTCATAGAGATTGGGCACGCGGGTCTTGCGCGCGTAGCCGAATTCCAGCGACAGCGCCTCGGACGGAGTCCAGCGCACCAGCAGGGTCAGGTCCGCGACATCGTCCGACTTCTGGCGGTCGCGCGCGTTGAACGCGGTCGCGGCCGCGACGTCGGCGGCGTTCATCATGCCGGTCCAGCTGTAGGGCTGGACGTCACCCGCGTCGGTCTCGACCTGCTCCAGGCGCAGACCCGCGACAAGGATCCAGTCGGCCGCGACCGGCCCGGTCCATTCAGCCCAGAGCCCGGTGCGGTTCCGCATGCCGCCGTTGATATTGAGGTAGCGGTTCGGTCCCATCATCACGCTGCCGGCCACCGGCGGCCACCAGTCGTCCAGATCGGTCCGGCGCACATCCAGACCGAGACCCAGCTGACCTGCCTCGCCCGTCGGTATGGTCACAGCCAGGGCCAGACCCAGGTCGGCCCCATGGCTCAACATCGGCATGTCGCCGCCCTTGTCGGGCAGGAAGTTCATCTCGTGCTCAACATCGCGCCAGGATGCCCGGGCCGTCACCTCGCCCCAGGCGTAGAAGCCCTCATAGCGCAGGTCGGCGAAGCTGCTGGCGTTCGCCGTCATGTCCATGCGCTGGTTGGCGAACCCTTGGTACGGCGTGAACTGTCGCCCCACCCGCAGGCTCAACACGCCCTGCTCGGTCCGCGCGGCCAGGATCGCGGCGGCGTCATAGCTCTCGTACTCGGTCGACAACACATCGCGCCCGTATCCGGAGCGATAGTTCCCGCCTCGCGCCCATGAAGTTTCAAGGCCCAGGCTGTAGCGCTCGCCGGCCACGGCGGTGCGCATCGAGGCGGATCCGCCCTCGATGCTGCTCCGGTAGTTGAGACTGGCCTGGCCTTCCGTGCGGAGCCCTTCGTCGGCGGCGGCGAACACCGGGCCCCGGGTTGTGATGGCGATGACGCCGCCGATGTTGTCGCCGCCCGCGCTGACCGGCGACAGGGTCGGCGACAGCGAGATCGTCTCCACCGACGAGGCCAGCACATAGGATCCCGGCGGATTCATATGGTTGGGACAGAAGGCGGTCGTCTCGGCGCCGTCGACGGTGACCAGCATGCGGTCATCGGTCATGCCGCGCACGGACGGCAGAGCCGTCGTGCCGCCCCCCGCCTGGAAGGCGACACCGGGCTCGCCGACCAGCATGGAGACGGCGTCATCGCCGGCGGCCTTGCGCCGGGAGAGGATTTCGCCGGCGACGACCCGGGTCGGGGCGCCAGGCTCTGGCAACGCCTCCGAAGCGGCCACAACGTCGGCCTGGACGGGCGGAAGGTCGGTCGGATCCTGCGCGACAGCCGGGTTGGCGGCGGACAGGGCAAGGATGGCGGCGCCGGCGGCCAGGGCCGCGCGCCGGGAAATGCAGGGAGACATGGGTGAGGTCCTTCGGAATCTGAAATGCGATTGGCCGCGCCCGCGGAGTCAGATCCGCGGGCGCGAAAGGCCCGGTGGCGTTCAGACGGAGAAGGGTGGTCCGGTTGCGGGCGGCGGTGGCGCGGCAAGCCCACGGCCGGGCGCCGCGGCCCCGGCAGGCGGGAGCAACGGCGCGGCGGTCGAGGGCGGCGCGGCGGTCGCGATCTGCCCCTCGGGCGCGGCGAGCGTGGCGCCGGCCATGGCGAAGGCGCAGACGGGAGCCTTGCCGTCACCTTCGTCCTGTTGCTCATGCGGGGCGGACGACGTCCCCGGCACGTCAACTGCTTGGCTCACGGCGCCGTTGGCAGTGCAAATCACCACGGTCAGGGCGCCGGGGGCGGCCTGGATCATGTAGCCAGGGAGCACGGTCAGGCGCAGCGCGACCGCCAGGGCGACCATCGCCCACACGCCCGCGCCCCACCGGGCGCCGTATCTGCACGTGCCTGCCATCAGGTCGGTCCCGTAGACCAAGAATCCCCGTTGCACAATGATCAGGGTCAACACCCGGATCGGGGTTTGAGCCCTTGCTCCGCGACCGGAGAACGGTCCTTGATGTCCACTCACATGGACGGAGTGAGGACACCGCCGATGAACCGACTTCCTGGCCTGGTTGCCGGGCTTGCGCTGGCCTTCCCCGCCGCCGCCATGCCGCCGCCTCTGCCTGAAGTGGCAAACGCCTCGATGGCTTCACTCCAGGCGGACGTCGCCGCCGGGCGGGCATCGTCGGAGGCAATCACCAGCGCCTACATCGTGCGCGGCAAGGACATAGAACCCCGGGTCAACGCAGTGATCGCCCTGAACCCCGCCGCGCTGTCCGACGCGCGAACGGCGGACCTGAAGCGGCGAACCGGCGAGCGTGGTCCCCTGCTGGGGGCGGCGATCCTGGTCAAGGACAACATCGAGACGGCCGACGCCGGGCTGGCCACCACGGCCGGGTCGCTGGCGCTGGCGGACAACGTCACGGGTCGTGACGCGCCGGTCATTGCGCGGCTGCGGGCCGCCGGGGCGGTGGTGCTGGGCAAGACCAACCTGTCGGAGTGGGCCAACATCCGCTCGGACAACTCGATCAGCGGCTGGAGCGCCGTCGGCGGCCAGACGCGCAATCCCTACGCGCTGGACCGCAGCCCCTGCGGCTCCTCGTCCGGGACCGGCGCGGCCGTCGCCGCCGGGCGGGCGGCGGCCGGGATAGGGACGGAGACGGACGGGTCAATCACCTGCCCGGCCGCGGTGACGGGACTGGTGGGCCTCAAGCCGACCGTGGGGCTGGTATCGCGCAGCGGCATCGTGCCGATCAGCGCCACGCAGGACACCGCCGGGCCGATGACGCGCACCGTCGAGGACGCAGCCCTGCTGCTGACCGCCATGGCCGGCTCTGATCCGGCCGACCCCGGCACCGCCCAGGCCGACCGCCGCCGCGAGGACTATGCCGCCCGGCTGAAGCCCGACGCGCTGAAGGGGGCCCGCATCGGGGTGATGCGTTATGCCGCCGGCTTCCATCCGGAGACCGACGCGGTGTTCGAGGCGGCGCTGGCGACGCTGAAGGCCCGGGGCGCGGTGCTGGTCGATGTGCCGGAATTCCCGAAACGAGGGGAGATCGGCAAGAACGAGCTGATCGTGCTGCTCGTCGAGCTGAAGGCAGGGCTGAACGCCTACCTGGCCACCACGGACCCGACGAGGGTGAAGACCCGCACCCTGGCCGACGTGATCGCCTTCAACAGGGCCAACGCCGGCAAGGAGATGGCCCTGTTCGGGCAGGAGTTGTTCGAGCAGGCCGAGGCGACGAAGGGCCTCCACGATCCCGCTTACCTGAAGGCCAGGGCCGACGCCGCGCGACTGGCCGGCCCGGAGGGCATCGACGCGCTGCTGGCGAAGTACGATGTCACCGCCCTGGTCGGGCCGACCCTGGGTCCGGCCTGGCCGATCGATCCGGTGCTGAAGGACCGTTACGTCGGCGGCGGCGCGGGCGGTGCGGCGGCCGTGGCCGGCTATCCGCACCTGACCGTGCCGATGGGTCAGGTCCTGGGCCTGCCGGTCGGACTGTCGTTTGTCGGCCCCGCCTGGAGCGACGGCCTGCTGCTCGGCTACGGCTACGCCTTCGAGCGGGCGGCGGGCGCGCGGAAGGCCCCGACCTTTCCGGCCAGCGTGAACTGAGGCCCAACTCCGTCTTCCCGGCGCAGGCCGGAATCCATGCGACCGGCGCCGGCGCTTGAACCGTGGACCCCGGCCTTCGCCGGGGGCACGGATCGAGGCCCTCCTACCGCCGCGAGCGCGAGCGCCAGCCTTTCGGCGGCGGCGGGGGCGGGACGGCCGGGGCCAGGGCCCCGGGGGCGCCGTCGCGGCTGTAGCCGCGGTCGTAGCCGTCCGCCTCCCACCACGGCCGGCTGGAGGTGCTGTAGACGCTGTCGTCCCGAAGGCTCGGCGGCAGGCTGGAAGCGCGGACGCAGTAGGTGCCGCGCTCCCACTGCTGACGCCAGCAGTCGCCGCCGTAGTAGACCCAGTTGTGCTCCACGTCGGCCGTGGCGCCCTGCTCCACCCAGATCGCGCGGCGGCTCCAGTCGTGGATCCGGTTGCGATGGATGTAGGCGTTGCCGCCGGCGACATAGATGCCGACGTCACGCGAGCCGATGGCCGACTCGGTGAAGCGCAGCTGGCCGTCGGAAACCACGCCGACCGTCGTGCGGCAGAAGCGGCTGCGACTGACGTCCACCTGAGCGCCCCGATCCAGATGCAGGCCGTTGCGCCAGCCGCAGACCACGGCGTTGCGGATCGACAGCGTGCCGGATCCGCTGCGCAGGCCGCGCACCAGGATGCCGTTGCCGGCCGAGCCGGAGGTCGAGCGGGCCATGATGCCGGCCTGGTCGATACGGCTCTCGCCGGTGGCCGGGGTGATATCCAGGCCGGTTTCCTCACCGGTGATCCGGGTGCGGGTGATATCGACCACCGCCGACTCGGCGATGACGGCGGCGTTCCAGGTGTAGGCGTCGATGCTGCTTTCGCGCAGGATCAGCTTGCCGCCCGAGGCGTAGACCGCCGCGGCGTCGCCCCAGTAGTTGACCGTGGTGCGGACCAGGGCGACGTCGCCGCCCCAGGACTCGATACAGGCGGTGCGGCCGCCCTTCTCGCTGGTCAGGACCAGGTCGCGCAGTTCGACGCCCTTCACGCCCTCGGCGATGCGGATGCAGGGCGCGCCCTCGGGGGCGGAAATGGTGGCCGGCGCCGTGGCCGGGGCCGGATCAAAGATCGAGGCGCCCTCGGCGGCGATGATAACCGGATACTCGACGATCACCGTCTCGCGGCAGACGCCGCCGCGCGAGCGGATGTAGAGAATGCCGTTGTCGGCGAGGCTGCGCAGCGCGTCAGAGATCGGCGTCGGACCGGCGTAGGGGTCGCCGCAGTCGACGGTGACGGAGTTGCGGTCGCGGGGCCAGTCGCCGTTGGGCGGGTAGTAATCGTTCCAGCCCGGCTGACGACGGCCCCAGCGGTAGCGGTCCGGTTTCCAGCGGTCGGGGCGCCAGCGCGGCTTGAGCGGCGGCGTGATCAGCCCGCCGAAGTTGGGACGCACCTGCTGGTCGACGCGGGCGGCCGCGTCGGGGAAGGCCTGGGCGGCCGTGCCGGTCAGGGCGACGGCGAGGGCCGCCGCGGCGGCGGGGAGGAAGCGCTGCAGCGTCTTCATGGCAGATAATCCCTGTCGCGAGGCGTGGGCCGCGGACGCGACACCTGGGCCAGCACTTGCTGGAGGCGGCCGGCCGACGGCTTGAAGCCCGAAAGCGCGGCGTCGATCTGGTAGACGACAGCGCCGGCCTTGTCCTGGTCGGCGACGCCGGAAACACCCAGCGAGAAGAAGGTCGACATCGCGTACTTGGCCTCGGCCGACCCCTGTTTGTCGGCCTCGGCGTACCAGTAGAAGGCGCGGGCGTAGTCGCGCGGCACCCCGACCCCTTCGGAGTACATCACCGCCAGCACCAACTGGGCCTTGGGCGAGCCGTTGACGGCCGCGTACTGGATGGCGCGAACCTTCTCGATCGGCTGGAAGACGCCGGTCTGAGGGCGGCCAATCATGGCCTGGAAGCTCTGGATGTCGCCGGGATAAAGGGCGTCCTCCCGGGCGACAGGCCTGGGCGTGACGCGCAGATAGGTCAGCGCCTCGGCGATATGGACGAAGGGCAGCTCGCGCAGCCGCTGCAGCGCGGCCTGCTGGCCGTCGTTGTACTGGTCGCTCTCGTCGGAGTGCGGCACGCCCGATTCCGGCGCCTCGGGCGGATAGAACTCGTAGGGCGGCGTCCAGCGGCGCGCCTTCTGCTCGACATAGGCGCCGTCCGCCGCCCGCTTGGCGGAGGAGCGCTCGAAGTCCTTGAGCATCACATAGGCGCCGACATCGCCGGTCTGCACGGCGAGGTAGTTGTAGAGATAGGCGTCGATGTCGTTGCGCGGGAACAGGCTGAGCGCGGCCGGCGCGCCGGGCTTGCCGGGGCGGCCGCGCGCCTCCGTCGCCTGGCGGTTGTCAGTCGGCTCGCCATAGGGGCCGAAGAAGCCGTCGTGCATCCGCGCCAGGGTCCGGTAACCCTCGGCACCCTGGGTCGACAGAACGTAGATGACCCGGTTGCGGACCTTCTCCTGCTCCTCGGACGTCATGCGCGACAGCACCCGGTCCAGGGACCGGTAGGCCATCCTGCGCTCGACCGCCCGGCAATCGTCGAAGCGCGAGACCTTGTTCTCGCCCTGCGGCGAGCGGCGGCTGTTGGCGGCGATCGGCGTGTAGCCCTCGGAGTTGGCCAGGGCCAGAGCGTACCAGACGGCCGCCTCGACATCGTCCTCGAGGTTCTTGTCGGCGGCGCGTTCACCCTGGTAGCGGCGCGCCAGCTCGAGCTGGGCGAAGAAGTCGCCGGTGAAGCCGCGACGGCGAAGGGTGCGGATCTCGATCTGCTGGGCGTTGAACTGCGGCTGGGAGCCGGCCGGCATCTGCGGTCGCGGACAGGCGACATCGGCCTTGGCGCCGAACCAGCTGTTGGGCCCGGTGTCGCAGCCGACCAGAGGCAGGATGACCGCCGCCACGAGCACGGCGATCGACGCGCCACGGATCAGCGGCCCTTTGGCGGACCCGTCGGGTCCGCCCGGGGTGTCGCTGCTCTCGTGCATACTCATCACCCCCTACGCCACCCCGCCGTTAACCAGTTCGGCGAACGCGACTCTTCGCAGGCCCCCGCAACGAGTCAAGCGCGCGCGGGGCCAAGATTAACCATATTTCGGGGTCGGACGGTTCAGAGTGAACCGCGTTCGCGCCTGAGGCGAATTCGTCGCTGAAAATGATGCATCGCCGCGCCCTCGCCCGCGCGGCGCCCTGCTTTCGCCGCAGGCCGCGAGCGAACCATGTTTCAGGGACGAACGAGTGCAGGGGAATCATATGCGTGAATCGAGGCGTTTTCGCTCCATTGTCAGCCTGACGGCCATCGCCGCGCTGATGGCGGCCTCCGCGCCGCCGACCACCTTCGCTCTGGCGGCGTCGCCGACCGTTAACGAACCCTCGGCCGCCGAATGCGAGAAGCTGGGCTTCCGCGTCGCCGATGACCGGGAGGACGCCCGCGGCAGCATCACGGTGACCGGCAGCCGCCGGACCCGGGGTCCTGTGCCCATGGTCGGCGCGCCGCCGCCGCCGCCGCCGCCGCCTCCTCCCGCACCGCCGAGACCGCCGGCTCCCCCCCGCCCGGAAATCGCATACGCGCCCGCCGTGGTCGCGCCCGGCGCGATCATGCCCCGGCCGCCGGTCGTCGCGCAGGACACCGAGAAATATCCCGGCGGCGTCTCCAACCCGATCAGGCAGGTGGCCCAGGAGCCGGTCTCGACCTTCTCGATCGACGTCGACACCGCCGCCTACGCCAATACCCGCCGGTTCC
Source organism: Caulobacter sp. (assembly GCA_030683005.1). Taxonomy (GTDB): domain Bacteria; phylum Pseudomonadota; class Alphaproteobacteria; order Caulobacterales; family Caulobacteraceae; genus Caulobacter. Next base: position 140,054 of record JAUXMY010000031.1, on the reverse strand, counting down.
TCAAAGACGGCCGCGTGCCGCCGCGCGACGCGGTGCGGGTCGAGGAGCTGATCAACTACTTCGACTACGACTACCCCCTGCCCGCCAGCAAGATCGAGCCGTTCAGGCCGTTCGTCGCCGTCGCGCCGTCGCCCTGGTCGACGGACCGCCAGATCATCCACATCGGCCTGCAGGGCTATGACATTCCGCGCGATCAGCAGCCGCCGCTCAACCTGGTTTTCCTGGTCGATACCTCCGGCTCGATGTGGAGCGAGGACCGCCTGCCGCTGGCCAGGAAGGCCATGGGCACGCTGATCGACCAGCTGGACAGCAAGGACCGGGTCTCGATGGTCGCCTACGCCGGCTCGGCGGGCGCCGTGCTGGCCCCGACCAGCGGCAAGGAGAAGCTGAAGATGCGCTGCGCCCTGGGCGCGCTGCAGGCGGGCGGCTCCACGGCCGGCGGCCAGGGGCTGGCCCTGGCCTACGCCCTGGCGCAGCAGAACTTCGATCCCAAGGCGGTCAACCGCGTCATCCTGCTGACCGACGGCGACTTCAACGTCGGGGTTTCGGACCCGAGCAAGCTCAAGGACTTCGTCGCCGACAAGCGCAAGACCGGGATCTATCTGTCGGTCTACGGCTTCGGGCGCGGCAACTACAACGACATGATGATGCAGGCGCTGGCCCAGAACGGCAACGGCACGGCCGCCTACATCGACAGCTTCGACGAGGCGCGGAAGCTGTTCCGCGACGACTTCGCCGGCTCGCTGTTCCCCATCGCCGACGACGTGAAGATCCAGGTCGAGTTCAACCCGGCCCAGGTCAGCGAATACCGGTTGATCGGCTACGAGACCCGGATGCTGGCCCGCGAGGACTTCAACAACGACCAGGTCGACGCCGGCGAGGTGGGATCGGGCGCGTCGGTCACTGCCCTCTACGAGATCACCCGCGTGGGGGCTGCGCCCTCCTCCGACCCGCTGCGCTACGGCGCGGCCAGGCCGGCGGCGGCCCCCTCGGCCGAACTGGCCTTCCTGAAGGTGCGCTACAAGCTGCCGGGCAAGACGGAGTCGGTGCTGATGCAGCGGCCGATCACCCGGGCCGACATCAGCGACAGCCTGGCCGCCGCGCCGGAGTCGACCCGCTGGGCCCTGGCCGTCGCCGCCTTCGGCCAGAAGCTGCGCGGCGATCCCTGGATCTCCGCCGACTTTGGCTGGCCCCAGGTTGTCGACCTGGCCCAGGGGGCCCGCGGCACGGACGAGTTCGGCCTGCGCGCCGAGTTCGTGACGCTGGCCCGCGGGGCCGGCGAGGGCAAGCGGGTGAACGAGTAGGCATAGCGCAAAGCCCTCCTCCTCGATGGAGGAGGGTTGGGTGGTGGTGGACCATCTGCGTTGAGCGAAGGGCTCAAGGGGGCTCTGCGTCCCTCGCGCCTTTCCGGATCCACAGCGGCCACACCACCATCCCCGGCCCTTCCTCCATCGAGGAGGAAGGGAGACCGGAGAAGCGCCGGCAAGTCCCGCGATTCGTCCCCACTGTCTTCCATCGCCCATCACCGACGCTGAAGCGCGCGCTTCAGCGTCGGAGACAGGGGGACAGACATCACCCCACAACGCCGCGCGGGCGTGCGCAGGCAGTCGCCCGCCCAGCCGGGGGGTCGGCAAAGCCCTCGCGGGACAAGGTTTCGGACAGGACGTCGGCCAGCTCATCCCCCATTGTGCGCCCGTTCCTGGACCGGGGGATCGATTGTCCGGCGTGAGTGCGGGAGGCCAGGGCCGATTGTCCCGCAATGTCTCCATTTGTCTCGGGAGTATGGGTCTCGGGAGTCTTCATCCTGGAGGGGGGGCGACGCTGTCTTGGTCAGACCTATGGAGCCGGTCGCCCCTCTCCGCACTGGCGGCCAAAGCCTGACGGATAGAACGTATATGTCGCCGCTTCTGCGGGTCCGTTCCTTGCTATCGCCTCATGTGAGCGCTTTGACTAGCACGTAGCAGGCAAACAGGATGAGAATTGCCGCGAAAGCAGATCGCGCCACCAGAATCAGAATCCAGGAGATCCCATATCTTACCTGATACCGCTCTACAGATAGAATATTGAACGTAGATAGAAGATTGTTCCAATGGACAGCACGCTTTTGACCGATACCTCGTTCGATTATTGTCGCGCCTATAAACGTGAGACACCAGACTAAAATTAAGACGACAAATACCGGGCGAAGAGGAATATCAATCATCGATCACTCGTAGCGCATGGGCATCTACCGGTATGGCGCTCTGAATAACGAGGGGCAACCAGCCGCACACCCTCTTCAGCGCTCGCGTCTCGGCCAGCATGGCTTGCTAAGCACCGCCAACTCAATCGGAACATAGTCCAAATCGAAACGGGGACGCACTCTCTTTATCGTGCCCCACACCACCCCCTTCATCTCTTGCCGAGACGGTCGCCGGGCGGTCCAGGTCAGTCCGCCGACACCGCGCTCCGCGCGGCCGCGTCGCGGCGGGCCCGCGGCCCGTCCTTGACGGACCTGAACCGTCCGGCACGCTGGCCCGCATGAGATTGAAGGAGGGGTCCCTTCCGGAAGAAAGGGCGCGCGGCAGGCCCCGCTCGGGGACATGCACTTCAGTGCGTGTCCCCCGGGCGTTTCTTGTTTCGATCAGACCCGGCGACGGATTCGCCGACCGCACGGTTTGAAGAAGACGTGTAGGCTGATCCCAAGGTCCAGACCGATGAACCGGCGAAGATATCTTCTGACCCTTGGCGCTTCCCTCGCCGGTCTCGCTGCCGGAGGAACGGCTCAAGGCAGATCCACCGCGCGCCCCGGAGGGACGGCGCCTGCGCCTCCGCTGCAGTGGGTCACGGCGGCGGTCAAAGGACCCGGCCTGTCCTTCCACACCTTCCAGAGCCGGGCGGCGGCGACGGAGGTCAGTTTTCACATCTACACGCCTCCGGCCTATGCCGCCGACCCAACCCGGCGGTTCCCGGTTGTCTACTGGCTGCACGGCTCCGGCGGCGGAGTCTCGGGCATCGCCCGCCTGTCCGCGCTTTTCGACGAGGCCATCGCAGCGGGTCGGGCGCCGCCCTTCCTTGTGGTCTTCGTCAACGGCCTGCGGATGGGGATGTATGTCGACTGGGCGAACGGCCGGGCGCCGCTGGAAACCGTCATCGTCCACGAGCTCCGGCCCCACATCGATGCAAACTGGCGGACGATCGCCACCCGGGAGGGCCGCCTGCTCGACGGCTTCAGCATGGGCGGGTACGGCGCGGCGCGCTTCGGATTCCTCTATCCGGAACTGTTCCGCAATGTGTCGGTGATGGGCGCCGGGCCGATGCAGGAGACCCTGGACCGGACCCCGCGCGCCAGCCGGGTCCAGGCCGAAGATCTGCTCCGGGACGTTTACGGCGGCGATCAGGACCGCTTCCGGGCGGTGAGCCCGCGCCGCTACGCGGAACAGAACGCCGCCACCCTCGCCCGGGGCTCGCGCCTGCGCCTGGTCATTGGAGACCAGGACGAGACCCTGCAGAACAACCGCGACTTCCACGCCCATCTGACGCGTCTGGGAATCCCTCACGACTGGATCGTCCTGCCCGGCGTCGGCCACGACCCGATCGGGGTGTTGACCGCCCTGGGCGACCGGCACTGGGCCTTCTACCGCGCAGCCTTCGCCCCGGCCGGCGGCTGATCATGAACGAGGGGCGATCTCGGTTCAGGGCCGCGGGGTCTGAAAGTCCGTTCGGCGGGAGAGGGCGCGCTGTCACCGTCGAGAATGAATATACGCCCCCTTTTCCTGCCTCAGTTTCCGTGACGGTGATCCAATCGCGCATCTGGAGGCGTAGTCGACCTCAGTGAGATTGATGAAAACCGCCTGGTTGATCTGCAATCACCTTTCGATGGTCCCGAACTTCGCCATCGCATTACGACGCCGGGCCCATGATTAAGGATATTCAACGATGCAACGAACGATTGTTTTCGCCTGGAACTATTTGTTCAACCATCATGTTAGCCCGCTTCGCAATATCCCTGACGTCGCTATCCGTCAGTATGTGCTCCAGGCATTGGGGTTCATGTGGGCCGTCTGCTTCTCGGTCGCCATCGGCAGTTACACCTTCATGGCGGCAAGTATTGTTGGACACGCCGTTCTGATAGCCGCTGTCGCCATCACGGTCGCAACTTACACAACGGCGAACCTGAAGCCCGGTGTGTTCAAGGTCATGTCCGGCCGTCGTGTTGATGGCGAACACGAGTGATCCCGCTCTTGAGGCCTGTCGACGCCAGCGTTTGATCCACCCGTTGCAGACTTCGGTGGAACCCGCCCACACGCTTCTCTGACTCATCATGTCCCGCAGGGACGCGCACCCGCTGCGCCGGTACATGCCGCCTTCCCCGGAACATGCCCCGGCCAAATGGGTTAGTGTCGAGCATGCGACAAAAGATCGAAGACTACGCCCTGATCGGCGACTGTGAATCCTGCGCCCTGGTCGGGCGCGACGGCTCCATCGACTGGCTGTGCTGGCCAAGGTTTGATTCAGACGCCTGTTTCGCCGCCCTGCTGGGCGAGGAGGGTAACGGGCGTTGGCTGATCGAGGCCGTCGGCGAGGGCGCGACCGTCACCCGGCGCTACCGGCCCGACACCCTGATCCTCGAGACCCGGATCGAGACCGAGGACGGGGCGGCGACGCTGATCGACTTCATGCCGCCGCGCGGCAAGGCGCCGGAGCTGGTGCGGCTGGTTCACGGCGAATGGGGCACGGTCCGCTTCCGCTCCGAGCTGATCCTGCGCTTCGGCTACGGCGCCGTTCGGCCGTGGATCCAGCGCACCGAGGGCGGGGCCCACCGCTCGATCGCCGGGCCGGACATGGTGCTGCTGCGCACGCCGGTCGGCATCCGCGAGGACCACGGCCGGCTGCTGGCCGAGTTCACGGTGTCGGCGGGCGAGACCACGCCCTTCACCCTGACCTGGGCGCCGTCGCACGGTCCGCTGCCCAGCGCCACCAGCCCCCGGCAGGCGTTGGCCGACACCGAGCATTTCTGGTCCGACTGGAGCGCGCGGGGCGACGTCTCCGGCCGCTGGGCCGAGCCGATCCGCCGCTCGCTGATTACGCTGAAGGCCCTGACCCACGCCCCGACCGGCGGCGTGGTGGCGGCGGCGACCACCTCCCTGCCCGAGCAGATCGGCGGCCCGCGCAACTGGGACTACCGCTACTGCTGGATCCGGGACGCCACCCTGACCCTGCTGGCCCTGATGAACGCCGGCTACTACGACGAGGCCCAGGCCTGGCGGGACTGGCTGCTGCGCGCGGTGGCGGGATCGCCGGCCGACATGCGCATCATGTACGGCGTGGGCGGCGAGCGGCGGCTGACCGAGTGGGAGGTCGACTGGCTGTCCGGCTACGAGGGCTCGAAACCCGTGCGGATCGGCAATGCCGCCTCGACCCAGTTCCAGCTCGACGTCTATGGCGAGCTCGCCGACAGCCTGCACCAGGCGCGGCGCGGCGGCCTGACCGGCAACGAGGCGGCCTGGCTGGTCGAGAAGGCGCTGACCGACCATGTCGCCAAGGTCTGGACCCAGCCTGACGACGGCATCTGGGAGGACCGGTCCGAGCGCAAGCACTACACCTTCTCCAAGGTCATGGCCTGGGTGGCCATCGACCGTGCGGTAAAGGCGGTGGAGCACTACGGCCTGCCCGGCGACGGCGACCGCTGGCGGGCGCTGCGCGAGGAGATCCGCGCCGACATCATGGAGAAGGGCTTCGACGCGCAGCGCGGGACCTTCGTGCGCGCCTATGGCGGCAAGAGCCTGGACGCCAGCCTGCTGCTGCTGGCCGAGCTCGGCTTCGTGGCGCCCGACGATCCTCGCTTCATCGGCACGGTGGCGGCGGTCGAGCAGGATCTGCTGCGCGACGGGTTCGTGCTGCGGTATGACACCCGGCGCGTCGATGACGGCCTGCCGCCGGGCGAAGGGGCGTTCCTGGCCTGCAGCTTCTGGCTGGTGAACGCCTATGTGCTGCTTGGGCGCCGCGATGACGCCGAGGCGCTGTTCGAGCGGCTGCTGTCGATCCGCAACGACGTCGGACTGCTGGCCGAGGAGTATGACCCGCACCTTGGGCGCCAGGTCGGTAACTTCCCGCAGGCCTTCAGCCACATCGGCCTGATCAACGCCGCCTTCAACCTGGCCCGGGCCGACAAGCCCAGCGAGCAACGGGCGGAGCGGACGGCGGCGGAGTAGCGGGGCCTCAGCGGTAGCGCAGCTTGCAGTACAGGATCGAGCCGGAGAGCAGCAGCGTGAAGCCGTTGCCGATGATCAGCGGCCAGTCGCGCAGAACCAGGCCGTAGATCATCCACAGCGCGACGCCGAAGGTCATCAGCAGGAACATCGGCAACGACAGGTCGCCGGTCGAGCGGGTGCGCCAGGTCTTGATGGCCTGGGGCAGGAAGGCAAGCGTCGTGCAGGCCGCCGCGACGAGGCCGATGAGGGTGACGGACAAGATGCCTCCCGAAAATGCGAACGGAGGCGGCCGTGAAGGCCGCCTCCGCGCAGGTCTCCCGTGCCGGCCTAGCGACCCGACGGGACGTCCTTGAAGGCGACATCCTTGTCGACGCGCACGTCGCCGGGCAGGCCCAGGACGCGTTCGGCGATGATGTTCTTCAGGATCTCGTCGGTGCCCCCGGCGATGCGCAGGCCGGGAGCCCACAGCAGGCTTTGCTGGAAGGCGGCCTGCATCGGGGCTTCGGCGGGATCGACCAGGATGCCGTACTGGTCTTCCATCTCGACGCCGTAGTTGCTCATCTCCTGCATCTGGTTGGCGGCGATGATCTTGCCGATCGAGCTCTCGGCGCCCGGCGTCTGGCCGCGCGACAGGGCCGTCATGGTGCGGAAGCGGGTCATCTTCAGGCCCTCGGCCGCGACGTACCAGTCGGCCAGCTTCTCGCGGAAGCCGCCGTCCTTCATCGCCGAGCCGCCAACGGTGTCGGTCTGGCGGGCCAGCTCCATGATGGTCTTGTAGTCAGGGCCCGAAGAGCCGCCGACCGCGAGACGCTCGTTCATCAGGGTGACCAGCGCCACCTTCCAGCCGTCGCCGACATTGCCGAGGCGCTGGCTGTCCTTCACCCGCAGATCGGTGAAGTAGACCTCGTTGAACTCGCTGCCGCCGCTGGCCTGGTGGATCGGGCGGACCTCCACGGCCGGATCATGCATGTCGATCCAGAACATGGTCATGCCCTTGTGCTTGGGCACGTCAGGGTCGGTGCGGACCAGCAGGATGCCGTAGTCGCAGTACTGGGCGCCGGTGGTCCAGACCTTCTGGCCGTTGATCACCCAGTCGCCGTCAGCCTGCTGAACCGCGCGGGTGCGCGAGGCGGCGACGTCGGAGCCGCCGGCCGGTTCGGAGAACAGCTGGCACCAGATTTCCTCGCCGCGCATCGCCGGCTTGACGAAGCGGGTCTTGGTGTCGGCGTCGGCGAAGGCCATCACGGTCGGGACGCACATCCCGAGGCCGATGGTGAAGTAGCCGTAGTTGACGCCGACCTTGGCCTCTTCCTGGCCGAAGATGACGGACTGGATCGGCGTGCCGCCGGCCCCGCCCCACTCCTTGGGCCAGGTGATGCAGGCGTAGCCGGCGTCGGCCTTCTTGGCCTGCCAGGACTTGGCCATGGCCATGTGCTCGGGGCTGTTGGGCCGGCGGCCGTTGGCGCTGGCGCCACCCTTGTGCTCGGCGGCGTTCTTTTCCAGCCAGGCGCGAGCGGCTTCGCGGTAGGCGGCTTCTTCGGGGGAGTCGTTGAAATCCATGATCTTTTCTCCCGTCCGCTTACGCGGCGTTCCTGCGTTCGAGCTGGCTGACCAGCCGTTCCTTCCAGACCTTCGGCGCGTGGGCGACGAGGGCCAGCTGGCGTGAGCGGCGGTAGTAGAGGTGGCAGTCCACCTCCCAGGTGAAGCCCATGCCGCCGTGGGTCTGGATGTTTTCCTTGGAGGCGAACCAGTAGGCTTCGCTGGCCGCGATCCGGGCCGCGGCGGCCGCCACCGGCAGCTCCGCGGCGTTGGTGTTGAGGGCCCAGGCGCCGTAGTAGGCGTTGGATCGGGCGACCTCGTTCTTGACGTACATGTCGGCCAGCTTGTGCTTGATGGCCTGGTAGCCGCCGATCACCCGCCCGAAGGCGTAGCGCTCGAGCGAGTACTGCTTGGCCATTTCCAGGCACTTGTCGGCGCCGCCGGTCTGTTCGAAGGCCAGCAGCACGGCGGCGCGGTCGAAGACCTGCTCGCTGATGCTCAGGCCATCGCCCGCCGCGCCGACGCGCCTGGCCGGGGCGCCGCTGAAGGTCAGCTTGGCCACGCCGCGGGTCGGATCGAGGCTTTTCAGGGTCTCGCGGGCGACGCCCTCGCCGTTCAGATCAACGAGAAACAGCGTCGGCTTGCCGCCTTCGCTGGCCAGGACCAGGGCGACATCGGCGATGTCGCCATCGGTCACCGGGATCTTCACGCCGGTCAGCCTGTCGCCCTCGACCTTGCAGGTCAGGGACCTGGCGTCGACGACGCCCGGGCCTTCGGAGGTGGCGTAGCAGCCGATGATCTCGCCGGCGGCGATCTTGGGCAGCAGGTCGGCCTTCTGCTCGTCGCTCCCGGCCAGCATCAGCGCTTCAGCCACGAAGTAGACCGTCGAGGCGAAGGGGATCGGGGCCACCGAGCGCCCGAGCTCCTCGGCGATGGCGCACAGCTCGACGTGGCCAAGGCCCAGGCCGCCGAACTCCTCCGGGATCGCGGCGCCGAGCCAGCCCTGTTCGGCGACGCCCTTCCACAGGGCCTTGTCGTAGGACACGGCATCGTCGTTGAGCACGGCGCGGACAGCCGCGCTGGTGCTATGGGCATCGAGGAACTTGCGCGCCTCGTTCTTCAGGAATTTCTGGTCGTCCGAATAGTCGAAGTTCACGGCATCCTCCCGCCGCGCTCTGATCGCGCGCGTCTTGTCGAAGGCCAATGTAGACGGGTTTGCGCCGGGGGAAAGATTGACCTCGCGTCAATGAATTCAGGTTCTTATGCGGCGTTGGATTGATTGATGGCGCGGGCGCATGGCGAAGGCCGTTTTCCAGAAGAACCAGAAGGTCTGGGTCGACAGTGTCGGAGCCTGGGCGACCATCGACCGGATCGTTCCGATCTGGGCCAAGGGCTTCGACGAACCGGTCCGCGTCACCTACGACGTCGGGCTGGGCCGCGAGTTCCTCGCCCATGAGCTGAAGCCCGAAGACAAGGTCGCGGAGGCTGACGGCGGGACCGGCGGCGACAGCTGGCGGCTGATGCGCGCCAAGAACAAGTGGCAGCAGGAAGGCGACTGCGCCCACCACCCCTTTCCCGGCACCTATCCCATCGTCGTCACCGACCCCGCCGACTGGGGCGGCTGGCGCACGCCGGGGGCCGAGTACGACCGCGACCCGGCCAAGATCGAGCGCCAGGCCCGGCTGATCGCCAGCGCCCCGCGCCTGCAGGCCATCGCCCGCGAGCTGATCGCCCTGGTCGCCGAGTCTCCCGACGACGCCCCGCCGGCCGTGCTGGAGATGGCCCGCCGCGCGGCGGTCATCGAGCGCTATGTCCAGGAAGTGCCGTCGGCGGCCGAAACGCCGTCCGGCCGGGCGGCGGACGCGGCCTGAGCGGCTGTCTAGCGGGTAACTCGCCACACGATCGGGATCTTCACCTCGCCGCCCCCCGGGAGGGTCTCGCCCTTCGGCCCGCGCAGCTCGAACAGGCCCTGGAGCGCCACGGTCGCCGGACCAAACGCCGGGTCCGCGCCGTTCAGGTCCACGAGGGCGCAGTCATCCAGGGCGCCGTCGGGCCGCACCTTGCAGGACATCAAGACGTTCGCACCCTGGCCGAGCCGGTGGGCGCGCGGCGGATAGAGCCGCATGAAGTCAGCCATCGCCGGCTTGCGGACCCAGCGGTAGCCGCCGTCAATGATCGGCGGGGTCTCCGGCGCTTGGGCGAGCAGCGCCGCCACGAACAGAATCGCCGTCATCCTGCCTCCTGACCGGTCCGCGCGCCCGGTGTCTAACGCGCCGGCGCATCGTTGGGGTGACGCCAGACCAGCGGGATGCGGACAGTCCCGCCGTCCACCGGCTTGCCGCCGAGGGTCAGGGGCGCCATGCGGAAGTAGTAGGCCAGTTCGAGAACCGCCCGGCCAAAGCCCGGGCTGGATTCCTCTACAACCACGCAGCCCTGCAGTTTTCCCTTGGCGGTGACCCTGCAGGTGATCGTGCCTCGGCCGCCGATGCCGTCTCGCAGAGCCTGCGGCGGGTATGCGCGCGCCAGGCTCTCCCCCGATGGCCTCGCGACCCATCGAGGATCGGTGATCAGGTTCACGTCAGGCGCGGCCGGAAGCGCCGGGTCAGAGGCGCCCAGCGCCAGGACAACAAGCATTGGAAGCACGCACGACCCTCCGCTACGACACGAGGCTAGCGCGCAATCCCACCCGACTCAACCCATTGTTACCGCCCTAGTTCAGTTTCCACACCATCGGCAGACGCACCATGGCGCCCTCGGTCGGCTCGCCGCTCTGGCTGGCCGGCGCCATGCGGAAGTACTGCGCCAGCTGGACCGTCGCGGCGCCGAAGCCGTAGTCGCCGCCCCGCTCGGTGATGACATAGCAGCCGTCCAGGGCGCCGCCGGACCGCACCTGGCACTCAATGACGGCTTCGCCCGAGGCGCCCTTTTCGATCGCGGCGACGGGGAAGGTCGAGATCAGTTCCTCGACGGTCGGGGTGCGGACCCAGTCGGGGTCGGCGATCACCGACGGCGGGGCGGCGGCGGCCAGCAGGATGGGCTCGGCCGGGGCGGCTTCCGGGTTGGCGGCGAGGGCGACGGCGATCAGGGAGAGAAACACGCTTTCAGAACTCCGGGCGGGTCAATGGGCCGAGGCCTGGCGCGCGCGAAGCCGCTCCAGCGCCTGGTCGGCGAGGTCAGTGAGCGAGCGATGGCCGTGCTCGGCGAAGACGTCGAAGGCGGTGGCCAGGGCGACGGCGGCGGCGGCGAGGCCGGCGTCGTCCCGCCCCGTGATCTCGGCGCGGATCTCGTAGAGCCGGGCCAGGTTCAGCTGCGCCACCGCCCAGCCGACCGGATCGGCCGACGGACGCAGGGCGCAGAGCTCGGTCTTCTGGGCGGCGACGGCGGCGTCGAGAACGGCCAGGTCGCCGGTCAGTTCGGCGAGACGCCCCAATGACTGGGCCTTCCCGGCCGCGACCCGGGCGCGGAGCGACAGCGCCACCTGGTCCCTCAGCGCCAGCGCGGCGCGATCAAAGCAGGTCGTCGCCTGTTCGAAGGCGCGGGGACTGTCGGTGACCTCGCCCAGCACGATCAGCGCCTGGCCGAGACCGGCCTGGATGCGGGCCCAGTCCAGCGGGCTGTGCTCGCGGGTGACCAGTTCCAGCGCGGCGGTCAGGGCGTCCACCGCATCGGCGGCGGGATCGACCTCGGCGGTCAGCTCGGCCTTCAGCGACAGGGCGGCGCCCAGCGTGGCGGTGACGCGGGCATAGGTCAGCGGTTCATAGTCGGCGTCGAGGCCGACCAGCGCGGCCCGAGCCTCGCGGATCGCGTGTTCGATCATGTCGATGTCACGCTGTTTCAGGCCGGCCAGGGCCAGCAGGTCGGCGCGCTCGGCGCGAAACTCGGCGACGGCGAGACGGGCGCAGACGCTGACCCGGCCCGAAGCGGCCAGAGCCGCGAGCGGCGCCTCATGATCGACCACCGCGACCGCCAGGCCGGCGGCGTCGCCGGCGGCGAGCGCCACGCGGCCCCGCAGGCCGGCCAGGGCGACGCCGGCCATGGCCGCGCCCACGCCCGACGCCTTGGCGGCCTCGGACAGCACATGTTCAGCGGCGCCGGTCAGGCCGTCATCGCCAAAAAGGTCGGCGCCCAGCAGGGCGTTGAGCCCCTGTTCGGCCTGGGCGCGGGCGACGCCGGACGGGCGATGATTGGCGCGGAAGGCGTCGGCGGCGCTCTCGGCGGCGGCGGCGGCCTTGCGCAGGGCGGCAGCATCGCCGGTGCGGCGGGTCACCTCGCGCCAGCAGGCGGCGGCGTGCAGCAGGCGGGCGGGACGATCCTTCGCCCCGATGCGGCCAGCGGCGATGTCGGCGCCGCGCGCCTCGTTGGTCAGTAGATGAAGGTCGAGCAGTTCCAGAAGCGTGGCGTCGCCGCCGGTCAATCCGTCCTGGGCGCCGACGACCGGCTCACCGGACAACAGACGTCGCAACTCACGGCCAAACTCGAACATGCGACGACTGCTCCCAACACGACCGTCCCAAGCCGGAACACCCGGCCTTCGGTCATCGGGAACAGAGCAAAGCCCGGTCCGGGGAGCTTAACAAGTGGTTAACGTGAGCAACATGGTTAATAGACCCACAATTTCCGGGCCTTAGGTGCGCTACTGACGAGACAGCGCGAACCGGCGCCTCACCTGATCGGCGGGACCTGCTCCACGCACGCCGCCAGCACCGCCTCGGCCGCCGGGTCCTTCGCCGCCAGCAGCGGCTTGACCCTCGCCCGCTCGGTCTTCTGGGCGGCCTCCGCAACAGCGGCGGATTCGACCTTGTCCCTCCGCGCTGCTTCCATGGCCGCCATCGACCAGAAGATGGCGGCGTCGAGGGACCTTTCCTCCGGCATGCCTCCGTTGGCCTCCTTGCCGAGCTCGGCCCAGGCCTGCACGTGGGCGGCGCACTTCAGGCTCTCCGGCCAGGGCGGCGGGCCTCCCGGTGCGGCGGCGGTCAAGGCGGCAAACAACAGGGTCGCGAGTATCGACATGACGGTGTCTCCAGCGGACGACGTCAGCATCATCTCGAGCGGCGGCCCCTCCGACGCCTGAAAAGGGGGATGTCCGCATTGCCACCCGGCCCGCCTAGCGAGTCGCGCAAGCCGCGGAACGAGCCTCCGACGTCGGATTTCGTCGCCCGCGGCCGCCGAAAGCCCCGGTTCGGATACGGATAGGGGCCGTTCGACCGGAAAATTTTAGTCCGCCCACGGAGAACTTCAGAGAAAATCACGGACGGTTATCCACAGGCTGTCAAAAAAGCTTCACACACCTGCCGAACGGCGCCTACCGTCCCTCCAGAGCCCGGGAGTCATCGGGCCAGGGAGGTGAAAAACAAGCCATGTCCATCGTTCTCGCCGGAGCCATCGTCGCCCTCAGCCTGCTTGCCAGCGAACCCGCCGCCATCGGCGACCTGGTCGACGCCAGCGCCACCCAGGCGACCGCCGCCAAGCCGCTGGTGGTCTGCAATCGGGACGAGGCCTCGCGCCGCGCGTTCAGGCGCCAGTACGGCAGCGTCGAGTTCGTGACCGCCCGGGACGTCGTCGACAGCCGCGGCGACGGTCAGGCCTGGGCGACGCCCCGCTGCATCACCCCCTCCGAGTTCGTGAAGCTGCGCAGGATGACCGACCTCGGCTACGCCCAGGTCGCCAGCCGGTAGGATCTTTGCGTCCTTCGACACGGCCCTTCGGGCCTGCTCAGGATGACGTGGGTGAATAGCCGTTAGACGACGTCATCCTGAGCAGCCGCGAAGCGGCGTGTCGAAGGACGCACGCCCCCTACCCCCGCTCCTTCGTCCGCTGGAACTGGACGTTGGGGTAGCGCTCGCTGACGTAGCCGACTTCCCAGGACGACTTGGCCATGAACACCGGGGCGGCGTCGATGTCCTCGGCGATGGCGGTGCGGTGTTTGGAGGTGAAGTCCTCGATGTCGGCGGGCTTGCCGACCAGCCAGCGGGCCTCGGCGTAGGGCGAGGCCTCGAAGATCACGTCCAGCTGATATTCGCCCGCCAGCCGGTCGGCCATGACCTCGAACTGCAGCTGGCCCACGGCGCCGACCACGAAATCCGAGCCGATGGTCGGCCGGAACAGCTGGGTGACACCCTCCTCCGCCAGGCCTTCCAGCGCCTTCTTCAGGTGCTTGGCCTTGAGGGGATCCTTGACCCGCACCCGCTGCAGGATTTCCGGCGCGAAGTTGGGCAGGCCGGCGAAGCGGACGATGCCGGTCTCCGACAGGCTCTCGCCGACCCGCAGCACGCCGTGGTTGGGAATGCCGATGACGTCGCCGGCATAGGCCTCTTCCGCCAGCTCACGGTCGGAGGCAAAGAACATGATCGGGGCGTTGACGCTCATCTGCTTGGACGGCGTCTCGCCGCGCACGCCGGTCGAGAAGGTCTTCAGCTTCATGCCGCGGGTGAACTTGCCGCTGGTCAGCTTGAAGAAGGCGATCCGGTCGCGGTGGTTGGGGTCCATGTTCGCCTGGACCTTGAACACGAAGCCGGTGACCTCCGGGTCGCCCGGCGCGACATGGGTGTCGGCGCCCGACCGCTGGGCGGCCCGCGCGCGCGGCGGCGGGGCGTAGGCGGCCAGGCTGGCCAGCAGCTGGTCGACCCCGAAGTGGCGGAGGGCCGAACCGTAGACCACCGGCGTCATGTGGCCCTCGAGGAAGGCCTGCGGATCGAACGGCTTGGACGCCTCCTGGACCAGCATCGAGGCCTCCTCCAGCTCGCCCTGTTCGTCCGGGTCGAGAAAGGTCGAGATGGCGTTGGAGTTGAAGGCGACCTGGGCGGGGTGGCCCTCGTCACGGTTCTTGCTGAACGGGATGAACTTCTGGGACCTCAGGTCCATCATGCCCTTGAACCGTCCGCCCGAGCCGGCCGGCCAGTAGAGCGGCGCGACGTCCAGCTGCAGCTTGCTGGAGATCTCATCGAGCAGCGCGAACGGGTCCAGCGCCTCCCGGTCCATCTTGTTGATGAAGGTGATGATCGGGATGTCGCGCAGACGGCAGACCTCGAACAGCTTCAGGGTCTGCGGCTCGATGCCCTTGGCGGCGTCCAGCACCATGACGGCGGCGTCGGCGGCGGTCAGGGTGCGGTAGGTGTCTTCCGAGAAGTCCTCGTGGCCCGGGGTGTCGAGCAGGTTGAACATCAGGCCGTCGTGGTCGAACGTCATCACCGACGCCGAGACGGAGATGCCGCGCTCGCGCTCGATCTTCATCCAGTCCGAGCGGGTGCGACGGTTCTCGCCCCGCGCCCGCACCGCCCCGGCCGCCCGGATCGCCCCGCCGGCCAGCAGCAGGTTCTCGGTCAGGGTCGTCTTGCCGGCGTCAGGGTGGCTGATGATGGCGAAGGTGCGCCGGCGCGCGGCTTCGAGAGCGGTGTTGGAGGACATGGCGGCGGGTTAGCGGTCCCGCCGCGGTTTGTCACGCGGCGGCGTCACCTGTTCCGCTTGCGCTCGATCTCGGCCAGCATCGTCCGGGCGATCGCGGCGCCGGCCTTGCCGTGCGGATTGTTGGCGACCGGGGTGAGCAGCTTCTCGGCCTCGTCCCACCGGCGCCGCATCATCAGGGCGCGGGCCGTCTCTATGCTGACGTCATCGACCTGCGGGGCCAGGACAGCGGCATTGCCAAGGACATCGAGGATGTTGTCGTTGGGATAATCGGGCTCGCCCAGGCGGCTGCGGGCGTAGTTGAGGAGGGTGCGATAGTCGTTCGGTTCGGCTGCGTTGGCCTTGAGCAGCAGGCGGCCGGCGTCATTCATCAACTTGCGCTGGAGGGCGGGATCAGCGGCGTCCCTCGCCTGGGCGAGCAGGCTCTGGGCCTTGAGCCGCAGGCTGGCGGCGTCCTGCGGGTCGGCGGCGATCAGACGGTCGAGAATGGCCAGCCCGACGGCCTTGTCGCCGTCCTCCAGCTCCAGGCAGGCGAGCGTGCGCTGGGCCAGCCCGTCGTCCGGGTAGAGGGCTGCGCGGGTGCGGATCCGCTCGAGAAACGCCATCTCCTCCCTGGCCTCCTTCTCGGCTTCCCGGGTCGCCTCCTCGTCGCTCCCGTCGTCGATGTTCGGCGCTTCGCGATCGGCGCCGCAGCCGGTGAGCTGGGCGCGTACGCTTTCAAGCAGGAAATCATCAGCCGACTTCGGCATCGTCAAAACGGCGACGGTCGCCGGCTTGTAGCTGGCGCGGGTGAACCGCGTGGAAGGCATGCCCTTGCGCATGTAGACCTTCAGCCTGGCGTCGAGCGACTCGAGACTTTCGCCGGTGGACTCCGTCCAGGCGGGGATGGACTCCTTGCCCTGGCCGAGCAGTCGAACGTAGGTAAACAGCTGCTTTCGCCGCTCGGGGTCCGACAGCATGTAGTGGGTCATCAGCCAGGACTGGGCGTAGTAGCCGAACACCTGGTCGCCCTTGAGCTCGTTTGTCCGCTTGCTCAGAACCACCTCGGTCGGCGTCCACGGGCGGCTCATCAGCTGGTAGGCGCGCCCGGTGTTGTAGCCGCCGATCTCGAAGCTGCCCGTCTTGAGTTTGGCCGTCATGTAGTACTCGGCGAAACCCTCGATCAGCCACCCAGGGTACTTGCCGGCCAGATACTGCATCATGAAATGGTGGGCGTACTCGTGCAGGATGGTGTCATCCTCGTCGCCCTTGCCGTGGCCACGCTTGCCGATGAAGAAGATCGCGTGGGACGAGGCGCTGTAGAAGCCGGCCAGCGAGTCGGAAGCGCCGGGCGCGAGTCGGCGAATGTCGACACTGTCGGCCACCAGATACATCTCGAGCTTGCGGGCGGGGACGCCGTCGGGATTGAGCGCGAAAAACACCCGCAGCAGCGTGTCGAAGTCCTCCAGCTTGACCGCGTACTCGCGCAGGGTCTGCTCGCTGCCGTTGCTGTAGAGAATGAAGCGCGGCGTCTCCGCTTTCAGCCACTTGGCCTGCGCCAGTCCCGGCGCCAGCAGCGCCGCCACGGCCGCCAGGGCCGCCAGAAGCCGGGTTCGTACCAGCATCGTCTATCTATCCCCCGTCGGCGCACGCGCCTCAACCGGGGAGCACCCTAGGGTATCGCTCGCCTTTCGGTAAAGCCCTCAGGCCGCCAGACGACGCCAGACCTGGCGGTCCGCCTCGAGCGTGGTCAGGACGCCCTGCCTTTGCCGCTCATAGAGCAGACCCATGACCTCGAATCCGATCGAGCAGAAACGCGACTGCACCTGATCCACGGGGCATCCCCGGACCGGGGTGACGAACAGCGCGGCGTTGATCTGCGGCTGCTTGGCGACGATCAGGGCGGCCAGCCGCATGGCGCGGTCCGGCGCCACGCGGTGCAGCAGCGGCTCCTCGGAGAACATCTCCGCGCCGAGTTGGGTCACGAACGGCCAGGTCAGTTTGGCGAACCGGCGCGCCGCCACGGGCGGCGTCAGTTCGAGGGCGTCGAGGTTCAGAACGACCTCGTTCATCAGAAAGAGCATGGGCGTACTGCTGCCGGGGAGGTTTCGACCGCCACAGTGGCGCAGAGCGCTTTCGGTTCGGTGTAGGAACGGGGTTAACGCGCGCGCGCCCGGTTCAGGACGGCTCGACGGCCTCGACCAGGAAGTGCCGGCCTTCGGCGTCTTCGATTTCCACGACCCACAGATCGGGGTCGATCCGCACCGCCCGCGCGATATAGGCGTCCAGCTCCGGCTCGGCGTCGGACTTCACCGGCTGCATCCAGACCCGTTCGCCGTCGCCGCGGGTGGCCTCGCTGTAGAGAGTCGCCGTGCCCGCGCGCCGGTTGACGGCCTTGACCAGCACGGCCCCGGCGCGCGGATCGCCCTTGCGCGCCACGGCCGCGAAGGCGCCGCCCAGTTCGGCCCGGCGGATCAGAGCCCCGACCCAGATATCGCTCGAAAGAAGCATGGGCGACCTTCTAGCCCTCCCCGGGGCGCGCGGGAACGGACAAGGCGCCGCGCTAACCGAACCGCAACCCGCATGTGCCAGGATCGCAACCTCCAGTCCCGACAAGCGAGAAAGCCCTTCATGACGAGCCCGCGCGTGCGAGCGACCGCAAGGGCGGGCCGATGGACGGCTTCCGCCGCAGCCCTGGCGGCGCTGGTCGTCGCAGGTTCTGCCCTCGCGGCGGGCGCGGCGGACCTCTACTACGAGCGCACCCTGATGTCGGCGGTCGACGACCGCTGCGGCCTGTTCGAGCCGGCGGTCGGGGCGGCGCTGAAGTCGGCGGCGGCCCAGGCGCGCGGCGCTGCGCTGCGGTCGGGCGTGGCCCAGGAAAGCCTCGCCTCGGTCGAACGCCGCGCCCGCGGCCGGGCCTCGGCGGCCGTCTGTGACTCCGCCGACATCGCCACCGCCGCGACCCGGGTGCGGACGGCCTTCAAGGGCTATGCCCAGCTCACACGGATGACCTGGCCGGGCGACTTTGCCGACTGGCGCGGTGATCGCACCGTCACCCGCCTGGGGCCCATGTGGCGCCTGTCGCAGACCTCCGCCTTCGGCCACGACCGCATGGTCTTCGGCTTCGGCGGCGAGGAAACGCCCGGCGCGCTTCTGGCGGCGGTCAGCTTTTCGGACGGCCGGACGCCCTATGCCGCGCGACTAGTCATGAGGGACCCCGCCCGGGCCGCGCAGCCCTACCTCGACCGGCGCAGGTCCGGGGCCAAGGGTCGCATCCCGCTGGCCGGCCGCACGCCGCCGCCCCAGGCCACCCGGGCGTTCGCGGCCGAGGCGCGCAGCACAGCGTCCGAGCGGCTGCGGCCGACCGGCGCGAAATCGGCGATCCTGTTCCGCTTTCCCATGCGGGCGGCCGACGCCCTGGACAGGCTCGATCCGCGCGAGGCCGTGGCCGTCGAGTTCGTGTTCGCAGGATCCGGGGGCGATCAGGTCCGGCGGGCCTATGTGGAAGTCGGCGACTTCGCGGCCGGCCGGGCCTTCCTGCAGATCGGGCCGCGCTGATCAGCGCAGCGGATTGAACGCGATGACATTGTCGCCCGCCGGAAGAGCGGCGTCGCGACCGCGCACGGCGGCCACGGGCAGGCGCACGGTCACTGTCGTGCCTTCGCCCAGCGTGCTCTCGATGAGCATTTCCCCGCCGTGCAGCTCGGCGAACGAGCGCACCAGCGACAGGCCAAGGCCGGTGCCCATCTGTCGGCGGGTGTTGTCGCCGGCCTGCTCGTAGGGTCGTCCCAGACGGTCGAGATCCTCGCGCGAGATGCCGACGCCGGTGTCGGCCACGACCAGTTCAAAGTCGCGGTCGAAGCCTTGCGCGGTGACTGTCACCGACCCGCCCTTGGGCGTGAACTTCAGGGCGTTGGACACCAGGTTCAGCACGATCTGCTTGATGGCCCGGCGGTCGGCGTCGACCTCCAGCATTTCAGCCGGCAATACGCCTCGCAGCTTCACGCCCGCGCCGTCGGCCTGCAGCCGCATCAGCCGCAGCGAGGCGGAGACCGCCTCACGGGCGTCGAACCGCTCGATCGACAGCTGGAAACGCTCGGCCTCGATCTTGGACATGTCGAGCACATCGTTGATCAGGTCGAGCAGGTGCTGGCCGGACTCGTGGATCATCTCGCCGTACTCGCCGTACTTCTCCGGCAGCGGGCCAAACATGCGGGCGCGCATGATGTCCGAGAACCCCATGATGGCGTTGAGCGGCGTCCGCAGCTCATGGCTCATGTTGGCCAGGAACCGCGACTTGCCCGCCGCCAGCGCCTCGGCGTCCTGGCGCGCCTGGTCGAGAGCGGACTCCCGCGCCCGCTCGGCGGTCGCGTCGCGCATCACCGCCAGCAGCAGGTTCTCCTCGACGCGACGGATGGCGACGGAAGCCCAACGATCCATGGCCCCGGCGGGCGCGAACCCGACTTCGGCCCATCCTTCGGACGCTGCGGCGCGCAGAGCCTCGGCGATGGCGGCGCGGTCAGGCCCGGCCTGGGCGGCGGCGGCCAGACCGCCTGCCGATATCGCATCGGTCGAGACACCCTCCGGAGCGGTGCCGTGAAGGGCGCGGACGCGGCCGTGCGGGAACAGGGAAAGGACAAGCCAGGGCTGCTCGTCGAGGACGGCGCGCAGGCGTTCGACCTCGTCGTCGCGGCGCGATTCGCGCCGCACCCGGCGGCGTTCCGCCATGATCAGGCCTGCCCCGAGGCCGAGGCCCGTCGTCGCCAGCGCCAGCAGCCCGGCCCAGTAGGCCGGCGGTCCGGCCGGCGGCGACGCGGAGACCCCGGACAAGCCGGCCAGGGCGGCAACCGTTGCGGCGATAAAGGAGAGGGCGGCGCCCTCGGCCATGCGGCGTCCGCCGCCATACGCCGAGGCGGCCGCGACCGGCGCCAGGCACCAGACCGCGAGCGGACCGGCCACGCCGCCGGCGAGACCGCAGGCCAGGCCGCCCATGACGCCCCAGAGTACGAGCATCAATCCGCGTCG
Organism: Caulobacter sp.; assembly: GCA_030683005.1. Lineage (GTDB taxonomy): Bacteria > Pseudomonadota > Alphaproteobacteria > Caulobacterales > Caulobacteraceae > Caulobacter. Next base: position 119,916 of record JAUXMY010000031.1, on the reverse strand, counting down.
TTGTTCCGTCTCGACAAGGCCGGGCAGGAGGCCGGCGGCGGCCGGAACGGCGCCGGCCAGCAGGGCCGGCAGCATAGGCCACAGCTGCCCGGGATAGGCGATGGCCAGCCCCGCGGCAGTCGCCACGGTCGCCGCCAGCCAGCCCCCCGACCACAGCCGGATGGCGCGGATGGCCTCCGTGATCGGCGCCGAGGTGACGTCGTCGGCGCCGGCTGCGTCGGTCGCGCTATCGCCCACTGGTTTGTCCGTCCCCTCGCCCATGTTCCGGGCCTCGCTCAGACCTTAGACGGGACAGGATGTGGGCTCCAGACCGCTCGCGCTCCGGGCGATGCGAAGCCGTGGAGTTCGCCGCCCGGCCTGTGGACGGAAAAATCCATACGGGAAACAGAAATGTAAGCACGTTTGCCTATAGTCGCCAGCCTGTAGTCCAGCTTGAGGCCCAGCCGTCCATGCCCAAGACGGCCCGCCAGCCACAATCACCGCCCGCAGCAGCCGTTGAGGCCGCCCGGCTGGAACGACGCCTGGCCCGCCGCGCGGCGAGCCTGGACGAGGCCAAGCGCCAGTTCCTGCGCATGGTCAGCCATGAACTGCGTACGCCGCTGAACGCGATCATCGGCTTCTCGGAAATCATCGCCGCGGAGCTGTACGGCCCGCTGGGCGCGCCACAGTACCGCGAGTACGCCGAGCACGTTCGCCAGAGCGGCCATCGCCTGCTCCGGCTGGTCAACCAGATCCTCGAGATCGCCCGCCTGCAGGATCGCGTCATCGACATGGAGGCGCGCCCTGAGCCGCTGGACCACGTCCTGGACGATGTTCGCGACCTGATCGGCGAGGATCTCGAAGGACACAAGGCGCGTCTGCACATCGAAAATGACGGCGCCCTGCCGACGGTCATCGCCGACCCCCGCGGGCTTCGGAGCCTGCTGCGGAACCTCGTCGAGAACGCGATCTTCTACGGCCCGGAGGGCGGAACGGTAATCGTCAGGGCTCGCCGGCAAGACGCGCGGGTCAAGATCGAGATCGAGGACCAGGGCGAGGGGATCGACTCTGCGGACATTCCGCGACTGATGAATCCCTTCGAACAGGGCGAGAACGCGCTGACCCGCACGACCCAGGGCGCGGGCCTGGGCCTGCCGATCGCCCGCCTCACAGCGGAGGCGATGGGGGGCGCACTGACATTGTCGCCGGCGCCCGGCGGCGGGCTCCTGGTCACCGTGACCTTGCCCGCGACGTAAGCGCCGCCTAAGTCCGGGCGATGCCTGACACCATCGCCACCGCCCTGGACGACCTGTCCGCCGAGTTCGAGATGCTCGGCGACTGGGAGGAACGCTACCGCTATGTCATCGACCTTGGCCGGGAACTGGAGCCTCTGAGCGACGCGGAGCGGTCCGAGGCCAACAAGGTTCGCGGCTGCGCCAGCCAGGTCTGGCTGGTCACCGAGCCACAGGCGGACGGCACGATCCGCTTTCGGGGCGACTCCGACGCCCACATCGTCCGGGGTCTGGTGGCGGTCCTGCTGCGCCTGTTTTCGGGCCGGAAGGCCTCCGACATCGCCGCCTACGACATCAAGGCGGCGTTCGAGCGGCTGGGCCTGGCCGAGGCGCTGTCCACGCAACGCTCCAATGGGCTGGCCTCGATGGCGGCCCGAATCGACCGGGACGCCCGGGCGCTGGCCGCTTGATCCCTCAGCCGACGCCGTAGTGGACCGCCAGGCGCTGCAGCGCCAGCTTGAGCACTGTCTTGCCCGAGCGGCGGGGCAGGCCCAGGCCCCGCTCGGCGGCCTCCAGCGCGCTGCCCGCGAAACAGACATGCTCCAGAATCTCACGCAGGCCGGGGCCGACCGCATCCAGGGCGCGGGCGATGCGGTCCTTGGCGGCCCGGGCGCGTTCCGCCGGCTCCTGTCCGGGCCCCCGCCCGCCCCGGGCCCGGGGACCGGCGTCCCAGGCCATGGTCAGCCGCCCCACCGTTCCGGCCAGCACGAAATCCTCGCGCAGCTTCTCGGCGGCGGCAACTTCCGGCGGCGTCAGCCAGGATCGGCCGGCGCCATCGCGCCGCCGCGCCAGCCAGGCGATCGGGGATTCTCCCAGGTTGGCGGCGAGGGTGACGTGGCGGCCATCAGGGCCGACCACCTCCCGCCGGCCATCGATCATGCTGGGGCGCCCGGCGGAGGCGGAGCTCGATGCCTGCGAAGCGCCCCGCGCCAGACGCCAGCCGCCGCCGGGCGCGGGACGCAGGCCGGGTTCAGCGGCGAGCCGTGCGAACGTCGCGTCGTCCAGCGTCATCGCCGGGCGTCGTCGAAGGTCCGGCCCGGTGCGCAGGGCATAGCAGCCGGGCCCCGTTTCCCGAAGGGTCGCGCCGTTCCGGGCCAGGAGACCTGCGGCGCGGGCCGCGATGCGGTCGTGAGCGCTCATGCCGCCGCCTCTGGATCGACCACCTGGCGCAGGCAGGCCTCCATGGTCGAAAGCCGCGCGTCGAAGGACGCGTCGTCGCGGAGGTCCTCGATCATCTGGACGGCGTGACTGCCGGTCGTACGGTCCCGGCCGAAGGCGGCGGCGGAGCGGCGCAAGGGCCAGCCCAGCACGATATGGACCAGGTAGATGGCGGTCTGCCGGGCCCGGACGGCCAAGGCGTTGGTGCGGCGTCGCGCGAGGATCTCGCGCTCGGGCACGTCCATGACCATGGCCACCAGACTGGCCACGAAGGCGGCCGTCATCCGGTCGCGGCGAAAGATGCAGGCCTCCTCGGCGGAGGCGTCCTCGAACTGAAGGTTCATCCTGTCCTCTTCGGCGCCGCCATGGGGACAGCGCGCTGCCGATGAGTGTGGAACCATCGGCGTGAGAGAGGATAAAATTCCTATGTCGGAATGATCAATAGGAAAATTGTCTTATGTCTATTGGAGTCGCTCTCCTCGTCGTGGAGTCGAATAGGGGGAAAGAACCGGTTCGATCGGAGGACAGGCCCCGATCAGGCGGCGCGGATGCCGCTCTGGTCGCTCTGAATTCCGACGACGGCGTCGTAGCCGAGGATCATGTCGACGTCCGTTCCGTTCGTCGCCAGCGGCAGACGAAGCCAGAGCAGGGACAGGTGGCCGGCCCCGCGCCAGGACAGGCTGTGGCAACCCACGCCGGGGCGGCGATCCTCGACAATGCGGTCCAGTTCACCGCGCCAATAGTCGGCGGCGCGGGGACCGTAGACGTCTCCCAGGCCCTGGCCGGTGATCTCGCGGCCATAGACCGTATAGAGGCCCGTTCCAGCCAGACGGAGCCGATAGTCACGACGGCCTTCACCGGGCACGACATCGATGAGACTGACAGTGGGAAGAAGCCGCTTGAAGCCCTCGGGGTTTATGTCCGCCCGACCGGGCAGCCGGCCGGCCTGGCGCAACGAGGCCCAGTAAGCGAACAACTCCTCGTGGGCGCGGGCGGCGGTCGCCGAAGCGCCCAGTTGCGCGGCCATCTATAGAATCCTTAACAACCCCTTGGAATCACCCGCGATTCACTATCGCTTAACCGCCGAATCGGTGGAAGCGAAAAATCGCGTCTCGCGGCAAACTTTCGCAGAGCGAGTCAAGCCACAGGCGAAATCGTCAGATCTTCAGGCAGCAAAAAGGGCGACCGCCGGAAGCGATCGCCCTCTTCGCATCGACCGGGCGAACCGGGCTAGCGCTTCTTCTTGGCGGCCTGGCGGCCGCCCTGGCCGAGGCCCATCTGCTTGGCCAGGTCCGAACGCGCCTTGGCGTAGTTCGGCGCGACCATCGGATAGTCCTTCGGCAGGCCCCACTTCGCCCGGTACTCTTCGGGGCTCATGTTGTACTTGGTGCGCAGGTGCCGCTTGAGCGACTTGAACTTGCGACCGTCTTCCAGGCACACCAGATGGTCCGGCGTGATCGAACGGCGAACCGGAACAGCAGGTTCCTTCGGTGCGACCTCGACAGTCACCGACCCGGAAGCGACTTCGGTCAGGGCGCGGTGGACGTTCTGGATCAGGCTCGGAATATCGTTCGCCGCGACGGAGTTGTTCCCGACGTAGGCGGACACGATGTCCGTCGTCATTTCAATGATAGCCGATTTGTCTTCCATCTGGCCTTGTTCCACCACATGAATGATTGAGAGATACCGGACTCGGCGATCTCGATTCAGTGGTCGTGTGCATATAGGTCAGATGTGTCCGACACAAGCACTACGATGCTTACCCTTGGAATTTCCAATAGAGATTAGGGATGTCCACAGCATCGCCGGATCAATGCATCGTGATGATTGCACTCGCCTGATCTGGGCCGATTCAGGTTTCAGCGCCGTCCGAAGTCGTCCGACAACGCCAGCATCGCGGCCCTCTGCGGCTGCGAGAACTCGTCGAGGGCTTCCTCGTCGCCGGTCCGGATGGCCTTGATCAACGCGGGCGTCAGCGCCGAGGACAACGACCAGTTCCAGTAGCGAAGCACGGTCTGGGCCCGATCCACCGCGATGGTGTCGAACAGGGTCAGGATGCGATCGAGCGCCGGCACGAGATTGCCGGCCGCGTCGGCCTCGGGACGACGCAGACCGCGCCACAACGACCGGACCGCGGTCCGTGGCAGTCCCGTGGCCTTGCACAGGATCGCGAGCGGCTCTCCGCCCGGGTCCGTGAAGATCTTGGCGCCGGTCATCGGCTTGAGGCCGGACAGGTAGGCGATCTCCTCGGCGACCTCGCGCGTCATGCTTTCAGCGGCGACCTCGACGGCCTCGTCCAGACTCTCGAACGGACTGCGGTCCAGCGCCGCGCGATTGCGCTGGCGGCGTTCGATAAACTGCAGGGCCTTGCGGGTTAGTGGATCCTGCCACTTTTCCTCGGCCGCCACGGCGAAGACGTCGCTGACCGCCTCCTGGAGCACCTCCCGCGACACGGCGAACCGCTGCAGGATCACCCGGCGGCACTCCTCGTCGGACCACCAGAACATCACATAGGCGTGGCTGGGCCTCAGCTCCGTCCGTCTCAGCAGCAGCGGGATGAGGCGCGGGTTGTCGCGCGTCACGGCGACCACGGTCTCGACGGTGGCGTGGCCGAGCCGGGCCAGATCATTGCGCAGCAGGGTCTCGAGAACGGCGGGCTCGCCGAACTCGACCAGCGCGTCGGCCACGACCTCGTTGAGGCCGCGACGGGCGGCGATCAGGCGGCGATGCTCGGGCGTCGCCGTGCGCGCGCAGTCCATCAGATCGGCGTCGCCCAGACCCGCGCTGTTCTCGAGCAAGGCGCGCGCGACCTCCAGCTCGTCACGCAACAGCATCCTGGCAAGCCCGGTCGGAATCTCCGACACATTGGCCAGGCGGCGGGCGATGCGGGTGCGTTCCTCGACAGCCGCTTCTCGCAGCAGTTCGATGATCAGATCGGCCGTCATCGAGCGTTCGAACGCGTTGACCCGGCTACCCGGCAGACACACCACATCGGCGAGGCGCTTCAGCAGCGTGCCGCGAGACCGGAACACCGGCGCGGCGCGCACGACTTCCCCGGCCGCGAGATCGGCGGCGTCGTCGTGCACGGGTCTCTGCGCGGGTTCACTCATCACTGGTCGCGATCAGGCATGCAAAGGCGCGCGTGGACGCGTCGCCGGGCCTGGATCAGACCAGAGCCTCGTTAACCGGTCATGACCGCGACGCGGCGCCGTCGCGGTCATCCACAGGATTGTTCAGGCCAGGGCCCCCATCGGACGCCGCACCTTCGGCGCGCTCTCGGCTTTCGCCTTCGCGCGCTCGACCACGATGCTGACCACCGCCGTCGCGGCGATGAAGATGGCCAGGATGAACATGGTCCCGTTATCGGTCGGCAGGTTCATGGCCGCGATCTCGTCCGGGGTCTGGCCCTGCGCCAGCGCGGCGGACAGCTCCTGCAGGTGCGGAAGCTGCACGCCAAGCCATGGCGACAGGTGAAACCCGATGGCGCCAATGGCCACCACCAGACCCAGCTGCGCCCCGCGCAAGCGCGTTGCGGGCCAGAGCGCCAGCAGCACGGCCGCCATCTCCAGCGCTCCGGTCACATAGCGAAGGCCCGGCTCGAAGAAGCCCAGACCGGACCGCGCCTCGATCAGTCCGAAGACGGGATTGGGATCAAGACCGACGAACTTCTGGATCCCGACGGCAAACAAGAGCGCCGCCAGCATCAGGCCGAAGGTCCAACTCAGAACTCGCTCCATCATGGCAAATCCTCCATCGGGACACTGCGGGTCCCGTGGAGGTCAGCATGGCGCCGATTCAGGCGGTCGGCGATTCACGCTTTCGCGCGCCGAGCTCGTCAACAGTTGTTGGCCGAGGCGAAGTCTGTAGACGAAGTCTCGACTACTTGAACTCACGCTTGTCCCAGTAGGGCCAGATGTCCGGCAGGTCGGCGGAGACCTTGTCGGGGTAGGCCGGCGCGCGCTTTTCGAGGAAGGACATGACCCCCTCCTTGGCGTCGCCCTGGGCGCCGCGGGCCATGATGGCGCGGCTGTCGGACATGTGGGCGTCCATCGGGTGCGGCGCGCCGGCATTGCGGTAGAGCAACTGACGGGTCAGGGCGACGGAAACCGGCGCGGCATTGTCGGCGATCTCGCGGGCCAGGGCGTAGGCGGCCGGCAGCAGGTCTTCGGGCGCGTGCAGCGAGCGGACCAGGCCACCGTCCTTCGCCTCCTGGGCCGGGAAGACGCGGCCGGTGTAGCACCACTCCAGCGCCTGCTGCAGGCCGACGAGGCGCGGCAGGAACCAGGACGAGGCCGCTTCCGGCGTGATGCCGCGACGGGCGAACACGAAGCCGAACTTGGCTTCGGTCGAAGCCATGCGGATATCCATGGCCAGCTGCATGGTCACGCCGATGCCGACCGCCGCGCCGTTGACGGCGGCGATGACGGGCTTGAGGCTTTCGTAGATGCGCAGGGTCAAGAGGCCGCCGCCGTCGCGGTAGACGCCGTTCACCTTGTTGGCCTCGCGCGGATCGCTTTCCTGCTTGGCGTAGTCGAAGGTCTTGGCCCCGCTGCCCAGGTCGGCCCCGGCGCAGAAGGCGCGGCCGGCGCCGGTGACCACGACGACCTTCACCGAGTCGTCGGCGTCGGTGATGTCGAAGGCCTTGATCATCTCCGCCATCATCTGGGTGGTGAAGGCGTTCATCCGGTCGGGACGATTCAGGGTCAGCGTCGCGATGCCGTCCTTGATGTCCAGGATGATGGTCTCGAAGGTCGGGCTGGCCATGCGGAGGCTCCTCGGGAGGCTGGGGCGTTCAAACGCGCGTATGAAGACGGTGCGACGCCGGGGAAGGCAAGGGGGCGCGGGTATCAGGACAGCGGGAACAGCACCGGATCATCATCCCAAGGATTGAAGGCGGACGCTCCCAGGCTGAGGACATCCTGCACGTTCCGGGTAGCCAGATGCAGTCGGCGCCGCTGAGACGTCGCGGCCAGCAAGGCGTCGATGACCAGCGCACGGCCGCCAAAGCGAGCGCGATAGCGACCGCTGATGTCCCCCCAGAGCCGCACCACGTCGTCGCTGACAGGCAGAATCCGGCCGGAGAAGTCTGCCTCCAAGCGATCCCGGAAGCGGGCGTAGACCTCGCGGCGGGCGTCACCGGGCTTCAACCCCTCGATCCCCTGGCCGATCTCACCGATCGTCAGGATGCTCACAAACGTGCGCTCCGGCGGCAGGCCACGCAGCCAGTCCAGAACCTTGGGGTCAGCGCGCGGACGCGCCAGTTCGGAGACGACGTTGGTGTCGAGCAGCCAGCCTCTCAAAGGCTGAAGTCCCGTCCCGTGTCTTCATCGCGGCTGAGGTCGATATCGCCGGTGAAGCTCTGACGGAATTGGTCGACCCAGTTGGCGCCACTCGTCCGCGTGAGCTGCGCGTAGTCTTCCTGCGAGAGGACGACTGCCGCCGCCTCGCCGCGAATGGTGATCCGTTGGGGACCCTGGAGCTGTGCCTGCCTGACGACTTCGCTCAGGCGGGCCTTGGCCGTTTCCATCTTCCAGGCGGTCATGGCGCCTCCGAAATCTAGTCAGCTGACCATATCGAAGAGCGCCCTTCCTGACCAGCGCCGGTTCAGGCCGCCTTCCGCTCCGGCGTGAAGCTGACGTTCAGCTTGCGGATGGCATGGACGAAGTTGTTGGGCGCAATGTCGATCTCGCCGGTCCAGCGCATGTCCGGGAAGCGGGCCAGGATCTGGCGGTAGGCTTCCTCCAGCTGGATCTGCGCCACCCGCTTGCCGATGCAGGTGTGCGGTCCGTAGCCGAAGGCGATGTGCTTGTCGGCGTTGGCGCGGGTGACATCGAGCCGGTCGGGGTCGGCGAACACCGCCGCGTCCCGGTTGGCGGCGCCGTAGTACATGATGACCTTTTCGCCCTCGGCGATCTTCTGACCGTTGAGCTCGGTGTCGCAGGTGGCGGTGCGGCGCATGTAGATGACCGGGCTGACCATGCGGATGAACTCGTTGACCGCGCCGGGCATCAGGGCCGGGTTGGCGATCAGCTTGGCCCGCTCGTCCGGGAACTCGGTCAGCAGCTTCATCGAGCCCGACAGGGTGTTGCGCGTCGTGTCGTTGCCGGCGAACACGATCAGCAGCCAGGAGCCGTCCAGGTATTCGTCGCTGAGCAGGTCGCCGTCGACCTGGGCGCGGGCGATGGCGGTCAGCAGATCCTGCTGAGGATCGGCGCGACGCTTGTGGAGCATGTGCCGACCGTACTCGAACATCTCCTCCACGTTCGAATTGAAGTCGGCGATGAACTGCATGAGCTCAAGCGTCGGGGTCATGCCCTCGGTCGCCGAGCGCATGGCCATGTTCTGGGCCTCTTCGAGGTAGTGCATCCAGGTGAGGAACCTGGGGCGGTCCGGCTCGGGCACGCCGAGGATCTCGCACAGGGTGAACAGCGGCAGGACGGAAGAGAAGTCTTCGACCAGGTCGGTCTCGCCCTTGTGGGCCATGGCGTCGAGCAGGCGGGTCACCTCGCCCTTCACCCGCTCGCCCACGCCCCGCAGGTAGCTGGGCGTGAAGTAGGGCATGTGCTCCCGACGCAGCTGCAGGTGATGCGGGGCGTCCAGATTGATCATCGCGTCCATCGAGGCGCGGTAGAGCAGCGCATGGCGCGCCTCGGGCCGGCCGGCCGCCATCAGGATGCCGCCGCGCTGGCTGGAGTAGGTCGTCGGGTCGCCGTTGACGGCCATGACGTCCTCGTGGCGGGTGACGGCCCAGAATCCGGGCCCGTCCATGCGGGTCTCGGGATGCCACATCACCGGCGCCTCGGCGCGCAGGCGGGCGTAGCCGGCGTAAGGCTGGCCGTGGGTGAAGGACGCGATGTCGGTGAGATCGACCCCCTCCACCTTGGGATAGCGGGTCGCGAACGTCGGCCCCGCGCGGCCCTCGACCGCAGTCTGGCTGACCAGTTCCATCGCCGTTTCCTCTCAAGATTATCGTTGTTGGGACAAGCCTAGTGCGTCCGGGCGCGGCGGCAACAATGACGTCGCGGCAGCTTCCGCAACGTCGCCCTTCCCTTCGCCCCTTCCGCGCCCGTAAGGTGATCGCCGATCAGGCGCGCGACAGACGCTGCCGGTCGGCGAGGAACAGGGAAGCGGCATGAGCGACATCATCGAGGCGGACTACATCATCGTCGGCGCAGGCAGCGCAGGCTGCGTGCTGGCCAACCGCCTGAGCGCCGACGGCAAGTACAAGGTGCTGCTGCTGGAAGCCGGCGGCGACGACCGGCCGCTGAAGAATCCCGGCCAGTTCATGTCCAATGTCATGATCCATGTTCCGGTCGGCTATTCGCAGACCCTGAAGGATCCCAAGGTCAACTGGCTCTACGCCACCGAGCCCGATCCCGGAACGGGCGGCCGCACCCACGTCTGGCCGCGCGGCAAGGTGCTCGGCGGGTCATCCTCGATCAACGGCCTGCTCTACATTCGCGGTCAACACGCAGACTACGACAACTGGCGCCAGATGGGCTGCGAGGGCTGGGCCTGGGACGACGTCCTGCCCTACTTCCTGCGCTCGCAGCATCAGGAGCGCGGCGCCGGCGACTGGCACGCCTCGGGCGGACCGCTGAACGTCTCGGACGTGACCACCAAACACCCGGTCTCGGACGCGGTGATCGACGCCTGCGAGCAGGCGGGCATTCCCCGCGTGTCCGATGTCAACGCCGGCGACCAGGAAGGCGCGACCTACTACCAGCTGACGGTGAAGAACGGGCAGCGCTGCTCGGCCGCCGTCGCCTATCTGCATCCGGCCATGGACCGCGCCAACCTGCGGGTCGAGACCAACGCCCTTGCTTCGCGCGTGCTGTTCGAGGGCAAGCGCGCCGTCGGCGTCGAATTCACCCAGAACGGCGCCAAGCGCACCGCGAAGGCGAAGGCCGAAGTCATCCTGGCCGGCGGCGCGGTGAACTCGCCGCAGCTGCTACAGCTGTCCGGCGTCGGGCCTGGCGCCCTGCTGCGCGAACACGGGATCGAGGTCGTAGCCGACCTTCCGGGCGTCGGCGAGAACCTGCAAGACCATTACGTGATGAGCGTGCGCTACCGGCTCAAGCCCGGCGTGGTGTCCGTCAACGAGCTGACCCGCGGCCCGCGTTTCATTGGCGAGGCGATGAAGTTCCTGTTCCAGCGCAAGGGCCTCTTGACCCTGTCGGCGGCGCACATCGCGGTGTTCTGCAAGTCGCGGCCCGACCTAGCCCACCCCGACATCCAGTACCACATCCTGCCCGCCACCATGGACGCCGAGAAGCTGGCCAACGAGCAGAAGATGGAACTTGAAGGCGCGCCCGGCCTGACCATCGCCCCCTGCCAGCTACGCCCCGAGAGCCGCGGCCGCATCCGTATCAAGTCCGCCGACCCGACCGCCCATCCGGCGATCTTCGCCAACTACCTGGCCGACAGCCTCGACCAGGAAGTCGCCGTCGCCTCGCTGCGGATCGGCCGCCAGATCGCCGAGCAGCCGGCGCTGGCGCCCTACATCGATCACGAGATGAACCCCGGCCCGGACTTCCAGAGCGACGAGATGCTGCTGGAATACGCCCGCGCCGCCGGCACGACGATCTACCACCCGGTGGGCACCTGCCAGATGGGCCATGGCCCACAGGCGGTGGTCGACCCGCAGCTGCGCGTTCATGGCGTCGAGGGTCTGCGCGTCGTCGACGCCTCGGTCATGCCGCGCCTGGTCAGCGGCAACACCAACGCCCCCACGATCATGATCGCCGAGAAGGCCTCGGACATGATTCTCGGCAAGGCGGCCGCCTCCGCCCTCGCCGCCTGATCTCCGTCACTCCACTCCAGTCGAAGCGACCACCATGCATCCCTGCCAGCACGCCCAGACCCACCCTGACCGCGCCGCCTACATCATGGCCGGATCCGGCGAGACGGTGACCTACAAGCAGCTCGACGAACGGTCGAACCAGGGGGCGCATCTGTTCCGCTCGCTCGGTCTGAAGCCCGGCGACGTCATCGCCATCTTCATGGACAACAATCCCCGCTACTTCGAGATCACCTGGGCCGCCCAGCGCTCGGGCCTCTACTACACCTGCATTTCGTCCAAGCTGACGGCGAGCGAGGTCGAGTACATCGTCAAGGATTGCGACGCGAAGGTGTTCATCACCTCGGCCTCGATGGGCGCCATCGCCGACGAAATGCCGGCCCTGATCCCGGGCCTGAAGTTCTACATGTGCGGCGGGGCCCGCGGGCCGTACGAGAGCTTCGAGACGGCGCGCGACGCCATGCCCACCACCCGGATCGCCGACGAAACCGCCGGCTCCGACATGCTCTATTCCTCGGGCACGACCGGGCGGCCCAAGGGCGTCAAGCCGATGCTGACCGGGGCCGCGATCGACGAGCCCAACGCCCTGTTCATGATGACCCAGGGCCTGTTCGGCTTCACCCCGGACAGCGTCTACATCTCGCCGGCGCCGCTCTATCACGCTGCCCCGCTGCGCTGGTGCATGAGCATCCACAAGCTGGGCGGCACCGTCATCGTGATGGAGCGCTTCGATCCGGAAGCGATGCTGGCGCTGATCGAGAAGTACAAGGTCGACTGCGGCCAGTTCGTCCCGACCCACTTCGTGCGGCTGCTGAAGCTGCCGGAAGAGGTGCGGGCCAGGTACGACGTCTCATCGCTGCGGTCGGCGGTGCACGCCGCCGCCCCCTGCCCCGTGCCGGTCAAGGAACAGATGATCGCCTGGTGGGGCCCGATCATCCACGAGTACTACGCCGGCACCGAGGGCAACGGCTTCTGCTACATCGGCTCGGCCGACTGGCTGGCGCACAAGGGCTCGGTCGGCAAGGCCGTGCTGGGCGAGCTGCGCATCTGCAACGAGGAGGGCGACCCGCTGCCGCCTCGCCAGGAGGGGCAGGTCTATTTCGAGAACGGCCCGCCCATCAACTACCACAACGACCCGGCCAAGACGGCCGAGAGCTACAACAAGCACGGCTGGACCAGCCTGGGCGACGTGGGCTGGGTGGACGAGGACGGCTTCCTGTACCTGACCGACCGCAAGAGCTTCATGATCATCTCCGGCGGGGTGAACATCTATCCGCAGGAGATCGAGAACCTGCTCATCGGCCACCCCAAGGTCGCCGACGTCGCCGTGGTCGGCGGCCCTGACGAGGAAATGGGCGAGAAGGTCATCGCGGTGATCCAGCCCGCCAGCTGGGCCGACGTCGGCGATGACCTGCGGGCCGAGCTGCTGGCCTACGCCAAGGCCAACCTCAGCCATGTGAAGGCCCCGCGCCAGCTGGACTTCATGGAGGAGCTGCCCCGCCACGCCACCGGCAAGCTCTACAAGCGCCTGATCCGTGACGCCTACTGGGGCAAGGCCGACGCCAAGATCGTCTGATGACGAAGATCGTACGCATCGGCGGGGCCGGCGGGTTCCTCGGGGACTCGTCGGTCGCCGCGCCCCAGCTGCTGCGCGGCGGGCGGCTGGACTACATGATCCTCGACTATCTGGCCGAGGCGACGATGAGCTCGCTGGGCCAGCTGCGCGCGGCGCGGCCGGACCAGGGCTATGCCCGCGACTTCACCGACTGGGTCTGGAAGGACAACTTGCGTGAGCTGAAGGCGCAGGGGGTGAAGATCGTCACCAACGCAGGAGGCCTCAACCCGCGCGCCTGCCGCGAGCGGATGGAGAAGATCGCCGCCGAGGCCGGCCTTTCCTTCAAGATCGCCATCGTCGAGGGCGACGACCTCGCCGGGCGGCTGGAGGACCTGAAGGCGCGCGGCCTGAGCGAGATGTTCACCGGCGCGCCCTTCCCCGATCCGGGCAAGGTGTTCAGCGCCAACGCCTATTTCGGCGCCGAGCCGATCGCGGCCGCGCTGGCGGCCGGCGCGGACATGGTCATCACCGGGCGGGTTGTCGACAGCGCCCTGGCGCTCGGCCCTCTCGTCCACGCGTTCGGCTGGAGCCTGGACGACTACGACCGGCTGTCGGCGGGCTCGCTCGCGGGCCACGTCATCGAGTGCGGCGCCCAGGCGACCGGCGGGCTGTTCACTGACTGGGAGGACGTCCCGGACTGGGCTCACATCGGCTATCCGATCATTGAGTGCCATGCCGACGGGTCGTTCATCGTCACCAAGCCGGAGGGCACGGGCGGCCTGGTCTCCCCCGCCGCCGTGGCCGAGCAGATCCTCTACGAGGTCGGCGACCCGCAAGGCTACGCGCTGCCGGACGTGGTCTGTGACTTCACGCAGGTGACGGTCGAACAGGTTGGCGAGCACCGCGTGCGGGTGGCCGGGGCCAAGGGCTATCCGCCGAGCGACCGCTACAAGGTCTGCGTGACCTTCGGCGACGGCTTCCGCTTCATCGGGGCCAGCCCGGTGGTCGGCCGCGACGCCGCCGCCAAGGGGCGCAGGCAGTCCGAGGCGATGCTCGAGCGGATCGGCGAGATGCTGCGCGACCGCAACCTGCCGCCACTGCGCGACAGCCGCATCGAGATCCTGGGCGCGGAGGCCAGCTATGGCGCCAACGCCAGCGCAGCGGCGCGAGCCGTGCGCGAGGTCGTCTGCCGCATCGGCGCCGAACACGAGAGCGCCGAGGCCCTGGGCCTGATGATGAGGGAGTTCGCCTCCCCGACCACCTCGATGAGCGTCGGCACCACCGGCTGGTTCGGGGGCGCGCCGACCATCACCCCGGTGTCGCGTGTATTCTCCATCCTGCTGCCGAGGCAGGAGGTGGCGGCGATCGTCTCGCTGGGCGACCAGACGCTGACCATCGTTCCCGACTCGCCCGCCCGCGCCTTCAACGTCGCCGATGTCATCGCGCCGCCGGTTCCGGCAGATCCGGAGCCGGAAGCGGACATGGTCACCGTGCCGCTGATCGACGTCGCCTGGGCCCGGTCCGGCGACAAGGGCGACGCCTTCAACATCGGCGTCATCGCGCGGCGTCCCGAGCTGCTGCCGTGGATCCGCGCCGGACTGTCCGAGGACCGCGTCAAGGCCTGGTTCGCGCATGAGTTCGAAGGGGCGAGCGCTCCGAAGGTCATCCGCTACGAGCTGCCGGGCATGGACGCCATCAACCTGCACTGCATCCAGGCGCTGGGCGGCGGCCAGTTCTCCAGCCTGCGGGTCGACCCGCTGGCCAAGGGCAAGGCGCAGCAGCTACTGGACATCGGCATCGACATTCCGAGGGCGCTCGCGGCCGGACGCTAGCGACCGCTTGCCTGCCGTGGCGGCGCCGCGTTCAACTGCCGCCTGACGACCCACAACGACAAACCCAGAGAAACACTCCATGTCGAAGCCGCTTCGCGCCCACACCGCCGTCGGAGAAGAGTATCTGGCCAAGGGCAGGGTCGAGGTCAGGCACGCCTTCCCTTTCCCGCCGTCGGCGGTCTGGGCGGCGCTGCTGGATGGCGAGGCCTGGACGGAATGGCTGCCGATCACCAAGGTCACCTGGACCAGCCCCCAGCCCTTCGCCGTCGGCACGACGCGCACCGTCGAGGTCGGGCCGCAGGTCATCGAGGAGACCTTCTTCGCCTGGGACGAGGGCAGCCGCATGGCCTTCCGCTTCGAGCGGTCGTCGCTGCCGCTGTCGGCGGCCGTCGAGGACTACCGCGTGGTTCCGACCGCCGGCGGCTGTGAGCTGGTCTGGCTGGGCAAGGCCAGCGCCCCCTTCCCGCTCGGCTGGCTGATCACCCGTCAGCTGGCCGGCGGGCTGCGCGCGGGGATGCCCAAGCTCCAGGCCCTGATCGCCTCCGACCCCAAGCGGTTCGGCCTCTAGCCCCGCTTCTCGATCAGCACGCTCTGCACCGCGCGGCCGAAATAGCCGTCGCGGTCGGCCAGCCGGGCGAAGGCCATGGCGCCGCCGCTGTCGCCGACCCAGGTCTCGGCGTCGAGCAGGATCCAGTCGCCGACCGGGTCGCGGGCGAAGTTCACCGACAGGTCGCCGTTGATGTAGGTCCACTGCTGGAAATCCAGCACCGCCGAGACGCCGTTGCAGAAGTCGGCGGTCAGCGCCGCGCGCATCAGGGGCGAGGTCGCCTCGCCGCGCACGATCGGCCGCTCGGCGCGGAACCAGACGGCCGCGGGCCCCGGCTTGCCCCATTCGCCGCGCATGATCTTCGCCGACATGCCCGAGCCGAAGCCGTGGGTGGCGCCGAAGCCGGGGCTGCGCGGTTCGTCCAGCGGCGGCGCGGCCTGTTCAAGCGGGCGAAAGCCGTCGTGCTGCGGCAGGTCGAGCGGCTCGCTCCGCAGCTTCAGCACGCTGGCCCGGACGCATTCCTTGCCCTCGTGCAGCAGGCGCACCTGCAGCAGCTGGATCTTGCGGCCTTCGCGGACGACCTCGGTCTCGATGTCAAGCGTGGCGACCGGCACCGGCCGCAGCAGGTCGACGGTGAGGCGCGCCACCCGCATCGGCCGCGCCGCCGGAAAGGCTTCCGCCGCCCGCGCGACCAGCGCCGTCGGGGCGCCGCCGTGCTGCATCGTGGGACCCCAGGGGCCGGCGGAGAACGGCGTGGCGGTCACGCGGCTTCCGTCGATTTCGAACACGTACTCGTCGCTCACCCCGTCCCCCGATTCAGGCCGCTGTCGCCTCCTGTTGGCGCTCTGCCGCGAGGGAAATCAACGCCTTTGCCGTGAAGTCGTCGGCCGGGAAGAAGGTCTCCAGCGCCAGTTCGGAGACCGTGACGTCGGTCGGCGTGCCGAACACCGTGACGGTGCTGATGAAGCTCATCACCCCCTGCTCGGTTCGCAGCCGCAGCGGCACCGCGATACCGCCCAGGTCCTGGCCTTGCGGGACTCCGACGGCGGACGGCGGCGCGGGGTAGGCCTTCAGTTCCTCGTACAGAGCCTTGAGGCCGGCATCGGCGGTGGCGTCGATCTGACGGCGCAGGCGGTCAAGAATGTGAACCCGCCATTCGGTCAGGTTGATGATCCGCGGCGCCATGCCCTTGGGGTGCAAGGTCATGCGCAGCATGTTCATCGGCTTGGTCAGGAGTTCGGGCTCGTTGACCAGGAACGGTCCGACCGCGGCGTTGGCGGCGACCAGGTTCCAGCGTCCGTCCACGGCGAGCGCCGGGAACGGCTCATGGCCCTTGAGCACCAGATCCACCGCCCGTCGCGCGGCGGCCAGATCCGGGGCGTCCAGCGGCCGCTCCGGATAGACCGGCGCGAACCCGGCGGCGATCAGCATGGCGTTGCGCTCGCGCAGCGGCGTCTCCAACTGCTCGGCCAGATGCAGCACCATCTGCCGGCTGGGCTGCGACCGTCCGGTCTCGATGAAGCTCAGGTGCTTGGGCGAGATGCCGGCGTCCAGCGCCAGGTCCATCTGCGACAGGCGGCGGCGACGACGCCAGTCGCGGATGTGGTCGCCGATGCTTGATTGCGTGCTCATGGACCGACGCTAGCCCCAACGCGGCGGGCGTCCAATTACCTGCGATGTAAGCAACGCCGGATCAGCGGTTGAAAGCCCGGCCCGCTCGGGGCATGGATGATGCCGAACAACTGTTTGAGGGAGCTCCGCGCCATGAAGGAAGTTGACTACAAGGACCTGTCCAGCCTCGTCGGTCAGGAGATCGGCGTCTCGGACTGGCTGGAAGTCAGCCAGGAACGGGTCAACCAGTTCGCCGAGGCGACCGGCGACCACCAGTGGATCCACGTCGACGTCGAGCGGGCGACCCGCGAGATCGGCGGCCCGATCGCCCACGGCTATCTGACCCTGTCGCTGATCCCGTTCCTGGGCGCCAAGCTCCTGAAGGTCAACGGCGTGACCCGCGGCATCAACTATGGCAGCGACAAGGTCCGCTTCACCAACATGGTCCGGGTCGGCAAGCGGGTGCGCATGCGCCAGAAGCTGCTCAGCGTCGAAGCCAAGTCCGGCGGTCTGCAGATGAAGAACGAATGCACCATCGAGATCGAGGGTGAAGAGCGTCCGGCGTGCGTGGCCGAGACTATTTCGGTGATCTACGGCGCCTAGATCCTGATCCGCCCCGGTCGCACGCGGCCGGGGCGGCAGACGCCCTCAGGCCGCCCGCTCGGCCGCCAGCAGCGGCGGCGGGCGAAGACAAAAGCTGTAATCGCCACCCAAGGGCGTCGCGAACCCGCATCGCGAGTCTCAAGCGAGACGTCAGCATTCCGGCACAGGTGGCAGTGGTCGTGGCCTTAGACCCGGCGCGAGGGCAACGGCAGGCCTGAAAAGCCTTGCCAGACAAAGATTTGTAACTGATTTGGGGAACGGCGGCCGCGCCAGGCGCGGCCGCCGCCGTCCATCAGCTCTTGAAGGAGCGCGGCTCGTCCATGCGCTTTTCGAAGTCATGGATCTCCGCCTCGGCCTTGTCCTTGGCGTAACCGTAGCGCTCCTGGATCTTTCCGGCCAGCTGGTCGCGCTTGCCGGCGATCACGGTCAGGTCGTCGTCAGTGAGCTTGCCCCACTGTTCCTTGACCTTGCCCGAAAACTGTTTCCATTCGCCTTCGACACGATCCCACATGATGGGTCTCCCTTCGCTGTTGATGTGTGAAGAGACAACCCCCTGGGCGCCGTCAAGGTTCCGCGTGAACCCCTACCGACGCAGCGGTTGATCCCGGCAGGGGCGGTTCGGCGGGCGCCGGCGGCGGCGGCGCGACGCCGTCGATCATCGCGACGGTTTCACGCACGAAGCGGGCGTGGGTGACGATGCCGATCTCGAGCCGCTCGCCGGAAAGCTCGACCTGCTGGGTCAGGATTCCGGCGACGAACTGCACCTCCTGGGTTTCCGTCGCGCCGGGCCGGCGTCGGGCGCCGTCGGCCATGAACACCGGTCCACCGGAGTTGCCCGGGAAAACGCTGAAGTCGAGCAGGAAGGTGGGGAAGACGCTGGAGGGCGCCAGCGGATAGGACGCGACCCGGCCAGAACGCAGGATCGGGAAGCCCGCCTGGTTGGCCGACAGTCCACGCGGGAAGCCCAGCGCCATCATCTCGTCGCCCGGTCCCAGCCCATAGCGGGTGAAGGTCTCGTCCTGGGCCAGCCACGACAGCGGAATGGCGGCGCGGGCGAACTCGTCAGGCGCCTGGATGACGATGGCTGCGATGTCACGGGTCGGATGCCGCGTCCACTTCGGAGCCTTGTCTTCGTCCCGGATCGACAGCGGCTGGGGATCGTAGCGCCAGGCGCCGTCGCCGCCCTGAACGCGATAGCCGATCCTGGCCTGCAATGCGGGCATGCGGTCCAGGACGTGGCCGGCGGTGACAAGCACGGTGCGCGACCGGCCGTCGGGTGTCGGCGACTCGATCAGGAAGCCCGTCCCGACCGTGCGCGTGCCGTTGCCGAGCGGCTGCTCGAGTTGCACCGTCGCCTTGATCAGATCGACGGAAAGGTCCCAGGCCATCGACGCCCCCAGATGCAAGCGGTACTTGTGGACCAGACCGGTCCCTCTCGATGCTGCGGGGCCCATTTGACCGCAACGCGGCGGACGCACAAGCTGACCGTCTGCCGCACAGGGGAGTTGATTCATGAACCGGCGCCAGATGATGGCCGCGACCGCGGCGACCGCCTTTCGTCCAGTCTAGCCGCCCCCGGGAGCGCCATGTCCGCCACGCCCAAGCCTGTTTCTCCCGTCGCCCGCAAGATCCCCAAGCGCATTGAACAGCTGGGCCGGGTGCGGGTCGACGACTACGCTTGGATGAAGGACGACAACTGGCAGAAGGTCCTGCGCGATCCGACCCTGATCAAGGCGGACGTCAAGGAGCACCTGACCGAGGAGAACGCCTACACCAAGGCCATGCTGGCCCCGACCGAGGCGCTGCAGGCGACGATGTTCGAGGAGATGAAGGGGCGCATCAAGGAAGACGACGCCTCCGTCCCCGACGCTGACGGCGCCTGGGAATACTACAGCCGCTACGAGAAGGGCGCGCAGCACCCGATCCACGCCCGCCGACCGGTCGGCAAGTCCGATGGCGAGGTGATCCTGCTGGACGAGGAGGCCGAGTCCAAGGGCAAGGCCTTCTACCAGGTCGGATCGGCCAGCCACAGCCCGGACCACAGCCATTACGCCTGGGCCGTCGACGAGCAGGGCTCGGAGGTCTACCGCATCCACGTCCGCGAGATCGCCACCGGCAAGATGGTCGGCGAGCCGGTCGAGAGCGTCACCGAGTTCGTGTTCTCACCCGACAGCCAGTGGATCTTCTGGACCCTGCGCGACGAGAACGGGCGGCCGGCCAAGGTCTTCCGCCGGCCGCTCGGCGGCGGGGCCAAGGACGACGTGCTGGTCTACGACGAGCCCGACGAGGGCTTCTTCATCGGCGCCGGAGTGACCCAGTCCCGCAAGTGGATCGTCATCGGCTGCGGCAACCAGGACAGCAGCGAGGCCTGGCTGATCCCCGCCTCCGACCCGACGGCGAAACCGGTTGTCGTAGAGCCGCGCCAGGAAGGCGTGCGCTACGATGTCGAGCACTGGAACGACCGGTTCGTGATCCGCACCAATGCCGACGGCGCCGTCGACTTCAAGCTGGTCACCGCCCCCGAGGACAAGCCTGGCAAGGCCAACTGGAAGGACTGGATCGCCCACAAGAGCGGCAACCTGATCCTCGGGACGACTGCCTTCAAGGACTGGTTCGTGCGGCTGGAGAAGGTCGACGCCGTCAACCGCATCGTCATCACCGCAGCCAGCGGCGAGGAGCATGCGATCGCCTTCGACGAGGAAATCTACGCGCTGGGGCTCGACGGCGGCTACGAGTACGACACCGCCTCGCTGCGCTTCACCTACAATTCGATGACCACGCCGCGTCAGTGGCTCGACTACGACATGGCGACCCGCAAGCGGACGCTGCGCAAGACGCAGGAGATCCCGTCGGGCCATGATCCGGCAGAGTACGAGACCCGGCGCCTGAACGCCAGGGCGGCGGACGGCGCCGAGGTGCCGATCTTCGTCCTGATGAAGAAGGGCACGAAACTGGACGGTTCGGCCCCGCTGCTCCTCTACGGCTACGGCAGCTACGGTATCTCGCAGGAGCCCAGCTTCTCGATCCGCAACTTCAGCCTCGTCGACCGCGGCTGGATCTGGGCCACGGCCTGCCCGCGCGGCGGGGCGGAGAAGGGCTGGGGCTGGTTCCTGGACGGCAAGAAGTTCAAGAAGAAGAACACCTTCACCGATTTCATCGCCTGCGCCGATCACCTGCACGCCGCCGGCTACGGCAAGCCGGAGCGCACGGTGGCCTACGGCGGCTCGGCGGGCGGATTGCTGATGGGCGCGGTCACCAACATGCGGCCCGAGCTGTGGGCCGGGATCATCGCCTCGGTGCCCTTCGTCGATGTGATCAACACCATGAGCGACACCACCTTGCCGCTGACGCCCCCGGAGTGGCCCGAGTGGGGCAACCCGATCGAGGACGCCGAGGCCTACGACTACATGATGAGCTACAGCCCCTACGACCAGGTGGACAAACTCCCCTATCCGGCGGTGCTGGCCACCGGCGGACTGTCGGACCCGCGCGTCACCTACTGGGAGCCGCAGAAGTGGGCGGCCAAGCTGCGGGATCACACTACCAGCGGCGACCCCATCCTGCTGAAGATCAACATGGAGGCCGGTCACGGCGGCGCCTCGGGCCGCTTCGACTTCCTCAAGGAGATTGCGCTCAACTACGCCTTCGCCATCTGGGCCGTGGAGCGGGGATGGGAGAAGGCCTGACCCTGAGACCGGCGACGGCCGCCGACGCCGCGGCGTTGGCGGCCATCTATGGCGACGCCTGCCTGCACGGCGTCGGCACCTTCGAGGAGGTCCCGCCCGGGGCCGATGAGATGGCGGCGCGGCTGGCAGGGGTGCTCGGGCGCGGACTGCCCTATGTGGTCGCCGAGGTCGACGGCGCGGTGGCGGGCTTCGCCTATGCCGCGCCCTTCCGGCTGCGCGCGGCCTACCGTTTCACGGTCGAGGACAGCGTCTACATCCATCCGGGCTTCAAGGGACGCGGCGTCGGTCGCGACCTGCTGACGCGCGTGCTCGCCGATTGCGAAGCGCTCGGCCTGCGCCAGGTGATCGCGGTGATCGGCGGCTCGGACAACCACGGCTCGATCAACCTGCACCGCGCGCTCGGATTCGAGATGCGGGGCGTGATGTCGGGCGTCGGCCACAAGTTCGGCGAGTGGCGGGATATCGTGATGATGCAGCGCGCCCTGAACGGCGGCCTGGCGACGGCGCCGGACTCACCGGGTCTCTTGCTGTCGGGGGTGTAGGCATTGCGCGCGCCGGCCCCCGTCCCTAGGTTCCGTGCATGCAGGCCCTGCGTACGCTTCTCCTGATCCTGATCGCGGCGACCATCGCCGTCGGCGGGACGGCGCGCGCCATGCCGATGCCTGCCGCCGAACCGCCCTGTCATGAAGCGCCGGCCAGCCCGGACGAACAGACGTCGGCCCAGTTGGCCGTAAACTGCTGTGTCGGCTGCATGCCCGCGCCTTGCGAGACAGCGACGATCCTGGCCGTGGCCGCCGCCGAGCCGACGGACTACACCATCGTCCAGCCCGCTATCGAGGGCCGGCTCACCGCGCCTGATCCCCATCCGCCGCGCTCCAGCGTCTGACGTCCGAAACCCGTTATCCTTTCGACCTCAGATGAGGAGGGTCACATGACCTCCAGCACCCGCGCGCGCCTGCTGGCGTCCGCAACCTTCGCCGCGAGCCTCGCGCTCGCCGGTCCCGCCTTCGCGCAGGACCACGACCACCACGACATGACCCCGCCCGCCGAGGCCGCTCCCGCCGGGGAGTCCATGGCCATGGACGACCACGGCATGACCAGTCCGCTCGGCGCCTACCCGATGAGCCGCGACGCCAGCGGCACCAGCTGGCAACCGCAGGCGGCCCCGCACGGCGGCCTGCATGTCATGGTCGACGGCTGGATGGTGATGGGCCACGCCCTGATCAACGGCGTCTACGTCAGCCAGGACGGGCCGCGCGGCGACGACAAGGCCTTCCTGGCCGGCATGATAATGGCCACGGCCAGCCGGGACCTCGGTCCGGGCACACTGCAGCTGCGCGGCATGATCAGCCCCGACCCTCTGATGGGCGAGGAGGGCTACCCGCTGCTGCTGGCCGCCGGTGAGACCGCCAACGGCGTCGACGCGCTGGTCGACCGCCAGCACCCGCACGACCTGTTCATGGAACTGGCCGCCAGCTACAGCCTGCCGCTGGGCGAGGGGCGCAGCGTCTTTGTCTACGGCGGCCTGCCCGGCGAACCGGCCTTCGGTCCGCCCGCCTTCATGCACCGCCCGGCCGCGATCGACAGTCCCGAGGCGCCGATCACCCACCATTGGCTGGACAGCACCCACATCACCTTCGGCGTGGTCACGGCGGGCTATGTCTCCGGCCGCTGGAAGGTCGAAGCCTCCGCCTTCCGGGGTCGCGAGCCCGACGAGAAGCGCTGGGACATCGAGACCGGCGAGCTGGATTCCCGCAGCGTCCGTCTGAGCTTCAACCCGACCGAGAACTGGGCGCTGCAGGCCAGCTGGGCCGACATCGTCAGTCCCGAGGCGCTGGAGCCGCATCATGACGAGGAACGCGTCTCGCTGAGCGCGCTCTACGCCCGCAAGATCGGCTCGTCCGGTCTGGTCTCCGCGACCTTCGCCTGGGCCCGCAAGGAGAAGAAGCCCGACAATCTCGAGCTGGACGCCTGGCTGGTCGAGGCCGCCTGGCAGCCGGACGACCGCTGGACGGTTTTCACCCGGGCCGAGCAGATCGACACCGACGAACTCACGCCCGGCGGCGGTCATGGGCCCGTCTACACGGTGCGCAAGCTGTCGGTCGGGGCGATCCACGACTGGCGGCTGTCGGAGAACATGAAGCTGGGCGTCGGCGTGCTGGTCAACGGCTTCGACATCCCCTCACCGCTGTCGCCGAGCTATGGCGATCCCGGCGGCGGCATGGCCTTCGTGCGGTTGAAGATCGGGTAGCTACCGCCCCAACACCCGCGCCAGCGCGGTCGAGTCGTAGGGCTTGTCGAGGGTCTGGACATCGTCCATGCCCTCGACGGCCTCCCGATCATTGTAGCCGCTGGCCAGCACGATGCGCAGGTCGGGCCGCAGGGCGCGGGCCCTGCGCGCCACGTCGTCGCCGCGCAGGCCGGGCAGGCCAATGTCGGTGAACAGCACATCGATCCGGGCGCCGGACTCCAGCATGGACAAGGCGGCCGGACCGTCGCCGGCCTCCAGCACCGCGAAGCCCAGCTCAGCCAGCATCTCCACCGCGGCGCCGCGCACCAGGGCGTCGTCCTCGACCAGCAGCACCGTCTCGCGACCGGCCAGCAGGCTTGCTGCCACCTTCCGCGCCAGATCGGCCTTGGTGTAGGGCTTGGACAGCAGCGACACGCCCTGGTCGAGGCGGCCGTGGTGGACGATGGCGTTCTCCGTGTAGCCGGAGGTGTAGAGCACCACCATCGTCGGCCGCAGCTCTAGCGCCCGCTTGACGAAGGCGGGCGTCTTCATCGCGCCGGGCATGATGACGTCGGTGAACAG
Organism: Caulobacter sp.; assembly: GCA_030683005.1. Taxonomy (GTDB): domain Bacteria; phylum Pseudomonadota; class Alphaproteobacteria; order Caulobacterales; family Caulobacteraceae; genus Caulobacter. The sequence goes on along the minus strand of JAUXMY010000031.1, from coordinate 96,041 downwards.
CAGGTCGACCGGTTCGCCGTCCTCAAGAATATTCAGCGCCGCTTCCGGCCCGTCCGCCTGGCGGCAGTGGTAGCCGAGGTCGGCCAGCATGGCGCAGGCCGCCTCCCGGACCGCTTCCTCGTCCTCGACCACCAGGATGGACTGGCCGCATCCACCGGCGAGAACCTCCGTCTGCGCGGGCCCGGGCTCGGCCTTGCGCGTACGCGGCAGATAGATCTTCACCGTCGTGCCCTGGCCCAGTTCGCTGTAGATCTGGATGTGGCCCTTGGACTGCTTCACGAAGCCGTAGACCATCGAGAGGCCCAGCCCGGTGCCCTTGCCCTCGGCCTTGGTGGTGAAGAAGGGCTCGAACACGCGGGCGACAGTCTCGCGCGACATGCCCTGGCCGGTGTCGGACACCGCCAGCATCACGTACTGGCCCGGCGTGATATCGGCGTCGCGGGCGGCGTAGCGGTCGTCCAACGCCGCGTTGGCCAGCTCGACGGTCAATCGCCCCCCCTCGGGCATCGCGTCGCGCGCGTTGATCGCCAGATTGAGCAGCGCGCTCTCGATCTGGGCCGGATCGGCGATGGTGTTCCACAGGCCGCCGGCCAATACCGTCTCGACCTCGATCCCCTCGCCCAGGGTCCGGCGCAGCAGTTCGGCCATGTTGCTGACCAGACGGCCCGGGTTGACCACCACCGGCTCCAGCGGCTGGCGGCGGGCGAAGGCGAGCAGCTGGCGGGTCAGGTCGGCCGCCCGGTCGGCGGCGTGGATGGCGTTCTGCAGCCGCGCCCGGGTGCGCGCGTCCTTGATGCCGCGCTCGATCATCTCGAGGTTGGCGCGGATAACCTGCAGCAGGTTGTTGAAGTCGTGGGCGACGCCCCCGGTCAGCTGGCCGACGGCCTCCATGCGCTGCGAACGCCGCGCCGCCTCCTCGGCCCGTTCGCGTTCTGTGATGTCGCGGGACGAGCCGACGATGCGCACCGGCCGCCCTGCGGCGTCGAACACCGGCGCCAGGGTGGACTCCCAGGTGATCGAGCCCACGCCCGGAACGTCGGCCGTATCACGCACGGTGATCGCCTTGCCCGCCTCGACGGCCTGGTCATAGAGGGCCTTGAAGCGGCCGCCCATGACCGGAAAGGCTTCCATGATGTCGCGCCCTCGGTACGGCGCCATGTCGCCGCCCAGCAGCCGCGCCAGCGCCGGGTTGAAGTCGCCGATCAGATAGCGGCGGTCCGGCGTGACATCGAAGGTATAGAGATAGTCGGGTACGTTCTCGAACACCGTCCGAACCAGCTTGCCGGCGTCCCGCCGCGCTTCCTCGGCGGCGTCCCGGCGAGCCAGGGCCTGGCGAAGCTCCCGGTTCGAGCGGCCCATGACCACGAAGGTGAAGGCCAGGATGAGCAGACCGGCCCCGCCCAGCCCGAGGGACAGGTAGAGGCTGCGGCGCTCGTTGCGCTCGGCCGTCGCCTGGCGGAGGGTGAGCAGCCGACGTTCCTCACTGATGATCTCGGCGACCAACTGCCGGACGCGATCCATCTGCGCCTTGCCGGTTCCGGTGGCGATGCTGCGCTGGACACCTTCGCGGTCGCCGCGGCGGGCGCGCTCCAGGTTCTGCTCAAGGGTCGCCATACGCAGGGAGGCCGCGGCCTGAAGCTGACCGACGCGCTCTATCTGCGCGGAATTGTCGGCGACCAGTTGGCGAAGCCGTGAGATCTGGCCGGGAATGCGCAGATTCGCCGACCGCCAGGGGTCGAGATAGGCATCCTCGCCGGCGATCAGAAAGCCGCGTTGCCCCGTCTCGGCGTCCTGCAGACTGGAGAACAGGCCCTGGGCGGTCTCCAGCACCTCGTGGGTGCGGGCCAGATCCTGCTGGCCGCGCCGCAGGTCCACGAGATGGCTGAAGGCCGTGTAGGCGGTCAGCCCCGCGATGGCGACGATCAGCAGGATCGGTACGAGAAAGAAACGCTTCGAGCCCGACACACCATATCCCCGACCGTTCGTCGCAGCGAACCGGCAGACCCTACCCGCAATGGGCCACGCGGGGCAAATGGGCGGGAGCGGCCGCGCGAGCGCCGCGTCGGACGATCATGATGGATGGAGAGAACTGGCTGGGGAACTAGGACTCGAACCTAGAATGACGGTACCAAAAACCGCAGTGTTACCATTACACCATTCCCCAGCAGGAACGGCGGAGCCCGGACGAACCGGGTCGCGAGAGGCGGGTGAGATAGCGCAGGCGACGGCGCTATGCAACGCGGTTTGAAGACTGATTTTACTTCGCTTGCGGGTTCGCCGACTCCCCTCTATAAGCCCCCTCCTCAAGTCGGAGTGTAGCTCAGCCTGGTAGAGCACCGTGTTCGGGACGCGGGGGTCGGAGGTTCGAATCCTCTCACTCCGACCAATTCTTCTGGTCCCCGACCAGATCCTTCGGAGCGCGTGCCAAACACGCGCTCCCGAGGGACCTCCCCCGGCTCCGGCCAGGCAAAAAGCCCAACACCACAACGAAACAATCGGCAGTGTTGCCGCGTGTTCATTTGACCGCAGCGCGCCACCCTGTAGCGTGAGCGCGACTTTCACCTCGGGTGCCCGATGAAGCAGTTTTTCCTCACCATGGCCGGTGTGCTCGCCGGTCTGCTGGTGTTTTTCGTAGTCGTGCCGTTCATCCTGATCATGTCGATCGTGGCGAGCGCCCAACCCAAGGACACGACCCCGTCGGTCGCCGTCCTGCAGCTCGACCTGCGCGACGGTCTGACCGACCAGGACCCGCAGAACCCGTTCGCCATGTTCGGCGGATCGGGCATGTCGGTGATCTCGGTCATCGAGACGCTGAAGCACGCCCAGGCGGATGACAAGGTGAAGGGCGTCTTCGTGCGCCTCCCCGAGGGCGGCATGGCCCCGGCGGCGGCGGACGAGCTGCGCCAGGCCTTCCTGCGCTTCCGTCAGGCCGGCAAGCCGATCTGGGCGCACAGCCAGGGCCTCTACCCGTCCGGCGTGGTCTCCTCGACCTACATGCTCGGCGCGGCGACCGACCAGCTGTGGATGCAGCCCGACAGCGCCTTCCAGGCCACCGGCTTCGCGGTCGAGAACATGTTCTTCAAGCGGCTGTTCGACAAGTACGGCGTGAAGGCCGAATTCGAGCAGCGTCGCGAGTACAAGAACGCGGTCAATCCGTACCTGTTCGACAACTACACCCCCGCCCACAAGGAGGCGGAGCTGTCGTGGATGACCTCCATCTACCGGACGGCCGTCCTGACCGCGGCCATTGACCGCAAGAAGGAGCCGATCGCGTTCGCCCGCGCCTTCGAGGCCGGCCCCTACTCGGCCGAGGACGCCAAGGCCAAGGGCCTGATCGACGGCGTCGCCCAGGTGCGCGAGACCTCCGACGCGCTGCTGGCCAAGGCCGGCAAGAAGGCCCGGCTGATCGACTTCGACGACTATATGTCGACCGTGCGCCGCCAGGCAAAGACCGCGTCGGCCCTGGGCGGCAAGCCCGCCATCGCGGTGATCGGCGCCGAGGGGCCTATCATGACCGGGACGAGCGGCGGCGGTAACCTGTTCAGCGGCGACGAAACCGTCTGGTCCGACGACGTGGCCAACGCCTTCTACAAGGCGATCGAGGACAAGGACGTGAAGGCCATCGTCTTCCGCGTCTCCTCGCCCGGCGGTTCGGACACCGCGTCCGAGCAGATTCTCAGCGCTGTGCGCGCCGCCAAGAAGGCCGGCAAGCCGGTCGTGGTCAGCATGGGCACCTACGCGGCCTCCGGCGGCTACTGGATCTCGTCCGACGCCAGCGCCATCGTCGCCCAGCCCACCACCCTGACCGGCTCGATCGGCGTCTACGGCGGCAAGTTCGTTCTGGGCGACGCGCTGGGACGGTTCGGCGTCGACGTGCGCCAGTCCGGGGTCGGCGGCGACTACGCCAGCGCCTTCGGGACCGGCGAGACGTTCACGCCCGCCCAGCGGGCGGCGTTCGGCGGCTGGATGGACCGCATCTACGAGGGCTTCGTGAAGCGGGTGTCGGAAGGTCGCAAGATCCCGGCCGACCAGGTTCGCGAACTGGCCAAGGGCCGCGTCTGGACCGGCGTGCAGGCCCGCCAGCTCAAGCTGGTCGACCAGATCGGCGGCTACTACGACGCCATCGACCGGGCCAAGGCCCTGGCCAACCTGAAGGGCGAGGTGCGCATCAAGCACATCGGCGGCGCCGGTTCGCCGTTCGAGGCGTTCGAGAAGCTGTTCGGCGTCAGCTCGACCTCGCTGCGCACCCTCGCCGCCGCCGGCTGGGTAATGGGCGATCCGCGCGCCGAGGCGATCCTGGACGAGATGGCCACCGCCCGCCTGCGCGAGCGGGGAGCCACGGTGCTGGCGCCGACGCCGGTGCGGTAGCCCGGTCATCAGACCCCGACGACGAAGGCCCCGGCGCGCAATCGCCGGGGCCTTTTTCCTGCGCCGCGCGTCCGGCGGAGACCGCAGGATTGTCCTCACTGTCTTCTGGCGCCCCTCGGCGGCATCGCCGGCGACGGGCCCCCGTGGAAGATGGGGGGAAAGCGACACGCCAGAGGGCGCGGTCAGGTCCGCAGACTGCGGGGCGCGGCCGGGCCGGGGGCGGGCTGCGGCGGCGGCCAGCCGGGGATTGGCGCGATGATCACGGCGTCTCATGCCGGGAGTATGAGCCCGGGCGTCGGAGGGTGGATCGGATCCGGGCCGGCGGAACGGCGCCGTTGTCTCGCGAGGGGCCGAATGTCCCGCCTTGTCCCGGGAGTATAGGTCTTCAGAGTCTCGCACGGACACGGGGCATAGAGCCGTGCGTCCTTCGACACGCCGCTTCTCGGTTGCCCAGGATGAGGGGCCAGAAGGCTACCCACCCCCGTCATGCCGAGCGCGCCACCGGCGCGTGTCGAAGCACGCACGACCGCGCCGTCCGGACACCGGCTGGACTGCTCCGCCATCCCCCAAAAGAAAACGCGGCGGGGTTGCCCCCGCCGCGTTCCTTGAAAAGTCCGGGTTGGACCCGACGCCTACCAGCGCTTGGTGACGCTGACGAAGCCGCGGCGACCGACCATGTCGTAGAGGTTCAGAGCGGCGGTGCCGATCTTGAACTGGCCGGCCGATTGAGCCGGGGGACGCTCGTCGAACACGTTCTGGATGCCGGCCGCGAAGGTCCAGTCATCCATGCGGCGGCGAACCGACACGTCATGGTAGGCCATGAACTCGGTGTACTGCTTGTAGTAGACGCAGTAGTTCGGGGTCACGGCGCAGTTGGTGCCCAGGTTGCCGCCCGGGATGTCGGCGTAGCGGGCGCTGGTGAACACGTCGCCGCCGAAGAGTTCGGTGTCCGACGCCTTGCCGATAAGGTCGACGCCCCAGAAGAACGTCCAGTCGCCACGGTCGAAGCGCGTGTTGATCTGGCCGGTGAAGTCCGGCTCGGTCGTGCTGCCGTTGTCATCAATCTCGCCGGCCGTGGCCAGGAGCTTGGTGGTGTCCTGCAGCTGCCAGGTGAACTGGGTGTCGATCGTCAGGGTGCCGAAGTCGAACTCATGACGGTAGCGGGTCGTCAGGTCGATGCCGCGGTTCACCTGCTCGGCGACGTTCACATAGGCGTTGTTGACGGTGAGCAGGTCGAAGGTGACCGCGTCACGCGTGAACAGGGTGCAGTACGGGTTGTTCGGGAAGTCGGTCGAACGGTAGCACTGGTTCAGGATGTTGGCCGCGCCGAACTGGCGGACTTCGTCCTCAACGTCGAACTCGAAGTAGTCCACGGCCACCGACAGGTCGATGAAGCTGGGGGTCCAGATCACGCCGACGGTGCGGGCGATGGCGGTTTCCGGACCGACGACGCCGGCGCCGCCGATGCTGAAGATCGCCACGCTCGAGCCGCCGATCTTGTTGTCCGGAATGCCCTGCGACTGGCAGTTGGCGACAACCGTCGCGTTGTTTTGGTTCAGACCGTAGTTGTAGCAGGGGTCAACCGTGGCTTGACCGAGGTAGCCGGTCTGGGCGCCGAGGAACTGCTCGTACAGCGCCGGGGCGCGGAACGAGGAACCCTGGGTCGCGCGAATCCGCCAGGACGGCGTGATCTGCCAGTTCATGCCGAGCTTGTAGGTGCTGCTGTTGCCGTAGGAGTCGTAGTCCGAGTAGCGGCCCGACAGGCTGATATCGAAGCTTTCGATGCCGGGCAGGCCCTTGGCGACCGGGACGCTGAATTCGGCGAAGACTTCCTTCACCTTGTCGGTGCCCTTGGTCTGACCGGCCGACGAGAACAGCGCCATGTTGCGGTTGCGCGCCTGGACGCCGGGCAGATCGTCGATGCTTTCTTCACGGATCTGGAAACCGAACGCCGCGCCGACCGGACCGGCCGGCAGGGTGAACAGGTTACCGGTGACCGAACCTTCGATGTACTTGTGCTCGTAGGTCGTGGTGCTCTCTTCGGAGAAGAAGAGGAAGTCGCGCTCGGCCTGGGTGAATTCGCCGTTCAGGATGCGGGCCGAGGCCCAGGGAATGCCGCCCAGCGGGGCCTCGGCGCGAGGACCGATGTCGGCGCAGTTGAAGTTCGAGAAGTTGCCGCCGAGCGGGGTGTTGGTGCAGGTGACGTTCGGGCTGTTGGTCGCCAGCATGCGATCGAGGTAGATGCGATCGCCGTTGTTGTAGGTGGCGTCCGACTTCGACCATTGGCCGTAGATGTCCCAGTCCCAGCCGCCGAGGACGTCGAGCGTGCCGCGCAAGCCGCCGACGATGCGGGTGTAGTCGACTTCCTGGTAGGAGGCCGACTTGTAGGCCGTGACCGTCTGGGCCGCGACGCCGAACGGGTTGTTCGGGTTGCTGGCGGGCAGGTTGTTGGGGGCGCCGTTGACGATGTTGCGTTGGGCGAAGCTCTGGAAGATCTGCGCGACGCCGACCTGTTCGGACTCGCGACGGTTGAACAGGAATTCGCTGTAGAACTCGATGCCCGGCGTCAGATCATAGCCGAAGTTGGCCGAGAAGGTCGTGCGCTTGACCGGGCTGAGCACGGTCGCGTTGTCGTACAGCTCGGTTTCGGTCGGAGCGTACGGGAAGGTCATCGGATAGCCGTTACGGCTGAAACGCGTCCAGCCGGCGTAGGGCGAGTCATTGCCCTGGGCCGCCGTGGGGGGCGTAACGCCGGCCGGCAGGTTGGCGGTGGGCATCAGTGCCCGGCCGCCAACCGAAACGTAGTTGTTGGTGAGGTTGTAGCACTTGTACTCACCGTCCGTGCCGCGGTGGTCGATCCGGCCGCCGGTGTTCGGATTGATCAGGTAGTCGGACGCACAGGCCGTGTCGTCGCGCTCGCCGCGCGTCAGCGCCTTGAGCTCATAGTAGTCCAGCGCCGCGTTGAAGTAGCCGCGGTCGAAGGTGGTGCCCCAGGCGCCGCTGATGCGGAACTGCTCGCCGCCGCCGTCAAACGACTGGTTGCCGTAGACGTTGAGCTCGAAGCCGTCGAGGTTGGTCTTGGTGATCAGGTTCACGACGCCGGCGACGGCGTCCGAACCGTAGATCGACGAGGCGCCGTCCTTCAGGATTTCAACGCGCTCGATCAGCGAGGAGGGGATGACGTTCAGGTCGAACGGGCCGACGCGGCCGCTGACGCCGGCCGGACCGGCGCGACGGCCGTTCAGCAGGACCAGGGTGCGTTGCTCGCCGAGGCCGCGCAGCGAGACGCTGTTGCCGCCGGGGCCGCCGCTGGTGATGTAGCCGGTCAGCTGGTTGTTCCACTGGAACGAGCCGCTGGCGAGCGTCGACTGCTGCAGGATCTCGGTGGTGTCGACCAGACCCTCGAGCGAGGACTGCTCGGAGGTGATGACCTGCACCGGAGCGGCGCTGGTGAATTCGTTGCGCTTGATGCGCGAGCCGGTCACCACCAGGGCTTCGACTTCGGTGTCATCATCGTCGTCGCTCTGCGTCGACGCCGGCGGCGTCGTCTGCGCGAACGAAACAGAAGGCATGGCGACGGCGAGCGCGGCGGCGAAGCCGGCGATCACGGTCGTGCCAAGCAGTAACTTGCGATCCAGCATGTCTTTTAAGGTCCCCAGTAACCCGTTGAATGCGACCCATCGGAACGGGCCGCGCGCAGGACGTGATCCCACGCATTGCAGCGAACCTAGCAGCTTCGCCGGCGCCGACAACAATCATGACCGTTTTTTGTCGCCTGGGCGGCGATGCGTAACAATCTCGCCACAGTTTCAAGCAGCACGGGCAAACTTGACCCGAACGCACGCAGCGGGGGCCGTGGAAGGATTCGCTTGGCGAATGAGCGCGGACGGTTAGATTGACCTCCAACCGCTGATCGTCGGCGGCGCTTTGCCCCGGTTGCCCCGCCCCACAGGCGAGGGATTCCCGCCCAGGCGGAGCGATTTCCACCTTATGAGGCCCCTGTGAAGTCGATTATCCGCCCCATTTGCCTGGCCGTCGCCGCCGCCACGCTGTTCGCCGGCGGCATGATGGCCCCGGCCGCCGCCCGCCAGGCCGCCGGTCCCCCGAGCGCGGACGTTCCGAGACCGCCCACCGCAGAGGAATTTGGTCGCGAGCCAGCGCTGCAGGGCGTGTCCCTCTCTCCGGACGGCAAGTACATTGCCGCCGTCGTCGCTGTCCCCGGGCAGGAGAATCAGATTGCGGTTTGGCAAACCGCAAACATGAGTTCTCCACCGGCGCGCATCGGCTGCGGTCCGCGCAACACCTGCATGGGTGTGAGCTTTCTGAAGTCTGACCGACTTGGAGTGCAGGTCCGCCAGCCTTACACTGCGGGCACACTCAAGACGCACATCTTCCGCTTCATGATCACCGACCTGACCGGCAGCCAGTGGCGCAACGCCGAAGGCGGCACAGATCAGTCGGTGTTCGCCAACGCGGCCGTCCTCGACACCCTGCCCAAGGATCCGCAGAACGTCCTAATCACCATCTTCGGCCGGACGTCGCCGAACGGTTCGTATATTCCCGACGGAAGCCTCTACAAACTCAACATCTACAACGGCACCCGTTCGAAGATCCGCGTCAGCTCAGACAAGTATTTCAACGAACAATGGGATCTGAGCCGTGAGGTGCGGGCGCGCCAGTCGCTTGAGTTCGAGAGTGGCAACGCCTACTTCGTGCAGTGGATCAGGGAATCGAACGGAGAGTGGAAAGAACACTTCCGCTGGTATCCTAAGGATCGCGAAGAGGCGGATATCGTCGGCTTCTCATCCGACCCCAACATCGCCTACGTCGCGACGAACAAGGGCCGCGACAATGTGGCTATTTTTGAGTACGATATCTCTGCTCGCCAACTAAAAGAGCCGATCTTCGAGACCAAATTCTTCGACGCCGGAACGGTGATTGAGTCTACCTCCGCTAACGACGAGGGGGCTCTGCTTGGCTTCAGCTACCGGGCCGAGACCACGAAGATCTACTGGACTGATCCGCAGATTGACGCCCTGGTGAAGGGTGCCCGAAAGGCACTTGGCGTCAAAACTGTGCCGGTGCAGTGGACCGACATCGCCACCGGTGAGAAGGCCCGCTTCAATACGCCCGATGGCTTCGACGTGAACCTCTCGGAGATCTCCGACGACCGTAAGATCGCCATCGTGACGAAGAGCGGACCCAGCCAGCCGACTGAGTACTACATGCTGTCTGAGGGCAAGCTCACGCTTCTGGGCCGCGCCCGTCCCTGGATCGACAGCCGCGCCCTCGGCGACATGCGGCTTGTGCAATACCCGGCGCGTGATGGCCTGATCATCCCGGCCTTGTTGACCACGCCCAAGAAGGAGCTTTACGGCCCTGGCCCCTACCCCACCATCGTTGTTCCGCACGGTGGCCCGTGGGCTCGGGACAACATGAACTGGGATTTTTCCGGCTGGGTGCAGTATTTCGCCGCCCGCGGCTACGTGGTTCTGCAGCCCCAGTACCGCGGCTCGCGCGGCTGGGGTCAGAAGCTCTGGCGCGCCGGCGACGCCGAGTGGGGCCAGAAGATGCAGGACGACAAGGACGACGGCGCCAAATGGCTGATCGCCCAGGGCATCGCCGCGCCTGACCGGATCGCCATGCACGGCTACTCCTACGGCGGCTACGCCGCCATGGTCGCAGCCGTGCGTCCGAACGGGCTATATCAGTGCGCCGTCGCTGGCGCCGGCGTTGCTTCTCTTGAGAAGTTTCGCACTCAGGCGCTCGGCAACCGCATTCAACGTGAGTATCAACGCCCGTCGCTCGCAGGGATGTCGCCGGTCGACCACGTCAAAGACGTGTCGATCCCGGTCTTCCTGTACCATGGCGACCGCGACACCAACGTTGAGATCCAAGAGTCCGAGCGGTTTTACAGCGGACTCAGGAGCGCGGGGAAGACTGTGAAGTTTCAGCCTATCCCGGACATGGGGCACGAGGCGAACAAGTGGGGTCCCGGCGATATCACAGCGGTGCTCACCGCCGTCGAGAACTACCTGACCACCGAGTGCGGACCGGGCGGGCTGTAGCCAACCGGACCGGACGGAAACGAGGGGCGCGGAACCGGCCGGTTCCGCGCCCCTTTTTCGTTCACCGTCCGGCATTGAGGGTGCGGTCGAACTGGTTGGATCTGAACTTCACCAGCCGCTCGCGGAAGTTCAGCTCGATCGCGTCGAAGTGGCGCATCACATCCACCCCGATGAGCAGCGCGGGCCGGTCTTCCAGATCCCAGATGCGGAAGGTGTGCAGGTCGGCGAAGACGCAGGTCAGGTTGCCCAGCCGGACACCGCCCAGCCGCAGCGGCGGCACGGTCGACAGCTCGCCCACGGCGATCTGGCCCGTGGCGCTGACCAGCTCGACGCGCGGCAGGCGTTCGTTGAGCAGCCCCGGCCTCTGCAGGGCGTTGCGCAGCGCCATGTTGCCGACCGTGTTCTCCGCCCCGGAATCGAGGAAGGCCGTCAGCTTCACGCCGCCGATCTCGGCGTCGACGATGGTCAGCTGGCCGAAGCGGTGGCGGGCCGGAACGACCACGACATCCTCTGTATCCTCCGGCGGGCGCCGGTCCCGGGACGACCGCACCGCCGGCGCCGGCGCGCTGCCGGAGAACAGCGAGAAGGACTGCTCCCGAAAGTTCAGCACCGCCCGGCGATTGGCCAGCACATCGACGCCGAGCAGCCCGTCGGCGCCGAGGTAGCGACCGTCCAGCACCGGCATCCGCACCCGGCGGGTCAGGAGGTCTCCCACCGCCAGGGCCCTGACCAGCACGGTGGGCGAGGGCATGACGCCCGCGATCCCGTGGACCAGCGCCTGGCCCGTCACCGGCAGGTTCAGCGCCGCGGCCACTTCCGTCGACAGCACCGAGCGGTTGGCGCCGGTGTCGACCACGAAGCGGTAGAGACCCGCGCCGTCGATCGCCACATCGACGAGCATGCGTCGAACCGCATCAAAGCCGGCGCGGACCGCCCCGTCCTGATCCGGCGCCGCTTCGGCGTCGGGGCTCGGCAGACCGCCGGACTGCAGATTGACCTGCACCGTGGCCCGCTCCGGCGTCGAGACACAGGCGGCGACCGGCGACGCCATCAGGCCCCCGAGCACCCCCCGTCGGCTGAGCCCCTCGATCATAGCCTCCCCCATCCGGCCGGCCTCCGGCTCCGCGGCCGGCGACCGCCAGAGGACCGCGCCGCGCGCCCGGGTGCAAGGGGCAGGCGCGCGCGGACCGCCAACGCGGTTGCATCCCCGGCCGCACCTACGTAGCGATAGGGGGCGACACTCCAGGGAGACGCTCTTGACCTTCGCCGTCATTCAGGGCCGGCCGGACAGGCTCAACGCCGAGGTGCGCCGCTTCGCCCAGGCGCCGTTGACGCAGACCGCCTTCCTCAACAGCGTGCCCAAGTGCGGCACCCACCTGTTGCGCAACATCGTCCGCATGTTCGTCCCGGTCGAGCAGCACTACGATCGCGAGTTCATCCAGCTTCAGAACCTGGAGCAGCACCAGGCGGCGCTGGACCCGCGGCGCCGCGCCTTCAGTGTCGGCCATCTGATCTACGCCGACCTGGCGGCGCTGGCCACGCGCCACGCCCGGCACGTCATCCTGGTGCGCGACCCCTACGACTATGTGCTCTCCCGGGCCCGGTTCGTGTTCTCCGAGGAGTTCAAACACCCGATGCTGGAGCCGCTGAAGGCGGCGGCCAGCGTCGACCAGATGATCAACTTCATGATCTTCGGCGTGCCGGCCAAGGGCCCGGCGCTGCGGGAGGTGTTCACCTTCAACGCCGTCGCCTGGATGCACACCGGGGCGGAGATCGTGCGCTACGAGGATATCGTGGCGGCCCTGAAGGCGCTCGAGACGCCGGCGTCGGAAGCGTTCTTCCGCGACCTGCTGGGCAAGTTCGGCATCGCCCTTCCCCACGACTGGCGCGAGCGGGTGCGGATCGGTTCGGCGCGCGAGCACAGCGCCACCGACAGCGGCCGGCTGTCCGGCGTGCCCGATTTCCCCAAGGTGTTGTCCGAGGGCCAGAAGCAGCTGGTCGAGTTCGCCGCCCCGGGGCTTCGGGCGCTGCTCGGCTACAGCTGAGGCCGGGCGGAAGCGGGCTGCTGCGGGGCGCGGGCTGGTCACTGCGCGCTTCGACACGCGCCTGCGGCGCTGCTCGGCATGACGTGTTTCTTGAAGCGCTCCTGATGACGGCATCCTGAGCAGCCGCAAGGCGTGTCGAAGGACGCAAGGTTTTTGATCCAAGGTCTTCTCGCAAAAGCGCGAGGATGACGGCGGTGGGCTTGAGCCGGAGACAAACGAAAAAGGGCGGCGGAGCTTTCGCTCCGCCGCCCGATTTTCTCAGGTCAGACCGACGCTTTAGAAGCGCAGCTTGATCTGGCCGAACACGCGGCGACCCACCACGTCGTAGACGGACGGATCGGTGCCCGACTGGACGTTCGGGTTGTAGGTCTGCGGCTCCTGGTCGGCGATGTTGTTCACGCCGAGCTTGAAGGCCACGTTGTCGGTCATGTCCCACTGACCGGAGACATCCCAGTACCAGGTCGAGTCCGGGCTGGTGAACTTTTCACCCGGGAACTCGATGGCCAGACGGTTGGCCATCTCGCCGATGTAACGACCCCGGGTGGCGAAGGTGAAGTCACCCACGGTCCAGGCGGCGTTGATCGTCGCCTTCCACTCCGGGTAGCTCGTGCCGAGGCCCGAACCGAAGTAGGAGGCCGAACCGGCGAAGTCGAGCTCGACCGAACCGTCGAACGGATCCTTTTGCTTGAACTCGATCAGGTAGCTGAGCAGCGCGTTCAGGCGGATCGAACCCCAGTTGTCGAGGCCGAGCCATTCCATGTCGAAGCCGTAGTCGACCTGGAAGTCGATGCCCGACGCCTTCTGGTAGCCGTCGTTGTTGGCTTCGAAGGAGCCGTCGGCGCTGGACGGGTTGTAGATCCAGAGGATGTCGCCGCCGGTCCGCAGGATGCCCTGACAGGCCGTCGTCCCGTTCGTGTAGGTCGGGTTGGTGCCGTAGTAGTTGAAGCAGGCGGCCGTGATCTGGTTCGGGGTCGGGACCAGGATGGCTTCGTCGATCTTGATGTTCCAGTAGTCGACGGTGCCACGCAGGCGGCTCAGCCACTGGCTCTCGAACGGCGAGCTCCAGGCCATGCCGATCGTGAACGTCTTGCCCTGTTCCGGATCAAGCGCGGTGTTGCCGCTGACGTCGACGCCGATCTGCGAGCCCGGGAGCTGCACATAGGTGTCGATCGCCGAGGCCGAGACGCCGAGGAAGTTGCCCGGCAGCAGGCAGAGCGCCTTGACCTGAGCCGCATCCGGACCCGTGCGGGCGGCGGTGCCGACCGAGCAGGGGTCGAAGTACTGCGGCGCGCTGCCGCCCGAGGCGAACAGTTCACCGAAGTTCGGCTCACGCACCGAGCGCTGGTAGGAGGCGCGGAAGCGAAGCTCGTCCACGACCGCCCAGTTCAGCTCGATCTTGTACGAGGGCGAGCCGCGCGAGGCGCGCGAATCGCCGGTGATGCGGTCTTCGAACTCCGACCAGCTGTAGCGGTAGCCGAGCGACAGATCGATGCTCTGGGCGAACGGGGCGTCCTTGACCAGCGGGATCAGGGCTTCGGCGAAGATATCGCTGAAGGAGTTGGTGCCCGAGTCGGCCGACTGGGTGTTGAAGCCCGAGATCGGGCCAGAGGCCGCGCCCGGATCGAACGAGTAGTCGAAGCCGCGGAACTCGGCGCCGAACACCACCGAGGCCGTGCCGGCCGGCAGTTCGTACACCGGACCCGTGACATAGGCCTGGGCGATCTGCTGAACCATCTCGGTCGACAGGGTGGTGGCGACTTCGAGGTAGGCACGGCAAGCCGCCGAGATCGGCTGGCGACCGAAGATGTTGAAGCCGCCGGCGCACTGGCTGACGCCGCCGTCGCCGGCTTCAAGCATGCCCTGCAGACGCTGGGTGTTCAGGTTGCCGGTCTGGGTCTGGTCGATCTCCGTGCGGCCTTCCGACACGTAGGCTTCCAGTTCCCAGCCCGAGTCGCCGAGCGGCGCGCGGACGCCGGCCATGAACTGGACGACGGTGTTTTCGTAGACCGACTGACGCAGGCCGAGGTCCAGGGTGCGCTGGCGCATCTTGAACGGCTCGGTCGCACCCGAACCGGCGAGCGCGACGTCATCGCCGGTCCGGCTGTTCAGGATCGTCAGCAGGTCGGCCGGGATGAACGGGTTGGTGACCGGAACGACGATTTCCTGGGACACCTGACGACCGCAGTTCACCAGCGACGACACGACGTTGGAGGCGCTGGCGTCACAGGCGTTGCGGGTGTTGACCGTCGGGAACGGAGTCGGAGCCAGCGCGGTGGTCGAGTTGTACTCGGTCCAGCCGACCTGGCTGAAGAACTCGACGCCGTTGTCCAGCTCGTAGTTGAGCTTCGACAGGAACGAGTAGCGGTCCATCGGCAGCGTGAGGATGTTCACGAAGTCGAAGTTGTAGACGTACAGGTCCGGGTACAGGTTCTGGTTGACCGTGCCGTCGATCGCGCCGCGGTAGTTCTGCGCGTTGTACTGGGTGTTGTTGTAGATGCCGGTGAAGAACAGCGAGCCGTCGACGTTGACGCCGAGGGTGCCCGACTGCGCGCGGACCGAGTTCGCGCCGACGCCGTAGCCGGCGAACACGCCGTCCACCGCCGCTTCGGTCGGGGCGTTGGTGCCCGACCAGCGGATCATGCCGTCCGGGTTGAACGAGGTCGTCGAGGTGGCGTTCTGCGAGAACGGACGCTGCGACTTGATCATGCCCTCGCGCGAGGAACGGTCGAAGGCGATGACCGCGTTGCCCTTGCCGTCGGCGAAGTTGCCGCCGAGGACCAGCGAGAACTGGTACTCTTCAGCGTCCCAGTACTCGGTGCTGTTCTGGTAGCTGGCGCGGACGTCGATGCCTTCGAAGTTCTTCTTGAGCTTCAGGTTCACCGCGCCGGCGATGGCGTCGGCGCCGTAGGTCGCGCCCGCGCCGCCGGTGATGACTTCGATCGAGTCGATCAGCGCCTGCGGAATGGTGTTCAGGTCGACCGTGAGGGTGTTGGCCGACACCATCGGACGACGGCCGTCGACGAGGACGATGTTGCGGTTCGAGCCGAAGCCGCGAAGGTCGACGTTCGACTGGCCGCCGTTGCCGGGGTTGTTCGAGGTCGTCGTGCCCGCCGGGTTAACCTGCGGCAGCGTGTTCAGGTAGGTGTCGAGCGTCACGTCGGCGTTGGCCACGACCTGCTCGCCGGTCACCGTAGCGATCGGGCTGTTGGCGACGTAGTCCTGACGCGCGATGCGCGAACCGGTGACGACGACGGCTTCAACTTCCGTGCTTTCCTGCGCAAGGGCGGGAGCCGCGGTGGCGAACGCGGCCAGGGCCGTTCCGCAAATCATGGTGGACGCCAACAGGCGGCCGCGCGTGGTTTGGAGTCTCAAGATAATTCCCTCCGGATCAGCGCCGCCCGGGTCTCGGACGCGCCCCCTCAAGTCTGGACGAACTGCTTCGAGCGCATAGCACTCGGCTACGTTGATCCTTGCCCCCCGCCCGAACAGGGGTCAACGACCATTGCGTGAGTGTAATAAGAACGGCGCCAGATTGTCGCACTTTGGCAACAGCGTGTTCAGGGCGGGGCAATTGCGGCGCAAGGTCGCCCCGTCAAGGATCAGGCAGGTCCGGATCAGGGCGGAACAGGGGCCGGCGGCGGGCTCGCCGGCTCCCCGCCCTATTTGACGCAGAGCCAGCGCGTGCGGTGGTGATCGGTCAGATTGTCGACCCATCCGGTGATCCGCGGACTGACCAGATTCTTGTTGATCAGGTAGTAGACCGGCGCGATCGGCGCGTCCTCGAGCATCAGCTGCTCGGCCTGCGCCATGTAGTCGGCGCGCCTGGCGGCGTCGGGCTCCCGGTCGGCCCTGGCCATCAGGTCGTCGAACTCGGGACTGTTGTAGTCGCCGTAGTTCTGGGGGCCGTACCAGGACCGTTGCAGGTCCAGGAAGCTGGTGGCGTCATTGTAGTCGGCGACCCAGCCGGCGTCGGCGACCTGGAACGCGCGGGCGCGATAGTCGGCGTAGGCGATCTGGGTTTCCTGCTGCACCAGGGTCACCTTCACCCCGATCATCTTCCAGTCGGCCTGGACGGCCGGCATGTAGAGCATCGGATCGGGCGAGTTGCGGTGCTTGATCTCGACCTCGAGCGGCTTGTCGGGGCCGTAGCCGGCCGCGGCCAGCAGCTTGCGCGCCTCGGCCTGGCGACGCTCCAGCGGCCAGTCGAACCAGTAGGGCGGTTTGGCGGCGCGATAGTTGGCGACGCCCGGCGGCACCATGGTCAGGGCCGGAGTCTGGCCGCCGCGGAACAGCTTGTAGGTGATGAAGTCGCGGTCGATCGACATCGCCAGGGCCTGACGGACGCGGCGGTCGCGGAACGGCGGATAGCCGGTCTTGGGGTTGTTGTTGAAGGCGAGGTAGGTGACGCCGAGATAGGTGTTGGTCCGAACATAGCCGGGCATCTTGTCGCGCAGGAAGGCGATGCGGTTCGACTGCATGTCGGTGTTGAGGTCCAGCTCGCCGCTGCCGACCCGCCGTTCGGCGGAAATGCTGTCGGTGGTCGGATAGAAGCGGACTTCGTCGACGCAGAGCTTGTCCGCCTCGAAGAAGCGCGGGTTCCTCGCAGTCTTCAGATGGTCGCCCAGTTTCCAGTCGACCAGGATGTAGGGGCCGTTGCTGACCATCTTGCCGGGCCGGACCCAGGAGGGCCCTTCGCGCTCCACCACGTGTTTCGGAACCGGATAGAGGACGTGATGCTTGGCCAGCTCGGGAAGGAAGGCGGCCGGATTGTTGAGCTCGATCTGCAGCGTGCGGGGATCGACGGCGCGCACGCCGAGCGATTCGAGCGGCGCCTTGCCCTCGTTGATCGCCTGCGCGCCCTTGATCAGGAAAAGCAGCGAGGCGTACTCGGACGCCGTTTTCGGATCGAGCACCCGCCGCAGCGAGAAGACGAAGTCGTCGGCGGTGACCGGAACCCCGTCCGACCAGAGCGATTCGCGCAGGTAGAAGGTCCAGACCAGGCCGTCGGCGCTGACGTCCCAGCGTTCCGCAACACCCGGCATGGTCGAGCCGTCGGCGGCCGACTGGGTGAGGCCCATGAACAGGTCGCTCTGGATGCGATCTTCCCAGGTGCCGGTCGAGGTATGAGGATCCAGCGTCGCCGGCTCGGTGCCGTTGCCGATCAGCAGGCACACCTTGCCTTCGGGACAGGGCGCCCGCGAGGGACCAGACTGGCCGCAGGCGGCGAGCGCCAGAACGGCGAGGCCCGAAAGGAAGACGTTGCGCATGAGCCGGGGCCCCTTTTGAATGGCGGTCTGTCGGTTCAAGGAGTCGCCCATGTCAACGCTCGTCCATGGCTTTAAGTCGCACCGGCTTCTGGCGTCCGCAGCCGGCCTGGCGCTGGTCTGCGCCGGAGCGGCCCTGGCCGCTGATGCGCCCAAGCCCCGCGCCGCGGCGCTTCAGGCGCTGGTGGAATGCCGCAAGGTCGCCGACCCCGCCCAGCGCCTGACCTGCTACGACGCCGCCGCGGGCGGCCTTGAGGCGGCTGAAGCGGCGGGCGACGTGGTCGTCGTCGACCGCGCCCAGGTCCAGGAAGCCCAGCGCGCGGCCTTCGGCTTCAACTTCCGCATGCCGGCCTTCCTGACCGGCGGCGGCGGCGATGACGGCGATGCGTCGAAGCGCGGCGCTGTGCTCGACACGCTCGAGACCACCGCCACCGAGGCGCGGCAGGTCAACGGCAAATGGTACATCGTGCTGGCCGACGGCGCGATCTGGCGTCAGACCGACAACGAGCTGGTCAACAGCCCCCCGAAAGCCGGCTCGAAGATCACGATCAAGCGCGCCGCGCTGGGCAGCTACTTCCTGAGCGTCGACGGACAACGGTCGGTCCGGGCCAAACGCGACAACTGACCCCGAGACGGTCATTGGTCATCGGTCCTTCGGGTCTAGCGCATCGCGGAGGCCGTCGCCGATGAAGTTGAACGCCATCAGGGTGATGATCATCGTCAGCGACGGGAAGATCAGCAGCCAGGGCGCGATCTCCATGTCCTGCGCGCCGCCGGCGATCAGGGTGCCCAGCGAGGCCATCGGCGGCTGGACGCCCAGCCCAAGGAACGACAGGAAGCTCTCGGCGATGATGATCGCCGGGATGGTCAGGGTCACATAGACGACAACCGGGCCCAGCAGGTTGGGCACGATGTGCTTGAGGATGATCTGGCTGCCCGACAGGCCGGCGGCGCGCGCCGCCTCGACGAATTCCTTCTGCTTCAGCGACAGGGTCTGGCCGCGCACGATCCGCGACATCGTCAGCCACTCGACCGCGCCGATGGCGAGGAAGATCAGGAAGATGTTCCGCCCGAAGGTGACCATCAGCAGGATCACGAAGAAGATGAACGGCAGCGAGTACAGGGTGTCGACGATGCGCATCATCACCTCGTCCACCCGCCCGCCGACATAGCCGGCGACGGCGCCCCACAGGACGCCGATCAGCAGCGAGACGCTGGTCGCCACCACGCCGATGGCCAGGGAGACGCCCAGCCCGGCCACCAGCCGCGCCAGCAGATCCCGGCCCAGCGAATCGGCGCCCATGAGGTGTCCGCCGACGCCGGGCGCGGCCCAGACGTCCGGCTTGGTCACCGTGTCGTAGTGGAAGGGCACGACGAATGGTCCGATCACGGCGACCAGCACCATGAAGGCCAGCACGACCATGCCGGCCACGGCGGCCTTGTTGGACAGCAGGCGTCGGCGGGCGTCGTCCCACAGGGACCGACCCTTTACGGCCTGCTTCAGCAACTCGGCGCGCTGCGGCGAGCCGGGGATCATCTCGGCGATGCTCACGACAGCCTCACGCGGGGATCGAGCGCCGCATAGATCATGTCGGCGATCAGGTTCAGAACAAGGATCAGCAGGGCGTAGACGATGACCATGCCCATCACGACGGTGTAGTCCCGCTGCAAGGCGCTGATGACGAAGAACTTGCCCAGGCCTGGCAGGTTGAAGATCTTCTCCACCACCAGCGAGCCCGTCAGCAGGCCGGCGGCGGCCGGGCCCAGGTAGCTGACCAGCGGCAGGATGGCGGCGCGCAGCGCGTGCTTGCGGACGATCAGGCTCTCGGGAAGCCCCTTGGACCGGGCGGTCCGGATGTAGTTCGACCGCAGCACCTCGATCATCCCCGCCCGGGTCAGGCGCGAGATGATGGCGATCTGCGGCAGGGCCAGGACGGTGATCGGCAGGATCAGGTTGGCGAGCGCCCCGCCGTTCCAGCCGGCCGTCGGCAGCCATCCGAGCTTGGAGGCGAACACCATGACCAGCAAGGGCGCCGTCACGAACGTGGGAATACAGACCCCGAGGATGGCGACCCCCATGGTGAAGTAGTCGGCGATCCGGTTCTGTCGCAGGGCGGCGATGACGCCAAGACTCATCCCGATCATGGCCGCCAGCAGGATCGACACCCCGCCGAGGATCAGGCTGACCTTGTAGTTCTCGTTCAGGATGTCGAGGACGCTCTTGTCGCGATACTTCAGCGAGGGGCCGAAGTCGCCCTTCACCACCCCGGCCAGATAGTTGAAATACTGTTCGTGCAGGGGCTTATCCATGCCGAACTTGGCCATGACGACCGCCTCGATCTGCGGACTCAGCTGACGTTCGTTGACGAACGGGCTCCCCGGCGCGGCGCGCATCATGAAGAAGGCGACCGTGATCACCAGGAACAGGGTCGGTATCGCCACCAGAAGTCGGCGGAACAGGAATCGCAGCATGGGCGGCTCACTCGCGCGGACGGGCCGCAAAGTCGGTTGCGAACCTTTCATCGGGTCCCGATGATGTCAACGAACCCTAGGCTGGATGAACGTACGATGACCGACTTCCGACGCGTAACCGACGATTTTTCGGTCAGCCCCCAGATCGAGCTGGCCGATGTCGCCGCCGCCGCCGCCCAGGGCTTCACCCTGGTGATCAACAACCGGCCCGACGGCGAGCAGCCAGGCCAGCCGGGTTCCGCGCAGGTCGAGGCGGCCGCCAAAGCGGCGGGCCTGGATTATGTCCACATCCCGGTGGTCGGCTCCCCAACCCCCGACCAGGTCGAGGCCAACCGTGTCGCCATCGCCGGCGCCGACGGCCCGGTCCTGGCCTTCTGCCGCTCCGGCACCCGCTCGATCGTCACCTGGTCCATCGGCCAGGCCCTGAGCGGCGAACGGGGGCGCGGCGAGCTGACGGCTCTGGGACGCGAGGCGGGGTACGATCTGTCGGGCGTGCTGGGAGGGTAGGGACGCCCTACGCCCCGCCCAGGGTCGATTGCGCCTGCACCCTGGCGGCGCCCATGGCGACCGGTTCGGGCTCGCAGCTGGCCAGGACCAGTTGCGCGGTCATGAGACAGAGAAAGGCGAAGGCGAGCCTCTGGAACCGTTTTGAGACAAAGATCGCGACGTCTTCGGCCATTCTGAGCCCCTCGAACCTGTTTGAGGGGAAGGAGCGCAAGAAGCGCGCCGGTTCGGCGGTCCGGCGACGATGACACGCGCCTCACGGGCAAATCGTTTATCCGCCGGGCAAATCGGGCTAGTGCATCTCGCTATTCGGCCGCGGGGGGCGGCACGGGGACCATCGATGGCCGGCGCGTTCTGGACGTCCGATTTCTACTTCGAGGGCGGCCGCGTGAAGGTCCGCAAGACCGGCGCCGACCTGGCGTTCGACCGAGCGCTCGTCGAGGAGGCCGCGGTCTGGTTCGCCTACTATCTCCCGGTCCGGGCGAGGGCCGCCTGGATGCGGCTGACGCGGCCGGGCCCACGGATCTGGTTCACGCCGGACAAGCCCCGGCCCTGGTATCTGGTCTGGGCGGCGGCGGCCTGGTCGGGCGCGCGCATCGCCGCCTCGCCCGAAGCCGCCGATGCGGCCATGTACTTCGATGATTCGGCCCGGGGCCTGGCGCCGAATACCGGGCCGGTCAGACGGTTCAACTACCGCTGCACGGACGTCACCAAGACCCATGTCGCCAGGGTGTTCGAGGCGGCCTTCGGCTATCCGCTGGCCCTGGATCCGGCCACGGCGACCGGTCCGGTGGTCGAGAAGGGCGAGGACAATGGCGTGCACGACGGTCGTATCGTCCAGGCGCCCTGCCCCGCCCTGCCGGGCAAGACCTATCAGCGACTGATCGACAACAGCTCGGCCGCATCAGGCCCCGACCATGTCGATGACCTGCGCACGCCCTGTGTCGGCGGCCGGCCTGTGCTCGTTTTCATCAAGCGCCGTCACAAGACTGACCGGTTCGCCAATCACAACAGCTTCGCTTCGCTGGTCCCTCCCGAGTCCGTGTTCTCCGTCGACGAGCTCGAATCCATCGGCCGCTTCTGCGAAGGCATGGGCCTGGACTGGGGCGGACTGGACATCCTTCGCGACCGCGAGAGCGGCCGCCTGTATATCGTGGACGTGAACAAGACCGACATGGGACCGCCGATCGCCTTGCCCCTGGCCGCCAAACTGGCCGCGACGCGCTTGCTCGCGGACGCATTCCGCAATCTGATCTGCTGCGACGACGTGGGAGGCCGGGCATGATTCCGTTCGTGCGGGACATCACCTTCGAGTACGGGGCCTGTGACCGGCTGACCCCGCTGGTCCGGCGCGTTGTCGCCAACAACCCCGGGCCGTTCACCTTCCTCGGCACCGGGACCTACATCATCGGCAATGGCGACTCGGTCGCCGTCATCGACCCCGGTCCGGACATGGACGACCACCTGCAGGCCATCCTGAAGGCCACGGAGGGTGAGCGGATCACCCACATCTTCATCACCCACAATCACCTGGACCACTCGCCGCTGGCCAGGCCGCTGCAGGCGCTGACCGGGGCCGTGACCTACGGCTGCCCGCTGACAGGTCCGCCGGAGGCTGACAGCGATATCCGGATGGAGGCCGGCGATGACCGCGGCTTTGTCGCCGATATCGGCGTCTGCGACGGCGGGACCTTCCAGGGCGAGGGCTGGACCATCGAGGCCATCGCCACGCCGGGCCATACCAGCAACCACATCTGCTATGCGCTGCACGAGGAGAACGCCCTCTTCTCCGGCGACCACATCATGGGCTGGTCGACGACGGTGATCAGCCCGCCCGACGGCGACATGGGCGACTACTTCGCCAGTCTCGACCGCATCAAGGCGCGCGGCTTTTCGACCCTGTGGCCGACGCACGGCCCGCCGATCACGCAGCCGGAGCCCTTCGTCCAAGCCTACATCGACCATCGCCGCAATCGCGAGGCGCAGATCCTGGCGGCGATCGGCCAGGGGCTGACGCGCATCAAGGCGATGGTGCCGGTGCTGTACAAGGACGTCGACCCGCGCCTGCATCCCGCCGCGGCGCATTCGGTGCTGGCCCATACCCTGCATCTGGTCCGCGAGGGCCGGATCACCGCCGACGGTCCGCCAGGCCTGGACAGCGAGTACGCGCTGAAGGGGTAGGACTGAGCGAAATTCACTCCAACGCTCTCGTCATGGCCCGACTTGTTCGGGCCAGCCATGCGTGGTGCACGTGACGTTGGTCGACGATGGACTGCGTTGCGTCGTGACAAGCCGTGTTCATGTGTGGCCCGGACAAGTCGGACCATGACGCTGAAGGTCGAATGGCTCCGTTCGGCAACGAATCGTCGCGAGACTGAATGCCGATTCCCGTTAGCCGGACAGGGCCGACAGCAGCTTGCCGATCTGACGGCAGTTGGCGCCCAGATCACGGCTTTCCGTGCGGCTGACCGAGCGGACATCGACGCGGGCGCCGGCGCCCTCGGGCTTTACCCGCACCACCACGTCCCGCTTGAGGCCGTAGAGGAGTCCCGTCGCCGTGGCCTCCAGCAGCCCGGCCGCCGGATCCTCGTGAACCAGAGCCAGGCCGGCGGTCTGCACCGCCGCCCTGGCCGATACGTAGGCCTGTTGTGGCGAGACGCCCAGCACGGCGGGTTGTGCGTTCGGACAGGTCTCAGCGTTGACCTCGCCCACGGGTCTGCCTGCGTAGAAGCGCGAGCCGATCGGCAGCACGGGTTGAGGGTCGACATAGTTGGCCTCCGGTCCGCGCGCCGCCAGCATCGCCGGCGAGAACATCAACGGCTCGGACCAGTCGGTGGCCACGTCCGCCAGCGGCGGCATCCGCGCCGCGTAGGACTGGAAGGAAATCAGGGCGGCCCAGGTCGCGGCGGTGATGGCCAGCGCCAGTAGCGCCTTGCCCCAAAGCCTGGAGAAGCCGCCGAACGTCGCCACCAGCAGGCCCAGCACGCTGGTCAGCGCGCCGACCAGCGCCGCGGCCGGCGCCCAGCCGAGCGTCGGGGTGACGCCGTTTTGCAGCATCGCCACAATACCGATCTGCTGGTCCCACTGACCCAGCTGCATGCCGGCCGCGCCGACCAGCACCATGGCCGCCGGGGCCAGCGCCACCAGCAGCGCGAGGTTCAGATAGGCGTTGGCCCAGCCGGCCGGCTTCTTCTTGCCGGAGGCCTTCCGCCCGCCCTTGCGCTTGCCCGTCTCGGTCGCGGAGGCCAGCCAGAGCGGCGATTCCTCGTAGGAGGCGGGCGTCTCCGCATCCGGCAAGGCCTTGCCGGGTCCGTCCTTCAGCGTCTGCGGGAAGGTCAACGACGCCGCTTCCGCGGCGGCGGCGGCGGCGAGGGCTGCGCCGACCGGCGTCATGTCCGGCATGCCGGGCAGCGGCGGCGGCACGTCGCCGCCGTCGTCCCCGGACGGCGACGACGCGGGCGGCTCTTCCGAGCCGGCCTCGGCGACCGGCCCGGGTTCGATCGGCTCGAACTCGGCGTCGATCATGCCGTCAGCCGGCGCATGGGCCGTCGGCTCGGCGACCGGTTCGGCCGCGTCCGTGTTGGACAGGGTATCGGCTTGATGGAGCTCTTCGGCCCCGACGGCTGCCGTGCTCGTCGGGGCCTCAGATTTTCCCGACGGATCCTCGAGCTCGACCGGTTCCGGCGCATGCAGCACCGGGCTCGGCGCCGCCCGCTCTGCGATGGTGGCGGCGGCTGCCGCGGCCATCACCGGCGTGGCCGGCAGCACATAGTCCTTCATCCGCTCGCGGATGAGCTTCTTGTCGATCTTGCCGGTGGCGCCCAGCGGGATGTCGTCCACGAAGGCGACATCGTCGGGCATCCACCACTTGGCGATCTTGCCGACCAGGAACTGCAGCATCTCTTCCTTGGTCGCCGTCTCGCCGGGCTTCAGCTTGATCAGCAGCAGCGGGCGCTCGTCCCACTTGGGGTGCAGCACCCCGATCACCGCCGCGAGCTCGACCTTGGGGTGGCCCATGGCGATGTTCTCGATGTCGATGGTGCTGATCCACTCGCCGCCGGACTTGATGACGTCCTTGGCGCGGTCGGTGATCTGCATGAAGCCTTCGGGATCGATCGTGGCGACGTCGCCCGTGTCGAAGTAGCCCTCGTCGTCGAGGATGTTGCCGCCGGCGCCCTTGAAGTACTCACGGACCACGAACGGCCCCTTGACCAGCAGGTGGCCGAAGGTGCTGCCATCGTGCGGCAACTCGGCGCCGGCGTCGTCGGTCAGCTTCAGGTCGATGCCGAGCGGCGGGCGGCCCTGCTTGAGCTTGTAGGCCATGCGCTCGTCATAGGAGAGGCCGGCGACGCGGGCGTTGGGCGAACCCAGCGTGCCCAGCGGCGAGGTCTCGGTCATGCCCCAGGCGTGCAGGACGTCGACGCCGTAGCGGTCGTGGAAGCCCCGGATGATGCTCTCGGGGCAGGCGGAGCCGCCGATGACGACCCGCTTGAGGGTGCTCAGCTTGCCGTTGGTGGCGTCCAGGTGTTGCAGCAGCATTTGCCAGACGGTCGGCACTGCGGCCGAGAAGGTGACGCCCTCGGTCTCGAGCAGCTCATGGATCGAGGCGCCGTCCATCTTCGCGCCCGGCATGACCAGCTTGGCGCCGACGCCCGGGCCGGCGAACGCGATCCCCCAGGCGTTGGCGTGGAACATCGGCACCACCGGCAGAACGGTGTCCGTCGCCGAGACGCCCAGGACGTCGGACTGCAGGCCGACCAGGGTGTGGATGTAGTTGGAGCGGTGCGAGTAGAGGACGCCCTTGGGATCGCCCGTCGTGCCAGAGGTATAGCAGAGGCCGGCGGCGGTGTTCTCGTCGAAGCCGCCCCAGGCGCAGTCGGCCGGGTTGCCGTCGATCAGGGTCTCGAAGGTGTGCGCCCCCTGCCACTTCATGGTCGGCACGCCCCGCATCTGGAAGGGCGGCATGTGGGTCTTGTCGGTCATGATCACGACGTGTTCGACCGACGGGCAGTTTGCCAGGATCGCCTCGAGGATCGGGACGAAGGTCAGATCGACGAAGATGATGCGATCTTCGGCGTGGTTGATGATCCAGGCGATCTGTTCGGGATGCAGACGCGGATTGAGGGTATGGCAGACCGCCCCGATCCCCATGATCGCGTACCAGGCTTCCATGTGCCGGCCGCTGTTCCAGGCCAGGGTGGCGACCCGGTCGCCGACGCGCACGCCCATGCCGATCAGCGCGTTGGACAGCCGCTTGGCGCGGTCGTGGATCTGTCCATAGGTGGTCCGGACGATCGGCCCCTCGACCGAGCGCGTGACGACCTCGCGGTCTCCGTGCCAGCGCTTGGCGTGATCCAGGATCGTGTCGACCGTGAGCGCCGAGTGCTGCATCAGGCCTTGCATGGACGTCGTCTCCCCCTGTTTTTCGTTGCTGGAACGACCCTAGCAGCCCTCCCGCGCGATGCACAACGCGGCGCTCGCCAAGCGGGAAACGTCCGGCGTCGCCATGCCCGCTGCGTGTCGACGAACAGCCGGCTCTCCGGCATAAGCCGACCCCATGACCGAAGCTCGACCCGTGGTGTCCGCCCCGCCCCTGCTCATCGCCGTCGCCGGCGGCTCCGGCTCTGGCAAGAGCACCCTGGCCGCCGCGCTTCAGGCCAGGCTGCCGGACGGCGCGGTCAGGGTGGTGATCGAGGACGCCTACTATGGCGACTGGGGCGGCCGCCCGGGCTTCGACGCGGCGACCTTCGACTTCGACGATATCTCGGCCAAGGATCACGACCTGCTGGCCGGGCACCTGCAGACGTTGAAGGCCGGCCAGGCGGTGGAGGGGCCGATCTACTGCTTCTCGACCCACCGGCGGAAATCCGAGACAGAGCGGCTGGAGCCCTGCGCGGTGATCGTCGTCGAGGGCGCCCATCTGCTCTGCACGCCGGCGCTGGCGGCGATCTTCGACCTGCGGGTGTTCGTCGACACCCCGGCCGACGTGCGCTTCATCCGCCGCCTGATCCGCGATCAGCGCGAACGCGACCGGACCGCGGATTCGGTGATCAACCAGTACCTTGCCACCGTGCGACCGGCCCATGAGCGCTTCATCGAGCCGTCACGACGGCTGGCCGACATCGTCATAGCCGACGCGCGCGGGGCGGTGATTCCGGACGATCCCGCCGAGATTGACCGCCTGCTGGAGCCCGTCCTCGAAGACGCGCGCCTGCAGGCCATCCTGAAAGACCTCCAGTTCGCGCGAGCGGAGTGTGCAGACGGCGAAAACTCGCTTATAGGCTGAGCCGGGAACAACGTTCTTCGAGGATTCATGACGGCGGCACCTGGGGCGACACGGACCGAGCGGAAGCGCAGCCTCATCCTTCTCGCCGCCAAGGACATCTTTGCCCGGGAGGGCTATTCCCAGGCCGGCATGGAACAGGTCGCCCGCGACGCCGGCGTTTCAACGGCCACGCTCTATGCGCACTTCCCCAGCAAGGCCGAACTGTTCCGCGTCGTGGTCGAGGCGACGATCGAGGAGCACGCGGTCGCCGTCCAGCGGTCGGCCCTTGTCGAAGGGGCGGCCCGGGCGAGGCTCGAAGCCTTCGCGACGGCCTATGCTGTGTTCTATTGCGACCCGACATCCCGGGCGCTGTTCCGGATGGTCACCGCCGAGCACCGGCGGTTTCCCGGCATCGCCCGGCACTTCCGCGATCGTGGC
Source organism: Caulobacter sp. (assembly GCA_030683005.1). GTDB lineage: Bacteria > Pseudomonadota > Alphaproteobacteria > Caulobacterales > Caulobacteraceae > Caulobacter. Next base: position 68,617 of record JAUXMY010000031.1, on the reverse strand, counting down.
CGGGCCGAGCTCGGCAGCGTGGCTGTAACGCTTGTCCGCGATCTGGCCGCGCAGGGCGGACTGCGCGTCGACAAGCCGTCCCGCGCCGCCGGCCAGCTGCAGGGCATGATCGAGCACGCCACGCTGCTGCTGGGCCTGATCGAGGGGGACGAGGTCCAGCCGTCGCGGTCTGCGGCCGAGATCGCCGCCGACGCCGTCGAGACCTTCCTGGCCCGGTTCGGCGCCTAGGAGCCGTGGACTCTAGGGATACAGCCGCCGGGTTCCCCATCCGTCGCCCTGGCGTTCGAACACCAGTCGCTCGTGCAGGCGGAACGGGCGGTCCCGCCAGAACTCGAAGCTCACGGGGGCGACACGAAAGCCCGACCAGTGCGGCGGCCGGGTCACCTTGCCGAAGCCGAAACGAAGGCCGACTTCCGCCACCCGCTTTTCCAGCGCGAAACGGTCAGGCAACGGCCGGGACTGGTCGGAGGCCCAGGCGCCAAGCTGGCTGGGGCGAGCGCGGCTGGCGAAGTAGTCATCCGCCTCGGCGTCGCTGACCGGGGAGACATCGCCGCGAATCCGCACCTGTCGGCGCAGCGATTTCCAGTGGAACAGCAGCGCCGCCCTCGGATGGCCGGCCAGCTCCACGCCCTTGGCGCTCTGCAGGTTGGTGAAGAAGACAAAGCCGTCGGCGTCGAAGCCCTTGAGCAGGACCATCCGCACATCGGGCATGCCGGCGTCGTCGACGGTGGCCAGGGCCATGGCGTTGGCGTCGTTGAGCTCAGCGGCGTTGGCGGCCTGCAGCCAGGTCCCGAACAGCTCGAAGGGGTCGGCCTCCGGCAGCAGCGGCAAAGGCTCGGCCGCCGTCACCTGCCTGACGTAGTCGTCCTCGCTCGGCGAGGCGGGGATCAGATCGTCCTGGTCGCTCATGCCGCTCCATATAGCGCGAAGAGGGCCATGGATCAGGCTTAACTGGCCGTTGACCCTGTTTCGTCACCTTGCCCGCATGACCGTCGGGGCGATGATCGATGTAAAGGGCGCGCGCCGCCTGCTGGGCGTGAAGCCGGGCGCCGACGCCGGAGTGCTGACGGCCGCCTTTCGCGAGGCGGCGCTGCGCACACATCCCGACCGCGACGGCGGCGACGCCCAGGCGTTTCGCGAGGTGCTGGAAGCCTATCGGCTGCTTCGGGACGCGCCGCCCGCGCCTATCGCCTTCATCCCGGCCCCGGTCCACCCCCGCCGCGTCCGCGACCTGGAGGTCCCCCCGGTGATCGCGCTGAACGGCGGGGAAGCGTTCGCCGACACCACCGACGGCCGTCGCCTCAGACTGAAGCTGGAGCCGGGCCTGCGGACCGGGCAGCAGGTCAGGGCCGGCGGCGAGCTGTTCACGGTCCAGGTCCGCGGTCCCGGCGCGACCGTGCGCGGCGACGACCTTTGGGTCACCGTGGATGTCGCCGGCGAGGTCCTGGCCGACGGCGGGCGGGTGACCGTCGAGACGCCGGTTGGACCGCGTACGCTGTGGATCAGCCGAAAGGCGGCCGACCGCAAGCTGGTCCGCCTGCCCGGAGAGGGGCTGCCCGCCACCGCGACCCGGCGGCGCGGCGACATGTTCGTGCGGCTGGCCCCGGGTCCCGACCGGGCCGAAAGCGCCGCCAAGATCCTTCTGCGCCGGTTTGCGGCCGCCTGGGCGGCGTGACTTTGTGACCCGCGCCGCTTTCGGCTAGAAGCCCGGCTCATGTCTCACAACAGCTTCGGCCACCTTTTCCGCGTCACCACCTGGGGCGAGAGCCACGGGCCCGCCTTGGGCTGCGTGATCGATGGCTGCCCGCCGGGACTGAGTCTCACGGCCCAGGACATCCAGGTCTGGCTCGACCAGCGTCGACCCGGCCAGGGCAGGTTCGTCACCCAGCGCCAGGAGCCGGACGCCGTGCGCATCCTGTCAGGCGTGTTCGAGGACGAGCGGACCGAAGGCCAGGTGACGACCGGCACGCCGATCTCGCTGATGATCGAAAACGTCGACCAGCGGTCGAAGGACTATTCCGAGATCGCCCGCGCCTTCCGGCCGGGACATGCGGACTGGCCCTATTTCGCCAAGTACGGAGTTCGCGACTATCGCGGCGGCGGCAGGTCCTCGGCGCGGGAAACCGCCGCCCGGGTCGCGGCCGGCGCCGTCGCCCGCAAGATCATCGCCGGGGTGACCGTGCGCGCCGCCCTGGTCCAGATCGGGCCCCACCGCGTCGACCGCGACCGCTGGGATTGGGACCAGGTCGGCCAGAACGCCTTCTGGTGCCCGGACGCCGGGACGGTTGCGGTCTGGGAAGAGCATCTGGAGAAGATCCGCAAGGCCGGCTCCTCGACCGGCGCCGTGGTCGAGGTCGAGGCGATCGGCGCACCGGCCGGCTGGGGCGCGCCGCTGTACGCCAAGCTCGACGCCGAACTGGCCAGCGCCCTGATGTCGATCAACGCCGCCAAGGGCGTGGAGATCGGCGCGGGCTTCGACTCGGCGGCCCTGACCGGCGAGGAGAACGCCGACCAGATGCGCATGGGCAATGAGGGCCCGGTCTTCCAGTCCAACAAGGCCGGCGGCATTCTCGGCGGCCTGTCCACGGGCCAGCCCGTCGTCGCCCGGGTGGCGTTCAAGCCGACCTCCTCGATCCTGACCCCGCGCGAGACCGTCAACGAGGACGGCGCGGAGATCGAGCTGCGCACCAGGGGCCGCCACGACCCCTGCGTGGGCATTCGCGCGGTGCCGGTGGTCGAGGCGATGACCGCCTGTGTGCTGGCCGACGCCTTCCTGCGGCATCGCGGCCAGACCGGCGGCGGGGCGTTCCTGCCGGGCTCGCGCAGTAGAACCTAGGTTTTCGACCCCAGGTTTCACGTTGACGAACAAGGACTTGCCCTTCTATCACCGCGTCCGGGGGAAGGAGGGGTATTGCGGTTCGAGCTGCTCAAGATCCTGCTGGTCGACGACAACCCGCACATGCGGATGTTGCTGACGGAGATTCTGCGCGCCATCGGCGTGACCGAGGTCTTCGAGGCGGCTGACGGGGCGCAGGCGTTGCACACAATGCGCTTGCACCCGGTCGACATCGTGATGACCGACCTGGCCATGGAGCCGCTGGACGGCATCGACTTTCTGCAGCTGCTGCGCAACTCGACCGACAGTCCAGATCAGATGTGCCCGGTCATCATGATCACCGGCCATACCACCCAGAAGCGGGTGGCCGAGGCGCGGGACGCCGGCGTCAACGAGTTCCTGGCCAAGCCTGTCACCGCGCGCGGGGTCATCGATCGCATCACGCGTATCGTGGAACATCCCCGCCCCTTCATCCGGACCGACAGCTACTTCGGACCGGATCGGCGAAGACGGGCCGACCCGAATTATCACGGGCCCTGGCGTCGGGGCGGCGACCCGCGCGGTTGACGCGGCGCCTGGCCGCCTTCCCTTCGTCCGGCGAGGACGATAGCGGTAGGGCCAGTTCGCCTGGAGTCGCCCCATGAACCGTCGCCGCCTCGTTCCGACAATCGTCCTGGTGGCCGCGGCGCTTGGACTTCAGGGTTGCCTGGCCGTCGCCGCCGGTGGAGCCGTGGTCGGCGCGGCCGACGCCGTCGTCGGAACCACGGCCAAGGTCGGCGGCGCGGTCGTCGGGGCCGCCATCCCGGATGGCGACGTCGACTGCTCGAAGAAGAAGAACCGCAAGAAGAAGGCCTGCCGTCGGTAGCCTTCAGAGATTCAGCGCACAGCTCTCGTTGATCGTCGGGCGCGAGACCACGATGCGCGACAGGCCCGGAAACTCGGGGCGCAGACTGTCCACGAAGTAGAGGCAGAGCCGCTCCAGCGTCGGGATCTCCAGACCCGGGCGGTCATTGAGAAGGCCATGATCAAGCTCGCCGGCCACACGCTTCAGCGCGCTGTCGAGCTTGTCCAGGTCCGTCACCCAGCCGGCCTCGAGCGTTGGTCCGCGCACGGTGGCCTCCACACGGAACGAGTGGCCATGCAGGCGGCGATAGCGGTGATCGGCCGGGCCCTGTTCGATGTAATGGGCGGCGTCGAAGGTCGCGGCCTTCGTGATCTCGAAGATGGGGTCAGTCATGGTCTCTGGAACTTGCGGGGCCTGGGAGGCTTTCGGACCGTTCCGGCGAGCCGGGGCGGTCCGTATCCATCAGGGCAGGCCCAGATACTTGTGCGTCTGGACGCTTAAACGCCAACGCGGGTGGGAAAGGCAATAGGCGACCGCGGCGGCGGTGTTGGCCTGCTGGTCGGCGCAATCCATCGGCTGAAGATAGAATCGCTCGAAATCCAGTCCCTCGAACCGGGCCGGGTCGACCCCGGGCTGGGGATAGACGAGCTTGAGCTCCTGCCCGCGGGTCTGGACGATCGTCGACTGCGCCTTGGGGCTGACGCAGATCCAGTCGATGCCTTCGGGCGCCGGCAGGGTGCCGTTGGTCTCCACGGCGATCATGAAACCGCGGGCATGCAACGCCTCGATCAGCGGCGGATCGAGCTGCAGCAACGGCTCGCCGCCCGTGCAGACCACGAGCTTGTCGGACTGCGGCCCGGTCCAGGCGGCGTCGACGGCGGCGGCCAGGGCCTCCGGGGTGGCGAACTTTCCGCCGCCCTCGCCGTCGACGCCGACGAAATCGGTGTCGCAGAATGTGCAGACGGCGGTCGCCCGGTCCTGCTCGCGCCCGCTCCACAGGTTGCAGCCGGCGAAGCGGCAGAACACCGCCGCCTTGCCGGCCTGTCCGCCCTCGCCCTGCAGGGTCAGGAAGATTTCCTTGACGCTGTAGGTCACGTCGCCAGCTCCGGGCGGCCCGCGGCGTCCCAGGCCAGGTAGCCGGCGGCGCGCAGCTCGCAGGCCGGACAGGTCCCGCACCCATGGCCCCAGACGTGTCGCTGGCCCCGCTCGCCGCGATAGCAGGTGTGGCTGTCGGCGATCGTGATTTCGACCAGCGCCTCGCCGCCCAGCCGGCTGGCCAGCGCCCAGGTCTGGGCCTTGGTCAGGCGCATCAGCGGCGTCTCGATGCGGAAATCCCGGTCCATGCCCAGGTTGAGCGCGGTCTGCAGGGCGTCGAGGGTGTCCCGCCGGCAGTCCGGGTAGCCGGAGAAGTCCGTTTCGCACATGCCGCCCACCAGCGCCGTCAGGCCCCGACGATCGGCCAGCGCGGCCGCATAGGTCAGGAACACGAGGTTGCGGCCCGGCACGAAGGTGGAGGGCAGCCCCCGCTGCGTCATCTCGATCTCGCGGCCGGCGGTCAGCGCCGACTCGGCGACCGCGCCAAAACCGCGGATGTCGAGCACATGGTCCTCCCCGAGTCGGGCGGCCCAGGCCGGAAAGCGCGCCATCATCGTGACGCGGACGGCCTGCCGGGCCTCCATCTCCACGATGTGACGCTGGCCATAGTCAAAGCCCACCGTCTCGACCCGCCTGTACCTGTCGAGGGCCCAGGCGAGGCAGGCGGTCGAATCCTGGCCGCCGGAAAAGAGGACGAGGGCTCCGTCGGCGGACGGTTCGGCGGGGATCATGCGGGCGGGGTCCCAAAGCGCTTCGGTGTGGCGTGGCGGCGGGTCCCTACTACACGAGCCGTTGACGTAGCGAAACGTGGGAGACTCGCCGCAACCCCTTGAGGCGCCGGTATTTGCGGCGTCGGCTCTCCTGCCGCGCGAAGAAGTCGTTTCCCGTGCGTAAGCAACAGACGCAGACCGGCAACACAAGGTGAAAAGCCGTAACCTATCATTGATCACTTAGCGGCGAACGGTTGACAGTCCCCGAACGCCCGTATGCAATCCACGGAAGCTGCGGGGGGATGTGTCACGCACCCCGGCGGCAAATATTGCGTGACACTGAGGAAACACAGAGACGCCGCCAAACCCGCACACCGGGAGGCGCCGTCCGGGGAGGGTTACAGATGACAGGATCTCTGCGCCTGCGGAGTCTGCTTGCCGCGAGCGTTTCACTGGCCGCCGTTGCGGCTATTGCAGCGCCCGCTTTCGCCCAGGATACCACCGTCGGCGAGATCGTCGTCACCGCCCAGAAGCGGGAAGAAGCGATCCAGGACGTGCCGATCGCGGTGTCGGCGTTCAGCCAGGACTCGCTTGAAAAGGCCAAGATCGACGGGGGCCCCAACCTGGTTCTCGCGATCCCGAACGTGAACTTCTCCAAGGGGAACTTCACCGGCTACAACTTCCAGATCCGCGGCGTTGGCGCCAAGCTGGTCGCGGGCTCCGGCGACGCCGGCACCGGCATCCACCTGAACAACGCTCCGCTGACGGCCAACAACCTGTTCGAAGCCGAGTTCTTCGACGTCGAGCGCGTCGAAGTGCTGCGCGGCCCGCAGGGCACCCTGTACGGCCGCAACGCCACCGGCGGCGTGGTCAACCTGATCACCGCCAAGCCGATCGACGACTTCGAGGCCCTGATCCGCGGCGAAGTGGGCAACTTCAACGCCCGCAAGCTGCGCGGCATGATCAACATTCCGCTGGGCGACATGTTCGCGGTGCGCGCCGCCGGCGCGATGCTGACGCGTGACGGCTACGGCGAGAACCTGACCACCGGCAACGATGTCGACGACCGTGATCTGTGGAACACCCGCGTCACGGCCTCCTTCCGCCCGAGCGACACCTTCGAAATGTCGCTCATGTGGGATCACTTCGAGGAGGACGACACCCGCTCGCGGATCGGCAAGCAGCTCTGCACCAAGGCGGTCGTTCCGACCACCATCGGCGGCCAGGCCTTCTCGGCCAACCCGCTGGTGGCGAACATCCAGCAGGGCTTCTTCAGCACCGGCTGTGCGCCCACGCCGCTGAACGACGCCAACATCCTCGGCACGCCTGACAGCCGTGGCACCCTGGGCGGTCTGTTCGGCACCCTGTTCGGCTTCACGACCGGCGACCAGTACGCCGGCCAGATGCAGGACCCGGATATCCGCAACATCCAGTCGAGCTTCGACCCGACCTACCAGGCCGAAACCGACATCTACCAGTTCAACATCCAGTGGGACCTCAGCGACGAACTGCAGCTGACCGCGCTGACCGGCTACAGCAAGAATTCGCTGTTCACCCGTCAGGATTACAACCGGATCGTTCCGAACGGAACCTTCAACGCCGTTCCGAACCCGGTCAACCTGGTGGCGGCTGTCCCGGGTTACGCCGCGCTCTACGCCGGTCTGTTCCCGGGCGGCGTGGTCGACGATCCGCAACTCGGCAAGCTCAACAAGTTCTCGACCGCCGACATCTCCGGCGGCGAAAGCAAGCAGTGGAGCCAGGAGCTTCGCCTGCAGTCGAACTTTGATGGCCCGTTCAACTTCAACATCGGCGCCATCTACCTCGACTTCAAGTCGGACGGCGACTACTACGTCATGGGTAACACCCTGACCGCCGGCGCTCAGGTCCAGAACGCCCTGCCGTTTGTCACCGTGACGGGCTGCACCAGCATCACGCCCTGCTTCATCGACCCCAACGAAACGCCCAACCGTTCGGGCCGGAACTACTACGACAACACCGGCGCCTATCACCTGAAGTCCCGCGCGGCCTTCGGTGAAGTCTACTGGCAACTGACCGACACCGTTCGCGTGACGGGCGGTCTGCGCTACACCCACGACAAGAAGCAGGTCGAAAACCGTCCCGTGGTGCTGGCCGCGCCCGGCACCGGCATCCCGCTGAGCACGACCGAACCTTACCTGTTCGCCGAGTTCAAGGAAACGACCGGCCGCTTCAACATCGATTGGAAGCCGGACTTCTCGTTCACCGACAGCAGCCTGCTCTACTTCTCCTACGCGCGCGGCTACAAGGCCGGCGGCGTGAACCCGGCCTGTTCGCCGAGCATCTTCTCCTGTCCGTCGCCGACCTTCGAACCGGAGTTCGTCGACGCCCTCGAGATCGGCTCGAAGAACACCCTGATGGGCGGGGCCATGGTCCTGAACCTCACCGGCTTCAAGTACGACTACATCGGCTACCAGGTGTCGAAGATCGTGAACCGCGCGTCGGTGAACGAAAACATCGACGCCAAGATTTCCGGTCTCGAACTGGAAACCGTCTGGTCGCCGATGGACGGCCTGCGCCTGAACGCCAACATCGGTTACCTCAAGACCGAGATCGCCGACGGCTCGACGTCGATCGACGTGTTCAACCGCACCCAGGGCGATCCCAACCTGACGGTGATGAAGAGCAGCTCGGCCGCCAACTGCGTCCTGCCGACGGCGGGCGCGGCCGGCATCCTGGGCTTCTCCAACCTCGGCAACCCGCCTAACGCTCAGGGCCCGTTCGCCCTGCTCGGCGCCTGCACGATCGCCGCGGCGGTTCCGGCCGGCACCCTGCTGTTCCCGGGCGGCCCCACCGCCCTGGGCGTGAACGCCTTCGGCGTCCTGGTCAGCGATGGCTATGAAGTCGATCTCGGCGGCAACAACCTGCCGAACTCGCCCGACTGGACGATTTCGCTGGGCGCCCAGTACACGTGGACCATGGGCGACTGGGACGCGACGATCCGGGCCGACTACTACCGTCAGACCGAGTCGTTCTCGCGGATCTACAACGCGCCGACCGACAAGCTGGACGCCTGGGACAACGCGAACATGACGTTCACGGTGGCCAACTCCAGCATGGGCCTGTCCCTCGAAGCCTACGTGAAGAACCTGACGGATGAGGAAGTCCTCACCGACACCTACCTCACCGATGACTCCTCGGGGCTGTTCCGGAACGGCTTCTACGGTGAACCGCGCACCTACGGCGTGTCGATCACCAAGACCTTCTAGTCCGCAAGGCTAGACAAGACCTGGGCGGCGGGGATGCAAATCCCCGCCGTTTTTCTTTGTCCGGCGGGCGCTTAACCTATCCGCAAGCGCGCGTGATGCATGGTGTTCAGCCATACGATGATCTCAGCCGGCTCATGGATACGCTTTCCAGTCTGATCGAACGTCGCGCCCCGGTGTCTCCGCAGACCGGCTGCGCCGATGTCGCCGCCCGTTTCCTGGCCGAGCCCGACGCGCTGGTGCTCGCGGTGACAGAGGGTTGCACGCCGGTCGGGCTCATCGCCCGCGACGTCGCGCTGGCCCTGGCCGCCGATCGGCGGACGGTGCGCGAGGTCATGAACGCCCATCCGGTGATCGTCGCCGCCGACATGACGGCGGGCGCCCTGCGCGACCTTGCGCTGGCCACGCGGCCCGAGACCCTGGCGCGCGGCTTCATTGCTGTCGAGGACGGACAGTATCTGGGCGTCGGCCATCCGTTGATGCTGTTCACAGCCCGCCGGAGCCGCCCGCGGACACGGCGTAATTCCGACGCCGAACTGATCAGCCGGATGAGCCACGAAGTGCTCCAGCGCCTCGACGGCGTAAGTGATTTCACCACCCGCCTCCTGCGCCAGCCGCTGGCCCCGGACGCCGAGGCCTGCGTGCGGGCCATCGCCGCCACGGGCGAGGATCTGACCGGCCTGATGCGCCGGGCCGTCGACCTGCACGACGCCGAACAGGGGACGCTGGTCTTCAACCCCCATCCCTGCCGTCTGCAGGACGTCATGGACACGCTCGACCAGCGCTGGAAGGCGCGCGCGGCGTCCACCGGCCTGACCCTGCTGACCGCCTATGACGGCGATCCGGACCACGCCGCGCAGCTGGACGAGGTCCGGCTGCTGCAGGTGTTCGACGCGCTGGTCTTCCGGGCGCTGGCCGAAACCCGGCGCGGCGCCGTCGAGGTGTCCCTCAAGGCGCGACTGACGCCCGAAGGCCTGCTGATGGAAGGGCGCGTGCGCGACGCGGGCTCCGAACTGTCCGCCGAGGCGCTGGCCCATATCTTCGCCCCCCTCGGCCAGGCGAGCGATGACCACCCCGAAGGGCTCACCGCCGGCCTCGGCATGGCGCTCGCCAGCCGGATCGTCAGCGCGGCGGGCGGCATGATCCGCGCCGAGCCCAATCCCGGCGCCGGCGTGACCGTGACCTTCGAATTCATCGCCGCGCCGGTGTCGATGGACGTTCCGGCCGGCGTCAGCGGCAACGGCGCACCCTCGGCCCGCGCGGCCCATGTGCTGATCGTCGACGACAACGCCACCAACCGTATGGTCGCCGAGGCGCTGTGCGAGATGTTCGAATGCACCTCCGAGCAGGCCGTCGACGGGCTTGAGGCTCTGGAGGCGGTCCAGGCGCGGTCGTTTGACCTGATCCTGATGGATATCAAGATGCCGCGCATGGACGGCGTCGCCGCCACCCGCGCCATCCGCGCCCTGCCCGGCCCGGTCGCCCGCACGCCGATCATCGCCCTGACGGCCAACGCCGATCCGGAGGACGTGCGGTCCTACATTGAGGCGGGCATGAACGACGTGGTCGAAAAGCCGATCAAGGCCGAGCGGATGCTGCAGGCGCTGCAGTCGGCGCTGGACGGCGTCGGGGCCCTGGCGGCCGGGGAACAGGCCGCGTGACGCAAAGCTAGCGCGTCGCGCAGCGTTCCGCCGCGGTTCGGATGCGTCCGGTCAGCTCGGGCTGAACATCATTGTACCATCCCCGCCCGCGCAGGCTCGCGTCGCACCCGGTCTCCAGGGACAGCGGCGCGGACAGGCTGTCGAAATCGTCGTCGTAGACGTACCCGCGCTGGCCGTGGTCGATGAAGCCGTAGCCGTTCTCCGTCCGGCTGTAGCCCAGCGCCAGGGCGCCGGTTTCGCCCAGCGGAATCACCGCCGACACCGAACCGTTCCGATAGCCGCCCGTGCCCACGCCCAGCGAGACTTCGCCCCGGATACGCCGTTTACCCTCAGCCTCTCTCGCGGCGTCTCCTTGCCGGTAGAGGTCCGGCGCCGGCGTGGCCGCCGGGGACGACGCCAGGTACTGGTCGATCTGCTGGCGGGTGGACAGCGGAGCGCCCGCGCCCTCGGCCGGAGCGGTGCTGACCGCTGCGTCGGCCGGAGGGCCTTCCGCCGAAGCCTGACTCGCCATGGTCAGGATAGCGACGGCGATGACGGCGGTTGAAAAACGCATGACGCCTCACAGGGTCCCGGGAAAAGGTCGAACCCAACCGAACCGTAACGCCATCCGGAAGCCGGAATAGGGCGGGATTGCGCGGCGCCTGGAACCACGAAGTCCGGCAAAGTCGTCGGCGTCGCGACCGGGGGTTGCCGGGAGAGCGCTGGTAGCTGGGGGCGGGATCGAACCGCCGACCTGTGGGTTATGAATCCACCGCTCTAACCATCTGAGCTACCCAGCCACGGGTATCGCGACACGCGCGAGGCGCGCCTTATACGGGTCGCCGCGTTCCGCTTCAAGCGCCTGATCATCCTCTTGGGAAACCGCCCGCCAGAGGCTAGGGTCCGCCCGGCATGAGCGTGCTTCACCTTCTCGGTTCGCGTGGCGACGGCGGCGCCGAAACCTACTTCGTCGACCTGGTTCGCGCCTTGCAGGCGGCGGGGCTGAAGCAGGCCTGCGCGCTGCGGCCTCACGCCGGGCGAGCCGGCCTGCTGGCCGAAGCCGGCGTGGCCACGAACAGCTTCGGCTTCGGCGGTCCGATCGACTTTCTCACAAGGCCGCGCATCGCCGGCTTCGCCCGCCAGACCGGCGCCACCGCCCTGGTCGCCTGGATGAACCGCGCCGCGCGCCACACGCCGACCGGCCCGTGGAAACGGATCGGGCGGCTGGGCGGCTACTACAGCCTGAAATACTACACCGGCTTCGACCATCTGGTCGGAAACACCCGCGACATCACTGACTGGATCGTCGGTCAGGGCTGGCCGGCCGGGCAGGTCAGCTACATCCCCAACTTCGCCGCCGCCGCCGAGGACGTTCAGCCGGTCGCCCGCGCCGGCCTCGATACGCCGCAGGGCGTTCCGCTGCTGCTCGGCATGGGTCGCCTGCACGACGCCAAGGCCCACGACGTCAGCCTCAAGGCCCTGACGATGATCCCCGACGCCTTTCTGTGGATCGCCGGCGACGGGCCGCTGGAAGACAAGCTGAAGGCCATGGCCGCCGCGCTGGGTGTCGCCGACCGCGTGCGGTTCCTGGGGTGGCGCAACGACGCCGGGGCGCTGTACCAGACGGCCGACGTCTGCGTCTTCCCCTCCCGGTTCGAGCCGCTGGGCAATGTGGTCATCCAGAGCTGGGCCCACGGTCTGCCGGTCGTGGCCGCCGACAGCCAGGGTCCCGGCGCCCTGATCCGGCACGGCGAGGACGGCATCCTTGTCCCGCTGGACGAGCCCGAGCCGCTGGCCGACGCGGTGAAGGCCATCCTGGCCGACCCGATGATGAAGATCCGGCTGGTCCAGAACGGCCACGCCCGCGTCGAGGGCGAGTTCAGCCAGGCCGCCGTGGTCGAGGAGTGGCGCAGCCTGTTCTCCCGCCTGGGCGCCCTCTGATGCGTGGCATCGCCGGCAGTCTCGCGGGCCTGGCCACGGCCGGTCCTCGCCCTATGTTTCCGATCGACATCGAGGGCGCGGAACCGGCCGCCGCCCTGACGTCTTTGCTCGGCGAAGCCTGAGGAGTTTTCGATGCGTCCGCTCGTTCTGATCACCGCCGCCCTGGCGCTCGCCGCCTGTGGCGGCGAGGCCACCGTCGCCCAGACCTCGGGACGGACGGGCGGCCAGCCGCTGGAGACCCGTCCCGCCGACGGCGCCGGCCAGGCGCCCGCCTTCCCGGGCCAGACCCGCGCGCCGCTGGCCACCGCCAATGTCGCCTTCGAGGTCGTCACCGTCGCCGAGGGGCTGGAGAAGCCCTGGGGCCTGGCCTTCCTGCCGGGCGGCGAGATGCTGGTCACCGAGAAGGCCGGCCGCCTGCGCATCGTCGGCCAGGACGGCAGGCTGTCGGCGCCTGTCGCCGGGCTGCCCGAGGTCTATCCGGCCCGTCAGGGCGGCCTGCTGGACGTCGTCGTCGGCCCCGACGGCCTGATCTACTGGAGCTACGCCGAAAAGCGCGAGGGCGGCGACGGCACGGCAGTGGCCCGCGGCCGGCTGGTCCCTGGCGCCGCGCCGCGCATGGAGGATGTGAAGGTCGTCTGGCGGATGACGCCGACCATCGAGTCCGGCATGCACTACGGCAGCCGCCTGGCCTTCTCGCCCGACGGCTTCCTGTTCATCACCACCGGCGAGCGCTCGATCCTGCCGGGCCGGACGCAGGCCCAGGACCTGACGTCCGCCTTCGGCAAGGTGATCCGCATCTACCCGGACGGCGCCGTGCCCAAGGACAATCCCTTCACGGCCGTCAGCGAGGCCAACAAGGGCATCTGGTCGAGCGGCCACCGCAACATTCAGTCGGCGGCCTTCAACCCCGCCACCGGGCAGCTGTGGACGGTCGAGCACGGCGCCAAGGGCGGCGACGAGCTGAACATTCCGCTGGCTGGCAAGGACTACGGCTGGCCAACCATCACTTACGGCGTCGAATACAACGGCAGGCCGATCGGCGAGGGCCTGACCGCGAAGGCCGGGCTGGAGCAGCCGGTCTACTACTGGGACCCCGTCATCGCCCCCTCGGGCATGGCCTTCTATGACGCCGACCTGTTCCCGGCCTGGAAGGGCAGCCTTTTCATCGGCGGCCTCTCCAGCAAGAGGCTGGTCCGCCTGACCCTCGAGGGCGACAGGGTCGTGGGCGAGGAGTGGTTGCTGCAGGACCTTGGCGAACGCATCCGCGACGTGCGCGTCGGCCCCGACGGCGCGGTCTATGTGGTGACCGACAACGCCAAGGGGCGGGTGCTGAAGATCGTGCCGAAGGGGTAGCTCTAGACTCCCTGCGTGCTTCGACACGCGCCTGCGGCGCTGCTCAGCATGACTTGTGTGGGTAGCCTTCCAGCCCAGTCATCCTGAGCAGCCGCGCAGCGGCGTTTCGAAGGACACGGCGCTACAGCCCCAGCCGCTCCGCAACCGCTTCGCCGACGGCCAGCGACGACGTGAGCCCCGGGCTCTCGATGCCGAACAGCGCCACAAGCCCCTCGACGCCGTGCACCTGCGGCCCGTCGATCCTGAAGTCCGGCTGCGGCTCGCCGGGGCCGTGGAGCTTGGGGCGGATGCCGGCGTAGTCGGGGGACAGCAGGGTCTCGTCCAGCGCCGGCCAGAAGCGGCGGATGTAGGCGGCGAACTCCGCCGCCTTGGCCGGATCGACGCTGTAGTCCTCGGTGTCCACGAACTGCAGGTCCGGGCCGAACACCGCCTGGCCGCCGAGGTCCTTGCGATAATGGGTGCCCAGCGCGCCGTGGATCGGAGGCGGATAGACCAGTCGTTCGAAGGGCGCCTTCGCCTGCAGCCGGAAATAGACGCCCTTGCCGTAGTGGCCGGCCGGGATCTGCCCGGCCGGGTAGCCCTCGATGTCCGCCGCCACGGCCTGGGCCGACAGGCCGGGCGCGGTGACCAGCAGGCGGCAGGTCAGCTCGGTCGGCGCCTCGCCGCCGGCCCGGACGCGGAAGCCGCCGCCCGGCAGCCGGGCCGCGCCCTCGAACGGGGTGGCGGTGACCACGGCGCCGCCCGCCGCCTCGATCTCGCCGACCAGGGCCAGCATGTAGCCGTGGCTGTCGAAGACGCCGCTCTCGGGCGACAGCAATGCGCCGTGGCAGGCCAGGCCCGGCTCCAGGGCCATGGCCTGGGCGGCGGTCAGGACCTCCATGCCCTCGACGTCATTGGTGCGGGCCTGCTCGAGGATGGCGTCCAGCCGGGCGACCTCCTCGGGCGCCGTGGCGACGACCAGCTTGCCGCACTTGCGGTAGTCGACGTGGTGGCTGTCCAGGAAGGCGTAGAGCAGCCGCCGGCCCTGCACGCACAGCCGCGCCTTCATCGAGCCCGTCGCATAGTAGAGGCCCGCGTGGATGACCTCGGAGTTGCGGGACGAGACGCCCTGCCCGAAGGCCGGCTCCTTCTCCAACACCGCGACGGTCAGGCCGCGCCGCGACAGCGCATGGCCGGTGGCCAGGCCCACGGCCCCGGCCCCGACCACCACGGCGTCGAAATCGAACTCGCTCATGACCCTGCCCTAGCATGCCGACGGCTGTCGCCAAGGCGCCGAACCGCACCGTCGGTACTGTTTTAGGAGGTCTCGCGTCGCGCCAAGGGCGGCTTTGCGCCTCCGACCGCGCTCCAAGCCGCCGGAAACGTTGCGCATTTCCGCTTGCCGAGCCTCCTCGACCATGGGTCTTCTAGAGGGCGAACGGGCGTGGCCCTAGAAGGTCGCCACACCAAAGGAGACACTCCCCATGTCCTTCGACATCGCCACCACCGCGCCCCTGAGCGGCGCCAGTCCCGCCGCCGCCGTCCTCTACAGCGACGCCCTCGCCAACTTCCAGTGCTTCGTCGGCGACCCCGTGACCGCGCTGGCCCAAGCCACCGAAGACAGCCCGCGCTTCGTCATGGCCCATATGCTCACCGCCTACCTGATGCTCAGCGGCACCGACGCCGAGGCCGTTCCGGTCGCCGCTGCCGCGCACGCCGCCGTGGTCGGCGCGCCGATGAACGACCGCGAGGCCGGCCATGTCGCTGCTGTCGGCGCCATGCTGCAGGGCGACCTGCGCGGCGCGGCCCGAATCCTCGAGGACGTCGCCATCGCGTATCCGCGCGACGCCCTGGCCCTTCAGGCCGGTCAGCTGACCGACTTCCTGCTCGGCGAGTCCCGCATGCTGCGCGACCGCATCGGCCGCGCCCTGCCCGTCTGGGACCGCTCCATGCCCGGCTTCCACGCCATCCAGGGCATGCTGGCCTTCGGACTGGAGGAGACCGGTCTCTATGATCGCGCCGAGGCCGCTGGCCGGCTGGCTATCGATCTGGAACCGCGCAACGGCTGGGCCCAGCACGCCGTCGCCCACGTCCTGGAAATGCAGGACCGCCGCGAGGACGGCGTCGACTGGATGCGCCAGGACATCAAGCGCTGGACGCACGAGAGCTTCTTCGCCGTCCACAACTGGTGGCACCTGGCCCTGTTCCATCTGGGTCTGGGCGACACCGCCGAAGTCCTCGACCTCTATGACGGTCCGATCTGGGGCGCCCGCTCGACCCTGGCCTTCGACATGGTGGACGCCTCGGCGCTGCTGTGGCGGCTGCAGCTGCTGGGCGTCGATGTCGGCGACCGCTGGCAACCGCTGGCCCACAGCTGGCAGACGACCTCGGGCGGTGAAAGCACCTACGCCTTCAACGACGCCCACGCGGCCATGGCCTATGCCGGCGTCGGCGACCGGGCGGCGCTCACCACGCTGAAGGACGCCCAGGCCCGCGCCATCGCCGGTCCTGGCGACAACGCCGTCTTCGTGGGCGAGGTCGGCGCGCCGGTCGTGAACGGCATCGCCGCCTTCGCCGAGGGCGACTGGAAGGGCGCGGTCGAGGCGCTGCGTCCGGTGCGCAACCGGGCTGGCCGCTTCGGCGGCAGCCACGCCCAGCGTGACATCATTGACCTGACCCTGATCGAGGCGGCCCGCCGCGCGGGCGAGACGGCCCTCTACACCGCCCTGACCGCCGAGCGCGACGCTGCCCGGCCGCTGGGACCGAAGGCGACCGCGCTCGACAAGGTCGCCTGACGGGTCAGTTACCCGAAAGACAGCTGGGCCGGTCCTTCGCGAGAGGGGCCGGCCCTTCTGCTTATGCGCCCCACTCGGCCCAGAGCGCGGCCTCGTCGGCCTTCGCGACCTTCACCGAGGCGTCCTTGATGTGGCCAAAGCCGCGGATCTGCTGCGGGACCGCCGCGATGCGGGCGGCCAGCGGCAGACGGTCGGCGGCGAGGCCGGCGAGGATGCGGTCGAGCTGAGCCTCGTACGAGGCAATCAGCCCGCGCTCCATCTTCCGCTCCTCGGTCATGCCGAAGATATCAAACGCGCCGCCGCGCAGACCCTTCATCCTGGACAGCACCGGGAAGACGAGGTCGATCATCCAGCCGCCGAGCGCGATCTTCCTGGGCATGCCGTCCGGTCCCTTTGGCGCGATCAGCGGCGGGGACATCCAGACCTTGGCCTTGCCGCCCTTGAAGGTCCCCGCCAGTTCGGCCGCGAACCGGCCGTCGGTGTAGAGCCGGGCGACCTCGTACTCGTCCTTGTAGGCCATCAGCTTGTAGAGGTTGATGGCCACGGCGCGGGTCAGGGCGTCACCGGCGTTCAGGCCGGCCTCGGCGGCCCGGACCTGGTCCACCCGCTTGCGATAGCGGGCCGCGTAGCCGGCGTCCTGATAGGCAGTCAGCTCGGCCGTACGCTTCTCGATCAGCTGGTCCAGCGGCATGGTGTCCGGCGTCGGGACCGAGTCCTCGGGCAGGCCCCGGAACTCCGGATCCATCGCCGCCTTCCGGCCGACCTCGAAGGCCTGCAGGTTGGACTCGTAGTCGACGCCGTTCAGCTTGATGGCCCGGTACAGCGCGCGGCTGGAAACCGGGATCACGCCCTTCTGCCAGGTGAAGCCCAGCATGATCATGTTGGCGTAGATGCCGTCGCCGAGCTTGTGCTCGGCCAGCGCCTGCGAGGGGCAGGCCTCGTAGCTTTTGGTCGCGGCCGTGATGCGGCGGGCCATCCGGGCGGTGTCGAAGCGGACGTCCCGGTTGGTGACGAAGTCGGCGGTGGGCGAGAAGTCGGCGTTGCCGAACGCCCGCGTCACCTTCTTCGAGAACAGCGCCAGGCCGTCGGGGCTGGCCGCGACGAGCAGGTCGCAGGCGATCAGCACGTCGGTCGTCGCCGCCGGCACGCGGCCGCCGACCACGGTGTCCTCATGCTCGCCGATCTTCACATGGCTGAACACCGAGCCGCCCTTCTGGGCCAGGCCGGTCATGTCGACCACGCTGGCGGCGCGGCCGTCGATATGAGCGGCCATGGCCAGGATCGAGGCGACCGTGGTCACACCGGTTCCGCCGATGCCGGTGAAGACAATGCGGCGCACCCCCTCCAGCGGCTCGAACTCGGGCAGCGGCGTCGCGTCGGCGGTCAGGGCCGCCATCTTCTCGGTGGTGGCGTTCTCGGCCCCCTCCAGGGTGATGAAGGAGGGGCAGAAGCCGTCGACGCAGCTGTAGTCCTGGTTACAGGTCGACTGGTTGATCTTCCGCTTGCGGCCGAACTCGGTGTTCAGCGGCTCGACCGAGACGCAGTTCGACTTCTTGCTGCAGTCGCCGCAGCCTTCGCAGACAAGCGGGTTGATGAAGACGCGCTGCGGGGCCTTGGCCATGGTCCCGCGCTTGCGGCGGCGGCGCTTCTCGGTGGCGCAGGTCTGGTCGTAGAGCAGGACGGTGACGCCCTGCGTCTCGCGCAGTTCGCGCTGGACCTTCATCAGGTCGCCGCGGGGGTGGACCTCGACGCCGGGCGCCAGATCCTTGACGCCCTCGTAGCGGGCGACGTCGTCGACGACGATGACGGTTTTCGTCACGCCCTCGGCGGCCAGCTGGCGGGTGATCTGCGCCGGGGTGAAGCCGCTCTCGGCCGCCTGGCCGCCGGTCATGGCCACCGCGTCGTTGAACAGCAGCTTGTAGGTGATGTTGGCCTTCGCCGCGATCGCGCCCCGGATGGCCAGCGAACCGGAGTGGTTGTAGGTGCCGTCGCCAAGGTTCTGGAAGACGTGCTTTTCGGTGGTGAAGGGCGCCGCGCCGACCCAGGTCAGGCCCTCGCCGCCCATATGGGTGTTCAGGTCGGTCGACGGGTCGTTGAAGCTGGCCATGTAGTGGCAGCCGATGCCGGCCAGGGCGCGGGACCCCTCCGGCACGCGGGTCGAGGTGTTGTGCGGGCAGCCCGAGCAGAAGAACGGCTTGCGCTGCTGGTCGGCGGCGAGGCTGACGGCGGCGACACCCGAGGCGGACACGCGGTCGATGTAGCCCTGGGCCCGTTCCTTGTGCGGTCCGGCCGGCAGGCGGTCGTAGAGGTCGAGTGCGATGGCGGCGACCGACAGTGAGCCGGTCTCCTCCATCAGTGGTTGGCCGTTCTCGTCGCGCTTGCCGATGATCCGGGGCCGGGCGTGGGCCGGCAGGTCATAGAGGGCGGCGCGGGCCTGGGGCTCGATCAGCGCCCGCTTGTGCTCGATGACCATCAGGGTCTCGATGCCGGCGGCGAAGGCACGCAGCCCTTGCGGCTCCAGCGGCCAGGGCATGCCGACCTTGTAGATCGACACCCCCAGGGCGGCGGCCTCGTCCAGCGTGATGCCCATGGCCTGGAAGGCCTCGAGCACGTCCTTGTAGGCCTGGCCCTGGCAGACGATGCCCAGACGCGGCCGCGGCGAGGCGAGCACCACCCGGTCGATGGTGTTGGCGCGGGCGAAGGCGAGGGCGGCCGGAAGCTTGTGGTTGCGGAGACGGGTCTCCTTCTCCAGCGGCTGGTCCTTGGTGCGGATGTGCAGGCCGCCCGGCGGCATCGGGAAGTTGTCGGGGATCACCACCTTGTGGCGGTCCAGCGAGACGTCGATGGTCACGCCGCTGTCCATGGTGTCGGCCAGCGCGATCAGCCCGACCCACAGGCCGCTGAAGCGCGACATGGCCAGGCCCAGGATGCCGTAGTCGAGCACCTCCTGAACGTCGGCCGGCGACAGCACCGGCATCTCGAAGTCCTGGAAGGCGAACTCCGACTGGCTGGGCAGGGTCGAGGACTTGCAGTTGTGGTCATCGCCGGCCACGGCCAGCACGCCGCCCGTCGGCATGACGCCGGCGAAGTTGGCGTGTTTGAAGACGTCGCCGGTGCGGTCGACGCCCGGCGCCTTGCCGTACCACATGGCGCTGACGCCATCGTACTTCGCGCCCGGGAACAGGTTGGCCTGCTGGCTGCCCCAGACGGCGGTGGCGGCGAGGTCCTCGTTGAGACCTTCCTGAAAGACGATCTCGTGACCCTTGAGCAGCTTGCCGGCCCGTGCGGCCTGCTGGTCCAGCCCGCCGAGGGGCGAGCCGCGGTAGCCCGAAATGTAGCCGGCCGTGTTCAGGCCGTCGCGCTCGTCGAGGCGTCGACGGTCAAGCATCACCCGGATCAGAGCCTGCACGCCGGTTATGAACGCGCGGCCGTCTTCGAGAAGATATTTGTCGTCTAGCGTCACTTCCTGGTGCCGCATTGAAAAATCTTTCCCTTGGCGGTCATTCTTCGGCTTGCAAGATCATATAAGCACGGCGAAATTGCTTGCCAAAGCCGTGCCCCTTTCACAGGGGGGTTCGGCACGATCGGGGCGCGTAATGGCCAATTGGGGGAAAAAGGTTTGTCCGAGCAGCTAGACGCGGTTGACGCAAAGATTCTCGATCTCATCCAGCACGACGCCAGCCTGTCCGTCGCCGAAATCGCCGAGCGCGTCGGCCTGTCGTCCAGCCCATGCTGGCGCCGGATCAAACGCCTGGAGGACGCGGGCATCATCCAGCGCCGGGTGACCATCCTGGACCGCGAGCAGCTGGGCCTGCGCTTCGAGGTCTACTGCACCGTCAAGCTCTCGCTGCCGACCAAGGAGAACCTCGAACTGTTCGAGTCCAACGTCGTGAAATGGGCCGAGGTCACCCAGTGCGCCACGGTGACCGGCGCCGCCGACTACGAGCTTCGTATCGTCACCCGCGACATGCACGCCTTCGACGACTTCCTGCGCGACAAGATCCTGTCGCTGGGCCTGGTCTCCAACATCGAGAGCCGCATCGTCATCCGCGGCGTCAAGAATACCACCGCCGTCCCTCTCGGCATGGTCAGCCCCTATGTCAGCCCGCACGGCTAGGATCGCGCTGACGGCGCTGGCGGCGATCTTCCTGATCGCCGCCGATGCCCCTGAAACCCGCCTTGAACAGTACCAGCGCCTCCGCCGCGAAGGCGTGACGGCCGCGCAAACCGGCGAGCTTCCCAAGGCAAGGGCCGCGCTTGAGGCGGCGCTGGCGCTCTATCCCGACGTCGCCGGCTCTTATATCCGGCTGGCGCGGGTGCAGGCAGCGGCCGGCGATCTTGAAGCGGCTCTGAAGAATCTCACCTCCTACGCCTTCATGGGCCATGTTCTCGATGTCGATCGCGACCCGGCGCTCAAGACCCTGATGGCCCTGCCGGGCTATGCCGAGGTTGCGGCGAAAATGGCGGAGAGCGCCAGGCCCGTAGGCGAGATCAGGGAGTTGACCTCGATCTCCGGAGAACCAGAGTTTATCGGCGAGGGCCTCGCCAACGACGGCAAGGGTTGGCTGCTGAGCACGGTCTCCGGTCGCACCATCCTGCGGATCGGCCCCGCCGGCGGCGAGCGGTTCCTTGAAGCCGACGGTGCGACGGGCGCCCTCTTCGGCATGGCGGCCGATACGAAACGCGGCCTGCTCTGGGCGGCGGAGGCCTGGGGCCAGGGCGTTCCCGGCGGCTCGGGCCCCTCGCGGACGGGCCTGCTCAAGGTCTCGCTGGCGGACGGTCGCATCCTGGCGCGGTTCGCGCTGCCGGACAGCGGCGGAAAGCATCAGCTCGGCGACGTGGCCATCGCGGGCGACGGCGCCGTCTACGCCACAGACTCTGTCGGGGGAGGGGTCTGGCGTCTGCAGCCTGGCGGCGCGCAGCTGGAGCGGGTCGTCGCGCCCGGCCAGATGATGTCGCCGCAGGGGATGGCCTTCTGCCCGGGAGAGGCGGCGATGATCGTCGCCGACTACTCCACCGGCCTGCACCGCGTCGAGCTGGCCAGCGGCAAGGTTCAGCCGCTGGGCGGACTCAGGACGGGTCTGGCGGGAACCGACGGGCTCGTCGCCGCGCCGGATTTCGATTTCAACCTCAAGCGAGCCTCGCCGCTGCCCATGGCGGTCATCGTCACCCAGAACGGCGTCTTGCCTCAGAGGGTAATGCTGCTTCGGATCAGTCCTGACTGTCGCGTTGTCGAGGATGCCGCCGTGCTTGCCGCCGGTCGGCCGGGCATGGACGACCTAACACTGGCGGCGGTGTCGGGCGACGAGGTGGTCTTCGTGGGCCACGCCCGCTGGGCCGCCCGGGGTGCGGACGGCAGGCTGACGACGGCCGCGCCTGCGCCGATCCAGCTATGGAGCCTGACCCTGCCCGGAACTCTCCACTAGCGACACCCGCCCTTCCGCTATCGGCCATGGCAGGCCATGCTCCTGGTGTCCCAGCCTGACCGGAGCCTCCCATGATCGACCTCGTCATCGACCAACGGCGCAAGGACCTGGGCGGGTTCGAGGTCGGGCGGGTGCTGCCCTGGCACGCCCGGCGGACGGTCGGGCCGTTCATCTTCTTCGACCACATGGGCCCCGCGACTTTCCAGCCCGGCTTCGGCCGCGAGGTCGACGTGCGGCCGCATCCGCACATCGGCCTGTCGACGCTGAGCTACCTGTTCGAGGGGGCGATGACCCACAAGGACAGCGTCGGCTCCGACATCGTCATCCGGCCCGGCGAGGTCAACTGGATGACCGCCGGCAGCGGCATCACCCACTCCGAACGCTTCGAGGACCTGCGCCGCGAGGGCGGACGCCTGGACGGCATCCAGACCTGGCTGGCCCTGCCGGTCGAACACGAGGAGGCCGCGCCGGCCTTTTCCCATCATGAGGGCGCTGACGACCTGCCCTTCTACGAGGGCGGCGGCATGGCCGCGCGCCTGATCGCCGGCAAGGCCTTCGGGGCCGAGGCGAAGGTGCCGGTGTTCTCGCCGACCTTCTATGTCCACTGGGAAATGGCGGCCGGAACCCGCGCCGCCCTGCCCGCCGAGTATCCCGAGCGCGCCGCCTATGTCGCCAAAGGCAGCGTCGAGGCCGGCGGCCAGACCCTGCGCACCGGCCAGATGGCCGTCTTCGCACCGGGCGACACGATCACCTTCACGGCGCTGGAGCCTTCCACCGTCATGCTGCTGGGCGGCGAGCCGATCGGACCGCGCTTCATCGAATGGAACTTCGTCTCCTCCAGCAAGGAGCGGATCGAGCAGGCCAAGGCCGACTGGCGCGCCGGCCGCATGAAGCTGCCCGATCTGGACAACGACGAGTTCATTCCCCTGCCTTAGGCTCCAGCGGCCGCGCCGGATGCCGGGCCGGCGTCAGGAAGAGCATGAAGCGCGCCAGCGGCCGCTTGAAGATGAGCAGGTAGGCGACATGGCCGCCGACGAGGAACATCAGCAGGTTGCCGAGGAGCTCGTGAACTTCCTCGATGGCGTCCTCGCCCTCGTCCTCACCACGATCATGGTCCCCGCGGCGGCGATGTTCACCGTCTTCCTCGTCCGCGCCGCTACGGACAACCGGAGCCTTCTGCTCCGCTGACAAAGCCTGCTGGCGTGACGCCGGACGATCGAGGCCGAAGGTCCGGCCGCGGTCCAGCGCGATGCCGGTTCCGGTTACCCCGATGAGGCAGATCGCAATGCCCATCAGCAGCGCGCCGCTGATGGCGGGATGGGTGAACACCGTGCCCAGCTTCAGCCCGTGGACATGCGGGTAGAAGCGCATCAGGCCGAGCTGGGGGGCGCCGGTGAAGGCCATGACCAGCCGCAGCAGGATCATCACGGCGACGCCATAGCCCAGCCAGAGGTGAACCGGCCCCCAGTCCGGACTCAGAAAGGCCAGCACCACCCCCAAGGCGAGCACGGCGTGAAAGAGCCTCAGTCTATGCATGGCGGTCATGGCGCAGTCTTCCGGTTGCAGGTCGCACGGGACGGGCGTCGATGGCCGACGGGCGCTCGTTACGATGGAGGAGCGTGGGCGAGCACAACAGATTCCCGGCCGGCGCGCGTTGTCATGGATCAAAAGACGCAGCGTGAGCGGGCCGGAGCCGACCAGCGGTCTTGAGCCGGCCTCAATTGCGATCCACTCTCAAATTCCGCATCGAGTCCCGGAGGCAATCATGGTTGTGCGTAGCGTTGGCCCCGTGCTCATCGCGATCCTGATGCGTGGCGAGCGGATGGAGGCTCCGGCGTCGGACTGGCTGTTGCACGGTCCCTCCGACCCTGACGTCGTTCAACCGGCCGATGAAGCCCCACCCGAGATCACGCTGATGGCCGCCGAGTAGCGCCCACCGAACGATCACCCTCGCCGCATAAATACACGCCACGCGGACAGAATTCGCCTGAGGGGCGAACCGCGAACTCTGATGGTTAACGAGCGCTTGCCAGCCCCGCCACCCTCGACTAACCATGTTCGACGAGTGCTCTGGGGGCACTGTTCAGGTTCCTGCGTGGACCATTCGGAGGCGGGATATGCGCAAGTTGATGGTGGCGGTTTCGACCGCTTTGCTGGCCAGCGCCGCAGCGGGCGGCGCGACTGCCGGAGGGCCGCCGCCGGGACCGCATCCCGGACCGCCGGCTCCGTGGCACGGCTGTAACGAGTCGCCCCACCCCAACGACCCCAACTGCCCGTGCCGGATCAACCGGCAGTTCTACACCCCCGGCCCGGCATGGAGCGTCAGCGCCTCGGGCGGTCCCGGCATCTACATCACCTCGCCGCCAGTCTCGGTTCCGTCGGGCCGCATCGACGTCAAAGGTCCGCCGATCTACGTCGAGGCTCCCCCCATCCGCGTCGAGCCGGTCCAGATCTACATCCGGGCGCCCGACGTTCGCGTGAAGCCGTCGCGCGTCACGGTCGAGCCGCCGCAAGTTCACTTCGAGGGCTGCCCAGAAGGCAGCGCCGACTGCAGATAGGCTGACCAGGTCCTGCGGGGCCCGGCAACCAGACGAAACAGGCCCGCGCCGGTGATCCGGCGCGGGCCTTGTCGTTTCAGATGACGGTGGGTGGCGCGGTCGACCGCCGCGGCCGGAGGATTATTTCTTCTCCGCAGCCTTCTCCGGCTTGTCCACGACCTTGTCCGCCGCGCAGAACTCTCGGATCTCCCGGGCCAGCGCCAGGTCGCCGCCCTGCAGCGCGGCGCCGACCGCGTCGGGGCAACGATCATCGGCGACCAGGGTGGTCACCCTCAGGCGCAGCGTCGCGCGAGCCTCTGCCGCCTCCTTGAGTTCCCTGGCCTCCTTGCGATCACCGGGCGTGCACAGCGACATCCAGGACGCATCAGCGCAGCGCCGGATCAGCTTGGCCTGGCGCGTCTCTTCCTTGGTAAGGGGGGCCTCGGGCCTGGGGCGGGGCCTGGGGTCGGGCAGCCGCGGCGCGACCGTGGGCGGCACCAGCTCGACCGCGCTCTCCTCGGTGCGATAGCGGCAAACCCAGCCAGTCTCCTCGAACACGCAGGACTGCAGCACCGCAGGGTTATCCTGCGCCAGTAGCGCCAGCGTCATGGCGAGGGAAGTCAGCACCGTTTTCACCAAGGTTTACGCGGCTGATCATGGCACGATCACCGCCACCGCGTAACCCTGACCATCGTTCTGCGGCCAAAGTCAGGCCTTCAGCGCCTTGCGGGCCGCCAGGG
This sequence comes from Caulobacter sp., assembly GCA_030683005.1. GTDB lineage: Bacteria > Pseudomonadota > Alphaproteobacteria > Caulobacterales > Caulobacteraceae > Caulobacter. The sequence goes on along the minus strand of JAUXMY010000031.1, from coordinate 43,479 downwards.
CGTACTCGACGCCGGTCCAGACCGTGACCACCGCGGCCAGCGCCAGCACGCCGTGGGCGGTCATGAAGGCCCGGCCGATCAGTTCGGGGTCTTCCGGCAGGCCCCAGGCCCGCCAGCCGAACACGAACAGTTCCGCCGCCAGCGCCACCAGCTGCAGCGTGGTCTTCCACTTGGCAAGCGTGGTCACCGGCAGCTTCAGCCCCTTGGGCGCCAGGGTCTCGCGCAGGGCGCTGACCGAGAACTCCCGGAACAGGATCAGGCCGCCGGCCAGGGCGACGATCCAGTTGCCGAGCGCCGCGATGCCCACGACCATGCCCGCCACCAGCACCTTGTCGGCGATCGGGTCCAGGATGGCGCCCAGCGTGCTGGTCGCGTCGAAGCGGCGCGCTATCCAGCCATCGAGGAAGTCGGTGACCGCCGCGATGAGGAAGCCCCAGAAGGCGAAGAAGTAGAGGGCCTGCTGGATGGCCGCCGGTTCCTGCGCCGAGACCATCGCCCAGCGATAGACCGGCGACACCGGCATCAGCCCGATCAGGGCAAGGAATACGAACAGCGTCAGAACCAGCCGCAGGCCGGTGATCAGGTTGGGAAGCGATTTCATGAGCGCACCATAGCGTCTGAACGCGTCACTTGCGGAAAAAGTCATGGATGCGCTGCGCCAGTGGTCCGCTGACGCCGTCGACCTTCATCAGATCATCGACCGAGGCCTTGCCGACCTCTCGGGCCGAGCCGAACGCATGGAGCAGCGCCTTCTTGCGGCCGGGTCCGACGCCGTCGATCTCGTCGAGCGGATTGCGCTTCATTTCCGCCGAACGCTTGGCCCGGTGGGTGCCGATGGCGAAGCGGTGGGCCTCGTCGCGCAGACGCTGCAGGTAGTAGAGCACCGTCGACTTGGGCTCGAGCATGAAGGGCGTCTTGCCCGGCATGAAGAACCGCTCCAGCCCGGCGTCGCGGTCCGGGCCCTTGGCCACCCCGACCACGGCGATGTCGTCGACGCCCAGGTCGGCCATCACCTCCAGCACCGCGTCCAGCTGGCCCTTGCCGCCGTCGATCAGCACCAGGTCTGGCCGGGCGCTGTCGTCGCCGCCCTCCTCGTCCTTGACCAGGCGGGCAAAGCGGCGCCGCAGCACCTCCTTCATCATGCCGTAGTCGTCGCCGGGGGTGAGCTCGGTCCCCTTGATGTTGAACTTGCGGTACTGGTTCTTCTGGAATCCCTCGGGCCCGGCCACGACCATGCCGCCGACGGCGTTGGTCCCCATGATGTGGCTGTTGTCGTAGACCTCGATGCGCTCCGGCGGCGCCTCCAGACCGAAGGCCTCGGCCACGCCGGCCAGCAGCTTGCCCTGGGCCGAGCCCTCGGCCATCCGCCGGCCCAACGCCTCGCGGGCGTTCAGCGTCGCCTGCTCGACCAGCCCCTTCTTCTCGCCGCGCTGCGGCCGGGCGATCTCGACCCGGCGGCCGGCCTTCATGCCGAAGGCCTCGCCGAGCAGCTCGTGCTCGTGAGGCTGGACGTTGACCAGGATCTGTCGCGGGATCGGCCGGTCGTCGTAGAACTGGCCGAGGAAGGCGCTCATCACTTCCGCGTCGCTGTCGGACTTGTCGACCCTCGGGAAGTAGGCGCGGTTGCCCCAGTTCTGGCCGGCCCGGAAGAAGAACACCTGGACGCAGGCCTGACCGCCCTCGGCGAAGAGGGCGAAGACGTCGGCCTCGTCGACCGTCTCGGGATTGACCTGGGTCTCCTGGCTGACCGCCGACAGGGCGCGGATGCGGTCGCGCAGCCGGGCGGCGCGCTCGAACTCCAGGTCATCGGAGGCGGCCTGCATTTCCGCCGACATCCGCGCCATCACCGCCCGGCTCTTGCCGCGCAGGAAGGCCTCGGCCTCCTCGACCAGCTTGGCGTAGTCGTCCAGCGCGATCAGGCCGGTGCAGGGCGCGGCGCAGCGGCGGATCTGGTGCAGCATGCAGGGCCGGGTGCGGCTCTCGTAGACGCTGTCGGAACAGGACCGCAGCAGGAAGGCCTTCTGCAGGGTGTTCAGCGTGCGGTTTACCGCGCCGGCGCTGGCGAACGGCCCGAAATAGTCGCCCTTGATCGTATGGGCCCCGCGATGCTTGCGCAGCTGGGCGGCCGGATGTTCGCGGCGGATGACGATCTCGGGGAAGCTCTTGTCGTCGCGCAGCAGCACGTTGAAGCGCGGCTTCATCTGCTTGATCAGGTTGATCTCGAGCAGCAGGGCGTCGGTCTCGGTGCGGGTCGAGACGAACTCCATCGCCCGGGTCAGGTCGACCATGTGGGCGATGCGGTTGGTGTGGAAGCGCCCTTGCGCATACTGCACGACCCGCTTCTTCAGCGAGCGCGCCTTGCCGACATAGAGCACCTCCCCGTCCTCGCCGATCATCCGGTACACGCCCGGCGCGTCCGGCAGACGGCGGGCATGGTCGGCGATCAGGGCGGCGCCGGTCAGGGTTGGTGCGTCGGAGGCGGGGGTGTCGGTCACGGGGGGAATATAGGGGAGTCGGACGGGGGTAGTGAGGGGGCGCTGCCCTCCCTCCCCTTTATGGGGAGGGACAGGCCGCGAAGCGGCCAGGGTGGGGCAAGTAATGGTCGACTTCGACGTCCGGTGAGGATCGCTGCTTGCCCCACCCGTCTCGTCTCGCTGCGCTCGCCGATCCACCCTCCCCATAAGGGGGAGGGAGACGGGAGGCACGGCTTCGCCGCCCGGGCGGGCGGGGCCCGAACAGGTTGGGGAGGACGGCGGAGCGCCACGGCTCCCGTCCGGGACCGTGGGGGTAGTGGTGTGTGTTTCGACGAAAGCCTGACGCGCTCCGCCGCGGAGAGGCTTCGAGGGCTGAGCGCAATGGGCATTATCCTCCCGCTCGCTTTCGCCTCGCCGGGGCTTCTACCTCCCGGCGCCCTGGCCGCTCCTCACGGCCAGGCCCGGCGGGCGGGGATCAACCGACGATCCCCGGACCCCGTGGTTCTTGCCCCGGCGAGCCTTTGGAGCAGGCCAGGGTCCACGGGCAAATCCCGCATCTCCGCATCCCACGTCGCCGTATCGGGCCGGATCCGTACGCCCTCCCCCGCCACGCGGACCGGAGAAGGATACGGGCGAGCCGAGGGGCGGGGGACAGAATTGAGATATCCCCCCATTTCTTCCTCTCCCAACAGGGAGAGGGGGACCACCCGAAGGGTGGTGGAGCGGGAAGCTCCTGTGCGTGGAATCCTTGCCCGGACAGGGATGAAGGCCGAACACGCAGGCCAGTCACCGACCGGCTGCGTATCCCGCTCCACCCTGCTCCGCAGGGTCCCCCTCTCCCAACAGGGAGAGGATAGAAGTCGCGCATCCCCTCCCTCGGACGTCAGGACGGGCGACTACCGCCCCTTCCACTCCGGCTTCCGCTTCTCGCCCCAGGCCGCGACGCCTTCGCGGCGGTCGTCGGTCGGGGTGAGTTCGTCGTAGGCGGCCAGTTCGACGGCGATGGCGTCCGGGCCGGTCAGGACGGCGGTGTCACGGACCACGCGGCGGATGTTGCGCACCGACAGCGGGGCGTTGGCGGCGATCTTGCGGGCGGTCTCGACAGCGGCGGCGACCAGTTCGTCGGCGGCGCAGACGCGGTTGATCACGCCCCAGGCCAGGCCCTCGGCGGCGGTGAAGGGATCGCCGGTCAGCAGCACCTCGCGCGCCCGGCGCTCGCCGGCGGCGCGGACCAGGTTGGGCGCGCCGCCCAGGCCCGGCATGATGCCCAGCTTGACCTCCGGCAATGCCAGCCGGGCGCCCTCGGCGGCGTAGATGAAGTCGCAGTTGAGCGCGATCTCCGCCCCGCCGCCGTAGGCCGCCCCGTTCACCGCGCAGATCACCGGGACCGGCAGGGCGACCAGGGCGTCGCGCATGGCCTCGAACAGACGGTGCTGGGCGACCCACTGCGCGTCGGTCATGCCGTCGCGCTCCTTCAGGTCCGCCCCGGCGCAGAAGATCTTGTTGCCGGCGCCGGTCAGGACCAGGGCGCGGATAGCGCCCGGGTCGGCGGTCAGGCCCTTCAGCAGGGCGAGCAGTTCCTCCGCCATCTGTGTCGACAGCGAATTGCCGGCGTCGGGGCGGTTGAGGCTGACGAGCAGGACGCCCTCGGCGGGCGTGGCGGTGAGGAGGGTTTCGTGGGGCGCGGTCATGGAGAAGGGATAGCGGGGCTCCCCCCTGCTGTCATCCCGGGCGCGCGGGCGATCCGGGACCTAGCCAATGCCGTGCGTCCGCCTCTGGGTCCCGGCGCGCCGCGCTTCGCGCTACGGCCGGGATGACAGTTGGGGGGTGGGCTGGTGACTATGAGCCCTGAAGGCCTTGATGGAATGGTCCGCTCCGATCGGGGCCCTGCTCAAGGACCGCCTCCGGCGGCCGCGCAGCGGCGGCCCCTGCGGGGCCGTCCTTGACCAGGGTCCCGACGGAGCAAGACTGGCAATCAAGACATCAGGGCGCGGTCTGCCTTCCGGTGGCGGCGCTGGGCTTATCTTGTCCCGTACAGCCGGTCTCCCGCGTCACCCAGGCCCGGGAGAATATACCCGCCCTCGTCCAGGCCGCGGTCGATGCCGGCCGTCCAGATCGCCACGTCCGGGTGGTCGCCGCGCAGGGCTTCGATGCCTTCGGGACAGGTCAGGACGCAGACGAAGCGCAGGTCGCGGGCGCCCTCCTCCTTCAGCCGGTCGATGGCGGCGCGGGCGGTGACGCCGGTGGCCAGCAGCGGGTTCATGACGATGACCTGCCGCTCGGCCAGGGTCTCGGGAACCTTGAGGTAGTACTCGACCGCCGCCTTCGTGCCGGGGTCGCGGTAGAGGCCGATGTGGGCCACGCGGGCCGAAGGGACCAGGGTCAGCATGCCCTCCAGCATCCCCTCCCCCGCCCGCAGGATCGGGGCGAAGACCAGCTTCTTGCCGGCGATCTCCGGGGCGGTGGTGGCCTCCAGCGGCGTCTCGACCGCGCGGTCGGTCAGGGCCAGGTCGCGGGTGACCTCGTAGCAGAGCAGGGTCGAGATCTCCCGCATCAGCTCGCGGAAGGTCTTGGTCGAGGTGTCGCGGTCGCGCAGCCGGGTCAGCTTGTGCTGCACCAGCGGGTGGTCGACGACCGTCACGCCTGGATAGCCTCTGGGCATCAGAATACCGTCCCGTCGCTGGTGATGTTCAGGGGCGGGCCGCCGCCCTCGCGCCGCTCCGCCGCCAGCCGGCGACCGGCCGCCCAGGCGCCGCCCTCCAGCACCCGGGCCAGGGGGAAGGCCTCGGCCGTCACGCCCAGCCGCTCCCGCACCAGCGGCGCGATGAGGTCGAGCAGGGCCACGGTCAGCGCGCGCCAGCCGACGACCAGCGGGTCGCCGACCGCGTGGGTGCGCTCCAGGTCGGCCGGGTTCTTGAGGACCAGCACGCCGTCGTCGATGAACAGGCCGCCGTTGCGGTATTCGGCCAGACCCGTCAGGCCATCGATGTCGACAACCTCGATCCCCGCGTCCTGCAGCGGCTCGATCAGGCTGTAGGCCAGCCACTGCGACAGCTTGTGGATGGGGACCAGGCCGTCGGTGGCGTCGTCGCGCTTGATGGCGGGATGGCGCCAGGTGTCGCCCAGCGGCAGGCCATCGAGGGTCAGGCGATCCTGCCAGATCGGGCCGATGCGTTCGAGCAGCACCTCGAGGATCACCGGCGCCGGCAGACGGCCGCCCACGGCGCGGGCGGCCATGACGTCGTAGAGATCGCCCGGCCGGCCGACCGTCTGGCCCAACCGGCGCAGCAGGGCGGCGCGGCCGTCGAGCCCGACCAGTGGATTGTCGTCGGTGACCTGGAACGCCTTCGCGAGGGTCCCGGCCTCGAAGCTCGCCAGGGCGTCGGCGCGGAACGGGTCATCGGCTCGCGACGACAGGGCGCCCGACTGGAACAGCCGCAGGGAGGCGATTCCCAGCCCCTCCGAGCGCGACGTCGTCGAACCGGTCGGGCCGTCGAGGTAGCGCCAGCCCGGCCCCGAGCCGGCGTCGAGCAGCACCGAGGTGATGCAGAGGTCAAAGGCCGCCCGGGCTCGCGCGGCGCGGTCCGGCCAGAAGGCTTCCTCGCCCAGCTCCTGCCACAGGTCCCGGCCGCGGACGTGGAAGTGCCGCCAGCGGGCGTGGAACGGCACGTTCAGCGTCGGATACTGGTCGCGGATGACGGCGACCACGACATCGGCGGTGTGCGGCAGCCGGTCCAGATCCACCCGCCAGTCGGAGAGGCCGCCGGCCAGTGCGATGGCCAGCATCTCATGGGCGCGTTCACGGACGGCGGCGGCGGAGAGGAGGGACGTTGCGACGTTGTCTTTCCTAGTCATGGTGAGCAGCACCCGCAGGGTGCGTGTCGAACCACGCAGTGAGGCCGTGCGTCCCCCCGGGACCGGCCGTTGGCCGGCCCGAGGGCAGGCGCCGACACGCCGCTTCTCGGCTGCCCAGGATGACTGGCGCCTTGGACTGCCGGAACCAGTCCCCGCCTCGAAGTTCAAAACTCGCCAAGGTCGCGCCCCACCACCTTCTTGAGGTCGGCGGCCGTCGGGGCGCCCTCGGGGGTGAAGTAGCCGGCGGCCTTCTTGGCCTCCATCTCCACGCTGGCGTCGTCGGGGACCAGCCAGGCGGGGATGGGCACCCGCTCGCCGATCTCGATGCCGCCCTCGACCAGGGCGTCGTGCTTCATGTTGGACATCGAGACGAAGCGGTCGATGCGCTTGATGCCCAGCCAGTGCAGCACGTCGGGCATCAGCTGCTGGAAGCGGGCGTCCTGGACGCCGGCCACGCATTCGGTGCGCTCGAAATAGGTCGCCGCCTGGTCGCCGCCCGGCTGGCGCTTGCGGGCGTTGTAGACGAGGAACTTGGTCACCTCACCCAAGGCCCGGCCTTCCTTGCGGTTGTAGACGATCAGGCCGGCGCCGCCGCTCTGGGCCTCGAGGATGGCTTCCTCGATGCCGTGCGTCAGGTAGGGCCGGCAGGTGCAGATGTCGGAGCCGAACACGTCGGAGCCGTTGCATTCGTCATGGACGCGGCAGGTCAGCCGGCGGGCCGGGTCGGCAATCGCGGCGGGATCGCCGAAGATGTAGAGGGTGATGCCGCCGATCGGGGGCAGGAAGACCTTGATGTCCGGCCGGGTGACCAGCTCGGGGTACATGCCGCCGGTCTGTTCAAACAGGGTGCGGCGCAGGGTGGTCTCGTCGACCTCGAATCGCTCGGCGATGCCGGGCAGGTACCAGACCGGATCGAGCGCGGCCTTGGTCACCGCCACGTCGCGACTCTCGTGGACCACGGTCCCGTCGATCTTCAGCCGGCCGGCATCGATGGCCTGGCCGATCTCGGGCAGGGACAGGCGGGCGCGGGTCACCGCGATGCTGGGCCGGATGTCGACGCCCTCGGCGATCTGGCGGGCGAAGTCGATCTGGATGCGGTGGCCCCAGGGGTCGAGGGAGACGATCTTCTTCTCGTCCGCCCACTGACCGAACGGCCCGATGTCGACCACCGGCGAGGTGTCGGTCAGGTCGGGCCGGACCAGCGGATTGAGCGCGCCGGACGCGATGGCCAGCGAGCGGTAGATGGAATAGGCGCCGCCGTGGGCGCCGATGGCGTTGCGGTCGGCGCCGGCGTTGGGACTGGCGATCACCGGGCCGCGTTCAGCCGCGGTCGCCGCCCCCCAGGTGATGGGGAAGCGGGCGGCGGAGCCTGCCTGCGGATGCGAGGTCAGGCGGATATGGCCTTGTTTGTTGACGGACATTCTTCCCTGCGCGCTCTTGGGGGCGCCTCCAAATGAAAAAGGCCCCTGTGCCGGGTTCGCCGGCAAGGAGCCTTTGAGCGAGGATAGTGCGCTCGGGCCTTTCAGCTGGCAAGAGGGGCGTCAGGCGTCCTGGCGCTCCAGCCGGAACAGCTCGTCCTGGCCTTCCACGACTTCGACGGCGAGATGATGCTCGCCTTCGTCCAGTCGCTGCTGCGCCAGCTCGCGGGCGCGCCCCTCGTCACGCACGGTGACGATCTGGAGGGTCGGCACCGAATACCGGCGATCGTGGATATAGAAGGAGAAGGTCCGCAAGGCCTGGTTCCGGTTCTCGGAAGGGACGGGAGCCCTTACAGTCTCCCAGTCGCCGCTGTCCGTAAGCACGCGTCGGCAATAGGCTTTTATCTCACATCTTACCGAACGCCGACACGTCTAATACTGGCAGGGACGTCCAAATGTTCGTGAAGCGTCGACTTTCCGACATTACCGGGCGGTAGCGGAACCGTCCTTATCTATACATGAACTGTCGACCGGACCGCTTCGTCGCGCTTTCGCAGGCGCTTGACCAACCGCCCGTTGCGCCGTGTGATAGCCCTCATGAGCACCGATCTGGCGACCTTCATCCGCGGCCTGCCCAAGGCCGAGCTGCACCTGCATATCGAGGGCAGCCTCGAGCCCGAGCTGATGTTCGAGCTGGCGCAGCGCAACCGCATCGCCCTGCCGTTCGACAGCGTCGAGGCGATCCGCGCGGCCTATGCCTTCTCCAACCTGCAGGACTTCCTGGACATCTACTACCAGGGCGCCGGCGTGCTGCAGACGGAAGCAGACTTCCAGGACCTGACGATGGCCTACTTCCGGCGGCTGCACGCCGACGGCGGGGTGCATGCGGAGATCTTCTACGACCCCCAGACCCACACCGACCGCGGCCTGCCCTTCAGCGTCGCCGCCGACGGCATCCTGGCCGGCATGAAGCAGGCGCAGGACGAGCTGGGCGTCAGCAGCAAGCTGATCATGAGCTTCCTGCGGCACCTCAGCGAAGAGGCGGCGTTCGAGACGCTGAAACAGGCCGAGCCGTATCTGGACCGCTTCGTCGGCGTGGGCCTCGACAGCGGCGAGGTCGGCCATCCGCCGTCGAAGTTCGCCAACGTCATGAAGGCCTGCCGGGAGCGCGGCCTGTTGATCAACGCCCATGCCGGCGAGGAGGGCCCGCCGGAGTATGTCTACGAAGCGCTCGATATCCTCGGCGTCGACCGCATCGACCACGGCAACCGGGCGCTGGAGGATGCGACGCTGACGCAGCGGCTTGTCGACATGGGCATCACCCTGACCGTCTGCCCACTGTCGAACCTGAGCCTGTGCGTGGTGAAGGACCTGAAGGACCATCCGATGAAGCGGATGCTGGACCTGGGCCTCAAGGCTACCTGTAACAGTGACGACCCGGCCTATTTCGGCGGCTACCTGGCCGAGAACTACCTCCGCACGGCGGAGGCTGTCGGCCTGACGCGCGAGGATCTTGTGACGCTGGCGAAGAACAGCTTCAGCGGGTCGTTCCTGGGCGAGGCGGACAAGGCGCGGCACATCGCGGCGGTGGACGCCTACGTGGCCGGGGACTGAGCACCAGCCTCGTCATCCTGGGCCTTGTGCCCAGGACTCCTGCTCAAGCCCCACCGTGAGAGCGTGATCACGCTCTCACCTGCGAACCGACCCAGGGGTTCTCGCCACAAGGGCGAGAATGACGGCGGTGGAGGTGCAGACCCTGCGGTGTGCACCGGCCGGGGACACGCCCTTCAGCGCATGTCCCCTACACGCTAGTTCGTGATGCGATACCGCCCGCGGTTGTCCGGGCAGACGCGGACGTAGCGGTACTCGGTGCGGCCGCCCCATTCGGTCGGGGCGGCGGCCAGGCGGCAGCCACGGCGGCTGTAGTCGTTGTAGGCGTAGCGCCCGCTGCGCTGACCGCGACGATAGCCGGCCTCGCGATACGAGATCGTCTGGTCGCGGCTGTACCAGTAGCCGTCGTTGTCGCACTTGGCGCTGCTGCGGCCGATGGCCCCGCCGACACCACCGCCGACCAGGGCGCCGAGCACCGCGCCCTCGGTCCTCACGCCGCTGGCGGCGACGTTGGAGCCGATGGCCGCGCCGGCCAGGGCGCCGATGATGGCGCCGGCGGTGGTGTTGCCGTCCCGACGCCGTTCACAGGGGCTGTCGCGATAGGGGGCGTAGGCGTCGTTGTAGGCGACGTCGCGGCCGTAGGCCCCGGCGTAAGGGGGGTCGTAGCGCCATTCGCCGTAGCGGCGAACATAGGCGCCGCGGCCATAGCGGCGATCGTAGGCCGCCTGGTCGCGCAGATATTGCTGCCGCTTGGCCTCATAGGCGCGCCGCTGATCGGCGTAGTCCGCGCGGCGATCCTGGTAGTCGCTTTGCTGGCGCTGGTATTGACGCTGCTGGGCCTCGTACTGCTCCCAGGACTGCGGGTAGCTCTGCGCGCTGGCCGCGCCCGCGGTCAGGGCGACGATGCTGGCCGTCGCAACGGCGATCAGGTGGGTCTTCATGGCGTTCCGTTTCCTCTCCAACACAGCGGAGCGAAGAACGGCCTCCCGCAACCTTCGTCGCTTCGCGAGCACCCACCCTCGACACGGTCGAAAGAACGCCGCGCGGGGTTAACGGTTGCGAGGACGGGGACATGTACCGTCTTCGGTACGTGTCCCGTGCAGCTTGAAGCGGCTGGGAGAGTGGGTGGGGACAGGCACTGAAGTGCATGTCACCCCGGTCAGATCAGCGCGTCGCGGGTGGGCTGACCCAGCAGGACCCGGCCGGCCAGTTCGAAGATCGGGGCGGCGACCATGATGTGGTGGGTGATGACGTTGGCGTCGCGGAAGCGGCGCTGCAGGTCGTTGTCCAGATAGACCGCCGAGCCGCCCAGCATGTCGTAGGCGACCTTGCAGACGTCGGCCGAGACGTGGGTGGCGTGAGCACAGGCCAGGCGCAGGCGGGCACGCTGCTCCAGCGTCGCCTCTTGACCGGACTGGAGCGTCGCCCAGATCGCCGAGATGCACTCGTAGTAGTGGGCGCGGGCTGCCGACAGCGAGGCCACGGCGCGGGCGTAGTCGTTCTGGGTCACGCCCCGCTCGGCCAGGGTGCGTTGCGAGCCCTGCTGCTTCTTCTGCAGCGCCATGTTGCCCGCCGTCAGCAGCGCGCCGCGGGCGTTGCCCAGCGCCACCGCCGTGACGCCCAGGGCCAGCATGCCGAACACCGGATACTTCGCGAGCGGCGTCTCGACCCGGGTGCGGTCGCTGTGCAGGGCGACCGAGCGGTCTTTGGGCACGCGGACGTCCTTGACCGCGAAGTCGAGGCTGCCGGTGCCACACAGGCCCGAGGTGCGCCAGGTGTCGATCAGCTCCACCTCGTCGGCGCGGAAGATCATCATCCGGTGTATCGGCTGGCCCTCGGCGTCGAGCATCGGGCCATCGGGGCCCGTGATCATCGCGCCGCCGGCGATCCAGTTGGCGTTCTGCGCGCCGCTGCCCCACTGCCAGCGGCCGGTGACCCGCCAGTGATCGACCTCGTCGACGGCCTTGCCCATCGGGGCGAAGACCCCGGCGGAGATCACCTCCGGCGCGCCGAACACCTCGCGGGCCATCTCCGGCTCAAGCCGGTTGGCCATCGAGGCGGTGGTGGCGCCGATCATCAGGCACCAGCCGGCCGAGGCGTCATTCTGGGCGATGATCTCGATGGCCTGGGCGACGTCGGTCGGGATGGTCTCATGGCCGTCCAGGCTCGCCGGCAGCAGCATGCGGAACAGGCCGGCGTCGGCGAACTTGCGCGCCAGATCGGCGGGCAGGCGACGGCCGGCCTCGATCTCGTTGGCGCGACGGGCGACCTCCATTGCCAGTGAGGTGGCGGCGGCGACGGCGTTGTAGGTCATCCGGGTAATTTCCAAAGGGCGGCGAGGTTGTTGCGCTGCATGTTCGACGAGCCGCCGACGATCGGCATGCCCAGCAGGTCGCGCAGGTTGCGCTCGATATCGTAGTCGGCGGACATGGCGTAGGCGCCCATCACCCGCTGGCAGGTCAGGGCGATCTCGACCCCGGCCTCAGCGATGAACAGCTTGGCCATGCTGGTCTCGACCGCGCAGGGTTGGCCCTCGTGCGCGAGGCGGGCGGCGTTCCAGAGCATCAGGCGGCAGGCCTCCAGCTTGGTGCGGGCGTCGACCAGGGCATGACGCACGGCCTGGTGGGCGGCGATGGGCTTGCCGAACTGCACCCGCTCCTGGCTGTAGGCCCAGGCCTCCTCCATCGCCGCCTGGGCGATGCCGAAAGCGCAGGCGCTGATCTCCAGCTTCTCGATGTCCAGCGCCCGGCCGGCCAGCATCTTCCAGCCCTGGTTCCACTTCTCCGGTCCGCCGACGATGGCCGACAGCGGCAGGCGGACCTCGTCGAAATGGACGTCCGAGGACAGGGTGTAGCGCAGGTTCACATGGTCGATGGGCGTGATGGTCACGCCCGGGACCTTGGTCGGGATCAGCAGGAAGCTGAGGCCGCTCCGCGCCGGCGCCTCCGGGTCAGATCGGACCAGGCAGTAGATGTAGTCGGAGAAGTCCGCGCCCGTGCACCAGCGCTTGGCGCCGGTGACCACGATCTCGTCGCCCTCGCGGCGGGCGCGGGTGGAGACCTGCGACAGGTCGCCGCCGACGTCGGGCTCGGACAGGCCATAGGCGAAGAACAGCTCGCCCTTCGCGAGCCTAGGCAGGAGTTCCGCCTTCTGTTCGGCCGAGCCGTTCTCGAGGATGTTCATGCCGCCGTAGAAGGCGCACTGGATGAACGGCCCGGCCAGGAAAGAGCCGGCGCGGCACAGCTCCTCGATGGCGGCGACGGCGGCCAGGATGTCGGGGCCCGTGCCGCCGTACTCCTCCGGCACCGTCAGGCCGCAGAGGCCCAGGTCGGCGAGCTGGCGGAACAGGTCGCGCGGGAAGGTATGGGTGCGATCCCACTCGCGGCGTTTCTCGCGGGGCGCCTTCTCGGCGATGAACCGCTGCAGGATCGAGCGGAGCTCGGTGACGTGGGAGGGTTCGGGGGGAAGGCTCATGCGCTGATAGGCCCTGCGTGCTTCGCGACGCGCTCCGCGCTCCTCAGCATGACGAGCATTTTTGCATCCCAACCAACTTCGTCATCCTGAGGAGCGAGCCTCAGGCGAGCGTCGCGAAGGACGCATTGACCCAGCGCCAATCTTCACTCCCCCGTCAAAATCATCGGCCGACGCTCGCGGAAGGCCGCCACAGCCTCCTTGCGGTCGGCGGTCATGTTGCTCAGCGACTCATAGGCCACGGCCGCATCGGACGTGCTGACCATGATCTGCTTGAGGGTGATGTTGGCCGTCATCTTGGTCCAGCGGACAGCCCAGCGGGGGTTGCCGAGGATCTTGCCGGCGATCTCGGCGACCTTGGCGTCCAGCTGGTCCGTCGGGACGGCGTAGTTGATCAGGCCCATGCCGGCCGCTTCCGTCGCCGTCAGCAGGTCGCCGGTCATCAGCAGCTCCTTGGCGCGGGCGAAGCCGATCAGCTGGGGCCAGATGATCGCGCCGCCGTCGCCGGCCACCAGCCCGACCTTCACATGCGGGTCGCCGATCTTCGCGCCTTCGTCGGCGATGATGACATCGCAGAGCAGCGCGATGGTGGCGCCCAGGCCCGCCGCGGCGCCATTGAGCCGGGCGATGATCGGCTTTTCCAGATCGAGCAGGCCGCTGACGATCCGCTTGGCGTCATAGGCGATGGCGCGGAACTTCCGCGGGTCGTTGATCTGCTCGTCGAACCAGTCGAAGTCGCCGCCGGCGCAGAAGGCGCGGTTCTCGCCGGTCAGCACGATCAGGTCGCTGTCCTCGTCATGCTGCAGGTCGACGAACAGCTCGGCCAGTTCGTCGTGCATGCGGGCGTCGACGGCGTTCACGGCGTTGCCGCTGAAGGCGCAGGTCAGGATTCGGCCGTCGCGGCGGAAGGTGAAGCGCTGGTAGTCCTCGAATTTCATCAGGCGGGATCCTCGCTGACACGGACCAGACGACGGCCAAAGTTCTCGCCCCGGAACAGGCCGCAGAAGGCCTCCGCCGCGCGTTCGAGGCCGTCGAACTCCTCGATGGCGAACTTCAGCGAGCCGTCGGCGATCCAGTCGGCCATGGCGGCTTGCGCGACCGCGAACTGGCGGATGTCGTCGAACACCACCAGGCCCTCCATCCGGACCCGGTGGGTGATGAAGACGTCGGTGTGCTTGAGGCCGTACCGCTGTTCGACCGGCACATTGTAGTCAGCCACCTGGCCGGAGACGACGACCCGGCCGCGCAGCTTCATCAGCGGCAGGACGCGGTCGACCATCTCGTTGCCGACGTTGTCGAACAGCACGTCGACGCCGCCCGGGCAGGCCGCCTTGATCGCGGCGGTCAGGTCGGGCTCGGCCTTGTAGTCGATGACGGCGTCGAAGCCGGCCTCATCCTTCAGCCAGGCGCATTTCCTGGGCCCGCCGGCGATGCCGACCACGCGCATGCCCAGCTTCTTGCCGATCTGGCCCGCCGTGGCGCCGACCGGGCCGGCGGCGGAGGTGACCAGCAGGGTCTCGCCCGCCTTGGCCTGGGCCACCCGGTGCATGCCGAACCAGGCGGTCAGGCCGGGCACGCCCAGGATGCCGATCCAGCAGCCCAGCGGCACGCGGCGATCGGTAATCTTCTGGATGAAGCCCCGGCCGTCCGACACGAAGTGCTCGCGCCAGCCGCCGCCTGCCGCGATCACATCGCCGGCTGCGTAGTTGGGGTTCCTGCTCTCGATCACCTGCGCCACGCAGAAGCCGTCGATGCCCTCGCCGATCTTCATCGCCCCGGCGTAGCTGTCGCCGCCCGACAGGCGCGAGCGGGTGCCGGGATCGACCGAGCCGAGGATCACCCTGGCAATGAACTTGCCGTCGTCCAGCGCCGGGAGCGGCAGCGTCTCGAGCCGGAAATCCTCCGGCGAGGGCGCGCCCTCGACATGGCGCGCGAGCATCCAGCGGCGGGTTGTTGTGGTCACTGTGCCTCCTGCCGGGTGGTCCCGGTCTGTGGGCAGGACTGTAGGCGGTTCGGAAGCGGGAGGGGAAGACCGCGCGCAATGCTCCCCGCTTGCCGGGGAGCTGTCAGGCGGAGCCTGACTGAGGGGGCAGAACCGCCTGCGCCGGCGAAGCCCCCTCCACCGCGCTCCGCGCGGTCCCCCTCCCCGGCTTCGCGGGGAGGATTGGCCGACACCAGGTCACAATTCCGCCGACAGGCTGGATCGTCTATGGAACCCCATGCACCGCCTGAGCCTGACCGTCGCCGTCCTCCTGCTCGCCGCCGGGCCTGCCCTGGCGCAGGACCGGGGCTCGACCCAGACCCGGCCAAACCTGCGCGACGCCGTCACCGCGCCGCTCGACGACCTGAACCTCAAGCACGTCGACATCCCCGACGTTCTGGAGCGTGCGGTCGCCAATCCCTACGACATGGCCGGCATGACGCGCTGCGAGCCGATCGCCGGCGAGGTCGGCCGGCTGGACGCGGCGCTGGGGCCGGACCTCGACGAGCCGCGACCGCCCGACACGCGCAGCCGGGGCCAGAAGCTCAGGCAGACGGCCGGCGACGCCGTGGTCGGCGCGGTCGAGGACGAAACCCGCGGCGTCATCCCCTTCCGGGGCTGGGTGCGCAAGCTCACCGGCGCGGAACGCCGCGACAAGCGGGTGGCCGCCGCGATCAACGCCGGCAAGCTGCGCCGCGCCTACCTGAAGGGCGCCGGCATGCAGAAGAACTGCGCCCCGCCGGCCGCGCCGAGCTGGTTCGTGCCGGAGGCCGAGGCGAAGGGCGGCAGTGGTCTGCTCGCCTGGCTGGCGGGCGTATGGGCTGTGATGATGGGCTGGTTCAGCGGGCTGTTCGGCTGAGTCCCTGCGCGGCCCACTTACTCTTCCACGTCATCCTGAGCAGGCCCGAAGGGCCGTGTCGAAGGACGCACGGCCTCACTGCGTCCTTCGACACGCGCCTGCGGCGCTGCTCAGGATAACGTGGAGGGCTACGACCGGTGGACACGCCCTGAAGTGCATGTCCCCGGCTGGGCGCCTCACAGCCCCAGGACGGCCTTGGCGATGATGTTGCGCTGGATCTCGTTGGAGCCGCCGAAGATCGAGGTCTTGCGCATGTTGAAGTAGGTCGGCGCCGACTTGGCGGCCCAGGACGGGATGGCCAGGCTGTTGTCGCCGCTGAGGCCCTTGGCGTAGGGCGCGCCGTAGTGGGCGGCGGCCTCCAGGGTCAGCTCGGTCAGGCGCTGGCCGACCTCGGTGCCCTTGACCTTCAGCAGGCTGGCTTCCGGGCCGGGGCCCTTGCCCTTGCTCTCGGCGGCCAGGGTGCGCAGCTCGGTGTATTCCAGCGCGGCCAGGTCGATCTCGAGATCGGCGATCTTGCGGCGGAAGTCGGCGTCCTTGAGCAGCGGGGCGGTGTCGTCGGCCGGCTCGGCGGCGGCGATCTCGCGCAGCTTCTCGATGCCCCGCTTGGAGCGGGCGACGCCGGCGATGCCGGAGCGCTCGTGGCCTAGCAGGTACTTGGCCACCGTCCAGCCCTTGTTCTCCTCGCCGATGCGATTCTCGACCGGCACCTTCACATTGTCGAGGAAGACGTCGTTGACCTCGTGACCGCCCTCGATGGTGATGATCGGGCGCACGGTGATGCCGGGGCTGGTCATGTCGATCAGCAGGAAGGTGATGCCCTCCTGCTTCTTGGCCGTGGCGTCGGTGCGGACCAGGAAGAAGCCCCAGTCGGCGAAGTGGCCCTGGGTGGTCCAGGTCTTCTGGCCGGTGACGACGTAGTAGTCCTTGCCGTCTTCGGTGATGCGCTCGGCCTTGGTCGACAGACCGGCGAGGTCGGAGCCGGCGCCGGGCTCGCTGTAGCCCTGGCACCACCAGATGTCGCCGTTCATGGTCCCGGGCAGGAACTTCGCCTTCTGCTCGGACGTGCCGAAGGTGTAGAGCACCGGCCCGATCATCCCCAGACCAAAGCTGGTCTGACTGGTCTGCGCCCGGGCCAGCTCCTCGGAGAAGATGTACTTGCGCACCGAATCCCAGCCGGTGCCGCCGTACTCGACCGGCCAGGACGGGGTCAGCCAGCCCTTGTCATTGAGAATCCGGTGCCAGGAGAGGATGTCTTCCTTGGTCAGGTGCTCGCCGGCTTCCTGCTTGCGGCGGTTCTCGGCCGGGTAGTTGGCCTCGATCCAGTCGCGGACTTCCTTACGGAACTCGGCGTGCTCAGGCAGAAAATCGAGGTCCATCGTGCTTCTCCCATGGCTGCGTACTGGACTCTGACGGCCCGGCTCGGCAGTTTGCGCTCAAACAAGTGTTTCAACGAACATAAGGGGCGACGCGCCATGGCCGCAATCAATTCCGTCACCGATCTGAGCAACGAGGGCGACGTCGCCGTCATCACCCTGAACTCGCCGCCGGTGAACGCGCTGTCGGCCAATGTGCGCGACGGCCTGTACGAAGGCTTCAAGGCCGCCATCGCCGACGACAGCGTCAAGTCGATCGTGCTGATCTGCGACGGCCGCACCTTCATCGCCGGCGCCGACATCAGCGAATTCGGCGGCGCGTCCAAGGGCGCCAGCCTGTTCGACGTCCAGAATATGATGGAGAACTCGCCCAAGGCCGTCGTCGCCGCCATTCACGGCACCGCGCTGGGCGGCGGCCTGGAAGTGGCGCTGACCGCCCACTATCGCGTGGCGGTTCCGTCGGCCAAGGTCGGCCTGCCGGAAGTGAACCTGGGCCTGCTGCCCGGCGCCGGCGGCACCCAGCGCCTGCCCCGCATCGTCGGCGCCCAGAAGGCGCTGGAGATGATGACCAGCGGCAGCCACGTCCCCGCCAAGGCGGCCAACGCCATGGGCCTGGTCGACGAGCTGGTCGAGGAGGGGAACCTTCGCGCCGGCGCCATCGCTTTCGCCAAAAAGGTCGTGGCCGAGAACTGGCCGCTGAAGAAGGTCCGCGACCGCGACGTGGCCGGCGCCTCGCCGGAAGTCTTCGCCGAGTTCCGCAAGGCCAACGCCCGCAAGTTCCGCGGCTTCAAGGCCCCCGAATCGAACATCCAGTGCATCGAGGCGGCCGCCAACCTGCCCTTCGAGGAAGGCCTGAAGGTCGAGCGGACCCTGTTCATGGAGCTGATGACCGGCCCGCAGTCGGCCGCCCAGCGCTACGTCTTCTTCGCCGAACGCGCCGCCAACAAGATCCCCGACGTGCCGGATGACACGGAAATCCTGCCCATCAAGAAGGTCGGCGTGATCGGCGCCGGCACCATGGGCGGCGGCATCTCGATGAACTTCCTCAACGCCGGCATCGCGGTGACCATCGTCGAGATGAAGCAGGAAGCCCTCGATCGGGGCCTGGGCGTCATCCGCAAGAACTACGAGAACACCGCCGCCAAGGGTCGTCTGACCATGGACGACGTCGAGAAGCGGATGGGCCTGCTGACCGGCTCGCTGAACCTCGAGGACCTGGCCGACTGCGACCTGATCATCGAGGCCGTGTTCGAGAACATGGACATTAAGAAAGAGGTCTTCTCCAAGCTCGATTCCATCGCCAAGGCCGGCGCCATCCTGGCCTCCAACACCTCCTACCTCGACGTCAACGAGATCGCCTCGGCGACCAGCCGTCCCGAGAGCGTGATCGGCCTGCACTTCTTCTCGCCGGCCAACGTCATGCGCCTGCTGGAGATCGTGCGCGGCGACGCCACGTCCAAGCCGGTGATCGCCACCTCGATGAAGCTGGCCAAGACCATCGGCAAGGTCGGCGTTCTGGTCGGCGTCTGCCCGGGCTTCGTCGGCAACCGCATGCTGTCGTCCCGCCAGCAGCAGGCCCAGGCGCTGGTCGCCGAGGGCGCAATGCCCTGGGACGTCGACCGCGTGCTCTACGACTTCGGCTTCCCGATGGGGCCGTTCGCGATGAGCGACCTGGCGGGCCTCGACATCGGCTGGAGCAAGGAGACCAACAAGAGCGCGACCATCCGCGACAAGCTCTGTGAACTGGATCGCCGCGGCCAGAAGACCGGCGCCGGCTACTATGACTACGACGAGAAGCGCAACGCCAAGCCCTCGCCGGTCACCGAGCAGATCATCAGGGACTTCGCCGCCAAGTCGGGCGTCAACGCCCGCACGGTCGATGACCAGGAGATCCTTGAGCGCACCATCCTGCCGATGATCAACGAGGGCGCGAAGATCCTCGAAGAGGGCAAGGCGATCCGCGCCAGCGACGTCGATACCGTGTGGATCAACGGCTACGGCTGGCCGGTCTACCGCGGCGGCCCGATGCACTACGGCGACAGCCTGGGCCTGGCCCATGTCGTGGCGCGGCTGAAGGAATACCAGGACAAGCACGGCGACTTCTTCAAGCCGTCCGCGCTGCTGGAAAAGCTCGCCGCCGAGGGCAAGGGCTTCAAGGACCTGTAGGACCGCCGCTGTCATCCCGGGCGCCGTTCGCGGCGACCCGGGACCCGGCGACCGTGCACAGACCTCTGGGTCCCGGATCGGCCTGCGGCCGTCCGGGATGACAGTTGATATTGAAAGACCACGCATGACCCTCGACCAGATGATCGCCGAGGACTTCGGGACCGTCCCGGACCTCATCCGGATGTACGCCCGGGAAAAGCCGACGCATCCGGCGCTGGTTCAGGACGGCCGCTCGCTGAGCTACGGCGAGCTGGACGCGCTGATGGACCGTATCGCCGCCGGCCTGCAACGGGACGGGGTGAAGCAGACCCAGGCGCTGTCGGTCTGCGCCACGACCTCCATCGAGTACGCGGCCCTGTTCCTGGGCGGTCTGCGGGCCGGCGCCGCCGTGGCGCCGATCGCGCCGTCCTCCACGCCCGACCAGATCGTGGCCATGGTCAACGACAGCGGCGCCAGCCTGTTCTTCCTCGACGCCACGGTCGCGGCGGAGATGGGCGACAAGCTGGGCGAGGTCGTCACCAAACAGATCGCGCTCGACGGCTCGACCGCCGGCCTGCCATTCGCGCAGTGGCTGCCGGCCGAAGGTATCGAGCCGAAGCCGGTGACCATCGACCGCAAGGACCCGTTCAACATCATCTACAGCTCGGGCACGACGGGCACGCCCAAGGGCATCGTGCAGAGCCACGGCATGCGCTGGCGCCACCTGGCCCCGCGGCCGGACGGCATCGGCTATGGCCCCGACGCGGTCGGGTTCATCTCCACGCCCCTCTATTCGAACACCACCCTGGTCTGCTTCTTCCCGACCCTGGCCGGCGGCGGCACCATGGTCATGCTGCCCAAGTTCGACGTCCTGAAGTGGCTGAAGGCGGCACAGGACAACCGCGTCACCCACGCCATGCTGGTGCCGGTGCAGTACCGCCGCCTGCTCGAGCACCCCGACTTCGACACGTACGACCTGTCCAGCTTCCAGATGAAGTTCGCCACCAGCGCGCCGTTCCCGGCAGAGCTGAAGAAGCAGGCCATCGAGCGCTGGCCGGGCGGCCTGACCGAATACTACGGCATGACCGAAGGCGGCGGCGGCTTCATGCTGCAGGCCCACCTCTACCCGGACAAGCTGCACACCGTCGGCCTGCCCAGCCCGGGCGCGGTCATCAAGCTGATCGACGAAGAGGGTAACGAGGTCGGTCCCGGCGAGGTCGGCGAGATCATCGGCCGCTCGCCGGCGGTGATGAGCGGCTATCACAACCAGCCGGGCAAGACCTCGGAGGCCCAGTGGGTCTGCCCGAAGACCGGCGACCTCTACATCCGCACCGGCGACGTCGGCCGGCTGGACGAGGACGGCTTCCTGACCCTGATGGACCGCCGCAAGGACATGATCATCACCGGCGGGTTCAACGTCTATCCCAGCGACCTGGAGGCGGTGCTGATGAAGCACGAGGCCGTCGCCGAGGCCGCCGTGATCGCCGCGCCTTCCGACCAGTGGGGAGAGACGCCGGTGGCCTATGTGGCGCTCAAGGACGGGGCTTCTGCGACCCCGGACGCGCTGAAGGCCTTCACCAACGGCCAGGTCGGCAAGACCCAGCGCCTCGCCGACGTGGTGCTGATCGACGTCCTGCCGCGCAGCCACATCGGCAAGGTGCTGAAGCGGGAGTTGCGCGACGCCTATGTGAAGGCCAGCGCGTAATCCTCTCCCACTAGGGAGCAACCATGTCAGGCGGGTTTGCCGCTTAGCCATGGCTGGCCGCGCTGCAGGACGAGGTTTGCGGCCTCGATGAGCTTTCGCATGACGGCGACGATGGCGACCTTGGGGGGCTTGCCGTTGTCGAGCAGCCGCTGGGCGAAGGCCTTGAGGGCGGGGTCGCAGCGCTTGGCGGCGAGAGCGGCGAGGTAGAGCATTCGTCGTGGGCGGGAGCGACCGCCGGCGATGAAGCGCTGGCCCCGGTGCTGTCCGCTGTCGCGGTCGAAGGGGGCGACGCCGATCAGGGAGGCGGCCTGGCCTCTCTTCATGGCGCCGAGCTCGGGCATGCGGATGGTCAGGCTGGCGGCGACGACGGGGCCGTGGCCGGGCAGGCTGAGCAGCAGCCGGTAGCGGGCCAGCAGGTCGTCATGCGCCTTGAGCCGTTGCAGCACGCCGGCCAGCAGCCGGGCCTTCAACCGGGTTAGAGAGGCGATCTGGGCCCGCAGGGTGGCGACCAGATCCTTGAGCGTGACGTGCTCCATGAAGGTCTTCAGCTGCGCGAGCTGGTCGCTGATCTGCTCGTAGGCGGTCAGTCGCTCGGCCAGCTCGACCAGCCGCGGATCGCTCGCCGCCCTCACCGTGTCGATCCGCACCGTGGCCGCCGCGATCAACCAGGCGTCCATCGTGTCGTTCTTGGCCCGCCGCCGGATCAGCCGCTTGAACAGCTTCACCTCCATCGGCTGGTGGAGCACGACCTCAAGGCCGGTCGCATCCAGCGCAGAGCGCAACGCCCGCTCGTAACCGCCGGTCGCCTCGAGCCCCACCCGACCGACCTCCCGGGCCCTCAGCCAGGCGATCAGCTCATCGATCCCCGCTCGCGTGTTCCGCCAGCGGCCCTTGTCCTCCAGGCCGTGTATGGCCGCGTCCAGCCAGTGCTTGCCGACATCGACGCCGGCCACCTTCATGCTAGACTGCTCCCGTTCCATCGACCCCTCCTTGTGGCTCCGGACCCAATCGTCCCTGCAACCATCCGGGTCAGTGAAACGTCGTCGGCGGCCCTGCTCCCAAACAGCCTCAAAGGCTCAGGGGGAAACGGCCCCTCCAACGACAGTCCGCCTGGCGTTGGCCCGTCAGGCGGACGTCCCGGAAGACATCCACAATCTAGCAGGCCTCCGACAAACAAGGGGGACCGCCCGGAGGGCGGTGGAGAGGGACACGCCGTCGCTAGCCATCGAGGCGCGGTGTTCGGCTTCTTCCCCTTCCCGAATAGCCATTAACTGGGAGCGCTTCCCGCTCCACCATGCTCCGCATGGTCCCCCTCTCCCAAATGGGAGAGGAACATCGCGGGCCTTCACGCGTTCCCATCCCTGCGAACGGGGCGCAGGGTGGCGGGATGCGGTGGATATTACTGGCGGCGGTGCTGGTCGCGGCGGCCATATTGGGGGTCGGCCTCTTCGCGCCGACCGGGCGGGATTCGGCAGAGCCCGGTCCGCCGTTCGCGAACAGCATGCCGCCCGCCGCGCTTCCCACCAGCATGACGCCCCGCTTCGGCTCGCCAAGGACCGAGACCTGCGTCGACGCGCCCCGGTTCGCCGCCGCCGCCGCGCGCAACGCCCAGGATATCGACAGCCTCGCCTTCGCCCCTTTCCGGCGGCCCGAGACCGGCTGGCGGACCTACGCCCCGCACATCGCCGTTGAGATCGGGTCCAGTTGCGCCTGGGACAGCACCGGTTTCGCCAACGCCCTGGCCGGCTGGCAGCAGGCCAACGGCCTGCCGCCGAGCGGCGTCCTGGACGTCGCCACCTTCGACGTCATGCAGGTGCGCTGGCATCTGAAGCGGCCGTTCGTGATCCTCAACCGCGCCATTGGCTGTCCGCCAGGACCGCCGCAGGACGCCCTGGCCGTCGCCGATCCGCGCGAGGTCTATGGCGGCGATCCGGTCCAGGCCCGCGCCGACGCCCTGGCCGCCCTGCGCCGCATGGTGGCGGACGCGCGGGCGCAGGACCCGGCCATCGCCCGCGACCGCCAGGCGCTGCTGATCTTCTCCGGCTATCGCAGTCCGGAAGAGAACGACGTTCGCTGCCTGATCCCCGGATCCTGCGACAACGTCTCGCGGGCTCCCTGCTCTGCGCATCGCACCGGCCTGGCGTTCGACCTGGTGGTCGGCGCGGCGCCCGGCGGACGGGTCGATTCGACCGAGAATTTCAACCGCCTGGCCCAGTCGCAGACTCCGGCCTATCGCTGGATGGTCCGCAACGCTCACCGCTATGGTTTCGTCAATTACGTGTTCGAGCCCTGGCACTGGGAATGGTCGCCGCCGGAACAGCGGGGCGCGACGCGCGCTTAGCCTCCACACCCCGGAGGTCTGCCCTGTGTTTCGCGTTCCCCTGTCCGCCGCCCTGCTTATCGCCCTCGCCGCCTGTGGCGACGGCAAATCCGCCAACGATGTCCCTGCCGCGAAGATCGTCGCGCCCGCCGCTGTCCAGCCGCTCAGCCGCCAGAGCATCGACACCGCTGCCTGGGCCGAGCTCCCCGAGGACGCCGCCACCGCGGCGCCCGCCGTCCTGCGCGCCCAGGTCCTGCTGGACCGGGCGCAGTTTTCGCCGGGCGTCATCGACGGCCTGGCGGGTGAGAACCTGCGCCAGGCCGTCGCCGCCTTCGAGGCGACCAACGGCCTGCCGGTCGACGGCCAGCTTGACGCCCAGGTGTTCGCCGCCCTGACCACCTTCGACTCCGATGCCGCCCTGACCGAATACGAGATCACGCCGGACGACGTCGCTGGCCCGTTTGTGGCGTCCATGCCCGCGGACCTGGTGGAAAAAGCGAAGCTGAAGGCCCTGTCCTATCGCGGGCCCGCCGAGCTGCTGTCGGAGAAGTTCCACACCACCGAGGCGCTGCTGGCCACGCTCAACCCCGGCGTCGACCTGACAAAGGCCGGGACCCGTATCGTCGTGCCGGCGGTTCGCAAGACCGAGCTGGCGGGCGCCGTGGCCCGGATCGAGGTCGACAAGGCCGAGCGCGCCGTGAAGGCCTTCGACGTCAACGGCAAGCTGCTGGCCTTCTACCCGGCGACCATCGGCAGCGAGGAGATGCCCGCGCCCAGCGGCGAGCTGACGGTGCGCGCCGTGGCCCACGCCCCGACCTACACCTTCGACCCCAAGCGGCTGACCTATGAGGGCCCGAAGACGAAGGTGACCGTCCCGGCCGGGCCGAACAGTCCGGTCGGCTCGGTCTGGATCGCCCTGAGCAAGGACACCTACGGCATCCACGGCTCGGACGAGCCCAAGCAGATCGGCAAGACCTTCAGCAACGGCTGCGTTCGCCTGACCAACTGGGACGCCGAGCAACTGGCGGCGGCGGTGAAGGCCGGCGTGGTGGTGGTGTTCACCGGGTGATGGATCGGGGACATGCACTTCAGTGCGTGTCCCCGCTGCCCCCACCCGTCATGGCCCGACGTGTTCGGGCCACCCATGCGTGATGCGCCCGCAAGCTTCCTGCGTGCTTCGACACGCGCCTTCGGCGCTGCTCAGCATGACTAGTGCGAGTATTCATCCAATCCAGTCATCCTGAGCAGCCGCGCAGCGGCGTGTCGAAGGACGCAAGGCCCAGGCGGCGTTCATAGGTGGCCCGAACACGTCGGGCCATGACGGAGAGGGCCGGTCTCAAGCCGCCTCAACCACCGCCCGGTTCGCCTCGGCCGTGATCTCGAATGAGCGCAGGCGGGCGGCGTGGTCGTGGACCGAGGCGGTGACCATCAGCTCGTCGGCGCCGGTGTAGGCGACAAAGTCCGCCAGGCCCTTTCGCACCGTCTCCGGACCGCCGACGATCGAGCAGCGCAGGGCCTGGGCCAGCCGGGCCGAGGCCAAGCCGTCGAGCCGGTCGCCGAAGCCTTCCAGCGGCGGCGGCAGGCGGCCGGGGGTGCCCATGGCCATGTTGACGAAGGCCTGCTGCAGCGAGGTGAACAGCAGCCTGGCCTCCTCGTCCGTATCAGCGGCGATGATGTTCACGCCCAGCATCACATAGGGCTTGTCGAGGTATTCCGACGGCTCGAACTTCGCGCGATAGGCGGCGACGGCGGCCTCCATCTCGGCCGGGGCGAAGTGGGAGGCGAAGGCGTAGGGCAGGCCCAGGGCGGCGGCCAGATGGGCGCCGAACTGGCTGGAGCCGAGGATCCACACCGGCACATTGGTCCCCTCGCCCGGCGTGGCGACGACGCCCTGGTTGGGCGCGGCGGGCTTGAGGAAATGCAGCAGCTCGACGACGTCCTGCGGGAAGCGGTCGACGTCGCCGACCATGGTCCGGCGCAGGGCGCGGGCGGTCAGCTGGTCGGTCCCGGGCGCGCGGCCGAGGCCCAGGTCGATGCGCGGGCCGTAGAGCTCGGCCAGCGTCCCGAACTGCTCGGCGATCTGCAGCGGCGCATGGTTGGGCAGCATGACGCCGCCGGCCCCGACGCGGATGGTCGAGGTGCCCTCGGCCACATGGGCGATGACCACGCTGGTCGCGGCGCTGGCGATGCCGCGCATGTTGTGATGCTCGGCCAGCCAGAACCGGTTGTAGCCCCACCGCTCGGCATGCTGCGCCAGGTCCCGGCTGTTGCGCAGCGCCTGCTTGACGGTGGAGCCCTGGACGACAGGGGCGAGGTCGAGAACGGAGAGCGTGGTCATGGGGGGCATATAGGACGCACAGCAGGGACATGCACTTCAGTGCGTGTCCCTCGCGGCTTGAAGCTGATGGGGACACACACTGAAGTGCATGTCCCCGGCGGGATCAGGGAATCAGCAGCACCCGCCCTACCGCCTGCCGGCTCTCGATGTAGGCATGCGCGCCCGCCGCGTCCGACAGCGGAAACTCGCGGTCGATAACGACCTTGAACACGCCCTTGGCGGCGTCCTCGATCAGGCCCTGGATCATGTCGTGGGCGCGGTCGGTCATGATCTCGGCGCCGAGGAAGACGCCGCTGAGGCTGCGGTTGCCGCCCATCAGGCTGGAGACGTCCACCGTCATCGGCTCGCGCCCGGCGTTGCCGACCATCGAGCAGCGGCCGCGATAGGCGAGCGAGGCCAGGGACCCGGCCAGGGTCGCGCCGCCGACGCTGTCGACCACCAGGTTGACGCCCTTCCTGTCGGTGATCTTCATCACCGCCCGGGCGACCTCCTCGGTCTTGTAGTTGATGCCGTGGTCGAGGCCGTAGGCCTTGAGCCGCTCCAGCCGTTCGTCGCTGGAGGCGGTGGCCAGCACCGTGGCGCCGGCCGCCTTGGCCAGCTGGATGGCGGCCAGACCCACGCCCGAGGCGCCGGCCTGGACCAGCACGGTCTCGCCGGCCTTGAGGCGACCGAACTCGAACAGGCAGTCGTGGGCGGTGCCGAAGGCGACCGGGATGACGGCGGCCAGCCGCGGATCGAGGCCGTCGGGGATCGGCCAGCAGTTGCGGGCCGGCACGGGGCGCAGCTCGGCGTGACTGCCATGGCCGTCGACGGTGGCGACCTTCTGGCCGACCTTCAGGTGGGTGACCTCCGACCCGACCTCGACGATCTCGCCGGACGCCTGGTAGCCGACGATGTGCGGCACGGTCGCCAACGGCCCGCGCCAGCGGTTGAGGGTGTCGCCGCCCTCGATGCTGACCGCCAGCACCCGGATGATGACGCCCTTGGGATGGCAGACGGGGTCCGGCACGTCCTCGTAGCGGAGGACGTCGGGGGTTCCGTTCTCGTAGTAGACGGCGGCTTTCATGGGGTGTCTCCGAAGCGTCGATGCGTTGCGTGGTTCGCGACGCCGGCCCAAGAGCCGGCTCCTCACCATCACGAATATTGTTGCGACCCACCCAGGCTCGTCATCCTGAGGAGCGAGCCTCAAGCGACCCCGGACCTGATCCGGGGGAAGGACGCAGTGCGGCTATGACGGCTAGTTCCACACCGGCGGCTTGCGGCCCGCCCAGGGCAGTTCCTTCTCCAGCTGGCCGGCCAGTCGGTAGAGCGTCGCCTCGTCGCCGAACTGACCGGTGAACATCATGCCCATCGGTAGGCCCGCCTCGCTCTGCCACAGCGGCAGCGACAGCGACGGCTGGCCGGTGAAGTTGAACGGCGGGGTGGTGCCGTAGGTGCTGGCCTGGTTGCGGTCGAAGTCCTTCAGGTCGCCGACCAGCGGGTCGAGCCAGTCGATCCGCGGCGAGGTCGTGCTCATCGTCGGGGTCAGATAGACGTCGAACGCCTGGAAGCGCTCGAGGATCTGGATGTTGAACAGCCGCAGCTGCTGCCAGCCCCACAGCGCCTGCTGGCCGGTGACCCGGCGGCCGGCGTCATAGGCGCGCTGGGCCAGGGGGCCGAGTTCGCCCGGCGCCGGCTCGCGGCCGAGCTGCTCGACCCAACGCATCATCGAGGCGGCGAAGTTGCTGGCCGAGACCAGGCCCTGGGCGCGGTAGAGCTGCCGGTAGTCGATCCCCAGGCCCATCTCGAAGACGTCGTGGCCGAGGGCCTTCAGCGTCTCGGCCGTGCGGTGCGTGGCGGCGATCACCTCATCGCTCATCGGCCGGCCGCTGGGGGTCTCGACCGACCAGGCGATCTTCAGCTTGCCCGGGCTGCGGCTGGCCTCCTCCAGGAAGGGTCGCTCCTTCTTCGGATGCGTGAAGGGATCGCCCGGCTGCGGACCGTCGGTGGCGTCCAGCATGGCGGCGCTGTCGCGGACCGTGCGGCTGACCACATGGTGGACCGAAAAGCCCATGGCCCCGTCGGTGACCTCGCAGATCGGGGTGCGGTCGCGGGTGACCTTCATGCCGACCAGGCCGCAGTTGGCCGCGGGGATGCGGATCGAGCCCAGGCCGTCGCTGGCGTGGGCCATCGGGACCATGCCCGAGGCCGTGGCGCTGGCCGCGCCGCCGGAGGAGCCGCCGCTGATGTGCTCCGGGTTCCAGGGATTGCCGCAGGGGCCCAGCCGCTCGGACTGGGTGACGCCGGGGATGCCGAACTCCGGCGTATTGCTTTTGCCGACCAGCACCACGCCGGCGGCGCGGTAGCGGCGGACCAGTTCGCTGTCGTCGGCGTCGGACGCGACCTGGGCGTAGTTGGAGCCGGAGCTGCGCGGCCAGCCGGTGACCTTGGCGCCCAGGTCCTTGATCAGGAACGGCACGCCCTTGAACGGACCGTCGGGCAGGTCGCTGGCGGCTGTCTTGCGGGCCTCGTCATAGGCCTTGTGGACCACGGCGTTGAGCACGCCGTTGTGGCGCTCGATCCGCTCAATGGCGGCCTCGACCAGTTCGGCGGGGGTCACCTCGCCCTTGCCGACCAGCTCGGCGAGGCCCAGCCCGTCGTATTCCGCGTAGTTCGCGAAGCCCATCCGCCGTTCTCCCTGATCGTTATCGCGCGGTGAGGAAGGCGAGCTTCTCCACCGGCGGCAGGTCGTTCGCCTGCGTACCGAGAGTTTGAAACGACTGTTCGGCCGCGTCGAGGGCGAAGTCGATATCGGCGTCGGTCATCGCCGCGCAGAGGAACATGTTGTGCCACGGGTGGACGTAGACGCCGCGCGCCAACATGGCGCTGGACCAGCAGAAGCCCTTGCGCAGGTCGGGGTCGTCGTCGAACAGGAACAGCGGCATGGTCGCCGGCCCGGTCTGGCGGAAGCCGAAGCCCGCCACGGCCGCGCGCTCGGCCAGCCCGGCCCGCAGGCGTTCGCCCAGCCCCTGCATTCGCTCCAGATAGTCGGTGTCGCGCACCAGCTTCAGGGTCTCCAGCGCCGCCGCCATGGCCGCGCCGGCGTACCAGAAGGAGCCCGTCACATAGATCGAGGCGGCGCCGGTCCGGGCGCTGTCGCTGCCGAGCAGGGCCGAGATCGGGTGGCCGTTGGCGATGCACTTGCCCCAGGTCGACAGGTCCGGCCGCACGCCGATGGCCTCCCAGCTGCAGTCGCGGACAACGCGAAGGCCGGCCCGGACGTCGTCGACGACCAGCATGGCGCCGCGTTCGTCGGCCAGCTCACGGGCGCGTCGGGCGTAGGCGGGATCGGGCGCGGCCTGGTCGACGAAGGCGTCGTGCCGGAACGGGGCGGCGAAGATGGCGGCCAGATCGTCGCCGGCCCTGGCCACGGCGGCCTCGAGGCTGGCGATGTCGTTGTAGGCGCAGAAAACCTGGTTGGCCTTGTCCTCGGCCGTCGTCCCGCCGGGCCGGGGCGTGCACCAGGGCGCGGCGCCGTGATAGGCGCCCCTCGCCAGCACGATGGTCTTGCGGCCGGTCTGGGCGCGCGAGGCCATCATCGCCATGGTGGTGGCGTCCGTGCCGTTCTTGCAGAACATCGCCCAGTCGGCGTGGCTGACCATGCCGACCATGGCCTCGGCCAGCTCCACCATCAGGGCGGAGGGGCCGGTCAGGGCGTCGCCCTGCCCCAGTCGCCGGACATAGGCCGCGTCGATCTCGGGATGGGCGTAGCCGAACAGGCTGGGTCCGTAGGCGCACATGAAGTCGAGGTAGCGGCGACCATCGACGTCGGTGATCCAGGCGCCGTCGCCGCTGGCGAAGAACTGCGGATAGTCGTCCGGCAGCAGCGCCACCGACTGATGGCCGTACATGCCGCCCGGGATCACCGCCTCGGCGCGGCGTCGCAGGTCACGGTCAACACTGTTGAAGCCGGCCATCGAATCCTCCCGCGCGGTCGTTGAGCGCCGCCGTGAAGAACGACGATATCAACGCCTCGCGGGAGGGCAACGGCCGACGGTTCGGGATCAGGTCCCGCCGCCGCTCCAGATGTCTTCGCTGATGTCGAGAAACACCTGGATGTTCATCTCCAGGTTCTTCCGTGTGATGCCGTCGTCGAAGATGATGTAGCGGTTCACATCGAGGGAGTTCTCGCCGCCGTTGCGGACGCCGATCGCCATGCGGTCGATTTCCTTCACGCGGCGATCGACCTCGGCGTTGCTGTCCTGCGTGAATCCGGCGCTGAGGTTCAGGCCCTTGCACCGTCTGAGCGCGTCCGAGCAGACCGTACCGTAGGCGAGGAACTTCATGCCCTCGGCAGTCTTGCCGGCGACATAGAGGGCGCCCGAGTCTTCGACGCCGGAGTCGGTGACCGTCACGCCGACGTTCGTGAACGCCTGCTTCAGATCGTCGATGCCCCAGTCGTTGAGCAGATTGCCCTGGGCGACGGCCGGCGTTGCGGCCGTCGCCAGCAGGAATGCGCCGGTGACGGCGAGAGTTCTGACCCTGTGTTTCATCCGGCGCTCCTAGATCTCGCCCCACATGTCTTCGGCGATCCCCGTGAAGACCTGGATGTTGAGGCGCAGATTTTCGCGATGAATCCCGTAGTCGAAGATCAGGTAGCGCGAGAGCAGAAGCCCTTTCGAGCCGTCGTTGGATACGGCGATGGCGGCGAACTCCTGCCCCCACTGCTTCACCGCCGCGTCGACCTCCGCGTCACTGCCCAATGAGAAGCTGGTTTGCAGCAACGCGCCCTTGCAGCGCCTGGCGCCGTCAGCGCCCTCGCAGACGCGGCCGCTGATGGTGAACTTCAGCCCCTCGGCCGTGGTCGCGGCGATGTAGGGGTCCTTCGAATTGTCTTCCCGCGTCACGGTAGAGCCGGCCGCGACGACCGCCTCACGCATGTCGGCGATACCCCAGTCGGGAATGTAGGATTGTGCCTGGGCGGCGCCGGAGGCCGAAACGGCGATAACGAGAGCGCCCGCGGCCATCATGGATTTCATCATCGAGAGTACCCCCAAGAAGAGAAGCGTCGAACGCCCGCCAGCTTACACCTGGAACACCGCTAGGCTAGCGGGCCGACGGGGCCACCATGACGCCTGATCCAGGCCGCCGCATAACCGCAAAGGGGGGTAATCTGGAGGTCCCTGCGCCGGGCATCGGCGACGACACCTTCCATCAGGCGTCCCGCCGTCCCGGCGCCGCGCAGGGCGGGCGGCGAGAAGACGTAGTCGATGATCAACCGACCATTCTCGACCCGATAGTCGGCGTAGGCGGTCTGGTCCGCTTCGATCAGTTCGTAGCGTCCGGCGGCGGTGTTGTCTGTTACGTCGGCCATAGCCCATTATAGTCGCCTCGCGCCGCCGCGCGATCCCGGATATCGTCGTGTTTCCGTCAGCTCTGGAGCCTCCTCCCATGCGCATTTTCGCCGGCGTCTGCCTTGCCGCGTTCACCCTCGCCGCCTGCGACCGGCCGGCTGAGGCGCCGAAGGCGCCGGACGGCAAGCCCGCGTCGGCGCAGGATGCGGCGCCCGTCCCCGCCGGAGTCGACGCAGCGCCTGCGGTGAAGGGCGGACTCTGGGAGCTGACAAGCCGCACCCCCGGAATGGAAGGCAAGGTCCGCACCTGTTTCGACCCCGCGATCCAGGGTCAGAGCGCTGTCGTCGCCCAGGGTATGGACCGCCGCAACTGCTCGCGCAGCGACTGGCGCAAGACTGCCGACGGCCACGCCTTCGACATCGCCTGCGAACGGGGCGGACGCCTGTTCGTCAGCTCGGGCACGCTGACCGGCGACCTGACCCAGACCTATGTCATGAAGGCCGACTCGGTAATGAGTCTGGACGGGGTGACCCGCGGCGCAAAGCAGGACGTCTCGGGCCGCTACATGGGTGACTGCCCCGCCGACATGAAGGCCGGCGACGTGCTGGTCCAGGTCGAGGGGCGCTGGCAGCGGCCCGCCCTGGGCGCCGCCGGCTAGACCAGCTCCACCGCCATGGCGGTGGCTTCGCCGCCGCCGATGCACAGGCTGGCCAGGCCCTTCGTGCCGCCGCGCGCCTTCAGCGCCGCCAGCAAGGTGGTCAGCACCCGGGCGCCGGAGGCCCCGATCGGGTGGCCAAGCGCCGTGGCGCCGCCGTTGACGTTCAGCTTTTCGCGGGGGATGCCCAGTTCGCGCTGGGCGATCATGGCGACCACGGCGAAGGCCTCGTTGACCTCGAAGAGATCCACGTCCTCCACGCTCCAGCCCGCCTTGGCCAGCGCCTTGCGCATGGCCGGAACCGGCGCGGTCGTGAACTGGCCCGGCTCATGGGCATGGGCGGCATGGGCGACGACGCGCGCCACGATGGGCAGGCCCAGCGCCCTGGCCACGCTTTCCCGCGTCATCACCAGGGCGGCCGCCCCGTCGCTGATCGAGGAGGCGTTGGCCGCGGTGATGGTGCCGTCCTTCGCGAAGGCGGGCTTCAGCGTCGGGATCTTCGCCGGATCGGCCTTGCCCGGTTGTTCGTCGATGGAAACGACCTCTTCCCCCTTGCGGGTCTTCACCGTCACCGGGGTGATCTCGCCGGCGAAGGCGCCGCTGTCGATGGCGGCGCGGGCGCGGGTCAGGCTCTCGATGGCGTAGGCGTCCTGATCCTCGCGCGTGAACTGGTAGGCGCGGGCCGAGTCCTCGGCGAACGAACCCATCAGGCGGCCGGGCTCATAGGCGTCCTCCAGCCCGTCCAGGTACATGCTGTCGCTGATCGTATCGTGGCCGATGCGGGCGCCGCCGCGATGCTTGGTCATCAGGTAGGGGGCGTTCGTCATGCTCTCCATGCCGCCCGCCACGATGATGTCGGCCGAACCGGCGGCCAGGGCGTCGTGGGCCATGATGGCGGCCTGCATGCCGCTGCCGCACATCTTGTTGACCGTCGTGGCCTCGACCGACAGCGGCAGGCCGGCGGCGAGCGCCGCCTGGCGGGCGGGGGCCTGGCCCAGACCGGCGGGCAGCACGCAGCCCATGAAGATCTGCTCGACCCTGTCGCCCGACACTCCGGCCCGCTCCAGGGCTGCGCGCACGGCGGCAGCGCCGAGGTCGGTGGCCTTTACGCCGGAAAGCGCGCCCTGGAAGCCGCCCATGGGCGTGCGGGCGTACGAGGCGATCACGACAGGGTCATGGGACATGGCGAGGCTCCTTGTTCAGCGAGGGGTCATGTGCGCCGTCTAGTTTGATCGGGCAAGTCCGGCGACCGGCCGGGTGTTTGGAGTGCGGACCATGAGGATGCGCGTTTTGCTGACCGGCGTGGCGCTGACCACCCTGCTCGCGGCCTGCGACCGGAAGCCGGCGCCCCCGTCCGCCCCGCCGCCGCCCGCGACGGCCGCCGCCCAGACCGAGGCTCCTGAGGCGGCGATGGCGCCCGATACGCCGCAGGCCCTGCCCGCCGCGCCGGCCGCCCGCGTCGCGAACCTGGCCCCGGCCCAGGCCGACGACTACTGGCGCCAGGCCCGTGACTACGACGACTCCTGGGGCGATGCGCCGCCGGACTACGTATACGATTACGACGACCAGGCGCCGGCCGTCTGGTTGGACGGCGCCAACGTCCGCCGGGTGGTCGAGCGCCTGGCCGGCGGCGGCGAGCGTCAGTACTACTACCGGCCCGGCGAGGATGACCCCTACTTCGTCCAGGATCCGGACTACTGGTACGGCTATGACAACGGCGCGCTGGTCTCGGTCTACGACACCCGGACCCGCCGCGCGCTGGCGCAGGACGAAATGCGCCGCCGGGCCGACTACGCCGGACGCTATGCCGCCCGGGCCGAGGAACTCCGCCGGGCCGCGCGCCGCAGCCAGGTCGAGGATCGCCGCCGGCTCGACGACGCGCAGTACCGCGCCTGGCGCCGTCGCGACGACGTCCGCGCGCCCCGACCGGATCGCGACAGGGATCGGGATCGGTCCGAGCGGCCTCGCGCCGATGGCCGCCCCCCGGTCGTCGCCCCGCCCGTGGTGACGCCGCCGGTTGTCGCGCCGCCTCCGCCGCCGGTCACCCGAGACCGGGACCGCCCGGACCGGCCCCAGCGCCCGGCGCCCGAACGGCCGCCCGTGGTCGAGACTCCGGCGCCCGCGCCGACGCCCCCGCCCGTGGTCAGGCCCCGGCCCGAACGGCCGCAGCGGCCGGACAGGCCGGCGCCGCCGGCGGATGTCCAGCCGACTCCGGCGACGGAGCCTGAGGTCGTTCGCCCTCGTCCCGTCGAGCGTCCGGCCCGGCCCGCACGTGAGCCGGCGACCACGCCGCCGCCCGAGACGGCGGCTGCGGCTCCGACGCCGGCGCCTCGACCACGCCCGGAACGGCCGCGTCCGGTCCCGCCGGCTGCTCCGGCCGCTGCAACGGCCCCTGCCCCCGCAGCCAAGACCAGGCCCGCCAAGCCCAATCCCAAGGGCCTGCCGACGCGACCCGCGCCGAGCGAGTCCGGCGCGGCGACCGAGACGACAGAGGTCCAGTAGACTGTCGGGGCGCCGCCACGCCCCCGGAAAGCTGGACAGGTTCGTCCAGATAAACAACGCGGTTGCTTTCCCTCTAGGGAAACCACATTGTCGCGCCATGGGCAGAACAGCGGACTATTCCCAGCAGACCTGCGGCATCGCCGGGACGTTGGAGATCGTGGGCGATCCCTGGACGATCCTGATCCTGCGGGACGCCTTCCGCGGCGTGCGCCGCTTCGAACAGTGGCAGGAGCACCTGGGCGTCGCCCGCAACGTGCTGGCGTCACGACTCAAGACCCTGGTCGCCCATGGCGTCATGGAGACCCGCCGCTACTCCGAGCGTCCGCCGCGCAACGAGTATGTGCTGACCGCCAAGGGCCAGGACCTGCGCGGCGTGTTGCTGACCCTGGCCGACTGGGGCAACCGCCACGTCTACGCCGGCGCGGGGCCGGTGCAGTTCATCCATGACCACTGCGGCAAGCCGTTCACGCCGATGATCGTCTGCCAGGAGTGCGGCGAGGGCCTGATCGCGGGAGATCTGCGTCATCTGCACCTGAACGAGGACGCCCCCACCGTGGGTGAGGCGCTGGCTGGTTCGGACAAGGACTAGGGATCGCAACCCCGCCGTCCTGGTCCGACGTGTTCGAGCACCCATGCTTGGTGAGCCCGCGGGCATCCTGCGTGCATCGACACGCACCCTTCGGGTGCTGCTCAGCATGACGTAAATGGATAGCCTCCAAAGCACGTCATCCTGAGCAGCGGCCGCAGGCCGCGTGTCGAAGGACGCAGAGCGCAGGCAGCGTTCATGGCTGACCCCGAACAAGTCGGGCCATGACGAAGCCGTGGAAACAGGTGACAGTCACACTCTTCACGCGCGCATTTGGGGGGAGCAACGCGAATGGATGGTCTGGCCTCGGCGAAGGTCGTCACCTTCATCCTGACCGGCGACCGGGCCGCGTCGAAGGCCTGGTACATGGACGTCCTCGGCCTACCCCTGATTGCCGACGACCCGTTTGCCAGCGTTCTGACCATGAACGGCGCGGTCCTGCGGATCGTCCATATCGACGGCTACGAGGCCGGGGCGCACCCGGTCCTGGGCTGGGAGGTTGCGGACATCGCCGCCGCGATCGAGACCCTCGTCTCCAGGGGCGTGACCATGACGATCTACGAGGGCTTCGGCCAGGACGCCCTGGGCGTCTGGACCTCACCGGACGGCAAGGCAAAGGTCGCCTGGTTCAACGACCCCGACGGCAACGTCCTGAGTCTCGCCCAGCACTGACCGCAACGTTCGAGAGCGCGAGGCTCCACTCAACCTGACACCACCGGACGCCCCCATGTCCGGCGCGCTGGACCCAAGCAACTTGACGCGCTGACATGCGTCAGATATTTCTTACATATGAAAGAAACTGACCCGCCCTCGGGAGACCGGCTGCTCGCCATGCTGGCGGCGCTGGCCAGCCCGCACAGGCTCCGCATCATCGCGGCGCTGCAGGCGGGCGGGCGCAATTACATCAGCCAGCTGGCCCGCGAGCTCGGCATCAGCCGGCCCCTGCTGCACCTGCATCTCCAGAAGCTGGAGGAGGCCGGCCTGGTCTCCAGCCGCCTGGAACTGTCCGCCGACGGCAAGGCGCTCAACTACTTCGAGGTCGCCGACTTCGCCCTGTCCCTGACCCCCGCCGCGATCGCCGAGGCGACGCGCTCCCTGACATCCAAACCCGAGTCCTGAAGGTGACCCCCATGGCCCCCGAGCTGTACATTTTCTCCATATGCCTGCCGTTCGTGACCATCCTGCTGGTCTTCGGCATGCGCTACTACGCCCAGATCCAGCAGGCGAAAGCCCGCGGCGCCAGCGACGAGGCCTTGGCCGCCATCGAGACCCGCCTGGCGGCGATCGAGAAGATCCTCAAGGACGTCGGCTAACCCGCCACCCCCAACACTCCCTCACATCCCCGCAAGGAATTCCCGGCATGACCCAGGTCTCGCTGCTGCGCCTCTATGCCCTCAGGGCCGCCTACCTGCTGATGGCCGTCGGACTGGGCCTGACCGTCTGGCCGGGCATTCTGAACCCCGGCAGGGACTGGTCGCTGATGGGCGGCGTCGTTCAGTGCGTGCTGGCGGCCGTCTCGCTGCTGGCCCTGCTGGGGCTGCGCTATCCGGTGCGGATGCTGCCGCTGCTGCTGTTCGAGCTGATCTGGAAGGGGATGTGGCTGGTCCTGGTCGGTCTGCCCGCCTGGCGAGCCGGGGGCATGAGCACCGGCACGACGGAGACCCTGGTCGCCTGTCTGATGGGCGTGATCTTCCCGCTGGTCATTCCCTGGCGCCATGTGTGGGAGACCTATGTCGCGGCGCCCGGCGACCGCTGGCGCTGAGCCGCCCGCGCTTCATTTATGGTTAAAGCAACCTTGCCATGATGACCGCTGGGTAATCCGGGGCCATCGCGTTGCGCAGTCTGATCGCCGCCGTCGAGCGTATCGAACCCCTGTCGGTCTCGGGCAGGGTCGCGGCCGTCAACGGGCTGCTGATCGAGGCGCGGGGCGGCCTGTCCCACCTTCCCATCGGCGCCCGGGCCGAGATCGATCGCCGGGGCGCCCCGCCGCTGCCGGCCGAGGTGGTCGGCTTCCGCGAGACCCGCGCCCTGCTCATGCCGTTCGGCCCGGTCGAGGGCGTCGCGCCCGGGGCCGAGATCCACATCAAACCCGACGGCGGTCTCGTCCGACCGACCCGGGCGTGGCTTGGCCGCATCGTCGACGCCTTCGGCGAACCGATCGATGGCAAGGGGCCCCTGCCCCAGGGCCAGGCCGCCTATCCGCTGCGCGCCGCGCCGCCGCCGGCCCACGCCCGCGGCAGGGTCGGGACGCGGCTCGACCTGGGCGTCAAGGCGATGAATGTCTTCACCACCACCTGCCGCGGCCAGCGCCTGGGCATCTTCGCCGGCTCGGGCGTGGGCAAGTCGGTGTTGCTGTCGATGCTGGCCCGCCAGGCCGATTGCGACGCGGTCGTAGTCGGGCTGATCGGCGAACGCGGCCGCGAGGTGCGCGAGTTCATCGAGGAGACCCTCGGCGAGGAAGGCCTCAAGCGCGCCGTCGTGGTCGTCGCCACCTCCGACGAGCCGGCGCTGAAGCGTCGCCAGGCCGCCTACATGACCCTGGCCGTGGCGGAGGCGCTGCGCGACCAGGACCTGGAGGTCCTCTGCCTGATGGACAGCGTGACCCGCTTCGCCATGGCCCAGCGCGAGATCGGCCTGGCCGCCGGCGAGCCGCCGACCACCAAGGGCTACACCCCCACCGTCTTCACCGAACTGCCCAAGCTGCTCGAGCGCGCCGGTCCGGGCCCCGTGCGGCCGGACGGCACCACGGCGGGGCCGATCACCGGCCTGTTCACCGTGCTGGTCGACGGGGATGACCACAACGAGCCGATAGCCGACGCGGTGCGCGGCATCCTGGATGGCCACATTGTGATGGAAAGAAGCATCGCAGAGCGCGGACGCTTCCCTGCCATTAACGTCCTCAAGTCCATAAGTCGCACCATGCCCGGCTGTCAGCTGCCCCATGAGCGCGAGATCGTGAAGTCCGCAAGACAGGCCTTGTCGGCCTACAGCAACATGGAAGAGCTGATCCGCATCGGCGCCTATCGCGCCGGGTCGGACCCGCAGATCGACCGCGCCATTCAACTCAATCCCGACCTGGAGGCCTTCCTGTCGCAGGACAAGGACGAGACCGCCACGCTGGACGACTGTTTCAACAGCCTCGACGGCATTCTTGCGGGTAGCGTTCAGTGAAGGCGATGAAGTCCCTGATCCGCATTTCGACCCACGAGGTCGAGATGCTGCAGAAGCGGCTGGCGGAGATCGTCGACCGGCGGACCACCGCCGAGCTGCGCCTTGTGGTCCTCGAGGCCGAGGGCGAGGCAGAACTGCTGCGCGCCCGCGGCGACGCCGAGGCCGGCTGGTACCTGGCCGGCTTCCGCGAGGGGCTCAAGCAGCGCAAGGCCGCCGTCCAGGCCGACATCGACGCCATCGGCCGCGAGGAGGCCGGGGCCCGCGACGCGCTGTCCGAAGCCTTCGAGGCCCTGAAGAAGTACGAACACGTCAACGACGCCCACGCCACCGCCGCCCGCAAGGACCAGGACCGCCGCGACACCGCCGCGCTCGACGAGCTCGGCCTGCGGCGGATGTCGGGGCGGTGATCGAGGACGGCCGGCAAGGCCCCGTGTTCCCGGCGAAGGCCGGGATCCATCTTTGCCGCCCACGCGGCCCTGTGTGGGCCCCGGCCTTCGCCGGGGTGATCGGATGACGGAACTGTCCCGCCGCGCCGCGCTCGCTTCCGGCATGAGCTTTGCCCTCGCCGCCTGTTCCCGTCAGCCCGCAGCCGCCGAGCCGGTCGACGGCGCTCCGCTCAAGTCCCTCGCCCCGTTCCCGGTCGGCGTCGCCGTCCAGGCCGCCCAGCTCGGCGACCCCGCCTGGACCTCGCTCGCCGCCACCCACTTCACCCAGCTCACCGCCGAGTGGGAGATGAAGATGGAGTACGTGGTCCAGGCCGACGGCTCGTTCCGCTTCGACCGCGCCGACGCCATCGCCGCCTTCGCCCGCGACCGGGGGATGCGACTCTTCGGCCATACGCTGGTCTGGTACGCCAACGAGCCGGAGGCCTTCGTCCGGCTCGACGAGAGCCGCCAGAGCTTCGCCGGGGCGCTGGCCAACTACGTCACCGCCATGGTCGGCCGCTATCGCGGGCTGGCCTCGGGCTGGGACGTGATCAACGAGCCGATCCGGGACGACGGCTCGGGCCCGCGCGACAGCCTGTGGAGCCGCAAGCTGGGCCAGGTCGGCCACTTCAAGGTGGCCTTCGAGGCGGCCCGCGCCGCCGATCCGCAGGCAGTGCTGTTCACCAACGACTATCACCTGGAGAGCAAGCCGGCGAAGCTGGCCAGCTATATGCGGTTGATCGAGCAGCTGCTGGCCGAGGGCGTGCCGCTGAACGGCATCGGCTGCCAGACCCACCTGGACGCCGACCTGCCGGCCGGCGCGATCACCCGGACGCTCAAGGCGCTGGCCGGCTTTGGCCTGCCGATCCACCTGTCGGAGCTGGACGTCTCGGTCGTCGGCGGCGGCCTGCTGGGTGACCGCGCCGGCGCCGAGCGTCGGCAGGTCGCGCTGTATGGCGAGGCGATGGACGCCTTCGCGGCCTTGCCGCAGCGCCAGCAGTTCGCCTTCACCGTCTGGGGCCTGCGCGACGGCGACAGCTGGCTCACCCGCGAGAACGCGCGTGACGCCCCGCTGATGTTCGACAGCGCCGGGCGTCCGAAGCCGACGTACGGCGCGGTGGTGAAGGCGTTGCGGGGGCGTTAGCGCTTCCTCTCCCAATAGGGAGAGGATATTTAGGATTGCGGCGGAACCGGCCGCTTCAGGACATGGTCGGCGTCACTCGCCTGGCGCAGGGCGCGCAGGTCGTCGGCGATGCGGAAGACGGCGACGTAGAGCTCGCAGAACGACCGCCACAGAAGCGCCAGCGCCACACAGACCAGCAGACCGGCGACCGTCACCGGCAGAGCCAGCAGCTTGCCGATCAGGGCGTCGTCGTTGAGCGCCACGCCCACCGCCGCGCCGATGGCGCCGAACGCGCCCAGAAGGATCACGCCCAGGCCCGCCCAATAGATCAGATGGACCACCGGGCCGGTCATGAGCCGATCAAAGGTCAGCAGATCCCAGAGGATGCCGCCGGCCGCCTTTTTCGTCCTGGATCTGGGCGCCATCGTTACTCTTTCCCCGGACGGCGCGGACGCCGCAACTTTCGTCGCATGTCTATCGGCGCGAAGGGGCGCGGGCAACCTTGACGCGTCGCCCCGGCCGCAACCGTTGCGGCCGGGGCGGGTCGTCGCGTCAGTTCGCGCGGGCCGAGCCGGAGGCGCGGATCTCCGCCTCCGACTGCTCGCTCACGGCCACGCCGCCGTTCATCCGCAGGGCCGCGGCCGGAAGTGTGATCATGCCCGAACGGGTCTGGATCTGGACGCTGCCCGATCCATCGGCCGAGACGACCTTGCCGATTTCGGCGCCGTTGTTGTCGCGCACCGTCGTGCCGGCGGCGAACGTCGCCGAGGCGGCCGCGCGGGCGCTGGCGTCGGTGGCGCTGTCAGCGGCGCCGCGCGCCGTCTCGCCGACCTGCTCGGAGGTCGATCTGGCCTTGTCCTTGACGCGCTTGGTGGTGCGCCTGGTGGTGTCGACGCCGTCCCGGGCCGCGCCGGTCACGCGGTCGACCGGCACACCGGGCCCGGTCACCTGACCGCCGACCTGGCCGGTAACGCCGCCAAGGGGGCTGCCGACGCCGCCGACGGCCCCGCCACCCAGAACCTGGGCCTGGGCGAAGCCCGCCATCGCGAAGGCGGCGGCCGCGCCAAGCAGAACAAACCTGTTTCGCATAAGAGAGCACTCCATCAATTCGCTCCCCCGGACCCGGGGCTTTAACCCCGTTCACGGCCCCGGGTTCCCTCGCGACAGGCTTGCGGAGCCCCCGTGAGCGCCGTTAGCTGTCGCAAACACGACAGGGAAACGCACGCCATGAGCGCCGAAGACCGCATCTCCGTGACCATCGAGAACGGCGTCGCCGACGTCCGGATGATCCGCACCGACAAGATGAACGCCCTGGACGACACCATGTTCTCGGCGCTGATCGAGACCGGCGAGCGCCTGAAGACCGAGCCCGGCGTCCGCGCCGTGGTGCTGTCGGGCGAGGGCCGCGCCTTCTGCGCCGGTCTGGACATGGGCAACTTCGGCAAGATGGCCTCGGGCGAGCGCAAGGGCGGGAGCGAGACCCTGGTCACCGCCGACCGCACGGCGGGCGGCAGTAACCGCGCCCAGCACGCGGTCATGGTCTGGCGCGAGATTCCGGTCCCGGTGATCGCCGCCGTTCATGGCGTGGCCTTCGGCGGCGGCTTCCAGCTCTGCCTCGGCGCCGACATCCGCTATGTGACCGCCGACACCCGCATGTCGATCATGGAGATCAAGTGGGGCCTGGTGCCGGACATGGCCGGCCTGGTGCTGATGCGCCTGCTGGCCCGCGACGACATCGTGCGCGAGTTGACCTACAGCGGCCGCCAGTTCACCGGCGAGGAAGCGGTCCAGTACGGCTTCGCCACACGCGTCTGCGCCAGCCCGCGCACCGAGGCCCTGGGGCTGGCCGCCGAGATCGCCAGCAAGAATCCGCACGCCATCCGGGCCGACAAGCGCCTGCTGGACCTGGCCGCCTCGGGCGCGGACCAGAAGACCGTCCTGCTCGCCGAGTCGGTCGAGCAGACCGCCCTGATCGGCACGCCCAACCAGATCGAGGCCGTAGTGTCGAACATGCAGAAGCGCGCGGCGGTGTTCGCGGACTGAGGCTCGATGCGTGCTTCGACACGCGCTCGGAGTTTGTCCTCGGGCCGGCCATGCCGGACCCGGGGGAGCGCTGCTCAGCATGACGTGGGAAGATTGCCTTCAGCAGACGTCATGCTGAGCAGCCGCGAAGCGGCGTGTCGAAGGACGCAAGGCTGCTACTTCGTCACCATCTTCCCGACCGCCCCGCCGATCAGACCGCCAACGGCGGAACTCAGCGTGCCGATCACCAGGATGATCGCCTCGACGTCGCCCATGGCCCAGGACATGGCGATGCCGATCAGGGCGCAGAGCGCGCCGGCGAGGACGCCGCCGAGCAGGCTGTCGCTCCACCCGCCCTTCGCCGCGCGGGCGTAGACCAGGCCTGCGAAGATCGAGATCAGGATGCCGACGACGGCGAACAGGTTCGCCACCGCCGGGATGAAATGTCCGGCGAACACCATCGCCATCTGCAAGGCCGTCCCGACAACAGTCGCTACGATCAAGGCTCTCATGTTCATCTGGTCGTTCCCCCTGTGACCGTGGCCGACGCGGCCGCGGCTTTACGACGTTCGAAGACGGCGGCCCAGTCGATGGGGCCGGTCTCGAAGCGTTTCCTCAGTTCGTTGAGCGAGTAGGCGTTGCCCCACTCGAAGTGGCGGTAGAGCGTGTCGAAGCCCTCGCCGGCGCCGTAGCCGACGCTGGTCAGGCTGACGCGACTGCGGCCTGCGCCGAGGTCCTCGATCTCCAGCGTGGTGACGATCTCGCCGAACAGCTCACGGTGCGGCAGAGCCTTGGGCGCCTGGACATTGCGGAACGACAGCAGCCGCTGGGGCACATAGGCGACGATGCGGTTTTTGATGTTGTCCGGGCCGCCGATCTTGGCGGCGGGATCATAGCTGGCCTCGATGTCGCCGCCGATGCGCAGGTCCACGGCCGAGACCGGGGCGACCCAGGCGCGATAGCCCTCGGCGGTGGTGAAGGCGTCCCAGACCTGCGCGGGAGAGGCCGTTACGACGATGGACAGTTGCAGCACGCGGTGGCCGTTCGCCTCGACGAAGGAGCTGTTGGTCACCGCCCGGAAGTCGCGCCAGTCGGGGACCTTGGCCGGCTCGGAGGCATGGGCCGGGCTTGCGAGCAGGGCCGAGGCGAGGGCCGCCACCAGGATGCGTTTCATGTGCCGGTCTCCTGATGAACTTCGGAGGCCGAACCGCCGGCTGCCGCCTCCAGCAGCGTGATGTAGGACCGCAGCCCGGCCACCGAGGCGTCGAAGGCGTCCAGCGTGCGGTGGGTGCGCGACTGCATGACCCCGCCCTCCATGGTGGTCAGGACGAAGACGGCCAGCGCCTTCGTATCAGTGCCGGGCGGCAGGCGGTGCTTCGCCTGGTCCAGGCAGCCCTTCACGTGCTTGACCCAGCCGTCGAAGTTGACCGACAGCAGCTCGCGCACCGGCGGGTCGGGCTCATGCAGTTCCAGCGCGATCGAGCCAATCGGGCAGCCGTACAGGCAGTTGGTCGTCCGCAGCATCTCGCGATAGGCGCCCAGCAGCGCGAACACCCGCTCGATGGGGTCGTCGACGCCTTCCCAGGCCGGGGCCAGCAGCATCGGGTAGATGCC
This sequence comes from Caulobacter sp., assembly GCA_030683005.1. Lineage (GTDB taxonomy): Bacteria > Pseudomonadota > Alphaproteobacteria > Caulobacterales > Caulobacteraceae > Caulobacter. The sequence goes on along the minus strand of JAUXMY010000031.1, from coordinate 498 downwards.
GTCGCGATACATCTCAAGCACCGCCAGCAGCACGTCCTGCTTGGTCGGATAGAAGTGGTAGAGGCTGCCCGAATTGGCCCCGGCCTCGCGCAGGATGTCGGCGACGGAGGTCGACAGGTAGCCCTTCTCGGAAAAGAGCTTCAGCGCGGCAAGCAGGATGCGCTCGCGGGTCGGTTCCACGGGACAGGGGGCCTCTCTTGATCAGTCAATCAAGAGACTGGCAGAACTTGAGTACGCGATCAAGAGCGTCTCCTTCCTCTCCCTCGTGGGAGAGGGGGACCATGCGGAGCATGGTGGAGCGGGAGGCGCAGGGTTGGACAAGCTATCCGCCGGCGATTCCCGCTGAACGACGGCGCATCCCTCTCCACCAGCCTCCGGCTGGTCCCCCTCTTGTTTGTCGGAGGCCTGCTAGATTGTGGATGTCTTCCGGGACGTCCGCCTGACGGGCCAACGCCAGGCGGACTGTCGTTGGAGGGGCCGTTTCCCCCTGAGCCTTTG
>JAUXMY010000029.1 GCA_030683005.1 Caulobacter sp. | reverse complement strand
CCGTCAGGTGTTCATCGAGTCGAAGAACTCGCCGTTGTTCTTGGTCTGCTTCAGCTTGTCGAGCAGGAACTCGATGGCATCGACCGTGCCCATCGGATTGAGGATGCGGCGCAGCACATACATTTTCGACAGCTGACCCTTCTCGACCAGCAGCTCTTCCTTGCGGGTGCCCGACTTCAGAATGTCGATCGCCGGGAAGACGCGCTTGTCGGCAACCTTGCGGTCGAGAATGATTTCCGAGTTGCCGGTACCCTTGAACTCTTCGAAGATGACTTCGTCCATGCGCGAGCCGGTGTCGATCAACGCCGTCGCAATGATCGTCAGCGAGCCGCCTTCCTCGATATTGCGCGCCGCGCCGAAGAAGCGCTTCGGGCGCTGCAGCGCATTGGCGTCGACGCCGCCGGTCAGCACCTTGCCCGACGACGGGACGGTGGTGTTGTAAGCGCGGCCCAGACGGGTCACCGAGTCCAGCAGGATGATGACGTCACGCTTGTGCTCGACCAGGCGCTTGGCCTTCTCGATGACCATCTCGGCGACCTGCACGTGGCGCGTGGCCGGTTCGTCGAAGGTCGAGGAGATCACCTCGCCGACGACGGTGCGCTGCATGTCGGTGACTTCTTCCGGGCGCTCGTCGATCAGCAGGACGATCAGGTAGCACTCGGGGTGGTTGGCGGCGATGGACTTGGCGATGTTCTGCAGCATCACCGTCTTGCCGACCCGCGGCGGGGCGACGATCAGACAGCGCTGGCCTTTGCCGAGCGGAGAGACGATGTCGATGATCCGGCCCGAGCGATCCTTCAGGGTCGGGTCCTCGATTTCCATCTTCAGCCGCTCCTCGGGATAGAGGGGCGTCAGGTTGTCGAAGTGGACCTTGTGGCGGACGTTCTCGGGCGCCTCGAAGTTGATCTGCTCGACGCTGACCAGCGCGAAGTAGCGTTCGCCTTCCCGCGGCGCGCGGATGGCGCCAACCACGGAATCGCCGGTGCGCAGGCCAAACTTCCGGATCTGCGAGGGCGAGACGTAGATGTCGTCCGGGCCGGGCAGGTAGTTGGCTTCCGGGCTGCGCAGGAAGCCGAAGCCGTCCGGCAGCACCTCCATGGTGCCCGACCCCGAGATCTCGATGCCTTCCTCGGCAACGGTCTTGAGGATGCCGAACATCATGTCCTGCTTGCGCATCGAGTTGGCGTTATCGAGCTCGAGCTTTTCGGCCAGGGCCAGCAGGTCGGCGGGAGAGGTCTCCTTCAGCTCCTGAAGGGACATGCGGGTGACGCCGAGGGCGGCGACGACGGCCGAGACCTGGGATTCGTCACCGTCGTGGCCATCATGGCCATCAACGCCGGTTTCGACGGGCTCATCGACGACCGGGGTTTCAGTTTCGGGTGTGGTGTCTTCAGACATGGACAGACTCTGGGCGTGGGGGCCTTGGCGGCCCCCTGGATAGACAGGCGCCGGACTGGACCTTTGATGGTCCGGGGGCGGCGGGTGGAGGGCGCTTGCGGCAAGCGCGAAAGGACGTTCGGGGAGCCGGATCATGGGCGCGCCGCCAACGGGCGCGGATCCGGCGAAAGGAGAGTACGCGAACCGAAGCGGTTCGCATCACGGGCAGGGGAACCACACCGCCCCGGCCCCGTCAAGGAATCCGTTGTCGCGGCGCGGGTTAGCGGGCGAGGAACTCGGTGGTGACGGCGAGGACCATGATCACCGCCGCCAGGAACGGCAGCTCGTTGGTCATCCGCCAGAACTTCTCCGAGCGGGTATTCGTCCCGGCGGCGAACTTCTTGCGGGCTCCGGCCAGGAAGCCGTGCCAGCTACTGAGGAACACCACCCCGGCCAGCTTCACCCACATCCACGGCTGGGCCAGCACGTCGGGCCGGGCGGCTATCAGGCTCAAGCCGAGCAGCCAGGTCAGGATCATCGCCGGGTTGATGATGATCCGCAGCAACTTCACCTCCATGACCTGCAGGGCGCTGTCCAGCTCGCCGCCGCGGATCGCGGTCGTGTGGTAGACGTAGAGGCGCGGGAGGTAGAGCATCCCGGCCATCCAGGCGATGACCGCGATGATATGCAGCCCGCGCAGCAGGTCGTAGTGCTCCGAAAACCAGCTCATGCGGCCTTCTCCCGGCAGGGACATTGCTTGAAGCCGCGGTCGCACGGCGCGCCCGAGGGCGCAACGCCCGTCCGGCCGAGCGCCTCGACCGCCACCTCGGCCAGGCCCTCGATGAAGGCTAGGTCCGTGCCAACCGCCGGCGCCCGCAGGTAGAATGGCAGCCCGAGCGTCCGCGCCAGATCAGCGTATTCATGGTCGAGCTCGACCAGGGTCTCGACATGCTCGGAAACGAAGGCGATCGGGGTGACCAGCACGCCGCGACCATCGCGGCCGGCCTCCTCGATGGCATGTTCAGTCGAAGGTCCGATCCACTTCATCGGCCCGACCCGACTCTGGTAGCAGACCCGCCAGTCCCAGTCGGGGGCCCAGTCAGGACCCAGCTGGGCGACCACAGAGGCGCAGGTCCGCTCGATCTGATGCTGGTAGGGGTCACCGCCGGCGATGACCTTCTCCGGCAGGCCATGGGCCGAGAACAGCAGGCGCAGCGGTCCCGGCGCGCCCATGGCCCGGTGGGTGCGCACGATCGACCGGGCGTGCGCCTCGATAAGCCCCGGCTCCTGTGGATAGCAGCAGATGGTGCGGGTCTTGCCCGAACCCTTGTAGGCCTTCGCCCAGGCCGTGGCGGAGGATCCGGTCGTGGTGGTCGAGAACTGCGGATAGAGCGGCAGCAGAACAATCTCGTCGGGCGCGAACGCGGCGACGGCCCTGGCAGTCTCGTTGGTCAGCGGATGCCAGTAGCGCATGGCGATGAAGCAGCGGACCTCGTCGCCGGCCAGCCGGGCGCCCAGCGCCGCCTCCAGCGCCGTCGCCTGTTTGCGGGTCTCGGGCAGCAGCGGCGAGCCCCCGCCCATGATTGCGTAGTTGGCCTTGGCCGACTCCTCGCGCCGGCTGCTGATCAGCGCGGCCAGCGGCGTGCGGACGATGCCCGGCAGGCTGATGATGGCCGGATCGTTGAACAGGTTGAACAGGAACGGCCGGACCGCGTCCGGACCGTCCGGCCCCCCCAGGTTGAACAGGACGACGGCGACCCTGCGGCCGCCGGGACTGGCGTCTGTCACTGTCCGGTCACCCGCTTGAGCACCTGTTCCACATGCGCGATCGGCGTGTCGGGCAGGATGCCGTGGCCGAGATTGAAGATGTAGGGCCCGTCCCCCCACTGGTCCAGCAGCTGCTCGACACGCCGATCCAGCCCCGGACCGCCGGCTCGCAACAGCAGCGGATCCAGAGCGCCCTGGATGGCCTTGGTCTTCTGGATGGCCTGACCGACATGGGCCGGGCAGGCAGTGTCCAGCGCCACGCCCTGCACGTCGACGGTCTCGGCATAATACTGCGCCAGGCTGGAGGCTCCGCGCGGAAAGCCGATGACCGGGGTCTCGACGCCCAGATCACGCAGGCCCTTGATGATGGTCCGGTGCGGCTTGCAGACGATGCGCTCGAACAGGTCCTCGGGCAGGCCTTCCGCCCAGCTCTCGAACAGCTTCAGCACCTGGGCGCCGGCCTCGGCCTGCATGGCCAGGTAGCGGACGCTGGCCCGGGCGACGATGTCGAGCAGCCGGTCCATGTCCTCGGGACGCTCGTAGGCGAAGGTGCGGGCCTTGCTGCGGTCCGAGGAACCGCCCTCGATCATATAGCTGGCCACGGTCCAGGGCGCGCCCGCAAAACCGATCAGTGCCCGTTCGGGCTCCAGCGCGGCGCGGACCAGCGACAGAGTCTGTCCCACCGGGGTCAGCTTGAAGGTGGAGGCCTCGATCTCGCCTTCCAGGGCGTCGAGCGAGGGCAGTTCGCCCAGCCTGGGGCCCTCGCCCGCCTCGAACCACACCTTCTGACCCAGGGCGCCCGGGATCAGCAGGATGTCGGCGAAGACGATCGAGGCGCTGAACGGCAACCGCCGCATCGGCTGCAGCGTCGCCTCGGCGGCCATTTCCGGGTTCAGGCAGAAGGCGATGAAGTCCGGGGCCGTGGCCCGCAGCGCGCGGTACTCTGGCAGGTACCGGCCTGCCTGACGCATGAACCATACCGGAGGCCGCTTGAGGGTCTCGCCCGAAAGGACCTTCAGAAGGTCAGGTGTTGAATGCTCTCTCATCGCCGCTTGATAGGCTCCGCGCCGCGAGAGGCAAAGCCCCCCTTATCTTACCTGATAGAAAGTTAAGAAGGATGGGGAGGTAGGCGTAGGGCAAGGGCGCCAACGGGACAGCCCGGCCCGCGGCGGCGCTCTCCCGTCGCAATACAGGCTTCGCCCCCGCCTTGCCCACAGCCGTACAACCGCCTGTGAATATCGGGGACGGATGGCCAGATCGTCGAAATCCTTAACAAAACCCTAACGGCCCGCTGCGCGCTCATGCCGCCAACGCCGTTCGTCGTCCCCGTCGGGGGAGGGTTAACAAATCCCTAACGCCGAATGGCGGGCCAAGCTGGGGATCATCCGATCCCGAACCGGGCAAGGCATCCACGCAACTCACCGGGGGGCCGGAATGGACCGAAATGTGTCCGCAACCGTCCCCGAAGGGTTAAGAGAACATTAACGGACCATGCACAGGCTTGGTCGAACGCCCGACCTGGCTCTATGGAGGGGTGATGAGCACAGCGCCCCGCGTCGCCACCTATTTTCATATCCATCTCGTGTCCGACTCCACGGGCGAGACGCTGAACGCCATGGCCCGCGCTGTCTGCGCCCGGTTCACCGATATCCTGCCGATCGAGCACATCTACGCCCTGGTCCGCTCGCCCCGCCAGTTGGAGCGGGCGCTGGAAGAAATCGCCGGCGCGCCGGGCGTGGTCATGCACACCATCGTCGACGGCGCACTGCGCGCGGCGTTGGAGGAGGGCTGCCGTCGGCACGAGATTCCGTGCATCGCCGCGCTCGACCCGGTGGTCGCCGCCATGTCGCGCTATCTGGGCGCGCCGATCTCCAGCCGCGTGGGAGCCCAGCACAACCTCGACACCGACTATTTCAACCGCATGGAAGCCCTGAACTACGCGATGGCCCACGACGACGGCCAGCTCGGCCAGGACCTGAGCCAGGCTGATGTGATCCTGATTGGCGTGTCGCGCACCTCCAAGACCCCGACCAGCATCTACCTCGCCCACCGCGGTGTTCGAGCCGCCAACATCCCGCTGGTGCCGGGCGTCCCGCTGCCCAAGGAAGTGTTCGAGCTGAAGAACACCCTGGTCGTTGGCTTGATCGCCTCGCCGGACCGGCTGATCCAGATTCGCCGCAACCGCCTGCTGTCGCTGAACGAGCAACGTCAGAGCACGTACATCGACCAGGAAGCGGTTCGCGAGGAGATCATCGCCGCCCGCCGGCTGTTCGAGCGCCAGGGCTGGCCGGTGATCGACGTGACCCGCCGCTCGGTCGAGGAGACGGCGGCGGCCATCATCAATCTGCTGTCGGGCGGGCGCGGCGCGGTGGAGGTGCTCGGATGATTGTGTTGGCCAGCAAGAGTTCGGCCCGAACCTCTGTTCTGCGCGCCGCCGGCGTGCCCTTCGAGACACAGGTAGCCGGGGTCGACGAGGCCGCCGTAAAGACAGCGCTTCTGGCGGAAGGCCATAGCCCTCGCGAAGTTGCCGACGCCCTCGCCGAGCTCAAGGCGGTGAAGGTTTCCCGCGCCCGGCCCGGCGATCTGGTGATCGGCGCCGACCAGACCCTCGACCTCGACGGCGCGCTGTTCGACAAGGTCGAGACGCTCGATGAGGCACGCGAGCGGCTCCGGCTTCTGCGCGGCAAGACCCACAAGCTGCATTCCGCCGTGGTCGTGGCCCGAAACGGCAAGGCGATCTGGCGCGAGGTTCCGCCAGCGAAACTGACCATGCGCGATGTCAGCGACGCCTTCATCGATCGGTATCTATCCACGCGCGGCGACGATGTTCTCGGCTCGGTCGGCTGCTATCAGCTGGAGAACGAGGGCGTGCAGCTCTTCTCGCGCATCGAGGGCGACTATTTCACCATCCTGGGCCTGCCTTTGATGGGTTTGTTCGACTTTCTGCGCCTGCATGGGGAGCTGGACGCGTGAGCGGGATCACGGGCGCCGCACTGGTCGCCGGCATCGTCGGCCGGCCCGTCACCCACTCGCTGAGTCCGGTTCTGCACAACGCCTGGATCGCGGCGGCCGGGTTGAACGCCGCATACGTCCCCTTCGCCCCGACGGCGGGAGGGTTCGCGGCCTTGGCCGAGGGCCTGCGCGGCGGCGTTATCCGGGGCGTCAACGTCACCATCCCGTTCAAGGAGGATGCGTTGGCCTGCGCTGACCAAGCCAGCGAGCGCGCGCGACTGGCCGGCGCGGCGAACCTGCTGCTGTTCCGCCACGACGGCACGATCTTCGCTGACAATACCGATGGCCTCGGGCTGCTTGCGGCGCTGGCCATCCAGGCGCCGGGGTTTGATCCCGGGGCTGGACCGGCCGTAATCCTGGGCGCCGGCGGCGCAGCCCGGGGCGCGGCGGCGGCGCTGGTTCTGGCCGGCGCGCCGGACGTCCGCATCGTCAATCGCACCGCTGATCGCGCCGTCGCTCTCGCCGCTGACGTCGGCGGGACTGTCCGGGCGGTTGGCGCCGAGGGGGCGCTCAAGGGCGCCAATGTGATCGTCAACGCCACCTCGCTGGGCCTGAACGGCGGACCGGGGCCGGAGGCTGATCTGTCCGCCGCGCCGGACGCGGCCGTGGTCATGGACATGGTCTACAAGCCGCTGCGCACGGAGCTCATCGCCCGAGCCCGGGCGCGGGGCCTCCGCACCGTCGACGGGCTGGAGATGCTTATCCGCCAGGCGGTTCCCAGCTTTGAAGCCTTCTTCGGCGTCGCCCCGCCGGCCAATGTCGATGTCCGCGCCCTGGCCCTGAAGACCATCGGAAAAAGCGCATGATCACTGTCGGCCTCACCGGATCCATCGGCATGGGAAAATCGACCACGGCGGCGATGTTCGCGGCCGAGGGCGTGCCGGTCTATGACGCCGACGCCGAGGTTCACGCCCTCTACGCCAAGGGCGGCGCGGCGGTCGAACCGCTGGCGCAGGCTTTCCCCGGCGTGGTCATCGACGGCGCGGTGGATCGGGCCCTGCTCAGCCAGCGCGTGGTTGGCAAGCCCGAGGAGCTGAAGCGGCTGGAGGCCATCGTCCACCCGCTGGTCGGCATGAGCCGGGTGGGCTTTTTCGAGAAAGCCGCCGCCGCTGGCGCCGACATTGTGATCCTCGACATTCCGCTGCTGTTCGAGACCGGCGGCGAGAAGCGGATGGACGCGGTCGTGGTCGTCTCCGCGCCGGCAGATGTGCAGCGCCGACGAGTGCTGGCTCGCCCCGGCATGGACGAGGCCAAGCTCGACGCTATCCTCGCCCGCCAGATGGCCGATGCCGAAAAGCGGGCCCGCGCCCACTTCGTCATCGACACCGACCAGGGCCTGGAACACGCCCGGGACCAGGTCCGCGAGGTGCTCAGGGTTCTGCGCGATCCGTCCACAGCGCGACCGCTCGCCCCGCTTGTCGCTCCCGCCGAACCGGGTCAATGAAGAGGCTATGGCGCGTCACCTTGTCCTCGACACCGAGACCACCGGCCTCGACCCGCGGAGCGGCCACCGCCTGATCGAGATCGCCTGCGTCGAGGTCATCGACTTCATTCCGACCGGAAAGTCATTTCACGAATACGTCCATCCCGATCGCGAGATCGACCCGGACGCCGAGCGTGTGCATGGCATCTCGCTCGCCTCCCTGCGCGACAAGCCGCGCTTTCCAGAGATCGTCGACCGGCTGCTGGATTTCATCGGCGAGGACAAGATCGTCGCCCACAACGCCCCGTTCGACCGGGGGTTCGTCAACGCCGAGCTGAGCCGCTGCGGCCGGCCCGTGACGGCGGACGACCAGTGGATCGATACCCTGGCCCTGGCCAAGAAGAAGTTTCCGGGGATGTACAACTCCCTGGACGCACTCTGTAAGCGGATGAAGATCTCGCTGGCGGCCCGCGACAAGCACGGCGCGCTGATCGACGCTGAGCTGCTGGCCGCCGTCTATCTGGAACTGCAGGGGGGCAAGGAGCGGGCGCTCGACCTGACCATGAGCGCCGTCGAGCGCGCCAACCAGACCATACAGACCATCGTCTACGGCGCGCGGCCTCGTCCTCTCGCCCCGCGCTCGACGCCGGACGAACGGGCCGCTCACGAGGTCTTCGTACGCAGCGTGCTCAAGGACAAGGCTGTCTGGGCGAAGTACGGCATCTGACAATCAGCCGCCCTCTTCGGGCCGGAGTGGAGCACCCCGGACACAGACGAGGGCGCGGCCGATAGCCGCGCCCTCTCTTGTTGGTTCATTACGTCCCGGCGACCCGAACAGGCCAAGCCGGCAGGATGTCCTAGGCGTTACCGACCAGAGAGCCGTCGCCCTGCGCCTTGCGGGCGGCATAGACGCCGGCGAAGTCGATCGGATCGAGCTGGAAGGGCGGGAAGCCGCCTTCCGAGGTCACGTCCGAGATCAGGCGGCGGGCGTAGGGGAACAGGAAGCGCGGGCACTCGATCATCAGCACCGGCTCGATCTCTTCCTGCGGCACGCCGCTGATCGCGAACAGGCCGCCGTAGAGCAGCTCGACATGGAAGGCGACCTTGTCGCCCCGCGTCGCCTGGGCCGACAGCTTAAGGTCGACCTCGAAGAGACCGTCCGTGCGGCCGCGGGCGTTCATCTCAACGCCGATGTCGATCTGCGGCTGCAGACCGGTCGCGTTGGCGCGGAGAGATTCCGGGGCCAGCGGGTTTTCAAACGAGAAGTCGCGCACGAACTGCGCGAGAATGCGGAAACCGGGTTGGGCTTCGGCGCCGTTCTCGGCCGGGGCGGTGAACGTATCGCTCATGGGTGAGTCAGGTTCCTGGACTTAGGAAGGCCGGCGCCCGGACATGAGCGCGACAATATTGAGGCGCGCTGCTATCACGCACACCCTGCCTGCGCAACGGCAGGCCCCTGACGCGGGCGTAAGCCTCACCTATATTCGCCTGAGTACAACCGGAGCCGGGTCTGACGTGAAGTATCTCGAACTGGTCATCTTCGCCGTGTTCGCCGCCGTGGTGCTGTATCAGCTCTACGCCGTGCTCGGCCGCCGCATCGGTCGACAGCCGGAGGACGAAGCGCCCAAGCCCGGCGCCGCGCCGATCGACGCCGACCCTGTAATCGCCGCGGAACCCGCGGTGTTTGACGGTCCCGCGCCCACCGGCCTGAACGCGGTTCGCGCCAAGGACCCCACCTTCGATGTCGGTCACTTCCTGAACGGCGCGCGCCAGGCCTACGAGATGATCGTTATCGCCTTCGCCGCCGGTGACCGCGCAACGCTGCAAAACCTGCTTTCGCCCGCCGTGGCCGAGAGCTTCGAGACGGCCATCGACGCCCGTGAGGCCGAGGGCCGCACCGAGACCGTGGAGTTCCTGCACCCGCCCCGCGCCGACCTGGAGCAGATCGAGGTCAAGAACGACGTCGCCCATGTGATCGTCCGGTTCCTCGGCGAGTTCCGCTCGCGGACCAAGGGTCCCGAGGGCGAGGGTGTCGACGACCGCCGGACGGCCGAACTGTGGACGTTCGAACGCAATCTTAACAGCCGCGACCCCAACTGGACTCTGGTTCATGTAGACGCCGCGGAGGCGTGATGAGGATTCGGGTTCTCGGCGCGGCGGCGCTGCTTCTCATCCTGGCCGCCTGCGCCACCCCGAAGACCGATGGCCCGGTTGTGATGCCGCCGGCCCCCACCCCTGCGCCGGTTCCAACGCCTGCCCCGATCCCGACCCCGATGGTGTCCTTCGCCGACCTTCCGGGCTGGGAAAGCGACGACCACGCCGCCGCGCTCGATGCCTGGCGGGAGACCTGCCACGTGTCGAAGGCCGTCGACGCCGCCGCGCTGTGCCGCAGGGCCCGGGCCCTCGGTCCTGTCGGCCCCGCCGCCGCCCGCGCTTTCCTGGAAGACAATTTCCGGCCGGCTCCTCTGGATGCCGATGGACTGCTCACCGCCTATTTCGCCCCCCGGTACGAGGCGCGATACTCCCGGCGCGACGGCTTTACCGCTCCGGTGCGAGGTCGACCGGCCGACCTGGAGATGAAAGGTTCGCTCGAGGTCACCCGCACGATCGGCGGCCGGACCGAACCCTATCCCGACCGCGCCGCCATCGAGGCGACCGAGCCGGAGGTGATCCTGGCCTGGATGCGGCCGGAAGACCTGTTCTTCCTGCAGATCCAGGGCTCCGGCGTCCTCGTTCTGCCGGACGGGACCCGCAAGCGCGCCGCATTCGCGGCCCATAACGGCCAGCCATTCGTCGGCATCGCTCGCCCGATGCGCGAGCGAGGCCTGCTGAAGGACTCCAATACCTCGGGTGATGCGATCCGCCGCTGGCTGGCCGAGAACCGCGGTCCGGAGGCGGACGAGATCATGCGGCTCAACCCGCGCTATGTCTTCTTCCGGATGAGCGACGATGACGGCAAGGAGGCGACCGGCGCCGCCGGGGTGCCGCTTCCGGCGGGTCGGGCCATCGCGGTCGACCTTGCCCGCCACGCCGTTGGCGAACTGTTCTGGATCGACGCCAGCGCTCCCATCCTGACCGGCGCCTTCCCTGTCTACCGGCGACTGACGGTCGCGCTGGACACCGGCGGGGCGATCCGCGGCGAGGTGAGGGCCGACCTCTACATCGGCAGCGGCGACGCCGCCGGAGTCGAGGCCGGCCGCGTTCGCCACACCCTGCGCATGTGGCGCCTCGTCCCCGTCCCGTCCGGCGGGTGACGCCATGGCGCGCAAGCTGAAGCCGGAGGAGGCGCGGCTCTGGAGCCATGTCGCTTCCACGGTCAAGCCGCGCCCGGGAATGGCGCTCCCGACTGCGGAAGCTGCAGCGGTCAAGCCGAAGACCGATCCCAAGGCCGGGCCGGCGCATCTGCCCGTGGCGCCCTCCGCCGCAAAGCCGGCGCGTCAAAAGCCGCCACCGCCGCCCGATCCAATCGAACCTGGCCGCAAACGTCGGATGGTGCGCGGGCGCGATCCGCTGGAGGCGCGCATCGATCTGCACTTCATGACCCACGACCGGGCCCGCGCCGCGCTGGAGGCCTTCCTGTTGCGCGCCCATGATGAGGGGGTTCGCGAGGTGCTGGTCATCACCGGCAAGGGCACGCTTGGCGAAGGCATTCTGCGTCGCCAGACGCCGGAATGGCTGGCCGCGCCTCCATTACGCGCCATCGTGGCAGGAGTCTCGAAGGCCGACCGCCGGCATGGCGGCGATGGGGCGCTCTATGTCGCCCTGAAAGGAAAAGCGCGGCCCTGACCTCGCGTCATACTGGCAGCGTCGCCGGCTGCCGGTCATAGTGACGGTCGATCCCGGGGGTTCAAAGATGAGCGAACGCGTTTTGGTGGTCGGCGCCGGCATGGCCGGATTGTTCACGGCCCTGGCCTTGGGCGCGTCCGGCTGGCAAGTCGATGTCCTGGAGCGCGATCCGCCTGCACCGGAGGGCGGGGCTGACGACGCCTTCGAAAACTGGGCGCGGCGCGGCGTGGGCCATCTGCGGCACAGCCACGCGTTTCTCGCCCGGCTGCGGCGGGTCATTTCCGACAATCATCCAGGTTTGCTGGACGACCTCCGCGCCGCCGGCGTTCAGGAACTGAACTTCTTCGACGGCCTGACGCCCCATGCGCGCGAGAAGTACCGGCCGATGCCCGAGGACAGCCAGCTTACGGTGCTGACCAGCCGCCGCACGACGCTGGAACTGGTCATGCGCCGCTATGTCGAGCGCATGAACAGCGTTCGCATCCACAGCGGCGTCAACGTCACCGGCCTTCTGGGCGAGGTGGATGAAGAGGGCCGCTACGTCTGTCGCGGGCTGACCCTTGAGGACGCCGATGGCCGCCGGGAAGAACTGGCTGACATCGTCATCGACGGGGCTGGGCGGCTGTCGCAGACCTTCGAGTGGCTGGAAGAGGCCGGGATCAAGGTGGCCGAGGAAAGCGAGGACGCCGGCATCCTCTACTACACCCGGCACTGGCGGCTGCGGCCCGGTCAGGATGAGCCGCCGCGCGGAGGGCCTCCGGCAGCCGGAGACATCGGCTTCATCAAGTACGGCGTCTTCCCGGCGGACAACGGCTGCTTCTCTATCACCCTGGCCGTGCCGGAGATCGAGGAGACCTTGCGCCAGGCGGTGATGCGGCCCGAGACCTTCGATCGCATCTGCCAGCTTATCCCCGGCGTCGCCCGCTGGACCGATCCGGCGCGCGCCGAGCCGATCAGCAAGGTGTTCGGGATGGGCGACCTCAAAAGCCGCTGGCGCGACACGGTCACCGACGGAAAGCCGGCGGCCCTGAACCTGTTCGTCGTCGGCGACGGCCTGGTGCGGACCAATCCGCTCTACGGCCGCGGCTGCTCGTTCGCCGCCGTCGAGGCGCACCTGCTGCGCGACGTGCTGATCGCCCACAAACCGCCGGCCGCCCGGGCCATCGCTTATCGCGACGTAGTCCAGGCCGAGCTTCGGCCCTTTTATGACAGTATGCGCTTCCAGGATCGTCAGGCGATCAAGCGGGCCCGCCAGACCCTGGCCGGCGGCCAGCAACCGGGCTTCAGGGCCCTTCTGGCGCGCAGCTTCGCCAATGACGCCCTGGCCCCGGCCCTGCGCTCGGATCCGGCGCTGCTGCGCGAGTTCATGCGCGGCTTCCACATGCTGGAGCCCAGCAATGACTGGCTGAAACGGCCCGCCAATCTGGCCAAGGTGCTGAAGGTCTGGGCCACGCCCAGGCCGGCCAAGGTGAAGCACTATCCACCGCGGCTCGGCCCGCGTCGTCCGGAGATGTTCGAGGCCCTGGGCCTCAGCGCAACGGCGGACGCCGAACGGCTGGGCATCGCGCCGGGGCGCTAGGCCCGGCCCGCCTTCTCGTCGACGCCGGAGCGGCCTTCGCGGGCTTCCAGCTTTGCCGCCACCTCGTCGAGCGACACGCCGCTCGCCGCCAGCAGGGCCAGCAGGTGGTAGAGGACGTCGGCGCTCTCGGCGGCCAGGGCGTCCGGGTCCTTCAGCGCAGCGGCGAGTACGGCCTCAACCGCTTCCTCGCCCAGCTTCTTCGCCGCCAGCGTCGGGTCGGCCAGCAGCTTCGCCGTCCAGGACGAGGCCGGATCGGCGCCCCGGCGGGTCTCGATGGTGGCGGCCAGGCGGTCGAGCACTTCGGTCAGTCGGCTCATGCGGTTGCTCCCTCGACCAGCCGCACGGGGACTCCCGCCCGGGCCATAGCGCGCTTGGCCTCGGCCACCGAGACCTCGCCGAAGTGAAAGATTGAGGCGGCCAGCACCGCGTCGGCGTGACCCTCGGTGACGGCCTGCACCAAGTGATCGACGTTGCCCGCCCCGCCGCTGGCGATCACCGGCACGCTGACCGCGCCGGTCACCGCGCGCAGCAGGCCGATATCGTACCCGGTCTTCGCGCCGTCGCGGTCCATCGAGGTCAGCAGGATCTCGCCCGCACCCTTGGCGACCGCCCGCTCGGCGAAGACGATGGCGTCGAGGCCTGTGTCGTTGCGGCCGCCGTAGGTGAAGATGTTCCAGCCTCCATCCGGTCGCGCCTTGGCGTCGACCGCGACGACCACGCACTGGCTGCCGAAGGCGTCGGCCATGCGGCTGATCAGGTCAGGGTCCTCGACGGCGGCGGTGTTGATCGAGACCTTGTCGGCCCCGGCCCGCAGCAGGGCGCGGGCGTTCTCCACCGAGCGCACCCCGCCGCCGACCGACACCGGCATGAAGCAGACGTCGGCGGTGCGGGCGATGACGTCGAGGATCGCGCCCCGCCCTTCGTGGCTGGCGGTGATATCGAGGAACATCAGCTCGTCCGCCCCGGCCGCGTCATAGGCTCGCGCCTGCTCGACAGGATCGCCGGCGTCGCGCAGGGCGACGAAGTTTACGCCCTTCACCACGCGGCCGTCCTTGACGTCCAGGCAGGGGATGACGCGGACCTTCAGCATCAGCCGGCGATCTTCAGGGCCTGGGCCGGGTCGACCGCGCCCTCGTACAGGGATCGACCCAGCACCGCGCCGGCGATCGGCACGCCCGGCCGCGCCTTGAGCAGCTCGATGTCGCGCACCGAGGCGATGCCGCCCGAGGCGATGACGGGGATGGAGACCGCGTCGGCCACCTCGCCGACCTGCTCGACATTGACCCCGACCATGGCCCCGTCGCGGCCGATGTCGGTGACGATCAGGGCCGCCACGCCGGCGTCCTCGAAGCGCTTCGCCAGCTCGATGACGCCCAGGTCGGAGGCGCCGATCCAGCCCTCGGTGGCGACCATGCCGTCGCGGGCGTCGATGGCCACGGCGATCTGTTCGGGCCACTGGCGGGCGGCGGCCTTGACCAGCGCCGGGTCCTTGACCGCGACGGTGCCCAGGATCACGCGGTCGATGCCGGCCTCGATCCAGGCCTCGATGGCGGCCATGGTCCGCACGCCGCCGCCCAGCTGCACGGGAATGGAGATGGCGTTCATGATGTCGGCCACGGCGGCGGCGTTGACCGGCCGGCCCTCGACGGCGCCGTTCAGGTCGACGACGTGCAGCCAGGAAAAGCCCTGCTTCTGGAACTGCTGCGCCTGGTCGGCCGGCGAGGTGTTGAACACCGTCTCCTTGTTGAGGTCGCCGTGCAGCAACCGCACGCAGCGGCCGTCCTTCAGGTCGATGGCCGGATAGAGGATCACGCGCGCGTCTCCAGGAAGTTCTGCAGCAGCCTCAGGCCGGAGCCTTGGGACTTCTCGGGGTGAAACTGGACGCCCATGATGTTGCCCTTGGCCACGGCGGCGGCGAACAGCCCGCCGTGGTCGACGCTGGCGGCCACATGTGACGGATCGTCGGGCGTGAACGCGAAGGAATGGGTAAAGTACATGTGCGGGGCCGGGCCAAGGCCGGCCATCAGCGGAATGTCGCGGACCGCGGTCAGCGGGTTCCAGCCCATGTGCGGGATCTTGGCCGCCGGATCGGACGGGGTCAGGCGGGCGACCTGGCCGCCGATCCAGCCCAGCCCCGGCGTGACCCCGAACTCCAGCCCCCGGCCGGCGAGCAGCTGCATGCCCACGCAGATGCCCAGGAACGGGACGCCGCGGGTCAGCGCCGCCTCGCCCATGGCCTCGATCAGGCCCTCGCGCGAGGAGAGCGCCGCCATGCAGGCGGCGAACGCGCCCACGCCGGGCAGCACCACGCCATCGGCGCGGGCCACGACGTCAGGATCGGCCGTCACGACGATGTCGGCAGGCGTGGTCATGCCCTCCGCCGCCTTGCGGAGCGCCTTTTCGGCCGAGCGAAGGTTGCCCGACCCGTAGTCGATCAGGGCGACGCTCTGCATAGGGGTTTCCTAGAGCACGCCCTTGGTCGAGGGAGCCCGGCCATGAGTCTTGGGGTCCAGCTCCACCGCCTCGCGAAGGGCCCGGGCCAGGGCCTTGAAGCCGCTTTCGGCGATGTGGTGGGTGTTGTCGCCGTACAGGGTTTCCAGATGCACGCAGGCGCCGCAGTTCATGGCGAAGGCGTGGTGGAATTCCTTGAACAGCTCGGTGTCCATCTCCCCGACCTTGGGCCGCGCGAAGGCGACCTTCCAGATCAGGTACGCGCGGTTCGAAAGATCCAAAGCGCAGCGCGTCAGGGTCTCGTCCATCGGGATGTAGGCGGTCCCGAAGCGGCGGATACCCTTGAAGCCGTCCAGCGCCTGTTTCACCGCCTGGCCCAGCACGATGCCGGTGTCCTCGACGGTGTGGTGCATGTCGATGTGCAGGTCGCCCTTCGTCTCGACCCTCAGGTCGAAGCCGCCGTGGCGGGCGAAGCCCTCCAGCATGTGGTCGAAGAAACCGATGCCGGTCGAAACCGTCGACTCGCCGGTCCCGTCGAGATCGATCCAGACGCGGATCTGCGTCTCCTTCGTCTCGCGCACCACTTCGGCCGTCCGGGCCATCAGATCAGTCCTTCCGCCTTCGCCAGGGTCTCAAGCGAGACCTGCGGTCTGGGGCCGTAGTGGCCGATGACTTCCGCCGCCGCCAGGGCGCCGAGCCTGCCCGCCGTCGCCAGCGGCAGGCCGCGCGCGATCCCCAGCAGGAAGCCCGCTGCGTATTGGTCGCCGGCGCCCGTCGTGTCCACGACTTTTTCCACCGGGAAGGCAGGGATCAGCGCCGAGTCCCGCCCGGCGAGCACCAGCGAGCCGGCCTCGCTGCGGGTGATGGCGCAGATCTTCGTCATGGCGCCCAGTTTCGCGGCGGCGGCGTCGAAGTCGTCGGTCTCGAACAGCGCCTTCACCTCGGCCTCGTTGGCCAGGACGATGTCGCACTGGCCCTCGATGAAGCCCAGCAGGGCGCCCCGGTGGCGGTCGACGACAAAGGCGTCCGACAGGGTGATGGCGATCTGCCGCCCCGCCGCATGGGCCAGGCCCGCCGCCTTGGCGAAGGCGCGCCGCGCCTCGCTGGGGTCGAACAGGTAGCCTTCCAGATAGACGATCGACGAGCCCTCGATGATTTCCGGCTTCACATCGTCCGGGGCCAGCTCGATCGAGGCGCCCAGATAGGTGCACATGGTCCGCTGGCCGTCGGGCGTGACGTTGATCATGCTGCGCGCCGTCGCCGGGCCGCCGGTCAGGCGCATGGTGTCGAAGGCCACGCCGATGGACCTCATGTCATGTTCGTAGACGTCGCCCAGCTGGTCGGCCGCCACCTTGCCCAGATAGGCCGCCCGGCCGCCGAAGCTGGCCACGCCGGCGACGGTGTTGCCGGCCGAGCCGCCTGAGGTCTCCATCCCCGGCGCCATCCGACCGTAGAGGGCGATGGCCTGGGCCTCATCGACCAGCTGCATAGAGCCCTTCACCAGGGCTTCGGCTTCGAGAAAGGCCTCCTCGCAGGGGGCGATCACGTCGACGATGGCGTTGCCGATGGCGGCGACGTCGTAGAGGGCGGTCATGGGGCGGGGCATCTCGTGCGGAAACTTCAGGCCGGTCGTTACGGGAAAAGGCGTTTCGGGGCAATGAACGCGGCGTCCCACAGGCGGCTCGACTTCCCTTCCGGCAGCGCCGCCAGGGTCCCCCGCCGCAATCATCGCAGGGAGCGAAACCATGGCCGCCTATCTGATCTTCACCCGGGACAAGACCACCGACGCCGCCGAACTGGCGACCTACTCCGGCCTCGCCGGCGCCACCATGGCCGGCCACGCGATCACCCCGCACGTGGTCTACGGCAAGCACGAGGTCCTCGAAGGTCCCGAGGTTGAGGGCGTGGTCGTCGTCTCCTTCCCGACCGCCGAGGAGGCCAAGGCCTGGTACGACAGCCCGGCCTACACCGCCGCCCGCGCGCACCGGTTCAAGGGCGCCGACTACCGCGTGGTCCTCGTTCAGGGCGTTTGACGCCAGGGGGCGGGGGGCGGTACCGGGCCTCGCATGACCCGGATCGCCCTCCTGACCCCCGCCGCAGACAGTCCCTATGCGGACTTCTGGCCGCGCTATTTCGAGCGTTACGCCGCCGCGCTCGCGACGGCGGGCCTGGTCGCCGAGCCTCTGCCGTGGACCCGGGCGGGCGAGACCGACGCCGAGGTCGTCATGCCGCTGCTCACCTGGGGCTATCACCTGGAGACGGAGCGGTGGTTCGGGATGCTGGACGCTCTCGCCGCGTCCGGCGTGCGCATCCTGAACAGCGCCGCCATGCTGCGCTGGAACACCGCCAAGACCTATCTGGCCGACCTCGAAGACGCCGACGTCCCGGTCGTGCCGACGATCTTCGCCGACCGCGCCACCGGCAAGACCGTTGAGGAAGCCCGCGAGCTGCTGGGCGGCGGCGAGCTGGTCATCAAGCCCCAGATTTCGGGCGGCTCGCACGAAACCATCCGGCTGGCGCCCGGCGCGGCGCTGGAGAACGGCCCGACCGGCCCGGCGATGATCCAGCCCTTCCTGCCGTCGGTCGGCGGCGAGGGCGAGCTCTCGATGCTGCATTTCGGCGGCGTCTTCAGCCACGCGGTCGGCAAGGTGGCCGGCCCCGGCGACTTCCGCGTCCAGCCGCAGTTCGGCTCGACCATCGGCCCGGCGACCCCGTCGGACGAGGCCATGGCCGTCGCCGCCGCCGTGTTCGCCGCCCTGGACGAGACCCCGGTCTACGCCCGCGTCGACCTGATCCGCCACCTGGACGGCTCGCTGCGGGTCATGGAGCTGGAAGCCATCGAGCCGGACCTGTTCTTCGAGCACTGCCCGGAAGCGGCGGCGCGGTTCGCGGCGGCGGTGAAGGCGGCGCTTCAGCGTTGAGGGCTGATGCTCAAGCGGCCGCTTGAGTGTCCCCGGTGTCTTCAGGCCGTTTTGCGCGGCCTGGGCGCTGGCGCCGTTGGGGGTACAGAGGGCGGTCGCGGTTGGCATTGAGGGGTGGATGAGTGCAGGCGCGGTCACGCCGTGCCGGGACCCGATCCCTTGCCCGCAAAGGCTTCCGCCCGCCGCCGTCCCGTGAAGTTCACCCGTCATCCCACCAGTATGGCGCCGCCCGGGAGACGGTGGACGGATGGCCGGGCGCGATGTCCCGCAAAGGGGTGGAATGTCCCGCTTTGTCTCGGGAGTATATGTCTCGGGAGTCTCGCTTTGGGGACTGCTACCGGCTGCGTCGGAACCAGTCCCGGCGCCCCTTTCCCGTCATGGCCCGACTTGTTCGGGCCACCCATGAACACGATCATTCGGACAGGAAGCGCCGACAGCGCGCCGGCCAACCCCGTCACGCACCACGCATGGGTGGCCCGAACAAGTCGGGCCATGACGGAGGGTGCGGCGATGCGCGCTGAACGTCGTGGGAGCCCTGACCACAGCGGCCCATCGGCCTTGATGGAATGGGCGCGCGAGCGGTCGCCCTGGTCAAGGACGGCCCTGCGGGCCGCCGCTGCGCGGCCGGCGAAGCCGGTCCTTGAGCAGGGCGACCGCCCGCGCAATGCTCCGCCAAGGCATCAGGGCGGGGACCGCCGGAGGGGGAGTGAGCTCTCCGGGGTGCGGCCAGACTTGCGACACACCCCTATTCTCCGTCTCCCCGGCGAAGGCCGGGGTCCATGGGGCAAGGGCTCAGAGCGCGGTTATGGAATCCCGGCGTTGGCGCTCCGCGCCGCCCTTCGGGTCGCCGGGTAAACGGGGGAGGGGCGCCCCAGCAGCTTTGCAGCGGCGGGGGACACGCACTGAAGTGCATGTCCCCGATCCAGCCACCCCAAACACCCCGCCCATCCTCGCGGAAGCGAGGACCCAGGTTTACGGCGGGCCCTATCAGCGCAAAGGATTGCGAGCAGCCAGACCCCGACAATGCGTGCACGTTCAACAAAGCCTGGGTCCTCGCTTCCGCGAGGATGAGCGGAAAAGAGGGGGGCCGAGGCTTAGGGTCAGCTCAGGGTGCGGAGCAGACTTTGGCAAACGATGCGGCTTTGCTAACGTGCCGACATGCGCACCATTACCACGCTCGTCTGTGCAACTGCTCTGGTGCTGATCGGCGGAGCGGCCTGGGCATGCTCCTGCCAAACTTGGAAAAGCGCCTCGGATCAACTCGGCTTTGCAGAGGTCGCGTTCGTCGGACGGGCGGTATCGACCGTGCCGGACTCGACAGAGGGGCGTGAAGGATTCGTGGTGACTGAGTTTGTTGTGTCCCGCACGCTAAAGGGGCGTCACAGCGCTGTGCAGCGGATCGCGCACGCGCCCGGCGCTCGGGTAGCTACCTGCGGTATGGACTTTGTTCAATCACGTGACGTTCTCGTTCTTGCCAAAGTTGCCCGCTCGCAGGGCAGCCTGCCGTACACAAGCGCCTGCGCCAGGCCTCAGTTCGCGCTGCGCGACTTCGAGCGAGCCGCCGCGCATTGAGAGGTAGTGGTAAGCAGGAGTCTGCAATGGGTCGAAAGCGGACAACCCGCTCCACCGCCCCCCTAACCCCCCACAAACAACTCCCGCGAGGGACACAGGTCCCGCACCCGGCACTCCAGGCACTTGGGCTTGCGCGCCACGCACACATACCGCCCGTGCAGGATCAGCCAGTGGTGCGCCCGCGTCAGGTACGGCTCGGGCACAATCGCCATCAGGTCCTGCTCGACCTTGTCGGGCGTCTTGCCGGCCGACAGTTTCAGGCGGTGCGAGACGCGGAAGACGTGGGTGTCGACGGCGATGGCCGGCTCGACGCCCAGTTCGTTCAGCACCACGCTGGCGGTCTTGCGGCCGACGCCGGGCAGGGCTTCGAGGTCGGCGCGGTTCAGGGGCACCTCGCCGCCGTGCTTCCGAAGGATGATCTCCGACAGGGCGATGACGTTCTTCGCCTTGTTCCGGAACAGGCCGATGGAGTTGATGTAGGGGATCAGGCCGTCGACGCCGAGCGCGGCCATGTCGGCGGGATTGTCGGCCACGGGGAATAGCCTGGCAGTCGCCTTGTTGACCCCCACGTCGGTCGCCTGGGCCGACAGGGCCACCGCCACCACCAGGGTGAAGGGGCTGGTGAAATGCAGCTCGGTGCGCGGGTCGTCCGACAGGGTCGAGAAGCGGTCGAACAGCGTATCGACGCGCGCGCGTTCCTTAGGGCTTAGGCGTTTGCGTCGCACGGCGGGTTTCTTCATCGCCGCGAAGATGGCGTGACCCGGCGCGCTCGCCAAGACGGGGGTCGCGACCTATGTTCCCGCCCATGTCCGGCCGGCTCTACATGGATGCGGAAATCCGCCAGAACGCCTCGCTGAGCCCGCTGGGGTTTCGGATCATCCTCGGCGTGGTCGTGGCGGCCAGTTCGGTGTTCTCGCTGTTCTTCTTCGTCATCGGCGCCTGGCCGGCCCCGATCTTCCTCGGGCTCGACGTGCTGGCCATCTGGCTCGCCTTCCGGGCCAGCTTCCGGGCGGCCGCGCGCAAGGAGCGGGTGCGGGTCAGCGCCGAGCAGGTCGAGATCTGGCTGGAGTCCGAGCGCGGCAGCCGCACGGTCTGGACCTCGCCGACGGCCTTCACCGGCCTCGACGTCGAGTCGTTCGGTCAGGACGACACCAAGGTTCGCCTGCGCATGCACCGCAAGCGCTACCTGGTCGGCCGGGCGCTGAGCCCCGAGGAGCGGGCCAACCTCGGCCGCGCGCTGGACGACGCGCTGCGGGCGGCGCGGGCCGAGCGCTATCCGACGGCCGCCGCGCTGCCGGCCTGACCGCAAGAACCGGGTGGAGGGGTCCGCGCCCGGGTCCTAACTTGCGTTCATGGCCCGCGACATGATCGATGACCCGATGACCGCCACCCTTGTCCAGCTCGAGGACCGCGCCCGCGACTATCACCGCATGGAGAGGGCGCTCGTCTGGCTGGCCGATCACTGGCAGAACCACCCCTCGCTGGACGACGCGGCCGAGGCGGTCGGCCTGTCGCCGTTCCACTTCCAGCGCATCTTCACCCGCTGGGCCGGGGTCAGCCCCAAGACCTTCGTCGGGGCCATCGCCCATGCCGAGGCGCGGCGCAGCCTGGAGCAGGGCGCCAGCGTGCTGGACGCCGCCTTCGACGCCGGCCTGTCGGGCCCTTCGCGGCTGCATGACCTGTTCATCGCCCAGGAGGCGGTGACGCCGGGCGAGGCGCGCCGGCGGGGCGAGGGCCTGACCCTGCGCTGGGGTCTGGCGCCCACGCCGTTCGGCCGGGGCCTGTTCGCCGTCGCGCCGCGCGGGCTGGCCGGGCTGGGCTTCGCCGGCGAGGGCGAGGAGGACGCCGCCTTCGCCGACATGCACCGCCGCTTCCCGGCCGCCGACTGGGTCCGCGATGATGCGGCGGCCGGCGAGATGGCGCTGGCGGCCTTCGGCGGCGAAGGCGGGCCGGTGCCGCTGGTGCTGATCGGCACGCCGTTCCACATCCAGGTCTGGAAGGCCCTGCTGCGCATCCCGTCCGGCCGGACCGCCACCTATGGCGAGGTCGCAGGCTGGGCCGGCAAGCCCAAGGCCTTCCAGGCCGCCGGCGCCGCCATCGGCGCCAACCCCGTCAGCCTGCTGATCCCCTGCCACCGCGTGATCGCCCGTGACGGACGGCTGACCGGGTACCACTGGGGGCTGGGAAGGAAGGCGGCGATGCTGGGGATGGAGGCGGTGGCGCGGGCGGGGTGAGGGCATTGCGTGGTTCGCGACGCTCGCCCGAGAGCTCGCTCCTCACCATGACGAAAGTGGTTTGCGTTCCACTGCTTTCGTCATCCTGAGGAGCGGCGCAGCCGCGTCGCGAAGGACGCAGGGCCGCTCCCCCTACTTCGTCATCGTCGGACTTGTTCCGACGACCCATGAACACCGGCGTCAGCAAGTCGAGAGCTGGTCAGGCCGAGCCCCCGTCGGCTCGCTCATCACGCATGGGTCGTCGGAACAAGTCCGACGATGACGGGGGTGGGGCGCTACAGAATAAACCGCGACAGATCCACGTCCGCCGCCAGCGCACCGATGCGGTCCTTCACATAGGCCGCGTCGACCGTCACCGTCTGGCCGCCGCGGTCGGCGGCGGTGAAGCTGATCTCCTCGACGACCTTTTCGAGGATGGTCTGCAGGCGGCGGGCGCCGATGTTCTCCAGGCTGCCGTTCACGGCCACGGCGGCGTCGGCCAGGGCGTCGATGGCGTCCTCGGTGAAGACCAGGTCGACGCCCTCGGTGGCCAGCAGCGCCTGGTGCTGGCGGATCAGGTTGGCTTCCGGCTCGGTCAGGATGCGGCGCATATCGTCGCGGGTCAGGGCCTTGAGCTCCACCCGGATCGGCAGCCGACCCTGCAGCTCGGGCAGCAGGTCCGACGGCTTGGCGACATGGAAGGCCCCCGAAGCGATGAACAGGACATGGTCGGTCTTCACCGGCCCGTACTTGGTCGAGACCGTCGTGCCCTCGATCAGCGGCAGCAGGTCGCGCTGCACCCCCTCGCGGGAGACATCGCCGCCGCCGGGCCGGTCGGAGCGGCTGGCCACCTTGTCGATCTCGTCGAGGAAGACGATGCCCTGGTTCTCGGCCAGTTCGAGGGCCTCCTGGGTCAGGGCCTCCTGGTCGAGCAGCTTGTCGCTCTCCTCGGCGATCAGCGGCGCGTGGGCGCCGGCCACCGTGGTCTTGTGGGTGCGGGTGCGGCCGCCGAAGGCCTTGCCGAACATGTCGCCCAGATTGAGCATGCCCATCGAGGCGCCGGGCTGGCCCGGGATGTCGAAGCCCTGGAACGGCGAGGCGGTGTCGGCCAGCTGTAGCTCGACCTCCTTGTCGTTCAGCTCGCCGTCGCGGAGCTTGCGGCGGAAGGACTCGCGGGCGGCGGTGGAGCCCGGGCCGGTCAGGGCGTCGAGGATGCGCTCCTCGGCGGCGGCCTCGGCCCGGGCGCGCACGGCGGCGCGGCGCTTGTCGCGGACCATGGCCATGGCGCTCTCGACCAGGTCGCGCATGATCTGGTCGACGTCGCGGCCGACATAGCCGACCTCGGTGAACTTGGTGGCCTCGACCTTGAGGAACGGGGCCTGGGCCAGCTTGGCGAGGCGGCGGGCGATCTCGGTCTTGCCCACGCCCGTCGGGCCGATCATCAGGATGTTCTTGGGCGTCACCTCGTCGCGCAGGTCGTCGGGCACCCGGCGGCGGCGCCAGCGATTGCGCAGCGCTACGGCGACGGCGCGCTTGGCCTCGTCCTGGCCGACGATGTAGCGGTCGAGCTCGGAAACGATCTCGCGCGGGGAAAACTCGGTCATCGGAAGCCTGATACTGCCTGTGTCGCTTGCCTAGTTGGGCCTCGGCGGCGGCGGGACAAGCAGTTCGTCGAAGACGATCCGCCAGCCGTCCGCGCGACGCTGCCACACGCGCACATAGTGGCCTTTGGTCTCCCCTCCAATGCCGGACCAGCTCATCACGCCGTAGGTCCAGACCAGATCGCCAGCCGCCGAGGCCTCGCCCCCCAGGGTCTTGAGCCGCGCCGTAGCCGGCCGGGTGGCCATCTCGGCTTCCGCCGCCTCGCAGGTCTCGGCCGGCGGCAGGGCCGAGCCCTGCATGCGCCCGTCGCAGGCGTAGACGGTCAGGAAACCGGCCTTCAGGTCGGTGAGGGCCACGGTGGCCAGCGCGTCCTCGACCGCCAGCACCTGCGCCAGGGCCTCGCCGCTGTCCATCGGCGGCACGTCGGCGACCTTCAGGAAGCCGACAGGTCCGCCGGGACCCGGCGCGCCCGAGGGGTCGCTGGGCGTTCCGCCGTCAAAGAGCCACTTCCACTCGCCGTTCAACTGCTTCTTCCAGACCGTGAAATAGTGGCCGCGCCGATTGCCGCCCACGGCGTAGGGACCGGTCGTGAAGCCAAGGTCGCCTGATTTGGCCACCCCTGCCCAGACCGGCCACCATTCGAGCTTCGGATCGTCCGGCTTGCCGTCCGGCGCGGCGGCCAGGCTGTCGTGGGCGTTGACCGGCTCCGGCTGGATGACGATGGCGTCGGGCGACGAGTGTTTGAGGAACGAGGCCTTGACGCCCATCGCAGAACCGTCGACCGCGAACGCCCGCTCGGCGGCGACAACAGGATCGGGGGTGACGGGCTGCGCGAGGGCGGGCAGGGCGAGTAACGCCGGCAGGGCGGCGAGGGTGGTGAGACGGCGCATGATGGAGTCCTCCCGGACGGCATTCACGCCAGGGGCGCCGGGGAAGTCCCGTTAATTCGCGGACAGGTGGTGCGCTTCCCCCTTCCTCCTCGATGGAGGAAGGGCCGGGGATGGTGGTGTGGCTCCGGCGGGACGGGGCTGGCTCCGGAAGGCGTCGGCGTCCTGTTGAGCCCATCGCCTGAACTCAGCGGCCACACCACCACCCAACCCTCCTCCATCGAGGAGGAGGGCTATTGGCCTACAGCGTTTCCACCGTCAGCGACCCGTTGGTGTAGACGCAGATCTCGGCGGCGATGCCCATCGCCTTGCGGGCGACCTCGTCGGCGGAGAGGTCGGTGTGTTCGGCGAGGGCCTTGGCGGCGGCGAGGGCATAGTTGCCGCCCGAGCCGATGGCGGCGACGCCGCCCTCCGGCTCCAGCACGTCGCCGACGCCGGTGACGGTGTAGATGGCGGTCTCGTCGGCGACCAGCAGCATGGCCTCCAGCCGGCGCAGGTAGCGGTCGGTGCGCCAGTCCTTGGCCAGCTCGACGCAGGCCCGGGCCAGCTGGCCCGGGAACTGCTCCAGCTTGGCCTCCAGCCGCTCGATCAGGGTGAAGGCGTCGGCGGTGGCGCCGGCGAACCCGGCGATCACCTTGCCCCCGGCCAGGGTGCGCACCTTTCGGGCGTTGCCCTTGACCACGGTCTGGCCCATGGAGACCTGACCGTCGCCGACCATCACGGTCTTGCCGTTCTTGCGCACCGCCAGGATGGTGGTGCCGTGCCAGTCAGGGAAGTTCGTCGCGCTCTGCATGGCTTTCGATGTGGCCGCGCGGGCCTGTGAGGTCAAGGACATGGCGTTTTCTGAGGCCGAGGTCGAACGCTACGCCCGCCATCTGGTGCTGCGCGAGATCGGCGGGCCGGGGCAGCAGAAGCTGAAAGCCGCCAGCGTGCTGATGGTCGGGGCCGGGGGGCTGGGCGCGCCCGCCGCCCTCTACCTGGCCGCCGCCGGCGTCGGCCGCATCGGCCTGGCCGACCCCGACACCGCCGCCCTGTCCAACCTGCAGCGGCAGGTGATCTACACGACCGCCGACGTCGGCCGGCTGAAGGTCGAGGCCGCCGCGGAGCATCTGTCGGCGCTCAATCCAGAGATCGTGGTCGAGCCGCACGCCGTGGCCGTGACACCCGACAACGCCCGCGCGCTCATCGCCGGCTACGACCTGATCCTCGACGGTACGGACGATTTCGCCACCCGCTTCGCTGTCTCCGACGCCTGTCTGGCGGAGGGCAGGACCCTGGTCAGCGGGGCCATCGCCCGCTGGACCGGTCAGGTCGGGGTGTTCCCGGGCCGGCCCTGCTACCGCTGCCTGGTGCCGGAGATTCCGCCCGACGCCGACACCTGCGTCTCGGTCGGGGTGATCGGGGCGCTGGGCGGGGTGATCGGCGCGATGATGGCGCTGGAGGCGGTGAAGGTGCTCACCGGTGCGGGCGAGCCGCTGTCCGGCCGGCTGCTGATCTACGACGCCCTGGCCGGCGAGACCCGCACCGTGCGCATCGGCGCCGATCCGGACTGTCCCGCCTGCGGCTGAGCAATGCCGCACCTTGAGAGCCCTCCTCCTCGATGGAGGAGGGTTGGGTGGTGGTGGAGCCGCAGGGTCGAAGCGATGGGCTCAACAGGCTCGGAGCCAATTGCGCCCACCAGGAAAGGCGCTGCCTTCACCACCATCCCCGGCCCTTCCTCCATCGAGGAGGAAGGGAGACGATGCTCTGCCTTCCGTTGGCGTGATTGCCCCACCAGCTTGACCTGCGGCGTTTCGCGCCATCTCTTCTGCGACAACGAAGAGGGACGGGGGAACGCAGGATGAAGACGCTGGGCAAGGTGCTGGTCGCCCTGCTGGTCGTGGTCGCCGTGGTGCTGGTCGGCGGCTGGCTAGCCATGCGGCGTCCGGCCATTCCCTACGAGACGCTGGAGGCCAAGTACGCCACCCCGGCCTCGCAATACCTGACCCTGAGCGACGGCGTCCGCGTCCACTACCGCGACCAGGGCATGCGCGACGGACCGGTGCTGGTCATGGTCCACGGCTTCTCGGCCAACCTCGAGACCTGGGAGCCCTGGGTGAAGCGGCTGGGCGGGGAGTACCGCATCATCAGCCTCGACCTGCCCGGCCACGGCCTGACCCGCGCGCCGGAGGGCTACACGCTCAAGCGCACGGGCTTTGTCGACATCGTCGACGAGACGGTGAGCAGGCTCGGCGTCGAGAAGTTCGTGCTGATCGGCAACTCGATGGGCGGCGGGGTGACCTGGGCCTACGCGCTGGCCCATCCGGAAAAAGTTCAGGGCGCGGTGCTGGTCAACGCCGCCGGCTGGCTCGAGCCGCGCGAAGAGGGCGACGAGGGCCCCTTCATCTTCAAGGTGCTGCGCAATCCGCTCGGCCGGGCCATCGTCAAGGACCTCGACGTCAGCGCCATGACCCGGGCCGGCCTGCGCGACGCCTTCGAGCCGACGCCGGACATGGCCGACGACGCCATGGTCGCCCGCTACGTCGAGATGGCCCGCGCGCCCGGCCACAAGGACATCATCCTGGGCCTGATGGGCAGCTTCGACCCGAAGGACGCGGCGACCAAGGAAAAGCTGGCGGCCATCACCGCCCCGACCCTGGTCCTGCACGGCACGGACGACCGCCTGATCCCGGTCTCCGCCGCCGGCAGGTTCGGCGACGCCATCCCCGGCTCGACGGTGATCATCTACGACAAGGTCGGCCACGTCCCCATGGAACAGATCGCCGACCGCTCGGCGGCCGACCTGGCGGGGTGGCTGAAGGCGAAGGTGTTTGTGGCCAAGCCGTGAGGGGAGGCGAGGACATGGCCCGGCGCGGCCGGTGCGTGTCCCCGCGTCTTTCTAGGTCGCAAACGCCTTCACGATGAAGGTCGCGCTGCGGTCCAGCACCTGGTGCATGGTCTCCAGGGGCCAGCCAGAGTGGCCCTGGCCCTTGAGCTCCACAAGCTCGTGGGGCTTGCCGGCCTTCTTGAGGGCCTTGGCCATCTCCCGTGAAGACTGCGGCGTGACGATGTCGTCCTCCGTGCCGTGGATGAGCAGGATCGGAGCCCTGATCTCCGCGGCCCGATAGCGCGGAGAGGCGGCGCGCAAGGCGGCGGCGTCAGCCTTCGGGTCGCCGATGCTCTTGACCCAATAGGCATAGGCCGGCGAGTCGGCCCCTTCCTCGCGGCGGCTGTAGTCGAGCGCCAGCTCCAGGTCGCTGTCGCCGGAAATCGCTACCGCGCAGCGATAGAGACCGGGCCGGCGGACAACCCCCATCAGGGCAGCGTACCCGCCGTAGCTCGCCCCGAGAATGGCGACCCTGCGCGCGTCGGCGCGGCCGGTCGCCAGCACGTGATCGACGCAATCCTCGACGTCGTCCTGCATGCGGTCGCCCCAGCGGCGGTGACCGGCCTCCGCGAAGGCCTTGCCATAGCCGCCCGAGCCCCGGAAGTTGGGCTGAAGGACCATCCAGCCCTGCGCGGCCATGAACTGCGGCCAAAGATCAAAGTCATAGCTGTCGCGAACCTCCGGCCCGCCGTGCGGCATGACGATCAGTGGATGGGGTCCAGGTTTGATGGGCGTGGTCAGATAGGCGGTGATCTCGGCGCCGTCGCGGGTCCGGACCTTCAGGGTCTCCATCGGCGCAAGGCGATCGGCCGACAGCCAGGGCCGTTGCTCCGCCAGCAGGTCCAGGGACTTCGTCGTTCGGTTATAGGCGTAGAACTCTCCCGGGTTGGTCGGGCCCGAGACCTTCAGCAGCATCCGACTATGGTCGAGGTTCATGTCGTAGAGCCGGACATTCGCCTTGTCCTTGAAGTAGGTGTTGATCCCCTTGAAGTGAGCGGCCAGGGACGGATCGCTGAACGCGTAGGCCTGTCTATCCTCGGTATAGCCGGCCGCGACCAGCTGCTGGTTCTCGTCCATCCACACCATGTCCAGGTCGCGTCCGGCCCGCTGGACGACGACCTTGCCCATGGTCAGGGTGCGCAGGTCGAACTCCCGTATGGCCTTGACGTCCTCGCCTTCGCCCCTGTGCGCAACGTACAGGACCCCCGGCTCGGGCGAGGCGCCGACCACGTCGAAGTCCTCGATCTTCCGGACGTCGTTGCGGCGGAACTTGCGGATCTGCTTCCAGTCCTTCTCGCCCGGGGCCCGGGCAAAGACGGTGACCGTGTTCCGCGAATTGCTGTCGTAGCGGAGCACCGGGACGCCGTCCTGCATGAACCAGAAGTCTGTCAGCCTCGTGCCGCGCTCGATCCTCGTCGCTTCGCCGGTGTAGACGTCGACACGGTGCAGGGCCCAGGCGTCCCAGGTGTAGTCCCACATCTGCATGAGCACGCCGCGCGGATCATGCGGCAGGGGATCAACCACCCAGGACAGGTTGAAGTCGCGTTTCAGGGCCTTGGCCTGGTTGTTGAACAGCACCACCTGCTGCTCGCCATCCGCGCCGATGGCCAGCAGCCGACGCACGGGGATGGGGATGAACTCGCCGTTGAACCACAGGCCGGTGGCCTTGCCGTCCGCGGCCTTGGTGATCGCGATCCAGACCAGCAAGCGCTCGTTGTTGGCCCATTCGACCTGCTCGACGTCGATATCGCCGACCACGACCCGCGTCGGCGGGGCGGCCAGGTTGGCGATGGTGTTGATCAGGATGTAGGAGAGCCGCTTTCCGCCCTCGCGGACCTCGCGCAGCACGGCGATACGTTCGCCGTCCGGGGAGAGCGCCACGTCCAGCGCTGTCGGTTGCCGCAGCAGTTCGTCCAGCGACGGCGGAAGCGGCGCCGTCGCCTGGCCGAACGCCCGGCCGGTAAGCGACAGCGACAACGGTGCTATGACCGCGCCGGCCATGATCGAGCGTCTGGTAAGCATACTGCCCTCCCCCGACGGCGAAGCTGCGTGTCGCCGATGTTCCCGTCAAGCGGGTCCTACTTCCGGCCTATCGCGGCGTCGACGAAGGCGACCATTTCGGTGAGGGCCTTGGCTTCCTCGTCGGCGTCCCAACCGGAGTGGCCTTCGCCTTCGACCTCGATGAACGTCACCGACCGGCCGGCGCGCTTGAGAGCGGCGTTCATGTCGCGGGACTGGCTGATCGGCACGATGTCGTCCTCGGTCCCGTGGATCAGCAGCACCGGCGGGCCGTAGGCGCCGGCATAGGTGATCGGGGAGGTGGCGACCAGCCGGTCGCGGTCCTTATCCGGGTCGCCGATCGACTTCAGCCAGTAGCGGTAGGTCGGCGAGTCGGCGCCGCTGCGCGCCCGCTGCCACTTCTGCATGGCCACCAGGTCGCCGACCCCGGCCAGGCTGACCACGCATTTGAACCGCTCCGGTGTTTTGGCGCCGGCGTAGAGGCCGACATAGCCGCCGTAGCTGCCGCCAACCACGCACATGCGGTCGGCGTCGACCTTGCCCTGGTCGATCAGGGCCTGGACCCCGTCCATGATGTCATCCTGCATGCGCAGGCCCCACTGGCCGTAGCCCTGGGCCGCGAAGGCGGCGCCAAAGCCGCCCGAGCCGCGGAAGTTGGGCTGGAACACCGTATAGCCCCGCGCCGCGAAGGCCTGGGCCCACCGGTCGTAGTCGAGCTTGTCGCGCGCCTCCGGACCGCCGTGCGGCATGAGGACGAGCGGCGCCTTTCCGGCCGGCGCGACGCGCGGCGTGGTCAGGTAGCCCGACAGGGTCACGCCGTCGCGCGTGGTCCATTCGGTGCGGACCGTTGGCGCCAACCGGTCCTTCAGCGCCGGCCGCTGGTTGCCCAGCGCCTCCACCTTGCCCGTTCGGCGGTCGTAGACGTGGTAGGAGCCGGAGTCGGTCGGCCCCTGCACATAGATCACCTGAACATCGCCGCTCCGCGACTTCGAGCGCAGGAAGACGCTGCGGTCGGAGCCGAACCGCGCGACCATGGCCTCGTAGTCCTTCCGGGCCGCCGGGTCCTTCAGATCGCAGCGGAACACGTCGTCCCAGAAGCACAGCCCCGAGGCCTCGCCGGTCTCCTCGTCGAAGGTGACGGCCTCGAAGTCGTACCGGGGCAGGCTCAGCAGGAGCGGTCCCATGGTCCTGCCGACCAGGTCGTAGAGGCGCAGCTCGCGCGTATCGCTGGCCGCCCCCGGCTCGGGCTTGACCGCGACATAGAATTTCGAGGGGTCCGGCGAGACCCGCAGGACCTCGAGATCCGGCATGGCGCGGACATCCTTCTCCCGCACCGTGAACAGCTCCTGCCAGCGCTTGTCCGCGCCGCGGCCGAGCACGCGCATTCCGCCGCTCATGCCGATCCGCTCGTAGCGGACCACGACATTGCCCTCCCGGTCGGCGTCCCAGCCCAAGGTGGTGGCGTCGCCGGCGTCAAGCATCTCGACGACCTTGCCGGTCTCCACATCGACCTTGAGCGCTTTGGTCCAGCGGCCGAGGGTTTCGGCGTTCACGCCCTGGATCAGGACATGTCCCGGGTCCCTGTCGAGCCAGTCGATGACCCGATTTGCGACGATCCGGGCCCGCCGCGAGCCGTCGCGGTTGACCGCCATCAGGCCGCGGTCGAAGGCGAACCGGGGTCGCATCTTCGGCGCGTCCGGCGAAGACGTCTTCGGCACGCCGAAGCCCGAGTAGGAATAGATCAGCCGGTCATCGCTCTTCCAGTGCACCGCCCCGATCATGAACACCGCGAACGGCGGACCGGTAACCACCGACTGCGTCCGGCTGACCAGGTCGATGATCTGGACGGTGTCGGTTACGCCGGCGTGCCGGATGATCGCCAGGTATCGGCCGGAGGGGGACACCTCGACGCCGTGGATGCGGCCCTCGGCCGTCAGCTCCGCGATCGTCGGCGGCGCGCCCTGCGCCAGGGCGTCTGGCGCCACGAGCCCCGTCAGCAATGCGACGGCGGCCAGAATGCTCGCAAATCTCATGAACTCATCCCCCGACGCAGAAGCTGCTTTCCCGGCGGCCTCCCGTCAAGCGGGCGTCACAGCATCGAGGGAATAACCCTGTCCGGCGGCCGGTGGCCGTCCATGAAGGTCTTGATGTTGACGATGACCTTCTCGCCCATGTCGATGCGGCCCTCGACCGTGGCCGAGCCCATGTGGGGCAGCAGCACGACGTTGGGCAGCTTCAGCAGCTTGGGGTTCACCGCCGGCTCGTGCTCGTAGACGTCCAGGCCGGCGCCGGCGATCTCGCCCCGGGCCAGCATGTTGGCGAGCGCGCCCTCGTCGATGATTTCGCCGCGGGCGGTGTTCACCACGACCGCGTGCGGCTGCAGCAGCTTGAGGCGGCGGGCCGACAGCAGGTGGTAGGTGGCCGGGGTGTGCGGGCAGTTGACCGAGACGATGTCCATCCGGGCCAGCATCTGGTCCAGGCTCTCCCAGTAGGTCGCGCCAAGCTCCTCGGCCACGCGCGGACTGACCGGCTTGCGGTTGTGGTAGTGGATCGACAGGCCGAAGGCCGCGCCGCGGCGGGCCAGGGCCTGGCCGATGCGGCCCATGCCGATGATGCCCAGCCGTTTGCCCCACAGGCGGCGGCCCAGCATCCAGGTCGGCGACCAGCCCTGGAAGCCCCCGGCCTGCACCACCGCCGCGCCCTCGACGATGCGGCGGGTGCTGGCCATGATCAGGCTCATGGTCAGGTCGGCGGTGTCCTCGGTCAGGACGCCCGGGGTGTTGGTGACGATGAAGCCGCGCTGGTTGGCGGTGGCGACGTCGATGTTGTCGACCCCGGCCCCGAAGTTGGCGATCAGCTTCAGCCGCTCCCCGGCCCGCGACAGCAGGCGCGAGTCGAGCCGGTCGGTGATGGTGGGCACCAGCACGTCGCAACGCCCCATGGCGTCGACCAGCTCGTCGGCCGTCATCGGACGGTCGTCGACGTTCAGTTCGGTGTCAAAAAGCTCCCGCATCCGGGTTTCAACCGGGTCGGGCAGCTTGCGCGTGACGATGACTTTCGGCTTCTTGGCGGCCATGGACGCTTTCGGTGCGGACGTTGGGCCCTTGAAGGGCTCGGCGAACCCTTAGCAAAGGCCCGGCGGGGGGCCAAGGGAAGGCTGGATTGTGATGCGTTCAGAAAAGCTGGCGCCGACAAACAAAGCGCTGCTGCTCGCGGTGGCGGCGACGGCGGTTCTGCTGGCCGGCTGCAACCGCGGCGGCGAGGCGGAATGCGACACGCCCTCGCGCCAGCCGGTGCCCCGCTTCGTGGCGCTGGAATACAACGAGATCAACGCCCGCAACGGTCCGGGCGAGGATCACCGCATCCTGTGGACCTGGCGGGCCAAGGGCATGCCGGTCGAGGTGATCGCCGAAACCAGCGACTGGCGGCGGGTCCGGGGCCCCGACGGCGCGGCGGCCTGGGTGCACAAGCGCGGCCTGGTCGGCGACCAGGCGGTCATGCGCGTCAAGCCGGGGCAGGTCGCGCTGCTGGCCGAGCCGCGCGAGGACGCCAAGGTCACAGCCTGGCTCAACCCCCAGGCCGTGGCGGCGCTGGAAAGGGCGGATGGCGACTGGCGGCAGGTCAAGGCCGGCGGCCGCAAGGGCTGGGTCCGGGCGTCCGAGGTCTGGGGCGCGGGCGAGCCGACGCCCTGCCGGCCCCGGGAACATTGAGACCGCCCGCCTTAAGTGCTAACCCCACCCCTTGTTCTGCCGCCTCGCGGGCGGTGAAAACCCGGTGACGCATGACCTCGACGACCCCGCCGCCCATGGCCCAGTCCAGCTACAGCCACGACGAACTGATCGCCTGCGGCCGCGACGAGACCTTCGGGCCCGGCAACGCCCAGCTGCCCATGCCGCCGATGCTGATGTTCGACCGCATCACCGAAATCACCAACGACGGCGGCGCCTACGGCAAGGGCCAGGTCCACGCCGAGTTGGATATCCATCCGGATCTCTGGTTCTTCGCCTGCCACTTCCACAACGACCCGGTGATGCCCGGCTGCCTCGGCCTCGACGCCATGTGGCAGCTCGTCGGCTTCTACCTGGGCTGGATCGGCGGCCCCGGCCGCGGTCGCGCCCTGGGCGTGGGCGAGGTGAAATTCTCCGGCCAGGTGACGCCGAACATCAAGCAGGTGCGTTATCGCGTCGATCTCAAGCGGGTGATCAACCGCAAGCTGGTCATGGGCATCGGCGACGGGATCCTCGAGGCCGACGGCAAGGTTATCTATGAGGCCAAGGACCTGCGGGTCGGCCTCTTCGACCCGAAAGACATGGTCTGACCTGAAAGACCTGCGCGGGCGGTCGCTCCATCACGGGGCGGCCACAAGGGAAAAACCTGGGGAACAGCTATGCGACGCGTTGTCGTCACCGGTATCGGTATCGTTTCGTCCATTGGCGCCAACGCCAATGAAGTGATCGCTTCGCTGCGCGACGCGAAGTCAGGCGTCAAGTTTACCCAGGAGTACGCCGACCTCGGCTTCCGCAGCCAGGTGCAGGCCGCGCCCGACTGCGACTGGGAGAGCGTCGTCGACCGCCGCGCCGCCCGCTTCCTGGCCCAGGGCACCGGCTGGGCCCATGTGGCCATGGAGCAGGCCATCGCCGACTCCGGCCTCGAGGAGACCGAGGTCTCCAACGATCGCACCGGTCTGATCGTCGGCGCCGGCGGCCCCTCCACCCGGGTGATCATCGAAGCCGCCGCCACCACCCGCGACAAGGGGCCCAAGCGCATCGGCCCGTTCGCGGTGCCCAAGGCGATGAGCTCGGGCGCCTCGGCCACCCTGGCGACCTGGTTCAAGATCCGCGGCCTCAACTTCTCGATCAGCTCGGCCTGCGCCACCTCCACCCACTGCATCGGCTCGGCCTACGAGCAGATCGCCTGGGGCAAGCAGGACGTGGTCTTCGCCGGCGGGACCGAGGACCTGGACTGGTCGCTGTCCAACCTGTTCGACGCCATGGGCGCGATGAGCAGCAACTTCAACGATCGCCCGGCCACCGCCAGCCGCGCCTATGACGCGGGCCGCGACGGCTTCGTCATCGCCGGCGGGGCCGGCATCGTGGTGCTGGAAGAGTACGAGCGGGCCAGGGCGCGCGGCGCGAAGATCTACGGCGAGGTGGTCGGCTACGCGGCCAACTCCGACGGCTTCGACATGGTCGCCCCCTCGGGCGAGGGCGCGACCCGCTGTATGAACCTGGCGCTCGCCGGGGCCGGCGGCCGGACCATCGACTACCTCAACCCGCACGGCACCTCGACCCCGGTCGGCGACCTCAAGGAGATGGAGGCGGTCCGTCAGGTGTTCGGCAAGAACGCCCCGGCCATCTCCTCGACCAAGTCCCTGACCGGCCACAGCCTGGGCGCCGCCGGCGCGCAGGAGGCCATCTACTCCATCCTGATGATGAACAACGGCTTCCTGGCCGAGAGCGCCAACATCGAGACCCTCGACCCGGCGTTCGAGGACATGCCGATCCTGCGCCAGCGCGCCGACCGCCAGGTCGAGACGGTGATGTCCAACAGCTTCGGCTTCGGCGGCACGAACGGCTGCCTGATCATGGCGCGGGTGTAGCTCTTATCCCGTCATCGTCGGACTTGTTCCGACGACCCATGAACACCGGGACGGCAAGAAGGGCGCGGATCACTCCGCGCCCTTTTCGTTTGGCGCACCACGCATGGGTCCCCCGGGATTGGCCAAGGCCAACCCGAGGGCAGGCTAAGGAACAAGTCCGACGATGACGAATGGGGGAGGGGCGCAGGTCTTGCCCCGGCGCACGCCTCCGTCCAGAAAGGCGTCCGACAAGCCGGTCAGAGACGCGGCGCGCGCACGACCGACCAGGACGGAGCTTTCAGATGGCCGACGACTACAACTTCCCCAAGGGCGAGCTGATGAAGGGCAAGAAGGCCCTGGTCACCGGTGTCGCGAACCACAACTCCATCGCCTGGGGCATCGCCTCGCAGCTGGCCGCCCAGGGCGCCGAGCTGGCCTTCGCCTACCTGCCGGATATGGAAAAGCGCGTGCGGCCGCTGGGCGAGAGCATCGGGGTCAAGACCTTCGTGCCCATGGAAGTCACCGACGACGCCTCCATGGACGCGGCGTTCGGCCAGCTGGAGAAGGACTTCGGGGCGCTCGACGCCTTCGTCCACTCGATCGCCTTCGCCAACAAGGACGAGCTGAAGGGCTCGTTCGTCGAGAACACCACCCGCGAGGGGTTTCTGCGGGCCATGAACATCTCGGCCTTCAGCTTCGTCGACTGCGCCAAGCGGGCCTCGAGGATGATGCCCAATGGCGGGTCTATGATCACCATGACCTACCTGGGCGCCGAGCGGGTCATCCCCAACTACAACACCATGGGCGTGGCCAAGGCGGCGCTGGAGGCGGCGACCCGCTACATCGCCCGCGACCTCGGCCCCAAGGGCATCCGGGTCAACGCCATCTCGGCCGGGGCCATGCGCACCCTGTCGCTGGCCGGCATCTCCGGCGGCCGCGGCATGCTCAGCCAGGGCCGGGCGTTCAGCGCGCTGAAGGAAGACACCTCGATGGAGGGCGTGGCCGGGGCGGCGCTGTGGCTGCTGTCGGACCTGGGCTTCTCGACGACGGGCGAGGTCGTTCACGTCGACGCCGGCTTCCACATGATCGGCCTGCCCGACGGCGAACCGGCCGAGGGCTGAGCCCCCCTTTCGGGGCAGGGTCGGCCGCCAGGCCCGGTCTAGCGTGACCGGGAAGAGGCAGGAGGGCGCGATGCTCCGGACACTATTCACCCTGACCGTCGGCGCGCTGGCGCTCGTCGCCTCGCCG
Source organism: Caulobacter sp. (assembly GCA_030683005.1). Lineage (GTDB taxonomy): Bacteria > Pseudomonadota > Alphaproteobacteria > Caulobacterales > Caulobacteraceae > Caulobacter. Next base: position 40,761 of record JAUXMY010000029.1, on the reverse strand, counting down.
GCCCGGGCCGAAGGCGCGCTTCAGACCGCGTTCGGCGCGGCGATCACCCAATTCGCCGCCTATGGCGCGCCGGGCAAGACCGGCATCGCCATAGGCCAGGCCACCGCCGGCGGCCGGACCATCCCGGCGGTCAGGATCAAGATCACCGAGGCCCAGGGGATGGATTTCACCCTGTCGCGCCTGATCCTGTTCGTGCCCGAGAATCAGAAGGACCAGACCTTCCGCTTTCGCTTCATCCGCGCCACCGACGACATCCTTGTCTACAGCGTCACCCAGACGCCGGGCCTGACGACGGCCACCCAGACCGTCAACTGCGTGGGGCGGCGGAATGGTCCCGGCGCGCTGAACCTGCTGTTCAAATGCTACCGGCCCGAGGTCGAGTCTCTGGGGACCCTGGCCGAGCCGTCCTTCACCTTCACCTTCGCCACCGACGTCAATCCGCCGTTCCGCATCGCCATCGGCGAGGGGCTGGACAACATCTTCACCGTCGACACAAACAGCGCCTTCACGCCGAAGTTCTAGACCGAATAGGCCCGCATGAAGATCCGGGCGGCCTCGGCGGCCAGGGTCTCGACCTCCTCGTCGGTCAGGTCGGGGCCGAGATTCATCAGCGCCTGGGTCTGGCGCTGGCCCAGCACCATGCCGCTGAAGAACTCCGCCGCCTGCAGCGGGTCGGCGACGTTCATGCGGCCGGCGCGGGTTTCCATCTCGAGAAAGGCGGCCAGCTGGGCGCGGGAGCGCATCGGGCCGGCCTCGAACACCGCGCGGGCCAGGTCGGGCATCTCGCCGGCGCTCTGGATGGTCACACGCATCAGGCCGTAGTTGCCGCTGGTCACCACCTTCAGCACCGTCCGGGCGTAGGCGCGAAGCGCGTCTTCGGGATGCTCCTGCGCGCCCGGCTCGCGCAGCGAGGCGGTGATGCCGGCCACCCGCCGGTCGACCAGCGCCCGGATCAGCTCCGCCTTGCAGCCATAGTGATTGTAGACAGTCTGTTTGGACACGCCCGCCCGCCGGGCGATGGCTTCCATCGGCGCGGCAAGGCCCCGCTCGCCCAGCACCTCGGCGGCCGCGTCGAGGATGGCCTCGGTCTTGGCGAGGTCGATCTGTCCGGCGAGCCTCGGCATCTAGGGGTCGTCCCCGCTGCTGGCGACCAGTTGCGGGATCGGCGTATTGCCCGGCGAAGTCAGCAGCGACAGCGCCGCCGCGGCCACCGCCCCGATCGCCAGCAGCGCGAAACCGTCCCCGAAGGCCAGCACCTGGGCTTTCTGGTGAATCATGTACTGGAAGGCCTTCATCGCCGCCCCCTCCGGATCGGCCACGCCCAGCTGCTGCATGCGCGCGGTCAACCCGGCCAGCATGCCCTGGGCCTCGACCGAGGCGGTGCTGACCTTGGCCGAAAGTTCGCTCATATGCACCGCCGTGCGGGTGGTCAGGCTGGTCGACAGGATCGCCATGCCCATGGCGCCGCCGACATTGCGCGACAGATTGAGCAGGCCTGACGCATCCTTGATCAGTTCAGGGGCCAGGGTGCTCATGGTCAGCTGGGTGGTGGCGATCATGGCGATCATCACCCCCACGCCGCGGAAGGCCTGCAGCCAGGCGAACTCCCAGAATCCCCATTCGTCGGTGATCGCGTGGCCCAGCCACATGCCCCAGGCGATCATGCAGAAGCCGCAGAACATCGGGATGCGGGCGTCGATCTGACGCACCCACCGTCCGGCCAGCGGACCGGTGATGAACATCGCAAGGCCCGAGATCAGCATCGTCGTGCCGACCTCCGCCGCCGAGAAGTCCCGCACCCGGCCCAGGTACAGCGGCATCAGGAAGGTGCCCCCGTAGAGGGCGGCCCCCGACACCGTCGACATCAGGATGCCCAGCGCGAAGTTGCGGTCGGCGAAGGCGCGCAGCTGGATGATCGGCCGGAAGTAGTTGAGCTGTCGCCAGACGAAAACCGCGCAGGCGACCGCTGCCAGCACGCTCAGCCACAGGATCAGGTCATCCTCGAACCAGGCGTCCTTGGCGCCCTCCTCGACCACGTACTGCAGGCTGATCAGGAAGGTGGCCATCATCGCCAGGCCGAACCAGTCGAAGTGGCTGGCCAGGCTCTTGTCGCCCTTGTCGAAGTTCCCGTAGCGCCAGACCAACGCCAGGCTGAGCAGCCCGGGCAGGACGTTGATGTAGAACAGCCAGCGCCAGCTGAGCAGCTCGGTCAGATGTCCGCCCAGCGTCGGTCCCACCGTCGGCGCCAGCGTGACGATCATGCCGGTCACCACATTGGCCGTGATCCGCCGCTCCGGCGGGAAGGCGGTGAAGGCGATGGCGTAGACGGTCGGGATCATGGCTCCGCCGACGAAGCCCTGCAGGGCCCGGCAGATGATCATCATCTCGAAGCTGGTCGACATCCCGGCCAGCACGCTCATGACCAGAAAGCCGCTGCAGCTGACCAGGAACACCTTCTGGGTGCCCCACAGTCGCGACAGGTAGGCCGACAGCGGGATCATCACCACTTCGGGGATCAGATAGGCGGTCTGGATCCAGCTGACCTGGTCGGCGCTGGCGCCCACCCCGGCCTGGATCTGCGGCAGGGACGCCGCCACGATCTGGATGTCCAGGATGGCCATGAACTGGCCGATCGCCATGCCGCCGAAGCCGAGGAACAGTTTCAACCAGTTGACGGTCTGCGCCGGAGCGGCCGGTCCGCCGGTGAGGGTGGCGGCGGTCATCGCCCTACCGGGACTGGCCGGCGCGGACGTACTGTGACGGGGCGGCGCCGGATTCCGCGAAGCTGACGCCGGTGCGGTCGCGGACGTCGACCCGCACCTCGACCGACAGGCCCGGACGCAGGGCGCCGGCCAGCGGCGCGTCGCGGTCGACGGCGACCCGCACCGGCACGCGCTGGGCGATCTTGGTGAAGTTGCCGACCGCGTTCTCGACCGGGATCAGCGCGAACTCGGCCCCCGTGGCCGGGGCGAAACTCTCGACCCGTCCGGCGATGGCCTCGCCGCCGAAGGCGTCGGCCTTGATCTCGACCCTCTGCCCGATGCGCAGCCGGGACAGCTGGGTTTCCTTGAAGTTGGCGACGACATAGGCCCTGCCCAGCGGCACGATGCTCATCAGCGACATCCCCGGCTGGACCAGCTGTCCGGGGCGCACGGCGCGCGCCCCCACCACGCCGGCGGCCGGGGCGCGGATGACGGTGCGCTCCAGATCGATGCGGGCCTGCTGGACGGCGGCGCGGGCGGCCTGGGCCTGGGCGACCGTCTGGGCGCGGGCCGAGCCCAGGGAGCGGGCGCTGCGACGCTCGGCCTCCAGCGCCGCCTGGGCCTGGGCCACCCCGGCCCGGGACTGGTCGGCGCCGGCGCGCACGGTCTGCAGCTTCTGGTCGGAGACCCAGCCCTGGCCGGCGAGGTCGCGATAGCGTTTGAGGTCGGCTTCCATACGGCCGGCCTCGGCCTGGGCGATGCTCACCCCGGCGGCGCGCTCGGCGATGACCGCCTCCTCGAGCGCGGCCCTGTCGTCGACGGCGGCGACGGCGGCGTCCAGGGCGTCGGCGTTGGCGATGGCCTGGTCGAGCCGGGCCTGGAAGCTGGTCGGGTCAATGCGGGCCAGGACCTGGCCGGCGTCGACATGGGCGTTGTCGGCGACCAGAACCTCGACGACGTAGCCCGACACCTGGGGACTGACCTGGACGGTGTCGGCCTGGATGAAGGCGTTGTCGGTCTTCTCCCAGGACTGCTTCTCGATCCACCAGACCCCGCCGCCGATCAGGATGGCGAGGCCCGCGACGGCCGCGACCGTGGCCGGCAGGATCTGCTCCCTGGGGATGAACGGCATGGACGGCCCCGCGCAACGCAAGCGGGCGGATCACAGCCGCCCCACCGGATGAAGGGTAATCCCCGCTCGTCGGGTGCAGCAAGCGTTTATTGGACCGAATCGTCCAGTCTTCAGGCCGCTGCGGCGGCGGACGTTTCCAGTTCGCGGGCGGCCTCTATGAGCGCCATGGCCACCGCTCCGGCGGCGATCTCGGTCTGGGTGGCGCCGATATGGTCCTGGCGGCGCAGGGCGGCGCGGCGGCCGCAGGCCTCGGCCAGGGCGGAGCGGCCCTCCGGCAGCCGGGCGAGGGCCTCGACCAGCACCTCCATCACGATGAGGGCGGCGGCGCCGTCAATGGCGTTGGCGCGCAATCCGGCGCAGACGGGCCACGGGGTGTCGAACAGATCGGAGCGGGGCGGAGAAACAAACTGTGTCATGCCGGCCAGTTAGACCCAACTCGCGCATCCAGAGTTTAACGACCCGGCGACGTATCGCCGCAGTTGCAGCGCAAAACCCCGTCTCGCGCGCTTTCGCCGCACCGCGCGGCGGGATAGTCTGCGGCCATGGTGTTCGAACGAGCCACGCCGCCGGCCCTGCGCTGGGTTGTCGCCTTCCTCGCGGTTTGCGCGGCGTTGGGCCTGTGGCTCGGGTTCAAGGACCAGATCCGGCGCAATCCGCCGGCCTGGTACACCGGCGCGCCCGACCCGGCCACGCCCGTCGCCCCGCCGGGGGACGCCACAATCCGCGACGCGACGGCCTTCGACCCCAACGCCCCGACCCAGGCGGCGGCCCCGGCGCCTTTGACACGGGCGCAACCCAAGGCGGCCGAGCCGGACGACGCGGGAGACGCGGTCGACGCGCCGCCGGCCCCGATGATCGCCCCGCCTATCCTGATCCCTCCGGTCCAGCCTCCCGCCGCCCAGCCGGCGCCGCCGAGGCCCCGGCCCGCTCCGCCGCCGCCGCCGGTCGCCCGGCCGACCCCGTCCGAGGACCCGGTCGGCGACCTCCTCGACCCGCCTGCGCAGAGCACCCCACCGGTTCCTTACTGACATGAGCACTCGTTACGACGCGGACGTGGTGATCGCCGGCGCCGGCGTGGCCGGGGCGACCCTGGCGCTGGCGCTCAAGAGCGGCGGGCTGGAGCCGGTGCTGGTCGATCCGGCCCCCTTCGACACCCAGCTGGCGCCCGACTTCGACGGCCGCTCCTGGGCCATCGCCTACTCCTGCTTCCGGCAGTGGCGGGCCCTGGAACTGGCCGGCGACCTGGAGCCGCACGCCCAGCGCATGGATCACATCCTGGTCACCGACGGCCGTTCACCCGGCGCGGCGACCCCCGGCCAGACGCCTTTCTTCCTGCATTTCGACGCCGCCGAGATCGCGGACCGCGTGGCCGGCGAGCCACTGGGCTACATGCTGGAAAGCCGCCATGTGCGCGCCGCCGTGGCGAAGGCGGTCATCGCCGCCGGCATCCGCGTCATCGCCCCCGCCCGGGTGGCGGGCGTGGAGACCGGCGCCGGCTTCAGCAAGGTCCTTCTGGCCGACGGGTCCAGCCTGACCGCGCCGCTGGTCGTCGGCGCCGAGGGGCGGGGCTCGACCGTGCGTCAGGCCGCCGGCATCGAGGCGGTGGGCTGGGACTATCCGCAGACCGGCGTGGTCTGCACCGTCAAGCTGGAGCGGCCGCACGGCGGCGTCGCCCACGAGTACTTCCTGCCCGGCGGCCCGTTCGCCATCCTGCCGCTGACAGAGGACCGCGCCAGCCTGGTGTGGACCGAGAAGCGGGACCGCGCAGACGCGCTGAAGACCGCCCGGCCGGAGGTCTTCCAGGCCCATCTGCACCGGCGCTTCGGCGAGTTCCTCGGCGGCATCGAGGTCGTCGGGCCGGTGTTCACCTACCCGCTGTCGCTGTCGATCGCCGAGCGGTTCAGCGGGCCGCGCGTGGCGCTGCTGGGCGACGCGGCGCACGGGGTTCACCCCATCGCCGGCCAGGGCCTCAACCTGGGCCTGAAGGGCGCTGCGGCGCTGGCCGAGGTGCTGGTCGAGGCCGCCCGTCTGGGCGAGGACATCGGCTCGGAGCTGGTGCTCGACCGCTACGCCGCCTGGCGCCGGTTCGACACCATGACCCTGGCGGCCGGCATGGACGCCTTCGTCTGGCTGTTCTCCAACGACCACCCCCTGGTGCGGCTGGCGCGGGGCGTGGGCATGTCGGTGGTCAACCGCATCGGCCCGGCCCGTCGCTTCTTCATGCAGGAAGCCGGCGGCGCGGTGGGCGACCTGCCGAGGCTGCTGCGGGGCGAGGCGCTTTAGGGACTGACGCCGAAGGTGTCTGTCCCTAAGGGGTCGGAGAACTACAGGCGCGAAAGACGGTCAACGCCAGGGCAACGGTAGAGATCGTCCTTGATGCCCATCTTGGCGGATGTCGCCTAGGGACAGACACCTTCGGCGTCAGTCCCCAAGCGCCCGCGCCTCGTCCGGCAGCATGATCGGCACGCCGTCGCGGATCGGGTAGGCCAGCTTGGCGCTGGCGCTGATCAGCTCGCCCTTGTCGCGGTCATAGGTCAGGGGGCCCTGGGTGACCGGGCAGACGAGGATCTCCAGCAGGCGGGGATCGACCTTGGGGGTGGCGGCTTCGTTCATGGCCCGGTTCTAGCCCTGGTTGGCGGCGCCGCCAATCACTGCATCGTGCCGTGGTCGTCATCGCCGCCGGCCGCGTCGATCTCCAGCAGGGCGGTCAGGGTCGCGGCGCGGTCCTCGATCGTCACCGCCTCCAGCAGCGCCTGCTTCTCGGCCGCCTCGAACGGCAGGCCCATGGCCAGGCTGTTGACCAGGGCGTCGATCGGCGCGGCCTGGGCCGACTCCCACTCGATCCCCAGCCCGCGATGCTCAAGGTAGCGACCCAGCGCGGCCAGGAAGGCTTCGCGATCGAGCCCGCCCGGCGCGGCGTCCTCCCGGAGGTCGGCTTCGAAGCGGTCGAACCGCGCCCGCACCTGGCGATAGGGGGTGCGCGCCGGCAGCTCCTCGCCGATCTCGAAGCGGCACAGGCCCGTCAGGGTGATCAGGTAGCGGCCATCGGAGGTCTCGGCGAAGCTGGTCACCTTGCCCAGACACCCGACCGGCGCCAGGGCCGGAAGGTCGCGTTCGCCACCGCGGGTCTGGACCATGCCCAGCAGCCTGTCGCCGGCCATCACGTCATCGATCATGTTCAGGTAGCGCGGCTCGAAGATGTTCAGCGGCAGCTGGCCGCCGGGCAGCAGCAGCGCCCCGTCGAGCGGAAACACGGGGATCGCCAGCGGCAGGTCCATGGCCTTGCGGTATCCCGTGGGCATCGCGGTCTCCTAGCTGAAGAGGATCGACGACAGGCGTCGTCGTCCCTGCCTGGTCACGTCCGACGTCGCGCCGGCGGCCTCGAAGACCGTCAGCAGCTGCTTGCGGGCCGCCTCGTCGTTCCAGGTCCGGTCCCGCGCGATGATCTTCAGCAGGTGGTCGGCGGCCTGGTCGAACCGGCCCTCGGCGGCCAGCGCCCCCGCCAGTTCATAACGCGCCTCGTGGTCATCCGGATCACTCGCCAGCCGCTGTTCGAGCGGCGCGGTCTCGGAGGCGGCGCTGTCGGCCAGCGCCAGGGCGGCGCGGGCGGCGTCCAGGTCGGCGTCCTTCGCGTCGGCCGGCGCCATGGCGACCAGCGCCGTCGCCTGCTCGACATCGCCGTCCAGGATGCAGCAGCGGGCCAGCCCGCCCAGCGCCTTAACGTTCTGGGGATCCATCTGCAGAACCGCCGCATAGCCCTGGGCGGCGCCGCCCAGGTCGCCCAGCTCGAAGGATTCCTTCGCCTGGGCCAGCACCTCGTCGATCTCGGAGACCGGCGGGGGGCCTGACAGCCGGTCGATGAAGCGGCGGATCTCGCTCTCCGGCTGGGCGCCCTGGAAGCCGGTCACCGGCTGGCCGTCAACGAAGGCGTAGACCGTGGGGATCGACTGCACGCGAAGCTGGCCGGCGAATCCGGGGTTCTTGTCGACGTCGATCTTGACCAGCCGCACCGCGCCCTTCGCCTCGCGAACGACCTTCTCAAGCACCGGCGTCAGCTGCTTGCAGGGGCCGCACCAGGTCGCCCAGAAGTCGACGAGCACCGGCGTCGTCTTCGACGCCTCGATGACGTCGGCCATGAAGGTGGCGTCCGAGCCCTCCTTGATGAGGTCTTCGCTCGCGGTGGTCTCGCCGATCAGGGTCATGCGGTGTTCCGTAGGGGGCCGCGTCGCGCGCGGCCTCGGGGTCAAACGTCTTTCCGCCAAGATGGTCTCAAGCGGGCCGGTCTTCAACGTGTCAGACGACTTCCATCGCCGCGAAATCGACGATCAGCGGCGTGACGCCCAGCGCAGCCAGGAAGGCGCGCAGGCCCGCCTGCGACACGGCGGTGGTTGCGGTGTTGGCCAGCGGGTGGAAATTCACCGGGTCGGCTGCGGCCAGGGCGGCGTCCAGCACGAAGCGCACGCGACGGTCGGTATCGTTGATCAGGCCGAAGGCGGTCACCGACCCGGGCGTGACGCCCAGGGTCTCGAGCATCAGCTCGGGACTGCCGAACGACAGTCGGCCAGACCCGATGACGTGATGCAGCTTCTTGAGGTCGATCGCCGTCTCGCCCAGCGCCGAGATCAGCCACAGCTGGCCCTTCGCGTCTTTCAGGAACAGGTTCTTGGTGTGACCGCCGGGCATCGCGGCCTTGATGGCCTCGCCCTCGCCGACCGTGAAAACGGCCGCATGGTCGGTGGTGGCGTGGGCGATGCCCGCCGCGTCGAGGAAGGCGAAGAGGTCGGCGCGTGTCTTCATGCGACGCTCCATAGCCAACCCGGGGGTCTTGCGGAACCGCCCATGCCGCGCCACAGGATCGGGCCAGCCGTCAGCGCGAGGATCGTCGTCCATGGACATGGAACTGGAGTGCTACCCGACCAGCCTGCGTCCGCCGGACATCGTGCCCGGACGCCCGCAGCGCGCCTGGATGGAGGGGTTCCTCGACCGCCACGCCTATCGCTGCCTGCCGCTGACCATGGCCAACACCAGCGGCTGGGAGATTCTTTGCCCGGTGGGCTTCACGGCCGAGTGGACCGGCGGGCCCGACCAGGCCGACATCACCTTCACGGCCGATCACCCGCACCCCGACTTCCACGACCTGGTGAAGAGCCACTTCTCGCGCGGCATCATCACCTTCCATCCCGGCTATCTGTTCCGCACCCCGCCGGGCTGGTCGATGTGGGTCCAGGGCGCGCCCAACCACGTCAAGGACGGCATCCAGGCGCTGCAGGGCCTGGTCGAGACCGATTGGCTGCCCTTCCCGTTCACGATGAACTGGATCTTCACCCGCCCGGGCAAGGTGCGGTTCGAGAAGGGCGAACCCTTCTGCTTCATCACCCTGCTGCAGGACCGCGAGTTGGGCCAGGTGCAGCCGGTCACGCGTTCGCTGGAGGCCAACACCGGGCTGCGCGACCAGTACGACGCCTGGTTCCGCCAGCGGCAGGACTTCAACACCCGTCTGGCCAAGTCCGACCCCGAGGCGATGCGCGACGCCTGGCAGCGCTACTACTTCAAGGGCGAGCTGCCCGAGGATACCGGCCCGGCCCCGGCGAGCCACGTCAACAAGCGCCGTCTGAAGGCGCCGAAACTGGGGGTCTGATCCGGCGGCGGCGATGGCTGCGAGAATCTCTCCGGCCAGCGCTTGCCAAGGCTTTGGCCCTCTGCCATAAGCCGCCTCTCGATTTTCGGGGCGTTTCCTTCGGGGCGTCTCTGGAGCGCGGGCGTAGCTCAGGGGTAGAGCACAACCTTGCCAAGGTTGGGGTCGTGAGTTCGAATCTCATCGCCCGCTCCATTTAGAAGATCGATCTCGTCAAAGGCCGGGCCCAGCGCCCGGCCTTTCGCGTTTCGGCCCGCCGCGGGCGTCCCCCGAACCGGCCGGACCCGTTCGCCGAACGCCAGTCCCGCATTGAAACGCTTTCTTTGGAACTACCCCCCATATTGGGCGCCTGTGAATTCTCCAGAATGGGGAGTGGGGCGTTGTTCAAGGTCTTCTCGTGTCTCGTCAACGAGCACGACTACGGCATGGTGGCTGTCGCGGCGCTGGTCTGTCTGTGCGCGTCGCTGACTGCGTTCCGGCTGTACTCCCGCATGAACGGCGCCCGGGGCCTGGCCCGCGCCGCCTGGCTGCTGTTCACCGCCCTGGTGGCCGGCTCCGGCGTCTGGGCGACCCACTTCCTCGGCATGCTGGCCTACGACCCGGGGGTCAAGACGGGCTTCTCCCCCACCGGCACGATCATGTCGCTGATGGTCGCCGTCCTGTTCATGGCGGCCGGCTTCTTCGCCGCCGCCGCCAATCGTGAGCGCGACGTCGCCAACCAGCTGGCCGGCGGCCTGCTGATCGGGCTCGGCATCGGCGCGATGCACTACACCGGCATGTCCTCCTTCGTGACCCAGGGCCACATCGTCTGGGAGGCCGCGACGATCGGAGCCTCGGTGATGCTGGGCGTCGTGGGCGCCTCCGTGGCGCTGCTGCTGGCCGGCGACTCGCGCGGCATGCTGCGCCAGACGCTCGGCGCGGTCTGCCTGACCCTCGCCGTCTGCGCCCTGCACTTCACCGGCATGGGCGCCATCACCATGGTCCCCGACGCGACCATCGTCGTGCCCGACCAGCTGTTCTCCGGCGGGTTGATGACCCTGGCGGTGACCAGCATCACCGGCCTGATCATCCTGGCCGGCCTGGGCGCGGTGTTCATCGAATCCCAGACCACCCAGTCGGCGCTGGAGCGTATCCGCACCCTGGCCAACGCCGCCTATGAAGGCATCGTTGTCGTCCAGCAGGGCGCCATCAAGGACGCCAACGCCGCATTCTGCGAAATGGCCGGCGCCCCGCTCGAATCCCTGGTCGGCAAGCCGCTGACAGACGGCATGCTGACCTTCGACGACTCCCGCGGAGTCCATACCGACGGCGCCGACCGCCGCGAGGGCCGCATGCAGCCCCTCGACGGCGGCCGCTCGATCCCGGTCGAGATCTTCGCCCGCCTGATGGACGACGGCGCCCGGGCCGAGACCAACGGCCTCACCGTCCTGGCCGTTCGAGACCTGCGCGAGCGCCGCTCGGCCGAGGAGAAGATCCGCTATCTGGCCGAACACGACGGCCTGACCGGTCTGCCCAACCGCAACGCGCTGCAGGCCCGGCTGGCCGCCACCCTCGATCGGGTCGAGGCCTCCGGCGAGCGGCTGTCGCTGGTCTGCATCGACCTTGACCACTTCAAGGAAGCCAACGATCTGCACGGCCACCTGGCCGGCGACGCGGTGCTGGTCGAGACCGCCCGCCGCCTGCAGGAAAGCATCACCTCGCCCTCCTTCGCGGCCCGGCTGGGCGGCGACGAGTTCGTGATCGTGCACGTCGCCGACCAGACCCACGACCAGGCCACGGCCGCCGCCGAGCTGGCGGGCCAGCTGATCGAGACCCTGCGCGAGGGCGTCCAGTACGAGGGGCAGGAACTGGCCATGGCCGCCAGCCTCGGCGTCTCGCTGTTCCCCGACGACGGCCGCACCGGCGAGGCCCTGCTGGCCAACGCCGACATGGCCCTCTACCGCGCCAAGGAAAGCGGCCGCGGCGCCTATCGCTTCTTCAAGCGCGAGATGGACGAGTCGATCCGCGAGCGCCGCAACCTCGCCCGCGAGCTGCGCCAGGCGATCATCGACGAGGATCTGGTCGTCCACTACCAGCCCCAGGCCCGCGCCTGTGACGGCGAGATCTGCGGCTTCGAGGCCCTGGTCCGCTGGAAACACACGACCCGCGGCATGATCCCACCCATCGACTTCATCCCGCTGGCCGAGGAGACCGGCCTGATCGTTCCGCTGGGCGAGTGGGTGCTGCGCAAGGCCTGCGCCGAGGCGGCGCAATGGACCAGGCCGCTGAGCATCGCGGTCAACCTGTCGCCGCTGCAACTGAACCAGCCCAACCTGCCGGCCCTGGTGCACCAGATCCTCATCGAGTCCGGCCTGTCGCCGGCCCGGCTGGAGCTGGAAGTCACCGAGAGCGCGCTGTTCAAGGACTATCAGCGGGCGCTGGACAACCTGCGCCGGCTCAAGGCCCTGGGCGTGCGCATCGCCATGGACGACTTCGGCACCGGCTTCTCGTCGCTGTCGACGCTGCAGTCCTTCCCGTTCGACAAGATCAAGGTCGACAAGAGCTTCGTGGAGAACATCCACCGCGACGCGCGCGCCACGGTCATCGTCAAGGCCGTGCTGGGCCTGGGCCGCAGCCTGGACATCCCGGTCGTCGCCGAAGGGGTGGAGACCGACGAACAGCTGCAGTTTCTGCGCGGCGAGGACTGCGCCGAGGTCCAGGGCTACGCCATCGGCCGCCCGGCGCCGGCCGACACCCTGTCGGCCTGGACCCACGGCGACGCCGTCGGCTTCGTCATCACCGACCCTGCGGTGGTGATCGCCAGGCTGGCCGAGACCAAGCCGCCGCGACGCCGGAAGAAGGCGGCGTAGGGGTAACTCCTCATGCCGTCATGGTCGGACTTGTTCCGACCACCCATGCGTGACGAGCCAAACGAGAAGGGCGCGAAGTGATCCGCGCCCTTCCTGCTGTTCGCCGTGTTCGTGGGTCCTCGGAACAAGTCCGAGGACGACGGGGCGAGAGGGACCCCTACCGCTTTCTCAGGCTCCCCAGCACGCCGCGCAGCAGCTCGCGGCCGACCTGGCTGGCGACGGTGCGGACCAGGGTCTTGCCGAAGGCCTCGCCCATGCTCTGGCGACTCGACGAGCGGCGGGGCGCCGGAGCCCGATCATAGCGCTCGCGGCGGGCCTGCTCCTTCTCCCAGGCCTTCTCGTCGGCCTCGCGGCGCTTCGCCGTCTCCGCTTCGGCCGCCGCGGCCTGCGCCTGCCGGGTCGCCTGTTCGGCGCGGACCTTCAGAAGCTCGAAGGCCGACTCGCGGTCCTTCGCGGTGTCGTAGAGTCCGCGCACCGGGCTCTGGGCGATCACCGCGCCGCGCTCGGCCTCGGTGGCCGGGCCCAGCCGCGAGGCGGGCGGCCGGATCAGGGCCCGGGCCGTGACGCAGGGCGCGCCCTTCTCGTCCAGCACCGAGACCAGCGCCTCGCCCACGCCCAGCGCCTGGATGGCCTCGGCGGTGTCGAAGGCGGGGTTGGGCCGGAACGAGGACGCCGCAGCCCGCAGTCCCTTCTGCTCGGCCGGGGTATAGGCCCGCAGCGCGTGCTGGAAGCGGTTGCCCAGCTGGGCCAGCACGGTGTCGGGAATGTCGGCGGGGCTCTGGGTGACGAAATAGATGCCCACCCCCTTGGAGCGGATCAGCCGCACCACCTGCTCGATGGTCTCCAGCAGCGCTTTGGGCGCGTCGCGGAACAGCAGGTGGGCCTCGTCGAAGAAGAAGACCAGCCGGGGCTTCTCCGGGTCGCCGACCTCCGGCAGTTCCTCGAACAGCTCGGCCAGCAGCCACAGCAGGAAGGTGGCGTAGAGCCGGGGGCTGCGGATCAGCCGGTCGGCGGCGAGGATCGAGACGATCCCCCGGCCGGACCCGTCGACCCGCATCAGGTCCGACAGCAGCAGCGCCGGCTCGCCGAACAGGTTGGCGCCGCCCTGGGTCTCCAGGGTCAGGAGGCCGCGCTGGATGGTGCCGATGGTCGCCGCCGAGACGTTGCCGTACTCGGTGTCGATCGCCTTTTCGTTGTCGGCCACGTACTTGAGGGCCGCCTGCAGGTCCTTGAAGTCCAGCAGCAGCAAGCCTTCGGTGTCGGCCACCTTGAAGACGATGTTGAGCACGCCCTCCTGGACGTCATTCAGCTCCAGCATCCGCGACAGCAGCAGGGGTCCCATCTCCGAGACGGTGGTGCGGACCGGATGGCCCCGCTCGCCGAACAGGTCCCAGAACACCGTGGGCGCGGCGTCGGGACGCAGCTCCAGGTTCATGCCGGCGGCGCGGGCCAGCAGCTTCTCGCCGGGCGTCCCCGGCTGGCAGATGCCGGAGAGATCGCCTTTCACGTCGGCGGCGAACACCGGCACCCCGGCGTCGGAGAAGGCCTGGGCGAGAATCTGCAGGGTCACGGTCTTGCCGGTGCCGGTCGCGCCGGCCACAAGGCCGTGCCGGTTGGCGCGGTCGAGCCGCATCGTTTCGGGTTTGTCGGAAAAGCCGACGAACAGAAGCCCCGGATCGTTCGCGCCGTTCATTTCGTTCTCCATGCCGCCGTGAGGCGGAAGCTAGGCCGGCCCGCCTACTTCGCCAAGCCGGCGCATTGACGGCTGTCCAAGCGACCGCGAGAGTCCCGCCGGTCTGAAGAGGTTTCCATGGCCAGAGCGCCCGCCAAGCCCGCCGCCGCGAAGTCCGCGCCCGCGCCCGCGCCTGATCCGGCGGCGCCGCCCGCCGTGGTTGGCGACAGCATCACCCGCAACGCGGTGGTGATCATCGCCGTCATCGCCACCGGCGGCGCCCTGTGGCTCCTGCGCGGCATCCTGACGCCGCTGGCGCTGGCCCTGTTCATGGCCATCATGGTCGACAGCTTCGCGCGCCGCCTGGAGAAGCAGTTTCCAAGCCTGCCCGACGCCCTGTCGCTGCTGGCCGCCATCATCCTGTCGCTGGGAATCTTCGGCCTCACCGTCCTGGTGGTCGCCGACAACGCGCGCAGCTTCGTCGACCAGCTCGTCGGCTACGGCCCCCGGCTCGATGGCCTGATCGCCCAGGTCTACGGGCTGTTCGGCATGCAGGCCCCGCCATCCCTTACCGACCTGATCACCGACCTCAATCCCAAACAGTACCTCGGCGAATTCGCCACCGGCCTGCAGGGCGTGGCGTCCGACGCCTTCTTCGTGCTGATCTACCTGGGCTTCATCATCGCGGCCAAGCGCGGCTTCCGGCGCAAGATCGTCGCCCTGTTTCCGCGCAACAGTGATCGGGACGAGGCGATCCTGGTGTTCACCCGCATCCGCGACGGCGTCGAACGCTACCTCTGGGTCCAGACCGTCACCGGGTTGATGATCGCCGGCGCATCGTGGCTGGTCATGGTGGCCCTCGGCCTGGAGAACGCGCTGTTCTGGGCCTTCCTGATCTTCCTCGCCTCCTACATCCCGATCATCGGCGGCTTCATCGGCGTCGTGCTGCCGCCGGTGTTCGCCCTGGTCCAGTTCCCCGACCTCTGGCAGGCGATCGTCATGCTGATCGCGTTGCAGGGCATCCAGTTCGTGGTCGGCAATGTCGTCCAGCCCAAGATGCAGGGCGACAGCCTCAACATCGACCCGGTGGTGGTGCTGCTGTCGCTGGCCGCCTGGGGACTGCTGTGGGGTCTGCCGGGCATGTTCCTGTCCACGCCGCTGGCGGTGATGGCGATGATTATCCTGGCCGAGTTCGACGGCTCGCGCTGGATCGCCATCCTGATGAGCGAGAACGGCGACCCGCAGGGGTTGGACCAGCACGGCCGCCGCCGCCGCGGCCGTCTGTTCGGGGAATCGCGCGAGAACTCTTGAACCCCCGCAGTGGGCGCCTATCTGAAGTCTTGTCCGGGACGCACTCCCCTGCCCGCCCGGACGCCCCGGCGCCCCGCCCTCCCCCGAACGGGCGCCGCGAAGAAAGCGCCGCGTCATCCCCCCTGACGCCGCGTCTGGAGCGCCGCCGGATCCCCCCTCCGGCGGCGCATTCCGTTTCAGGGAACCCTTCTCCGGGTCATAGCCAAACCGACAGGGGCGACGTAACGGAAAGTTCTTGCCTAAAGCGGCGGGTCAAGGTTGATCCGCGACCCAAGCGGGCTAGGCTCGCGGGAACGATCCACGGGGAAACGCCATGAAAGGCGAAAGCCTTCACCCTGCCGCGCAGGGCCTCGACGCCGCCGGCCTGACCAATGCCTTCGCCGCTGCCCTCGGCAGGAAGTCCGGCGCGTTGAAAACCGACGAAACCGCCTTTATCGGCCAGATCACCGCTGACGCCGACGTCGAGGAGCTGCCGCAGGGCTCGCTGGCGGATTTCGCCGCCGCCCTGGCTGACTTCTGGGCCTTCGGCGACAAGCCGGGCGCCGTAGCCCCCGCCATCCGCATCCGGGCCTGGACCGGCGCCGCCGGGATCTGGGGCCGCGACCTGCTGGAGATCGTCCAGCCCGATCGCCCCTTCCTGGTCGACTCGATCATGGGCGAGATCGCAGAGGCCGGCTTCCCGATCCGTGCGCTGTTCCATCCGGTGGTCGAGCGGGGCGGCCGCCGCCTGTCGATGATCCAGGTGCATCTCGACCCGCTGGGCGACGACCGCGAGCAGGCGCTGATCGCCGCCCTCCACGCCACCCTGGCCGATGTGCGCATGGCGGTGGAGGACTTCGACGCCATGCAGGCGCTCATGCGTCGAACCATTGAGGAGCTGGCCGCCGCCAGGGTCCCGACCTCGCCGGAGGAACTGGCCGAGGACATCGCCTTCCTCAAATGGCTCGAGGGCGACGAGTTCGTGTTCCTGGGCGCCCGCGTCTACGAATACCCGCGCACCGCCGATGGCGGCTATGCGTCGGAGGAGCCGCTCTACCAGACCGAGGGCAATCTGGGCGTCTTGCGCGATCCCGACCAGCGCGTGCTGCGCCGGGCCAGCGAGCCGGCCATCCTGTCGAGGACGTTGCAGACACACCTGGAGAGCACCCCGCCGCTCACCGTGGCCAAGTCCAACCTGCGCTCGCGCGTCCATCGGCGAGGCTACATGGACTATGTCGGCGTCAAGCGTTACGGCGCCGACGGCCGGCCTTCGGGCGAGGTTCGTTTCGTCGGCCTGTTCACCGCCGAGGCCTATGACGCCCCGGCCCGCGACGTGCCGCTGATCCGGCGCAAGGTGGCGGGGGTGCTGGCCCGCGCCGGCGTCAGCAGCGGCGGCCACAGCGAAAAGCGCCTGCGCAACATCCTCGAGACCTGGCCCCGCGACGAGCTGTTCCAGACCTCCGAGGAGGAACTGCAGACGCTGGCGCTGGGCGTCATGCACCTGCACGACAGGCCCCGCGTGCGCATCTTCGCCCGCCGGGATCCCTTCAACCGCTTCGTGTCGGTGCTGATGTTCGTGCCGCGCGAGCGTTACGATTCCGGCGTCCGCGAGCGGGCCGGGCGGATTCTTGCCGAAGCCTTCAACGGCCGGGTGTCGGCCTGGTACCCCAGCTTCTCCGACGCGCCGCTGGCGCGCGTCCACTTCATCCTCGGGCTTCAGCCGGGCGCGCGGGCCGAGCCCGATCTGCTGGCTGTCGAGGCCGAGATCGCCGAGGCGGCCCGGACCTGGGGCGACCGCTTCGACGCCGCCGTCCGCGCCGCGCCGCCGGCGGACGGCGTCGCCGCCACACTGGCCCGCTGGGCCGGCGCCTTCAGCGTCGGCTATCGCGGCTACTATCCCGCCGACGAGGCGCTGATCGATCTGGCCGAGATCGACGCCATGGGCGAGGAGGGCTTCCGCACCCGCGCCTTCCGCAATGTCGGCGACTCCTCGATCCGGTTCCGGTTCAAGATCTACCGACGCGGCGAGTCCGCGCCGCTGTCGGAGGTCATGCCGATCCTTGAACACATGGGCCTTAGGGCCCTGATCGAGGACGCCTTCGACCTGACGCCTCTGGCGGCGGACGGCGGTCGCGAGACTGTCTGGGTCCACGAGTTTCTGCTCGAGGACGCGGGCGGCGAGCATCTGGTCTTCGCCGATGTGCAGGACGCCTTCGAGGCGGCCTTCACCGCCGTCTGGACCGGCCGCACCGAAAGCGACGGCTTCAACCGGCTGGTGCTGGAGCTGGGCGTGTCCTGGCGCGAAACCGCGCTGATCCGGGCCCTGGCACGGTATCGCCAGCAGTCGGGCCTCGATCCCAGCCAGGCGGTGCAGGAACAGGCGCTCAAGGACCATCCGGGCGTCGCCCGCCTCATCCTCGACCTGTTCCGCATCAAGTTCGACCCGGCCATCGCCGTCGACCTCAAGGCGCGAGACACCCAGGCCGCGGCGGTGATGGACGAGATCGTCCAGTCGCTGCAGGCGGTCGAGAGCCTGGACCACGACCGCGTCCTGCGTCGTCTGGCCCTGCTGGTCGGGGCGGTGAAGCGGACCAACTTCTACCAGACCGGCGAGGACGGCCGGCCCAAGCCCTACATCGCGTTCAAGGTCGCCAGCCGCGAGCTGGACGACCTGCCGGCGCCCAAGCCCTACCGCGAGATCTTCGTCTCGGCCCCGCATGTCGAGGGCGTCCACCTGCGCTTCGGCCCCGTCGCCCGGGGCGGGCTGCGCTGGTCCGACCGCCGCGACGACTTCCGCACCGAGGTGCTGGGCCTGGTCAAGGCGCAGCAGGTCAAGAACGCCGTCATCGTGCCGGTCGGCTCCAAGGGCGGCTTCTATCCCAAGCAGCTGCCGCGCGGCGGCGCGCCGGAGGCGATCCGCGCCGAGGGAATCCGCGCCTATCGCACCTTCCTGTCGGGCCTGCTCGATATCACCGACAACATCGACGCCGACAACACCGTGGTCCGGCCGCCGGCGGTGATCGCCCACGAGGCTGACGACCCCTATCTCGTCGTCGCCGCTGACAAGGGCACGGCCACCTTCTCCGACATCGCCAACGGCCTGGCCGAGGAGTACGGCTTCTGGCTGGGCGACGCGTTCGCGTCAGGGGGTTCGGCCGGGTACGACCACAAGGTCATGGGCATCACCGCCCGCGGCGCCTGGGAGGCGGTCAAGCGCCACTTCCGCGAGGCCGGCAAGGACATCCAGACCACCGACTTCACCGTCGTGGGCGTCGGCGACATGTCGGGCGACGTGTTCGGCAACGGCATGCTGCTGAGCAAGCATATCCGGCTGATCGCCGCCTTCGACCACCGGCATATCTTCATCGACCCCAACCCGGACAGCGCCTCCTCGTGGGAGGAGCGCCAGCGGATGTTCCTGCTGCCGCGCTCGTCGTGGGAGGACTATGACAAGGGCAAGATCTCCCCCGGCGGCGGCGTCTTCGCGCGGAACCTGAAGTCGATCGTGCTGACGCCGGAGATCAAGGCCGCGCTCGAGATCAAGGCCGACGCCGTCTCCCCGGCCGAGCTGATGACCGCCATACTCAAAGCCAAGGCCGAGCTGCTCTATCTCGGCGGCATCGGCACCTATGTGAAGGCGAAGGGCGAGAGCAACGCCGACGCCGGCGACAAGGCCAACGACGCCATCCGCGTCAACGGCGCGGACCTGCGGGTCAAGGTGGTCGGTGAAGGCGCCAATCTGGGCCTTACCCAGGCCGGCCGCATCGAGTTCGCCCGCTCCGGAGCGGGCGGAGCCGGTGGGCGGATCAACACCGACGCCATCGACAACTCGGCCGGGGTCGACAGCTCCGACCACGAGGTCAACATCAAGATCCTCACCGGCATGGTCGAGCGGGGCGGCAAGATCACCAACCGCGAGGACCGCAATGTCCTGCTGGCCTCGATGACCGACGAGGTCGCCGAGCATGTGCTGGCCCACAACTACGACCAGACCCTGGCCATCTCCCTGATGGAACAGGACGCTCCCGGCGAGCTGGAGAACCACGGCCGGTTCATGACCGAGCTGGAGGCCAGCGGCCGCCTGAGCCGCAAGGTCGAGGGCCTGCCCGACGCCGCCCAGATGGCCGAGCTGGCCGCGGGCGGCGCGGGCCTGACCCGGCCGGAGCTGGCCGTGCTGCTGGCCTATGGCAAGCTCGACCTGTTCGACGAGATCGTCGCCTCCAAGGCGCCGGACGACCCCGCCTTCGAGCAGGTGCTGGAAGCCTATTTCCCGACGGCGCTCGGCCGGTACGACGACGAGATGAAGCGCCACCGCCTGCGGCGCGAGATCATCGCCACGGTGATCGACAACGAGCTGGTCAACATCTGCGGCCCGACCTTCCCCTCGCGCCTGCGGGCGGCGGCGGGCTGCGACACCCGGGCGATGGTCACCGGCTTCGAGGCGGCGCGGCGGATCCTCGGCTTCGGCGAGACCTGGGACGCGGTGGCGGCGCTGGACGGCAAGGCGCTGGCCGAGGGCCAGCTGGCCCTTTTCCGCGCCCTGGCCCACACCCTGCGCAGCCAGACCTACTGGATGGCGCGCCGGGCCGGGGAGGGCGGCGTCGACGCCCTGACCGCCCGCTACGGCGCCGGCATGGACGAGCTGCGATCCCTGACCCCGGGCATCCTGTCGACCTTCGAGCAGAAGAACGTCGCCCGTCGCGCCGCTTTGTTCGTCAAGGACGGCGCGCCCGAGGTCCTGGCCCAGAAGATCGCCGCCCTGCAGCCGCTGACCACGGCGACCGAGCTGGTCGACCTGGCCAGCGGCATGGCCTGGCCGGTGGCCGCCGCCGCCAGACTCTACCACCAGGTCGGGGCGGCCTTCAGCTTCGACCGCCTGCGGGCAGCGGCGGGCGAGAAGCGCGGCGGCGACCACTTCGAGCGGATGGCGGTGCGTCGCCTGATCGAGGACATGCTGGCCGAGCAGGCCCAGGTCACCCGCGCGGTGATGACCTTCGCCGGCTCGGCCGACGCCGCCGGCACGCCGGAGCAGGCCCGGTCGACCGTCGCCTCCTGGGCGCAGATGCACTCCGGCCCCGGCCGGGCGGTGAAGCGCACCATCGAGGAGATCGAGCAGGCCGGCGGCGGCTGGACCTTCGCCAAGCTCACCATCGCCAACGCCGCCTTGCGCGAACTGGCCGGCGCGGCGGGGTAATCCTCGGCCCGGGGACACGCACTGAAGTGCATGTCCCCGATGGCTACCCCACCGCCGCCCGCAAGGCCTTCACGTAGAACCCGCGCGCCCGCTCGCTGAGGTCGGCGCGATAGCGCGTTCTGGGGTCGTTGGCGTCGTCGTCGTCGAAGGCGTGGGTGGCGTCGGGGAAGACGAGGGCCTCGACGCTCAAGCCATCCCGGCGCAGGCGGTCCAGCGCCGTCTGGGGATAGCGCACCCCGACCACGGCGTCCTTGCCGCCCAGCACCGCGAACACCTTCGGCTTCGCACCCTGCCAGCCCCGCGCCGAGGTCAGGGACGGGAAGGCGGCGTAGGGATAGACGAGGAAGGTCCCGCACACGCCCTTCAGCAGCTCGGGCCCCGCGTCGCGCAGGCCGGTCATCCGGGCCGCGCCGTCGCCCTGGGCCATGGCGTCCATGATCGTCCAGCCGCCGTGGCTCCAGCCGGCGGCCACGACGCGCGAGGCGTCGGCCCACGACTGTCCGCGCAGCCAGTGCATGACCGCATAGAGGTCCGCCGCCCGCTGGGCCCCGCGCAGGGTCGCGCCGGTGCAGACCAGCAGGCTGCCATCCATCCGCGACATACCCCGCGGCCGGAAACTGTCGACGATCACCACCGCGAACCCGGCCTTCACCGCCTCGGCGGCGTAGGTCTTCTGGAACGGCTGGGCGCCGGCGCAGCCGTGCAGCTGCAGCGCCACGGGAAACGGCCCCGGCCCGAACGGCTTTGAGACCGTGAAGCCGGGGGTCATCCGCTCTGCGTGACCGGCGACGGTCGTGGGAACTGCTGCCATGGGCGCAGGATGTGAGCAAATGCTCACATGGTCAAGGGGTGAGGCGTTTGGAGGGAGGTCTCTCCGTACTTCAACGCGTCATCCTCGCCTTCGTGGCGAGGACCCCTGTGTCGGTCGCACGTGAGAGCGTGATCACACTCTCACGTGGAGGCTGAGCGAGGGGTCCTGGGCACAAGGCCCGGGATGACGGAGCTGGATGGAGATTTGTCCCGCGACGACGCTGTGAATGATCAGTGCCGGAACACCCGCACGCCGGTGAAGGCCATGGCCAGGCCGCGTTCGTCGGCGGCGGCGATGACTTCTTCGTCACGGATCGAGCCGCCCGGCTGGATCACCGCCGTGGCGCCGGCCTCGGCCGCCTGGATCAGGCCGTCGGCGAACGGGAAGAAGGCTTCCGAGGCGCAGGCGCTGCCCGTCAGGTCCAGGCCGAAGTCGCCGGCCCGCATGGCGGCGATGCGGGCGCTGTCCTTGCGGTTCATCTGGCCGGCCCCGACGCCCAGGGTCTGGCCGGCGCGGGCGAAGACGATGGCGTTGGACTTCACATGCTTGCCGACGGTGAAGGCGAACAGCATGTCGCGCACCTCCTCGTCGGTCGGGGCGCGTTTGGTGACGATCTTCAGGTCCGACGGCTTGATCAGCGAGGTGTCGCGGCTCTGCACGAGGAAGCCGCCGGCCACGGAGCGGAACACCTCGCCCGGCGCATGGGCGTCGGGCAGGGCGCCGGTGACCAGCAGGCGCAGGTTCTTCTTGCCGGCGAAGACCGCGATGGCGGCCTCGTCGGCGTCCGGCGCGATGACCACCTCGGTGAAGGTCTCGACGATCGCCTCGGCCGCGGCGCGGTCGAGTTTGCGGTTGACGGCCACGATGCCGCCGAAGGCGCTGACCGGATCGCACTCCAGCGCCCGCCGGTAGGCGCTGAGCAGATCGCCGCCCGTGGCCACGCCGCAGGGGTTGGCGTGCTTGACGATGACGCAGGCCGGCTCACCGAACTCGGCGACCAGCTCAAAGGCGGCGTCGGTGTCGGCGATGTTGTTGTAGCTGAGCTCTTTCCCTTGCAGCTGCCGGGCGCCCGCCACGCCCGCCCGCGCCGGGCCGGCGGCGTAGAAGGCGGCCGCCTGATGCGGGTTCTCGCCATAGCGCATGGTCTGGATCAGGGTCCCGGCGATGGCCTTGCGGGCCGGCTGCGTGTCGCCCAGCTGCTGCGCGAACCAGGTGGAGATGGCCGCGTCATAGGCGGCCGTGCGGGCATAGGCCCGGGCCGCCAGCGTCTTGCGCAGCGCCAGGGTCGTGGTCCCGGTCGCCTTGAGCTGCTCGAGAACCTCCGCCATGTCGGCCGGGTCGGTGCAGACGGCGACATAGCCGTGGTTCTTGGCGGCCGAGCGGATCATGGCCGGTCCGCCGATGTCGATGTTCTCGACGCAGGCGGCGTAGTCGCCGCCCGCCGCCACCGTGGCCTCGAACGGGTAGAGGTTGACGTACAGCAGGTCGATGCCGCCGATGCCGTGGTCGGTCATGGCCCTGGCGTGATCGGCCGCGTCGCGAACGCCCAGCAGTCCGCCGTGCACGATCGGGTGCAGGGTCTTGACCCGCCCGTCCATCATCTCCGGAAAGCCGGTCAGGTCGCTGACGTCCTTGACCGGCAGGCCGGCCGCCGCGATCGCCGCCCGGGTGCCGCCGGTCGAGACCAGCTCGACGCCCAGGTCGCTCAGAACCTTCGCCGCGTCGACCAGGCCGGTCTTGTCGGACACCGACAGCAGCGCGCGCTTGATCGGCGCGGCGTCGGCGGCGGCGGGATAGTCGGGGGCGGCAGGCATGGTTCGGCTCTCCGGTCGATCAGGAAGGAGCCCAGGCGCGCGGCGATAAAGTTCACGCTCCCCGGTGGTCGACCACCTTCAGCGCCAGTCACGCGAACGGGCGGAAAATACGGGGAGGGGAGGCGGAGTCAACTCGCGCGTCAGTTCTCCCCAGCTCCGCTGGGGAGGTGGCCCGGCGGAGCCGGGTCGGAGGGGAGATGCAGCGCGGACAGTCCTTCAAGGCGCGGTGGGGTGGATGCAGTGCACCGACTCCCCTCCACCATGCTCCGCATGGTCCCCCTCCCCGGCGTAGCCGGGGAGGAAGGGCGAACTACCCCTCCGCCCGCGACAGCTTCCACCTTACGCGCCCGCCCTTGTCGGCGCTGGCCTGGCCCTTGAGGACCACCTGGACGGTGCGCCGGGCGACGCCGCCGTCGATGTGCAGCGAGGGCTCGACGGAGACCTCGATGGCGTCGTTGCGCAGCCACCAGCCCTGGTCGTGCGGGCCCTTCAGCAGCACGCTCTTGAGGTCGCGGGCCAGCGAGGCCCGGGCGTCAGGGTGAAGGTGGAAGCGGACCGTGAAGGGAAAGTAGCGGCGCGGGCCCGTCAGCTCCTTCTCGACCTTCGGGCGGAAGCTGTCCTCGCCGCGCAATTCGTCGGTGAGCCGGTCGAGGTAGAGCTTGCGGTCATGGATCAGGCCGAAGCGCTTGACCCAGCCCTCGTGGCTGACCTCCAGCCAGGCGGCGGCCTCGGATTCGTGGCGGCGGGCCTCCACCACGCGCGGCGCCCCGACCAGCCGCGCGCCCAGCGCCCCGGCGGCGACGCCGCGCAGGGGCTGACCGGTCGACAGGTCGGCGAGGCTGGCCGTCGAGGCCGCGTCGGTCAGCCGCAGGGCGTGCGACGCGCCGGACGCCGCGCTCCAGCCGCAGCCGACGATGATCGGGTCGGGGCCGCAGCAGATCTCCAGCGCCAGCGGCTGGGCGCAGGCGGTGACGCTCCAGCGGCCGCGGGCCGGGGCCCCGGCGTCGACCATGATGGTCAGGGCCGGCGACTCCAGACGCTCATAGCCGCCGTGCGGGGCGCGACGGCGAACCCGGCTCTCGCCCTCCTCATGGGCCAGAGCGGCGGCCACCCGCCGGGCCGGGGCCGCCTCGCCGCCCTGGAAGGCAGCCAGCCGCCCGTCGGGCAGGGTGAAGAAGCGGGTCGCGGCGCTCAGCCGGTCGATGGCGCGGGGCAGTTCGTCGGGCCCCGCCTGCCCGCGCTGATGCAGGGCGTCGTCGAGGGTCAGCAGGTCGAACAGCAGCTCCAGCCCGGCCTGGGGCGAGCGCGAGGCGTGGACCCCGTCGGTTCCGACCGTCAGCGGCAGGTCATGGCGCAGCCGGGCCATGGCCAGGTCGATCAGCTGCTCGCCGGCCTCGCCCGCCAGGGCGCATCCGGCGACGCCCGCCGCCACCGCCCGCTCCAGCGCCCGGTCCGGCGCCTGGCTGATCCGCGTCAGGTGGCGGGCCTGGCGCGCCAGGTCGTGCAGATACAGCGCCCTCTCGGCGTCGGAGGCCGGGGCGGTGAGCCGCCGCGCGGCGCAGGCCAGGTTGAACACCCGGCGTTCGAGGATGTCCGGGCCCCAGGAAAAGCCGTTCCAGCGCCCGAACACCCGCCGCCAGTCGCCGATCAGCCGCAGGCCGGTCTTGGGCCCCGCGTCGCCGGCCGCCAGCAGGTCGCCCAGCCAGTCCATGCGGTGCAGGGCGACGGCGAAGCGGCGGTCGGGGCTGGCGCGGTCGAAGGGGTCGCCCTGCGGCCCGACGCCCATCTGGCTCCCGGCCAGGTCAAAGACGCCGCCGAGGATCTTGCGGCCGCGTTCCAGCTCGACCGGCCGCAGGTCGCGGGGATTGGCGGCCAGGCCGTCGGGCCTTGGGCTGGCGATGGCCATGCGGTGGAAGGGCGTGCCGAACCACTCCCGCTCCAGGAACCGGCGCACGCCTTCGCCCGCGGCCTGGACGGCGAGCGCTGCGGAGGACGGAGAGGGCAGGCGGGGCGCGTCCACGACCCCGATCAGCCGCCCTTGAGGGCGCGGATGTTGCCGGCGTAGGCCTCCGGCCCGCCCTTGAACACGGCCGAGCCGGCGACCAGCGCGGTCGCCCCGGCGGCCATGCACTGGGGCGCGGTGACCGGGGTGACCCCGCCGTCGACCTCGATGTGGATGTCCAGGCCGGCCGCGTCGACCATCTTCCGAAGCCGCTCGATCTTGCGCAGCTGGCCGGGGATGAAGCTCTGGCCGCCGAACCCGGGGTTAACGGTCATGACCAGCAGCAGGTCGATGTCCTCGAGGATCCACTCGACATGCTCGACCGGGGTCGAGGGGTTGAACACCACCCCCGCCTTGGCCCCCAGCTCGCGGATGCGCTTGAGGGACCGGTGCAGGTGCGGCCCGGCCTCAGGGTGAATGCTGACGATGTCGGCGCCGGCGGCGATGAAGGCTTCCAGGTAGGGATCGACCGGCGCGATCATCAGATGGACGTCGAACGGGATCGAGACATGGGGCTTGAGCGCCTTCACCACATCGGGGCCGATGGTGATGTTGGGCACGAAGTGGCCGTCCATCACGTCGATGTGCAGCCAGTCGGCGCCGGCCGCTTCCACGGCGCGGCATTCCTCGCCGAGCTTCGAGAAGTCGGACGCCAGGATGGACGGGGAGATGATCGGGGCGGGCATGCCTAGGTCTAACCGCCCGGGCGCGGCGGAACAAGGACGGGAGGTCGTATCAGAACCGCCGGACCAGCCTTGCGGCGAAGAAGCCGTCGACGCCGCCGGGCAGATGCTGCGGCAGCAGGCGCAGCCAGCCGTCGGGCACGGCGGCCTCCGGCGCACCGCCTTCGCCCGGCTCGATGGGGTCGAGATCGAAGTCCGGACGCCGGGCCAGGAAGGCGCGGACCTGGCCTTCACCCTCTTCCGGCTCCAGCGAGCAGACGCAGTAGACCAGCCGGCCCTTCGGCTTGACCCGGTCGGCGGCCGAGTCGAGCAGGCGTTTCTGCACGGCCGCCAGCTTGGCGATGTCCAGCGGCGAGGCGGCCCACAGCACGTCGGGATGGCGGCGGAAGGTGCCGGTGGCCGAGCAGGGCGCGTCGAGCAGCACGGCGTCGAACTTGCGCGTGTCCTTCCACAGGATGCCGTCGGCGGCGACGATCTCGGCCTCCAGGTTCAGGCGCGCCAGGTTCTCGGTCACCCGCTTGAGGCGGTCGGCGGAACGGTCGAGGGCCACGACGCTCGCGCCGGCGGCGGCCAGCTGCATGGTCTTGCCGCCGGGCGCGGCGCACAGGTCCAGGGCGGTCTCGCCGGGCTTGATGTCGAGCAGCCGGGCGGGGATGGCCGCGCCGGCGTCCTGCACCCACCAGCGGCCCTCGCTGAAGGCCGGCCATTCGGCGACGTCGCCGCGCAGCGGGGTGCGGACGCTGCCGCCGGGCAGGACCTCGCCCTCGAGCAGGGCGGCGACGGCTGGCGCGTCGGCGGGGTCGCGGACGGTAAGGTCGGTGGAGGGCTCCAGCGCGATGGTGGCGGCGACGGCGCGGGCGGTCTCCAGCCCGAAGGCTGCCTTCCAGCGGGCCATCAGCCACTCGGGGGCCAGGGCTTCGGGATCATCGGCCGGCGGGCCGTCGCGCAGCAGGCCGCGCAGGATGGCGTTGACCAGCCCCTTGAACGGCCGGGTGACCTTGGCCTTGTCGGTCAGGGTGACGATGGTCGAGACCGCCGCGTGGTCGGGCACGCCCATCCAGAACAGCTGGGCCACGCCCAGCCGAAGCAGGGTGCGCACCCGCTCGGGCGGCTCGCGGGTCAGCCTGGCGCCGATGGCCCGGTCGATCGGCCCCAGCCGGCGCAGCGTGGCCATGGTCAGGGCCCGGGCGAAGGCGCGCTCGCGCGGGTCCAGCCGCGTCGAGGCCGGCGCGATCAGGGCCTCGTCGAGGCCCGCGCGGCGCGCCAGGGCGGCTTCCAGGAAATGTACGGCGGCTTCCCGCGCGGGAAGTCCGGCTTCTTCGATCTCGGTCACGCGCGCCCCGTACCCTTTTCCGGCGCGGGGCGCAAAGGCGTCAGGCGGCGGCGGGCCTGCGCAGGCCGGAGACGATGGCGGCGATGAACAGCAGCATGCCCAGGATGGCCGGCAGTTCGGCGGCCATCATCACCTTGCCGCTCAGCTTGCCTGTCAGCACCTGCGGCAGCAGGACGCCCATCAGGATCGCGCCGGCCCCCGACAGAACGAGGTTGGCCCAGGGCAGCCAGCCGCTCCGGGGCGACAGGGCGTAGAAGCCGCCCATGATGCTGAGGCTCACCCAGCCGAGCAGGTTCAGGTGGGCGTGGGCCGGCGACAGGCTGTGGTCGCCGGACATGCCCATGTGAGAGCCCCAGGCCATGCCGGCCAGACCGCACAGGGCGGCGACGAGAAAGAAGGCGCTTGAGACGCGTGGCATTATCGAAACTCCCCCGAGCTGGCCCGTCTCCCCACGGGCGGGGAAACGAAACCAGCGTTCGGCGAAACGATCAAGCGGCGGCCAGAACCGGCTCGCGGCGGCGGAAGCTCATGACGACCGCGCCGAGAAAGGCGATGAAGCCCAGGATGATCAGCGGTCCGCCGAGCATCAGCAGCGGCGCCAGCTGGGCCGGAGTGGCCTTGCCGGTGAACATCAGCAAGAGGGCCGTGGTCATGGCGATGATGCCGATGTTGTTGAGGAAGAAGTTGGTCTTCACCAGCCAGAGCGGTGTGTTCCTGCCGATCAGCGCGTAGAAGGCGCCCATGATGGACAGGCTGACGAAGCCGAGCAGGTTGAGGTGGGCGTGGGCCGGGCTTGTGGCGAAGTCATGAGTAACGCTCATGTACATGCCCCAGCAGGTACCAATGACGATATAGATCGCGGCCGCCATGAAGAAGGCGTTGGGCCAACGTGACATAGTTGTAATACTCCGTGGTTTCTTGCTTTTGTTGCGGCGCGCCCTAAATCACCGCTGATCGTTGTTCGCAAGACGGAGTTCGGTTAAATCTTGTCCATGCAGAGTGACCCCGACGGCCCGCTTCCGCCCGGAGCCAATCCCGACAAGCGTCTGACGCCGGCCGCTCGCCGCGCGCTGGAAGAGGCCGCCGCGCGCCGGGCCGCCGCCGGTGACGACACGCGCCCCGCCGAGGAAGGCGGCCCCGCCGGGCCCGAGCCGACCCGCTACGGCGACTGGGAGCGCAAGGGCATCGCGGTCGATTTCTGACGCACGCCCGATCCCCGGCTCGACCCACGTTGTGACGCGCGAACTTTAACCAAGAGCCCCTCGCCCCTCGGGGGCAACCGGTCGCGTCGCGCGGGAACAGGGCCCAGTGTCGCTCCTTCGCAATCCGGAGCAGCGCCATGACGTGGTTCGCAAGGCTGACCCTGGGGGTGCTGAGCCTCCTCGTGCTCGCGCGCGCCGCCTCGGCCCAGACGCCGCAGTACCAGATCTATTTTGTCCAGGACGACGGCACGGTGACCCCGGCCGAACTCTATCAGCCCGACGGCGCCGCGCCGCGGGCTCCGGTCGCGCAGGGCTATGGCTACAGCCAGCCGACGGGCTATCCGGGCGGCTATCCCGCCCCGGCGCCTGTGGCCCAGGGCTACAGCTATTCCCAGGGCTACAGCAGCGGCTACGTCCAGGGTGGCGGCTATGGCGGTCCGCCGCCCTGCTGCACCGGGGGCTATACGCCCGCGCCCCTGCCGCCGCCGCCGGCCTACAGCTACGGCTGCTGCGCGCCGCAGCCGCCCCGGCCGCCCTGCCAGCCGCAACCGCCACATCCCCCGCATCCGCCGCACGGCTGTCCGCCGCCGATCTGGGGCGAGGTCACGCTGAACGACAGCTTCTTCTGGGGCGGCGGTGGCGTGGGTCCCGAGTACATCGGTGGCGGCGGCGGTGGTGGCGGCGGCTACGCCTATGCCGGGGCCTCGTCCTATGCCTACGCCAGCGCCTCGGCCAGCGCGCGGGTCAGCGTTCGCGGCGGCGGTGGCTACAAGCCGCCGTACAAGCCTCCCCACCGGCCGCACAAGCCGCACAAGCCGGGCGGCGGCAAGAAGGGTTGCGGCGGCTGCCGCTAGGGGTCCGTCAGGCGCTCGCCATCTCGGCGCTGATCTTCAACGCCGCGTCGCGCGGATCGCCCGCCGCCGTGATCGGGCGACCGACCACCAGGTGGCTGGCGCCATTGCCCAGGGCGTCGGCCGGGGTTGCGGCGCGGGCCTGATCGTCGGCTCCGGCCCAGGCCGGCCGCACGCCCGGCGTCACCACCAGGAAGTCCGGCCCGCCAATGCGCCGCGCCAGCGCCGCCTCGTGCGGACTGGCCACCACGCCGTCGACGCCGGCGTCCACCGCCTGACGGATGCGCCGCTCGACCAGCTGCTCCACCCCCATGCCATAGCCGATCTCCGCCAGATCCTGCCCGCTCAGGCTGGTCAGCACGGTGACGCCGAGGATCTTCGCCGAGGTCGCCCCGCCCCGGCCCTTCACCGCCGCCTTCATCACCTGCGGCTGGGCGTGGACGGTCAGCAGGTCGCAGGCCCCGGTCCCGACGATGGCCGCCGTCGCCTTCTCCACCGTCGCCCCGATGTCGTGCAGCTTCCAGTCCAGGAACACCTGGCGGCCGCGTTGCTTGAGGTCGCGGGCCATGTCCATGCCGCCCGTGGCGAGCAGCTGCAGCCCGATCTTGTAGAAGGAGACGCTGTCGCCGAGGGCCTCGACCATGGCCTCCGCCTCGGCCCGGCCGGGCAGGTCGAGGGCGACGATCAGGCGCGGGTCGGCGACGGGCATCGGGTCTGTCTCCTGGTCTGGAGCGCGCAGGCGCGCCCGGGCGCCGACAAGGGGCGCGAAACGACGTGATTTGGGCTAAGACCGCTGAATGAGCCTCACGGAATACGCCGTCAACTTCTTCGTCGCCCTGTTCGCGCTGCTGGACCCGATCGGCAACGTGCCGGTGTTCGCGGCGGCGACGGCGGGCGCCCTGGCGGCGGGGCGGCGGTGGGTGGCGGTCTACATCAGCCTGTTCGCCTTCGTGTTCATGACCTTTTTCTTCTTCAGCGGCCTGGCGCTGCTGGAGTTCTTCGGTATCTCGCTGCCCGCCTTCCGCATCGCCGGCGGGGTGATCCTGTTCCTGATGGGGCTGGAGATGGCGCGGGACGACTTCACCGCCATGTTCGCCGACGCCGCCGAGGGGGCCGAGACGGAAGGGGCCCGCGCCTACGCCCGCCGCCGGTTCGAGCGGCTGGTCGTGCCCTTCGCCATGCCGTTGCTGATCGGGCCGGGCGCCATCTCCAGCGTGGTCATCTTCGCCAGCGAGGCCAAGCAGTTCGGGCTGCAGGGCATGGCGGCCGGGGTCGGGGTGATCGCGGCGATCAGTCTGGTGACCATGCTCTGCTTCTGGCTGACGCCGGTGATCAGCAAGCTGCTGGGCCGCATCGGCCTGACCATCATCGTGCGGGTGCTCGGCCTGATTCTCTGCGCCATGGCGGTGCAGTTCATCATCATCGGCGTGTCCGACGCCGCCCGCAGCGGCATCATCAAGAGCGACGTCGTCACGCCCTACGCGGCGACGAAGTAGGTCAGACCTTCCGGAACCGGCTGCCCTGGCTGGCCATCAGGGCCAGCGCCCAGTCGTCGGGCAGCAGCTTGGCGACCGCGGCGATGGCCTTGTTGGGCAGTCCGGTGACGCAGATCGGGCGGTTGGCCTCGGCCGCCTCATAGCCGGTGGCGGCGACCTCGTCGGCCCCCAGCCACAGCCAGTCCGGCGTCGACTGGCTGACCTGGGCCCGGGTGGCGTTGACGTCGTGGAACTCCGAGAAGGTGAAGCCCGGACACAGGGCGCTGACGTGGACCCCGGTGGCCAGGTTTTCCAGATGCAGGCTCTGGGAGAACTTGATCAGGAAGCTCTTGGTCGCCGCGTACTGGGTGTGGCCGGCCGGTCCGGGGACCAGGCCGGCCAGCGAGGCGACGTTGACGATGCGGCCAAACCTGCGCTCGATCATCCCCGGCAGCAGCTTGTGGACCAGTTCGCAGGGGGCGACCAGCATCACCTGCAGCATGTCGCGCTGGGCCGGCCAGTCGGTCTCGGCATAGGCGCCGGGCAGGCCGTAGCCGGCGTTGTTGATCAGGGCATCGACCACCCGGCCGTGTCCGGCCAGATCGGCGAGAATGGCGTCGACGGCGCCTGGCTCGGCCAGATCGGCCGACAGGGTCAGGGCCTCGACCCCGAAGCGCAGCCGGATTTCGCCGGCCAGCGCCTCCAGCCGGTCGGCGCGACGGGCCGTCAGGGCGACGTCGTAGCCGTGGCTGGCGTAGATGCGGGCGAAGGCGGCGCCGATGCCGGCGGAAGCGCCGGTCACCAGCGCGAGGCGGCGGGCCATGCGGGCGGACCTTTCAGGACCTTGAGAAACAGGCCGCGAGAGTGGCCCGACCGCCGCGTCGGTTCAAGTCGTCGGGAAAGCCGGAACAGGCGCCGGCTGCAGGTCTCCGGGGTCGGCGCCCAGCAGGTCTGCGACGGTGATCCCCGCCAGGCGCGCGGCGGCGGCCTGGTCGGCGGCGCGGATGGCGGCGCTGACGGCCATGGGGATGCGCTCGCCGACCGGACAGCCGGCGACGCCCGGCGGCGGCACGCCCAGGTGGGTGCAGCCGTGAACGGCGCGCAGCACCTGGTCCAGGCCGATCTCCGAGGGCGGCCTCTTCAGCCAGGCGCCGCCGCCGGCCCCGGACCGCGTGTCGATCAGCCCGGCCCGGGCCAGCATGGCCGTCACCCGCCGCACGACCACCGGATTTGTCGGCATCGAGGCGGCGAGCTCGGCGCTGGAGATGGCGTGTTCCGGCGACGTCGCGTTCTTGTGGGCGAGGTAGGCCAGCGCGTGCGCGGCGACGGGAAACTTCTGACTGTCGGACATGGTGTAGCCGGAAGGTAGGAACGGACAGGCCCCCGCGCCATCAATTTCGACGACGGGCGTTACGTCCGCCGCGATTGAACCTGCCTGCGATTGGGTGTATCGCGCCCGCCGCAGTCGCTTGGGAACTGGCGTCGGGGTCCGCCCGGCGCGGGCCCGGAGGGATCCCATGGTTTCCGACGCCGCCGGCGCCTCTGTTCCGGACAAGGCCAAACCGGCTCCCGGCCACGACGGCCACAAGCCGCAGAGCTTCCGGGCTCTGGTGCTGGGGTCGATCGGCGTCGTCTTCGGCGACATTGGCACCAGCCCGCTCTACGCCATGCGCGAGGCGCTGGCCCATACCCGCAGCGGCGTGGAGACCGAACTGGCCGTGCTGGGCGTGGTCTCGCTGGTCATCTGGGCGCTGATCCTGGTCGTCACCCTCAAGTACGTCCTCCTGCTGATGCGGGCCGACAACAAGGGGGAGGGCGGCACCCTGGCCCTGATGGCCCTGGCCCGCCGGACCCTGGCCAAACCCAACGGCAAGCGGTCGGCGGCGGTGTTTTTCCTGGGCGTGATCGGGGCGGCGCTGTTCTACGGCGACGGCATCATCACCCCGGCCATCTCGGTGCTCTCGGCGGTCGAGGGGCTCAAGGAAGCTCCAGGCATGGGCGGCCGCTTCGACAACTGGATCCTGCCCATCGCGGCCGGCATCCTGATCGCGCTGTTCATGGTCCAGTCGCGCGGCACGCACCGCGTCGCCGCCTTCTTCGGCCCGATCACCCTGGTCTGGTTTCTGGTGCTGGGCGGCCTTGGCCTCTACCACCTGTTCGACGACCCCTCGGTCCTGCGCGCCGTGCTGCCGCACTACGGGGTGATCTTCCTGTTCGAGAACGGCTTTCTCGGCTTCGTGATCCTGGGCAGCGTCTTCCTGGCGGTGACCGGGGCCGAGGCGATCTACGCCGACATGGGCCACTTCGGGAAAAAGCCGATCCAGGCCGCCTGGCTCTGGGTCGTCTTCCCCTGCCTGGTGCTCAACTACCTGGGGCAGGGCGGCCTGATTCTGGCCAACCCCGCCGCCCGGGAGAATCCCTTCTGGGAGATGGTGCCCCAGGTCGCGTACTGGCCGGTGCTGATGCTGGCCGCCATGGCCACGGTCATCGCCAGCCAGGCGGTGATCACCGGCGCCTTCTCGGTCACCCAGCAGGCGGTGCAGCTGGGCCTGCTGCCGCGCATCGACATCCGCCGCACCAGCGAGACCCAGGCCGGCCAGATCTATGTGCCCCAGGTCAACACCATGCTGCTGATCGGCGTTCTGGTGCTGCTGTTCAGCTTCAAGACCTCGAGCGCCCTGGCCGCCGCCTACGGCATCGCCGTCACCGGCTCGATGTTCGTCGACACCCTGCTGGCCTTCGTCATCGTGCGCTTCCTGTGGAAATGGCGCTGGTCGGCGACTCTGGCCGTCCTGCTGCCCCTGGTCGCCGTCGACCTGACCTTCATCTCCTCCAACCTGCTGAAGATCCCGCAGGGCGCCTGGATGCCGCTGGTGTTCGGCGGGGTGCTGGTGCTGATCATGTGGACCTGGACCAAGGGCGCCCAGATCCTGACCGACAAGACCCGGCGCGACTCGGTGCCGCTGGTCGACCTGATCGACATCCTCAAGGCCCGGGCCCCGCACCGCGCGCCGGGCACGGCCATCTTCCTGACCAGCGACCCGGACATGACCCCGGTCGCCCTGATGCACAACCTCAAGCACAACAAGGTGCTGCACGAGAAGAACGTCATCGCCACCGTCCGCACCGCCGAGACGCCGCGCGTGCCCGAAAGCGAGCGGGTGCGGGTCGAGGTGGTCAACGACGACTTCAAGAAGCTGATCATCAGCTACGGCTTCATGGAGACGCCCAACGTGCCCAAGGCGCTGACGCTGCTGCGCAAGCAGCAGGGTCTGAAGTTCGACATCATGTCGACCAGCTTCTTCCTCGGGCGTCGCTCGGTGATCGCCTCGGCCCACAGCGGCATGCCTATGTGGCAGGACAAGCTGTTCATCTTCCTGATGAGAAACGCCGCCAACCCGACCGACTTCTTCAAGATCCCGCCCGGCCGCGTGGTCGAGTTGGGCGCGCAGGTGACGGTATGATGCTCGCCCTGACCATCGCCGGGGACGTGTTCTGGATCCTGGCCCTGGCGCTGATGGCCTCCTTCACCCTCGCCGCCTGGAAGCGAATCCCCGCAGGAGCCGGCGTTCCGGTGCTGTGGAAGGGCCTCGCGGCGACGCGGCGGCTGCCCCGCTGGGCGGCCCTGCTGACCTTGCCGACCCTCGCCTTCCTGATCGGCGCCTGGCTTCAGATCGAGAGCCGCGAGCCCGGACTGGACGTGACCGGGGCGCTGATCGTGCTGGGCGTCCGCGCCACCCTGGCCCCGCTGCTGGCGGTGCTGCACCTGGGCCGGGTGCAGAAGGCCCTGGTCATCCTTGAGGCCGAGGGCGCGCTGGGGCCGCCCCGATAAAGGCCACAAACCGGCGTTCTGCTGCGCTCATGATCGATCGCCGCGCCGTGCTCGCCGCCCTGCCAGCCCTGGCCCTGCCGGCCGTCGCGCGGGCCGACGCCGACTGGCCCGCCAGGCTGGTCGCCGCCGCCCGAAGCCAGATCGGCCGCACCGTCCTCTACGATCCCGCCTACGTCCGGCTCGCCTATCCGGGCGGCGATGTGCCCGCCGACCGCGGCGTCTGCACAGATGTAATCATCCGCGCCTACCGGACGGCCTTCGGCATCGACCTGCAGGCCCTGGTCCACCAGGACATGAGCCGCGCCTTCGCCGCCTATCCGAAGGCCTGGGGCCTGAGCCGCCCGGACCGCAGCATCGACCACCGGCGGGTGCCCAACCTGGAGACCTTCCTCACCCGCCGCGGGGCGTCGCTGCCGCTGGCCGGCGGCTGGCGGGCCGGCGATCTGGTCACCCAGCGACTGGGCGGGTCGCTGCCGCACATCTCGATCATCGCCGCCGACACGCCGGCCGGGGCGACGCCGCCGGTGATCCACAACATCGGCGCCGGGACGCGGGCCGAGCCGATGGCGCCGGCCGGCGTGGTCGGCCGCTTCCGTTTCGCGCCGGTTCGGACTTGACCGACGGGCCGGAACGCCGTTGAACGCCCGCACTTTTCTTCCCGCCGCAGGATATCGCCCGTGCCCGCCCACAAGTCCGTCAAGAAGGTCGTCCTCGCCTATTCGGGAGGCCTCGACACCTCGATCATCCTCAAGTGGCTGCAGACCGAGTACGGGGCGGAGGTCATCACCTTCACCGCCGACCTCGGCCAGGGCGAGGAGATCGAGCCGGCGCGCGCCAAGGCGCTGGCCGCCGGGGTCAAGCCGGAGAACATCTTCATCGAGGACGTGCGCGAGGAGTTCGTGCGCGACTACGTCTTCCCGATGTTCCGCGCCAACACGGTCTATGAGGGCCAGTACCTGCTCGGCACCTCCATCGCCCGGCCGCTGATCGCCAAGAAGCAGATCGAGATCGCCCGCAAGATGGGCGCCGACGCGGTCAGCCACGGCGCCACCGGCAAGGGCAACGACCAGGTGCGCTTCGAACTCGGCTACTATGGCCTGGAGCCCGACATCACCGTGATCGCCCCCTGGCGCGAATGGGACTTCAAGTCCCGCGAGGCGCTGCTGGACTTCGCCGAGAAGCACCAGATCCAGATCACCAAGGACAAGCGCGGCGAGGCGCCGTTCAGCGTCGACGCCAACCTTCTGCACTCCTCGTCCGAGGGCAAGGTGCTGGAGGACCCGGCCGTCGAGGCCCCCGAGTTCGTCCACATGCGCACCATCGCGCCGGAAGATGCGCCGGACAGGCCGCAGGTCTTCACCATCGACTTCGAGAAGGGCGATCCCGTCGCCATCGACGGCGTGGCGATGTCGCCGGCCACGCTGCTGACCAGGCTGAACCAGCTGGGCCACGACAACGGCGTCGGTCGTCTCGACCTGGTCGAGAACCGCTTCGTCGGCATGAAGTCGCGCGGCGTCTACGAGACCCCGGGCGGCACGATCCTGCTCGCCGCCCACCGCGGCATCGAATCGATCACCCTCGATCGCGGAGCCATGCACCTGAAGGACGAGCTGATGCCGAAGTACGCATCGCTGGTCTACAACGGCTTCTGGTTCTCCCCCGAGCGCGAGATGCTGCAGGCGGCCATCGACTACAGCCAGGCCAAGGTCACCGGCCGGGTGCGGGTCAAGCTCTACAAGGGCAATGTCTCTATCATCGGCCGCGAGAGCGCCTACAGCCTCTACGACCAGGACCTGGTCACCTTCGAGGAGGGCAAGGTCGCCTACGATCACCGCGACGCCGGCGGCTTCATCAAGCTCAACGCCCTGCGCCTGCGCGTGCTGGCCAAGCGCGACAAGCGCGACGCGGGGTAGCCGTCCAAGGCGTCAGCCGTTCCACGGCTCCAGCCGGTTCCAGGGATAGACGTCGCGGATTTCCTCGGCGAAGAACCCGCCCTTCGAGTGGGCCTGCAGGAAGCTGCGGTGCACCTCGCCCGGAACGCCGACGTAGACGTAGCGATCGCCGTCGGCGAAGCGGACGAACAGCTTGCCGTGTTCGGTCTCGTACTCGATGTCGGTGATGGCGGCCGATTGTGCCTGCATGGCCGTGTCCCTCCGGAGGCAAGCGCCCCCCTCACGGCGAAAATGCCCGTCCGCGCCAAGGGTTCCGGCGCGTGGCGAAGCATGACAGGCTCGAGGCTCGGGATGACGGCGCAGACCGTCGGGGGCCTTCGGGAGAGATCTTTCAATGCAAACCTACGCCTTTGTCGCCATCGTCACCGGCCTGGCGCTGCTCGCCTACGTCTGGATGGGGCTGCGCGTCGGCGCCGCCCGCAGCAAGAGCGGCATCGCCGCGCCGCAGATGACCGGTGATCCGGTGCTCGAGCGCCACATCCGCGTCCAGGCCAACACGCTTGAGTGGCTGCCGATCTTCCTGCCGTCGCTGTGGATGTTCCACCTGTTCTGGCAGCCCCAGGACCCGATGGGCGTGATCGCCTTCGCCCTGGGCATGGTGTGGATCGTCGGCCGCATCCTCTACGCGCTGGGCTACGTCGCTGACCCGGCCAGGCGCGAAGCCGGCTTCATGATCCAGGCCCTCGCCGCCGCCGTCCTGCTGTTCGGCGCGCTCGGCAAGGCGGTGTGGATCCTGGCGGCGTAGGAACGACCCACACTGTCATCCCGGACAGCCGCAGGCTGATCCGGGACCCGGCCGACGCCATCGATCGCTGTTGGGTCCCGGGCTCTCCGCGCTTCGCGCTACGGCCGGGATGACAGCTAGACCTTCAGCCCGGCCAGCACCACGCCCTGCCAGACGGCCAGGCCGGTCACCAGCAGGCCGACCAGCCAGGTCAGGGCGCGGATCGGCAGGACCTTGGTCATCCAGCCGGCGAAGGGCGCGGCCAGCACGCCGCCGGCGATCAGGCCGGCGACCGACCACATATGGTCCTGCAGGCCCGTCGCGTCCCAGTGGCCGCTGAGGATGGCCGCCACGAAGGTGGCGGAGATGGCCGAGGCGACGAAAAACTCCGCGGCGTTGGTGGTGCCGATCGCCTGCCGGGGCTCGGCGCCCGAGCCCATCAGGGTGCTGGTCACCACCGGACCCCAGCCGCCGCCGCCGATGGCGTCGAAGAAGCCGCCGATCAGGCCCAGCGGCGCCGGCCGCTTCCAGCTCAGCACCCTGGGGCGCGTGCCCTTCCAGGCTCGCCACAGAATGATCAGCCCCATCAGGCCCAGCCAGGCCACGACCCAGGGCTTGACCACCTTGCCGTCGATCGAGGTCAGGACATAGGTGCCCAGGATCCCGCCCACGACGCCGCCGGCCGACAGCAGGCCCAGCAGCCTCCAGTTCACGTTGCGATAGATGATGTGCGACACGGCTGAGGCCGCGCCGGTGAACACCTTGGCCGCATGCACGCTGGCCGAGGCGTTGGCGGGCGGCACGCCCAGCGCCAGCAGCACGGTCGAGGAGACCACGCCATAGGCCATGCCCAGCGCCCCATCGACCAGCTGGGCGGCGACGCCCACGGCGAAGAAAATCCAGAAATCGGGATCCATGTCCACCTGGCGGAATGACTGACCTGAAAGGCATCGCAGGTAATCCCACCCGCGTCACTCGGGATTCACTGGCGGGGGGCTCAGGAAATCTGCCGATCACGCGCTCTTGTCCGGCGCAGGGCCGCCGTGCCATGGCCCAGCGATGATCCTGCCCGTCGATCCCGCCCGCTACGGCGCCTTCCTGGCCATCATGGCGGTGATGGCCGTGACGCCCGGACCGGCCAACCTGTTCGCCATTGCGGCGGGCATGCAGCGAGGCCGCGGTCAGGCGCTGATCGGCGTGGCCGGGATGAACGCCGCCACCCTGGTCTGGTTCGGCGGCGCGGCGCTAGGTCTGGGCGCGCTGGTCGCCGCCTTTCCGGCCGCCTTCCGGCTGCTGGCCGTGGCCGGCGGCCTCTATGTCGCCTGGCTGGGCCTGCGGTCGATCTGGGCGGGTCTGCGGGGCCGGGCGGACGCGGAGGCAGAGGCGGCGCCGGTGGTCCACACCGCTCGCTCGGCCTTCCTCGACGGGTTTTCGGTGCAAATCGCCAACCCCAAGGCCCTGTTGTTCTTCACGGCCGTCCTGCCGCCGTTCATCGACACCGGGCGCCCGATCGTACCGCAGTTGCTGCTGTTCGCGGTCGCGACCATCGGTTTCGACATCATCGCCATGAGCGCCTATGGCCTGGGCGGCGCGACGCTGTCGACGCGCATGAACGAGCCGGCCTTCAGGCGCGGGTTCGCGCTGCTGGTCGGCGCGCTGCTGATCGCCGCAGCCGGGCTCATCCTCACGCGCGACTAGCAGCCGGACGGTTGGAGTGCTGCTGTCAACATGTTGAACAGTAAGGCGATTTCCATGCCGTTAACCCTTGCGGGCGCCTCATCGAGTCATCCAGCCTGCGGATCGAAACGAGGAGGTGACCATGAGCGACGACTTCGAACGCCAGCTCCGTGGAGAGCGGCTGACCACCACCGAGGTGCTCTACTACATGCCCGACTGCCCGGCCCTGCTGCAGCGATTCCTGTGGCAGACGCTCGATATCGCCCCGAAGTTTCCGCGTGTGCACCGGTTCCTGGACTTCTGGCGGCGCGAGATCGACGCCACCATCCATTCGGTCACCGTGGCCTCGCCCGGCCTGATCCAGCCGGCCCGGCTGCGCATCGCCCGGCACATGGAAAGCCTTCACTAGGCAATGGGCCCGGACTGATCCGTCCACCCCCCGTCATGGCCCGACCTGTTCGGGCCAGCCATGCGCGGTGGCGAGGAAGGTGTTCCTGAGCGACAGCAGCCTGGCCTTGTCTGGTGGTGTTCATAGGTGGCCCGAACAGGTCGGGCCATGACGCGTAAGCGGGGTTTGGGCCTAATGGCGTCAACCGCCACCCCTTGGCGCAACCGCCGCCCGGCACCATGTGTTGAGGTGTGAGGGACGAAACAGGGGCTGCTTGCGCCACCCGGCGCCGTCGGCTCCTTGCCGGAGTGACCACCATGACTTTCAAAGCCGTCGCGATGGCGGGGCTGCTGGCCGCGACAACGGCCCTGACGGCCTGCGCCACCGCGACACCCTACCAGCCGAACCTGCCGGGCCAGTCGGTTTCGGGCGGCTTCTCCGAGGCGCGCCTCGAGGCCGACCGCTTTCGTGTGACCTTCGCCGGCAACAGCCTGACCTCGCGTGAGACCGTCGAGCGCTACCTGCTCTACCGCGCCGCCGAGATCACCGTCGGCGAGGGCTATGACTGGTTCGCGCTGGCCGACCGCAGCACCGACCGCAAGGCGCGGACCTATGTCGATCCGACGCCGGCGCCGTTCGGGCCCTACGGCTACTGGCGACCGTCCTGGCGCTACTACGGCGCAGCCTGGGGCTGGCGGCGCTGGGACCCCTGGTACGGTGATCCGTTCTGGGCCGACCGGGTGGACGTGCGCACGGTCGAGCGGTTCGAGGCCTCGGCCGAAATCCTGCTGGGCCGCGGGGCCAAGCCCTCGGGCGACCCGAGCGCCTTTGACGCCCGCGACGTGATGGCCAACCTCGGCCCGACGATCCAGCGTCCGGCGTCCAACTGAGCGCGCAAGGAAAATCCCTCTCCGTGATGGAGAGGGATCCTGAAACGGCAGACGCCAGGCTTGGAAAGCCCTCCTCCTCGATGGAGGAGGGTTGGGTGGTGGTGTGGCCGCTGCACCGAAGCGATGGGCTCTGCAAGGCGCCGACGCCATGCAGCGCTCGCCCCGCACCGCCGGAGCCACACCACCATCCCCGACCCTTCCTCCATCGAGGAGGAAGGGGGATTGGACCGGTGTTACCGCGGCGCCATGCGGATCGAGCCGTCCAGGCGGACGTCTTCACCGTTGAAGTAGCCGTTGCGGATCATTTCCAGCGCCAGCGAGGCGTACTCTTCCGCCTGGCCGAGACGCTTGGGGAACGGCACCTGGGCGCCCAGGGCCGCCTTCACCGCTTCCGGAGCCGCCGCCAGCAGCGGCGTGTTGAAGATGCCCGGCAGGATGGTGTTCACCCGGATGGCTTCGCCGGACAGGTCGCGGGCGATCGGCAGCGTCATGCCGACGACGCCGCCCTTGGACGCCGAATAGGCCGCCTGGCCGATCTGGCCGTCCTCGGCCGCGACCGACGCGGTGTTGATGATCACGCCGCGGTCGCCGTCCGGCAGCGGCTCCAGGGTCAGCATGCCGGCCGCCGACTTGGCGATGCAGCGGAAGGTGCC
>JAUXMY010000017.1 GCA_030683005.1 Caulobacter sp. | reverse complement strand
ACACCTCGATCCGACGCGCCGCAGGCATCATCAGCACATCATCACCAGGCATCATCAGCACACCAAGCCACCTCGACACGTCGGCCGGGAGACTCCGCGATCAGATCAGCCCTGGGAAGGTGGGGCCAAAGCCGCGCTTACAGATCAGGGGCAGGTCGCTCCAATTCTTGGGCGAACTACGTAGCGGCGGCAAGGCGGTCTTCAAGGCATCCCGGCTTCCCAGCCAGCCTGGGTCCATAGTCGAGATGGCATTGCCCCGCTCGCGAGCATCATCTTGGCTACAAGCGCCCGTAGGGCCACCCTCGGATCTCTTGTTCTACAAGCGATAAGTTTACCTTGTGCGCGAGCTCCTGAATGGCCCCGTCGCCCGGGAAGCGTTGCGCACACTTGGCCAAGCGCCCGAACCAGTTCGCGCGTGGACCGGATTTGGAAACGGTCGCTGCTCTGTAAGAAATGATTGCGCTGTATGCCGCCTTGGCCTCCGTCAAACAAATTGCGGGATCGGTACTAAACGGCCGGCTTTCGGCGAGAGCGATCATTCTCGCGCCCCATCGCTCCAAAT
Source organism: Caulobacter sp. (assembly GCA_030683005.1). Lineage (GTDB taxonomy): Bacteria > Pseudomonadota > Alphaproteobacteria > Caulobacterales > Caulobacteraceae > Caulobacter. The sequence goes on along the minus strand of JAUXMY010000017.1, from coordinate 162,156 downwards.
CCTCTAACCGGCCCGACACGCCATAACCGCTGATGGCATTTAGTATCCCCCAAGCCTCATATTGGCGAATGGTCAGATTGCTCCGGAATGGTTCAGCCTCGGTGAGAGCGATGAGCTGTGCACCCCATCGTTCCAAGTCGTCAAACCGCTCTGCCTTGCCATAAGAATTGATCGCGTTGACCGCACTCTGAGCTTCGTTGACGCGAATCGAAGGGTCGCTTCGAAACGGTTCCGTCTCGGCGATTTCGATCAGCCGAGCGCCCCATCGCTCCAGGTCCTCGAACCGGTCCGCGTCGCCGTAGACAAGGGTTGCGTTCACTACTGCCCCAGCCTCTTCGCGGCGGATCGCCGAACTTCTCTTGAAAGGCCCTGTCTCGACGAGGGCGATGAGCCGAGCGCCCCACCGCTCCAGGTCCCCGAACTGCGCTCCTTTGCCATAAAATTGAATCGCACCGACCGCGACCATGGCTTCGAGAAGGCGTATCTCGGGATCGAGATGATGTGGGTGACTTCCGACGAGAGTAATGAGGCGAGCCCCCCATCGCTCTGCGTCGAGTAGCCGACCCACTTCGCCATAGTATTTGAACGCATTTACGACAGCCCTGGCTTCTGAAGTGCGAATGGCTGAGTCGCGTCGCAGAGAATTGACCTCTAAGAGAGCAGCCAATCGAGCCCCCCATCGCTCTAGGTCTTCGAACCGCCGCGCCTTACCGTACATAGCAACCATAGTAACGACGGCGGAGGCCTCGCAGCCGCGAATTGCTGGGTCGAGGCGGAAGGGTTCTGTCGTGGCGAGGGTCGCGAGGCGTGAACCCCACCGCTCGCACTCTTCAACCCGATCCGACTGGCTATATAAATTGATTGCGTTGGCTACAGCCCTAGCCTCGCCACGGCGCATGGCAGAGTTACGGTGAAAGGGGGGGGTCTCCAAGAGTGCGACTAAACGCGCGCCCCACCGCTCCAAGTCCTCGAACCGGCCAGCCAGACCATAGCTGTTCATGGCGTTGACCATCGCCATTACCTCTGCATCGCGGATGGTGGGATTGCTTTTGAAAGGTTCGACTGCAGCGAGCGCCGTAAGCCGATTACACCATCGTTCCACGTCGTCGAATTGACGAGCTTCGCCATAGTGCCGGATCGCATCGATACCGACTGCAGCTTCCTCGACACGAATTTTGGGATCGTAGCTCCTACGATCACAAATCGAAACCAAGCGGTCATCGATCTCGGCTACGGCCTCCAACGAAGCCGAATTGTCCGCAAACTCTTCTGCTTTTCGACGGTCATCCGACAGACGCCTGGGCTGCATTTCGTCGTACAGCGCTTGCAGTTTCGCAAGACAGCGAGCTCGCGAGGCCGATCTTGCGCCCCCCCCAATGCTCAAGCCGTTCAATACACCGCAAGCTGAAGTGCTCTCAGGCCGGGTGCGCCAAAGTCCTTCCAGGGTCAATCCGACCTGGTCGGGGTTGGCCTTGATCGCTATTCGAGCCAGCGGCGAAGATTCATGCCCGAGCAAGTCCAATATGCGCAGTAGTATTTCGTGCCCTAAGTCGTCTGGCTGAAATGAAGGCAGAGTTTCCTCAAAGTCGGCTCCAATGAAGAACCGATCCAGTGCAGAAAAATTGACGCCAGCAGGGCTGACGCTTTGAGCGACGTCGATTGGAAGGGGGCCGGCGAGAATTGACAAGGCAAGCACCTTCAATAGACCAAAATCGACCTGCAAAGCAGCCTCGCCCCTTGCGTCTGCCAGTTCGGGAAGGGCCTTGATCGCGTCGCCTTCAAGCGCCTCTTGATAGCTGCTTGCGCTCTTTGCGTAGGCCCAACGCAAGATTGCTCTCGGCCACCCTGCAGTTTCGCGCCTTAGATGTGCACTGTCCGAGATTCGCCGGTCATCGGGGTCGCAGCCGGCCGCAGTCTCCCAGAGCCGCAGCGAGTCCTCGTCAGTCAGAGCCTCCAAATAAAGGGCGGTACTGTAGCGAGATGCGTCCACAAGCGCTCGCCCATTGGGGTGGCTAAGCCACTCAAGGCTGGGTCTGGACTTACCCACTACCAGGATGCGTATGGCAGCCCGTTCGCTTGCCGCGGCGCACAAGGTCTGGATGGTCTCGGCTAGCTTACCGGCCCAGTCGCGTTGGGCTTCGTCGATCACCAGTGCAGTTGGACGTCGAGCCCTCCATCCCTGAGGAATGGGTCGGTTTAGATCGACAACGCCCGCGTCCCATCGCCTATGACGTAGCGTCTCAAGCCATTCGATGGCCAAGCGGGACTTGCCGACTCCGCCTGGACCTACCACCTCGCGCCAACTGGCGAACCCTTTCCTGCCAACGGCGAAGTGAACGAGCTCGGCCAGCTCCTCCGTTCGCCCGACAAATTCAGACGGCTTTTCCCAACCCAGCATACCGGTGGCTTGGCGCTCATAGTCGAGATCCCGACGGATAAAATCCGGCGGGTCTTGCAGGAATGGTATCGCGTCGACGCTACGCTGAACTGCTTGCACCTTTGCAACCCCCAACCCGAGTAAAAACCCCCCGGCAGGAGCTGAGATCGCATCGAGTAGGTGTCTTGCCATCACATCCTTGGTCGAAGGAAACAGGCTGGCGACTCCTTCAAGGGAGTGGGCAAGAAACGCCGTTGGGCTCCAATGAAAGACAATGCCTAAAACCGTTCCGCCTAGGGCGAAGAGTGCCGGCACCAACCACGAGCGTAAGACTCGCCTCCGCCTGGCCGCCGCTTTGGCTGAGCCGCCATGCATGGCGCGGGCAACAAGTCTCCTCAGATCGGCCAGAGTAGCGTTCATCCCAGAGGTCCTCCTGCTCTAGGCGGGGTCGCGGCGCGCCACGCGACGGCCGCAGGCATTTGACGTGGAGATCGGGCATGCCGTGACGCCGACCCGGCAGCCGTTGTCCCCGGACGCTCCCCTGTCATCCAAGCCTGAGCGAAAGCCGAGTAGCTTGACGTACATTGTGCGCCCCCACGCTTAGGGTGTCCAAGATGGCACACAATCTAGGCGGATGCAGCTGGTCCCAATCTGGCTATGGTTGTCGGGTGGTGGCGCTAGTGCGGACGATTGCAGACAACTAGTAGTGGTTTAGTAGGGTCACTGTTTCAAAGCGCCGCAAGCTCCGTCAAAGCTACGCCTGTGACAAGCCTTTGACGTAGAAGAATAAATCAGCCTGCCGCCAACTGCTTCAAAGTCCCTAAAAGCCCGGAAAACCTAATTCGTAATGCGGGGGTCAGGTGTTCGAGTCACCTAAGCGGCACCACTTTTCCAGGCCCAACAGACTCCCGACCCATTATAAACAGTTCAGGTCGGCCAGCCCGGCTCGTGCCCGCCAACTCCCAACTGTCGCCGCGTGAATGGGCGGAGCGATGGGTGGGCTGGATCACTTGTTGGAATTAGGCCTCTCGTCACCAAGGTGGGATTCAAAGGATGTGTGGGTGGCCGCCGGCTGGGTTGCCCTTCTTTTGCTCTGCCCCATGCCCCGCTTCTCTTGAAGTTTTTCCGACGTTAGCGCTTGCTCCCATCCGATGCGCTTGAGGAAAAGCGAGAAATCTACCGCCTCCCTCAGACTATCCACAAAGCTGTCTAGCCACCGATAGTATTGCCAACCCGTCCCCGAGAGAAACGCTAGTATCTTGAACTTTACGTTCACAGAGATGTGGAATTCCTCATGATGAAGACTGTCGTCATTAGGAATGGCGTATAAGGAGCGAAACTCGAATGGAATATGAGTGTTTTTATTGGCTAGTGAGCATTTAGCAGTCAATATAAATCGGTCAGTTTCTATGCGTATACATCCGTGAGACAATCTCGAGATGGCTCCGCCCTTCGGCAGGGTTAGTTCAAAAGCATCGAATATGGCTCCGTCTTTTCCCAGCGCATAAACAACGCGACCATGCTTTGATGCTCCATGGCTCTCAAACGTCTCGCGATCTTCCATTGGTCTTGAAAATAGATCTACGAAGCGGTTCTGAAAAAGAGAGATCGGCAAACTGTTTCGCGCTAACGTGTAAATCTTCCTATCATTGAAATTATAGGATTTGTTAAAGTAGTCAGTCAGGTGTGTTGATAGCTTATCCAAGAAAAAGTATTCAACAGATTCTACGGCCAAGAGGCCAGAAGGTGTAGCATTAATGCTGAAATTTCCGTCGTCAAACTTTATATCTTGGAGTGGATGGCTTTCCCATTGTCGGCCCAAGGCTTTGTTCTCTGCTTTGAGTGCCGATAAGTAGCGCCTAATGTCCTCGGAAAACTCATATCTATCAATGCGGGCGATTTTCTTGTCTTCGTCTAAGAGTATTACTCCGTTGAGTTGAACGGTGTCGCTAATCGGGGGGGCGAGGCGCCAAGCCATTGCAGCCAGTCCAAGTGCCACGATCCCTAGGCCAACAAACACGGAAGGCGTTTGGCGTGATGTAAGAAGATCGACGATGCCGGTCGCAGTAACGCTGGCCCCCACTGCAAGAACGATTGCGACAATCGCGAGCTGGCCTATCTCGGAACGCATGGCACGAATTGCCCCTGTTCCCCTAAGCTCCTTCGACATTCCCGCTCCTTAGGCAGCTTCGATCCATTGAGGCTAGTGCCATTGCTACTCATGGTGGCGATTCGCGAAAAAGCATAGTGTCATTGCTCTGTACTCATTCGCTGAAGAGTGCGTCTTCCCTCCTTACCTTACGTCCCCGTTTCACCGCGTGGCCCGGCCCCCTACACTCCCGCTAAACAAGGGAGCCCACCGCCATGCATTTCGAGCTCAGTGAAGAGCACCGGATGATCAAGGAGCTCGTGCGGCGGTTCGTCGAGGACGAGCTGATGCCGCTCGAGGCCACGGTGCTGGAGCGCGAGGCGTCCGGCGGGCCGACGGCCCTGACGGCCGAGGAACAGGCGAAGATCGACAAGGTCTCGCGCGAGCTGGGCCTCTGGGGCCTGGACGCGCCCGAGGATGTCGGCGGCATCGACCTGCCAGCCGTGGCCCTGGTCGGGGTCAACGAGGAGCTGGGCCGCACCGTCACCCCCTACACCCTGCCGCCGGACAGTCCGAACCTGCGCATGCTGATGGCCACGGTCGACGACCGTCAGCGCGCCGCCTATCTGGCGCCCTATGTGGCCGGCGAGACCATCTCGGCCATCGGCATCTCCGAGCCCGGCGCCGGGTCCGACCCGGCCGGGATGATCACCCGCGCGGACCGGGACGGCGAAGACTGGATCCTCAACGGCCGCAAGATCTGGATCACCCGCGGGGCCGAGGCCGACTTCACCATCACCATGGCGGTCACCGACCGCGAGAAGGGCGCCCGGGGCGGCATCTCCGCCTTCCTGATCGACAAGGGGACGCCCGGCTTCAACGTGCTGCGTCGCATCCCGATGCTGGGCGGCCAGTACAGCTACGAGATCGCGCTGGAGGACTGCCGCGTCCCGGGCTGGAAGCTGCTCGGCAAGGAGGGGCAGGGCTTCGCGCCGATGCAGGTGCGGCTGTCGACCCGGCGGATCGAAATGGCCAGCTGGTCGATCGGCATGGCCCAGCGGGCGCTCGACATGCTGATCGAGTACGCGCCGCAGCGTTCGACCTTCGGCGCGCCGCTGTCGGAGCGCCAGCAGATCCAGTGGTGGATCGCCGACGCCGCCACCCGCATCCACGCCGCCCGGCTGATGACCTACGACTGCGCCTGGAAGCTCGACCAGGGCCGCGACGTCCGCAACGAGATCTCGATGATCAAGGCCTACGGGACGGAGATGGCCTACGAGGTGGTCGACAATGTCATGCAGGCCTTCGGGGCCATGGGCATGACCCGCGAGCTGCCGCTGCACCTGATGCAGTCCAAGCTTCGGACCATGCGGATCTATGACGGCCCGACCGAGGTCCACAAATGGGTCGTGGCCCGCAACCTGCTGGGATTGAAGCGATGAGAGCCGCCTACGGAGACGTCCGCGTCAGCATCGAGGGCCATGTCGCGACGCTGGAGATCGACCGGCCGCCCAACAACCATGTCACCGTCGACCTGATCCGAGATCTCGCAGACGCGCTGGACGACGTCGACGCGGAACACGAGCTGCGCGTCGTCCTGCTGTGCACGGCCGGCAAGGTGTTCTGCGGCGGGGCCGACCTGGTCACGCCGCCGGGCGAGGGGGGGCTGATCGTCGATTCCACCCAGGCCCTCTACGCCCAGGCCGCCCGGCTGTTCTCCAGCCGCAAGCCGATCGTGGCGCTGGTGCAGGGCGCGGCCGTCGGGGCCGGCCTGGGGCTGGCGCTGGTCGCCGACTTCCGCATCGCCGCGCCGGAGGCCCGGTTTTCGGCCAACTTCGTCAAGCTGGGCTTCCATCCGGGCTTCGGCACCACGGCCAGCCTGACCCGCGTCGTGGGGGAGCAGAAGGCGGCGCTGATGTTCCTGACCGGGCGGCGGATCAAGGCCGACCAGGCGCTGGACTGGGGCCTGGTCGACGAGGTGGCGCCGCTGGAGAACCTGCGCGAGGCGGGGATGCGGATGGCGAACGAACTGGCGGAGAACGCGCCGCTGGCGGTGCAGGCCACGCGCGCCACCCTGCGGGCGGGTCTCGCCGACGAGGTGCGGGGCCAGACCGACCTCGAGGCCGCCGAGCAGGCGCTCCTGCGCCCGACCCACGACTTCGCCGAGGGCGTCCGCGCCGTGGCCGAGCGACGTCCGGGGCGGTTCACCGGGACTTAGCGGGGAGCGGACCCGATCTATCCCCCGTCTTCCCGGCGAAGGCCGGGACCCATGGCGTCGCTCCAGCACTTGTCCCGTATGGACCCCGGCCTTCGCCGGGGAGGCGGAGTAAAAAGTTGCTTGTCCGCCTTGCTCAGCGCATGGCCAGCTCATGAGCAACTCCACAAAAACCGTCGTCGTCATCGGCGCCGGACCCGCCGGCCTGATGGCGGCCCAGCGGCTGGCGCAGGCCGGGCTGGCCGTCACCGTCCACGAGAAGATGCCGACCGTCGGGCGCAAGTTCCTGATGGCCGGGCGGGGCGGCCTGAACCTGACCCACTCCGAGGCGCTGGACGCCTTCAAGACCCGCTACGCCGAGGCCGGCGACCGGCTGGCGCCGCTGCTCGACGCCTTTCCGCCGCAGGCGCTGACCGCCTGGGCGGCGGACCTGGGGCAGGAGACCTTCACCGGCTCCAGCGGCCGGGTCTTCCCGCGGGCCATGAAGGCTTCGCCCTTGCTGCGCGCCTGGCTGGCGCGGCTGGAGAGGCTGGGCGTCACCATCCGCACCCGCAGCGAATGGCTGGGCTGGGACGCCACTGGCGGCCTGCGCTTCCGGTCTGCCGACGGGGAAACCGTCGAGACGCCGGACGCGACGGTCCTGGCCCTGGGCGGCGCCAGCTGGGCGCGGCTGGGCTCCGATGGCGGCTGGGCGCCTCATCTGGCGGAGAAGGGCGTGACGCTGACGCCGTTCAAGCCGTCCAACAGCGGCTTCACCGTCGCCTGGAGCGACATCTTCCGCGACCGCTTCGCCGGCCAGCCGCTGAAGAGCGTCGCCCTGACGTTCGGAGATCGCACGGTGAAGGGCGACGCCATGGTTGCCGGCTACGGACTGGAGGGCGGGGCGGTCTATGCGCTGTCGCCGGTGCTGCGCGAGGCGATCCTCGCGAGCGGGTCGGCGACCCTGACCATCGACCTGCGCCCGGCCATGACCCGCCAGCAGCTGACTGCCCGCCTGCACCGCGGCGAGAAGGGCCAGTCGGTGGCCACCCGCCTGCGCAAGCTGATCCATCTGTCGCCGGCCGAGGCCAACCTGCTGCGCGAGGGGCACGGCGTCGACCTGCCGCTCGATCCCGGCGCCCTGGCCTCGCGGATCAAGGCCGTGCCGGTGACCCTGACCGGCGTCGCGCCCATCGACCGGGCGATCTCCACCGCCGGCGGCGTGGCGCTGGAGGCGGTCGACGAGGCCCTGATGCTCAAGGCGCTGCCCGGCGTCTTCGTGGCCGGCGAGATGCTGGACTGGGAAGCGCCGACCGGCGGCTACCTGCTGCAGGCCTGTTTCGCGACGGGCGTGGCGGCGGCGGACGGAGTGATGCGGCGGGTGAAGGGGTAGCGCTTAAAGCACCCCCCGCTCGTCATCGTCGGAACAAGTCCGACGATGACGGAATTTGGGATGGCGCCCGGAGCGCCTAGTGCGCGCCCGCGAACACCACGCCGACCATGACGGCGGCGTACTGCACGGCCGCGCCGGCTACCACGTGGCCGTGCCAGACCGCGCGGCGGAAGTGGAACTTCTTCATCAGGTAGAAGATTACGCCGGTCGAGTAGATCAGGCCGCCGATGCCGAGCAGCAGCAGCGCCACCCAGCCCATGCCGTCGATCATCGGCTTGATGGCCACCAGCACGATCCAGCCCAGCGCCATGTAGAGCGCCACCCAGAAGCCGCGGCCCAGGCCCGGCAGGAACAGCTTGCCCAGGATGCCCAGGCCCGCCAGCGTCCAGACGCCGACGGTCATGCCGATCGACCAGGCGCCGGTGAGGTTCTGGGTCGTGAACGGGGTGTAGGAGCCGGCGATCATCAGGAAGATGCCGGCGTGGTCGAACCGCCGCAGCATCGGCCGCCAGGCCCACTTGCCGAAGTTGTAGGCCATCGAGCAGCCCAGCATGGTCATCATGCCGACCGCGTAGATGCCGACCGCCGCCACCTTGCCCAGGTCGCCCACGCCGACCGAAAGGCCCAGCAGGATGCCGCCGCCGAACAGGGCGAAGGCCAGGCCGACGATGTGCACGACCAGGTCGGCGCACTTGGCGCCGGGTGTCGGATAGTGGGTGGCGGGCTTGTCCATCGACGGTGACCCTATCCTGTTCCCGTGACGGCTTGAAGGCGTCTGGCGGCAACAGTTGACGAGCGAATGTTACAGCCGGAACGCGGCCAGGCGCTCGTAGTGCCCTCGGGCGGCGTCGGCGATGCGGCGCAGGTCGTCCGACAGGGCCGGCGGCATAGTCTCGTCCGAGGGCGGACCAAAACCCGTTGAGCGTTCGACCACGTCGTACCAGGCCGGCGCCCAGACGCCGTCGCTGTCGCGCGGCCCGGCCGGCCAGGCCAGCATGGCGGGGTCAAAGGCGACGCCCAGCGCGGCGCACAGCCGGCCGAGGGCGCCGGCCGGATCGGCCAGCACGTCGCGGCCCTCGACCACCGGCGGCGGCGCGCCCAGCCGGTCGGCTTCGCGCTCGAACAGCTCGCGCTGCCGCTCGACCCCGATGTCGGCCAGGGTGACCTCGCCGCGCTTGACGACGTAGGAGGCCAGCACCCGGGCCGGATCGCGGATCAGGAAGGCGTTGACCGCACCGTCCGCCCAGTCGAGCCCGAAGCCGTCCAGCATGTGGTGGGTCATGTGCTTCTGGTACCAGACCGCCGCGCCGCCGGGCGCGGGTCCGGCCAGTTCAGCCGCCACGGCGCGCCAGTCCGTCGGCTGGGAGGCCAGAACCTCATCCCGCATGGGGTGGTCGAGGCCGGTCTCGGCGAGGTAGGCCGCGTAGAAGGGCTCGTCGCTGACCGCGCAGTCCGGCCGGTTCTCGAACGACCGCATCATCGCCGTGGAGATGTTGCGCGGCCCCGACCACATGCAGATGCGGACGGCGGCGCTCACAGCCCGGCGTTCCGGTCCTTCAGCGCCTCGTACAGCGCCCGCAGCTCCGCCGTCCGAGGACCGGGCAGGGCGTGGGGCAGGGTGCGGCCGTCGATCTCCCGCACCGGCGTCAGCCCGCCGAAAGTGCCGGTGACGAAGGCCTCGTCGGCGCCGCGCGCGTCCTCGACAGGGTAGTCGCCCAGGGCCAGCGGGATCTTCGCCTCGCCGCACAGGGCGATGACATTGGCCCGGGTCACGCCGTTGAAACAGTACTCGCCGGTCGAGGTCCGCACCTCGCCGTCCTTCACCCAGAAGAAGTTGGTGGCGTTGCAGCTCGACACGAAACCGTCCGGATCGAGCATCAGCGCCTCGTCGGCGCCGGCGCGGATCGCCTCGTTCAGGGCGATGATCAGGTTCAGCCGGCTGTGGCTGTTGAGGCGCATGTCGAACATGTGGGCCGGGGTGCAGCGAATGCCGACCGTGGCCAGCTTCAGCCCCCGGGTGACGATCGACGGGCTGGGGACCTTCCACTCGGCCAGGATGACGACGGTGGGGACGCCCAGCGCGTTGCGCGGGTCCTGGTTGGCGCCGGTCTTCTCGCCCCGGGTCACCATCAGCCGCAGATGGACGCCGTCCTCCATGCGGTTGGCGCGGATCAGTTCGTCCAGGGCGTCGGCCATCTGGGCGCGGCTCATGCCGATGTCGAGCGCGATGGCGTCGGCGCCCTGGTAGAGGCGGTCGAGGTGGGTCTCCAGGAACAGCAGCCGGCCCCGGTGCAGCCGCAGCCCTTCCCAGACGCCGTCGCCGACCACGAAGCCGGCGTCGAACACAGACACCTTGGCCGCGTCGCGGGGGACCAGCCGGCCGTTCAGCCAGATCAGGGCGTTGGCGTTGCGAGGATCGGCGGCGAAGTCCTGGCTGCCGGCCATGGGTCAGGCTCCCGGTTGCGGTCCGAAGGCGGCGGTCAGGGCGGCGGGGTCCAGCCCCTCGACCTCGACCTGCTTGAGCCGGCCGGTCTGGCCGGCGGCGATGCGGACAGAGGATTTGCTGACGCCAAGCGCCTTTGCAAGCAGTCCCGTGAGGGCCGCGTTGGCCTCGCCCTCGACGGGCGGGGCGGCGACCCGCGCCTTGAGGAACGCCCGACCGTCAGGCCCGGTCGCCCAGCCCTCGACCGCGTCGCGCCCGCCGCGCGGGGTGAGGCGGACGGCCAGGCGCATGGTCAGATCAACAGGCCGCGAATGGCGTTGTACGCCGCCGGCAGCAGGATGCTCCGCGTGCCCTGCAGCAGCAGAAACAGGACGATGAAGCTCAGGTCCACGCCGCCGAGCGGCGGAACGAAACGCCGGATCGGACTCAGCAACGGCTCCGTCAAGCGCTGGAGGCCATAGTAGAGGCTGCTCGCCAGACGGTTTCGCAGGTTGATGATGTCGAAGGCGACGAGCCAGGACAGCACGGCCGCAACGATCAGCGCGATGATCAGGAGGCCGAGAAGGCCGCTGATGATGAAGAAGACGAAATCGACGAGGGCGAACATGGCGCGGATGTCCCGGGGGGCGGTAAAGTGACCGCTTCTAGCCGCCACGCGACAGGCCAGCAAGGCGTGGTCCGGGCGCCGGCCGGCGTGCGCCTGGACTTGCGCTTGACAGTCGGGGAGCCCCCGCCGTATTTGCCGCGCTCTTCTCTCTCTGAGAGGGGGCCGTAGCTCAGTTGGTAGAGCGCCTCGTTCGCAATGAGGAGGTCAGGGGTTCGACTCCCCTCGGCTCCACCAGGGGACCGCCCATCCCTTAGTGGGCAAGGGCTCCCGGGGAACAGCAGACACCTTCGAACCGGTTCCGCGCGTCGCTGCTACACAGGCTGCTACGCGGAGACCTCAAATGTCCCTCGTCACCAACGTCTTTCGACGGGGTGCGACCTACTACTTCCGCATCCGGGTGCCCGCCCATCTCCGGGCGAAGGTCGGTCGAAACGAGCTCTGGAAGTCGCTCAGAACGTCGCTGGCCGGCGAGGCGCGTCGTCGCTGCGTGTGGGTCCAGACCTTGACGGAAACGCTCTGGCGCGATTTTGAGCGCGCCATGGATTTGAGTGAGTGCAAGGTGCTGATCGATCGGTGGCTGGCCGCCGAGATCAAGGAAGATGCGTACCTGCGGGGCATGCCCGATGGCGAGCGTTACGTCGCCGTCGTGATGCGCCGGGAGCCATCGTGGAAGCCCGACACCCTGGTCGAGGTCTACGACCACGAACAACTGGCGCGCTATCGAAAGCTGACGCCCGAACAGCAGCGGGCGGAGATCGGGCCTGACCACTACGTCCGCGAGGATGTGTTCGACCGCCAGCTGACTGTCGATGGACAGCGCAAGGTCTTCGCCGAGGGTGAAGCCCGGCTTTCGGCCCGGGACGACGAGATCGCTGTTCAGCATGTCCGCGAGATGTTCGCCCGCGAGAAGGTCGAGGTGAGCGAGTTCTCCGACCTGTTCGAGGCGGCCACGAAGATGATGATCCGGGCGCAGGGCGACCTGGCGAAGGTAATTCGTGAACGGGACGCCGCAGGCTGGGAGGAATGGTTCACAGACGATCCGGCATCGGATCTTCTCAGCCGAGGAGTATCGTCAAACCCTGCGCAAGGAGCTGGATCGGGACGCTCGCCGCGTCCCACAGATGCCGATGGGTGTTGGCTCGGGCATGAAGAAAGGGGCTCGGCAGGGTGTCTATTTCTGCGCGGCGGTTGGCGAGAGAACCTACCTGCGCTTTGTACCCGCAGGAGCCGACTGGAAGCGGGATGAAGAGGCGGCGACCAGACCACCGGATACGCGCATGATGACCGCTACGGACATTCTGAGGATCCTGGAGACACGTTCCGACAGGTGCGGAGGTCACCGAGAACCAGAACTTGATGGTGGGTCCTAGAGCCGAGAGGCCGGCGAGCCCAGCGCCTCTCGCAGATCACGTTCCACCGCTTCTGCATGATCGACTTGGCGGAACGTGAGCGACAAGAAATCACGAGCCTCGCCAGGCGCAATCAAGGTGATCGTCTGCTGACCACTGCGCCACTGAAGCGAGCGTCTTGGAAAGACAGCTCCCGAGCGGGTCTGCATCGTATCTGACCGATCTATGGTGGGCGCGCCGTAGCGCTCGATCAGACCTTCGACGAGGTCGGACGCACCCTCCATACGAATGTCATCTGCCGATATCTCGTAGAGCCGGAGCTCCCCGCCCGGCGACCTGGGCGCGAAGCGGTAGGTGAATTCACCAGGATAGTTGCCCGCCAAGACTTTCGCCGGAAGCCATACTGTCAAGGTTCGGTTGGTTCGTGGAACGGGGTGAAAGCTCTGCTGGAAGTAACCGCACCGAACGAGCCCCTTGCGCGACGCCCGTGCTCCACCCATTCCGCCCGCCTCGGGGCGTCTGCGGTCAGTTCATGAAGGGCGAACAGACCCTCATTGCGCAGGCCGGGTGCAATGGTGTCCAGGCTAGGCAGAGCTTGAGCCAGGAACAGGAGCGCCGCATGTCGATCCGGCTGCTTCAGCGCGGACAGGCACAGCCGCTCGATAGCGCCCTTGTCCTTCTCCGCATGAATGGGGAGGGTTTCCCCCGTGGGGCCGCCGAGCCATGCTTTGCCATCATGAAGCACGACGACGAGCACGGGCGTCGGTCTGCCAGCCCGCCGTGCCTTCCAGGCGTCAACAATGGTCTTGGCGGTGGGGCGAGCAGCGGCGGTATAGACCGCGACCTCTAGCGCCAAGTCACCGTTCCCGATGAACAGCCCTTCGGCATGAAGCCCTTCGGCTCCCTGCCCCAATGGACGGGCGACAAGATCTTCCAGAAAGCTCATGCGATCTACTCCGCCTCCCCATCCGGCGGCGCGGGAAGGTAGACCCGTTTGAGCGGCACGGCTGCGCGATAGCGACTGTCGAACTGTTCGTAGTGTTCCAGCACGAGCTTCACGAGACCCTGTCCATCGATGAGCCGGATATCCGGCACCGTCCGTGAGAACAGCTCAGCCTTGCTTGAGATGGTGCCCAGCGTGACCAGAAGCCCCTTTTCCCCGCCGGAGAGGTTGCCCTTCAGTTGCTTGACCTCAGGGACGACAAGTTTCTGAGCTATGGCGACGTTGCGAAGGCCAATGGCTGCGACTGGACCAAGGTTCGCCGGCAGATGCCGCGTCACCTCGATCTCGTTCTCGCCAAAGCCCATGCACGCGGCGCGCCCTTGATCACCGCGATCGTGGTCAACGGCACGAACCGGCACACAGGCGCGCTCGAAGAGTCGTCCATGAGCGGCTTTGTCGCCGGAGCAGAAAGACTGGGCCTCAAAGTCGACGACCCGGAGTCGTTCTTGCGAGCCCACCAAGAAGCGACTTTCGAGTTTGCGAAGGGCAGCCGTCCGCTCTGATCAGAGCTCTCTAGTAGAAGTCTTCCCGGAAGAAATCCGCATCGAAGCTGCACCCCCGGATGCGTGCCGTTCCGCGCTTGAGAGGCTCGCCGTTGACGGTGACAAACCGGGTCATGCCCGATGCAATGCCGGTCAGGACCCATCCCAAAGCGTCCGGCGGAACGCTGCCGTAGTACTGCAACTTGGACTTCCCCGCTTCGAGGTATCCAATCCACTCACCAGATGCGCGCCAGCTACCCTGTTGTGGCTTGGGCAGCTCGCGATCTGCGACGATGTCGATCTTTCCAATCCGATCAGCGAACTTGGCCGGGTAGAGGCACTTCCCCGCAAGCTCCAGCTTTGGATGCTCCCAGTACGGCTCCGGATCATGCTTCCGAAGGCGCGAGGAGAAGCTGTAGGCAAACTGCGGCGCGCTGACTTCAAATACGAAGTGGGCGTATTCCGGTTGGACGGGCTGACGGGGCATCTGTTCGGTTCGAATGACATTCCGAACTTGCTACACACAGCTGCTACGCGCTACCGATTTCCAGTCGCGCGGCATCGATCAAGCGTCTGTTTTTCTTGGATTTCGGTCCGTTGGTGGAGCCTCCCCTCGGCTCCACCAATCCCTTACTGGACAAGGGGTTGAGGGCAATCAGGACCCATTCTGTGACACAACGGCGTGTCACGCGGTCCCTTCCGAACCGCCCGAGAACCGTTATCCTGTAAGGGTTTCCGCCGATTCCGGCTGTAGCACAGCTGTGTATCACAACGGCCTCGAACCGCAGGAACAGTCCCCTCAACCGTCTCGACGGTTTCAGCCACCGTCAGGACCACGATCCTGGTGACAACTCCCAGGTCTGATCGTCAGAGAGCGGGTGGTCTGACATCAGCTCAGGGCGCGGGGGTGTGGTCGAGACGATTGGGCGGACGCATTGGGTCCGGTGACTGGAGACGGGGTATCGCAGCGGCCATCCAGAGGGCCCGGATCGCGGCGGCTGATTTCGAGCGGATGCTCATGAAGGCCGAGGGTCGTTCCGACTGGACATCGGACCTGCACGCGACCCTGCGTGATTTTGTCGCCTTCGATTCGTTGGTCTTGATTTGGGTCGGTATCTGCTCTGGATAACAATGTTCGATTTTACCTCCAGATACTTGGATGCGACCATGTTTTTCAATGCGCAACAGCGCGCTGCATTTGAGCAGGAGGTGCGTATAGAAGTTGAGTTTCTGAAGAAGCTTCACGGCGACGACGCGGCGCGCATAGCCGCTGAGAAGGCTTCTCGACCGACGAACCGAACGTTCCGACGCAAGGTTCTTGAGGAGGCCGCGCGGCGGTTGAGCGGCAAGGTTTCTGCGCCGAGCAAAGGCTTTCTCCGGAAGCTCCTGGACAGGCGCTGAAGAGCGTTCAGCAGACGGGAGCATCCTTGTCTGGCGCTGATGGCGCTTGCCGGCCGGGCGGGGGCGACCTCGACCAACAGCGGTTGCAGGCGACGACTTCCGCTGTCGCAGGATGCCACCACGACCGGCCACGACATCGGGCTCGCCCTGGATGGCGGGGCCTGCGCCCTGCTGCGGGGCAACCTCACCGCCGGTCGCGAGTTAGCTCAGGGTATCCCCCGGAGAAAACCCGTCATGTCCAAGCCCGAAAAATCCGCCCCGGTGACCCAGCAGGACATCGCCGACAAGGCGATGGCGCTGAAGAACGCCGCGCCCGCGCCGCATCATCCCCCGCCCGAGCGGACGGCGCACGAGGGCATGAACGATACGCCCAACACAGGCATCGCCCCCTCGGGCGCCTTCGACGCGGAGGGACAACGCCCGGTGCTGGAGCGGTCGCGCAAGTCGCGCTGACCCGATCCCACCCCTTCAGGAGACGTCATGGATATCCAGATCAATACCGCCAACAATCTCGTCGGCCGCCAGGCCATGGTGGACAGCCTTGAGGCCTCGGTGAGAGAGCGGCTGTCGCGGTTCGAGGACCGACTGACCCGGGTGGAGCTTCACGTCGGCGACGAGAACGGCGACCGCAGCGGCGGCAACGACAAGCGCTGCCAGATCGAGGCGCGGCCCGCGGGTCACGATCCGGTGTCGGTCACTGACCAGGCGGACTCGATCGACCAGGCCGCCGCCGGCGCGCTCGGCAAGCTGACGACCGTGCTGGAGCGCACCTTCGGCAAGACCACGGACCGCAAGGGACACTGATCCTGGCGACCGCCCTGACGGCGGCGCGGCCGCTGCCCTACACCGCCAGCGTTGCAGGCTTCGGGCTGGCCGCGCCAGGCGCAGGCTCGCGGTGGCTGATCGACACGGTCGTGCCGGGGTTGGCGCTCGCCGCCGTGATGTCGGCCTTCAACTGCTGGGCCAGCGCCCGAACGATGCTGGTGCCCAGCCCGGGCTCCGCGTCGGCGGGGTCCTTGGGCAAACCGACCCCGTTGTCGGTCACCGACAGGGTCCAGTCCGGACCCTCCGAACGATAGCGGACGATGATGCCGCCGCTCGCGCCGTCCGGAAAGGCGTGCTTGAGGGAATTGATCACCAGCTCGGTGACGATCAGGCCCAGGCTGACCGAAACATCGGCGGTTGAGTGGCTCTCGTCGGCGTCGACCGACAGGGCGATCTGGCCCGGGTCGCGGATCATCGAGGCGCCGATGCTGTTGCACAGGGCGGTGAAATAGACGCGCAACTCGACGTCGCCCACCGAGGTCTCCGACAGCTGCCGCTGCAGCTCGGCCACCGACATCACCCGGCTGTGGGCGTCGGTGAGATACATACGCGTTTCGTCGGACTGCGCCTTGCGGGCGGTCTGCAGAATAACGCTGGCGATGATTTGCAGACTGTTGGCCACCCGGTGCTGCAGCTCCTGCAGCAGGACGCCCTTTTCCAGGACCAACCTGTCGCGAAGCGCCTCGCCGTCGCGGGCGTCGGTGACGTCGGCCAGGGTGAGCATCAGCCGGACAGTCCCCGGCGCGCCATAGCTGAGATTGCGGGCGTTGAGCACCAGGCGACGGACGGGCTCGCCGGGCGCCTGGAGATCCAGTTCGTAGGCGTCGACCTCGGCCGCGCCGGTGACTGTGGTCGTCAGCAGAGAACGAAGCTGGGGCACGTCCCATTCGCCATGGCCGAGCGCGAAGACGGGCCGGCCGATGATGCCGGCGGGGTCAAGCCCGAACGTCCGGCTGAACGAGGCGCTGGCGGCGAGGACGTTGAGGTCGCCGTCCAGCAGCAGCACCGGCGCTGTGGAAGACTGGACAAGCGCCAGCGCCAGCCCGAGGACGGCCTCGCCGTCCAGTGTAGGGGCGACCATGGGCGACACTTTCGATTTCATCTTGGCCAGGCGCCTGGCGGATTTCGCGGCGGCTCCGTCAGAAATCCCGACAGCCCGCGAGTTCTCAAGACCTTACCACGGCAATGGGCATGGCATCGCAACTATCTTCCGGCGCAACGACTACAGGTGAACTCATCGTCAAATGGCGCGATAGCGCGGCGCATTCCAATCCATGACGAGGGCGCGATCACGGATGCTTCAGGGCGCGGCGGCTAGACGGGCATGCGCATCAACCTGAGCAGGATCAACGCAACCACCACCGTCGCCGGCACCGCCAGGCTCCAGTACAGCATATCTTTCACGGCTAGCCCTCCAAAGCATCCCGCCCGCAGGACCAACGCCGTCTGTCGGGCGAGGTTCCCCGCGCGGCCCCTCCCCGGAGCCGTTCGACGATGCTGGCGTGATTCGATGACGGCGGCGCCTGGCCGCGACAGTGCGCCTCAGGGGGGGCGGACCTTCGCGGCGCGAGCTTTCGGGGAGCGAACCTGACGCATGCGCGCCTCGCCGGTGCGGCTTTGCAGGATCTCAAGCTGGAACGCGGCGCGACCCGCCCCACCGACTTCGGAGGGGCCCGCCTCGAGGGTACGGGTCCGGACGTCGCCGAGCCGCTCCTGCTGTCGGCCTGAGCAACGACGACGTCGTCAGGCCGCGACGGGCGCGGCAAGGTCCGTCGGCCCCGGTCCGCCGAACAGCAGCCGCTCGACCGACACCTTGCTCATCAGGTCGCCGTTCATCGAGATCAGTCCGCAGACGAATCCGTCCTCGGCCGTACAGGCGAGGTCCGGTGTCGGCTGGATGTCCTCGGGGGCCACGGTGACGATGTCGGACACCTCGTCGACCAGCAGTCCGGCGAGGCGGTCGCCATGCTGAAGGACGATGGTTACGCTGCGGGCCGACGGGCCGGCCGACGGCAGGTCCAGTCGCGTGGCCGCGTCGATGATCGGCAGGATCGCCCCCCGCAGGTTGGTGACGCCGCGCATGTAGGCCGGGGCTTGCGGAACCCGCGTCTCCGCCGACCAGCCGCGGATTTCCCGCACGGTCATGATGTCGACGCAGAAGGACTGACCGGCGACGCGGAATGCGACGTACTCGCCGTGACCCGGCCCGCGACGGGCGAGACTGTCCATGCTCAGAACTCTTCCCAGTTCGAGGCCTCGGTCTTCAGGGCGTTGGCGCCGCTCGTCAGCGGCGCGGCGGCGGACAGTCGGCGGCGGGCTTCCAGCACCGCCGGAGCCGCCGAGGGCTGCCTGACCGGCGCCGGCGCTTCTGAAATCCTGTCGCCCCCCGCCAGCCTGAAGCGGCCGACCAGCCGGCCCAGTTCGGCGGTCTCGGACTTCAGGGAATGGGTCGCGGCCGTCGACTGCTCGACCATGGCCGCGTTCTGCTGGGTGACCTGGTCCATGTGATTGACGGCGTTGTTGACCTCGTGGAGGCCGTTGGCCTGCTCCTTGGACGAGGCCGCGATCTCCGCGACCAGGCTGTTGATCTCGGCCACG
This sequence comes from Caulobacter sp., assembly GCA_030683005.1. Taxonomy (GTDB): domain Bacteria; phylum Pseudomonadota; class Alphaproteobacteria; order Caulobacterales; family Caulobacteraceae; genus Caulobacter. The sequence goes on along the minus strand of JAUXMY010000017.1, from coordinate 143,395 downwards.
CGCTCGACGATGCGCTTGAGCGCGCCGCCGGTCTCGCCGACCAGTTTCGCCCCCCGGCCGACGTGCTGGGTGCTGGCCGAGATCAGGCCCTTGATCTCCTTGGCCGCCTCCGCGGAGCGCTGGGCCAGGGCCCGGACCTCGGACGCGACCACGGCGAAGCCGCGCCCCGCGTCGCCGGCCCGCGCCGCCTCGACGCCGGCGTTCAGCGCCAGCAGGTTGGTCTGGAAGGCGATCTCGTCGATGACGCCGATAATCTGGGCGATCTGACCGGAGGAGGCCTCGATCTGGCCCATGGCCGTGACCGCGTCGGTCATGATCAGACCGGAGTGCTCGGCTTCCTCGCGCGCCGTGCCCACCAGGCTCGCCGCCTGGCTGGCGCCCTCGGCGGCCTTGCGGACGGCGGCGGTCAGTTCGTCGAGGGCGGCGGCGGTCTCCTCGAGGCTGGCCGCCTGCTGCTCGGTGCGGCGGGAAAGGTCATCGGACGCCATGGAGATCTCGTCCGATCCGCTGCCGATGGCGGCGGAGGACCGCGAGACCGCGCGCAGGGTGTCGGCGAGCGACCCGATCGCGGCGTTGTAGTCGTCCTTGAGCTTCTGGAATTCGGGCGCCACATCCTCGCTGAACGGCGTGGCCAGATCGCCGGCGGCCAGGCGGGTCAGGGCGCGGCCCAGGGCGTCGACGGCCTGCACCTGCCGCGCCTCGGCGGCGAGGCGGATGTCCTCGGCCGCCTTGCGCCGTTCCTCCAGCGTCTCGATGTAGATCGAGATGGCGAAATCCATGTCCAGCAGGATGGCCTTGATCAGGCTGGCGACCTTGCTTCCCAGCGCTTCGGCGCCGCCCTTCTTCGCCAGGATTCCCTTGGGCCAGTCCTCGCGGATGACGGCCTTGACCAGTTGCTCGGTGAGCAGGCCGTAGCCGCCGATGTACCAGCGCGGCTCCAGACCGATCCGGGCATGAACCTGGCCGATGGTGCGCACGCCGCGGACATAGTCCTCGCCATAGTCGGCCGAGGCGATGATGCCCCAGTGCTGCTGCTGGCGACCGGCCGCCGACTCGATATGCGCGTCGCTGGAGAAGAAGGCGCGGGTTTCGGGGAAGGCCCGGATCTGGGCGTAGAAGGCGTCCAGCGCCGGACGGATGGCCTTGGCGATAACCGGCTGCAGGCCGCGGATGTCGGCCCGGGCTGCGTCGTCGAGCTGCATGAAGCTCAGGCGTTGGTTCAGGGCGTGGTCAGTCGACATGGCGGGCCTCCTGGCGGCCGGTGATTGTCGTGGCGCGCGCCTGGGCGGCGCGCGTCGCCCGGTCGACCGGTTCCGCCCGATGGGCGGCGAGGAACTGTCGGGCCATCGGCGCCGAGGGGTCGGGGACTTCCGACAGAGCCGCGTCAAACGCCTCGCGTCCGTCAAGGTCGCCCGTTGCGCCTGCGAGCGCCCCCGATCCGCCGGGCAGTCGGTCGACGGCGCCGATCAGGATCGCCAGAAGATGCTGGTGCATGCCCAGATCGATGGTCAGCGCCTGGATCGACGGTCGATCGCTCTCGTCACAGGGCCGTCGGAGCGCGTATTTCGACATCTGGAACACCAATCGCCAGGACACTGGGGGTCGAACGACCGGCGCCGACCCGTGGATGAACCTCGGTTCCTGGTGGTGAATCCCCGGTTATGGTCCCCTAGTCCTGAAGGCCTATTTGGCCCCGAAATGGGTGCATGCGACAATTCGGTCGAGCATCGTTGATGAAAGTGCTCGCGGTGACGCGACCGGGGGCGGCGAATACCTTGAGCGAAGAGCTGAAAACCACGACTTCCAGTTTCAGCCGATCATGAGCGATTTCTCGGAGTCATGAAAAAGCTGGTTCTGGACGGCCCCGATGCGGTCCAGTTCCGAGACCAGTCCCCGCAGCGACTCCAGCGACTGGCCGATGAATGCGTCCGGTCGCATGTCGCTGATGGCGCTCGCGGGCACGATGATCCCCCCACGTCCCCCGACCCGGATGCAGCGCCCCTCGTCGATCAGGCGGGCCACGTGGCGGCGAACGGTCTCGTAGGGAAGCCCCAGCTGCTTGGCGATGGCATAGACGCTGACCGGCGTCCTCAGACTGTCGTCGGGAAGATTGGCGCCGACGTCGTAGGCCTGGTCGCCGTTCGACAGCCGCAGCGACGCGGTGTTCGCATGGATGATCGAGATCAGGATGATGCCATGGACCATATCGCCGTCGGTCAGGCTTGCAGCCAGGCTGATACCGCGCAGCACGTGGCTCCAGCCATGCCTGACCGCGGCCCGTCGTACGTCTCTGCCGGTCCGGGTTCTGGCAGGCTCGAACTTGATCACCGGACGCTCCTGGACTGCGCCCGGGTCTGGAGCGCATGAACCTGATCGCAGGATTAATCCCAGGTCGTATTGACGCGTGTCAAAAGGACCGGGGTGCGGTGATCTGTCCCAGATCCCTTCAGAGGGTCAGTGCGCCTCGTCCCAGTTGTCGGCGGCCCGGGCGTCGACGACCAGCGGCACCGTCAGCTCGACGGCCGGGACGGCCGCCTTCTCCATCACCGGACGGATCACCGCCATGGCCGCCTCGGCCTTCTCGCGCGGAGCCTCGAAGACCAGTTCGTCGTGCACCTGCAGCAGCATCTTGACGTCCGACAGGCCGGCGTCGGCCAGGGCGGCGTGCATGCGCATCATCGCCCGGCGGATGATGTCGGCCGCCGCGCCCTGGATCGGCGCGTTGATGGCGGCGCGCTCGCCGAACTGGCGCTCGGCGGCGGACTTGGAGTGGATGGCGGGGATGTGGATGCGTCGGCCGAAGACGGTCGAGACGAAGCCGGCCTCGCGGACCTCGGCGCGGGTCTTGTCCATATAGGCGCGGATGCCCGGGAAGCGCTCGAAGTAGGTCTTGATGTAGGCGCCGGCCTCGCCCTGGTCGATGCCCAGCTGGTTGGCCAGGCCAAAGGCGCTGATGCCGTAGACGATGCCGAAGTTGATCGCCTTGGCCCGGCGGCGGGTTTCGGCGGGCATGCCCTCGACCGGGACGCCGAACATCTCCGAGGCGGTGGCGGCGTGAATGTCGAGCCCCGCCTTGAAGGCGCGCTTGAGCTCGGGGATGTCGCCGATGTGGGCCAGCAGCCGCAGCTCGATCTGGCTGTAGTCGGCGCTGATCAGCACATTGCCCGGCGCGGCGATGAAGGCCTGGCGGATCTGGCGGCCGATCTCGTTGCGGACGGGGATGTTCTGCAGGTTCGGATCGGACGAGGCCAGCCGCCCGGTGGTCGCCGCGGCCAGCTGGTAGGAGGTGTGGACCCGGTTGGTGTCGGGATCGGCAGCGGCCGACAGGGCGTCGGTATAGGTGCCCTTCAGCTTCGACAGCTGACGCCAGTCCAGCAGGGTGCGCGGCAGGTCGTGGGTCAGGGCCAGGTCTTCCAGCACGCTGGCGTCGGTGCCCCACTGGCCGGTGGCGGTCTTCTTGCCGCCGGGCAGGGCCATCTCGCCAAACAGGATGTCGCCGATCTGCTTGGGACTGCCCAGGTTGAACGGCCGGCCGGCCAGTTCGTGGGCCGTGGCCTCCAGCTCGACCATCTTCATGCCGAACTCGTGGCTGAGGCGGCGCAGGCGTTCGGGATCGACGCGGATGCCCTCCAGCTCCATGTCGGCCAGGACCGCCGGCATGCCGCGCTCCAGCGTCTCGTAGACCGTGAGCAGACCTTCGCGGGCCAGCCTGGGCTTGAGGATGCGCCACAGCCGCAGGGTCACGTCGGCGTCCTCGGCGGCATAGCAGGTCGCCGGCTTCAGCTCGACGTGCTTGAACGACTTCTGCGCCTTGCCGACCCCGGCCACCTGCTTGAACGGGATGGGGTCGTGGCCCAGGTGCAGCCGGGCCAGCTCGTCCATGCCGTGGCCGTGCAGGCCGCCTTCGAGGACGTAGGAGATCAGCATGGTGTCGTCGATCGGCGCCACGCGGATGCCGCGCCGCGCCATCACGGCCATGTCGTACTTGCCGTTCTGGGTGACCTTCAGGACGGTCGGGTCTTCCAGCAGCACCTTGAGCCGGGCCAGCGCCTGCGGCTTTTCCAGCTGGACGATCGGCTCGCGGGTGTCGGGCGTGTCGCCGAAGTCGAGCCCGCCGGCCCCCGCCATCGGCGTGTGCTCGTGGGTCAGCGGGATGTAGCAGGCATCATTGGGTCCAATGGCCAGCGACACGCCGCACAGGCCCGCGTGGGTCGCCGACAGGGCGTCGGTCTCGGTGTCGAACCCGACCACGCCGGCCAGCGTCGCCCGCGCGATGAAGGCGTCCAGCGCCTCGAGGGTCTGGATACAGTGATAGGCGTCGTGGTCGAAGGCCTGGGCCGGGGCGTCGGCGTTGACCGCCTGGGGCGCGTAGCGCGGCGAGCTGACCGGCGCCGTGGGGACGGCGGGCCGCATCTGCGAGGCGAAGGCCTGGCCATTGTGGGCCTCAGTCTTGCCGTCGCCGACCCGGCGCTGAAGGCTGCGGAACTCCATCAGCTCCAGGAAAGCCGACAGCACCACCGGATCGGGATCGCGCAGCACGAAGTCGTCGATGAGCTCGGGCGCGGGGGCGTCGCAGGTCAGGCGGACCAGGGTGCGGCTGAGGCGGATCTGGTCGGCGTAGGCGATCAGGGTCTCGCGGCGCTTGGGCTGCTTGATCTCGCCTGCCCGGGCCAGCAGCGTATCGAGGTCGCCGTACTCGTCCAGCAGCTGGGCCGCCGTCTTGGGGCCGATGCCCGGGGCGCCGGGAATGTTGTCGACGCTGTCGCCGACCAGGGCCTGCAGGTCGACCATCTTGTCCGGGGTGACCCCGAACTTCTCCATCACCGCGTCCTCTTCCAGACGCCGGTCCTTCATCGGATCGTACATGACGACCCCGCCGCCGATCAGCTGCATCAGGTCCTTGTCGGACGAGACGATCACCGCCTCGCCGCCGGCGTCCCGCGCCTTGCAGGCGTAGGTGGCGATCAGGTCGTCGGCCTCGTAGCCGGCCAGCTCGACGCAGGGCACGCCGAACGCGGCGGTGGCGTCGCGGACCAGCTGGAACTGCGGGATCAGGTCCTCGGGCGGCGGCGGGCGGTGGGCCTTGTACTGGTCGAACAGGGCGTTGCGGAACGTCTTCTCCGAATGGTCGAAGATCGCCGCCAGGTGGGTCGGGCCGTCGGCGCCCTTCATGTCGCGCAGCAGCTTCCACAGCATGTTGCAGTAGCCCTGCACCGCGCCGACCGGCAGGCCGTCGGACTTGCGCGTCAGCGGCGGCAGCGCGTGATAGGCCCGGAAGATGTAGGCCGAGGCGTCGATCAGATAGAGCCGCAGGGCGGGGCCGTCCTGGGTCAGCGGGCGATCTTCGGCGGGCGGCGCGGCGGTGTCGGTCATGGGGGCAGGATAGACATTCAAGGCGCCGAGGTCAGCCCGCATCGACCCTTTGCAACCACGTGATCGTCTGCCACTGTCGTGTGAGTTGTGGGGGAAGGTATGCGCCGTTTCGTCATCGTTTCAGGATTGGTCGCCGCGGTATGGGCGATCGATGCGACAGGCGTGTCGGCCCGGGGCGACACCATAACCAATCCTGATTGGCTCCGGAGGCCGAATGCCGAGGACCTGTCGAGCTTCTTCCCGGAGGCCGCGATCGACCGAAGCATCAGCGGCCGCGCAACGGTGACCTGCATCGTCGGAAAGGACGGCTTCCTGCGAGAATGCAAGACCGTCTCCGAATGGCCCGCCGGGCTGGGTTTTGGCGAGGCCGTCGAGAAGATGGCCACGCGAAAGTTCCGCATGAAGCCGCAGATGCGCAACGGTGAACCCGTTGACGGTGCGACGGTTCGGATCCCGATGATTCTCTATGCGCCAAGCATGTCCGCGCGATACGTCATCACCAAGCCGCTCTGGGCCGAGGCTCCGGGCTTCGAGGATATGGCAGCGGCCTGGCCCAAGGAGGCGGGTGACCTGCCGTCGGGAACCGCCGCGCTCCGCTGCAGTCTCGACCAGACCGGTGGCTTGCGGCACTGCCAGTACGCAGGCGGAATCCCCAAAGGCGCCGCGTTCGGTCGAGCGGCGCAGAGCCTGGCCGGGAGGTTCAGGATGAAGATGACCTCGGAAGAAGGTGTGAAATTCGCAGACTCCGACGTCATCATCAGCTTCCAGTTCCTCAATCCAGCGACTCCGGCGGGCCAGGCCAGGAGGGTCGTGAAGCCGGAATGGATAACGCTGATCGACCCCAAGAAGATCGTCGCGCTCTATCCGCAGGCGGCTGCCGACAAGGGTGTCGTCGAAGGCGTGGGCGTCGCCGACTGCCTGGTGGCCCCTGACGGACGGCTGACCGACTGCAAACCTGCTCGTGAGAGTCCAGAGGGTCTCGGCTTCGCGGCCTCAGCGGTGGCGGTCGCCAGCTTCACGGTGATGAACCCCTGGACGCCGGGCGGGCGTCCAGTCGCGGGCGCGCGCATCAAGCTGCCGATCAACTTCAGCCTGGCGGCTGAGCCGGCGGCGCCGGCGGCAGACTAGTCCGGCAGCCGCGCCAACACGTCCGCCGCAAAGGTCGACAGGGTGTCGTCCCTCGCGCCCATGATGACGATGCGGTCGCCGGGGCGGGCCAGTTCGACGAGGCGGTCGCCCACGGCGTCACGGCTGTCGAGCGCCTCGGCCTTGCGGCCGGCGTCAACGATGTCGCCGGTGATGTCGGCGCTGGTGACGTCCATGGTCGTGGTGCCGCCGTGGTAGACCGGCGGCGGCATCAGCAGCACGTCGTCAGGCGCGAGGCCCGAGGCGAAGCCCTCCACGAACTCCCGCCGCATCATCCGCAGGGGTCCAAAGCCATGCGGCTGGAACATCACCAGCAGGCGGCCCGGGAAGGCGTGCAGCGCCTCCAGCGTGGCGGCGATCTTGTCGGGGTTGTGGGCGAAGTCATCGATGACCGTGACGCCGCCCTTGCGGCCGACGACCTCCATCCGGCGTTTGACGCCGCTGTAGCCCTCCAGCGCCGCAGCCGCCTTCGCCACGTCCAGACCCAGCGCCTTGGCCGCGCCCAGCGCCGCCATGGCGTTGGCGACGTTGTGGCGGCCCGGAACGCCGAGATTCACCGGGATGTCGAGGCCGTCGCGGCCGGTCAGGCGGAAGGCGATGGCCTCCGGCTCGGGCCGGATGTCGGACGCTTCCAGATCGGCGCCCAGGTCCGAGAGGCTCCAGGTCACGAGACGCTCCGGCCGCGCCTTGCTGGCCAGCAGCGCCGTCTCCTCATTGTCGAGGTTCAGCACGACCCGGTGGGCGCGATCGGCGAAGCCGGCGAACAGGGTCCGCAGCTCGGCCATCGACTTGTGGTCCTCGGAGATGTTGTTGATCACCGCCACCGTCGCGTCATAGCGGGCGATCGAGCCGTCGCTCTCGTCGACCTCGCTGACGAACAGGTCGCCGCCGCCGACCAGGGCGCTGGCGAAGGGGATGTCGTCGGTGACGAAGTTCTTCATCACCGCGCCGTTCATGACCGTCGGGTCCTGACCCAGGCTGTGCAGAATCCAGGCGATCATCGCCGTGGTCGTCGACTTGCCGCTGGTGCCGGCGACGCCGACCGAGCGCGGGGCCCCGTTGAACAGGTCGGCCAGCAGTTCCGGCCGCCTAAGCACGGTGGCGCCCAGTTGGCGAGCGCGGACCATGTCGGGCACGGTGTCCTCGACCGCGGCGCTGGCCACGATCACCTGGTCGGCGCTGACCACGCCGCTGCCGTCCTGCGGATGCAGCCCGATATCCAGGTCGGCCAGGAACTGGAACTTCGCGCCGGTCATGCCCTTGTCGAGCGCCCGGTCGGAGCCTTCGACGCGCACGCCCCGTGCCTGGACGATGAGGGCGAGCGGCAGCATGCCGCTGCCGCCGATGCCTGAAAAGAAGTAGGGTCTGTCGCGAAGCATGTCCGGCCAATATACGGTCGCGGGCAGGGCGGCAAACGGCCGGAAGGACGCGGACGGGGATGGGCGAGCGGGTCAGGATCGGCGTGGTCGCGCCCTCGTCCTTCATCGACCCCGCCGTGCCCGATGAAGTGACGGCCTTCGCCCGGGCGCGATACGGCGATCGGGTCGAGCTGGTGTTCGATCCGCAGTGCTTCGCCCGTCACACCCACTTCGCCGGAACCGACGCCGAACGGACGGAAGGCGTCCTGCGCATCGCCAATGATCCGGAGATCGACGCCGTCTGGTTCGCGCGCGGCGGCTACGGGTCCTGTCGCCCGGCCGAGGCCATCCTCGCCGGGCTGGGCGAGGCGGCGCGGCGCAAGACCTGGATGGGCTACAGCGACGGCGGCGCGCTGCTGGCGGGGCTGTACCGGGCCGGCTTCCCGCACCTGGCCCACGGGCCGCTGCCGCACGACATCCGCCGCGCGGGCGGCGAGGCCGCCGTGGCCCGGGCGCTCAGCTGGCTGGTCGACCGCGACCCCGCCGCCCTGGAGCCGGGCCTCGTCCCTGGCGAGAAGGTCGCGGCCTTCAACCTGACCATACTCTGCCAGATCCTCGGCACGCCGCTCGAGCCGGACCTGACCGGCCATGTGCTGATCCTCGAGGAGATCGGCGAGTACGCCTACCGCATCGACCGGATGATGTTCCACCTGACCAGCAACCCGGCCATCCGCCGCGTGAAGGGCATCCGGCTGGGCCGCTGCTACGTCGACGACAACCCGACCGCGGACTTCGGCATGACGGCCGAGGAGATCGTCCGCTTCTGGTGCGAGCGGTCGGGGATCGCCTACCTCGGCGGCGCCGATATCGGCCACGACGCCGGCAACAGGGTGGTGCCGTTCGGGGGGATCTAGAGGAACAGCTTGTTGTAGTCGCTCGGCGGCCCGCCGGCCGCGCTCAACGCATCCGAATCCCCTGTCTCCAGAAACGCCGTCGTCGCCGTCTTCAGCGCCGCCAGCGCCGCGCGGGCCAGGCCCGTCGCCGACGACAGCCGCCGGGCGCCCAGCGCCTCCAGCGTCGCGGCCGCCGGCAGGCCCGGCCGGGCCATGACGTTCAGCGGCAGGCCGCAGTCGCCCGCGATGGCGGTGATGTGGTCCGCCTCGACGACATAGGGAACGAACAGGCCGTTCGCCCCCGCCTCGCGGTACAGCGACCCGCGCCGCAGCGACTCGGTCACCGCCGCCTCGCCCTCCGCCAGCCCCTTGAGGAAGACATCGGTGCGGGCATTGATGAACAGGTTCACGCCGGCCTTCGCCGCCGCCTCGCGCACCGCGGTGATCTTGCGCGCCAGCAGCTCCGGCGGCGCGCGGCCATCCTCGATGTTGATGCCCACCGCGCCGGCGTCGATGATCCGGGCGATGTTCTCCGCCACCTGCGCCGGATCGTCGGCGTAGCCGCCCTCGAAGTCGCAGGTCACCGGGATCGAGACGACGCGGGTGATCTCGCGCACCGTGGTGATCAGGAAATCGACCGGCAGGTGGTGGCCATCGGCATAGCCGTGCGCCCAGCAGACCGCCGCGCTCGAGGTGGCGACGGCCTTCGCGCCGAGCGTCTCGATGACCCGCGCGGAGCCGGCGTCCCAGGCGTTGGGAAGGGTGAGGAAGCCCGAGGCATGCAGGCTGTGGAAGGTTTCGGCGATGCTCATGCGCCGAAGATAGGCGCGGCGATCGTTGAGGTCAGCCCTGCGTCCGGCGGTTTCCGGACCTCAATGGCCGGCCGAGCCCTCGTAGACCCCCGGCGCGAGCCGCTCGTCCTCGTCCCCGGGACCCGTCGCGGCCACGAAGCGGCGGTCGCAGTAGGGGCAGTCGACCCAGCCGGCCTCGCCCATCTCCAGCCAGACACGCGGGTGGCCGAGCGCGCCGCCGACGCCCTCGCAGGCGATGCGGTGCGAGCGGACCGTCACCGTCTCCGGCGCGGGGAACATCGCGGCCTGCGGCAGCGGGGTGGCGGTGGGCGTCGTCGCCTTGGGCTTGCGGGCCATCGAGGGTCTTCCGTGCAAAGCGTCAGGCCGCCCTTGGCTGGACGGCGCGCGAGGCATACCTATGCGACGCGCCGCTTTGGCGTCAACGACCCCGGGTCCCCATGCAGCTCCCCGACTACGCGATCGAGGCCGAAGGCCTCTACAAGACCTACGCCGGCACCAAGACCACGCCGCCGAAGCAGGCGCTCAACGGCATCGACCTGAAGATCCCGCGCGGTTCGATCTTCGGCCTGCTGGGCCCCAACGGGGCCGGCAAGTCGACCTTCATCAACATCCTCGCGGGGTTGACCCGGAAGACCTCCGGCACGGTGCGGATCTGGGGGCGCGACATCGACGAGCGCTCCCGCGACGCCCGCGCAGCGATCGGGGTGGTGCCGCAGGAGCTGGCGGCCGACGTCTTCTTCACGCCGCGCGAATCCCTGGAAGTCCAGGCCGGCATGTACGGCGTCCCCAAGGCCGAGCGCCACACCGACGAACTGCTCGCCGCGCTGGGCCTGTCGGACAAGGCCGGGGCCTATGTCCGCATGCTGTCGGGCGGCATGAAGCGCCGCCTGATGGTGGCCAAGGCCATGGTTCACCGACCGCCGGTGCTGATCCTCGACGAGCCCACGGCGGGCGTCGACGTCGAGCTACGCCGCCAGCTGTGGAACTACGTGGTGGGCCTCAACCAGATGGGCGTAACCATCGTGCTGACCACCCACTACCTGGAAGAGGCGCAGGAGCTCTGCGACCAGATCGCCATCATCAACCGGGGCGAGGTCGCGGCCTGCGAGCCGACCGAGACCCTGCTCAAGCGGCTGGACACCCGCAACGTGGTGGTGACGCCGGAAGAGCCGGTGGCCACGGCGCCGGACCTGACCGGCTTCGAGACGAAGCTGCGCGGCGGCGGCTCCTTCGCCGTCACCTACCGGACCGGCGAATCGAGCGTCGAGCAGGTGCTGGCGGCGGTGAAGGCCAGCGGCCTGCACATCAAGGACATCGCCACCGAGGACCCGGACCTGGAGGACGTCTTCCTGGCCCTGACCTACGAGGCGCCCGGCGGCGTCAGCCCGACGAAGGACTGACGGGCCCAGGCTTTGCGTGCTTCGACACGCGCTCTTCGAGCGCTGCTCAGCATGACGTGGGTGGGTAGCTTTCCAGATACGTCATCCTGAGCAGCCGCGCAGCGGCGTGTCGAAGGACGCAAGGCTTGTGAAGCGGGCTGGCTACAGCTCGATCATGTCGAAGTCGGCCTTGGGCGTGCCGCACAGCGGACAGACCCAGTCGGCCGGGATGTCGGACCAGCGCGTTCCGGGCGCCAGGCCTTCGCCCGGATCGCCCTCGGCCTCGTCATAGAGATAGCCGCAGGTCCGGCATTGCCAGGTCTTGTAGGCGTCTTCCGTGGTCATGCGCGTCTGTCCGGTTGAGGATGGGCGGCGAAACTGAGACGAAGCGTCGCCAGGCTGGTTTCGCGAATGGGATCCAGATCCATGTCCGGGTCGACCAGGCATTGCACCGACAGGCCCAGCAGCAGACTGCCGACCATCAGGGCGGCGGCGTCGGGGTCGAGGTCGGCGCGGATGGCGCCCTCGTCCTGGCCGCGGATGACGATCCCTTCCAGCAGACGCTCGACCGTCTCGTGCGAGGCGGCGAAGGCGGTGCGCAGCGTCGACAGGTCAGACACCGCGTCGGCCAGCAGCATGAAGTAGGCCCGGCCCTCGGCCTCCAGCCGCAGCCGGCGCAGGTAGTGGTCGACATAGCCCAGCAGCGCCTCGAGCCCCGGCGCGGTGTCGATGCCGGCCGCGTCCAGCGCCTCGGCCTGGCGCTCGTGCAGGTGGGCGATCAGGGCCTCGGTCATGCCCTGTTTGGAGCCGAACTTCTGGGTCGCCAGACCCCGGCTGTAGCCGGCCCGCGCGCCGATCGCCTCGAAGGTCGCGGCCCGGACGCCCTGTTCGACGATCACCTCGGTCGCCGCGCGCAGCAGCCGTCGTTCGGACTCGTCGCGGCGCTGGGCCTGCGATCGCCGGGTCGTGACGATCTGGTCGCGGTCGGGCATGGCGAATCCCTAACTTATTTGTTGGCTGTATAGCAACTGAATGCTACGGGGCATCGAGGCCGGCCTGTTAGAGAGCCGCCAGGGAAAGACGCAAGGACCCTCAGCATGATCCCGCAGGACGTCGCCAACACCATCATCGATCCCAAGGCCTACGCCGATTGGAACCGGGTCGACGACGCCTTCCGCTGGCTGCGGGCCAACGCGCCGCTGGAACAGGCCCAGCCTGACGGCTTCGACCCCTTCTGGGTGGTCACGCGCTTCGCCGACATCCAGGAAGTCGAGAAGCAGAACGAGCTGTTCCACAACGGCGACCGCGCCACCGTGGTCACCCCGATCGAGGTCGACAAGCGCGTGCGCGAGATGACCGGCGGCTCGCCCCACCTGGTCCGCTCGCTGGTCCAGATGGACAACCCCGACCACTTCGCCTACCGCCGCCTGACCCAGGCCTGGTTCCTGCCGCAGAACATCCGCGGGCTCGAAGCGCGCATCCGCGAGATCGCCAGGGGCTTCGTCGACCGCATGGCGGCCAAGGGCGACCGCTGCGACTTCGCCAAGGACGTCGCCTTCCTCTACCCGCTGCACGTGATCATGGAGGTGCTCGGCGTTCCGGAGATCGACGAGCCCCGGATGCTGAAGCTGACCCAGGAGCTGTTCGGCAGCGCCGACGCCGAGCTGAACCGCGGCGGCGCGGTGACCGACGTCGATACGGGCCTGGCCAACCTGCAGGCCACGGTCATGGACTTCATGACCTACTTCAACGCCATGACCGAGGACCGCCGGGCCAACCCGCGCCAGGACCTCGCCAGCGTCATCGCCAACGGCCAGATCGACGGCAAGCCGCTCGGCCACCTGGAGGCGATGAGCTACTACATCATCGCCGCCACCGCCGGACACGACACCACCTCCAGCACCACCGCCGGCGCCATGTGGGCCCTGGCCGAGAACCCCGACCAGTTCCGCAAGCTGAAGGACAACCCCGGCCTGATCCCGGGCCTGGTCGAGGAGTCGATCCGCTGGGAGACGCCGGTGAAGCACTTCATGCGCACCGCGACGGCCGACGCCGAGCTGGCCGGCCGCAAGATCGCCAAGGGCGACTGGCTGCTGCTCAGCTATCCGTCCGGCAACCGCGACGAAAGCGTGTTCACCGACCCCTACCGCTTCGACATCGAGCGCACGCCCAACAAGCACGTCGCCTTCGGCTACGGCGCCCACGTCTGCCTGGGCCAGCATCTGGCGCGGATGGAGATGCGGGTGCTGTGGGAGGAACTGCTGCCGCGCCTCGAGAGCATCGAGCTGGACGGCGCGCCGCGCCGGATGGAGGCCAGTTTCGTCTGCGGGCCCAAGTCGGTGCCGCTCCGGTTCAGGATGACCTGAACCTAGTTCAGGCGTCCCGGCGCCGCGGTCGCGCCGCCTCCCCGGTCCTCGGCGAGGATCTCGGGCGCGAGCGCGGCCAGCGCGGGATTGATCACAAGGCTGGCGAAGGCGGTCATGAAGCTGGCGCCGTTGATCAGGCGAAGCTGCTCTGCGCCGGCGTTGCGCAGTTCGCCCGTCACGACATCGAGGGCCTGACGGTAGCGGTCCTCGCCCGCCGGCGACTCGCCGTACAGGGCCCAGAGCGAGCGCCAGACGCGATGGAAAGGCGTCAGCACCGCGCCGACCTGTTGCACGGCCGGCCCGGGCTGGGCCTCGCGCATGAGGAACTGGATGTGGTCGCGCACTTCCCAGGGCGACATGACCACCGGCGCGTTGAGTTGCTCATACTCGAGCTCTGCCTGCCCTGGCCGGCGCGCGACCGACAGGGGCGCCCAGTCCGGCAGGGCCATGCCGTGCGGCTTGCCGCCCTGGAACAGATCCCAGAAGCGGGCCCCGCCGACGGTGTCCGCCACCAGGTGGATACGTGACTGGCCCGTCGGATTGCTGACCAGATGCGGCAGCCAGGTGTCGAACACCCAGGCCTCGCCGGCCGCCATGTTGATCTCCGCCGGCCCGCAGCGGAACCGCACCTGCGGGAAGGTGACGATCGGCACATGCACACGCAGCCGGTCGCGCCAGTAGTAGCCAAGGTCCGCGTGCGGCGTGACCTCGGCGTTACCTGCCAGGCGCATCAGACGCGACCGGCCCCAGACTGCGCCGAAGCTCTCCAACACCTGCATCAGGTACGGGCTGCGCAACAGAAACTCGGTCGGCGCCATCGGTCCGGTCGGCGACTCTCCGGCCACAGCGCCGCCGGCGGAGACGAGCGGCAGGTAGTCATTGCCGGGATAGCCGGCCGGATGCGGGAACCAGGTCTTCTCGCCAAGGGCGGCGATCTCGGCGGCCAGCGCGTCGGCGTCAAAGGCGAGCGGCAGCTGGATGAACGGTGCGGGAAGCTTCAAGGCGGGTCTCCGGGCAGGCCGCTGTTCTATCCGCGCGACCGGTTCGTGTCACGAATGGCGCCCGATCGGGCCGGGCCCTGGCCGTCCCGCCGGTGATCCGTCCGCTCCAGCCGGCAGCGGGGTAGCGCGCGGCGCGGACTTCGGCTAAACACCCGCCTCCGCCAGCGATCCGCACCCGTAGCTCAGCTGGATAGAGCGTTGCCCTCCGAAGGCAAAGGTCACACGTTCGAATCGTGTCGGGTGCGCCATCGCGGTCGAAAAGGCGGGTCCTGCGGCTGCCGTCGCGGTGGACCGGCGCCCGCCGAGGACGCCGCCGGAAGGCCCGGCCGAGGCTGGCCATGGCAGGCCCGGCGTTTCAGCGGTCTACTCCGGGCGGTTGAGGATCGAGGCGGTCGCCACCAGTTCTCCCAACAGCGACATGGTCGCGGCGCCGGAACAGTCGAACGGGTCCAGTTCAACGCGCTTGAAGTACTTCAGCAGCAGGCCGGGATTGAGCTTGCTGATGCTCACATGCCCCATGGTCCAGTTGCCGAAGCGCCGCTCGGATATCTCCTCGTAGGCCAGCAGGCGGACCTGTTGGTGGCGATCGTCGCGTACAATGGCGTTGAACAGGTCGCAGACCTCGTCCCGGCCCCCCTCGATGACCTGGATGAACAGGTTTTCTGAGATGCACAGCAGGCCTGTGATGCCCAGGGCGGGGTTGTTCTTGCGCGACTGTTCCAGGATCAGATCCAGGCCGGCCCCCTGCAGGGCGGCGGCGGGGCGGCTGGCGTAGAGGCAGCGAACCAGCATCATCAACTCCGGTGCTTCAGCAGCGAGAGGAACTCGCTGCGCAGGTGGTGGTCCTTGAGGAACGAGCCGCGCATGACACTGTTGATCATCATCGTCTCGTTATCCTTCACCCCGCGCCAATGCATGCAGAAGTGGTCGGCCTCCATGACCACGGCCAGGCCATCGGGCCGAACCTTCTCCATCAGAAGGTCGGCCATCTGCGTAATGGCCTCCTCCTGGATCTGCGGCCGGGACATCACCCATTCAGCCAGACGGGAGTATTTCGAGAGGCCGATCAGGTTGGAGTGCTCGTTCGGCATCAAGCCCACCCACAGCTTGCCCATGATCGGACAGAAGTGGTGGCTGCAGGCGCTTCGGATCGTGATCGGCCCGACGATCATGAGCTCGTTCAATGCCTCGGCATTGGGAAACTCGGTGACCGGGGGAGGGCTGGCGTAGCGGCCTCGAAACACCTCGGTGAGGTACATCTTGGCCACCCTGCGCGCGGTCTCCTGGGTGTTGTGATCGCTTTCGGTGTCGATCACGAGACTCTCGAGCACGCCCTTGAACTTGCCCTCGACTTCGGTCAGCAGCGCTTCCAGATCTCCGGGTTCAAGGAAGGCGGAGATGTTGTCGTTGGCGTGAAAGCGCTTTCTGGAGGCTTTCAGCCGGACGCGGATCCTTTCGGAGACCGGTTCTTCTGGGGTCGGGGGCTCGCTCACCGGGTCTCCATTCTTCTTTTCCGGCCTTGTGGCCCATGGGGCCGACCAGACGGTCCTTGCGACCGCTCGGACGTTGTTTGTACGTCAGGCGCGCGTCTTCAAGCCAATGCTATCGGTTGCGCGTCGCCTGTCCCGCATACGCAGGCCGGCGACGGTCGGATCGAATCCCGTTTTCGTGTCGCGCCCGGGGCCTCAGAACCAGCCGGCTTCGCGCAGGGCTCTGGCGTAGGCGCGGCTGACGGGAACCTGGACGCCGCCGGTCAGGGTCAGGGTGGCCTTGCCGTCGCCGCGGCGGGCGTCAGCGACAGCCTCGCGGGCGACCCACCACGAACGGTGCACCTGCGCGCCCTCCAGGCCCTCCAGCTCGGCGACGGCGTCGGACAGCCGCATCAGGATCAGGTCCTGCCCCTTGCTGGTGTGCAGCCGCAGGTAATGATCCTGGGCCTCGACCGCATGGATCTCCGCGCCGCGGAGTTTGGCGGGCAGGCGTTCGAGGAAGCGCGGCGGGGCCGCGCCGGCGGGCGCGGCGTGGGTTTCGGCGGGAGCCCGCTGGGTGAAGTAGTTCAGGGCGGTCATCGCGCAGGTCACCACAAACACGGGGCCGACGAAGTACTTCAGGTCTTCCAGGTGGGCGATGCCGCTGAAGAACACGCCGGTGAGCGCCCAGATCGCCAGGGTGAGCGGAACGCACAGGGCGACCGCGATCACCGAACCCTGCAGCATCGGGCGATCCTCCAGCCAGCCGCCGCGGTCGACCAGTTCGGACACCAGGGCGCCGCCCAGTCCGCCGGTCAGCAGGGCCGTGACCCAGTAAGCGAGACGTTGCCAGAAGGGCGCCTCGCCGCTGCCGAAGGCGCCGACAACGGCCATGAACACGCCCGCGCCGACCGCGATCAACAGGCCGCGCGTATGCCGCGATGTCAGCACCGCGGCGATCCACGAAGCGTGAACGGCGCCTGGCGTCGTTTCGCGAACCTCGCCGGCCTTCCCGCGTATCGGCGGCTGCGTGTCCAGGTGGGTTCCCCTAAGCCTTCCGTCATCGACAACCCGCCAGCACAGGCAGACCCAGATGACCTCTCCCCGGATGAAGACCGCCGCTCTCTTCCTGTCAATCGCGACCCTGCACGGCGTGACGCTCGCCGCGATGCCGCTGGACATCGCCCATGCGCAGGAGGCGGCCACGGCGCCGGCCAGCCTGACAATCACCTTCCAGGGCATCAGCCAACCCACCGGCGAGCTTCGCGGCCAGCTGTTCGCCAGCGAGGCGGCCTATGGCGGCAAGGGCGGCGAGCCTGCGGCCCAGTTCGTCCTGCCGGTGACCGGCGACAGCGTGTCGACGACCCTCACCGGACTGCAGCCCGGTCGCTACGCGATCCGGGTTTTCCATGACGTCGACGGCGACGGGAAAATGGCCGCCAACCCCTTCGGCATCCCGACCGAGCCGTTCGCCTTCTCAAACGACGCCCGCGGCGCCTTCGGGCCGGCGGCCTGGAGCGACGCGGCCTTCGAGGTCGCCGGCGAGGCCGCCACCGTCATCACCATCGACTGATCCGCTCGCTGAACGCCGGAGCCTCCGCCATGGATCGCCGCTCGTTTCTCTCCACCGCCGCCGCCGGCATCGCCGCCGTCGCGCTGGGCCCCGATGTCCTGCACGCCGCGGCGGCCAGCGCCGGGGACTGGACCCTCGGCGTCGCCGATGTCGAGGCCGACATTCCGCGTCAGGCGCTGCGGCGCCTGCACGGGCGCGCGCCGGTCGCCCTCTCGGGGACCCTGTTCCGCAACGGACCGGCGAAGTTCCATCGTCCGGGCGGATCGGCCCTGCACTGGTTCGACGGCGACGGCATGGTCCGCGCGTTCCGGATCGACGAGGGTCAGGCCAGCCTGGCCGCCCGCTTCCTCGACACGCCCAAGCGTCGCGCCGACACGGCGGCGAACGGCGTCGTCACGCCCGGCTTCGGTACGCCGCACCGCAAGGGCGCCCGCGGCGCGAACAACGATGACGCAAACCCGGCCAACATCTCGGTGATGGCGGCGGGCGGCGAGATGTGGGCGCTTTGGGAGTCCGGCTCGCCCATGGGCTTCGACCCCGTCACGCTGGAGACGAAGGGTTTCAAGACCCTACGGCCGGATCTGGCCCACATGCCGTTCCTCGCCCATCCGCGGGTCGAGCCGGGCGGCCGCGTCTGGAATCTGGGCCTGTTCGGCCAGAAGGCCATCGTCTGGCGGCTGGCGCCGGACGGCGCGCTGGAGGCAGCCGAGCCGATCAGCCTGCCGCGCGCCAGCTACATCCACGACTTCACCGCCACGGCGCGGCATCTGGTCATTGTGCTGCAGCCCTGGATCCAGGACCGCTTCGCCATGCCCTACAAGGACAGCCTCAGCTGGCGGCCGGACCTGGGGACGCAGATCCTGGTCGTCGACAAGGGGGACTTCAGCAAGCGTCGAATCTTCGAGGCGCCACCCTTCTTCTTCTTTCATCTGGGTGACGCCTGGGAAGAGGCGGACGGGACGATCCGCTTCGACGCCGCCCTCGACAAGGACCCCTCGTTCGCCATCGAAGGCGGCGCGGCGATCATCACCGGCCGCGATGTCGCCGGGGCCGATCCGGCCATGGCGCTGGTCACGCTGCGGCCGGGCGGCGCGGTCGACATCACCCGGACCGGTCAGTCCGGGGAGTTCCCACGGGCCGATCCGCGCTTCGCCGGGCTGGCCCGCCGCCGCACGGTCCACCTGACCCGGGGCGCCGACATCCACCCGCTGATGCAGGCGGTCGCGGTGACAGACTGGAAGACGGGCAGGAGCGACGCCTACGACTTCGGCCCCGGCCACATCGTCGAGGAAATGGTCTTCGTTCCGCGACCCGGCGGCGAGGCCGAGTTCGACGGCTGGCTGGTCGGCACGAGCATCAACCTCGCCGCCCGCCGCACGGAGCTGCATGCGTTCGACGCCCGACGTGTTGCCGCCGGACCGCTGGTCAGCTGGGCCGCCGGTGTCGCGCTGCCCGTCACCTTCCACGGCCTCTTTGTCGGAGCCTGAGCCATGACCGTGCAACGCTCCCGCATCCTGCCGTCCAGCCGCAACGCCGGCTTCGCCCTGGTCGCCGCGGCGGTCCTGACGACGGCCGTCCTGCTCGGTCCGCGCATGCTGGCCGTAGCCGGGGCTGGCCGGCTTCATGGCCCCGACCTCAGCCTGTTCGCCGCCCAGCCGATGGTGGTGCAACTGCACATCCTCGCCGCGCTGGGCACGGTAGCGCTGGGCGGCCTGATCTTCTCGATGCGCAAGGGCCGCGCCTCCCATCGCACCGCCGGCTGGATCTGGGTGGTCCTGATGGCGACGACAGCGATCTCGTCGCTGTTCATCGTCGGGATCAACGGGGATTTCTGGTCGCTGATTCACCTGCTCAGCGGCTGGGTCCTGATCGTTCTCCCGATCGGCGTCCTGGCGGCGCGCAGGCATCGGATCGACGTCCACCGCAAGACCATGACCGGCATCTTCGTGGGCGGGTCTCTAGTGGCGGGCGCTTTCACCTTCCTGCCCGGCCGGCTGATGTGGCGGCTGGTCTTCGGCTGAGACGGCCTTGCCACCGACGCCGCCCGGGGGCTATCCCGGTCAGGCCCGGCGGATCGGCGGGCGTCAGGACGCGCGATGACCGCAGCCAAGCCCCGCGCCCGCTCCGGCGGCAGAGGCCGCCCCTCCAAGGGGACGGGCCTGGACCTGAAGGCGGCGATTCTCGATTCGGCCGAGGGCCTGTTCTCGCGTCACGGCTTCTACGGCGTCACCACCCGTCAGGTGGCGTCAGAGGCCGGCGTCGACACCGCCCTGATCCACTACTACTTCGGCGCCAAGCGCGAGCTGTTCGACGCGGTGCTGCTGCGCCGGGCCGAGATCCTGAACCAGGAGCGGGCCCAGGCGATGACCGCCTATGAGGCGGCGCATCCGGGGACCATGACCGCCGAGGGCGTGATCGCCGCCTTCATCGACCCGCTGGTCGAGCGCGCCCTGACCGGCGGCCCGGGCTGGAAGAACTGGTTTGGGCTCGTCGCCCAGATCAACACCACGCCCGCCTGGGGCGGAGAGGTGATGCACCGCTTCTTTGATCCGGTCGTCCAGCAGCTGATCGACACGCTCAAGCGCGCCCTGCCCGAGGCAGACCTCGCCGACCTCTACTGGAGCTACCAGTTCCTGACCGGCTCGATGACCCTGTCGGTGGCGGAGACCGGCCGCATCGACCAGCTCTCCAACGGCCTGTGTCAGTCCAGCGACCTGGAGGCGGTCCGCCAGCGCCTCTACACCTACTGCGCGGCGGGCTTCGAGGCGGTGATCCGCAAGGCGCGCGCCTGAGGCGATCATGGCTCCCGTGTGGCGCCATTTCATCACATGGTGAAAAATAACGGCGTGCGCTCGCGGGCCCCCTTCCGCTCGCGCCCGGCTTGGATGATGGTCCTCTCACAATTCGCGTTCTGGTGAATTTGAAACTTTGACGATCCCGTCAAAAAGGGATCGCATGGGAGGACGACAATGAGGACGATGTTCAAGGCTGCTTTGCTGGCCGGCGCCGCCTGGAGTGCGTGCGCGACCTTCGCCGTCGCACAGGATGCTCCCGCAGCGACGGGCGTCGGCACGGAAGTCGAAGCGGTCGTGGTCACCGCGCGGCGGACGGAGGAAAATCTTCAGGATGTGCCGGGCGCCGTCTCGGCCTTCAGCGAAGCCTCGCTTGAGCGGCTGCAGGTCACCGACGTGACCGGCCTGCAAGGCGCGGTTCCGAACGTGAACATCTCCCAGGGGCGCGGCTCTTCGAACGCGACCAACATCTTCATCCGCGGCATCGGCCAGCCCGACGCGCTGCAGACCTTCGACCCGGCCATCGGCGTCTATGTCGACGACGTCTACTACAGCCGGATTCGTGGCACCCAGTTCGACCTGTTCGACCTGGAGCGCGTCGAGGTCCTGCGCGGTCCGCAAGGCACCCTGTACGGCAAGAACACCATCGGCGGCGCGCTGAAGGTGGTCACCCGCAAGCCCGGCGACGACTTCCGCGCCGGCGTCTCGGCCGCCTACGGCAGCTACAATCAGATGGAGCTTAAGGGCTCGGTCTCCGGCCCGGTCAGCGACACGCTGTCGCTCGGCGTTGCGGGCCTGGTGTCCAAGCGCGACGGCTTTGTCGAGGATCCCGTCACCGGCGAAGAGTACAACGACAAGAACACCTGGGCTGTCCGCGCCGCGGCGACCTGGAAGCCGTCCGACGACATCCGCGTCGACCTGTCCGCCGACTACAGCCGCGACGATGCGGCCATGTCCGTGGGCCAGGCGACCAGCACCCTGACGACCATTCTCGGCGTGCCGCTGCTTGCCGTCGCCAGCCCGCCGCCCGCTTATGACTTCAAGACCAGGGCCTCCCCGGGCCTGCCGAACTCGACAGAGCTGACCCACTACGGCTTCGCCGGCACGGTGACCTGGGCCATCAGCGACGCCCTGTCCCTGAAGTCGATCACCGCCTACCGCAACCTGGAAACCGACGACTATATCGATATCGACGCCACCCAGCTGGAGTTGGGCGACGTGTTTGTCGGCGTGAACCAGAACCAGACCAGCCAGGAATTCCAGCTGACCTATGAAGACGGTCCCTGGACCGTCGTCGGCGGCGTCTACTGGATGAACGAGCAGATCGACTCGCATCAGGAAGCCTACGCCGACGACTTCCTCGGGGCGGCGTTCGGCAACGCCACCTTCATGCGGACGGTCGACGACGATCTGGAGACCACTAGCAAGGCTGCCTACGTCAACGTCAGCTTCGACATCACCGACGCCGTCCAGGTCACCGGCGGGGTTCGTTACACCAACGAAGAGAAGACCTACTCGCGCAGCACCTCGACCTTCTCGTCGTTCGCGCTGTTCACGGCCGACCCGGCGTTCGCCTTCAAGAACCTGACCGAGACCTGGGAAGACGTCTCGCCGATGGTCGACGTCCGCTGGAAGGCCGCCGAGAACATCACCCTCTATCTGCGCGGCTCCAAGGGCTTCAAGTCCGGCGGCTTCAACGGCCGGGCCAACAACCCGGGCGAACAGGCGCCCTACGATCCCGAAGAGGTCACCAGCTACGAAGCCGGGGTGAAGACGACCTGGGCCGGCGGTCGCTACCTGCTGAACCTCACCGCCTTCACCAACGACTACCAGGACTTCCAGGCCCGCGTGTCGGGAACCGTGATCGACCCCGGAACCAGCCTGCCGAGCCCCGAACTGACGGTCATCAACGCCGGCAGCCTGAAGACGTCGGGCTTCGAGGTCGAGGCGGTCGCCCGCCCGGTTCGCGGCCTGCTGCTCGACGCCCAGATCGGCATGCTGAACGCGGAGTACGAAGACTTTGACGATGCCCGCTTCACCGGCACCGGTGGCAGCCGCGCGTTCCAGACGCCGGCGTTCGCGCCCAAGTGGACCGCCCGCTACGGCGGCCAGTACACTTTCGACCTCGGCGACAACGGCTCGCTGATCGTCGGCGCCCAGGCCAAGTACCGGTCGGAAATGGCGCTCGCGGTCGATAACACGGCGGGCATCACCACGACCCGGCTGCCCGGCATGTGGGACGACGACCACTGGATCTGGGACGCCCGCGCCGTGTGGGAAAGCGGCGACCGCCGCTACACCGTCGGCCTGTACGGCCAGAACATCACCGACGAGCTCTACAAGACCGACGCGCAGGAATTCTCGTCGGTCGGCGGCATCCGCACCGCCTACTACGGTGCGCCCAGGACCGCCACGCTGCGCCTGACGGCGAAGTACTAGAACGCCGGGCCCTCGCGGCCTTCGCATTCGCAACATTGGACCCCGCCGGGCGACCGGCGGGGTTCTTTTTTCCTATCGCCTCCATCGGGTTGCGCGTGTCGCCCGACCGCGCCATAACCCGCCCCGGTCCGCGACCGCGGGCCTTCCCTAGCGACATCCGCGAGACCCAATAGCGCGATGAATATCCACGAGCATCAGGCCAAGGCCGTCCTGGCCGAATTCGGCGTCCCCGTTCCCCGCGGCTTTGCCGCCTTCACCCCCGAAGAAGCCCAGAAGGCCGCCGAGACGCTCGGCACGCCGGTCTTCGTCGTGAAGAGCCAGATCCACGCCGGCGGGCGCGGCAAGGGCCGCTTCGAAGGCCTCGGCCCCGACGCCAAGGGCGGCGTTCGCGTCGTCAAGTCGGTCGCGGAGGTCCGCAGCAACGCCGAGGAAATGCTCGGCCGCGTGCTGGTGACCCACCAGACCGGTCCGAAGGGCAAGCAGGTCAACCGCCTCTACATCGAGGAAGGCGCGGCCATCGCCAAGGAATTCTACCTTTCCCTGCTGGTCGACCGACAGACGAGCATGGTCTCGGTGGTTGCCTCGACCGAGGGCGGCATGGATATCGAGGAGGTCGCCCACGACACTCCGGAAAAGATCCACACCTTCTCCATCGACCCCGCCACCGGCGTGTGGCCGACGCACCAGCGGGCGCTGGCCAAGGCGCTGGGCCTGACCGGCGGCCTGGCCAAGGAAGCGGCCTCGCTGCTGACCCAGCTCTATACGGCGTTCCTGGCCAAGGACATGGCGATGCTGGAGGTGAACCCCCTCATCGTCACCGCCGACGATCACCTGCGCGTTCTCGACGCCAAGGTCTCGTTCGACGGCAACGCCCTCTATCGTCACCCGGACATCAAGGCCCTGCGCGACGAGACCGAGGAAGACTCCAAGGAAATCGAAGCCAGCAAGCATGACCTCGCCTACATCGCCCTCGACGGCGAGATCGGCTGCATGGTCAACGGCGCGGGCCTCGCCATGGCGACCATGGACATCATCAAGCTGTACGGCGCCGAGCCGGCCAACTTCCTCGATGTCGGCGGCGGCGCCAGCAAGGAGAAGGTCATCGCGGCCTTCAAGATCATCACCGCCGACCCTGCGGTGAAGGGCATCCTGGTCAACATCTTCGGCGGCATCATGCGCTGCGACATCATCGCCGAGGGCGTGGTGGCCGCGGTCAAGGAAGTCGGCCTGAAGGTTCCCCTGGTCGTCCGTCTCGAAGGCACCAACGTCGAGCTGGGCAAGAAAATCATCAACGAAAGCGGCCTGAACGTCATCGCCGCCAACGATCTGTCGGACGGCGCGGAGAAGATCGTCGCCGCCGTGCGAGGCGCCAAGTAATGTCCATTCTCATCGGCTCCCACACCAAGGTCATCTGCCAGGGCATCACCGGCGCCCAGGGGACCTTCCACTCCGAACAGGCCATCGCCTACGGGACGAAGATGGTCGGCGGCGTGACGCCGGGCAAAGGCGGCACGACCCACATCGGCCTGCCGATGTTCGACACCGTCGGCGAGGCCAAGGCCGCCACCGGCGCCGACGCCTCGGTGATCTACGTCCCGCCGCCTTTCGCGGCCGACGCCATCCTGGAGGCCATCGACGCGCAGATCGGCCTGATCGTCTGCATCACCGAAGGCATCCCGGTGCTGGACATGGTCAAGGTCAAGAAGGCCCTGGCCGGTTCGAAGTCGCGCCTGATCGGCCCCAACTGCCCGGGCGTGCTGACGCCGGGCGAGTGCAAGATCGGCATCATGCCGGGCTCGATCTTCTCCAAGGGCTCGGTGGGTGTCGTCTCGCGCTCCGGCACCCTGACCTATGAAGCGGTGTTCCAGACCACCAACGCGGGCCTTGGCCAGACCACGGCCGTCGGCATCGGCGGCGACCCGGTCAAGGGCACCGAGTTCATCGACGTGCTGGAGCTGTTCCTCGCCGACGAAGCCACCCAGTCGATCGTCATGATCGGCGAGATCGGCGGCGCGGCGGAAGAAGACGCCGCCCAGTTCCTGATCGACGAGGCCAAGCGCGGCCGCAAGAAGCCGATGGTCGGCTTCATCGCCGGCCGCACCGCCCCTCCGGGCCGTCACATGGGCCACGCCGGCGCCATCGTGTCGGGCGGCAAGGGCGGCGCCGAGGACAAGATCGCGGCGATGGAGGCGGCGGGCATCCGCGTGTCGTCCTCGCCCGCGCGCCTCGGCGAGACGCTGCTCGACGTGCTCAAGGGCTGAGCGAACCTGAACCAGAGCCCGGACGCATGACGTTCGGGCTTCTTTTTCTTCGCCGGGGGGCCGGTTTCCTCGGGAAATCGGGCGCGAGAGACTATATCAACGCCGGGACAGCTAACCGCTGACTCATGGCGGCTCAAGGCGCGAGATCGATGGCGGACGACGCAGGCATCATCAACCAGGTTCTGACCGAAACCTCTTTCCTCTACGGCGCCAACGCGGCCTTCGTGGAAGACCTCTACGCCCGGTGGACCGAAGACCCGGGCTCGGTCGACGCCTCCTGGGCCGGCTTCTTCGCCACCCTCCATGATCAGGCCGAGGAAGTGCAGAAGGCGGCGCGCAAGCCGTCCTGGACGCCGCGCGCCGTTCCGGCCCAGCGCCCTGACTGGCTATCGGCCATCGACGGCCTCTGGCCGGCGGTCGAGGCCAAGCTCGGCAAGTCCATCGAGGCCAAGCAGCCGACGGCCGCCCCGGCCGACGTCCGCGCCGCCACGCTCGATTCGCTGCGCGCCATCATGATGATCCGGGCCTTCCGGATGCGCGGCCACCTTCAGGCCAATCTCGACCCGCTGGGCATGGCGACCACGCCCGGCGACGCCAGCGAGCTGGACCCGGCGACCTACGGCTTCACCGAGGCCGACTACGACCGCCCGATCTTCCTCGACTATGTGCTGGGCTTGGAGACCTCGACCCTGCGCGAGATCCTGGCGATCCTGCGACGCACCTACTGCGGCACGGTCGGCGTGCAGTACATGCACATCTCCGATCCTAAGGAGAAGTCCTGGCTCCAGGAGCGGATCGAGGGCCGCGACAAGGAGATCAGCTTCTCGAAAGAGGGTAAGGTCGCCATCCTCAAGAAGCTGATCGAGGCCGAGGGCTTCGAGCGCTTCCTGCACCGCCGCTTCCCCGGCACCAAGCGTTTCGGCCTCGACGGCGGTGAAGCGGCGATCCCCGCGCTGGAGCAGATCATCAAGCGCGGCGGCGCGCTGGGCGTGAAGGACATCGTGCTGGGCATGCCGCACCGCGGTCGCCTGAACGTGCTCGCCGCCGTGATGGGCAAGCCCTACCACGTCATCTTCCACGAGTTTCAGGGCGGCTCGTCCCTGCCTTCGGATATCGAGGGCTCGGGCGACGTGAAGTATCACATGGGCGCCTCGTCGGACCGCTCGTTCGACGACAACAGCGTCCACCTGTCGCTGACCGCCAACCCCAGCCACCTGGAAATCGTCAACCCGGTGGTGCTGGGCAAGGCGCGGGCCAAGCAGGCCTTCACCCTGCGCGACACCCCGGACGCCGGCCGCGGCCATGTGCTGCCGCTGCTGCTGCACGGCGACGCCGCCTTCGCCGGCCAGGGCGTGGTCGCCGAGTGTTTCGCCATCTCCGGCGTGAAGGGCTTCCGCGTCGGCGGAACCATCCACTTCATCGTCAACAACCAGATCGGCTTCACCACCGCGCCGAGCTTCAGCCGCACCAGCCCCTATCCGTCGGACGTCGCGCTGATGGTCGAGGCGCCGATCTTCCATGTGAACGGCGATGATCCCGAGGCCGTGGTCTTCGCCGCCAAGGTGGCCACCGAGTACCGCCAGCAGTTCGGCAAGGACGTCGTCATCGACATGTTCTGCTACCGGCGGTTCGGCCACAACGAGGGCGACGATCCGACGATGACGTCGCCGCTGATGTACGCGCGCATCAAGGACCAGCCCTCCACCCGCGAGATCTACGGCGCGCGCCTGATCGCCGAGGGCGTGGCCACCGAGGCCGAGATCAACGGCTGGGTCGACGAGTTCGCGGCCTTCCTCGACGCCGAGTTCGAGGCCGGCAAGACCTACAAGGCCAACAAGGCCGACTGGCTGGACGGCAAGTGGGCGGGCCTGACCCTGCCCGGCGACGAGGAGCGGCGCGGCCAGACCGGCGTGCCGATGGCCAAGCTCATCGATCTGGGCCGCAAGATTACCGCCATCCCCGACTCGGTCGACGCCCACAAGACCGTTCGCCGCGTGATCGAGGCGCGCCGGGCGGCGATCGAATCCGGCGAGGGTCTCGACTGGGGCACCGCCGAGCACATGGCCTTCGCCACCCTGCTGGACGAGGGCTATCCGGTCCGACTGTCCGGCCAGGACAGCGTGCGCGGCACCTTCACCCAGCGCCACTCCGACCTGATCGATCAGACCACCGAGGAGCACTACACGCCCCTCAACAACATCCGCCCGGGCCAGGCCCACTACGAGGTGGTCGACTCGGCGCTGTCGGAGGAGGCGGTGCTGGGTTTCGAGTACGGCTTCTCGCTGGCCGAGCCTAACACCCTTACGCTCTGGGAAGCCCAGTTCGGCGACTTCGTGAACGGCGCCCAGGTGGTCATCGACCAGTTCATCAGCTCGGGCGAGCGCAAGTGGCTGCGGATGAGCGGCCTCGTCATGCTGCTGCCGCATGGCTACGAGGGCCAGGGGCCGGAGCATAGTTCGGCGCGCCTCGAGCGCTTCCTGCAGTCCTGCGCCGAGGACAACATGCAGGTGCTGAACTGCTCGACGCCGGCCAACTACTTCCACGCCCTGCGGCGGCAGGTGCACCGGGAATTCCGCAAGCCGCTGATCGTGATGACGCCCAAGAGCCTGCTTCGGCACAAGAAGGCGGTCAGCAACATGGCCGACCTCGCCGAGGGCTCGTCCTTCCACCGGGTCATGATCGACGGAGCCGAGGCGAACTGCGACGTCGGCGGGATCACCCTGACCAGCGACGACAAGATCAAGCGCGTGATCATGTGTTCGGGCAAGGTCTACTTCGACCTGATCGAGGCCCGCGCCAGGTCCGGTCGTGACGACGTCTATATCCTGCGGATCGAGCAGTTCTACCCGTGGCCGCACAAGTCGGTCAGCCAGGTGCTGGCGCGCTTCCGTAACGCCGAGCTGGTCTGGTGCCAGGAAGAGCCCAAGAACATGGGCGGCTGGACGTTCATCGATCCGTGGCTCGAACTGACGCTCGACCGCCTCGATGTGAAGGCCAAACGCGCCCGCTACGTCGGCCGTCCCGCCTCGGCCTCCACCGCCGCCGGCCTGATGAGCCGGCACCTGAAAGAACTCGAGACCTTCCTGGCCGAAGCCTTCGCCTGACCGCGACGCCGCCTCGCCCCGACGACAGACCGAACGAAAGACAAAGACCATGGCCGACATCATGACGCCCGCCCTGGGTGAATCCGTCACCGAAGCGACGGTCGCCCGCTGGACCAAGAAGCCGGGCGAAGCGGTCAAGAAGGACGAGATCCTTGTCGAGCTCGAGACCGACAAGGTGAGCCTCGAGGTCGCCTCTCCCGCCGACGGCGTGCTGGAGAGCATCGCCGCCGCCGACGGCGAGACCGTCGTGCCCGGCGCACTGCTGGGCAAGGTGACCGCCGGCGCCGCTGCGTCTGTCGCTCCGGCCGCCGCCGCTCCCAAGGCGGCTGCACCCGCGCCCGCCCCCGCGCCGGCCGCTCCCGCCGCTCCGGCTCCGGCGCCCGCTCCGGCCGCCAAGGCCGAAGCCGCTCCGCTCAGCCCCTCGGTCCAGCGCATCGTCACCGAGACCGGCCTGAACCCCGCCGGCGTCGCCGGCACCGGCAAGGACGGCCGCATCACCAAGGGCGACGCTCTGGCCGCACTGGAAGCCCGCGCCGCCGCCCCGGCCCCCGCCGCTGCGCCCGCTGCGCCCCGCGCCATTCATGAGCGCGAGGACCGGGTGAAGATGACCCGCCTGCGGCAGACCATCGCGCGCCGGCTGAAGGAAGCCCAGAACAACGCCGCCATGCTGACGACCTTTAACGAGGTCGACATGACGGCGGTCATGGCCCTGCGCAACGCCTACAAGGACCCGTTCGAGAAGAAGCACGGCGTGAAGCTCGGCTTCATGAGCTTCTTCGTGAAGGCCTGTATCGCGGGTTTGAAGGCCATCCCGGACGTCAACGCCGAGATCGACGGCACGGATCTGATCTACAAGAACCACTATGACATCGGCGTCGCCGTCGGCACCGAGAAGGGCCTGGTCGTCCCCGTGGTGCGCGACGCCGACGCCATGGATCTGGCCGAAATCGAGAAGGCCATCGGCGCCCTGGGCAAGAAGGCCCGCGACGGACAGCTGACCATCGAGGACATGCAGGGCGGCACCTTCACCATCTCCAACGGCGGGGTCTACGGCTCGCTGATGTCGACGCCGATCCTCAACGCCCCGCAGTCTGGCATCCTGGGCATGCACAAGATCCAGGAGCGGCCGATGGTCGTGAATGGCCAGATTGTCATCCGTCCGATGATGTACCTGGCGCTCAGCTACGACCACCGCGTCGTCGACGGCCAGGGCGCGGTGACCTTCCTGGTCAAGGTCAAGGAAGCCCTCGAAGACCCGCAGCGCCTGCTGCTGGACGTCTAGGCGCTTGGCCAGGGACCGGCTCTTCCTGCTGGCGCCGGGGTTCGACAAGGACGGGACCCCGTCCTTCTGCGGCCCCTGCGCGATGGTCGAGGGCTTCCTCGGCTACTTTCCGCAGGTCCGCGAGACCCTGGAGATCATCTACTACCCGTTCCCGCGCCCGCGCGCGGCGATCGTCGAGCTGGTCGGCGAGGCGAACCAGAGCATGCCGGTGCTGGTGCTGAACGGGCCATCGGACCATCCCGAGGCGCAGCAGGCGAAAGGCCGCTGGTTCGTGATCGACCCCAAGCCGATCTGCCGGTTCCTCGCCCACCGCCACGGCCTGCCGGTTCCGCTCGGCTGATCGGGCTGGACGGCACGGCGGCCGCGCGCGAGGCTGGCCTCTGGAGGTCGCCATGGCCCTTGTCGAAGCTGCACGGTTTCACACCCTGTCGGAAGCCCAGGTCGCCGCCTCCGTCCTGCGTTCGGCCGGCATTGTCGCATCGATCGCCGACGCTCATTACGGAAGCGTGTTCTGGATCGAGCAGAGGGCGCTCGGGGGCTACAGGCTAAGCGTTCCCGACGAGGATCTCGCCGACACGATCGACATCCTGCGCTCGCCCCCGCCCGTCGAGCCGCTCGACGAGCCCCTCGCCGAGCCCTTGCCCACCGAGAACCGGATCGTCGCCGGGGCGCTGGCGCTGACCCTCGGCCCGGCCGCCGGCTGGCTGGCGACCCGACGCGACCCGGGAACATCCCTTTCAGATCGACCGTTCGAGGCTCTTAAGGCCATGCTGCTCGTCGCCGGCGCCGGCGGTCTGACGGTGGCCGGCGTCTATTTCGCGGTTCGCATGCTCGTCGAGCTTCTGACCAACTCGCCCTAGCGCGCTTGCTACCGTCGCCCTCCCGCGCCTAGGCTGCGCGCGAAACGGGACGGACGCTCATGCAAAGGCAAGGACCCGAAGGAAGACGGCCAGGGCGCGGCCCGGCGCCTGTCTTCGAATTGATGTTCCCTACCGCTCCCTGTCCGGTTCCGGCGCCTGCCGCCGGACCAACGCCGAGGACGGCCAAAGTTGATGCGTGACACGCCCGGCAACAACGACATCGTGTCCAGAGGCGGCGGCTTCAGCTGGCCGTGGAGTCGCGCGCGGGACGTCAATATTGGCTCGGGCGCGCGCACCGAGAACAGCACGGTCAATCTGGGCTCGCCGGCGCGGGTGCAGAACAGCACCGTCAATCTCGGCTCGATGGCCCGCGTTGAGAACAGCACTGTCGACGCCGAGCCCTCCGGCCGGTCGCGTCGGGCCGACCGCCGCCGTGAGCAGGCGGCGGGGCTCGAGGGAGGCGCGGCCGTCGCGGGCTGGAAGAGCTTCATCGTCACGGCGGTCGTCATGGCCGCCCTGGTGTTCCACGCCCTGCCGCACGTTGGCCGGTTCGGCGGCCTGTCGCCCGTTGAGATGCGTGCGTTCCTCGCGATGGTCGGCGCCTACATCCCGGTGATCGGCGACTTCGACGCCGCGCGTTGGCTGGTCCCGGCCGTGGCGGGCTGGATGTGGCAGCCGGTCGCCGCGGGCATTGGCGCGGGGATTCTGCGCCTGATCGCGCTGAACGCCGCCAAGAAGGATCCCCTGTCGGCGATCTGGATCGCCGCCGCGGCCCTGGCCGTCGACGCGGCGACCTGGCTGTTCGTGGGACTGACCCTCTGGGGCTCGGCCTTCTCCGCTATCGAGGGCGAGGCGGTGATCGCCCTGCTGAAGCTCGAGGCCGGCGCTCTTGTGGTCCTGTTCGTCCTTCTCCGCCGGAGCGGGCGGTTCAGGGCAGGCCGGAACGACGCCGTCCAGGGCGGCGACGACTGACGCCTCCCGGGCGCGGTGAAGCCGGATTTCAGGGTCTCTTGTGTTGACCTAGGGGCGAGGCGCCTTAAACCGCCTCGCGAACGGGCGTCCGAACGCCCATATGTCCGGACATCATCGACACAAGGCGGCTCCATCCCATGGCCCAGTACGACGTCATCATCATCGGCGGCGGCCCCGGCGGCTACAACGCGGCGATCCGCGCCGGCCAGCTGGGCCTGAAGGTCGCCGTGGTCGAGGGGCGCGAGACCTTGGGCGGCACCTGCCTGAACGTCGGCTGCATGCCGTCCAAGGCGCTGCTGCACGCCTCCGAGCTCTACGCCGCCGCCACCGGCGATGAGTTCGCGAAACTCGGCATCGAGGTGAAGCCCAAGCTGAACCTGGCCCAGATGATGGCCCAGAAGTCCGAGAGCGTGACTGCCCTGACCAAGGGCATCGAGTTCCTGTTCAAGAAGAACAAGGTCGAGTGGATCAAGGGCTGGGGCCGCATCGACGGGCCAGGCAAGGTCATCGTCACCGCCCCGCACGGCGCCGAAATGACCTACGAGGCGAAGAACATCATCATCGCCACCGGCTCGGAGCCCACCCCGCTCCCCGGCGTCGAGGTCGACCACAAGCGTATCGTCGACTCGACCGGCGCCCTGGCGCTGCCGGAAGTGCCCAAGTCGCTGGTCGTCATCGGCGCCGGGGTGATCGGGCTCGAGCTCGGCTCGGTGTGGCGCCGCCTGGGCGCCGAGGTCACCGTGGTCGAGTTTCTCGACCGCATCGTGCCTGGCATCGACGAGGAGACCGCCAAGACCTTCCAGCGGTCGCTGACCAAGCAGGGCATCAAGTTCAAGCTGGGCAGCAAGGTCACCGGCGCCAAGTCGATGGGCAAGGCGGTCGAGCTGACCGTCGAGCCGGTCGCCGGCGGCGAGGCCGAGGTGCTGACCGCCGACTACGTGCTCGTGGCCATCGGCCGCCGGCCCTACACCAAGGGTCTGGGCCTGGAGACGGTGGGCATCACGCCGGACAAGCGCGGCGTCATCGCCAACGACCACTTCAAGACCGGCGTCGGCGGCGTCTGGGTGGTCGGCGACGTGACCAGCGGCCCGATGCTGGCCCACAAGGCCGAGGACGAGGGCGTGGCCTGCGTCGAGCTGATCGCCGGCAAGGCGGGCCATGTGAACTACGGCCTGATCCCGGGCGTCATCTACACCGCCCCGGAAGTGGCGACGGTCGGCAAGACCGAGGAGGAGCTGAAGGCCGAGGGCGTCGCCTACAAGGTCGGCAAGTTCCCGTTCAGCGCCAACAGCCGCGCCAAGATCAACCATGAGGGCGAGGGGTTCGTGAAGGTGCTGGCCGATGCGAAGACCGACCGCATCCTCGGCGTCCACATGATCGGCCCCAACGTCGGCGACATGATCGCCGAATACTGCGTGGCCATGGAGTTTGGCGGCGCGTCCGAGGACGTCGCCCGCACCTGCCACCCGCACCCGACCCGCTCCGAGGCCCTGCGCCAGGCGGCCATGGGCGTCGAAGGCTGGACGATGCAGGCCTAGGTTCGGGCCGAAGACCGACGACAGCGGGCTCCAGTCTCCGGACCGGAGCCCGTTTTCGTTGCGGACGGTCCCGCCGCCGCCTTACGCTGCCGGAAATAACAGGGAGCGGGCGAGATGACGGACGGCGTGAAGACCTACAGGGATCCGGAGATCGGGGCGGTGCGCGCCCTGCTGGCCTCGATGCCGGCGGCGGAGGAAGGCTCTGGCGACTGGACTGCGCGCCGGGCCGGGATCGACGGCTTTGGCGACATGACGCCGCTGCCAGCCGGTCTGACCGTCGAGGTCCTCGACATCGCCGGCCTGCCGGCCGAGGTCCTGACCCCGGCCGGCGCCGATCCGGCCCGGGCGCTGCTCTATCTGCACGGCGGCGGCTACTGCATCGGCAGCCCGCGCAGCCACCGGGGCCTCGCCGCCAACCTTGCGACCGCGATCGGCGTTCCCTGCCTGTTGCCGGACTACCGGTTGGCGCCCGAGCACCGCTTCCCGGCCGCCGTGGACGATGCGGTGAAGGCCTATCGCCACCTGCTGGGTGACGGGATCGAGCCGGGACGCATCGTCATCGCCGGCGACTCGGCGGGCGGCGGCCTGACCATCGCCGCGGCCATCGCCATCCGTGACAGCGGCCTGCCGCAGCCGGGCTGCCTGTTCGCCATCAGCCCCTGGGTCAACCTGCGCCAGTCCGGAACCGCCTACGCCGCTGTGCTCGACGACCCGATGCTGACCCGCGAAAGCCTGCAGGCCTATGCCGACGCCTATCTGCAGGGCGAGGGGCCCGGCCACCCGCTGGCCAGCCCGGCGCTGGGCGACCTGCACGGCCTGCCGCCGATGCTGCTACACGCCGGCGGGGCGGAGATCCTGGCGTCCGACACCACCCTGCTGGCCGAGCGCGCGGGCCTCGCCGGCGTCGAGGTCCGCGCCGAGATCTGGCCCGAGATGATCCACGTCTGGCACGCCTTCTCGCCCTGGCTGGGCGCCGGGCGGCGGGCGATCGACGAGGCGGCGGTGTGGGTGAAGGCGAAGCTGGCGGCTTAGCCTCTCCCGCCGTCATCCTCGCCCTTGTGGCGAGGACTCCTCATTCAGCTTCCACGTGAGAACGTGACCACACCCGCACCTGCGAACCGACACAGGGGTCCTCGGGACGAGCCCGAGGATGACGGAGGTGGGTCAGGCCCGCGGATGCGCCTTCCCGTACGCCGCCAGCAGGCCCTCGGCGTCCACCGCCGTGTACTTCTGCGTCGTCGACAGGCTGGCGTGACCGAGCAGTTCCTGGATCGAGCGCAGGTCGGCTCCGGCGCCCAGAAGGTGGGTGGCGAAGCTGTGGCGCAGGGCGTGGGGCGTGGTGCGGTCCGACAGGCCGAGGCGCCCGCGCAGCGCCTGCATCCGCGCCTGTACATGCCGGGGGCTCAGCGGCCCGCCGCGCACGGCCCGGAACAGCGGTTCGTCCGGTCCGGGAGCGAAGGGCAGGGCGGCGAGATAGGCGTCGATCGCCTCGCGGACCACCGGCAGCACCGGCACGATCCTCGTCTTGGAGCCCTTGCCCAGAATGCGGACGCTGTCGCCCAGCGGCGCGTCGGAGCGCTTCAGGCTCAGCGCCTCGCTGATCCGCAGACCGCAGCCCCAGAGCAGGGTCAGCACCGCCTCGTCGCGCAGCGCCTCCCAGTCGTCGCGGTCGGGATCGGCGGCAGCCTCCGCGATCAGACCGCGGGCGTTGTCCTCGCTGACCGGACGCGGCGGGCCGGGCCGGACGCGCGGACCCTTCACGAGCGTCAGGGCGGCGTTGGGCGTCGCCAGCCGGCGGTCCAGAAAGCCGTGGTAGGAGCGGATGGCCGACAGGGCCTGTGACACCGACCGCGCCGCCAGCGGCCGCTCGCCGTCGCGGCGATGGGCGAGGTAGGCGCGGACCTCGGCCGGGGCGATGGTCCCCATGGCCGCAAGGCTCAGCGCCTCGCCCCGATGCTGTTCCAGGAAGGAAAGGTAGGGCGAGACGGCGCCCAGATAGGCTTCGATCGTGCGGGGCGAGACCCGGCGCTCGTTGGCCAGATGGTCCAGCCATTGGCTCATGGCTTCGCGGGCCGTTGTCATGCGAGGAGCCAATCTGAAGCCCTCCTCCTCGATGGAGGAGGGTTTGGGTGGTGGTGTGGCCGCTGCATCCGGGCGAAGGACTCAGCGGGGCTCCGAGCCCAACAGTGCGCATCCCCAAGCGTCGCGTCCGCACCACCATCCCCGACCCTTCCTCCATCGAGGAGGAAGGGGGCTGTTGCGTACGCCCTTGGGCCATGCGCGATAGCCGCCCCTCCAGGGGGAAGGGAGATGGCTACAGCACCGGCCATCGTTCCGCCGTGCGCTCGACCACCCGGGCCAGGAAGGCGACCAGCTCGGCGCCCATGTCCCCGGTGAAACCCTGCTCGTCCGGCGAACCGAAGGCCAGTACGCCCTGCCGGGCCGGCTCCCAGATCGCCACACGAACCATGGCCATCGACTTCACCTGCTCGCCCCTGGCGCCGAACAGCCCGCGCGCCGGGGCGTGAAATCCCATGCGAGCCAGCCCCTGCGGACCCAGGATCAGGTCGGTCTGGCCCTCGACCAGCGCATGCCAGCCGGCCGGAACCCGCTCGGGTCCCTCGATGGCCAGGGTCGCGCCGACCAGGCCGAAGCGCAAAGTGGCCATGTCGTCGATGCGGCGGGCCAGATCGGAGTGGTTGCGCGCTTCCAGCAGGTCTATGACGGCGGCATGGGTCTGGGCCTGGGCGGCGAAGTTGGCGCGGGCCGTGGCCTCGAGATGTTTGCGGGCCCGGGACTCGCGCTTGTGGGCGGCGTGCACGCGCGCCAGAGCGGCCGGGCCGAAGTCGACGATGTTGGCGGCGTCCACACGCAGGCCGAGGTCGGCCAGCAGTTCCTCGTCGTCGCGGATCAGGTGGGGATGCTCCCGCAGCACCCGCCGCAGGTCTTCCGCCGCCGATGGTTTCCGCTTCGCGTCAGACATTCTCGCCCCCGAACCGATCGGTTCCGCAGGGCGATTCTGCCCTACAGGATCGACTGGCCGGTCCTGGCCCAGTCGCTCAGGAACTGTTGAAGCCCGGACTCGGTTAACGGGTGCTTGAAGAGCGCCTCGAAGACCGCCGGCGGGATGGTCGCACAGTCGGCCCCGGCCAGCGCCGATTCCGTGACGTGGGCGGGTGTGCGGATCGAGGCGGCGAGGATTTCAGTATCGAATCCGAAATTGTCGTAGACCGCCCGGATGGCGTGGATCAGCTCGATGCCCGAACCCGGGGTCTGGTCGTCCAGCCGGCCGATGAAGGGCGACACGTAGGTGGCCCCCGCCTTGGCGGCGAGCAGCGCCTGGTTGGCCGAGAAGCAGAGGGTGACGTTGGTCGAGATGCCCTCGCGCGCGAATTCCGCCGTGGCGATCAGGCCGGCGCGGGTCAGCGGCACCTTGACGACCACGTTGGGGGCGATGGCGGCCAGCTTGCGACCCTCGGCCAGCATGCCCTCGGCGTCGGTGGCGACCGCCTCTGCGCTGACGGGGCCCTCGACGAGGTCGCAAATCTCGGCGATGACCTCGGCCATGGGCCGGCCCGACTTGGCGATCAGGGTCGGGTTGGTCGTGACGCCGTCCACGAGGCCGGTGGCGGCGAGGTCCTTGAGGACGACGGTGTCGGTGGTGTCGAGAAAGATTTGCATGGCTGGTCTTTTAGCGGCTTGGGCCGCCGGGGACTACCTGTGACCCGCATCGTTTCCGTACTTCTGCCCATGCCGTTGCCAGAGGCGTTCGACTACGCCGAGCCGGAAGGCCTGGATCTGGCCGTGGGAGACCATGTCGCCGTGCCGCTGGGGCCTCGCGCCGTGCGGGGCGTGGTCACGGCCGTGCGCGACGGGGCCGGCGGCAACAGGCCGCTGAAGCCCGTGCTGGACCGGATCGACGACCCGGTCATGCCGGCCAGCACCCTGCGCTTTGTCGAATGGGCGGCGAGGTATTCCGTCGATGCGCCGGGACAGCCGCTGGCCATGGCCCTGCGCGGCCTGCGGGCGCCGAGGCCCAAGCCGGTCAAGCTGCTGCGCGCCACCGGCGCCCCGCCGGGTCGGATGACGCCGGCGCGGGAGCGGGTGCTGGCTGCCGCCGTCACGCCGATGACGCCTGCGGACCTGGCCGAGGCGGCGGGGGTTTCAAGCGGCGTTCTCAAGGGTCTCATCGACGAGAAATCGCTCGAAATCCTGCTGGAGACCCGCGAGATAAATTTCGACGATCTCGACTGGACCTCACCGGGCCCGGTGTTGAATGATAGTCAGCGCGCGGCAGCCGACGTGCTGGTCGACATGGTCCACGAAGGCGGCTTCCAGGCCGCCCTGCTCGACGGCGTGACGGGCTCGGGCAAGAC
Organism: Caulobacter sp.; assembly: GCA_030683005.1. Taxonomy (GTDB): domain Bacteria; phylum Pseudomonadota; class Alphaproteobacteria; order Caulobacterales; family Caulobacteraceae; genus Caulobacter. Next base: position 106,401 of record JAUXMY010000017.1, on the reverse strand, counting down.
CGAGGTCTATCTTGAGGCCGTCGCTGCGGCGCTGGCCGCCAGCCCGGAGGGCCAGGTGCTGGTCCTGCTGCCCGAGATCGCCCTGACCCAGGCCGTGCTGGCCCGCTTCACCACCCGCTTTGGCGGCGCGCCGGTCGAGTGGCATTCGGCCGTGCCGCCGCCGCTGCGCCGCCGGGCCTGGGAGGGGGTGGCGTCAGGCAAGGCCCGCATCGTCGTCGGCGCCCGCTCGGCGCTGTTCCTGCCCTACCGGGACCTGAAGCTGATCGTCGTCGACGAGGAGCACGACGGGTCCTTCAAGCAGGAAGAGGGCTTCATCTACCAGGCCCGCGACATGGCCGTGGCCCGGGCCCATATCGAGAAGTGCGCCATCGTGCTGGCCTCGGCCACGCCGTCGCTGGAGACGATCTGGAACGCGCGCCAGGGTCGCTACCGCTGGCTGAAGCTGGGCGCCCGGCACGGCGCGGCCCAGCTGCCGGACGTCGACCTGATCGACATGCGCCAGACGCCGCCGGAGACCGGCCGCTGGCTGTCGCCGCCGCTGGTCGAGGCGATGGTCGAGACCTTCGCCCGCGGCGAGCAGACCTTACTGTTCCTGAACCGCCGGGGTTATGCGCCGCTGGTGCTCTGCCGGGCCTGCGGCGAGCGGATGAAGTCGCCTGACTCCGACAGCTGGCTGGTCGAGCATCGCTACACCGGACGGCTGGTCTGCCACCTGACCGGCTTTTCGATGCCGCGCCCGGACAAGTGCCCGCACTGCGGGGCGAAGGACAGCCTGGTCTCCATCGGCCCCGGCGTCGAACGGGTCGAGGAGGAGGTGCGCGAGCTGTTCCCGCAGGCGCGGGTGGCGGTCTTTTCTTCCGACACCGTGTTCGACGCCGACGGCGCGCGCAGCCTGATCGCCACGATGGCGGCCGGCGACATTGACGTCCTGGTGGCCACCCAGGCGGCGGCCAAGGGGCATGACTTTCCGAACCTGACGCTGGTCGGCGTCGTCGACGCCGATCTCGGCCTGCGCGGCGGCGACCTGCGGGCCGGGGAGCGGACCTTCCAGCTGCTGGCCCAGGCCAGCGGGCGGGCGGGGCGGCGTGACCGGCCGGGGCGGGCCCTCCTGCAGACCTACGCGCCCGACCATCCGGTGATGGAGGCCCTCGCCGCCCAGGATCGCGACGCCTTCATCGAGGCGGAGATGGAGGCGCGCGAACTGGCCGTGCTGCCGCCCTTCGGCCGGCTGGCGGCTGTGATCGTCTCCGGTCCCGATCCCGTCGCGCTGGAGGCCTATGTCCGCCTGCTGGCCTCGGTCGCGCCCAACGCTGACGGCGTCGACATCTTCGGACCGGCCGACGCCCCGCTGGCCCTGATCCGGGGGCGCCGGCGCAAGCGGTTCCTGGTGCGGGCCGACCGCACCGTCGACCTGCAGGGCTTCCTTGCCGCCTGGCGCGCGCGCGCGCGGCCGCCGGGGGCGATCAGGGTGGTTCTGGACGTCGACCCCTACAGCTTCCTGTAGGGGCCTCGTGCCCCGTTAGTGGCCCTGGGGCGGCACGCCCCCGGAGGCGTCCGCCAACTTGGCGGCCTTCTTTCTGGCCCCGTTCCGCGCGGCGATGTTCAGGCCCTCCACCAGGCCGGCGAAGGCCATGGAGGCGTAGATGTAGCCCTTGGGCACGTGCACGCCGAAGCCGTCGGCGATCAGCACCGCGCCGATCATCAGCAGGAAGCCCAGCGCCAGCATGACCACGGTCGGGTTGTCGTTGATGAAGTTGGACAGCGGGTCGGCGGCCAGCAGCATGACGGTCACGGCCACGACCACGGCGATGATCATGACCGGCAGGTGGTTCGTCATGCCGATCGCCGTCAGGATCGAGTCCACCGAGAAGACCAGGTCGAGCAGGATGATCTGGAAGATCGCCGAACCGAAGTTCGAGATGACCACGTTCTTGGTGTCCATCACGTCGCCGGTCGGAGCTGGATCGACGCTGTGGTGGATTTCCTTGGTGGCTTTCCACAGCAGGAACAGGCCGCCGGCGATCAGGATCAGGTCACGCCAGGAGAAGGTGGTCTCGAAGGTCGGTTCGCCATGTTCGCCCGCCGGGCCGCTGAGGCCGAGGTCGAAGACCGGCGTCGTCAGGCCGATGATCCAGGTGATCGAGAACAGCAGCGCGATCCGCATGACCAGCGCCAGCGAGATGCCGATGCGACGGGCTTTCTGCCGTTGCTCGGGCGGCAGCTTGTTCGACAGGATCGCGATGAAGACCAGGTTGTCGATGCCGAGCACCACTTCCATGATCACCAGGGTGATCAACGCCGCCCAGACGGTCGGATCGGCGGCGAGCTGAAGAAGAGCGTCCATGGGGGAGCGTGGCCTTTCACGTCTGGTGAACCCGGGTGCGCTTATCTAGCGCGTCACGGGGCGGATTGAACCGGCTTTGCCGGATTAATCCGCCGCAGGGAAGGACGCCGGGAGACCGATATGCAGGACGCCGCCAATATCAGGCCGCTCACGGCGTTGCGCTTCTTTGCCGCGATGTGGGTCGTCCTCTTCCACTACTGGCCCAAGCTGGACGTCGGATTCACCCCGACCCTGGTCGAAAAGGGCTACCTGGGCGTGGAGCTGTTCTTCACCCTCTCGGGCTTCATCCTCTGCCACGTCTACCTGAGCGCCTTCGGGGAAGGCCGGTTCAGGTACGGCGACTTCCTGTGGAACCGCCTGGCGCGCGTCTACCCGCTGCACCTGGCGACGTTGCTGGGCATGATCGCCCTGGGAGTCGGGGCCGGAGCGGCGGGGTTCGCGGTGGACGCCGGGATACTGAGCTGGGAATCGCTGCCGGCCAATGTCCTGCTTCTGCAGGCCTGGGGTCTGGCGCCGCAGGCGGCGTTCAACCATCCGTCATGGTCTATCTCGGCGGAGTGGTTTGCCTATCTGACCTTCCCGATCTCCGCCTGGGCGGCGTGGAAGCTGCGCGGCCGGCCGTGGCTGTTCACCGGCCTGGTCGTGGCGGCGATCTCGGCGCTCTACGCGGTCTTCCAGCAGCTGTCCGGCTTTTCGCTGACCCAGGCGACGATCAACTGGGGCGCTTTGCGCATCGTGCCCTGCTTCATGCTGGGGTGCGCCATGCACGCGTTGTGGCGGTCGGGCGCGGTGCGCAGCCTGTCCGCGGCGGCGCTGGGCGCCGCATTTTTTGGCGCCGGCATGCTTATTGCGGCGGCGGCCGGGGCGCCGGACGTGGTCAGCATCATCGGCTTCGGGGGGCTGATCCTGTGCCTCGCGGGGCTCGCCCAGCATGGTTCGGGCTTCGCCTCGCAACCCACGTTCGTTTACCTGGGCGAGATCAGCTACTCGACCTATATGATCTGCGTTCCGTGGAAGATCATCTTTGTGAATGCCGCGGCGAAAGTCTTGAATCTACCGACTGAAAAGCTGCCGCTCGGCCTGTGGATAATCTTCCTCGTCGGCGTCGTTCCACTGTCGGCCGTCTCGTATCATCTGATCGAGAAACCGGCCCGCACACGCATGAAACTGTGGGCCGACTCATGGCGCGCGCGGCGACACGCCGCGGCGACGGCGTAAAAAGACTCTTTTCATTCGTGTGTGAGATGAGTATCCCCTGTCGTTCAGTACCACGGGGGAGCGCTCCTGATGCGTCAACGGACCAGAACCATCCTAGGTTCCCTGGCCGCCGCAACGGTGATCAGCCTTACGCCCACGGCTAACGCCATGGCGGATCTTTATTGGCAATGCGTGCCCTTCGCGCGACTGCTCTCTGGCATCCAGATTTACGGCGACGCCCGGACCTGGTGGGGCCAGGCGGGCGGCAAGTACGAAACCGGCCGTATGCCGCGCACGGGCGCGGTCCTCACCTTCAAGCCGACCGGCAAGATGCAGTTGGGTCATGTGGCCGTCGTCAGCCGGCTGGTGACCGACCGCGTCATCCAGATCACCCACGCCAACTGGTCCCGCATCGGCGGCGCCCGCGGCCAGATCGAGACCGACGTCACCGTGATCGACGTTTCGCCGCTGGGCGACTGGTCGCTGGTCAAGGTCTGGTACGATCCTATCCGGGACCTCGGGACTTCGGTCTATCCGACCCACGGCTTCATCTACCAGAACGCCCAGGCCCAGCGCCTCGCCCAGACCGATCCGCGCTACTGGTCCGCCCAGGGCGTGACCATGGCCCGCGCGGCCGCCAACCAGACCGCCGGCGGCATCGGCCCGCTGCCCTCGCCGCTGGGCGTTGTGAACCAGGCCGCCGACGCTACCGACCGGATCGCCGCCCTGATCGCGGCGGCCACCGGCCAGAACCAGTCCGACCAGCAGGATTGATCCCGGCGCATTGACGCCAGCGCCGGCCCGCGCCATTCCCGTCTTCTGGCCGGGAGATCAGCACGCCTATGCTCAGGGTGCTTCGCAGCGGAGACGGCGGTCTCCACGAGGTGGATGAGCGCGATCCCGCTTGGGCGCTTCCGTCCGACACCGCCTGGGTCGATCTCGTCAGCCCGACCCGCGAGGAGGAACTCGCCGCCGAGACGGCGCTGGGCGTGCAGCTGCCGACCCGCGAGGAAATGGCCGAGATCGAGGTCTCCTCCCGGCTGTACCAGGAAGACGGCGCTCACTTCATGACGGCCTTCGTGCTGGTCGGCGCTGACGGCGAGGATCCGGCCCTGGCCCCGATCACCTTCGTCCTGGCCCGCGGACGGCTGGCCACGATCCGGTACGTCGAGCCCCGCGCGTTCGTGGCCTACATCGCCCAGGCGACCCGCGACGCCGACTTTTGCACCGGCGGCGCGAACGCCTTGCTGGGGCTGCTGGACGCGCTGGTCGACCGGCTGGCCGACATTCTCGAGACCGCCTCGGCGGACGTTGACAGGATCTCAGGCGAAATCTTCAGCCGCGACCGCAAGGGAGCCTTCAAACCGATCCTGCGGCGACTGGGTCGAAGCCAGGCGATCACCGCCAAGGCGCGCAGCAGCCTGGTCAGTCTGGCCCGTCTGGTGTCCTTCGCCGCGCTGGCCGAAGAGATCGCCAGCCTGAAGGACAACCGCGAACGGTTGCGATCGCTGCAGCGAGACATCCAGTCGCTGACCGACCACTCGGCCTATCTGACCGAGAACCTGACCTTCCTGCTCGATTCGGCCACGGCCCTGATCAACACCGACCAGAACGAGATCATGAAGGTCTTTTCGATCTGGGCAGTGGTGTTGATGCCGCCGACGCTGATCGCCTCGGTCTTCGGGATGAACTTCGCGCGCATTCCCGGCGCAGAGCAGCCGTTCGGATTCGCGGGGGCGCTTCTGGCGATGATCGGGACAATGGCGGTCGCGCTGTGGTGGTTCCGCAGGAAAGGCTGGCTCTGAAACCGCCGATTCCGGAATTTCACACCTTCCATTAAGGCAGGTGCGGCAAAAGTACGCGGGTTCGGAAACCCGCCTCCATGACTGCCCCCTCCGCCAAGCAAAGCCTGATCCGTCATCTCGACTTCGGCGCCGTCAAGGCCGTGCTGGAGGCGCACGCACGCTATCTTGGCGGCCGCAATGGCGGCAAGCGCGCCAACCTGTCCTATGCCGACCTTTCGAACATGATGTTCGACGGCGTCGACCTCACCGAGGCTGAGCTGACCGGCGCCTGGTTCCATGGCGCCAGCCTGAAGGGCGCCACGCTCAAGCGGGCGACCCTGTTCGGATGCGACCTGCGCGACGCCGACCTTCGCAATGCTGATCTGACCGCCGCCGACCTGCGCGGCGCCTGCCTTAGAGGCGCCAACATGGCGGGCGCCAATCTGGCCGGCTGCGATCTTCGCGAGGGTCGCATCGCCATGCAGGGCGCCGGCAGCGGCTGGCGGATCCTGAAGCACGAGCGCAAGCCCGGGGAGCTCGATTACGCAGTGCTGGAAGGCGCCAATCTCACCGGCGCCCAGCTCTCCGGCGCGCACGCCCTGTCGGCCGACTTCACCGACGCCAATCTGAACGGCGCCTGTCTGGCGGGGGCCAGGCTGGTCAACGCGGTGCTCGACGGGGCCGACCTTTCCGGCGCGGACCTGTTCGGCAGCGATCTTTCCGGCGCGTCGCTCCGGCAGGCCGTGCTGGTCGGCGTCGACATGGGCGCCGCCAACTTCGACAAGGCCGACCTCACCGACGTCCTGACGGCGCCGCCGCCCATAATCTACGTCGACGATGTGCCGCTCCAGGAGCTGCTGCGCGACCATGAACGCTTCTGCGAATCCGAAGGTGCGGAAGGCGCGGTGATGAAGGCGTCCCGGGTCGACTTCCGCTCGCTTCGGCAGCTTCGCGGGCGGCGTATGACCGGGCTGGTCGCTCCGCGCTCCGTGTTCTTCGGTATGAACCTCGCCGGCGCGGAGCTTCAGGGCGCCGATCTCACGGGAGCCGACCTGCGCAGTACGATCCTTAAGGGCGCTGATCTGCGCGGCGCAAAGCTGTCGGGCGCCCAGCTGAACAAGGCCGACCTGCGTGACGCCAGGCTGGGGCCGCTGATGATCGCTCAGGGTCGGTTCATCCGGACGGACCTGACCAAGGCTATTCTGCGCGGCGCCGACCTGCGGGGCGCCCATGCCCAGAAGGCCCGGTTCCTGGAGGCCGATCTGGCGGGCGCGAAGCTTCAGGACGCCGATCTCCGCGACGCCGAACTCGAAGCCTGATCCCCGGAAGCGTGCGGACGCTTTGCGCCGTCGTCCCGGTGGGGCAGATTGCGCGCCTTGCCGCCCCTTCCGCCGGAGCCCCGTCATGATCGTTACGGATGAGATGCTGATCGCCTACATCGGCGGCAAGCTGTCCGCGCCGGACAGGGCGGCGGTCGAGGCGGCGGTGGCCAGCGATCCCACGGTCGCCGAACGCCTGCGGCGCCATCGCGAGGTCGGCGCCATGATCCAGAACGCCATTTCCTCCGGAGGGCGCAAATCCAGGACGGCGGCCGGCGACAAGTCCGCCGCGCCCGTGGTCTCGCTGGCCGACGCGCGCCGCACCCGGGAAACGCCGCCGGCCCCGCCCCGGAAAGCCAAGGCGGGCGCGCCAACCGCGCGCAAGCCGCTCGATCCCCGGTGGGCAGCACTGGCGGCCGGCCTCGTGCTCGGCATCGCCGTAGGCATCTTCGCGCCGCGTCCCACCAATGACCTGCTGGACGGGAAGCTGCAGGCGAGGGGCGCCCTGGCCGCGACGCTGGAGCAGGGCCTGGCGCAGGACCAGAAGCCCGACCCGGCGGTCGAGCTGCTGGCCACCTATCACAGTCAGAGCGGCGTCTGGTGTCGGACCTTCGCGAGCGAGACCCGCATCACGGGCATCGCCTGCCGGACCGGAGACGGCTGGCGGCTGGTGCTGACCGAGGTCGGCGCCGCCGTCCCTTCCGCGGCGATGAACGCCGCGATTACAACCCTAGGGCTGGGCGCACCGGTCGATGTCGCCGCCGAACGCAAGGCCCGGGCGGCGGGCTGGCGCTAGAGTACGATGGCGTCAGACGGAACCGCCTGACCCCTGAATCGTGCTCTGGAATCAGAAGTCTAGAGCCCCCGTCGCAAGGGCATCAGATCCGGGAACACCGGCTCCCGACCTTCCTGCCTGGCGGCGAAGGTCTCGGCCATGTGGGGGCCGGAGAACATGCCGACCTGCCAGAGCGCGATATAGTCCAGCGCGTCCTTGATCGTGTGATCGCGGGCGTAGTTGATCATCACCTTGCTGCCGGCCACGGCCAGCGGCGACTTGCTGGCGATCTCCCGGGCCGTGGCCAGGGCATGGGCGACGACCGCCTCGTGGTCGGGCAGCACCTCGTTGACCAGGCCGATCTCCCTGGCCCGCTGGGCCGGAAGACGGCGGCCGGTGTAGGCCAACTCGCGCACCCAGCCCTCGGGGATCAGCTTGCACAGACGCGGGAAGGTGCCGACATCGGCGGTCATGCCGATGTTGATCTCCATGATCGTGAAGAAGGCGTCGGCGGTGCAGTAGCGGATGTCGCAGGCGCTGGTGAAATCCACAGCGCCGCCGATGCAGCCGCCGTGGATCGCGGCGATTACCGGCATCCGCGCCTCGTCCAGGCAGGTGAAGGTGTCCTGCAGGTGATGCACGTGGCGGCGGAAGCTCTCCCCGGCCACATGGCGGTCGACCGGCGCGCCGTCGCGGTCGCCGACATTGGCGAACACCGACAGGTCCATGCCGGCGCAGAAATGCTTGCCGGTCGAGGAGATGACGATGCAGCGCGCCCGGGCGTTGTCGTCGATGTCCTTCACGATGGCCGGCAGTTCGCGCCAGAAATCCTTGTTCATGGTGTTCATCGCCTCGGGCCGCGTCATGCGGATGTGGGCGACGCCCGCCTCGATGGTGACCTCGAAGCAGTTCCACTTTGTGTCGGCGGCCGAGACGGCGGCGTGAGCGGTCATGTGTTCCTCCCGTTTCCCGCAGTGTCGCTCTTTGACGCGGGGAAAGCCAAGGCCCCCTAACGGAGGATGCGGACCGCGCCCGTGGCATGATGCAAGGCGATATGGACGTGATCGACATCACCGCCCGGCTCGTGGGCGTCTTCTACGTCTTTGGCGGCATCGTGACGCTTCGGGCGCTGGCCATGGACTCGATCCTCGATCAGGCCCTGGCCTCGCTCACCCTTAGCCGCCCCGACCCGGAGGAGGGTCTCCGCCGCTGGATACTGGCCGCCACATCGGTGGTCACCGGCGTCAGCGGCCTGAGCCTGGTTCTGCTCAGCGGCTGGGCGCCGTGGCTGTTCCTGCTCAATCTCGGCCTTCAGGCCGGCTGGCTGATCTTCGCCGGGAAGCGCTTCCCGCCGGAGGACGAATCGGAGGTCCACGGCCGGCGTCAGGTGGCGAACGCCGCCCTGTTCTGGGCGGTGGCGACGGCCATGGTGCTGTGGCTGAACGACCACGAGCGTCTCGCCATCCTGACGGAGCCGTGGCGCGGAGCGGCCCTGGCGTTCGCCGCGCTGGCGATGGCCGTCTGGGTCGCGCGTCAGCTGGTCTGGAACCCGGGGCCACGGCCTGCCTTTGGCGATGAGCCAGGCGGCATGCCGGTCATCCAGCCCCGCCCGACCCGTGTGCGTCTGGTGCGCCGGTACGGCTACCAGCCGCTGCTGGACGCCGATACGGGCTACCCCGTCGACACCTTCGAGCATCTCCCGGAGATGCTCGCGGAGCGCCTGAGGACCTGGGAGAACGACTTCCACGATGCGGTCGATCCTTACGATCCCGACGCGGGCCCGGCGTTCAGCGAGGACGAGAGTCTGGCGCATCAGGCCGAGGGGTATGCGATCGTCGCGGCGCTGCGCGCCGAGTTCGGCGACGACAATGTGGAAGGGCCGCTCCTGGAACCGGAGGCGTACGCGATCGCCAGGCCGCCCGCCGAACCCTGACGCACAATTGCGTGAAATCAATGCGGCCGCCGCGACGCCGCCGGTACTTTCCCGATCCATCGGACTATTTTGGGCGGACAAGACAGTCTGCAGCTCTCACATGGAGACGACCATGCGCCTTACCACTACTGCCTCAGCTCTTCTGGTCGCCGCCGCTGTCGCCATGCCTGGCGCGGCCCAGGCGCGCGGCATCTTCGGGTGTGATGCGGACGGCGGGAAGCAGGAGGGCGGCGCGGTCATCGGCGCCATCGTCGGCGGCTTCATCGGCAACAAGATCGCCAAGAACGAACGGGGGCTCGGCGCCGTGATCGGGGCCGGTATCGGCGCGGCGGCAGGCTCTGCGATCGGCTGCAAGATCCAGGAGGCCGACCGGAAAAAAGCGGAAGCCGCGCTCGAGGACGCTCTCCGCACCGGCCACGCCACCAACTGGCGCAATCCGGAGACCGGTTCGCGAGGGGATGTGACCGTCGAGCCCTGGAGCGCCTATGGCGAAGGCTACGGCGAACCCTATCGTCTGCAGAGCGTCAGCTTCGCGCGCGGCGTCACACCGCAGCGCGACTGGGAGGGCGGCGGCGGCTGGTGGTACGCGCCGAACACCGTGAACCTGCGCGGCCGGCCGTCAACGTCGGGCCCGATCGTCGGCAAGCTGGCCGGGGGGCAGGACTTCCAGGTGCTGGCCAAGGTCCAGGGGCAGCCGTGGCTTCTGGTCGGCCAGAACGGCTATGCCACCGGCTATGTCGCCCAGTCGGTGGTCCGCCCGCGTGGCGGCGACACCGGCGATTGCCGTCGTATCGAACAGACCATCTACACCAAGAAGTACGGTGCCGAGCGGGAGCGCTTTCGCGCCTGTCGCAAGCCGGGCGGCAGCTGGGACCTGACCAAGATCTAGCCCTCTCGACTCACGTGAGGGGAAGGCACTAGGCAGGGCGGATGATCAATCCTGTCCTGCCAGACGTCTCGCCCGCGCGCCGCCGCATGATCGCCGTCCCGGGCGGCCAGATGGCGGCCATCGAGTTCGGTCCCGCCGACCGGGCGCTGGACGTCCTGTTCCTGCACGCCAACGGCTTCAACGCAGCGACCTATCGGTCGATTCTCGCGCCGCTGGCCGACCGGTTGCGCATCCTGGCGGTCGACCAGCGCGGCCACGGGCGGACGACGCTGCCGGCGGTTCCCTACGCTTCCAACGTCTGGCGCGGCTACAGCGACGATCTGCTCGCCCTGCTTCAAGCGCTCGGCGAGAAACCGAAGATCTTGTCTGGCCACTCGATGGGCGGCACGGCCTGCCTGCTGGCTGCCGCGGAGCGCAAGGACGCCGCCCGGCAACTGATCCTGTTCGATCCGGTGATTATCACGCCGGAGCGCGCCGCGCTGCTGGGCGAGGAGGGCATGCGGAGCAGCCCCCTGGCCCAGGGCGCGCTTCGACGGCGGGACACCTTCGCCAGCCGCGAGGCGGCCTTCGACGCCTACCATGGGCGGGGCGCGTTCAGAACCTGGTCCGACGACATGCTGAGGGACTATCTGGCGGACGGCCTCGCGGAGGCCGGCGATGGCGCTCTGCGCCTGGCCTGCGCGCCGGAATGGGAGGCGGCGAACTTCTCGACGCCGTCGCCTGACGCCGTCGGCGGCATCCTGGACATCGCGGCGACGATCCGCATCTTCAAGGCCGAACACGCGTCCACCGCCCAGTTCGACGTTCACGAGGCGGCCGTGCTGGCCAGTGGCGCGACCATCGAGACCGTGCCTGGAACCAGCCACTTCCTGCCGATGGAACGGCCCGATCTGGTGCGCGAGGCGCTTCTGGCGGCGGCTTAGGGGTAGTGCGTCCTTCGCGACGCTCGCCCAAGAGCTCGCTCCTCAGGATGACGATCTCTGTGGAACGCCAATCACCTGCGTCATGGTGAGGAGCCGGCTCTCGGGCCGGCGTCGCGAACCACGCAACGCCCTACAGCGCCAGGCCCGGCGTCGCCTGGGTCATCAGCCGTTCGCGCGCCGCGTCGCTGATCGGGACGATCTTGCGGGCGTCGAGGTCGAAGGTGATGGCCACCGCCTCAGACGTTCCCCAGGCCTTGCCGGTGTCGGGATCGATCATCCAGTGGACCATGGTCTTGGTCCGGGTGTCGGCGGTCTTCAGGCCGGAACGGATTTCCAGGCGTTGGCCGGCGCGCGGCCAGTCCAGATGGATCAGCCGGTATTCCAGCACGGCCCCGCCGACCCGCTTCGGCTTCTCCGCCGCCGCCTCGCTGACGGTGTCGCGGAAGCCGCGAACCAGCCGGGGAATGCCGTCGGAGACCCGGCCGATGAACTGTTCGGCCCGCATGCGGCCGAAGATGTCGCAGTCCTGCGGCGAGACCGCGCCCTGGGCGATGCGGACCAGACCCAGCGCATCGGCGCGGGCGAGGCCGGCGGTGGAGATCACCGGGTCCAGGGACACGCTGCGGGCGGCGGCCTGTTCGGGCAGGTCCACGACCAGCGTTTCGGCCAGCGCGCGCGACCGGGCGCTCCACGGGAACGGTCGGCCGTCGCGCGGCGTCACATGGGCGACCACGGTCTGGAAGGTCGCGGCCAGGGCGCCGCTCTCGCTGTGCCAGAGCAGTTGGACCAGCCGCGCCTCGTCCTCGCCGAAGGCCAGCACGCCGCCGGTCATGTGCAGCGCCGCGCCGGCGTGGGCCTCGCGCAGGAAGCGGATGTGCTGCTCACGGATCAGCAGGGTCGATTCGGCATGGGCCGCGAAGGCGTTGGGCAGGCCCAGGGCGGCGGCCAGGCCCACCAGCCCCTCGGTGGCCTTGGTGACGTAGAAGCGCACGTTCATGTGCCCCATCTCGTCGCATTCCCAGGTGTTGACGCCCCCGCGCCAGATTTCGACTCCGGTACTCGACATCAGGCGGGGCAATCCTCGCAACGGCCGTGGGCCTCGACGGTGAGGCCGGTCAGGGTGAAGCCGCGTTCGGCGGCCAGACGCTCGATCTCGGCCGCGCCGACCGGCGCGATCTCGCGGGTGCGGCCACAGCAGTCGCAGATCAGGAAGGCCGCCGCATGGCCTTCGCTGCCGCCGCCGCAGGCGATGTAGGCGTTCAGGCTTTCGATGCGATGGGCGAAGCCGTGGCGGGAGAGGAACTCCAGCGCGCGGTAGACCGTCGGCGGCTTGGCCGGCTCGCCGCCGGCGCCGTACGCGGCGATCAGATCATAGGCCTTCACCGGCTGGCCGGAACCGAGCAGCAGTTCCAGCACCCGCCGCCGGGGCGCGGTCAGCCGCTGGCCCGCCGCCGCGCAGCGCGCCTCCGCCGCCGTCAGCCCGGCGACCAGCGCCCCGCCGGACAGGCCCGGCTGGTCGTGATCGTGATCGCAGGCGTGCACATGGGCCATGGGCCAGAGGTAGAGACGGCGGACCCCGAGAGCAAGCGCCCGTCGGGGTATGGCTACCAGGCCGGTTTGGCCAACACCGCCGCCTCGGCCTCGCAGCCCTCCAGGGGGGCGGCTTTGGCCCGCAGCCCGGCGAGCTCTGCGCGGGCCGCTTCCATGTCCGTTCTGAAGTCGGGAACGCCGTGCATGGCGGCGACCACCGCCGCGCCGTTGTCCCGCCCTGCTGCGACGGCGCTGGCGGTGTGCACCCCGCAGACGACCCGGCTCTCGCCATAGGCGCGGGCCCTTTGCAGGATCGGGACCGCCCGGTCGGGCGCCAGTTCGGCCAGGATCAGACCGACCGCCCACCCCCAGCTGGAGTGGCCCGACGGATAGTCAGGGCTCTTCGCCAGGTCCTCGCTGCGCGCGGTGCAGATCTCGCCCTCCTGCTCCAGGTAGGGGCGCTTGCGGTTGTAGAAGGCCTTGGGTGCGTCAATGGCCCTGGTGATGTCCGGCGCGACCCGCAGCAAGACCCGGGACAGCTTCGGCGCATCGCCCAGGTCCTTGATCTCGACGCCGATGGCGCAGCGCATGGCGTAGACCGCCCTTCGCTCATCAAGATCCTCGATGGCCATGTCCCAGCGCGGCGTACCCTCCAGCGCCCGGGTCGACAGGAAGACTGCCCGGTCGGCCTCGGCCAGCGGCGACCCGGGCTGCGGCGCGGGCGGGATGGCGGCGGACGTGTCCATCAGCCGGTCGCCGAAGTAGCCGGGGAAGGGGAACTGGGCCCAGGCGACGCCCACCGTCAGCATCGCCGCCGCCCCGGCCGCCAAGATCATCCGCATACGGTTCATCGCCCGCGCCTCCCGCCCGCTTTTTTCCAGCATGACCACTCCGGTTTTCGTTGCAAGCCCGCAATCGGCGGGCTTCCCTCTGGGCGGGAGGCGACGACCGATGGAACTCTGGCTCGGAATAGCAGCGGGACTGGCCATGCTGGCCGCCGGAGGCGATCTGCTGGTGCGCGGCGCGGCCAGCGCGGCCCGACGGCTGGGCGTCAGCCCGCTGCTGATCGGCCTGACCATGGTCGGGTTCGGCACCTCGACACCGGAGCTGGTCACCAGCGTGCAGGCGGCGTTCGCAGGGTCGCCGGGGATCGCGGTCGGCAACGTCGTCGGTTCGAACATCGCCAACATTCTGCTGATCCTTGGCCTGACCGCGCTGATCGCCCCTCTGTCGGTCGAAAAGGGGGCCTTCCGACGGGACGCGGTCGCTCTTGTGCTGGCCACCGGCGCCTGTGTCTGGGCCATCCTGCAGGGATACCTCACCCGCGAGATGGGGTGGTTCGCGTTCGGCGCGCTGGTGGTCTACATCCTGATCGTCTGGATGACCGAGCGCCGTCAGCCTGACTCTGAGGGCGCGCGGATCGAGGCCGGAGCCGCCGATGCGGCGCGCGCGGCGCCCGGTCTCTGGCTCGCCCTGCCGATGGCCGCGGCGGGGATCGGCGTCACCGTGTTCGGCGCCAACCTGCTGGTCAGCGGCGCGATCGAGCTGGCCAAGGATCTGGGCGTTTCCGACACCCTGATCGGCCTGACCATCGTCGCCGTCGGCACCTCCTTGCCCGAGCTCGTCACCAGCCTGGTGGCGGCGGTTCGCAAGCAGGGCGACGTGGCGCTGGGCAATATCGTCGGGTCGAACCTTTACAATATCCTCGGCATCCTCGGCCTGACGGCCGCCATCAAACCGATCGACGTGCCGCCGGAGATCGCGCGGCTCGACATCTGGGTGCTGGTGGCGGCGACGGCGCTGATGATCCTGTTCGCGCGCAGCCGGGGCCGGGTTTCGCGCAGGGAGGGCGCCACCCTGCTCCTCGGCTACGCCGCCTATGTCGGCTGGCTGATCTGGACCGCCTGAGCCGCAAAGGAAAAAGCCGCGCGAGGGGCTGGACCTCGCGCGGCTTTACAGGATCAGCGATCTGCCCGGATCAGGCGAACAGCTTCTGCCAGCGCGGCTTGACGCGGTTCTTCCAGGCGCCGCGGTGATAGGCGTCCGAGCCGATCAGCGGCACCACCGTGGTGGCCTCGGCGAAGACCATCTGCTCGTGCGTGGTCTGCACCTTGCCCCAGCTGGCGGCCTCCTTGAGCGTGGACGAGGAGCAGGCGCCGTCGCGCACATCGGCGACCGTGATCTGCACGGCGTAGCGGTGCATCTCGGCCTCGACACCGAGGATTTCGGCGCAGACAACCGTGTCCTGGGCGAAGTTCTTGGGCACCCCGCCGCCGACCATGAACAACCCGGTGACGCCGGCGGCGATCTTGATGTCGGTCAGCTCACGGAAGTCGGCGATGGCGTCGAGCATCAGGTAGGGCTTGCCGGCCGCGGCGCGCTCCTTCTGGTGCTTGACGAGGCCGAACCCGGCCGAGCTGTCGACGAAGGCCGGGCAGAAGATCGGCACGCCTTCCTCGTAGGCGGTCTGGATCAGGCTGCCTTCCTTCTTCGCGTTGCCTTCCGACAGCCACTTGCCCATCTCCCAGATGAACTCGCGCGAGGAATAGCCGCGCGGCTCCAGGCGATTGGCGATCTCCAGGATGGTGTGGTCGCAGGCCTGGAGTTCTTCCTCGTCGATGTAGGTGTCGTAGATGCGGTCGATGTAGTTGTCGCGCAGGACGTTGTCGTCGACCGGGCCGGCGGCCTGGTAGTGTTTGAAGCCCAGGGCCTCGAAGAAATCCATGTCGACGATCGAGGCGCCGGTGGCGACGATGGCGTCGACCATGCCGAACTTCACCATGTCCCGGTAGACGTGCATGCAGCCGCCGGCCGAGGTCGACCCGGCCAGGATCAGCCAGGGCGAGCAGGCCTTGTCTTCCAGCGCCATGTTGAAGATGTCGGCGGCGCGGGCGGTGTCGCGCGAGCTGAAGCTCATCTTGCGCATCGCATCGATGATCGGGCGCGCGTCGAAGCTGGTGATGTCGATGTGCTCGACGGTGTTGGCGAGCAGCTGGGCCTTGGTGTTGGTCGGAGCGTTCATCGCTTCGGTTTCCCTGACAGTGAGCGCCCGTCCATTGAATGAAGTCCCCAGCCCGGACGGAGCGACGGGCTGGGGCTGGTCTTGATGAAACCGCCCGGAGCGTGGCGGGTTGCGGCCTACCTTCTCCGCTTCCTCTGGCCGGCCTTACCCTTCGGGCGCGACAGCCGGACGACATTGGTCGCTTCCGCCGTGCGCGGCATGGGGATCGAGCGGCGTGCGAGACCGAACATCGAGGCCATCGGCGCATCGCCGACCTCGACCTCTTCCACGGCGCCGAAACCGTTGAAGCGGGTCTGCATCGCCACGCCGTAGGCGCCCAGCATGCCGATCTCCACGAAGTCGCCCTCGCGGATGTCTTCCGGCAGCCAGAACGGGCCGGGCATGTGGTCGATCGAGTCGCAGGTCGGACCGTAGAACTCGAACGGACGCAGCGCGCCGTCGAGCTCGCGGGCTTCGCCGCCGCCGCGGTAACTCTTCACAGGGAAGGGCCACTTGGCGTGCGCGGCGTCGAACAGCGAGCCGTAGGCGCCATCGTTCAGGTACAGGGCATTGCCCTTGCGCAGCTCGACGCGGGTCATCAGCGAGGTCGATTCCGCGACCAGCGCCCGGCCGGGCTCGCACCACAGTTCCGTCGTCTCCGACACCGGCATCTCGTTGAAACCGCGATCAATGGCCGCGATGTAGTCGGCCATGTCCGGCGGAATCATCCCCGGGTAGATCGACGGGAAGCCGCCGCCGACGTCGATGACGTCTGCGAAAACGCCGGCGCGGACCAGCGCTCGGCCGGTCTGGGCCATGGCGGCCTGGAAGGCGGTCGGCCGCATGCACTGGCTGCCGACGTGGAACGACACGCCCATCAGCTCCTGGGTCGACCGGCGGGCGGCCAGCATCAGGTCGGGAGCCTGGTGGCTCTCGACGCCGAACTTGCCCGACAGGCTGTAGGCCGCGCCCTCCGCCGAAACGCCCATGCGGACGATCAGGTTGAGATCCTTGGCCTGGCCTGTGGCGTCGAGAATCTTCTCGAGCTCCTCGTGCGTATCGAACGAGAAGGTCTTTACGCCGTGGTCGAAGTAGGCGGCCGAGATGGCGGCGCGACTCTTCACCGGGTGCATGAAGGCCATGCGGGACCCGGGTGCGTGCTTCGCAACCAGCTCGACCTCGTTCAGCGAGGCCACGTCAAAGCCGGAGACGCCGTTCTGCGCGAGGGTCTCGATGACCCATGGCGAAGGATTGGCCTTCACCGCGTAGAGGACGTCGCCTTTGAAATTCGTCTGGAACCAGCGCGCCGAGACAGCTACGGCGTCGCGTCGCACAAGGGCGACGGGACGTTCCGGAGACCGCTCACGGACCAGGTCCAGGGGCGTTTGGTACGTGCGCAATTCACGTAACCCCCTGTTGATTGTTAAACCCAGACCGGCGTTAGCAGCGTAGGTGGACACGGGGTCCGCCGGAAGCGCGCGATTTAGGGTCCATGACCCCCCCATGTAAAGCGGAAAATTCCCTTGCCCCGTCAGGGGCCGCGCGGGGTTATCGTGTCGCGGCCGTCACACCCGCCGCCCACGGACATTTTGTATAATGCGCGCAACGCCGCTAAGGCCTTTTGCGCAAGGCGGGGAGACAAATGCCCCGTGTCATGAAACTTTCGCATGCCCCTTCCATGACAGCCGGGCATCTGTGTTAAGGACTCTCCCCGAAAAGCCATGACGACGGACGCAGTTCTCTCCATTCGCCAGGTCTCCAAGACCTTTGGCTCCCGCCGCGCGCTCGACGGGGTGTCGCTGGACGTCGCCCGCGGCGAGATGGTCGCGCTCATCGGTCCGTCAGGGTCAGGCAAGTCGACCCTGCTGCGCTCGATCGACGGCCTGCAGACCATCGACAATGGCGAGGGGGTCATCGAGGCGTTCGGCGTCAAGACCCAGATCAAGGGCAAGGTCGGCGACAAGGTGCGCGAGGCGCGCATCCGCATCGGCTTCATCGCCCAGCAGTTCAATCTCGTCGGCCGCCTGAGCCTGTTCAGCAACGTGGCGCTCGGCTCCCTGGGACGCATTCCCTTCATGCGCGGCGTTCTGGGGCGTTGGCCCGAGGAGACGCAGCAGGCGGCGATGGCGGCCCTGCACCGCGTCGGCGTCAGCGAGTACGCCGGCCAGCGCGCCAACACCCTCTCCGGCGGCCAGCAGCAGCGCGGCGCCATCGCCAGGGCGCTGGTGCAGAAGGCCAAGATCATCCTCGCCGACGAACCGGTCGCCTCGCTCGACCCGGTGTCCGCCCGCAAGGTGATGGATATCCTGCGTGACCTGAACCAGAAGGACGGCCTGACCGTCATCGTCACCCTGCACCAGGTGGACTACGCGCTGCGTTACTGCGACCGGGTGATTGCTCTCAAGGCCGGCAAGAAGGTCTACGATGGGCCCTCATCCGGCCTGGACCGCACCCGGCTCATCGACATTTACGGCCCGGAATTCGAAGACGTCTTCTGGGAAGGAGCACCTCAATGATTCTCCGTCGTTCGCTTCTGGCGCTGGGCGCGGTCGCGACTCTCGCCCTCGCCGGCTGCGGTGGCGACAGCGCCCCGAAGGGTGCGTCGGACACCATCACCTTCTCGATCCTGTCGACCGAGGACGCCCAGAACATGGAGTCCTACTGGACCCCGATCCTGGCCGACATGGAGAAACAGACCGGCCTGAAGGTGAAGCCGTTCTTCTCCAGCAACTACAGCGCCCTGATCGAAGCGATGCGGTTCAAGCAGACCGACCTGGGCTGGTTCTCCAACCAGTCGGGGCTGGAAGCCGTGCGCCGGTCGAACGGGGAGGTTTTCGCCCGCACCTTTGATCCGTCCGGCACCGATGGCTACACCTCGGTGATCATTGTGCCGGCCGACAGCCCGATCAGGACGATCGACGACCTGTTCAAGTGCGACAGGACGCTCGACTTCGGGATGGGCGACAAGAAATCGACCTCCGGCACCCTGGCCCCGATGACCTATGTGTTCATTCCGGCCGGCAAGAAGCCCGAGACCTGCTTCAAGACCGTGCTCACCGCCAACCACCAGGCCAACCTCTTCGCGGTGGCCGCCGGACGTCTGGACGCTGCGACCAACAACTCCACCGCCATCCGCCTGAACGCCCAACGCGGCGAAGGCCAGGCCGAGAAGATCCGGGTGATCTGGGAATCGCCGACCCTGCCGGAGGATCCGCTCGTCTGGCGCAAGGACCTCGACCCGGCGGTGAAGGAGAAGCTCCGCCAGTTCTTCCTGACCTATGGCCAGGGCGAGGGTCCAGAAGCGGCCCGCCAGCGCGCCAATCTCGAGGCGCTCAGCATCGGCGGCTTCCTGCCGGCTGACGACACCCACCTGCTGATGGTTCGCGAGATGGAGGCGACCGAAACCCTGCTGCTGGCTCGCGACGCCGGCGACCAGACGAAGATCGCCGCCGCCGAGAAGGACCTGGCCGCCATTCAGGCAGAGCGGGTCACCGCCGCCGCCAAGGCGGGTGCGGCGCCCGCCGTCCCGGCCCAGTAGCGGACGACGCCATGACCGCCACCGACGCCACCCTCTCTCCGCCGAAGCGGTCGCTATCGGCCCGGCTGTTCGACATCGCCATCTTTGGCGGCGTTGCGGTTCTGCTGCTGATCAGCTTCGGACCGGCCGAGATCAACAAGTTCCCGATGCTGTTCAGCGACAAGAGCGGCATGGGCGGGTTCATCAGCGAGTTCTTCTCGCCGTTCAAGTTTCTGTCCAGCGACTGGACGCCGTCCGACTTCACCGGTCGCAACTGGAGCCTCTACATCGGCAAGATGTGGCAGACGATCCAGATGGCGCTCTGGGGCACCTTCCTGGCCATCATCGTCGCCGTACCGCTCGGCCTGCTCGGTTCGAGCAACATCGCGCCGGCCTGGATCCAGCAGCCGGTGCGCCGGGTGCTGGATCTGATCCGCTCGATCCCCGACCTGGTGGTCGCGGTCATCTTTATCACCGCCGTGGGCCTTGGTCCGTTCGCCGGCGTTATGGCGATGATGTTCAACACCGGCGGCGTGCTGGCCAAGCTGTTCTCCGAGGCCGTCGAGGCGATCGACAAGGGCCCGGTCGAGGGCGTGCGCGCCACCGGCGCCGGCCGCCTGCAGGAGATCATCTGGGGCGTCATCCCCCAGGTCGCGCCGCTGTGGACCAGCTATGCGCTGTACCGCTTCGAATCGAACAGCCGCGCCGCCACGGTGCTGGGCCTGATCGGGGCCGGCGGCATCGGCCAGGTGCTGATCGATTCGACCAACACCTTCCGCTACGGCGAGACCGGCTGCATCGTGCTGGTGATTGTCGTGGCCGTGTCGGGGATCGACCTGCTGTCGCAAGCCATCCGCAGCCGCCTCCTGTAAGGGGTCAGGCCGCCGTCGACTTACGGCGAAGCCTGGCCAGCCGGCGCAGCCGCCGCCAGAAGCGCGTCTTCTCGGGCTCGGGATAGGGCTCGAGGTTCTTTACGAACTGCTCGGCGCAGGCCCGCCAGGAGAAGGTCTCGGCAAACCGCCGCACAACCGTCTTGTCGATGTCCAGGCAGGCGATGCAGGCCTCGCGCAGGCCGTCGGTGCGGCCCGGGGCCAGCACCCCGGCGCCCGATCCCGGGATGATGTCGGCCGGGCCCGGGGCGTTGAAGCCGGCGACCGGCGAGCCGGTGGCCATGGCTTCCAGGATCACCAGCCCGAAAGTGTCGGTCAGCGACGGAAAGACGAAGACGTCGGCGCTGTTGAAGTGGGCGGCCAGCTCCTCGCCGAACTTGGCGCCGGTGAAGACCACGTCGGGATACTTCGCCTCCAGCTCGGCCTTCTGCGGGCCGTCGCCGACCACCACCTTGGTGCCGGGCAGATCAAGGCAGGCGAAGGCCTCGATGTTCTTCTCCACGGCCACCCGGCCGACATTGAGGAATATGGGGCGGGGCAGGTGGGCGAAGACGTCGGTCTCGTCCGGCCGGCGCGGATGGAACAGGTCGGTGTCCACGCCCCGCGACCAGGAGGAGATGTTGCGGAAGCCGTGGCTCTCCAGCTCCTCGCGCATGGTGTCGGTCGCCACCATCATCCGGCCCGACGGCTTGTGGAACCACTTCATGTAGGCGTAGCCGGCCGCCAGCGGCACCGGCAGGCGGGCCGAGACGTACTCGGGAAAGCGGGTGTGGTAGCTGGTCGTGAACGGCAGCTTCCATTCCAGGCAGACGCGTCGCGCGGCCAGGCCCACCGGGCCCTCGGTGGCGATGTGGATCGCCTCCGGCTCGAAGGACTTGAACTTCTCCTGCACCGGCTCGTAGGCGCCGACCGCCAGCTTGATCTCGGAGTAGGTTGGCAGGGGCACGGTGTTGAACTGGTCGGGGCTGATCACCTCGACCTCGTGGCCCATCAGGCGCATCTCGTCGACGACACGCGTCAGCGTGCGGACGACGCCGTTGACCTGGGGCTCCCAGGCGTCCGTGGCCAGGAGGATACGCATCAGGCGGCGACAGGCTCCGGCAGGTCCGCTTGGACAGCGCGCGGGACATTGGACCAGGATCGCCGTCCAGCCCACTCGATAATTTCCAGCCGGCCGTCGTGGTGCTCGACCAGCGCGGTGCAGCTTTCGACCCAGTCCCCGTCGTTCACGTAGAGGATCCCGTCCATGTCGCGCATTTCGGCCTTGTGAATGTGGCCGCAGATGACGCCGTCCACGCCCCGCCTCCTGGCTTCGTCGGTCACGGCCTTCTCGAAGTTCTCGATGAAATGCAGGGCGTTCTTCACCTTGACCTTCAGATAGGCCGAAAAGCTCCAGTACCCCAAACCCATCCGATGACGCATCCGCGCCACCAATGTGTTCAGCATCAGGAGGGTTCTATAGGACCAATCGCCGAGGAAGGCGAGCCAGCGCGCGTGCTGGACGATGCCGTCGAACTCGTCGCCGTGCACGACCAGGAACCGCCGCCCGTCGATGGTCTCGTGGATAGCGTCACGCACCACGACGACTCCGCCGAAGTGAACGCCGCAGAAGTCCCGCGCCCGCTCGTCGTGGTTGCCGGGCACGTAGGTCACCTGAACGCCCTTTCGGGCCATCCGCAGGACCTTCTGGACCACGTCGTTGTGGCTCTGCGGCCAGTGCCAGCCGCCCTTCAGCTTCCAGCCGTCGATGATGTCGCCGACCAGATAGAGCTGCTCGCATTCCACATGCCGGATGAAGTCCAGCAGCATCCCGGCCTGGCACCCCCGGGTGCCCAGATGCACATCGCTGATGAACACCGAGCGGACGCTCAAATCCTGCGCGTTGGCCGTCATCGTCGCTCCCCCGGCAGGCGCCGAACCTCCCCGGGCTATGATGATTGCATGTCAGTCTCGTGAACTCGGGGCCCGCCGTGTTGCGGCGCAACATCGCAGACCCTAGATGAGGTGGTGATGGCCGAGACGACCACAGTTCCGCGCGACACGCCCAAGTCACGGCGCACCCGCGCCCGTATCCTGGACGAGGCGGTGCACGTCATCGCTACCCAGGGCTATGCGGCGACCACCAACGCGGCGGTGGCCGAGGCGGCCGGGATCACCCGCGGCGCCATGCTCTACCACTTCCCGACCCGCGAGAGCCTGCTCGAGGCGACAATCGAGCATATCCAGGCCCAGCGCTCGTCGATGTTCAAGGCGGCGGCCGAGGGCCTGCCGGCCGGCGGCGACGTCACCGAGCACGCCATCGAGAGCTACTGGGAGCTGTTGCACCGCGAGCCGTTCATGGCCTTCGCCGAGCTGGAGATGGCGGCCCGCACCGATCCGCTGATCAGCGCGCTGGTGGCCCCGGCCCAGGCCGAGTTCGACCGCGCCCAGATCGGCGACCACTTCCTCAAGATGCTGCACGCCGGCGCCGGCCCCCGCTTCCAGGCCAGCCGCGACCTCGCCCGGTTCATGCTCGAAGGCATGGCCCGCTCGAACATCACCTACGACAAGGACCAGCGCGTCGAGCGCCTGCTCGCCGTCATCAAGCGCGCCACCCACATGCTCAACCGCAAGGGCGGCGTGACGGACATCTGGACGGAGTAGGGGGTTCGGGGGCAGTTTAAGGTGTCCCCGAATTCTGTCGGAGCCGGCCGCGCCATGAACCCCTTCACCCGCCATCCCGCCTCCGTCGGCGAGAGCTATGGTCAGCATTTCGGCGTGGCGACGACGTTCGGCGTGACCATGATCCTCGGCGGCATCGGCGCGATCCTGCACGGCGTCTTCCCGTGGATGTTCGAGACCACCGGCAGCCGGACCGTGAAGCGGCTCCATCAGCAGATCACCGGCCGCGGCCCAACGCAGCTGGGCGCCGACGACTGGGAAGGGGCGGGGGTCTAGCCTCACCCGCCACCCCGCCTCTTCTCGCCCTCGATCCAGCGGTCGATCCGCGCTTCCAGCAGGTCCATCGGCAGGGGGCCGGCCAGCAGCACCGCGTCGTGGAAGCGGCGGACGTCGAACTTTTCGCCCAGCGCCGCCTCGGCCCGGGCGCGGACCTCGACGATCTTCATCTCACCGATCTTGTAGGCCAGCGCCTGGCCGGGCCAGGAGATGTAGCGGTCCAGCTCGACCTCGATGTTCAGCGGCGACAGGGCGCTGTTGTCGGTGAAGCAGGCCTTGGCGCGGTCGCGGGTCCAGCCCATCCAGTGCATGCCGGTGTCGGCCACCAGCCGGCAGGCGCGCCACATCTCGTAGCTGAGCCGCCCGAACCGCTCATAGGGCGTCCGGTAGATGCCCATCTCGATGCCGAGCTTCTCCGAATACAGGCCCCAGCCCTCGGTGAAGGCGGTCATGTCGGCGTCGCGGCGGAAGGCGGGAACGTCCTCCAGTTCCTGCGACAGCGCGATCTGCAGATGGTGGCCGGGCACCGCCTCGTGCAGCGTCAGGGCCGGCAGCTCGTACAGCGCCCGCTGGTCCAGCGCATAGGTGTTGACCATGTAGCCGCCGGCGATGCCCAGCCGGGGGCTGCCGGGGAAGTAGCGCCCGGTCGTGTAGGTCGGCGCGATCTCCGGCGGCACCGGCCGCACGCCGTAGGGCAGGCGCGGCAGCACGCCGAAGAAGCGTGGCAGCTGGTCGTCGACCCGCTTGGCGATCTCGCTGGCCTTCTCCAGCAGGTCCTCCGGCGTCTGGGCGTAGAACCGCGGGTCCGTGCGCAGAAAGGCGAGGAACTCGGCATGCGTGCCGGCAAAGCCGGTCTGGGCGCGAATGCCGTCCATCTCGGACCGGATGCGGGCGACCTCCTTGAGGCCGATGGCGTGGATCTCGTCCGGGGTCAGGCTTGTGGTGGTGAAGCGGCGGGCAAGCCAGGCGTAGTAGGCCTTGCCCTCCGGCAGGGTGGCGGCGCCCAGGCCGGGCCGGGCGGCGGGCAGGTATTCCTTTTCCAGGAAGGTCACGAACCGGGCCTGGGCCGGGCGCAGGCCGTCGCGGACCAGCGCCGTCGCCCGCGCCTTCAGGGCAGCCCTTTCGGCGTCGGAAACGGTCCCGGGCAGCCGGTCCAGCGCCGCGAGGGTCGGGTCGGCCTCGACGGGGGCTGCGGCGGCCTTGCGGGCCTGGGCCAGCGCGATGTCGGCGATCGGCCTGGGCTGGGTGAAGCCGGTCCTGATCCCGCGCCGGGCGTTGTCGGTATTGCTGGCGTACCAGCCGGGCAGGGCCGCGACCCGCTTCAGCCAGGCCTCCGCCTCGGCCTTGTTCGACATCGGCGCCGTCTGGGCCACGTAGGCGATGTAGCCGTCCCAGGAATCGTCGCTGGAGAAGGCCAGCCGCCCGGTGTCGAAGGCGATGGCCTGCAGCTGGCCGTCGATGACCCGGTCCAGGAAGGCGTGGTTAAGCTTGCCGTCCTCGTCTAGGCCCTGGGGGTCGATGGCGGTCAGCCGGACGCGGAAGGCGTCCAGCGCCGTCTTGCGCCGGGCGTCGGCGGCCAGGGTCACGTCGGGCAGTCGCGACAGCGCCTCGGCGTCGCCGTTGGCGCCCGCCGACAACGGATCCTCGGCGTTCCGCCAGGCTTCGTAGTCGACGATCAGGGTGGTCAGCGCCGCCTGCGCCGCCGAAGCGCCGGGCGGCGGGGTCAGGGCGGCCGGCGGGGCGGCCGGCTGGCGCGCCAGGGCGGCCGGGGCCAGGGCCAGGGCGCTGGCGGCCAGCAGCAGGACGGCGGTGTTGCGACGGATCATCGGTGCTCTCCCAAGCTCGGCCGGCAGGCTGCATCCTGCGGCGCGTGACGGCAAGTCGGGGGCTGATGGTCAAGCGGCTGCCGAAGTGTCGGGGCATGCTGAAGCGACCGCTGAACTGTCCTCACTGTCTCGCCGGACGCCTCCCGGCGCGCGCGGGCGTCGACGGGCGAGGCCGGATGGGGGGATAGAACGGCGCCGGCGGCGGGGTGAGGCGGCGGCAAGCATTCGGGCGTAGCGCGCGCCAGGCCTTGCGGGGCCAGACATTGCAGCGATCGGTCCGGGCGGTCGGTCTGTCTCATCCAGCCAGTATGCGACCGTGCGGAAAGGCGTGGACGAGATCGCCAGCGAAGCGGGCGAAGATGTCTCGCAAAGGGGCGAAATGTCTCGCTTTGTCTCCAGAGTATATGTCTCCAGAGTCTTGCTCTCTAAACTCCGCTCATCCCGGCGAATGCCGGGACCCAGTTGCGAGCGCCGGACTTCGGTTGGGATTCGAGGAGCTGAGCTTGAATCTGGGTCCCGGCATTCGCCGGGATGAGCGGAATGGTGGGTTACTCCAGTCCGTCCCCCAGCGCATCCAGCGCCGCTTCCATGGCGCTCTCCAGCACCGGCCGCAGCCGTCCGGCCCGGGCCTCGTCGATGCGGTTGTCGGGGCCCAGGTGGGTGGACTTGGCCAGCTCCATCTGGATGGCGTGGGCGCCCTTGGCGGGCGCGCCGTAGGTCCGCGTGATGAACCCACCCTTGAAGCGGCCGTCGAGTACGGCGGAAAAGCCGCTGGCCCGGCAGACGCCGAACGCCGCCGCGCGGGCGTCCGCGCCGCAGGCCGCGCCCTCCGCCGTGCCCATGTTCAGGTCCGGCAGGGTCCCCTCGAACAGCCTCGGCACGACGGCGCTGATCGAGTGGGCGTCCCACAGCAGCGCGAAGCCGTGCGCCTCGATCGCCGCCTCGATCGCCGCCTTCAGGGCGTCGTGATAGGGCCGCCAGTAGCGGTCGCGCCGGGCCGCGATCTCGGCCGCGTCGGGCGGGGAGCCGAGGTAGACCGGCTCGCCCAGGAAGGTCTCGGTCGGAACCAGGCCCGCGCCCCACTGGCCGGGGTAGAGCGGCGTGTTGTCCGGCGGGCGGTTGACGTCGATGACCAGCCGCGACCAGCGGGCGGTAACGGTCGTGGCCTCCAGCTCCCCGGTGAAATCGTAGAGCGCCGGCTGCGCGAAGTCCGTGTCGTCCAGCCGCAGGGCCGCCGGCGTCATGCGGGCGGCGATGTCGTCGGGCACGTCGGTCCCGACATGCGGGAAGCTGACGATCAGCGGGCTGGCGCCGCGGGTGATGTGGACGTCGGTCATGCAGTGCGCCCTTCGCGACGCGATCCTGTCGGATCGCTCCTCAGGATGACGAGCTTGGTGGAACGCCATCCACCTTCGTCATGGTGAGGTGCGAGCCTTGGGCGAGCGTCGCGAACCACGCAACCCCTCACAGCTTCACAATTCCCCCGAACGCGCCGTCCAGCACCAGCGCCGTCACCGCCGCGATGTCGGGGGCGAAGTAGCGGTCGCGGTCGTAGGCGGCGGCGACGGCGCGGACCCGCGCGTGGGCGCTCTCCAGCGGCGGCGAGGAGCGCAGCGGGCGGCGGAACTCGATCCCCTGGGCGGCGGCCAGCAGTTCGATGGCGACGATGGCGGCGCTGTTCTGCGCCATCGTGGTCAGCCGCCGGGCCGCATAGGTGGCCATGGAGACATGGTCCTCCTGGTTGGCGCTGGTCGGCAGACTGTCGGTGCTCGAGGGGTGGCTGAGGCCCTTGTTCTCGGAGGCGAGGGCGGCGGCGGTGACCTGGGCGATCATGAAGCCGGAGTTGACCCCCGGCTCGGCGACCAGGAAGGCGGGCAGGGCGCTCATGTTCGGATCGACCAGCAGGGCGGTGCGCCGTTCGCTCAGGGCGCCGATCTCGGCGATGGCCAGCGCCAGCGCATCGGCCGCGAAGGCCACCGGCTCGGCATGGAAGTTGCCGCCCGACAGCGCCTCGCCCGTCTCGGCGAAGACCAGCGGATTGTCGGTCACCGCGCCCGCCTCGATCAGCAGGGTGCGCTCGGCATTGGCCAGCAGGTCCAGCGTCGCGCCCATCACCTGCGGCTGGCAGCGCAGGCTGTAGGGGTCCTGCACCCGGTCGCAGTCGTCGTGGCTGTGGCGGATGGCGCTGCCGTCCAGCAGGCCGCGCAGGGCGGCGGCGACGGTGATCTGGCCCGGCTGTCCGCGCGCGGCGTGGATGCGGGCGTCGAAGGGGGTGTCGCTGCCCAGCGCCGCGTCAACGCTCATCGCCCCGGCGACCAGCGCCGCCTCGAACACCCGCCGCGCCAGCACCAGCCCCTTGAGGGCCAGGGCGGTCGAGGCCTGGGTGCCGTTGATCAGGGCCAGCCCCTCCTTGGCCCGCAACGCGATGGGCTCGAGACCGGCGCGCGTGAGGCCCTCCATGGCCGGGATGGTCTCGCCGCCCGCCCGCATCTCGCCGACGCCGAGCAGGGCAGCCGACATATGGGCCAGCGGCGCAAGGTCCCCGGAGGCGCCGACCGAACCCTTCTCCGGAATCAGCGGCAGGATGTCGCTCGCCAGCAGCCGCTGCAGCATGGCGATCAGCTGCGGCCGCACGCCGGAGAAGCCGCGCGACAGGCCGGCGATCTTCAGCAGCAGGATCAGCCGCACGACATCGTCCGGCATCGGGTCGCCGACGCCACAGCAGTGAGACAGGATCAGATTCCGTTGGAGCTCGGCCAGCTGGTCGGGCCGGATGGTCTGTTTGGCCAGCAGACCAAAGCCGGTATTTACACCGTACACGGTCTTTCCGGCGGCGAGAATGTTCTCGATGGTCGCGGCGGAGCGGGCGACGGCCTGCCGCGCGCCGTCGTTGAGGGCGGTCCTGACCGGACCGGCCAGGGCCTTCTCCACGTGACCCAGATCGATGGGCGTATCGCCCAGGACGAGGTCGGGCGTCATCGGGCAGCCCCCAGTGACGGCAGGTCCAGCCCCTGCTCGCGGGCGCAGTCGACGGCGATGTCGTAGCCGGCGTCGGCGTGACGCATCACGCCCGTGCCCGGATCATTCCACAGCACCCGCTCCAGCCGCCGGGCCGCTTCCGGCGTGCCGTCGGCGACGATGACGACGCCGGCGTGCTGGCTGTAGCCCATGCCAACTCCGCCCCCGTGGTGCAGCGACACCCAGGTCGCGCCGCTGGCGGTGTTGAGCAGGGCGTTGAGCAGCGGCCAGTCGCTGACGGCGTCGCTACCGTCCAGCATCGCCTCGGTCTCACGGTTGGGGCTGGCGACCGAGCCGCTGTCGAGGTGATCGCGGCCGATCACGACCGGCGCCTTCAGCTCTCCCGACGCGACCATTTCGTTGAACTTCAGACCCGCCCGGTGGCGGTCGCCCAGGCCGATCCAGCAGATGCGGGCCGGCAGGCCCTGGAAGGCGATGCGTTCCTTCGCCATGTCCAGCCAGCGGTGCAGATGGACGTTGTCGGGGAACAGGTCCTTCATCGCCTGGTCGGTCCTGAAGATGTCCTCCGGATCGCCCGACAGCGCCGCCCAGCGGAAGGGTCCGACGCCCCGGCAGAACAGCGGCCGGATACAGGCCGGCACGAAGCCGGGGAAATCGAACGCGCCCTCCAGTCCCTCGTCGAGCGCCACCTGGCGGATGTTGTTGCCGTAGTCGAGGGTCGGCACGCCCATGCGGTGGAAGTCGAGCATCGCCTGCACATGCGGCACGATCGACGCGCGGGCGGCGCGATCCACGGAGGCGGGATCGGCCAGGCGCGCGGTCTCCCAGCGCTCGACGGTCCAGCCCCTCGGCAGATAGCCGTTGAAAGTGTCGTGGGCGCTGGTCTGGTCGGTGACCACGTCGGGCCGCACGCCGCGCCGCACCAGCTCGGGGAAAACATCGGCGGCGTTGCCGAGCAGACCGACGGAGACGGCCCGGCCTTCCTTCGTCGCCCTGGCGATGCGGGCCAGGGCGTCGTCGAGATCCTCGGTCGCCTCATCGAGATAGCGGGTCTCCAGACGACGTTCGATGCAGCGGCGCTGACACTCGACGGCCAGCATCGAGGCGCCGGCCATGGTCGCGGCCAGCGGCTGGGCGCCGCCCATGCCGCCCAGACCCCCGGTCAGGATCCACTTGCCGGTCAGGTCGCCGCCGAAGTGCTGGCGGCCGACCTCGACGAAGGTCTCGTAGGTGCCCTGCACGATCCCCTGACTGCCGATGTAGATCCAGCTGCCGGCGGTCATCTGGCCGTACATGGCCAGACCCTTCCTATCGAGCTCGTGGAAATGCTCCCAGGTCGCCCATCTGGGCACCAGGTTGGAGTTGGCGATCAGCACGCGGGGCGCGTCGGCGTGGGTGCGGAACACCCCGACCGGCTTGCCCGACTGGACCAGCAGGGTCTGGTCGTCCTCAAGCCGGCGCAGGGCGGCGACGATGCGGTCGAAACTCTCCCAGTCGCGGGCCGCCTTGCCGATGCCGCCGTAGACGACCAGGTCCTCGGGCCGCTCGGCGACCTCGGGGTCTAGGTTGTTCATCAGCATGCGGATGGCGGCTTCCGTCTGCCAGGATTTCGCGGTCCGTTCCGGTCCGCGATCGGCGCGGACGATGCGGCTGTTGCTGGCCATCAGGCGAGGTCTCCAAAGCGTCCGGCCAGCTGGAAGGCGTGGCCGGGGTGGATCAGGCGGGCGCCGGAGGCGACCTGCCCCCGGCTCCAGGTGCGGCGGGCGACGGTCAGCACCGGCGCGCTTTCGGAAAGGCGCAGCAGGCCCGCCGTGCGGGGATCGGCGGCCTCGGCCCGGACGATCTGCTCGCCGGCCTCGATCGGCGCGGCGGCCAGCAGGTGGGCGGCCGGCGTGGCGAGGGTGAAGTCCTGGCCCAGGTAGTCGGGGAAGATGTCCGGCGAAACCCAGCGGCGCTCCAGCTGGATCGGCGTCTCGCCCTCGAAGTGGACGACTTCCGAGCGGAACAGCGGTGCGCCGGGCTCGACCATGAACCAGCGCGCGAGGTCGGCGTCGGCCTGCACGGCTTCCAGCGCGATCACCTCGGCGCGCCAGACGTGACCCCGGGAGGCGACCTCCTCGGCGATGTCGCGGATCTCCAGCGGATGGCTCTCGGCCAGCGGTTCGCCGGCCACGAAGGCCCCGACCCCGGCCCGCCGCACGATCAGGCCTTCCTGCGTCAGCTCGTCCAGCGCCCGGCGGACGGTCATGCGCGCCACGCCCAGCTCGCGGACCAGCTCGTGCTCGGACGCGATACGGTCGCCGACCCGCCAGCGGCCTGTGCGGATGGCGCCCAGCACATGGCGTTTGACGCCCTGGTAGCGCGCGGCGCGGGCGGCGGTCATGCGGTCAGCTCGACGACGGCCTTGCGGTAGGCGGCGGCGATGGCGTCGCGGGCGACGTGGCGGCCACCCTCGACGATCCGGACGCCGCCCGACCAGACCTGATCGATGGCCCCGGAACCGGCGAACACCAGGCTGTCGAGGATCAGGTCGCCCTCGCGACCGGCCAGCACCGGATGGTCCGTGTCCAGCACGACGAGGTCGCAGCGCGCGCCGACGGCGATCTCGCCGGTGCGGCGGCCGGTGGGATTGGTCCCGGCGCCGGCCGCCGACAGCCACAGGCCCGCCCCGACATGTTCCCCCGTCCCGCTGCTCATCGTCCGCTTGCGGGCCTGCAGCCGGCGGCCGTACTCGAACCAGCGCAGCTCCTCGGCGGCGTTGGTGGTCACATGGCTGTCAGACCCGATCCCGAACCGGCCGCCGGCGCTTAAGAAAGCGTCTGCGTTGAAGAAGCCGTCGCCGAGGTTGCCCTCCGTCGACGGACAGAGCGCGACGGTGGCGCCGGCCTTCGCGAGCCCGACGGCCTCCGCGTCGGTCATGTGGGTGGCGTGGACGAGGGTCCAGCGGTCGGACAGCGGCGCATTGGCCAGCAGCCATTCGACCGGCCGGGCGCCCGACCAGGCCAGGCAATCGTCGACCTCGCCGGTCTGTTCGGCGGCGTGGATGTGGACCGGCATGGCCGGATCGACAGCCGCCAGCACCTGCGCGATCTGCTCAGGCGTCACGGCCCGCAGGCTGTGAAAGGCGAAGGCCTCCGCGCCGCTCAGCTCCAGCAGATGCAGGAACTGGTCGGTGCTCTTGATGAACCGCCGCTGGCCATGTTTGGGCGGCAGGCCGCCGAAGCCGGAATGGCTGTAGAGCACCGGCGCCAGCGTCAGGCCGAACCCCGCCGCCTCGGCCGCCCGGCGGTGGGCGTGGGCGATCTCGGCCGGGTCGGCGTAGGCCCGGCCCTCCGGGTCGTTGTGCAGATAGTGGAACTCGACGATGCCGCCGTAACCGCCCTCGGCCAGCTCGGCGTAGAGCATGGCGGCGATGGCGGTCATCTGCTCGGGGGTGATGCGGTCGAGGAACCGGTACATCGCCTCGCGCCAGGCCCAGAAGTCCTCGACCCCGGCCCGGGCCCGTTCGGCCAGACCGGCCATGGCCCGCTGGAAGGCGTGGCTGTGCAGGTTGGTGATGGCCGGGAGGGTGGCGCCCCTCAGCCGTTGCGCGCCGGCCGGGTCGGCGCCGGCCTCGACGGCGGTGATCACGCCGTCCCTCACGGTCAGTCGCACGTCGCGAGCCCAGCCGCCGGGCAGTCGCGCCTGGTCGAGATGAAGGGTGTTGGCCACTTGTCTAAACCTGTCTAATCGGGCTCACCCTATCCACGAACGCCATCGGGTGGCAAGACAGCGACATGCAGCGGATCGACCTGATCATCACCGACTGCCGAGCGGCGACCATGGTCGCGGGCGCGACGCCCTATGGCGTGATCGAGGACGCCCTGATCGCCGTGCACGAGGGCCGCATCGCCTGGATCGGCCCGCGGGCCGAGGCGCCGGACTACAACCCCTTCGCCGTCACGCGGCTGGACGGCCGGTGGGTCACGCCCGGCCTGATCGACTGCCACACCCACCTTGTGTTCGGCGGCGACCGCATCGGTGAGTTCGAGGCCCGGCTGGGCGGCGCGACCTACGAAGCGATCGCCCTGGCCGGCGGCGGCGTCCGCTCTTCAGTGGCCGCCACGCGCGAGGCGAATGAGGCGGACCTGATCAAAAGCGCGCGGCGGCGGCTCGGGAACTTCGTCGCCGAGGGCGTGACCACCATCGAGATCAAGTCCGGCTACGGCCTGGACCAGGAGACCGAGCTGAAGATGCTGCGGGTCGCGCGCTATCTCGACGGCGACGCCCGGGTGGTGACCAGTTTCCTCGGCCTGCACGCCGCGCCGAAGGATCAGCCGCGCGAGGCCTGGATCGACATGATCATCGACGAGACCCTGCCGGCCGCGTC
Source organism: Caulobacter sp. (assembly GCA_030683005.1). Taxonomy (GTDB): domain Bacteria; phylum Pseudomonadota; class Alphaproteobacteria; order Caulobacterales; family Caulobacteraceae; genus Caulobacter. Next base: position 74,188 of record JAUXMY010000017.1, on the reverse strand, counting down.
GGCGCAGGGACTGGTCGACATCGTCGACGCCTACCTCGAGACCATCGCCTTCACCCCGGCCGAGGTCTCGCGGCTGTTCGACAAGGCCAGGGCCCTGGGCCTGCCGGTGCGACTACACGCCGACCAGCTGAGCGACGGCGGCGGCGCGGCGCTGGCGGCCAGCCACGGCGCGCTGTCGGCCGACCACCTGGAGTTCACGTCACAGGCCGGCGTCGAGGCGATGGCCAGGGCCGGGACCGTGGCCGTCCTGCTGCCTGGCGCCTTCATAGCGCTTGCGGAGACACAGAAGCCGCCGGTGGCGGCGCTGCGGGCGGCGGGCGTGCCGATAGCGGTGGCCAGCGACTGCAACCCCGGCACCTCGCCGCTGCTGTCGCTGCGCGCGGCGATGATGCTGGCCTGCGCCCAGTTCCGCCTGACGCCGGAGGAGGCGCTGGCCGGCGTCACCCGCAACGCGGCGCAGGCTCTGGGGCTCGGCGCCGAGACCGGCACGCTGGAGGCCGGCAAGCTGGCCGACATGGCCTGCTGGGACATCGAGCGCCCTGCCGAGCTCAGCTACTGGTTGGGCGGGCGGTTGCTCAGCCGCAGCTGGCGGGCCGGGCGGCCGGTGGTGGCGTGAAAAGACCTTCCTCCCTCAAGTGGGAGAGGACAGGCGAGGCTAAGCCCAGCGGTGGTTCTTCGGCGGCTCGCCGGGCTGCGGGGTGAGCGCCGCCGGGAGCTCCAGAATCGGGCCCCGCAGGTGGGCCGACGCCGGACCAAGGCGGGCGTCGACCACTGCGCGGTCGGCCGCCGACAATGCCGCGTACAACGCCCGCAGGTCCATAAGGCAGGCGGCGCAGTAGGGTGACACCGGCGTGGTCCAGCGCGCGCCGCGCAGGTCGAAGGCAGCCAGTGGCTCCCGCTCGATGACGGCGTCGAAGTTGGCGACCAGCTCGGTCAGGTGCTCGTGCGCGGCCAGCTTCAGCAGCGGATCAAGATCGGCGGGGGCGTCCGTCGGCCGGGGCGCGGCGGCGGCGGCCTCCGGCGTCAGGGCCCACAGCCGCGCCACCCAGGCCATCACGTTCGGCGCCGTCTCGCGCATGATCGCCGCGGGCGTCGGGTCGGAGAAGAAGTGGCGGAACATCGGGCCGAACAGGCCGAAGTCCGCCGCCACCGGACGCTCGCCGAACAGGAAGGGGCGGCTCGCGAAGATCGGGTCCAGCACGGCCAGGGTGTCGGCGTAGATCGCCTCGACCAGCGGCGCGGTCTCGGCCGTCACCCCGTCCTGGCGCAGGAAGGTGCGCTGCTGGCGGCGGCGAATGGCGAAGGCGCGCAGGCCCGCCGGAAGGGGCAGGCCGCGCATGATCGTGCGGCCGAGTTGGCGGCCCATCAGCCGCGAGTCCTCGTGGAAGGCCCAGCGGTAGTAGAGCGCCGGCCGCCACAGCCACTCGTCGAAGGCGTCCTCGAGAAACAGGCTGAGGAAGGCGGCGACCGGGCTGGACGGCTGCAGCGCCGGTTCAGGCTGCCCCGCTTCGAACCGGCGCAGGATGGCGGTGGTGTCGGTCAGCCATTCGCCGTCCGGAGCCTGCAGCTGCGGCATCTGAAGCACCCCGGTTTCCCGGCCGCAGGCGCGGAAATCGGCCATGTCCATCTCAACGAAGTCGAAGGCCACGCCCTTCACCCGCAGATAGCCTTCAAGCTTGCCGGTGAAATAGGACTGCTTGAGTCCGTGAAGACGCCAGCGCCTCGTCATGCGGCCTTCGCTCCCCGGCGGCGGAGCAGCAGCACGGCGCCGGCGATCAGGCCGCCGACAACGCCGAGCAGCAGCAGGGCCATGACGATGATCCTCGGCCGCTGCTTGCCCATGGCGTTGTTCATCAGCTGGTTCTGGGTCGTGTAGCCCTCGGGCAGAGGCTGGACGCCGACCCGGACCTCATAGGCCGCGTAGTCCGCGAGCATCTGCTTGAAGAGCGCCGGCTGGGCGGCCGCCAGATCCGTCGTCTCGCCCGGATCGCGCGCGAGATCGTAGAGCCGCCACTGGCCGTCGCCGACCGGCGGCATGTCGCGAACGATCTTGTGGTCGCCCCGGAACAGGGCGGCGTTGCCGGAGACCTCGATGCCGACCGGCTCGTCGGGACCCCAGGTCGCCGTCGCGGCGCCGGTCAGCACCGGGCGCAGGCTGCGGCCGTCCATCGACACCGCGTCCGGCTGGGCGCGGGCGCCGACCAGGTCGACCAGGGTGGGAACGACGTCGGTGACGAAGGCCGGCGAACTGACCCGCGTGCCGGCGGCGACGCCCGGGCCCGACAGGATCAGCGGCACGCGGATGCCGCCCTGCGAGGTGTAGAACTTGTAGCGACTGCCCGGCGCCGACAGGGCCGATGCCCATTCCTTGCCGATGTAGGCCAGGCTGCCCTTCTCGCCGAGGCCTTTCAGCGTCCAGCGGTAGCCGTTGAGTTTCATCCACAGGCCCATGCCCGGGACGTGGACCGGATCGCTGGGCTCGGGACCGTTGTCGGAGGTGACGACGAACAGGGTGTTGTCCAGTTCACCCCGCGCCTCCAGATGCGTCATCAACCGGCCGATGGCCGCGTCCATGGCCTCCAGCATGCCGGAGTAGACCTCCATGCTGCGGGCGTAGATGGCCTTCTCCTCCGCCGTCAGCTGATCCCAGCGGCGGGCGTCGTCGGGCAGGCCGCGGATGGCGGCGTCGGCCGGCATCAGGCCCAGCGCCCGGGCCCGCGCCGCGCGGTCTTCGCGCAGTTTCTCCCAGCCGGCGTCGAAGCGGCCCTTGTAGCGATCGGAGTATTCCTTGGGCGCCTGCACCGGGATGTGGACGGCCTGGAAGGCGAGGTAGGCGTAGAAGGGCTGCGCCCCGGCCGGGCGCTCGTCGATGTAGCCCTTCAGCCGGTCGACCATGATGTCGGAGGAGTAGTAGCGGTCCGGCATCTTCACCGGCTTGCCGTCCTCGAACCACGGCGCGCTGTCGTAGTAGGGCATGTAGGGTTTGGGACCCCAGTTGTCCGCGCCCGAGGCGTCCAGCGCCAGGGAGCGATCGAAGCCGTTTTCGTTGGGCAGGGCGCCGGGGCCGTGGCCCAGGTGCCATTTGCCGACCATCAGGGTGCGGTAGCCCTCCGCCTTCAGCCGCCGGGCGACGGTCCAGATGCCGGGCGCGAACTGCAGGCCGTAGCCGGGCTTGTCCTTCTGCGAGGGCGGCAGGATCTCCTCGATCGTCGCCACCCCCGCCCGGTGGTTGTCGACCCCGGTCAGCAGCATGGCCCGCGACGGCGAGCACAGCGGCGAGGAGTGGTAGGCGGTGAACATGGCGCCCCCCTTCGCCAGCCGGTCTATGTTGGGCGTCCGCGCCTCGCCGCCGAAGGCCCCGAAGTCCATCAGGGCGGCGTCGTCGACGACGATCATCACGATGTTGGGACGCTTTGGCGCGGACGCCTGCGCGCGCACGGCGGCGACGGGCGCCGCCGCGATCAGGATCGCCATCGAAAGGCTGAACAGGGACCGCAGGGTCCGGGCCGGTCTCGCGCGCATGTCGCCTCCCCGAGGCTTGCGGGCGTCTGAACGCGCCCGTCAGTTACCCGAGAGTAACTCAACCCGTGGCGCTGTCAATTCGACTACTGCGAGAACTGTTGGGCGATGCGGAAGGCCGCCGGCAGGATCAGCACCCCCATCAGGCAGGGGAAGATGAACAGGATCAGCGGGATCATCAGCTTGGCCGGCAGGGCCATGGCCTTCTCCTCGGCCCGCAGCATGCGCTTGGACCGCATGTCGTCGGAGAAGACGGTCAGGGTCTCGCCCAGGCTCGTGCCCATCTCCTCGGACTGGCGCAGCATGGTAGCCAGCGAGCGGGCGTCGTCGATGCCGACCCGCTCGGCGAACGAGGCCCAGGCGTCCTTGCGGGCCCGGCCGGCGCGCAGCTCCAGGGTCAGGAACTTCAGATGCTCGGCCAGGTGCGGGTAGCGGCGCACCATCTCCTCGCCGACCCGGCTGACGGCGGCGTCGAGCGACAGCCCGGCCTCGACCGAGGCGACCAGCAGATCGAGCAGGTCGGGGAAACCCTCGATGTACTCGAGCTCCAGCTTGCGCCGCCGGGCCTTCACCACCTGTTCGGGGCCCATGAGCGCCGCCACGGCGAACACTCCCGCGACACAGATGGCCGCCATGCCGCCGCCGCCGTTCAGCGCCCAGGGCACGGTGAACATCGTCGCCACCACCGCCAGCGCCAGGGCCGCCGCCTTGGCGCCCAGGTAGAAGGCCACGGCCTCGCGGTTGAACCAGCCGGCCTGGATCAGCATGGCCCGGATGGTCGACAGCTGGGCCGGATCCTGGATCGCCATCCGGTCGCCCAGCCGCTTCACGCCGCTGACGACGCCGGCCACCGCCGCGGAGCCGTTGTCGGGGCGACCGGAAACGATGGTGTTCCCGGCGAGCCGCGCCCGGCGGCGGACGCCGATCCGGGCCTCGCGGACGCCCAGCAGGGCCACCCCGCCGACGCCCAGGGTGATCAGGGCGACGGCTGTCCAGGTGAGAAGGGACTGAAGGAATAACGGGTCCATGGCGTCAGATCCGCATGTCGATCATGCGCCGCATGACCAGGTTGCCCAGCAGCATCCAGCCGCCCAGCCCCATCAGGCCGTACTGGATGAACTTCTCGTGGATGACGTCGCCATAGAACTGCGGGCTGGCGAAGGCGAGGATGCCCAACACCGCGAACGGCGCCGAGGTCAGGATGATGGCCGAGGCGCGCCCTTCGCTCGAGGCGGCCTTGATCTTCATCCGCATCTTGCCGCGCTCGCGCACCGCCTTGGCGTTCATTTTCAGCAGGCCGGTCAGGTTGCCCCCGGCGCGCTCCTGCAGACGGATGGTGGCGGCGAACAGGTCGACGTCCGGGTGGCGACAGCGGTCGGCCAGCCGGCTCACGCCCTGCTCCAGCGTGGCGCCATAGGCGATCTCGTCTGCCAGCATGCCGAACTCGCTGCCCAGCGGATCGGGCATCTCCCGCCCGACCAGGCCGATGGCGGTCGGCACCGGGTGACCGGCCTCAAGGCTGCGGACGATGATTTCCAGCGCGTTGGGCAGCTGCGCGCCGATGCCCTTGGCCCGGGCGCCGGCCTTGATCTTCAACCACACGAAGGGCAGGCCCAGGCCGATGACCGGCGCGGCGGCAAGGCCGAAGATCCAGCTCTTGGCCAACAGGAACCCACCGAAAAAGGCGCCGATGGCCAGGCCCAGCGCATAGGCGGCCCAGCGGCGCGGCTGATAGGTCACGCCCGAGCGGATCACCAGATCGGAGAACCAGCGGACCATGATCCGGCTGTCGCCCTTGCTGTCCAGCCCGCGCTGCTTGCGCAGCTCCAGGATCAACGCCTCGAGCGAGCCGGCGGACTCGGCCACGGCCAGTCGCTTGTTCACCTTGCGCTTGGCGCCGGCGACACTGACCAGCCCCCAGACGGCCTGGCCCGCCGCGAAGACCGCCGCGAAGATCAGGATCAGGAAGACGATGCGCGGATCGACGGCGTCCATCTGCGGCGCTCCTACAGGGCCCGCTGCGGGTCGAAGTTGGCGCTGTCGTAGTGGATGCCCCGGCGGGTCATCTCGTCGAGGCACTTGGGCCGCAGGCCGGTGGCCCGGAATTCGCCGTGGACCGTGCCGTCCGGATCGGTGCGGGTGCGGTGGAAGACGAAGATGTCCTGCATCTGCACGACATTGCCCTCCATGCCGGTGATCTCGGTGACGTTCATCACCTTCCGTTTGCCGTCCGACAGGCGCATCACCTGCACCACCATCCCGACCGCCGCCGCGATCTGGCCGCGCACGGCTTCGTTGGAAAGGTTCATGCCGCCCATGGCCACCATCTGCTCCAGGCGGGTGATGGCCTCGCGCGGGTTGTTGGCGTGGATGGTGGCCATCGAGCCCTCGTGGCCTGTGTTCATGGCCTGGAGCATGTCGAAGGACTCCTCGCCCCGGACCTCGCCCAGGATGACGCGGTCGGGGCGCATGCGCAGGGCGTTCTTGACCAGTTCGCGCTGACGAATCTCACCCTTGCCCTCGATGTTGGGCGGACGGGTCTCCATGCGGACCACATGCGGCTGCTGCAGCTGCAGCTCGGCGGCGTCCTCTATGGTGATCAGGCGCTCCTTGGCGCTGATCGCCGCCGAGCAGGACTTGAGAACCGACGTCTTGCCCGAGCCGGTGCCGCCGGAGATGACCATCGAGACCCGGGAATAGACCGCGCCCTGCAGGAATTCGGCGACACAGGCCGGCATGGCGCCGACCTCGACCAGCCGCTGGAAGCTGAGCGGCTTCTTGGAGAACTTGCGGATCGAGACGCAGGCGCCGTCGATGGTGATCGGAGCGATGGCGGCGTTGACCCGGCTGCCGTCGGCCAGGCGGGCGTCGACCATCGGCGAGCTCTCGTCGATGCGCCGGCCGACGGCGGCGACGATGCGGTTGATGATGCGCAGCAGGTGGTCGTTGTCGCGGAAGCGGACGGGGGTCAGTTCAAGCTCGCCGCGCCGCTCGACATAGACCTGGAAGGGTCCGTTGATCAGGATGTCGTTGATCGACTCGTCCTTGAGCAGCGGCTCGATGGGGCCAAGGCCGACCATCTCGTCGAAGACCTCGGCGCCGAGCTGGTCCATCTCCGCGCCGTTGAGGGCCAGTCGGCCGTCGCGGGCGAAGTCGCCGACCAGCCGGCGGACCTGGCGGCGCATCTCGCCCTCGTCCAGCTCGCCCAGCTTGGAGAGGTCGATCTCCTCGATGAGCCTGGCGTGCAGGCGCAGGCGCATGTCGAGCATGTCGTCCTGGGCCTGGGTCGGCGCTGTGACGGGCTCGGGCGCCGGGGCGACGACAACCGGGGCGGCGGCCGAGGAGGGCCGGGCCGGGGCTGGCGCGGCTTCGGGGACGGCGGCGCGACGGAGGGAGAAGCGCCCCATCACGCCACCCGCAGATCTTCAGGGTGGGAGCGGGCCGGCGCGGCGATCAGGCGGTCGACCAGATCGGCGACGTCCTTGACGATCCGCGACTTGGGCCGGTGCTGGCTGATCGGGCCGCCGAGGTTGGCCGAGGCCGCCGCCGCTTCCCAGTCCGAGGTGATGCCTCCGGCCGCGCGTCGACCCATGGCCTTTTCCGCCTCGGCCATCGAGGGTGCGGGCCCAAAGACCCGCTTGGCCAGGCGATTGAGCACGATGCGGGGCTGCGGACCGGCCGGCAGGTCGTTCTCGATCTCGGCCGCCAGCGACCGGGCGGCGAGCAGGGCCGGCACGGTCAACTCCGACACCACCAGCAGTTCGTCCGAACCGGCCAGCACGTCCAGCGTCCAGGACCGGCGATGGCGGGGGGCGTCGACCACGACCGCGTCGTAGACCTGGCAGGCGACCTCCAGCAGCCTGAGGACCGCGTCCGCCGACGTCGTGTCATAGGCATTGGGGTCGCGGGCCGAGGCCAGCAGGTCGACACCCCCCGGCGCGCCGGACACGAAGGCGTCCAGAAGCTGGGGATCGATCCGGTCCGCGGCCTGGGAGGCGCGGCTCAGCAGCATGTTGGCCGGCGCGCCCAGGTAGGCGGCGGCCGCGCCGTCGGCCAGGTTCAGGTCGATCAGGCAGACCCGGCGCGGGCCGGGCAGCCGCTGGGCCAGGGCGCAGGCGGTCTCGATGGCAAGGGTCGTGGCCCCGGCGCCGCCGACGGCGCCCATGATCGTCCAGCAGCGGGACGGCGCGTTCAGCACCGGCGCGGCGGTCGGCGCGACCAGCGGCCCCGACGCGGCGGCCAGATCGGCGGCCGAGAAGGGCGCCTCCAGCACGTCCGAGCGCGGCAGGCGCATGAGGTTGCGGACCAGTCCGGCCGGCAGATGGTCACCGGTCAGCAGGGTCGGCGGCGGCGTCGCGCCCGTGGCCAGGGCGGCGATCGCTGTCGACAACGCATCGGGTTCGAAGGCGCCCGCCTCGATGAGGATCAGGTCCGGCGCCTCGCCGAAGGCCCAGCGCGCCTGCAGGCGTTCGAGCCCGGCGGTCTGCAGCGTGGCGTCCCGGAAGGCCTGACCCGCCAGCTCGGCGAGGCCGGCTCCGACGATCAGGATGCGGCGTCCAGCAAAAGTCATGTCAGCGCCTCAGGGAACGGGAAGATAGGAATCGGCGGGCGGCGCCTTGATCGGACGGTCCAGCGCGATGCCCATCAGGATCAGGTCGATGGCGCTGGGTTCGCTGGAGCCCAGGAAGGGGTCGGGCGCCAGGGCCCGGCTCTGGGCCGCCGTGGTCAGGCGGGGCGTGACCAGGATGACCAGCTCGGTCTCGGCCTTCTTCCAGCGCGCGGAGCGGAACAGCGACCCCAACACCGGCACATCGCCGACCCAGGGAAGCTGCCGCATCGTGTTGGAGTAGTCCTGCTGGAACAGGCCTGCGATGGCGAAGGTCTCAGTGTCCTTCAGCTCGACCGTGGTGGCGGCGCGGCGGACCAGCAGGCCGGGCACCTCGACGCCGCCCAGGCGCAGGCTGGCCCGGCTGTCCAGCTGGCTGACCTCGGGCGAGACCTTCAGCCGGATCAGGCCGCTGTCCTGCACGGTCGGGGTGAACTTCAGCGTCACGCCGAACGGCTTGAACTGGATGGTGATGTCGCCCTGGCCGTTGGGCACGGGATAGGGGAACTCGCCGCCGGCCAGGAAGGTGGCCTCCTCGCCGGAGATGGCCGCCAGGTTGGGTCGGGCCAGGGTGCGGATGACGCCCTTTTCCTCCAGCGCCCGCAGTGTGGCCTCGATGGTGGTCGGGCCGACGTTGGTGGTGATGCCCAACGTGCCCTGGGCCGCGTTGAGACCGATCAGTCCCGTGCCGGAGCCGAAGACGATGCCGGAGTTGTTGGCGATGTCGACATTGATGCCGAAGTCCTTCAGCGAGCTGCGGCTGGCCTCGATGATCCGCACCTCCAGCATCACCTGCTGCGCCGCCTCAACGGTGAGCTCGGAGTTGACGCCGCCGGGCGCGTACTTTTCGGCGATGCCCCTGGCGCGCGCCGCCGCCGAACTGGTCGAGACCTGGCCCGACAGCATGACGCCGCCGGCCAGGGCCGAGACGCGGATCGGCTCGCCGGGCAGGGCGGACCCAAGGTCGGCCTGCAGCGACTCGATGTCCTGCCCGACCCGCACGTCGATCACCTCGATCAACCGGTGGCTGGCGTCGTAGATCAGGATGTTGGTGGTGCCGAGCGTCTTGCCGCGCACATAGACGCTGCGGTCGGTGTTGGCGACGATCTGGGCGATGTCCGGCTGGGCGACGACGATCTCGCCGGCGCTGGCCGTCAGGCGGAAGGCCGCTGACTTGTCCTTGGGCACGGTGATGACGCGGCTGGGCGCCATCTCGCCGATCAGGCTCGAGGTGACAACGGTCTGGGCGGAGGCGGGGATGGCGGGCGCGCAGAGCAGCGCGGCCGCGCACAGGATGGCGATGCGGCGCATGGTCAGCTCCCGGGGCGTTCTGTGGGGACGTTGACGACGGTCTTCTTGTCGCCTTCGGTCACGGTGAGGCCGCGGGCCGGCGCGGCGGCCAGGCGGGGCGCCGACCGCCGCGCGACCTTGCGGGGCGCATCGGAGGCCGGCGAGAAGCCCCCCGACAGGCCGGTGACCTCCCGGGCGGTGATCGCGCGGGGCTCGACAATCTCCGTGGCGCCCGAGCGGCGCAGCGCCAGCGACAGGGTCCCGGCCTGGCCGGCCACCGCCAGCTTGCCGGCGTCCTCGACGCTGACCTCCAGGGTCGCCGTCGACGGCTCGAACTTTTCCACCGACGCGGGGTCGGCGATCATGTCCATGCCCAGCACGCGGACATTCTGGAGCACCAGTGAGGAGACGATGAGCCGGTTGCCCTCCGCCCCCTCCACGCCCGGGTCGGAGAGGGCGCGGGCCAGCAGCACATCGACCCGGTCGCCGGGCAGCACATGGCCGCCGCCGCCGGCCACGTCGTTGACCTTGATGGTGTAGGCCCGCATGCCCGGATCGATCAGCGCCGCCACGGAAGGCTTCAGGCCCGGCCCGCTGACCTTCGACGGCAGCAGCGCCTCGCGGGGCGCAAGGGCGGCCAGGGTGATCGGCGCCCCGCCGTCGCGGCCGAGCACCTGGTCGATCGAGGTGAAGGCGCCCTCCGGCATCGAGCCGGCCGGGACCTTGATCAGGGTGAGGTTCCTGGCTTCCAGCCTGGCGCCGTAGGGCACCGCCGCCGCCGCCGCGACGATGGAGGACATGGCGACCGCGGGCTGGGCCGCCGCCTTGCCGGGCCCAGCCTGGGCGTTGGGCAACCAGACCTTGGCCACGAACAGGGCGCCGACGCCCAAAAGGGCGGAAGCACCAAGGCTGGCGATAGTGGCGACGCGCATAGTGTCGACCCCGAATACCGAGCGTCGGTTTTCGACACTCTTCCCCGAACTGGAGTTGGAGAATGCGGAGTAACCACTTGCAATATATTCAACGAATACACTGAACGGGCGTAAACCTTGATCCCGGTCAAAGTATTAGCCTTAACAGGCATCAACCTTGATCAGCGTTGATGGCGCCGGACGCCGGCGATCCAGGCGCCGGCGATGGTCCGGTCGTCACCCAGGATCATCAGCGCCGTCAGGATATCGGCCAGGTCCGTGGCGCCGCTCAGCCGGCGCGCAAGGAGCGGCGTGGCCGCCAGGTCCAGCGCCACGAAGTCGGCCTCGCGTCCGGTTTCGAACCCCCCGATCCTGTCGGACAGTCCCAGCGCCCGGGCGCCGCCAAGCGTGGCGAGGTAGAAGGCGCGCAGGGGATCGAGCGTCGCGCCGCGCATCCGGGCGACCTGCAGGGCCAGCCCCGCCGTGCAGGGAATCGAGAAGCTGGTCCCCGCGCCGACGTCGGTTCCCAGGGCCGTCCGCACGCCGTGGGCGTCGGCCCGGGCCAGATCGAACAGGCCGCTGCCGAGGAACAGGTTCGAGCTCGGGCAATGGGCGATGGCCGCGCCGGCCTGCGCCATCCGGTGCAGGGACCGGTCGGTCATGTGCAGGCAGTGGGCGAACACCGACCGGGGGCCGACCAGTCCGAAGCGGTCGTAGACGTCCAGGTAGTCGCGATCCGGAAACCGCTCGGCGACCAGGGCCACCTCGCGCGCGTTCTCGGCCAGGTGGGTCTGCATCCAGACATGGTCGTGCCGGGCCAGCAACGCGCCGGCCGACGCCAGCTGCGCGTCGCTGGAAGAGAGGGCGAAACGCGGCGTGACGGCGTATCCGAGCCGGCCGCGTGATCCCCAGTCGCGGATCAGGACCTCGGTGTCGGCCTGACCCTCCTCGCAGGTCTCGTTCAGGCCCTCGGGGCCCAGATCCATCATCGACTTGCCGGCGATCAGCCGCATGTTCCGGGCCAGCGCCGCCTCGAACAGGGCGGCGGTCGCCTCGCGGTGCACGCTGCCGAACACCATCGCCGTGGTCGTGCCGTTGCGAAGGAGTTCGTCCAGGAAGGCCTCCGCTGCGTCCCGGGCATGGGCGAGGTCGGCGAAGGCCCGTTCGGCCGGGAAGGCGCTGCGCTCCAGCCAGTCGAGCAGCGGCCCGCCCGGCGCGCCGATCATGTCAGCCTGCGGGAAGTGGACGTGGGCGTCGACGAAGCCCGGCGTCAGGAGATGGCCGGGCAGGTGCTCGACCGGCGTGTCCGCCGTCAGGGTCGGCGACAGCATCGCCCAGTCGCCGGCCGCCGCGACATGACCGTCCTCGATGAGCAGCAAGCCGTCGGGATGGTGGACACAGGCGTCGTCACCCGCCGAGCGCGGATCATCGACCATCCAGGCGAGGGCGGCGCGAAAGGCGCGAACGTCGGACATGGGCGTATGTGGCGGGTGTCGGCGGGACGTGGCAAGCCGCCGGGCCTTCCTCTCCGTGTCCGGGAGGGGGAGAGGACCGGAGACCGGCAATCCGCTTCAGCGCCTCGATGTCGAAGCAACGCTCCAACTCGGCTGCGAGTTCGTCCAACGCTTCGTCCACCGCCTGCCGCTGATCAACCCCGGACGACGCCGCGCCCAGCTGCGCAAGGATCACCGCGCGCGCCTCCGGCCGGTTGAACAGGCCATGGACGTAGCAGCCCGCCACCCGGCCATCTTCGCTGACTGCCCCGTCAGCGCCTCCGCCGTCCAGGGCCAGCATCGGCGCGGCCGGGCCGGTCGTTCGGCCGACATGCATCTCGTAGCCTTCGAACACGGCCTCGCCGAACCGGCCGGTCACCGCGCGCAGGGTCTTCTCGCCGGTCAGCACCGTCTCGACGTCCAGCAGGCTCAGTCCGTCCGCCTCGCCCGGCGCGCCCTCGACGCCGTCCGGGTCGCTGATCCGCCGGCCCAGCATCTGGTAGCCGCCGCAGACCCCCAGCACCCGCCTGCCGCGCCGGACGTGGGCGAGAAGGTCGATGTCCCAGCCCTGGGCCCGCAGGAAGGCCAGGTCGGCCAGCGTCGCCTTGGTCCCGGGCAGGATCACCAGGTCGGCGTCGCCGGGCAGTGGCGCACCCGGCGGGATGAAGGCGAAGTCCACCGCCGGCTCGGCCCGCAGCGCGTCGAAGTCGTCGAAATTGGCGATCCGGCTGAGCAGCGGCACGACGATCTTCACCCGCCGCCCGCCGTCGGGCTCGACCCGGTCCAGCACCACCGCGTCCTCGGCCGGCAGGACCCGCGCCGCGGCCAGCCAGGGCGCCATGCCCAGGTCCGCCCAGCCGGTGCGGCGGACGATCTCGGCCCGACCGTCGTCGAACAGCGTCGGGTCGCCCCGAAACTTGTTGATCAGGAAGCCCTTGATCATCGCCCGGTCGCCGTCGTCCAGCACCGCATGGGCGCCGACCAGGGCGGCGATGACATGGCCCCGGTCGATGTCCCCGACCAGCACCACCGGCACACCGGCCGCGCGGGCGAAGCCCATGTTGGCGATGTCGCCGGCGCGCAGGTTGGTCTCGGCCGGACTGCCGGCCCCCTCCACGATCACCAGGTCGGCCTGCGCCTCAAGCCGCCGGAAGCTCTCGACGACGGTCTGCAGCAGTCCGACCTTCGCCGCCTGGTAGCCGCGCGCCTCCCAGGTCCCGGCCATGGCGCCGCGCACGATCAGCTGCGCGCCGGTGTCACTCTGCGGCTTGAGCAGCACCGGGTTCATGTCGACGGTCGGCGGCGTGCGGCAGGCGATGGCCTGCAGCGCCTGGGCCCGGCCGATCTCGCCGCCGTCGGCGGTGACGGCGGCGTTGTTCGACATGTTCTGCGGCTTGAACGGGCGCACCTTCAGGCCCCGGTTGGCGAACAGCCGGCACAGGCCGGCGACCAGCACCGACTTGCCGACATCGGACCCGCAGCCCTGGATCATCAATGCCGGCAAGTCTTGTGCTCCCTGTCCGGTTAGAACCGGGCCCGGACGCCGACGAAGGCGCCCTGTCCCGGCGTTCCATAGCCCCGCGCGGTCTCGTAGTCCTCGTCCAGCAGGTTCTCGACCCGGCCGTAGAGCTCGACCGTGTCGCTCAGCCGCCATGACGCCCGCAGGTCGACCAGGGTGTAGGGGTCCATGACCACGGTGTTGGCGTCGTTGTTGAACGCCTCACCGACGTAGCGGACGGCCGCCGTGGTGGTCACCGCGTCGGACCAGCGCCAGCTGGCCTGCACATTGGCCATGTGCTCGGGCCGGCGCGGCAGCTGGTTGCCGTCGTTGATCCCGGAGGCATTCTCCGCCTGGGTCCAGGTGTAGGCGCCGCTCAGGGTCAACGGTCCGGCCTCGGCGCGGCCGGCCAGTTCCAGACCCTGGGCCTGCGTCTTCTGAATGTTGTCGTAGTAGCCGAAGCGGAAGACGCCGCTTGGATTGCACAGCGGCTCGGGCGAGCCGAAGGTGCAGCTGTAGAAGCGGATCTCGTTGTCCGCCTCGCGCCGGAAGTACGTCGCCGAGATCACCGCGCCCTCTCCCAGCCGCTGCTCGACGCCGAGGTCCCAGCTGTTGAACTCTTCCGGACTGAGGGCGGTGTTGCCGTACTCGCTGTAGAGCTCGTAGAGGCCCGGCGCACGGAAGCCCTGGCCGAAGCTGGCGCGCAGGACCGTGGCGCCGCCGTTGAGGCTCCAGGCGCCGGCCAGCGAACCCAGGGTGTGGCCGCCGTACGCGTCGTGCTCATCGTGGCGAAGACCGGCGGTGACAGTCAGTCCGGGAACGATCACGCCCTGGACCTGCCCGTAGACGCTGTCGATCCCGACCTTGCCGGTGGTGAACGGCGGGTTGGGATCGAAGGTCCAGGGGGCCCGCTGGCGCATCTCGGCCTGTTCGCTCTCCAGCCCGAACGTGGCGGTCCAGTCCTGCGTCACGGCCAGCACGCCCTGGTACTCCCAGCGCCGGATCTCGCCGACGCCCTCGAAGGTGATCGGGGCCACCGGGTCGGACGGCTGGTGCGCCGTCCGGTCTGTCTCGGTGTAGCCGAAGGCGAGACGGTTCTTGAGCCGGCCGTCCAGCAGCGCGACGTTGAGGCCGGTGTAGACGACCAGCTCCTCGGTGGTTCCGTAGCTGGCGTCGTCGCCGGCGAAGCCGTCGGTGTCGGCCTCGCCGTCCGACCAGACCGCGCGCACCTCGGCCGAGACGGCGTCGGTCAGCGTCAGCCGCATCCGGCCCGACAGGCCGGTGTTCTCGTAGCCGTCAGCCTCGGAGCCCGCCGCGAAGGCCGAGACGCCGTCGGTCTGGTAGCGGCTGCCGGCGATCCGCCAGCTGAGCCGCTCGGTCGCGCCGCCCAGGCCCGCCCGCAGGTACGCCGTCCCACGCGAGCCGCCCTCGGCGTCGATCGTGGCCTGGAAGCCCTGCGCCGGCTCACGGGTGACGATGTTGACCACCCCGCCGATGGCCTGGCTGCCCCACAGCGTCGACTGGGCGCCGCGCAGGACCTCGATGCGGGCGACGTCGCCGACCAGCAGGTTGCCGAAGTTGGCCGCGCCCTGCGGGGCGGTGGGGTCGTTCATCTTCACCCCGTCGATCAGCAGCACGGTGTGGCTGCTCTCGGCCCCGCGGATGTTGACGCCGGAGACGGCGCCGACGCCGCCGTTGCGGGTGTAGCTGACGCCGGGCACGTCATTGAGCAGCTCGATCACGTCCGGCGACTGGGCCGCCTCGATGTCGGCGCTGGACAGCACCGTCACCGAGGCGCCGATGCGGTCGGCGGCCTGGGGCGAGCGGGTGGCGGTGACGATCAGTTCGGCGACGGCCGTAGCGCCCTCGAGGCCGGCGACATCGGGCGTCGGCGCGGTGGGGGCCTCCGTCGCGAACGCCGGGACGGCGGCGAGCAGGGTGGCGATGGAAACGGAGCACAGGAGTGCTCGGGTCATGGGTAGTGTCACGGGTCTTCCTCTTCATTGACGACCCACGCCACGACCCGATCCGGGCGCGATGACGCCCGGGCCCGGCCGCGGACGCGGCTTGGCTTGCGGTGTCGTCTCTCGGGAAAACCCGTCCGTTCGGCGCACCCCGGCCGTACGAAGAACGACGGCGCCGGGCAGGTCTCCTGGCTCACGGGTCATAACCTTGGCGCGTCGCCTTCCCAGACCGGCGAACCGGTCCAGTGGCCTGTGACGCGCGGGCTCGCCGCTTACAGTTGCGGGGGCAGCCGGGGATTTTTAACCCCGTTCCCTTTTCACCTTCTCTCGCGAGAAGGAACCTGACGCTGGCGTCTGGGTATCTGCTGCGATGCGGCAGGTCAAACCGGGGACATGCACTTCAGTGCGTGTCCCGGACCTATCTGAGCCGGATCACATGGCTGTTCGCGCCCGGCGTCACCTCGAAGCCGGCGGCGCGCCAGCTCGGCGGGCCGAAAGGCGCGCGGGCGTTGTTGGAGAAGCCGTAGGGCTCCAGCGGCATGCCCAGGGCGTTGAACTTCATCTTCCCGTCGCCATCACGGTCGTGGAAGGCCTTCACCGCGTACATGCCCGGCGGCAGGCCGGCGAAGGTGGCGCTGAAGTCGCCCTCGTCGGCCGGCAACGCCAGGGTGCGCACCGGATGGGTGTTGGCGTCGTAGGCCGCCTTGCTGTCGAAGACGGCGCACAGCACCACGCCCCGCGACTGGGTCACGCCCTGGAAGGCCACGGTCAGCGAGCCCTCGGAGGCCGTGTCCTTCCGGGCCATGGCGACGCCGAACGCCGCCACGGCCAGCGGCAGCGCGATACCGACGGCGAGGGCGAGGCGGCCGCTCAGCGCGCCGCCCTCCGGGCCACCCACTCGGCGCGGGTCTGGCCCCAGATGTCGATCGGCAGGTGCTCGAACGGCGCCGGCATCTTGCCCGGCCCCCGGTTGTACGACCCCAGCCGCTCGGCCACCCGCTGTGACGGCCTGTTGTCCGGGTCGATGCAATGGATGACCTCGGTCCAGCCCAGCACGTCGAAGGCCCAGTCGATGGCCGCCGCGGCCCCCTCGACCGCATAGCCCTTGCCCATGGCCGACGGATGCAGGCCCCAGCCGACCTCCGTGCCTGGCCAGCCTTCCGGCTGCCAGGGGCCCAGCCGCCCGACCCACCGGCCGCTCGCCTTCTCGATCAGTGAGAACATGCCAAAGCCCTTGATCGCCCAGCTGCCGGCCATCGAGGCCATGCCCCGCCAGGCGGCGGCGCGTTCCTGCACCCCGCCGATGAACCGGCTGGCCTCGGGGTCGGCCATCATGCCGGCCCAGCCGTCGAGGTCTTCCTCGGCGGTCGGGCGCAGGATCAGGCGGGTGGTCTCGAGCGTGGGGCCAGGGGCGATCATGGGACGCGACGGTACCTCAGGACGCGCGGCCGTCCAGTCCGGTCAACGGAGGCGGGAACGGAGGCGGATTCGACGGGAACGTCGTGATGCAACCGGACGGTCGCTCGCCGGTTCAAAGCCCGAGGGTCGAACACCGGAGCCGCCGTAATGTCCCAGCCGCCAGCGTCCGTCCTCGCGCCCGTGATCGAGGATCTGAAACAGGCGCCCCGCGATCGCCGGATTGTCGCCGCGATGGTCGGCGCCGTCGCCGCCGGTCTGATGCTGGGCGTGTTCCTGAAGCCGACCCTGGCCGACCGCCCTCCGGCGCAGCGGGGCGCCGGCTGGGAAGGGATCCCGGCCGTGGCCGTCACGGCGCGCGCCGACCAGCTTTCGATCGAGGTTCACCCCCGTGTCAGCGAGGAGGGCCGTCTCCCGACGAACACCACCCTGTTGCCGGCCTCGATCCAGGGCGCGCCGGCGCCCGCGCCGCTGATCCGGGTCAGCGACCCGGCCCCCGTCCGGGCAGCCGCCGATCCCGGGGCTCGCGACCAGCCGGCCCGCCAGGCGCGACGGGGCCAACCGGAACGGGGCGCGGCGGGCCGCTGCGCCGACGCGGCCTCCTACGCCGAGGAAATGGTCTGCGCCGAGCCCCCGCTCGTCGTCGCCGACCGCCGACTTCGCCAAGCCTACGACCGCGCGCTGGACGCCGGCGCATCGCCGCGCCGGCTGGGCAGGCAGCAGAGCCGCTGGCTGGACGCCCGCGAGGCGGCCGCGCGCGAGGGGCCCCGCGCCGTGGCCTGGGTCTACGAGGCCCGCATCGCCGAACTCGAGGACATGGCGGCCAACGGCGACTGACCCCGCCACGAGAAAAGGGCGGCCCCGTTTCCGGAGCCGCCCCTTCAATTCACAACCGCCTAAGAGCCTAGACCAGCGACGGGTCGATGGCCTTGCAGGCTTCCATCAGGCCCTGGACCGAGGCGACCGAGGCGGCGAACATCGCCTTTTCCTCGTCGTTGGTCTCGAACTCGATGACCTTCTCCGCGCCGCCGGCGCCGATCACGACCGGCACGCCGACGTAGAGGTCCTTGAGGCCATACTGGCCGGTCAGGAACGCAGCGCAGGGCAGGACGCGCTTTTTGTCCTTCAGGTAGCTGGTCGCCATGGCGATCGCCGACTCGGCCGGGGCGTAGAAGGCGCTGCCGGTCTTCAGCAGGGCGACGATCTCGCCGCCGCCGCCACGGGTGCGCTTGACGATGCCGTCGAGCTCTTCCTGGGTCATCCAGCCCTGCTTGACCAGTTCCGGCAGCGGCAGGCCGCCGACCGTCGAGTGGCGCACCATCGGCACCATGTCGTCGCCGTGGCCGCCGAGCGTCCAGGCGTGGATGTCTTCCACCGACACGCCGGTCTTTTCAGCGAGGAACCAGGCGAAGCGCGCGCTGTCGAGCACGCCGGCCATGCCGATGACCTTCTCCTTGGGCAGGCCCGAGAACTGCTGCAGGGCCCAGACCATGGCGTCGAGCGGGTTGGTGATGCAGATGACAAAGGCGTTGGGGGCATGGGCCTTGATGCCCTCGCCGACGGCCTTCATGACCTTCAGGTTGATGCCCAGCAGGTCGTCGCGGCTCATGCCCGGCTTGCGCGGCACGCCGGCGGTGACGATGCAGACGTCGGCGCCGGCGATGTCGGCGTAATCGTTGGCACCCTTCAGGGTGATGTCCTTGCCGAACACGGCGCTGGCTTCGGCGATGTCGAGCGCCTTGCCCTGCGGCGTGCCCTCGGCGATGTCGAACAGGATGATGTCGCCCAGCTCTTCGCGCGCCGCGATGTGAGCCAGGGTGCCGCCGATCATGCCGGCGCCGATGAGGGCGATCTTCGCGCGAGCCATCTTTGGGCGTCTCCGTTTCGTGAATAGGGGTCGGTCGGCGGTCTAGCCCTCGCGCGGCCGCGCCTCAAGCCCTCTTTCGCGGATGCGAAGAGCGGGGCATTAGGCAGTGCGTGGTTCGCGACGCTCGCAAAGAGCTCGCTCCTCACCATGACGAAGGTGGATAGCATTCCACTGAGTTCGTCATCCTGAGGAGCGCTCGAAGAGCGCGTCGCGAAGGACGCACTGGAGAGAGGCCCGATGTCCAAGACCAACCCCGGCAACTATTTCGAAGACTTCCGCCTCGGCCAGGTGCTCAGCCATGCGACGCCGCGCACGGTCACGGCCGGGGACGTGGCGCTGTACAACGCCCTCTACGGGCCGCGTTTCGCGCTGACCTCGAGCGACGAGTTCGCGCGGTCGTGCGGCCTGCCGGCGGCGCCGGTTGATCCGCTGGTCGCGTTTCACATGGTGTTCGGCAAGACGGTGCCGGACATCAGCCTGAACGCGGTGGCCAACCTGGGCTACGCCGAGGGCCTCTTCCTCAAGGCCCTCTACCCGGGCGACACGGTGACCGCGACGAGCGAGGTCATCGGGCTGAAGGAAAACTCCAACCGCAAGACCGGGGTCGTCTACGTCCGCACCACCGGCGAGAACCAGCACGGCGAGACGGTGCTCAGCTACGTGCGCTGGGTCATGGTCCGCAAGCGGAGCGAGGACGCCGAGGTCGGCGAGCAGGCGACGCCGAAGCTGGCGACGGCCGTGGCTGCGAGCGACCTGCTGCTGCCGCAGGGCCTGGACTTCTCGAAGTACGACTTCGCGCTGGCCGGGGCGCCGCATGCGTTCGAGGACTACGCGGTCGGCGAGAAGATCGACCATGTCGACGGCATGGCCATCGAGGAGGCCGAGCACCAGATGGCCACGCGCCTCTACCAGAATACCGCCAAGGTCCACTTCAACCAGTATGAGCGCGCCAGGGACCCGACCGGCCGGCGGCTGGTCTACGGCGGGGTGGTGATCTCGACGGCCAAGGCGCTGAGCTTCAACGGCCTGCAGAACGCCGGGTTGATCCTGGCGATCAATGGCGGCCGCCACGTGAACCCCTATTTCGCCGGCGCGACGGTGTTCGCCTGGAGCGAAGTGCTGGACAAGGCCGATCTCGGCGACGGCGTCGGCGCGCTGAGGCTGCGGCTGGTGGCGACCAAGGACCGTCCGTGTGCGGACTTCCCCGACAAGGACGAGGCCGGCGCCTGGCCGGCCGAGGTCATCCTCGACTTCGACTACTGGGCGGCGGTTCCGAAGAAGGCAGGTTAGGGGCGTGGCCGAGTTCGCCGTCGACCCCGCCTTCGAGGCCGGCTCGATCGCGGTCGGCGACCTGCCGCTCTGCCACGTCCGCCTGCAGACCGACGCTCGCTGGCCGTGGCTGATCCTGATTCCGCGCGGACCCGGTCTGCGGGAGGTCGAAGATCTTTCGCCCGCCGACCGCGCGCGGCTGATCGAGGAGACGGTGCTGGCGGGTCAGGCGGTGCGGGCCATGGCCGCCGCGATCGGCTTCACGGTCGAAAAGCTCAACATCGGCGCTCTGGGCAATGTCACGCCGCAGCTGCATGTGCATGTGGTTGGCCGCCGCGCCGGCGATGCGGCCTGGCCGGGGCCCGTGTGGGGCGTGGGTTTGCCGGAGGCGTATGGCGCCGATGGTCTCGACACCGCGCTACAGGCGGCCCGCAAAGCGCTGGGACTGTGACGCGAACCCTTCCCCTTGGAGGCAGGGCTATCGCATATGGCCGAGCATTGAGAGCAGGAAGGGCGTTGGCCCGTCAGGCGGGCGTCCCGGAAGACATCCACAGTCTAGCAGGCCTCCGACAAACAAGGGGACCACCCTCAGGGTGGTGGAGAGGGATGCGCCGCCGTCAGCCGGTCACGCACAGTCTTCGATGGCCCTGCCGATCCGAATAGTCGTCAACCGCCCGCGCTTCCCGCTCCACCATGCTCCGCATGGTCCGCCTCTCCCAGGTGGGAGATGTCGTCGTTCTTCACCGGCCACACGGCTTCCTTTGCCGCGAAGGCCATCAGCGTCAGCCAGCCGAGCGTCAGCCCCAACGTCATCAGGCCGCCGCGCGTCTCCGGATCGGTCGCCGCCGCGATGACGCCCAGCACGGGCAGCACCATCGCCCCGCCGACGATCCAGCGCTTCGGCGTCACGCGGAAGCAGACCGCCGCGACCAGCAGGCCGTGAGCGCCGAGCGCGAAGAACTTGGCCCAGGCCGCGGTCGAGGCGCGCACCGTCATGGCGTCGGTCGCTCGGTCGAGGTCGGCGGTGATGGCCAACAGGGCATTCGTCTCTACATAGTCGGCGACCAGGGCGGTGATCGCCGCGAGGATGGCGAGCAGCGCCAGCCTCGGCCGCGTCCCGCGCGCCGCGAAGAGGACGCCGAAGACGCCGAACAGGGTGTAGGTCGGGATATAGGCCCAAACGTCGAGCCGGTTGATGGCGTCCATGGCGGTGATCGACGCCGCCCGGCAATCGCCGCTCCCGAACAGGGCCGCAGCCTGCTGGGCGGTGCGGGCGAACTCGAAGGCGATTACCGGCGGCGAGGCGAAGCAGCCGGCGGCGCGCCCGGCGGCGACCTCGGGCAGGGCCTGGAACATCGCGGTGACGCCCAGGGTGGCGAGGCCGGCGGCGACGGTCGCAAGCGCCCAGGTCCGTTTGTTGATCGGCATGGCGCCCCCCGTGAATACCGGCGTCCAGCCTACCCCGTTCACCCCTCCCTATGAAGCAGGGGGCGTCGCCGGGGGGCTATCGGCGGAGTAACCTTCCCGTCGCCCTCCGGCGGCTCTGTTGACAGCGTGGGGAGCAGGTCGGCAAGGCCCTCGGTCTTCACCCTCTGGCTCTCGGTGAGGGGAACGCCATCGGGCGTCAGGCGTGGGCGAGGGGCTGTACGGTCGAGGTCTTCCCTGCGCGTCGGGGCGTCAGGCTTTTCCATGATGTCCTCCAGGTGTCTGCTGAAGGAAGTGAATGCGCGGCGAGCCGGTTCCGCTGCCCGACGGCGGCGGGCCCCGACGCCGGCGGGCGGTTCAGGAGACGCTCGGCCCCGTGTATCGCGCCCTGGGCCGGATCAGCGCGCCGGTCTGGAGCTGCTCCACCGCATGGGCCAGCCAGCCGGCGGTGCGGGCGACGGCGAACAGGGCGAACGGCGCGTCGTCCGGCAGGCCGAAGCGCTCGGCCACCGCGGTGAGCAGGAAGTCGATGTTGGCCGCCTCGCCGGTGGCCGCCTCCACGGCGAGCTTGAGCCTGGCGTAGGTCGGCGGCAGGTCGAACGCCGCCAGCAAGGCCGCCGCGCGCGGGTCGCCCTCAGGATACAGAGGGTGGCCGAAGCCCGGGATTGGCCCGGCCCGCGCGATACGTCCGGCCACGGCCGCCTGTGGCCCGATCCGGCCGCTCTCCTCGACCAGATTGCGCACCCGCCCGGCGATGCCGCCATGCAGGGGCCCCGACAGCGCCGCCAGCCCGGCCAGGGCCGCGGCCGCCAGCGAAGCCCCGGTCGAGGCGGTCACCCGGGCGGCGAAGGTCGAGGCGTTCAGCTCGTGGTCGGCCAGCAGCACCAGCGCCTGGCGCAGGGCGTCGGCCGCCTCCGGTCGCCCCCAGGCCTGGGCGAGCCGCAAGTGGATCTGGCCATGCTCGATCCGCCCCGCCGCCGCGTCGGCGACCAGGTCGAGCAGCCCCGCCGCCTCGGCCGCCAGGGCCAGCGGCGCGCGGCCCCGGGCCGGCGGGTCGATCCCGGCCCGCTCGGACAGCGCGGTGAACAGCCGCGCCCGGATAGACTCCCCCTCCGGCGGCGGGGTCCGCGCCACGCCCTTCAGCGCCGCGCCGTCGCCGCCGCGCAGCAGCCGGGCGGTGGCCTCCAGCGAGGCGTGTCCGGCAAGTTCGACCGCGTCGCGGCCGCGATAGAACAGCCGGCCGTGGGCGACGGTGGTGATTGCCGAATCCAGCACCGGCTCGCCCCAGGCGATGGCCCCGGCCGCGACCTGGGCCGCCTTGCGGCCCCGCTGCTTGCGCTCGGCCAGTCGGCCGATGTCGGCGAGGCGATAGCGGCTGCGGCGCGGATCCTCGGGATCGGGCCGGGCCTCGATGCGGCCCCGGCTGACATAGGCGTAAAGGGTCTGGGGGCGGATGCCCAG
Organism: Caulobacter sp.; assembly: GCA_030683005.1. Taxonomy (GTDB): domain Bacteria; phylum Pseudomonadota; class Alphaproteobacteria; order Caulobacterales; family Caulobacteraceae; genus Caulobacter. The sequence continues at coordinate 51,469 of JAUXMY010000017.1, read as the reverse complement.
CTGCGCCATCGCCTCTTCCGCCGTCAGCCAGTCGCGCTGCATCAGTTCACATTGATTATATTGATCAAGGTTGACGATATCACGATCCGGGCCGATCTGTCGCCGTGAAAGACGAGAGAAAGGGAGATCCGGATGTCTGATGGTCTGGAAAATGTGGTCGCCGCCGAGACGGTGCTGTCGGAGGTCGACGGCCTGGCCGGGCGACTGGTGATCCGCGGCCGGTCGCTGGACGACCTCGCAGGCCGGGCGACCTTCGAGGACGTCGTCCAGCTGCTGTTCGACGGCTTCTACGTGGACCTGCCCGCCGACGTCGCACCGGCGCTGGGCGCGGCGCGGGTCGATGTGTTTGCCCAGGTTGCTGTCCTCGATGCCGGCCTGCTGGCGCTGGACCCGGTCGAGGCCATGCGGGCCCTGACCGCGCGCCTGCCCGACGGCGACGACCTGTCCACCGCCCTGCGCCTGCTGGCCGCGCCGGCGGTGTTCATCCCGGCCGTGGTGCGGGCCGGACAGGGGCTGGCCCCCGTGGCGCCCGACGCGACCGTGACCCACAGCGCCGACATCCTGCGCATGCTGCGCGGCGCAGCGCCGACGGCGGAGGAAGCCCGCGCGCTGGACGCCTATCTGGTCACGGTCAGCGACCATGGCCTGAACGCCTCGACCTTCGCCGCCCGGGTGATCGCCTCGACCCGCGCGGGCCTGACCTCGGCGGTGCTGGGCGGCATATCGGCGCTGAAGGGCCCCCTGCACGGCGGCGCGCCCGGCCCGGTGATCGAGATGCTCGACGCCATCGGCACGCCTGGCCACGCGCGCGCCTGGCTGGAACAGGCGCTGGACAGCGGCGAACGGCTGATGGGCTTTGGCCACCGCATCTACAAGGTCCGCGACCCCCGCGCCGATGCGCTGAAGGGCGCGGTGCGCCGGCTGACCCAGGGCTCCAACGTCGCTCCCGGCCGGCTGGCCTTCGCCGAGGCGGTGGAGCGCGCGGCGCTCGACATCCTGCGGGAGCGCAAGCCCGACCGGTCGCTGCAGACCAATGTTGAATTCTACACCGCCCTGCTGCTGGAGGCCCTGGCCTTCCCGCCCGCCGCCTTCACCGGCGTCTTCGCCATGGGCCGCGTCGCCGGCTGGCTGGCCCACGCCCGCGAACAGCTGGCCGGCGGACGCCTGATCCGGCCGCAGTCGGTCTATGTGGGGCCGGCGCCGAGACGGGCGGCGTAGAGGCGCGCCCCGTCGACACCTATGATCTGCATACGGACTATCTCGCCTACCGGAGCGTCCCCAGGGAAGGCGATCTCCGTGAAGTCATCCGCCCGGGCGAAGCCGGCCCGCTCGACCAGGCCGTTCAGAACCCGGCCGACCTGACGCTGCAGGTGCCGCTGCAGGGCCGCGTCGCCGGCCTCGCGCAGGCGACGGGCGCGGTCCTTGATCACCGCCCCCTTCACGGGCGGCATCCGGGCGGCCGGGGTGCCCGGGCGGGCGCTGTAGGGGAAGACGTGCAGGAACGACAGGCCCGCCTCCTCGACCAGCGCCAGCGTGTTGTCGAACGCCGCCTCGCTCTCGGTCGGGAAGCCGGCGATCAGGTCGGCGCCGAAGGCGGTGTCGGGCCGCACGGCGCGGACGTCGGCGATCAGCTTCAGCGCGTCGGCGCGCAGGTGGCGGCGCTTCATCCGCTTGAGGATCAGGTCGTCGCCCGCCTGCAGCGACAGATGCAGGTAGGGCATCAGCCGGGGCTCTTCGGCCAGGCATCGCATCAGGTCGGGATCGATCTCGGCCGCGTCGATCGACGACAGGCGCAGGCGGGGCAGGTCCGGGACCAGCTTCAGAATCCGTGCAACCAGCTGGCCCAGCGTCGGCTGGCCCGGCAGGTCGGCGCCCCAGCTGGTGATGTCGACGCCGGTCAGCACCACCTCGCGATAGCCCTCTGCCGTCAGCCGGCGGACCTGTTCGACCACCTCGCCCGCCGCCGCCGACCGCGAGTTACCGCGGCCGTAGGGGATGATGCAGAAGGTGCAGCGGTGATCGCAGCCGTTCTGGACCTCGACATAGGCCCGGGCGCGATCCTTGAGCCCGTCGACCAGATGCCCGGCCGTCTCGCGCACGCTCATGATGTCGTTGACCCGCACCCGGGCCGAGGTGTCGCCCAGCGCGCCGGGGGCGGCCTTCTCGGCGTTGCCGAGCACCAGGTCGACCTCGGGCATGGCGGCGAAGGCTGCGGGATCGATCTGGGCCGCGCAGCCGGTGACGATCAGCCGGGCGCCCGGCCGCTCGCGCCGCGCCTTGCGGATCGCCTGCCGCGCCTGGCGCACGGCCTCGTTCGTCACCGCGCAGGTATTGAACACCACCGCGTCCCGCAGCCCGTCCGCCGTCGCCCGCGCCCGGATGGCCTCGCTCTCATAGGCGTTCAGCCGGCACCCGAAGGTGACGACCTGCACGTCCTCGAGTTCGGCGGGGATGGGGAGGGTGGCGGACATCGGCTCGGAACGAAGACGGGCGGCCGATGGGGCCGCCCTTTGGGTGGGGATATAGCATGGTCCCCATATCCCGTCTCCCCGGCGAAGGCCGGGGCCCATGCCTCAGGCGCCGGCGCGGCCGCATGGGTCCCGGCCTCCGCCGGGAACACGGAGTTTTCAGCACACCCCGCCCTGACGCCCTGGCGCAGCGGCGGCCCGCAGGGCCGTCCTTGACCAGGCCGACCGCTCGCCGACCCGCTAGCCATCGCCGCGCCAGTCCGGCTAAGACGTTCTCCAACAAAAATACGGAACCCCGCGCCCACCATGACCGACCGTCCCCGCCGCAGCGCCCTGTACATGCCCGCCTCCAACGCCAAGGCGATCGAAAAGGCGCGCAGCCTGCCCTGTGACGTGGTCATCCTCGACCTCGAGGACGCCGTCGCGCCGGACGCCAAGGAGACGGCCCGCGAGCAGGCGATCGCCGCGGTGAAGGACGGCGGCTTTGGCCGGCGGGAGCTGGTCATCCGCGTCAACGGCGCCGACACCCCCTGGGGCGAGGCCGACCTGCGCGCCGCCGCCGCCGCGCGGCCGGACGCCATCCTGGTCCCGAAGGTCAACAGCGCCGCCGACGTCGCCGCCTATTCCGCGCCGCTGCACGACGACACCGCCCTGTGGGCGATGATCGAGACCGGCCGCTCGCTGTTCGCGCTGGAGGCCATCGCCGCCGCGGCCGCGACGACGCAGCTGACCACCTTCGTCATGGGCACCAACGACCTGGCCAAGGAGACCCGCGCGCGGATCACCCCGGGCCGCGAGCCGTTCTTCGCCGCCCTGTCGCTGGCCGTCGCGGCCGCCCGCATCCATGGCCTGACCATCCTGGACGGCGTCCATAACGACATCGAGGACCAGGCCTCGCTGGAGGCCGTCTGCCGCCAGGGCGTCGACTTCGGCTTCGACGGCAAGACCCTGATCCATCCCAAACAGATCGACATCTGCAACCTGGTGTTCTCGCCGGCCCCGGCCGAGGTCGCGTTCGCCCGCGCCGTCATCGCCGCCTTCGCCCTGCCGGAGAACCAGGGCAAGGGCGCCATCCGCGTCGAGGGCAAGATGGCCGAGCTGCTGCACCTGGAGCAATCGCGGCGGCTGGTCGCCGTGGCCGACGCCATCCGCGAGGCGGAGGCCGCTTGATCCGTCCCGGCGCCCTCCTGCTGCTGCTCGCGACCCTGACCCTGGCGTCCCCCGCCGGGGCGCAGGTGTTCTACGAGGCGCCGGTGACGCCGAACGCCGAGGCCTCGGACCCCATCGCCGACCTGCTCGACGCCCTGCCGCCGGACCAGTCCACCGACTCCGCCGAGCCGGAGCCGGAGGTGACCCGGCGCGAGGAACAGGAGGCCCTGCTGACCGCGCCCTTCACGCCCGGCGCCCAGCCGACCGCGCCGGTCCTGCTGCCGCGGACGCCACAGGCCATCCCGCCGAAGGTCCCGCCCGCCGCGATCACCGCCACGCCGGCGCGCCCGGGGCCCCCGCGCCCGACGCTCGACCGCCCCGTGATGATCGATGAGACCGGACGCTCGCCCGACGGCCCCCCCACCCAGATTGACCTCGGCTATGAAGCGCGCGTCCGCGGCTCGGCCTCGAGCGCCCAGGGGCTGCAGGGGCCGCTGGACGGCGGCTGGACGGTGCGCGGCCCCGACGGCGCGGCGCTGTACGGCCTGCAGCTGGTCGATCGCAGCGGCGGGGCCGGACTGGAAGGCGCCTGGCGGGCCCTGGGCGGCTCCGGCCGCGTCGGCCTGATCGAAAGCCTGGAGCGCCAGGGTTCGACGCTCACGGTGCGGATCAATCGCGGCTACGGCCGGCCGCTGACGGTGCTCAGGCTGTCGGCGGCCAGCGACGGCGGATGGGTCGGGGACATCACTGACGAGGCCGGAACGCGGGCCGTGACGATGCGGCGGAACTAGCATCTTCTTTCCTTCCCCCCTCCAGGGGCAGGGCTATCGCAGTATCGCCTGGGCGGTGTCAGCGCGGCAGTGCAGGGCGTCGGCGGTCACGATGCAGCCGTCCAGCCGAAGCAGCGCAAGGGCTTGCCGGGCGCCCAGAACCTCGTTGCGGCCCGGCGCGAGGCGTTGACCGATCACCAGCCAGCTCTCCGCCGCCCGGACGTTGACCAGATGCAGCGGCGTGGACTTGCGCCCGCGCTCGCAAGTCCCGCGCAGCGCCTTGCCGTCGATAGCCACCACGGCCTTCAGCGCTCCGGCGAAGGCCTGGGTGAACCTGGAGAACGTCGCCTCGAACGGCTCCGGCTCCAGCAGCCGGAACATCCGCCCGCGGATCGACAACCTCCCCGAAGCAGTCCGAAAACGTCTCCATCCCGGTGCCTCCTCACACCGGAGAGACACCTCCAGAACCCGCTTCGACCTGAAACTTCGACTCCAGCGCCATATGCGCTTCCCCTCCCCACTTGGGGGAGGAATGCGTTTAGCCCTTCCCGAACGCCGGCAAACTCCAGCCCCAGCGCAGGGCGCCGCCCCTGAGCGCCAGACCGGCGGTGAAGCCCGCGCCGCCGGCGACCAGGGTGTCGACGCCCAGGCCGGCCAGCCCGACGAACACCGCCGCCGCCAGCAGGGCGGCGGTCACGTAGATCTCCCGCCGCAGCAGCACCGACGGCTCTCCGGCCAGCACATCGCGGATGATCCCGCCGAAACAGGCGGTCAGCACACCCATCACGGTCGCCGGGATGGGCCCCAGGCCCAGGCTCAGCGCCTTGGCCGCCCCGACCACGGCGTAGGCGGCCATGCCGACCGCGTCGAGCCAGAGCAGCGCCCCCATCCGCCAGGTCCGCTCGCCGACCAGCCAGACCGCGATCGCCGCCGCCAGGCAGGCGATCAGGTAGCCGGGGCTGGAGATCCAGAACACCGGCGCATCGATCAGGAGGTCGCGCAGCGTGCCGCCGCCCACGCCGGTGATCGCCGCGAAGAAGCCGAAGGTGACGATGTCATGCTTCTGCCGCGCCGCCGCCAGCGCGCCGGTCGCCGCGAAGACAATCACGGCGGCGTAGTCGAACACGATGTAGGCAGCTTCCAGCGCGGTCATGGTGACGCTTATCTCCCTTCGCTCGCACCGGGGGAAGTGTCGGGGGCCTTGTGCCCTTCGACACGCCCGCGTGCGGGCTGCTCAGGATGACGGGTCCTGAAAGCGATCCTGCCCAAGTCATGCTGAGCAGCGCTCGAAGAGCGCGTGTCGAAGCACGCAGGGCGGATGACGGGGTTTGATTGAGCCGGCCGCGTCTAACGGCTAAGAGCCCCTCATGGCTGAACAGAAACAAGGCTGGTTCAAGCGGCTGACCTCCGGGCTTTCGCGGACGACCCGCGAGATGACCGAGCAGGTCACCAGCGTGCTGGTGAGAAAGCCGCTCGACCAGGACCAGCTCGACCAGCTGGAAGAGATGCTGATCGAGGCCGACCTCGGCCCGCACGCCGCCGCCCGGATCGCGAAGGCCTTCGGGGAGGCGCGCTTTGGCAAGTCCTCGACCGAGGACGAGGTCAAGGAAGCCCTCGCCGAGGCGGTCGCCGCCGAGCTGGTCCCGCGCCAGGGCGTGTTCGACCCGCTGTCGGGGCCCAGACCCTATATCGTGCTGTTCGTCGGGGTGAACGGCTCGGGCAAGACCACCACCCTGGGCAAGATCGCATCGGACCTGACCGGTCGCGGGGCGAAGGTCCTGATCGCCGCCGGCGACACCTTCCGCGCCGCCGCCGTCGGCCAGCTGCAGGTCTGGGCCGAGCGGGCCGGCGCCGACTTCATGTCGCGGGAGACCGGGGCCGACTCGGCAGGCCTGGCCTTCGACGCCGTCGAGCGGGCGCGGGCCGAGGGCTACGACGTCCTGCTGATCGACACCGCCGGCCGGCTGCAGAACAAGCAGGACCTCATGAACGAGCTCCTGAAGGTCATCCGGGTGATCAAGAAGGTCGACCCGGAGGCTCCGCACGAGACCCTGCTGGTGCTCGACGCCACCGTGGGCCGCAACGCGCTGGCCCAGGAGAAGATCTTCGGCAACCAGGTCGGCGTCTCCGGGATCGTGATGACCAAGCTCGACGGCACCGCGCGCGGCGGGGTGCTGGTCCCGGTGGCCCAGGCCTCGGACTCCCCCATCAAACTGATCGGCGTCGGTGAAGGCGTCGAGGATCTGCAACCCTTCGACGCCCGGGCGTTCTCGCGCTCGCTGGTCGGACTGGAGACTTGAGCGACATGGCCGGATCGAACACGCGCTGGGTGCGCACGGCGGTCGACTACGGCGCGCCGATCGCCTTCGCGGTCACCTTCTTTGGCTTCGGGCGCGACATGCTGCTGGCCACCGGCGTGCTGGTCGCCGCCTCGGTGCTGGCGCTTGTCGTCGGCTATCTGGTCGAGCGGCGGATCGCGCCCCTGCCGCTGATCGCCGGCATCTTCGCCCTGGTGTTCGGCGGGCTGACCCTGATCTTCGACGACCCCAGCTTCGTGAAGATGAAGCTCACCTTCCAGAACGCCGCCTTCGCCGCCGCGCTGCTGGGTGGGGTGGCGCTGGGCAAGAACCCGCTGAAGCTGCTGCTGGGCGACAGCCTGAAGATGGCCGACGCCGCCTGGCGCACCCTGACCATCCGCTATGGCCTCTACTTCGTGGCCATCGCCATCGCCAACGAGGCCGTCTGGCGCACCCAGACCGACGAGATCTGGGTCGGGTTCCGCGTCGCCGTGCTGCCGCTGGCCATCGCCTTCTCGCTGGCCCAGGTTCCCTTCATGATGAAGCACCTTCAGCAGCCGGAGGACCGCAATCCGGCGCCCGAACCGCCCGATCCGGGCGTCTGACCGGCAAGGGATCGTCCGTCGTCAAACCGTCGTGTAGGCTCGCTAGGGTCCGCACCGGATAGCCGGAGGGGGATCTGCCATGGCGAAAGACAAGTCCGCGAAACGGGCGCCGGCCGTCGAGGCCTCCGTCGGACATCTGCTGCATCGCGCCGCCCAGCGCGCGCTCGACTTCTACGCCGAGGAAGCCGGGCCGGGCGCCGTGACCCAACGCCAGCACGCCGTGCTCGCCGCCGTCGCCGCCCGCGAGGGCGCGGCCCAGGCCGATCTGGTGGCCGCCACCGGCGTCGATCGCTCCACCCTGGCGGACATGGTCGCCCGGATGATCGACAAGGGCCTGCTGGCCCGCGAACGCTCCAGCCTCGATGCCCGCGCCAACGCCGTCCGCCTGACCGACGCCGGCCGCACGGCGCTGGCGGAAACCGGCCCGCGCGCCGCAGCCGCCGACACCCGCCTGCTGGCCCTCCTGTCCAAGGCCCAGCGCGCCGTCATTCTCGAGGCCCTCGCCGCCCTCGCCACCGGCGTCGCGGTGGAGAAGAAGCCCAAGGCTCCCAAGCCTCCGAAGGCGGACAAGCCGCCCAAGGCGCCGAAGGCTGAAAAGGCCGAGAAGAAGAAAAAGAAGAAGGCCAAGCCGACCGAGATCCCGGGCGGCGGCGGGGACTGAGGTCGTCTCTCCTACCGCTCATCCCGGCGAATGCCGGGACCCAGATTCAATCTCGGTTCTCAGGATTCCGGCCGGAGTCCGGCGCCCGCCACTGGGTCCCGGCATTCGCCGGGATGAGCGGAATCTGGACTCTAAACCTTGATGTCCAGCAGCGACCCCGGGCGCAGAATCTTCTGCGGCGGATCCTGGGGCGCGGTGAAGGTGGTGCGGACACGTTCCGCATGCGGCTGCGGCGTCGTACCGGCGCGGACGGCCGGGGCCTGAACCTGCGGCCGCGCCTCGGCCGTTCGGCCCAGGGCCTGTTCGAAGAAGGCCCCGCGCGCGGACTGGCGGGCATCGCCGGCGCCGCCGGCGGCGGGCGGCGGGACGGTCGGCCAGACAGGGGGGCGAACGACGGTCACAGGCGAATCCGGAACATGGTTAACAGCGTGGAAACTATAACCCCGCCGGTGAAGCGGCGGTTAACGGGTCTTGAAGCGGGGCGGGCGTTCGGGCGGCGGAACCGCAACCACTTCCGCCTAACGCGCCCTGGCCAGCATCGCCTCGGAATCAGCCTGTGTCAGCGGCCCGCTGTGCTTGGCCAGGATCGTGCCGTCGGATCCGATCAGAAAGGTCTCGGGCACGCCGGTGACGCCGAACTCCAGGCCCGCCCGGCCGTCGCGGTCGACAAGCTTGACCCGGAACGGGTCGCCCAGGCGGGCGATGAAGGCGGCGCTGTTGTCGGGCGCGTCCTTGTAGGCGATGCCGACGATCGGCACGCCCCGGGCCTGCAGCCGGATCAGCTCGGGATGCTCGATCTCGCAGGGGGGGCACCAGGAGGCGAAGAAGTTGACCAGCACCGGTCCCTTCGCCGCCTGCGCCAGCGCCACGGGCCGGCCGGTGGCGAGATCCGGCAGGCTCAGCGCCGGCATCGGCTTGCCGACCATGGCGTCCGGCTGGACCTGCGGGTTGCGCTTGAGGCTGTAGCCGATGAACAGCACCGCCATCAGGGCCAGCGCGACCAGCGGCAGGAGGGCCAGCCAGCGCTTCATCGGCCCGTCTTGCCCGAAAGGCGCTCGACCTGCGCCTTCCAGCGGCGGGCGCGGGCCAGGCTGTCGGCGATCATCCAGGCGAAACCCAGCGCGGTGACCGCGAAGGCGGGCCAGACGAACAGGGCGTACTTGCCGGTATCGAGATCGGGCATCAGGCCTCCGCCGCCTTCAGGGCCAGGACCGTGGCCTTGCGCCGCCACACCTCGGCCCGGATGCGAACCAGCCACAAGGAGCCGAACGCGGCCATGTAGCCCAGCCCCATGAGCAGCAGGGGGATCAGGTAGTCGTTGGTCATCGCCGGGCCTTCGGCGCGGAACACCGAGGCGCCCTGGTGCAGGCTGTTCCACCAGTCGACCGAGAACTTGACGATCGGCAGGTTGACCAGCCCGACCAACGCCAGGATGGCGGCGGCCCGGCCGCCCTTGGTCTCGTCGTCCATGGCCGCGCGCAGGGCGATGTAGCCGAGGTAGAACAGGAACAGCACCAGCACCGAGGTCAGTCGCGCGTCCCAGACCCACCAGGTCCCCCACATCGGCTTGCCCCACAGCGAACCGGTGATCAGGGCAAGGGCGGTGAAGACCGCGCCCAGCGGCGCGGCGGCCTTGGCGGCGGCGTCGGCGAGCGCGTGTCGGAACACCAGGCTCAGGAAGCTGGCGACGCCCAGGCAGAGGTAGACGAACAGGGCCAGCCAGGAAGCCGGCACATGGATGAACATCATCCGCACCGTGTCACCCTGCTGGTAGTCCTCGGGGGCCGCGAAGCCCAGCCAGAGGCCCACCGCCATCAGTCCCGCCGCCATGACGCCGAACATCGGCGCGGCCCAGCGCGAGAAGGCCATGAACCGGTCGGGGTTGGCGAGGAACGACAGCATCCCGCGCGGCTTACGGCGGTGGGGTCAAAGGCGCAAGTCCATCGCCGCCGGCCTCCTGTCGCGGAGGCCGGCGGCGATGGGGTCTAGCGGCGAGGGGCCGGGGGGGCGGGAGGCGCCGGCGGGGCGATCATGAACTCATACGCCATGTCCTCGCCGAGGTCGCCGAGCATGATGACTTCTTCGTCCATCCCGTCCTGGGTCTGCCAGGTCATTTCACCGCCGGGGCCGGAGGCGCCGCGGATCACCTTCACCCGGCGCTCGCCGCCCATGCCGCCGGGGCCGCGCATCATCCGCGGGCCGTGCATCATCGGAAGGGCGTCGAAGGCCTTCTTCTGCGAGGCCGAAAGCTGGCCATAGAAGGCGCGGGTGGCGGCGGCGCGTTTTTCGAAGGCCGCGTGATGCCTGGCCATCATCTCGGCCTGGCGATCGAGTCGCTCGGGCGTGGTCAGCGCCTTGCGTTCGGCCTTGTCGCCGTCCGGGCCCGGATGGGCCGAATGCATCGGCGGCATCGTGGCGGCGAGAAAGGCCTGCAGCGCCGGCTCCTGAGCAGCGGTCAGCTGCAGGACGTCCCGCAGGTGCTGGGCGTGCTTGGCCGGATCGCGATGCCAGCCGCGGCCCGGTCCGTCGCCGCCGCGCTTGATCACGACGCGCTTCTCGACCTTGGCCTCGGGCGAGGCCGGAGCCGCTGCCGGCGCGGCGACGGCGATGGAAACGGAGCCGAGCGCCATCGCGCCAGCCAGAAGGAAGGCTTTCGAGAACACATAAGTCATGGGTTGCTCCCCTTGTTGTGTTGATGGGGCATGATGCACAGCCCGTGTGTCCGCTGTTTGTCCATGGAACACCGGTTTGTTGCAGTCCTGACTTGGTGAACGTCCTGTAATCTTCCGACTTGAGGCTCAGTCGACGGCGTTGCGGCAGGCCGCCGCCATGGCCAGCGGGCTCAGCGCCACCGCCGCGGCGGTCCAGCCGGCCAGCAGCGCCAGGCCCGAGGTCCAGGGCAGGCCGGCGGCCAGCTGGGTAAGGGCGCCGCCCCCGAAGATCACCGGCGGCGCGAACAGCGGCAGTACGATGATGGCGATCAGCAGCCCGCCGCGCCGGCTGCCCAGCGCCAGCGCCGCGCCCAGTCCGCCGACGAAGGCGAAGGCCAGCCCGCCGATCAGGGCGCAGAGGAAGACCAGCGGGGCGACCGGGACCGGGGCGCCCAGCGCGATGGCGGCCAGCGGGGCGGCGAAGGCCAGCGGCAGGCCCGCCGCCAGCCACTGGGCCAGGCACTTGATGGCGCAGACGGCTTCCAGTGGGGCCGGGCCCAGGGCGAGCAGATCCAGCGTCCCGTCCTCGAAGTCGCGCTCGAACAGGCGCTCCAGAGACAGCAGCGAGGCGAGCGCCAGGGCCAGCCAGGCGAACCCCGGCGCGACAGCGGCCAGCCGCTCGGGCTCGGGTCCCACGGCGAACGGCAGCAGGGTGGCCATGCCGGCGTAGAAGGCCAGCGCCGGCAGCGGCCCGCCGCCCCGGCTCCAGGCCAGGGCCAGCTCGCGGCCCAGCAGGGTGACAAGCGGCCTCACGCCCCCACCTCCACGCCGCGCGAGGGCAGCGGCAGCGGGTCGTGGACCGCGGCCAGGATCATGCCGCCCCCGGCTGTATGGGCGACCATCAGCTCGCCCATACGGACGCGCCAGACCGAATCAAGCGGCGCCAGCGGCTCATCAAGCAGCCACAGCGGCCGGGGCGCGGCCAGCAGGCGGGCCAGCGCCAGCCGGCGCCGCTGTCCGGCCGACAGCTTGCGGACCTCCAGCGCCAGCAGCCGGTCCAGCTCCAGCGTCGCCGCCGCCGCGCGGGCTCCGTCCTCGGTCCCGCCGCTCCACAGGGCGGCGAATCGCAGCTCCTCCCAGGCGGTGCGGCCGCCCTTGAGACCGTCGAGATGGCCGAGCAGATGCAGGGCGCCGGCCGCCGCCTCCGGTTCGACGCCCTCGAAGGTCACCCGTCCTGCGACCGGCCGCAGCAAGCCCGCTACGGCCCGCAGCAGGCTGGTCTTGCCCGCCCCGTTTCGACCGGTCAGGGCGACGGTCTCACCGGGCGAGACAGTAAAGGCGAGGTGCTCGAACAGCAGACGCTCGCCCCGGCGCAGCGCGAGATCTTCAATCACGATGCGCGAAATCATGCCACCACCTGCGAGTGGCTCGCAAAAGCCATGACGCCGACATGGACGTTTCGCGCGGCGCGGAGTATGCAGCCCGGCAACGGCCCCGCGCGAACGCGCGCGGAGTAACGCCGCGCCGGGCGGGACGCTGTGTGTCCCTTCCGAGCGCGCGATCCCGGAAGTGGTTTTCGGGCGGCCGTTAACAGGAAAGGACTCTCCGAACATGGCGTCTATCGACAGCCTGCAAACCCGCCGCACCCTCTCGGTCGGCGGAACGTCCTATGTCTACTACAGCCTTCCGGCCGCGGAAGAAGCCGGCCTGACCGGAATTTCGAGGCTTCCGGCCTCGATGAAGGTCCTGCTCGAGAACCTGCTGCGCAACGAGAACGGCGGCGACACCAGCGAGCGCGACCTGAAGGCCGTCGCCGCCTGGATCGAGAACAAGGGCTCCACCGAGCACGAGATCAGCTTCCGCCCGGCCCGCGTCCTGATGCAGGACTTCACCGGCGTGCCCGCCGTCGTCGATCTGGCCGCCATGCGCGACGCCATGACCTCGCTCGGCGCCGACCCGACCAAGATCAACCCGCTGATCCCCGTCGACCTGGTCATCGACCACTCGGTCATGGTGGACTTCTTCGGCGCCGCCAGCAGCTACGGCCAGAACGTCGACCGCGAGTACGAGCGCAACATCGAGCGCTACCGCTTTCTGCGCTGGGGCAGCTCGGCCTTCAACAACTTCCGCGTCGTGCCCCCGGGCACCGGCATCTGCCACCAGGTGAACTTGGAGTACCTGGCCCAGACTGTCTGGACCTGCCCCAACCCTGACGAGCCGGACGCCGAGGTCGCCTATCCCGACACCGTGGTCGGCACCGATTCCCACACCACCATGGTCAACGGCCTGTCGGTCCTGGGCTGGGGCGTCGGCGGCATCGAGGCCGAGGCCGCAATGCTCGGCCAGGCCATTCCGATGCTGATCCCGGAAGTCATCGGCTTCCGTCTGACCGGCGCCCTGCCGGAAGGCGCGACGGCCACCGACCTGGTGCTGACCGTCACCCAGATGCTGCGCAAGAAGGGCGTCGTCGGCAAGTTCGTCGAGTTCTTCGGCAACGGCATCGCCAACCTGACCATCGAGGACCAGGCGACCATCGCCAACATGGCCCCCGAGTACGGCGCCACCTGCGGCTTCTTCCCGATCAGCCAGGCGACCATCGAGTACCTGCGGGCCACCAACCGCGACGCCCAGCGGGTCAACCTGGTCGAGGCCTACGCCAAGGCCCAGGGCCTGTGGTTCGATCCTGAAGCGCCCGAGCCGGTGTTCACCGACGTGCTCGAGCTTGACCTGGGCGAGGTCCAGTCCTCGCTGGCCGGTCCCAAGCGCCCGCAGGACCGCGTGCTGCTGACCGACGCCGCCGCGGCCTTCGAGACCGCCCTGGCCGACGAATTCGGCAAGAAGGAGCAGATGGATCGTCGCGAGCCGGTGAAGGGCGAAAGCTTCGACGTCGGCCACGGCGACGTGGTCATCGCCGCCATCACCAGCTGCACCAACACCTCCAACCCCAGCGTCCTGATCGCCGCCGGCCTGCTGGCCAAGAACGCGGTGGCCAAGGGCCTGAAAGTGAAGCCCTGGGTGAAGACCTCGCTGGCCCCCGGCTCGCAGGTGGTCACCGACTACCTGGCCAAGGCCGGACTGACCAAGCACCTGGACGCGCTGGGCTTCAACCTGGTCGGCTACGGCTGCACCACCTGCATCGGCAACTCCGGCCCGCTTCCGGAGGCCATCAGCGCCGCCGTCAACGAGGCCGACCTGGTCGCCTGCTCGGTGCTGTCGGGCAACCGCAACTTCGAAGGCCGGGTGAACCCTGACGTCCGCGCCAACTACCTGGCCTCGCCGCCGCTGGTCGTGGCCTACGCCCTGGCCGGCTCGATGCGCATCGACCTGGCCACCCAGCCGCTGGGCCAGGACAAGAAGGGCAAGGACGTCTTCCTCAAGGACATCTGGCCGACGTCCAAGGACATCGCCGACCTGCAGCGCAAGTCGGTGACCAGCGAGATGTTCGCCAAGCGCTACGGCGACGTCTTCAAGGGTGACAAGCACTGGCAGGCCATCAAGGTCGAGGGCGGCCAGACCTACGCCTGGGACATGGCCTCCACCTACGTCCAGAACCCGCCCTACTTCGAGGGCATGACCATGACCCCCGACCCGGTGAAGGACATCATCGAGGCGCGGATCCTGGGCGTGTTCGGCGACTCCATCACCACCGACCACATCAGCCCGGCCGGTTCGATCAAGAAGACCTCGCCGGCCGGTGAATACCTGCTGTCGCACCAGGTCCGCTTCGAGGACTTCAATGGCTACGGCTCGCGCCGCGGCAACCACGAAGTCATGAAGCGCGGCACCTTCGCCAACATCCGCATCCGCAACAAGATCACCCCCGAGATCGAGGGCGGCGTGACCAAACACTTCCCGTCGGGCGAGGTGATGTCGATCTATGACGCCGCCATGCGCTACGAGGGCGAAGGCCGTCCGGCGGTCGTGTTCGCCGGCAAGGAATACGGCACCGGCTCCTCGCGCGACTGGGCGGCCAAGGGCGCCAAGCTGCTCGGCGTCCGCGCCGTGATCGCGGAGACCTTCGAGCGTATCCACCGTTCGAACCTGGTGCAGATGGGCGTGCTGCCGCTGCAGTTCCTGTCGGACGGCTGGCAGCGCCTGGGCCTCACGGGCGAGGAGATCGTCTCCATCCGCGGCCTGCAGGACCTGTCGCCGCGCAAGCAGCTGATCGTCGAGCTCTACCGCCCGTCGGACGGCCGCATCGCGCGCTTCCCGGTCCGCTGCCGCATCGATGGCCCCACCGAGCTGGAGTACTTCACCAGCGGCGGCGTGATGCCCTACGTGCTGCGCAACCTCGCCAAGGGCGAAGCGTAAGATTGAGCGCTGTCTCCTCCCTTCCTTCTCGATGGAGGAAGGGCCGGGGATGGTGGTGAGGGCAGTGAGTTCGATTGAAGGGTGCGGGGGGCGCCTGCGCCTTGCCGAGCCCTCCCTTCAGCTCAGCGGCCACACCTCCACCCAACCCTCCTCCATCGAGGAGGAGGGCTTTCGGTGGACGCTTCACGGGCTCGTGAAACGCGCGTCCGCCCCTTCTTCGATTAAGTGCGGTGCAATGCGTCGCCTCCTGCTCGCCTTCCTCCTGCTCGCCCTGATCCCGTCTGCCGCTCCGGCCGGGGTCAGGCCGCCCGTCGTCGTGGAGTTGTTCACGGCCCAGGGCTGCTCGTCCTGCGCAAAGGCCAACGACCTGGTGTCGGAGCTGGCCGAGCGGCCGGACGTCCTGGCCCTGACCTTCGCCGTCGACTACTGGGATTACATGGGCTGGCCGGACACCTTCGCCCAGCCCGCCTTCACCGAGCGCCAGCGCGCCTATGTCCGAAAGCTGGCCCTGCGCGAGGTCTACACCCCGCAGGTGGTCATCGACGGCGCGGTGCAGGCCTCCGGCGTGCGTCCCGAGGCCATCGAGCCGCTGGTCGACGAGGCCGCGCGCGAGCCGCGCAACCCGCCGGACATGCTGTTCATGGGCGCGCGCCGAGTCGCGGTCGGCTCCGGACCCGTGCCGCGTGGCGGCGCCGAGGTCTGGCTGGTCCGCTACGATCCGCGCCCGCAGGAAGTCACCCCCCGCCGGGGCGACACCCGCGGCCAGACCCTGGTCCAGCGCAACATGGTCCGCGAGATCGAGCGCCTCGGCGCCTGGCGCGGCCGCCCCACCGCCTACCGCATGCCCGCCGCCGAGACCGAGGGGCTTGAGACGGTCGTGCTGGTCCAGGGCGCCAAGGGCGGCAAGATCATCGCGGTGCTGGCGAAGTAGGGCTGGTCGGGGACATGTACCGTCTTCGGTACGTGTCCCCTGCAGCTTCAGGCGGCGGGGGACACGCACTGAAGTCCATGTCCCCATCTACACCCGCAGCATCAACCCGCCATCGACCCCCAGCGCCTGCCCCGTCACGAACCCGCCGTCGTCCGACGCCAGAAACAGCGCCGCGCGCGCGATGTCGATCGGCTGGCCCAGGCGCTTGAGCGCCGCCTTCTTCGCCCAAAGGGCGGCGATGTCCTCGCGCTGGAAGCTGCCGGCGGTCATGCCGGTGGCGATGGCCCCGGGCAGGATGGCGTTACTGGTCACGCCGTGGCGGCCGAGCTCCAGCGCGAAGGTGCGCATCATCCCCACCACCCCGGCCTTGGAGGCCGAATAGGCGACCAGTCCATTGTCGGTGTGGCGGGCCATGATCGAGGCGGTGAAGATCAGCCGCCCGACGCCGGACTTCACCAGATGCGGCGTGGCGTCCCGCGCGATGCGGAAGCCGGCGCGCAGGTTGACCCCGTACTGGCGGTCAAACTCCTCGTCCGGCGTCTCACCGACAGGAGTGGAGCCGGAGACGCCGGCGTTGCTGTAGACGATGTCCAGCTTGCCGAAGGCGGCGATGGCTGTGTCGATGATCTGCCGCGGCGCGCCGTCGCCGGAGATGTCGACGCCCAGGCCCTGGATGTCGCCGTGCTCGAAGGTCAGGTCCGTTCCCGGGCGGTCGACCGCCAGCACCCTGGCGCCTTCGGCGGCGAAGAGTTCGGCCGCCGCCCGGCCGATGCCGCTCGCCGCGCCCGTGATGATCGCCGCGCGTCCCACCAGTCTGCCCATGTCCGTTTCCCTGTCTGTTCTGTGGTCCAGACACAATGAAGCCCGCGCTGCCGGAGGGGAAGGCAACGCGGGCTCATCAAGGGGATAGTCGGGGAGGTCGTCGGCCGGCCGAAATCCCGTGATCCGGGAGGGGGCTGGGGGGGCTGTTCAGGATCCTGAACCTCAGGAGTTCCAACCGGCCGACATTGCTAATCTGGTGGGTCGATCCGGCGGGCGCGCGTCGGAAACAAGGTCATTTTGCGGCCCTGCGCCGCCTTGTGTGACAGGTCGCGCACAAACCGGCCGACCGTGACGGAATCGCGACGGCCCTCGCCAACGGCGGCGATTCAGCGCTAGCCTGATCAACGCATGGCGTTCGAACCGACATACTCCGCGCCGCGCGCCGCGACGATCTTCTTCGAGCGGCGCGAACTGGAGCGTCTCCTGCGGCTGTACGGACAGCGCGTGGCCGCCGGGGACTGGCGCGACTACGGCATCGGCGGTGGCGCGGACGCGGCGGTGTTCACCGTCTTCCGCCGCTCCGGCGAGGCGCCCCTCTACCGCATCGAGAAGCGCCCGGCGCTTGCCCGCCGGCAGGGCGCCTGGGCGGTGCTGAACCAGAGCGGCCATGTGCTCAGGCGCGGCCACGAGCTCGACCAGGTGCTCAAGGTGTTCGAGAAGGGTCGCTTCACGGTGGTGGAGTAGGGGCGGGCCTGAGCAGCATCATGGCCTCATCCAGAAGCGCGATACCCTCCACATCGGCATCCGACGCCCAGGCGTCATCGGTAAGGCCCGCAAGGGCATGCCAGTAGAAGGTGGCCTCCGGCGCATCGCTTGCCATCGGGAGGGCCGGTGGCGTGACGGCCGCTGCGGCCGTGTGTCGTCGCCGGAACTCGGCCTCGAACACAGTCAGCGCCTGCCTCAGCAGGGCGATCCCGGTGGGGTCCACCCGGGCCGCCTCCGCATCCGCGACGATGTCCCGGAGGCCATCCAGAAAGAAGCCGTAGAAGTCGGCGGCTGTGTGCTGCGGTGGCGCGCCAGTGGGTGTCATGGGCGCAAGGGTGGCTGGTCACGGCCGAAGCGCAACAGCTTTCACCACCAAAGAAAAGGCCCCGCCGATCACTCGACGGGGCCTCTTCATTTCGCGGTGGCGACGCCGCTACTCGCGGCGGACGCCCAGGAAGGCCATCAGGAACTGGAACAGGTTGATGAAGTCCAGGTAGAGGCTCAGCGCACCCATGTTGGTGGCCACGGCCATGCTCTCGCCGTGACCCTTGACGTCGTAGTAGGTCATCTTCAGGCGCTGGGTGTCGTAGGCGATCAGGCCGGAGAAGATCAGAACGCCGAGGGCGTTGATGATCCAGTACAGCGCCGGCAGGTTCATGAACATGTTCACCAGGCTGGCGATGATCAGGCCCCACACGCCCATGATGAGGAAGCTGCCCATGCCGGTCAGGTTCTTCTTGGTGGTGTAGCCGACCAGGCTCAGCGCGCCGAACGAGGTGGCGGTGATCAGGAAGGTCATGAACACCGAGGCGCCGGTGTAGGCCAGCAGCCAGATGCCCAAGCCCGCGCCGATGGCGGTGACCAGGGTCCAGTAGTAGATGCCCGACTGCCTGGCGGTCATGTTGCGCGAGGTGAACATCACCACCAGCACCATGGCCAGAGGCGCGAAGCGGACGATCTGGCCCAGCATCGTGAAGCCGGCCAGGCGGCCCGTCTCGGTCGTCACATACAGCAGGCTGGTGATCGCCGGGATCGAGGAGGTGGCGTAGGCCAGCGCCGCGGACAGCAGCAGGCCCAGAGCCATCTTGTTGTACACGCCGAGCATGAAGGCGCGCAGTCCCGCGTCGATCGACATGTCGGCCGTTTGCGGAATCGAGCGCGCGCTTCCGCGTTCGAAGTCGCTCATGGAAAAACCCTTTCAAGGCGCCCCTGATGGACGCTCGCTAGATATCGGGTCTGCAGCGGCCTGACGCAAGCGGAACCGGACTATTCGGTTCGCAGAACCGGCGCCGGGCGCTTCGACAGCGCCTGCATGGCCGCCAGCAGGCCGCCGATGAAGGCCAGGCCCGAGGCGCCGCCGAGCAGGGCGGCGACCCCGCCCCAGTCGACGCTCCAGTCGGCCTCAAACACCAGCACCACCACCGGCCAGGCGGCGGCGTAGCCGAGCGCGACGCCCGCCACCCCGGCGATCAGCCCGACCGCGCCGTACTCGACGCCGTAGGCGGTGAGGATCTGCAGCCGCGAGCCGCCCAGCACCTTCAGCGTCGCCGCCTCCCGCGCCCGGGCCCTGGCGCCGGCCGCGATGGCCCCGGCCAGCACCAGCAGTCCGGCCAGGGCCGCCACGCCCGCCGCGCCGCGCACGGCCAGCGCCAGGCGGTCGAACATCTCGGTCGCCGCCTCCAGCTGCTCGCGCACGCTGATGACGTTGACCATCGGGAACGTCCGGCCGAGCGCCCGGGTGACCCGGTCCTCCTGGGCCTTGTCGGCCCTGGCGATGGCCACCTGCCGCAGGCTGGCCCCCTCCAGCGCGTTGGGGCTGAGGATCACCGCGAAGGCGGGACCAAAGCCGCCCCACTCGACCTTGCGCAGCACGGCCACCTTCAGGTCCATCTCGCGGCCCAGCACCGAGATCGTCACCATGTCGCCGACCTTCAGGCCGCCGCCCCTGGCGGCGTCTTCTTCCAGCGCCACCAGCGGCGGCCCGCCGTAGCCTTCCGGCCACCACCGGCCCGAGACGATGCCCGCGTCATTGGGCTCCGCCCCGATGGCCGACATGCCGATGTCGTTGTCGTAGGCCCAGCGCTCGCCCTGGGCGATCTGTTCGCGATCGACGATCTCGCCCTTCACCCGCACGATGCGGCCGGTGAAATAGGGCGCGCGCAGCCAGTTGTCGTCGGTCAGCGGCCGGCCGAACGCCTGGCCGACCACGGCGTCGAACTCGCCGGCCCGCTCGCCGGGGATTTCGGTGAAGACCATGGCCGGGGCGGTCTTCGGCGCCACGGTGCTGATCTGGTTGAGCAGGGCCGACTGGATCAGCACCACCGCCGACAGCAGCGCGACGCCCAGGCCGATGGCCGGCGCCGCCGTGCGGGCCGCCGAGCGCGGTCCGGCCAGATTGGCGATGCCGATCTTCACCGGCCCCCGGGTCAGGCCGCGCGCCTTGCCGGCCAGCCAGGCCGCGCCGCGTCCCAGCGCCCAGAGCAGGCCGAACGAAACCGCCACGCCGGCGATCATGATCCCGGCCGCCACGGGCGTGGGGGCGGTGATGACGGCGAGGCCGGCGAGACCCAGTCCGGCGAGGATGGCCACGATGACCTCGATGCCGAAGGTCAGCCGCCCGGCGAGGTCGCGTCGGAACAGCGAGGAGGGCGGCGTCGTCCGGGCCCGGGCCAGCGGCGCCAGGCTGAAGGCGGCGGCGGCGAGCAGGCCGAACGCGGCGGCCTTGAGCAGCGGCATCGGATAGACGGCGAACAGGGCCGGCACAGGCAGGTCGTCGCCGGCCAGCTGTCCCAGAACCAGGGGGGCGACCGCTCCGAAGCCCAGGCCGATCGCCACGCCCAGAAGCGACAGCGCTCCGATCTGGATCAGGTAGAGGTTGCGGATCAGCGCGCCTCCGCGCCCAGCGCCTTGAGGATGGCGATCGAGGCCTTGCGCTGTTCGAGATAGGCGCTCACCGCGCCGGCGACGCCCAGACCCCCCGCGACCAGCGAGGCCAGGCCGATGAAGCCGAGGAAATACTCCAGCTGGTCGATCAGCCGCTTGATCCCGGCCGCGGCGTCGTTGCGGCCCCGGGCGGAGAAGCCCCGGGCCTGAAGCCCCTTCACCAGGCGGTCGACCGAGGCGTTGGAGGCAAGGTCGGGTCTCAGCGCGATGCGGACGGTCTCGCCGGTGTCGGGCAGACCCTCCTGCAGGAAGCCACCCTTCTCGACGGCCTCGACCGTGGTCAGCACGCGCGGGCCCAGGGCGAAGCCGCGACCCAGGCGGTCGGGCTCCGACACCAGCACGGCGCGGGCCACGAACGGCGCCTCGCCGACCAGGAAGCGGTCGCCCAGCTTCAGGTTCAGCCGGTCGAGCAGCGTCTGCTCCACCGCCGCGCCGGCGGCGTCGCCGACCGGCCGGAAGGCTTCGGCGAGAGAGGCCGCGCCGGTGATCTCGACCGTCCCGGCCAGCGGATAGCTGCCCGACACGCCGCGCAGTTCGACCAGCCGGCGCTCGCCCGTGGCGGTCTCGGCCATGGCCATGGAGGCGACGGCATAGGCGGTGGCGCCCAGGGCCGCGAAGCGGGCGCGGTCGGCGGCGGTGAAGCGGCGACCCTCGACGCTGACCCTCAGGTCGCCGCCGAGGATTTCCCGCGCCTCAGACGCCAGGCCGCGCCGGAAGGCCTCGGCCGTCGAGCCGGCGGCGGCGATGGCGGCGACGCCCAGCGCCAGGCAGGCCAGGAAGATGCGAAAGCCCGCGACGCCCGAGCGCAGCTCGCGCCCGGCGAAGCGGAAGGACAGGGGCAGCTCGCTCACGCCGGATCCACCACCAGCCCGCCGCCCATGACGATCTGGCGGTCGGCGCGGGCCGCCAGGGCCGGATCGTGGGTGACCAGCACCAGGGCCGCGCCGGTCTCGGCGACCAGCTCGAACATCAGATCGGCCACGCCCGAGGCGTTGGCGGCGTCAAGGTTGCCGGTTGGCTCGTCGGCGAACAGCAGTTCCGGCTGGATGGCCAGGGCGCGGGCCAGGGCGACCCGCTGCTGCTCGCCGCCGCTCAGCTGGTGCGGATAGTGGCGCAGGCGCTCCGAGAGGCCCACGCGGTCCAGCCATTCGCGGGCCGTCTTCGCCGCCGCGCTCCGGCCGGCGATCTCCAGCGGCGCGGAGACGTTTTCCTCGGCCGTCATGTTGGGCAGCAGATGGAAGGACTGGAAGACCAGCGACACCTTGCCCCGGCGCAGCTTCGCACGCCCATCTTCGCTCAGCCGGCCCAGGTCCTGGCCGAACAGGCGCACGGCGCCCGACGTCGGCTGCTCCAGCCCGGCGGCCACGGCGATCAGCGAGGACTTGCCCGAACCGGACGGCCCGACCACCGCCACACGTTCGCCCGGCTCGACGGTCAGACTGACGCCCCGAAGAATTTCCACCGGCCCCGCTGCCGAGGGCAACGTCAGGGTGACCGCGTCGAGGGAGAGCGGCGTCGTCGTCGATGCGTCGAACATGGGCGGGGGACGTTTTCCGGTGGGCCTGAACACCCTATGTAGGACGAAGACATGGCTCGCACACCTTACGGTCCCTTCACCCGCCGCGCCTTCGCCGGCTTGCTGCTCGCCGCCGCGGCGGCGCCGGCCTGCGCCCAGGCGCGTCCGCGCATCGTCACCGTGCTCGGCGACTCCATCACCGCCGGATACGGCCTGCCGGCCCGCGAGGCGCTGCCGGCCAGGCTGGAGCGGGAGCTGGCCAAGGCTGTTCCCGGCGCCCGGGTGCGCGGCGCCGGCGTCAGCGGCGACACCACGGCCGGCGGCCTGGCCCGGGTCGACTTCAGCGTCCAGCGCGACACCAGCGTCTGTGTCGTCGCCCTTGGCGCCAATGACCTTCTGCAGGGGCTGGACCCGAAACAGACCCGCGCCAACCTCGACCGCATCATCCAGAAACTGAAGGCGCGCGGCATCCCCGTGGTGCTGGCCGGGATCACCGTTCCCAGCGCGCTGGGCCGCTCCTACGCCCGCGACGTCGAGGCGCTCTACGCCGATCTGGCGCGCAAGCACGGCGTCACCCTGTATCCGAACCTGCTGGCCGGGGTGGCCGGCGACCGTCGCCTGAACCAGCGCGACGGCATTCATCCCAACGCCCAGGGCGTGGCGATCATCGCCGCCCGGCTGGCGCCGGTGGTGGCCCGGGTGCTGGCCGCCGTGCGCTAGGGCCTTGCGCTGTTCGGGACGCGATCCCGACGGATCGCGCCTCGCCACGACGAAAATCTGCTAGCGAACGTGAAGAGGGTGCCGCCAAGGGCGCAACGAGGGGGATCTGACTTGCAGTATTCGAAACTGGGCCGCACCGGCATCGACATCAGCCGCTGCTGCCTGGGCACCATGACCTGGGGGTCGCAGAACACCGAGGCCGAGGCGCACGCCCAGATGGACTACGCCTTCGAGCGTGGCGTCACCTTCTGGGACACCGCCGAGATGTACGCCAGCCCGCCGCGTCCGGAGACGCAGGGCCGAACCGAGCAGTACATCGGAACCTGGCTGGAGAAGTCGGGCAAGCGCGACAGGATCGTGCTGGCCTCCAAGGTCGCCGGCCGCGGCTCGGTGTTCGGCGGTCTGGACTGGATCCGCGCCGACAAGTCCAACGCCCGCCAGACGAAGGCCCAGATCGACGAGGCGGTGGAAAATTCGCTGAAGCGCCTGCGGACCGACTACCTCGACCTTTACCAGCTGCACTGGCCCGACCGCGCGGTGCGCACCTTCGGCGGCATGACGTTCAAGGACTATGACGACGACTACGAGCCGTTCGAGTCGATCCTCGAAGCGCTGGACGTCCATGTGAAGGCCGGCCGCATCCGCGCCGTCGGCCTGTCCAACGAGTTTCCCTGGGGGGTGATGCGGTTCCTGCAGGAGTCGGAGAAGCGTGGGCTGCCCCGTGTCGCCTCGATCCAGAACGCCTACCACCTGGCCAACCGTGTCTATGAGTACGGCCTGGCCGAGATGGGCATGCGCGAGGACATCGGCCTGCTGGCCTATTCGCCGCTCGCCCAGGGCTGGCTGACCGGCAAGTACTTGGGCGGCGCCCTGCCCGAGGGCTCGCGCAAGGCGCTCTACAACCGCATGCAGCGCTATGAGGGGCCGGGAGCGGAGGAAGCCTTCACCGCGTACATCACCCTGGCCCGCGACCACGGCATCGACCCGGCGCACCTGGCCCTGAAGTTCTGCGACACCCGCCCCTTCGTCGCCTCGACCATCATCGGCGCCACCAGCATGGAGCAGCTGAAGACCAACATTGACGCGTTCGATCTGGAGTGGACGGATGAGCTGGAGAAGGCGGTGGACGCCATCCACGTCCAGCGGCCGAACCCGTGTCCCTGACCGCCGTGCGTGCTTCGACACGCGCTCTTACGAGCGCTGCTCAGCATGATTAGGATGGTTGGCCTTCCACTCCAGTCATCCTGAGCAGGCGCGCAGCGCCGTGTCGAAGGACGCAAGACCCATGATCCGCCTCTTCGCCGCCATCGCCGTTCCCGAGGATATCGGCCAGCCGCTGACCAGCCGCATGCGCGGGCTGGACGGCGCGCGGTGGCGGCCGCAGGAGGCGCTGCACATCACGCTGCGCTTCTTCGGCGACGTACAGCCGCGGGTCGCCGAGGACCTCGACATCGAGCTGGCCACCATCGCCCGATCGCCTTTCGGGCTTGCGCTCGACGGGGTCGGGGCGTTCGGCGAAGGCCGGGACATCCACGCCGTCTGGGCGGGGGTGGGCAGGAGCGAGCCGCTGCATGGCCTGGCCGGCAAGTGCGAGGCCGCCGCTCGCCGCGCGGGGCTAAAGGGCGAGGGCAGGGCCTATCGTCCGCACGTCACCATGGCCTATCTGCGCCGCCCGGACCCGGCCGCCGTCGCGGCCTGGCTGGAGGCCAACAGCCTGCTGAAGTCGCCGGTCTTCGCCGTCGACCGCTTCGGGCTCTACTCCAGCCACCAGACCTCGGAGGGGTCGCGGTACGTGCTGGAGGCGGAGTACCGGCTGTAGGTCAATCCCCGCCCGACCAGACGTCGACCTTCGGGTTCTGCAGGATGCCGTCGCCGCCGGGCGTGCCGCTCACCTTGTAGCCGAAGTTTCCGCTGCCGCCGCCGCTGTCGACCAGCAGGAACTGGATCGTGGTCGGCGTGGGCCCGGGCAGCATCTTCACCTTGGTGAAGCCGGCGTCCGTGCCGTTCTCCAGAGGCCGTGTCCAGGTGGTCCAGCCCTCGGCGTCGGGCGCCGGGATATTCTCCACCGGACGGCAGCCGAAGATCTGGATCGGCGCGGCGGTCGGATCGACTTCCCAAGCGGCTTCGGACAGGCATTTGGGATCGAGGATCACCCCGGCCGTCCCCATGGCGGAGGCGGCGGGCGCGAAGGCGAGGGCGGCCAGGGCCGCCAGCATCAGGCGTTTCATGTCGGTCTCTCCTAGGACGCCGGCCGCAGGCCAAGCGTGATGGCGTAGTTCATCTGCGCCGCCGTCGGCTTGCAGCTGGCGACGGGCGCGTCCGCGCGGCAGACGCCCTCCGGCGTATCGTAGGTGACGCTGACGAACAGCAGTTGCGAGCCCTTCTTGTAGCCGCCCGCCGTGCCGGTCGGACCGTCCGCGTCAGCGTTGGGGTCGCGGGTCCAGCCGTCACCCGTCAGCAGCGTGTCGAGCTTGGCGGCGACCGCCTGGAAACTGGTTCCGAATGTCTCGCCGGTGCCGGCGAAGCTGATCTGGCAGCCATCGACGTCGGTGTAGCCGACATAGCCGACGCTGGCTGGCCCGACGGTGGCGGCGGCGCCCAGCGCGCCTTCGGCGGCCGTTTCCAGCGCGAGGCAGGGGGGCGAGACGGACCCCTGGGCCTGGGCCGCGCCCGCGGCGGCGATCACGGTCGCGCCGGCCGCGACGGCGACCAATATGTTGATCATCCTCATGGAAGTCCCCCTGCCGGCGAACCTTCCCGACAAAGGCCCCCTGACCGGCGGGGGAAAGCTTAACCCCGCGCGCACGCCGATGGAACGGCGTTATGCGAGCGCGCGAGCTGTCTGCAGCCGTTCCGTGAACTCAAGGTCCTCCGGCCCGGTCGCAGTCATCCCGGAAGAAACGCGCCTCAGGAACGCGGGGAGGCTCCGCGGGCGCGGTGACGCAGCCGCAGGCGCGGCGCGATGAACCAGCTGATCGGCAGGGACACCAGGCCGCTCGCCACGATCAGCGCGGGAATCAGAATCGGCGCGTGAACCGTCAGAGGCGTCGCCAGAATGGCGATGACCCCGAATCCGAACAGCACGCCCTGCACCATCAGATAGACGACCGCTGCGATCTGTAGACGGGTGGACATGGTTGCCTCCTCATTGACGTCGCCTGTCGTCAACAAGGTGGCGGTCGGTCGGGTTCCCCAGCACGGTGGTCGCCTACAGCCGCCCGGAGAACTCCAGCTCCACCGGGCCGGTCATGATCACGTGGCCGTCGCTGGTCCGCCATTCGATGGTGAGCTCGCCGCCGTCGAGTTCCAGGGTCGCCTTGCGATCGGTAAGGCCCCGACGGGCGCAGGCGACCAGGGCGGCGCAGGCGCCGGTGCCGCAGGCCCTGGTCAGGCCTGCGCCGCGCTCCCAGACCCGCAGGCGGATGCGGTCGCGCGCCTTGACGAAGGCGAAGCCGACGTTGACGCCCTCCGGAAACAACGGATGGTGCTCGATCAGGCTGCCGGAGCCGCGCACCAGGGCGTCGTCCGGCTCCCTGTCGACGAAGAAGACCACATGAGGATTGCCCATGCTGACCGCGCCCGGCGTATGCAGGTGCGGCGCATCGATGGGTCCGACCTGCAGTTCGATGCCCCGGGTGTCCATCGCCTCGGCCAGCGGAATCTGGTCCCAGTTGAGGCGCGGCTCGCCCATGTCGACGGTGACCACATGGTCGCCAGCGCGCTGGCCGCTCAGCGGACCGCCGTCGGTGTTGAAGGTCACCTCGTCCGTGCGGCCGGCCTCCATCAGCAGCCAGGCCACCGCCCGGGTGCCGTTGCCGCAGGCGCCGACCTCCTCGCCGGTGGAATTCCAGAATCGGACATAGGCCGCCGTGTCCGGCGATCGCGAGGGCTCAATGGAGATCAGCTGATCGTGAGGATAGCGCGCGGCGATCGCCCGCACCTCGTCCGGCGACGGGTCGAAAGGCTGGTCACGCGCCTCGACAACGACAAACGCGTTCCCGAGGCCGTTCATCTTGAGGAACGGACGGCTCATGACGCCAATATAGGCGAACCGGTCGCCTTCGTCAGAGTCTGAGTCTAGGAAGAGGTCATGATCGAGGATGACGCCCCGTCGAACGGCAAGGACCGGTTCCGGCACGTGCGCGTCGTCCTGCGCAGTCTCTACCACGGCTCCTCCCCGACGGCGGTCCGGTTCCGGCTGGGCGTCATCGTCGTGGATCTGGCGATTATCGCCTTTTTCATCGGCGCCCCCCTGATCAGGGACCAGGGTCCGATCTTCTATCTGATCGACTACGGCATCGCGGCGCTCATGATCGCCGATCTGGTCGCGCGGGCGATGGCCTCGTCCAGCCTGAAGTACTTCCTCAGGCGCCCCATCGCCTGGGTCGACCTGTTCATCCTCGCAACACTGCTGTTCCCGGCGTGGCTGGCCAATCTCGGCTTCCTGCGCGTGCTGCGGCTGTGGACGCTGGTCGAGAGCGAGTTCTTCTGGCGCACCATCGGCCGCCGCTTCGACGACACCCGCTACGAGGAACTGACCAAGGCCGGAGTCCGGCTGGTGACCTTCGTCTTCGTGGTCACCGGCTTCGTCTATTCCAGCTTCATGGGGCGGGACGTCGGGATCGAGGGCTGGATCGACGCCCTCTACTTCACCGTCACCAGCCTGACCACCACCGGCTACGGAGACATCATCCTGCCCGGCGTCTGGGGCCGCCTGCTGTCTATCGTGGTGATGCTGGTCGGAGTGTCGCTGTTCATCCGGCTGATGCAGCTGCTGGTGCGCCCGCACAAGGTCAACTTTCCCTGTCCGGCCTGCGGGCTGTCCCGCCACGACCCGGACGCGGTGCACTGCAAGGCCTGCGGCCAGATCCTCAACATCCCCAACGAGGAATAGGGGCCGCCGGCCTTGCTGTCGCCATCGCGCCGCCTATGCTTGACCCTCAAGTTGCGTTCCCCGGGTCTGTTCTCATGAAAATCTCCGCCCTGGCCGCAATGGCCTTGCTCGCCGCCACCCCCGTCCTGGCGGCGGCGACCCCGTTCGAATGGCTGGAGTCCGTGGACGGCAAGGCGGCCATGGACTGGGTCAGGGCCGAGAACGCCAGGGCCCTTCCCGTGCTGACCGGCGATCCGCGCTACCCCGGCCTGGAAGCCGAGGCGCTGAAGATTCTGTCGGCCCAGGACCGCATCCCGACGCCGGCCTTCCACGGCGACGACATCTACAACTTCTGGCAGGACGCCACGAACACACGGGGCTTGTGGCGTCGCACCAGCCTGGACAGCTACCGCACCGACGCGCCGGCCTGGGAGACGGTGCTCGATATCGACGCGCTGGCGAAGGCCGAGAACGCCAACTGGATCTGGAAGGGCGCCGAGTGTCGGCCGACCACCCATGATCGCTGCATGATCCAGCTGTCGAACGGCGGCAAGGACGCGGTCGAACAGCGCGAGTTTGACCTGGACACCCGCGCCTTCGTCGCGGGCGGCTTCCGGCTGCCGGAGAGCAAGCAGACCGTCGCATGGCTCGACGCCGACACCCTGATCCTGACCCGCGACTGGGGCGCCGGCACGACCACCGAGTCCGGCTACGGCTTCGTGGTGAAGACCCTGAAGCGCGGCCAGGCGTTGACGGCCGCGAGGGAAGTTTTCCGGGGCGAGCCGAAGGATGTCGGCGCCTCGCCGGTCGTCCATCGTGACGGCGCCGGCCGACGGATCGTGCTGATCAACCGCAGCCTCGACTTCTTCAACAGCGCCTGGTTCGTGCTGCCGGAGGAGGGCGCTCCGGCCCGGCGTCTCGACATGCCGACGCAGTCGTCGGTGCACGGCCTGCTCGACGGCCGGCTTGTCGTTTCGTTGCGCCAGGCCTGGACCTTCGCCGGTCGGGTCTACCCGGCCGGATCGCTCGTCGCCATCGACGCCGCCACCGTGAACAGCGGCGCGGCCACGGCCGTCGAGCAGCTGTACGTCCCCGGTGATCGCCAGGCGCTCGACCGCGACCACATCCGCGTCACCGAGTCCCGTGTGGCGGCGGTGATGACCGACAATGTCCGCGGCCGGCTGGTCAGCTTCTCGCGCGGGCCGGGTGGCGGCTGGCGGATGGAGACCCATGACGGTCTCGACAACGCCGCGGTCGCGATCGTGGCCACCGCCGACTCCGGCGACGGCGTCTTCTTCACCGAGGAAGGCTTCACGACCCCGACCCGTCTGCGCTACGCGCCGCTCCGGCACGCCAAGGCCACGACCGTGAAGACCCTGCCGGCCCGGTTCGACGCCTCGACCCATGTCGTCGAGCAGAAGGAGGCGATCTCGAAGGACGGGACGAAGATCCCCTACTTCATCGTCCACCCGAAAGGACACAAGCACGACGGGCAGGACCCGACGCTGCTGCACGCCTACGGCGGCTTTCAGGTCAGCAAGACGCCCGTCTACGACCCCGTTATCGGCAAGCTCTGGCTCGAGCGCGGCGGCACCTATGTCGTGGCCAACATCCGGGGCGGCGGGGAGTTCGGGCCGGCCTGGCACGAGGCGGCGCTGAAGGGGAACCGCCAGCGCGCCTATGACGACTATTTCGCGGTGGCCGAGGACCTGATCCGTCGCGGGATCACCAGCCCGCGCCGCCTGGGCGCATATGGCCGCTCCAACGGCGGTCTCTTGATGGGCGTGGCCCTGACCCAGCGGCCGGACCTGTGGAACGCGGTGGTGGTCGAGAGCCCGCTGCTGGACATGATGCGCTACCACCTGCTGCCGGCCGGGGCCTCCTGGATCGGCGAGTACGGGGATCCGACCCGGCCCGAAGACGCCGCCTGGATCGCCGCCTGGTCGCCGTTCCAGGGGATCAAGCCCGGCGTGAAGTACCCACTGGCCTACATCACGACCTCGACCAAGGACGACCGCGTCCACCCCGGCCACGCCCGCAAGTTCGCCGCGCGGCTGGGCGAGGTCGGGGCGCCCTACCTGTATTTCGAGAACACCGACGGCGGCCACGCCAACGCTGCCGACCCGTCCGCCAACGCCCGACGCTGGGCGATGCACTACACCTACCTGTCCCGCCAGTTGATGGATTGAGTATGCGTTCGTACCTGCTTGCCGCCGCCATGAGTCTGACCGCCTTGACCGCTTTCGCCACACCCCCGCCGCCCACGCCTGACGACCCCTACAGCTGGATGGAGGAGATCGAGGGCGACCGGGCCATGGCCTGGGCGCGGGCGGAGAACGCCGCCTCGCTGCCGAAGCTGCAGTCAGACCCGCGCTACCCGGCCCTGCGCGGTGAGGCGCTGAAGATCCTGCAGGCCAGGGACCGCATCCCCGGCGTCAGCTTTTCCGGCGACGGCAAGCTGAGCAACTTCTGGCAGGACGCGACCCACGTCCGGGGCATCTGGCGCAAGACCACGATCGAGAGCTACCGCACCGCCGAGCCCGTCTGGGAGACGGTGCTGGACATCGACGCCCTGGCGAAGGCGGAGGACAAGAACTGGGTCTACAAGGGCGCCAGCTGCCTGGCGCCCGAGGATCGATACTGTCTCGTCGGCCTATCCGACGGCGGCAAGGACGCGGTCGTCTATCGCGAGTTCGACACCGTCACGAAGACCTTTCTGACCGACGGCTTCGTGCTGCCCGAGGGCAAGCAGAACGTCTCCTGGCTGGACCGCAACACCCTCCTGGTCGCTCGCGACTGGGGTGGCGGCACGGTGACCAGGTCAGGCTACGCCTTCGTGGTCAAGGCCTGGAAGCGCGGGACGCCGCTGGCGTCGGCCGCCGAGCTCTTCCGCGGAGCCGAGGACGACGTCGGCGTGTGGCCCTTCGTGCTCCGCGATGCGGACGGGGCGGTCCAGGCCGCGATGGCCTCGCGGGGCCGCACGACCTTTGAGAGCGAGTACTACCTTCTGGGTGACAAAGGCGCGGTGAAGCTGCCCTTCCCGCTGAAGACCTCGATCCGGGGTCTGGTGCAGGGCCGGGTGGTCTTCAGCCTGGAGCAGGACTGGGACGCCCACGGTCTCAAGCAGGGCGACCTCGCCGCCTTCGACCTGGCCGCGCTCAAGGCGTCGCCCGACGCGGCCCGCCCGACCCTGATCCTGCGGCCGACCGCCCGCCAGGCGATCGAGGGCGTGACCATCTCCCGCAACCGCCTGATCGCGGGCCTGTTCGAGGACGTTAAGGGCAAGGCGCTGGTCTACACGCCCGGCCCCGACGGCTGGAGCAGCAAGGCGCTGGACCTGCCGGCCAACGCCACCATCGGCCTCGGCTCGGCGTCCGACACCGATGACCGACTCTTCGTCAGCGTCACCAGCTACCTGACCCCCACCACCTACTGGCTGGCCGACGCGGCGAGCGGCAAGGTCGAGACAATCAAGGCCTCGCCCGCGCGGTTCAACGCCGAGGGCCATGTGGTCGAGCAGTTCTTCGCCACATCGAAGGACGGGACGAAGGTGCCCTACTTCGTCGTCCGCTCGAAGGACCTGAAGTACGACGGCCAGGCCCCGACGCTGGTCTACGCCTACGGGGGCTTCCAGGTCTCGCAGAAGCCCGGCTACTCGGCGACGGTCGGCAAGCTGTGGCTCGAGCGCGGCGGCGTCTATGTGGTGGCCAACATCCGCGGCGGCGGCGAGTACGGCCCGGCCTGGCACCAGGCGGGCCTGAAGGGCGACCGCCAGAAGGTGTTCGACGACTTTTACGCCGTCTCCCAGGACCTCATCGACCGCAAGATCACCAGCCCGCGTCGCCTGGGCGCGATGGGCGGCAGCAACGGCGGCCTGTTGATGGGCGTGGCCCTGACCCAGCGGCCGGACCTCTACAACGCCATCGTCATCCAGGTGCCGCTGCTGGACATGCTCAACTACACCCGCATGGGCGCCGGCGCCTCCTGGGTCGGCGAGTACGGCGACCCGGCCCTGCCGGAAGAGCGGGCCTGGATCGCGGCCTATGATCCCTATTCGAACCTCAGGGCCGGCCGGAAATATCCCAAGGCCTTCATCGAGACCTCGACCAAGGACGACCGGGTCCACCCCGGCCACGCCCGCAAGATGGCGGCGCGACTGAAGGACCTTGGCTACGACTACGTCTATTACGAGAACATCGACGGCGGTCACTCCGCCGCCGCCAACCTCGAGGAAAGCGCCACCCGCTACGCGCTGGAGTTCACCTATCTGAGCCAGCAGCTGATGGACTGACCCTTCTCCCTTCCTCCTCGATGGAGGAAGGGTGTACGAACGAAGAAGGCCCCCGTCGCGAGACGGGGGCCTTTGTCGTTTTGCACCCTGATCCGTCATGGCCCGACTTGTTCGGGCCAGCCATGAACACGACGCCCACGAAGAAGGGCGCGGATCGCTCCGCGCCCCTCCGTCGATTCACCGCGCATAGGTGGCCCGGACAAGCCGGGCCATGACGGCTTCTTTCTCTAGAACGCCCAGCGGGCGGTCAACTGGAACACCGGGCCGGCCTTCTCGGTCTCCAGTTCGTACTCGTCGTAGACGCGGGCTGCCTGGTCGGCGAACGAGCCGAACTTGTCGAACACCTCGTCCTTGGAGCTGTCGAGCAGGTTCTGGCCGGTGAGGCGGACCACGAAGTTCTGCCCGAAGCGCTTCTCGATGAAGGCTTCCAGATCAGCGCCGTACTCGGTCCGGACCTCCTCGAGCGCGACGCGGTCTTTGGCGTCGCCCTGCTTGCGGTAGGTGACGCCGAAGGCGGCCGCCCAGCTCGGAATGTCCTGGATGAAGCCGACATTGTAGACGTAGTTGGACTGGCCGTTGAAGAGGCGCTTGCCGGCGAAGTCCTCGACCTCGCTGTCCAGCCAGCTATAGTTCAGGAACACACCGGTGTTGTCCAGGCCCATGAAGCTCAGCGGCGTGGAGAGGTCGAACTCCAGGCCCATGACCTTGCCGTCGCCCACGTTGTCGACGGTGTAGATGAAGGTGCCGGCGCCGCCGTCGCCTTCGAGGCCGGTGTTCACGTCCTCGATGAGGTCGGACACATCACGATAGAAGACGTTGACGCCGACGATGCCGCGCGAGCCGAGACGACGCTCGTAGCCGATGTCGAAGCCCCAGGAGGTTTCGGGCTTGAGGTTCGGATTGCCGATGAAGTCGTCGTCGCCATATTCCTCGATCAGCAGGATCGGCTGCAGCTTGTCGAAGTTCGGGCGGCGAACCGTGCGGGCGGCCGACAGGTTGATCCGGCCGCCGTCGCCGACGTTGATGCGCAGGTTCGCCGAGGGCAGCAGCACGGTGTAGTCGTTCTTGGTCACCCGGTCGGCCGCGGCGACGCCCAGGCTGTCGTCGGTGATCTTGGTGTCGGTCGTCTCGTAGCGCAGGCCGACTTCCCAGCGCAGGCCGTCATTCTTGCCCGAAAGCATGACGAACGGGTCGAGGCGGGTCTCCTCGATGTTGACGTCGATGTCGCTGCGGACGACGAAGGCGCCCGGAGCCGGGAAGGTCGCGCCGCTGTTGACGCCGTTGGCGATGTTGAAGCGCGAGCGCCTGTCGAGCAGGGCGAGATCGCGTTCCTTGGCGTTGTACTGCAGGCCGAAGGTCAGCTTGGCGCCGCCCAGGTCGCGCTCGTGCTCGAACTCGGCCGACAGTTCGCTGTCCTCGAGGTCGGTGTCGGTGTTGTCGTGCGTGAAGCGGTCGGCGTCCGGGAACGGGGTCCCGTCACGCAGGAACTCAAGCTCCTTCTCGAACTCGGACTGTTCGTCGGTCATCGCCGAGTAGCCGAGCTTGAACTTGCTTTCGCCGCCCAGCATCTCGACCACGAACTTGCCGCGCAGCGACCAGCTGTCGGTGAGGATGTCGACGTCGTTGTCGTTGAGCGTCAGCATGTTGGCGTCATTGCGCAGGCCGCTGCGGTACTCGATCGAGTCCTCATCCTGCAGGCGGTCGGTGCGGACGAAGTAGCCGTCCAGCGTCAGCTCGCCGCCGGCGAAGGGCGTGACGTAGTTGGCGTTGAACGAATAGTCCGTGCCGTCACGGGTGTCGGTCTGATCCTCGATGTTCTGCAGCGTGCCGCCCGGCGCATCGTAGCGCCAGCTGGTCTTCAGCTTAGGCGCGCGCCGGCCCTGCACGTTGGCGCCGATCAGCAGCCGGCCTTCGCCCAGGGCGCCGCCCCAGTAGAAGCCGAAGTTCTCGGCGAACTCCTTGTCGTCATAGTAGGTCACGCCGCCGCGGACGTAGCCGCCGTCAAGGCTGGCCGAGTCGCGCAGCACGATATTCAGGGCGCCCGCCATGGCGTCGCCGCTGCGGTTGGCCGACGGCGCGCGGATGATCTCGATGCGCTCCAGCAGTTCGGCCGGGATGCGGTCGACAAAGAACGAGCGGTCGGCCGAGGCGCCGGGGACGCGCTCGCCGTTGATCAGGATCTGGGTGTAACCGGGGTCGAGGCCGCGAAGGCGGGCGCCGTCCGATTCCAGCACGTCCGACAGGAAGGTGACGCTGGGCACGCGCTTGAGGGCGTCGCCAGCCGAGACCGGCTCGAAGCGCTGGAAGTAGCCCTGATCATAGGACAGCACCGGCGCGGCGTCGTCGGTGCGGTTGCGATAGGTGATCTCGCCGGTGACGATCAGTTCACCGACCGTGGTCGGGGCCTCGGCGGCGGTGGCGACGGCGGCCTCTTCGGCGGCCAGGGCCTGGGTGGCGAACGCAAGCGGCGCGAGCGCCGCCAGCGCAAACAGCGCGGACTTCTTCATCGGATAACCCCCTCGGGCGCACCCGCCCGGTTGAGGGTCTGAGCGCGCATTGCATGACGGGGCCGCTTTAGTCAGGCGGTGAGACGCGCTGGTGATGGTTCCACGACGGATTTGTATCAGTCGCGGGGGTGGGCGGACGATCGACGGTGGGCGTCCGCCCGCTCCCGCGTCAGGCCCGCTCCACAGCGGCGGCGGCGGCGTCCAGCGCGTCGCAGATGGTGGCGATCTGCTCCTTGCTCAGCGCCCCGCCCGTCAGTTTGAGCTTCAGCGCCGTGCGCAGGTTCTCGCGGGCCCGCAGGATCTGCGGCGAGAAGGCGGCGCTGGCGGCGGCGGCCTCGGCCATGCGCTGGAAGATTCCGGCCGTCTGGGGCTCGTTGGCCCGCAGGTGCGCCTCTCCCTCGGCGGTGACGGTGTAGAGCTTGCGTCCACCGGCCGCGTCGGCGGCGGAGACGAAGCTCATCTCCTCCAGCCAGGTCAGGGTCGGATAGACCACGCCGGGGCTGGGCGAATAGGCGCCGCCGGCCTGTTCCTCGATCTGCTTGATCAGTTCGTAGCCGTGGCGCGGTTCGTCGGCGATCAGCCGCAGGATGACCAGCTTGAGGTCGCCGTGGTCGAAGAACCGGCCCATCCGGCCGCGCCCGCCGCGCAGGTGGGGGTGATGTCCGCCGAAGCCGTGGCGGCCGAAGCGGTGGTGATGGTCTTTGTGAAAGCCGAAATGGCGATGCATGTTTTAGAGCCTTTCTAGATATATCGAAATGATAGATATATCGGATTGGCGCGGCGTCAAGATCGATATATCGAAATTGTCGCCAAGAGGGAGTTCGGGGACAGACGCCGTTGGTGTCTGTCCCTGTGAGTTCAAACCCCCTGCAGCACCTCGGCCAGCAGCCGGCCCTCGGCGGCGCGGCTTGACCCGGCCCGCCAGGCGACGACGATCTCGCGGCTGGGGTGGTCGGCCTGGAGCGGGCGGGTGGTGACGTTGACGTGCTCGGTCAGACCGGCGTTGACCGCCATGGCCGGCAGGAAGCTGACGCCGAGGCCAGAGCCGACCATCTGCACCAGGGTCGGCAGGGAGGTGGCGGCGAAGGTTTCCTCGTCCGTGGACCTGGGCGGCTCCAGCCCGCAGGCGGCCAGGGCGTGGTCGCGCAGGCAGTGGCCGTCCTCCAGCAGGATCAGGTCCTTGGGCGCCAGGCTTTCGGGATTGATCCTGTTGGACTTGCCAAGGATCGGATGGCCGTCGGGCACGGCGGCCAGCAGTTCGTCGTCCGCCACATGGGCCCAGTTCAGGCCGGCCATGTCGTAGGGCAGGGCGATCAGCGCCGCGTCCAGCGCACCGGCCCGCAGCGAGGTGATCAGCCGGTGGGTCAGGTCCTCGCGCAGGAACAGCCGCAGCTTGGGGAAGGTCGTGCGCAGCACCGGCAGGGCCCGGGGCAGCAGGAACGGCGCGATGGTCGGGATGACCCCCAGCCGGAACCGGCCGCTCAGCGGCTGGCCGGCGCCCTGGGCGGCCTGCACCAGGTCCTCGGCCTGGTCGAGGATGACGCGGGCCCGGCGCACGGCCTCCTCGCCGGCGGCGGTCAGGATGACGCCCGAACGCGCGCGGTCGACGACCGGGGCGCCGAGGATCTTCTCCAGCTCGGCGATGCCGGCCGACAGGGTCGGCTGGGTGACGTGGGCCGCCTCCGCCGCCCGGCTGAACGAGCCGTGGTCGGAGAGGAGCCGCAGATACTGGAGTTGTCGCAGGGTGGGGAGCATGGCCGGACGATAGACCTCGTCCCGCGCCCCGGCAATGATCTGCTCTATCGACACGGAAAGAAAGATCGATTGGATTTGTGGACCGCGTCCACCTATCTCTGTCCCCATCAGGCGCGCAACGACAGCGCCCGCCCAGACCACCACGCGCCCCACGCCCCCCGGGGCCGCGTGATCCGGGAGCTCCTCGACCCTCTCCCTCCCCCCAGCCGGGCGAGGAGCTCCCGGCCTTCCTCGCTATCGGACCCTCGACGCCCTATATGGGTAGGGAGTGAAGGCCGCCGTCGAGAGTGAACCGCCCCCGGCGGTCGAACTGCTCCGGCCTGGCGGCCGCCCGAGACCTGTTCGATATGCTTTGGACTTTTGGTATTTCCGTCGCCTGCCTCGTCGCCGCCGCGCTGCTGATCCCGGTCGTGACCTTCTTCTTTCCCGAGGCGCAGCAACTGCGCACCGCCCGTGCGCCCGTAAAGGCGCCGGAGGCTTAGCCTCGCGCCCGGCTACGGCTGCCCCGTCTCGACGTAGCGCTTGAACCGTGTCAGCTGACCGCCGATCACCCGGTCGAACACCGGCGCCGCTGCGACCATCTCCGGACGCAGGCCGCCGAGGTTGTAGGTCTGGACCACTTCCGTCCCGCCCTCGACCGCCTTCAACGTGAAGGTCAGGGCGCCGGAGGGGCCATCGTCCTGCAGCGGCCCGAACGCGCCGTGGATGCGTAGCATCCGCCCGGGCCAGGCCAGCACCACCTCGCCATGCTTGACGCCGCCTCCGGTGGGAAATGTCTCGCAAAAGCAGGCGCCAGGCTCGAGCGCGATGGTCATGTTGGCCGCGTCGCCACTGTAGCTGTGCGCGCCGTCCCACCACTTTCCGATGTCGCCCAGCGTCGCATAGACCTTGTCCGGGGGCGCGGCGATGGTGACCTTGTTTTCCAGGCGAAGACCGGCCTTCCAGGTCGACTTCACCTCGGCCATGGCCGGCCCGGCGCCGAGCAGCGCCGCCCCGGCGGCCAGAACAGCAAGCCTCTTCATGACGCACTCCCCGTGATCAGCGGGTGACGGAACCACGACTTGAACGACCGTTCAAGTGAGGTGTCGCCGTGGCGCTACGCCGCCTCGAACACCAGCGGCCCGCCCCAGAAGGCGGCGACCAGGCCGTTCTGCTCTCCGGGCGTTCCTGTCGTGAGGAAGCGGCGTCCGCCGGAGGATCCCAAGTCGTACTCCGGGTGGCGCTCGAAATAGCGGGCCAGGGCGTCGGCGGTGGAGTCCGGCTGGTGGATCAGCGGCGTGCCGGGCGGCAGGGCTTCGCGGAACAGGTCTGCGACGATCTCGTAGTGGGTGCAGCCCAGGACGGCCCGGTCCGGATGACGGCCGATGCGGCGGCGCAGCGCCTCGACATGGCCGGCGATCTCGGCGGCCAGCACCGCGCGGTTCGCGTCCTGCTCGATCAGCCGGGCGAGGTTGGGGCAGGGTTCGGAGAACACCGCCAGATCCTGCTTGCGCTTGTCGATCTCGATCTCGAAGACCCGGCTGCCGGCGGTGCCCGGTGTCGAGAAGACGCCCAGCACATCGACCTTCTGCACCTGCTCGCCGCGGCGGTCGGCCTCGTGCTCCCAGGGCAGGCCCGTGGCCGCCTCGATGGTCGGCACGATGATCCCCAGCACGTTCAGCGCCCGGCCGGTCTCGCGCCGATAGCCTGGCAGCCAGGTCTGCTGCAGCCGGCGCAGGGCGATGGCCGAGGCGGTGTTGCAGGCCAGGACCACCACGCTGGCCCCGGCCTCGAACAGGCGGATGCAGCCGGCTTTCGTCAGCTCGACGATCTCCTCGCCCGGCCGGCCGCCGTAGGGGGCGTTGGCCTGGTCGGCCAGATAAATGAAGTCAGCCGCAGGGAAACGCTCGACGAGCGCGCGGTGGACGGTCAGGCCGCCCACGCCGGAATCAAAGACGCCGATGGACATGGCATCCGCTTTAGAGGTCCGCTTCGCGCAACGGAAGCGTATGACGGTCATTACAGTCCGTTCATGTGACGGTCAGACGGAATGGGCCTAGGGTCCCGCACAAAGTTATTTGATCACGGAGCGATCATGCACCGACGCCAACTCCTCATCGGGGGCGCGAGCCTCTTCGCCGTTTCCGGCTGCGCCTCGGCCGGCGGCCTGGTTGGGGGCGGCGCCGCTCCCGGCACGCTCGCCGAGGACGCCGCTACGGCGCGTGCGGTGCTGCCCAAGCAGACGCCCAGGGCCGAGCTGCTGCAGACCTGGACCGGCCCCTACGGCGGCGTGCCCCCGTGGGAAAAGGTGACGGCGCCCAAGCTGCGCGAAGCCATTCTTGAGGGCATCGACCTGCAGCGCGCCGAGATCCAGGCGATCGCCAACAATCCGGATGCCCCGACTTTCGCCAACACCATGGTCGCCATGCAGATGGCCGGTGCGCCGCTTGATCGTGCGCTGTCGATCTTCGGCGTCATGACCAGCAACATCGGCTCGGACGACTACAACGCGGTCGACACCGAGGTGTCGCCGCTGCTGTCGGCGGCCAGTGACGAGATCACCTTCAACGAGGCGCTGTTCAAGCGCGTGAAGGCCGTCGCCGACGGCGCCGCCGCGGCCGGGCTGACCGCCGAACAGGCCCGCGTGGCGACCCGCAGCCGTGACAGCTTCGTCCGCAACGGCGCCGCGCTCGACGCGGCCGGCAAGGCCGAGCTGGGCCGGATCAACACCGCCCTGTCGAACGCCTTCACCAGCTTCGGCCAGAAGGTCGTCGCCGATGAGAAGACCTGGACGGTCATCCCGACCGAGGCCGGAACCGCGGGGATGCCGGCGTCGAACAAGGCCGCCGCCGCCGCCGCCGCGCGCGACCGCAACGTCACCGGCTGGGCCATCGTCAACACCCGCTCCAGCGTCGATCCGTTCCTGACCTTCGCCGACGACCGCAGTCTGCGCGAGAAGGTCTGGCGCAAGTTTGTGAACCGCGGCGACAACGGCGACGCCAACGACACCAACGCAACGATCGCGCAGATCGTGAAGCTGCGGGCCGAGCGCGCCAGGCTTCTGGGCTTCGCCCACCACGCCGACTGGCGGATGCAGGACACCATGGCCAGGACCCCGGCCGCGGCGATGGACCTGATGAACCGTGTCTGGGCCCCGGCCAAGGCGCGGGTCGCCGAGGAAGTGGCCGACATGCGCCAGATCGCCGGCCACGACATCGAGCCCTGGGACTACCTGTACTATGCGGAGAAGGTCCGGAAGGCGAAGTACGACCTCGACGCCAATGAGCTGAAGCCGTACTTCGAGCTCAATGCCGTCAAGCGCGGCGCCTTCTACATGGCCGAGCGCCTGTACGGCTTCGACTTCATCCGGCTGCCCGACGGGACCGTCCCCGGCTTCCATCCGGACGTCGAGGTGTTCGAGGTCAAGGACAAGGCCAGCGGTCGCCATATCGGCCTCTTCTACTCCGACGACTTCGCCCGCCCGGGCAAGCGCTCCGGCGCCTGGATGACGACCTACCGGTCGCACTCCACCTATGACGGCGTCGACAACGTTCTGGCCTCGAACAACAACAACTTCATCAAGGCCGAGGCCGGCCAGCCGCTGCTGATCTCGCTGGATGACGCCGAGACCCTGTTCCACGAGTTCGGCCACGCCCTGCACTACCTGTCCTCGTCGGTGACCTACCCGGCGCTGGGCAACACGCCGCGCGACTATGTCGAGTATCCCTCGCAGGTTCACGAACACTGGGTGCTGAGCCGGCCGATCCTCGACGGCTTCATGAAGCATGTGGAAACCGGTCAGCCGATGCCGCAGTCGCTGGTCGACAAGATCGAGGCCTCGGGCACCTTCAACCAGGGTTACGCCACGGTCAGCTACCTGTCCTCGGCCCTGGTCGACATGGACCTGCACACCCGCGCCGACCCGCCGACCGACATCGACGCCTTCGAGCGCGAGAGTCTGGCGCGGCTGGGGATGCCCAGGGAGATCGTGATGCGGCACCGCCTGCCGCAGTTCAATCACCTGTTCACCTCAGACGCCTACTCGGCCGGCTACTACTCCTACCTTTGGTCGGAAGTGATGGACGCCGACACCTGGGCCTACTTCGAGGAGTCGGGCGACGTGTTCAATCCGGACATCGCCAAACGCTACAAGGCGATCATCCTGGCCGAGGGCAACACCACCGACCGGGCCGACGCCTACCGTCGCTTCCGCGGCCGTGACCCGGACGTGAAGGCGTTGCTCAAGGTCCGGGGCTTCCCGACCAACTAGACCCAATGCAGGGGCCGCGGTTTCAACGAACCGCGGCCCTTCTTTCATTTCACTCCGTGGGGGATTTTCATGGACCGTCGCAGCTTCCTCGCCTCGGGGGCCGCCCTGGCCGCCGTCGCTTCCGCCTCCCGCGCCCTGGCGGCGTCGGGCAATCCCCTGCTGGAAAAGTGGGTGGGCGCCTGGGACGGCCTGCCGCCGTTCGACAAGGTGCGTCTGCCGGACTTCGAGCCGGCCTTCCGGACGGCGATGGACATGCAGCGGGCCGAGATCGCCGCCATCACGGCCAGCAAGCCCGCGCCGACCTTCGCCAACACCATCGAGGCGCTGGAACGCTCCGGCGAGGCTCTGAACAACGTCGCCACCCTCTACTACGTCCACACCTCGGTGCTGATCACCCCGGAGACGCAGGCCATCGAGGAGAAGATGGCTCCGGTCCTGGCGGCCTACGGCGACGAGCTGACGCAGAACGGTCCGCTGTTCGCGCGCATCAAGACCGTCTACGCCGCCCGCGAAACCTCGGGCCTCACCGCCGAGCAGCAACGGCTGGTTTGGGTCTATCACAACAACTTCGTGCAATCGGGCGCGGCCCTGGACGGCCCGGGCAAGACCCGGCTGGCGGCGATCAACCTGCGGCTGGCCGACCTCTACACGGCCTTCAGCAAGAACCTCCTCGCCGACGAGCGCAGCGACGTGCTGGTGCTGGACACGGTCGAGGATCTGGCCGGCGTCCCTGAAGCCAACATCGGCCAGGCCGCCGCCGAGGCCGAGCGCCGCGGTCTCAAGGGCAAGTGGGTGATCGCCAACAACAGCTCGGGGATGAACCCGGTCTTCACCTTCGCCAGCCGCCGCGACGTCCGCAAGAAGGCCTGGGACCTGCGCATGGGCCTGGGCGGCCACGCCGGCGGGACGACTGACAACGCGCCGATCATCAAGGAAATCCTCAAGCTGCGGTTCGAGCGCAGCAGGCTTATGGGTTACGAGACCTTCGCCCATTGGCGCGTCTCCGACCGCATGGCCGGCACGCCGCAAAACGCCATCGCCCTGATGGAGGCCCTGCTCAAGCCGGCCATTGCGCGGATGGGCGAGGAGGTGGCGGACATGAAGTCCATCGCCGCCGCCGAGGGCGCCGCCGCCCAGGGCGCGGACAAGGATTTCAGCCCCTGGGACTACCGCTACTACGCCGAGAAGGTGCGCAAGGCGAAGTACGACATCGCCGAGGCGGAGCTGCGGCCCTACCTGCAGCTCGACAGGATGAAGGAGGCGATGTTCTGGGTCGCTGGCCAGGTCTACGGCCTGACCTTCCACCCCGTCTCCGGCGTGCCCATGCCGCATCCGGACGGCGAGGTCTGGGAGGTCAAGGACCGCGCCGGCAAGCACCGGGCGCTGTGGTACTTCGATCCCTTCGCCCGCGAGGGCAAGCAGTCGGGCGCCTGGGCCAACACCTACCGCCAGCAGGGCCGGTTCCCGAAAACGACGACGGTCATCTCGACCAACAACTGCAACTTCTCCAAGCCCGCGCCGGGCGAGCCGACCCTGCTCAGCTGGGGCGACGTTGCGGGATCGTTGTTCCACGAGTTCGGCCACGCCATCCATCACCTGTGCTCGGATGTGACCTATCCGACCCTGTCGGGGACAAACGTCACCTGGGACTACGTCGAGTTCCCCAGCCAGATCTACGAGCGTTGGGCGATGACGCCCGAGGTGCTGGGCAAATTCGCCGTCCACCACGAGACCGGCGCGCCGATGCCGACCGCCCTGGCCGACAAGCTGCGCGCGGCCCGGACCTTCAACCAGGGCTTCACCACCGCCCGCCAGCTGTCGGCGGCGATGCTGGACATGCAGATCCACCTGGCCGGCGACGCCGACATCGACCTGGTCGCCTTCTACGAAAAGGAGGTCGCCCGCATCGGCCTGCCGAAGGAGGGGGAGCTGGCCCCGCGCCTGGGCTGGTTCAGTCACATCTTCTCCGGCGAGGCCTACGCCGCCGGCTACTACAGCTACGCCTGGGCCGAGGCCCTGACCGCCGACGCCTGGGAAGCCTTCCTCGAAGCCGGCGGACCCTACGATCCGGCGGTCGGCCAGCGGCTGAACGACACGATCATGAGCGTGGGCAACACGGTCCCGGCGGCGACAGCGTTCCGCAACTTCCGCGGCCGCGACGTGAACATCGACGCCCTGCTGCGTGACCGCGGCTTCCCGATTCCGAACGGGGCGTAGGGGCCCTGCGTGGTTCGACACGCGCTCTTCGAGCGCTGCTCACCATGACGTATCCTGAACACGTCATCCTGAGCAGGCGCGAAGCGCCGTGTCGAAGGACGCAATGAGGTAGCCATGATCAACATCACCGGCATTGATCACATCGTCCTGCGGGCCCGCGACGCCGAGGCGCTGATCCGCTTCTACGTCGAGGTCCTGGGCCTGACCGTCGAGCGCCGCCAGGACGCCATCGGCCTGGTTCAGCTGCGGGCGGGGTCGAGCCTTATCGACATCG
Organism: Caulobacter sp.; assembly: GCA_030683005.1. Taxonomy (GTDB): domain Bacteria; phylum Pseudomonadota; class Alphaproteobacteria; order Caulobacterales; family Caulobacteraceae; genus Caulobacter. The sequence goes on along the minus strand of JAUXMY010000017.1, from coordinate 8,754 downwards.
TCGGGGTCGATGGCCCGCTCGGCCGCATGGGCGGCGCGGCGCCGGGGGTGGAGGGCCGCAACCTCGACCACTTCTGCCTGACCGTCGCCGGCTTCGACCTGGAGACGGTGAAAACGCACCTCGTGGCCCACGGCGTCGAGGTCGGCGAGGAGGGCCTGCGCTACGGCGCCGGCGGCCAGGGCCTGTCGATCTACCTGAAGGACCCGGAGGGGAACGGGGTCGAGCTGCGGGGGTAGCGCGCTTCATTGTCATCCTGAGCAGCGCAGAAGGGCCGTGTCGAAGGACGCAGTGAGGCCGTGGGTGGTTCGACACGGCCCTTCGGGTCTGCTCACCATGACGGGATCGGGGCAAGACTCCCCAGCCTTGATTTCCCGGCCTTTTCCGCGCATAAGGCCCGCCTTCCGGCGCAGATGCAGTTCAGCGCCCTCCACCGTCACGACCCCGGCCGGACTTCATGGCAGGACGAGGACGGCGAGGCCCCCCGTCGACGTGATCGTCCACGGGGGCGAATTGCGTTTGGGCCATCCGACCTGGGATGACGGTTCAGAACCCGAATGTTCGAAGGCCTTACAGAACGACTTGGCGGCGTGTTCGACCGGCTCTCCGGGCGCGGCGTGCTCGGCGAGAAGGACATCGACGAGGCGCTGCGCGAGGTTCGCGTCGCGCTGCTCGAGGCCGACGTCGCCCTGCCGGTGGTCAAGGACTTCATCGCCAAGGCCCGCGAAAGCGCGCTCGGCGAGGCGGTGATCCGCTCGATCCGGCCCGCCGACCAGGTGGTGAAGATCGTCTACGACGGCCTGGTCGAGATGCTGGGCGGCGAGGAGCCGACCGGCCTGCAGCTGGCGCTGAACCCGCCCTCGATCATCCTGATGGCCGGCCTGCAGGGCTCGGGCAAGACCACCACCGCCGCCAAGCTGGCGCTGCGGCTGACGAAGATGGACCGCCAGAAGGTCCTGATGGCCTCGCTCGACACCCGCCGTCCGGCGGCGATGGAGCAGCTGGCCACGCTGGGGACCCAGATCGGCGTCGACACCCTGCCGATCGTCGCCGGCCAGAGCGCCGTCGACATCGCCCGCCGGGCCGTGCAGGCGGCCAAGCTGTCGGGCTACGACGTCCTGATCCTCGACACCGCCGGCCGCACCACGCTGGACGAGCAGATGATGAGCGAGGCGGCGCAGATCGCGCAGATCGCTTCGCCCACCGAGACGCTGCTGGTCGCCGACAGCCTGACCGGCCAGGACGCGGTGCGCACCGCCAAGGCCTTCCATGAACGCCTGCCGCTGACCGGCCTCGTCCTGACCCGCGCCGACGGCGACGGACGTGGGGGCGCGGCCCTGTCGATGAGGGCCGTCACCGGCCTGCCGATCAAGTTCCTCGGCGCCGGCGAGAAGGTCGAGGCGCTCGAGGTTTTCGACGCCCGCCGCGTGGCCGGCCGCATCCTGGGCCAGGGCGACGTGGTGGCGCTGGTCGAGAAGGCCTCGGCCGACCTCGACCAGGCCAAGACCGAGGCCATGGCCAAGAAGCTGGCCAAGGGCCAGTTCGACCTGGAGATGATGTCCGACCAGCTGGCCCAGATGGAAAAGATGGGCGGCATGGAAGGCCTGATGGGCATGCTGCCCGGCGTCCAGAAGATGAAGAAGCAGATCGCCGAGTCCGGGATGGACGACCGGATGATCAAGCGCCAGCGGGCCATCATCGGCTCGATGACCAAGCAGGAGCGGCGCAAGCCCGACATCCTCGCCGCCTCGCGCAAGCGCCGCATCGCGGCCGGCGCCGGGGTCGAGGTCAGCGAGGTCAACCGCCTGCTCAAGCAGCATCGGCAGATGGCCGACGCCATGAAGATGATGACCCGCAACGGCGGCGCGGGCCTGGCCCGCATGGCCTCCATGCTGGGCGGCGGCGGCGGCATGGACCGCCTGAAAAACCTCGGGGGCGGCAAGCAGGCCGCTCCGGACCCCAAGGAACTCGAACAGCTGCAGCAGAGGCTTCAGGGCCTGGGCGGCGGCGCACCCACCCCGGGAGGGCTTCCGGGCCTCGGCGGCCCCTCGCTGCCTCCCGGTTTCAACCCCTTCAAGAAATAGAATTCAGACCAGAGGACTACCCGAAATGCTGAAGATCCGTCTCGCCCGTGGCGGCGCCAAGAAGCGCCCCTACTACTCGATCGTCGTCGCTGACAGCCACTCGCCCCGCGACGGCCGCTTCATCGAGAAGGTCGGCACCTACAACCCGCTCCTGCCCAAGGACGGCCCGGCGCCCCGCGTGGTGCTGAAGCTCGAGTCGATCCAGGCCTGGATCGCCAAGGGCGCCCAGCCGACCGACCGCGTCGCCCGCTTCCTGGCCGCCGAAGGCGTTGGCCAGTGGGCCCACGGCAACAACCCCAACAAGGGCAAGCCGGGCAAGAAGTCGGAAGAACGCGCCGCTGAGCGCGCCCAGCGTGAAGCCGACCGCGCCGCCGCCGCCGCCGAGCTGGCCGCCAACCCGCCGGCTCCGGAACCCGAGCCCGAAGTGGAAGCCCCGGCCGAGGTCGTTGCTGAAGAAGCCGCCGCGCCTGAAGCCGCCGCTGAAGAAGCCCCCGCCGCGGAAGAAGCTCCGGCTGCCGAAGCCGCGCCTGAAGCCGTCGCCGAAGAGGCTCCCGCTGCTGAAGCTCCGGCTGCCGAAGCCGCCGCTGAAGAAGCCCCGGCTGAAGAGAAGGCCTGAGGCTAACCCAGCCACCGTCATCCTCGCCCATGCGGCGGGGATGGCGGCGACCGGGACCGGCTACCATGAGCAATGACCGCCTCATCGCCGTCGGCCGTGTCGCGGGCGCCTTCGGCGTCCGTGGCGAAGTGCGGATCGCCGCCTTCACCGAAGAGCCGCTGGCGCTGGCCCGCTTCGGCGCGCTGAAGCGTCAGGATGGCTCGCCCGCCCTGGTCATCACCACGGCGCGCGAGGCCAAGGGCGGCCTGATCTGCCGCTGCGAGGGCGTGGAGACAAAGGAACAGGCCGACGCCTTGCGTGGCCTGCGCCTGTTCGTTCTTCGCGACAGTCTTCCCGAACCCGACGAGGACGAGTTCTATCTCGCCGACCTCATCGGCCTGGCCGTGGTCGATCCGGCCGGCGCACCGGTCGGCAAGGTCAAGTCGGTGCAGGACTTCGGGGCCGGCGACATTCTCGAGATCATCCCGGAAGAGGGCGGCGCCACCTGGTACCTGCCCTTCACCCGCGAGGCCGTGCCCGAGGTGAAGATCGCCGAGGGCCTGATCGTCGCCGTGCGCCCGGTCGAGGTCGAGTAGCAATCTGATCGTTGAAACGCGGCGCGGAACCTTCAACGGTCCGTCATGGCCCGACTTGTTCGGGCCACCCAGGAACACGGCCTGTACGCAGGCGACACAAGCCTTCGGCGCTCAAACCCCGTGGTCACCGCGCATGGCTGGCCCGAACAAGTCGGGCCATGACGTGTGGCGGCGCTTGGATGGGGACGAGCCTCGCCCGCGACATTTGTGAACAATGATCACTTTCGTTGATTTCGATCAACGAAACCGGGCTTTCCTGGGTTAGGTTGCTGCCTGAGGAACGCCGGAAGGAGCCGTGTGTACACGGCCCATGACCCATCAGACCGCTTCATCGGGCCTGAGGCGGCGTTCCCGAGGGACCGGGATCGGAGCACGCCATGAGCGCCACACAGACCACCAACCACTTCGATGTTCTCATTGTCGGCGCCGGCATCTCCGGCGTCGGCGCCGCCTGGCATCTCAAGCACCAGCAACCGGACAAGAGCTACGTCGTGCTGGAGGCGTTGGAGGACTTCGGCGGCACCTGGCTGACCCACAAGTACCCGGGCATCCGGTCCGACAGCGACCTTTACACCTTCGGCTACCGCTTCAAGCCCTGGACCGGCACGCCGATCGCCACCGCCGAAGAGATCCTCCGCTACATGGGCGAGGTGATCGAGGAAGACGATCTGGCCAAACACATCCGCTACGGCCACCGCATCGGCAAGGCCAGCTGGTCCAGCGCCGACAACCTCTGGACCATCGAGGCGACCCGCGCCGACACCGGCGAGACCGTCACCTTCACCGCCGGCTTCCTCTGGATGTGCCAAGGCTACTATCGTCACAGCGAGGGCTACACCCCCGAGTGGGAAGGCATGGCCGACTTCAAGGGCCAGATCATCCACCCGCAGACCTGGCCCGAAGACCTCGACTACAAGAACAAGAAGGTGCTCGTCATCGGCTCGGGCGCCACGGCGGCCACCGTCGTGCCGGCCATCGCCGCCGACTGCGCCCACGTCACCCTGCTGCAGCGGTCGCCGACCTATTTCATCCCCGGCCGCAACGTCAACGAGCTCGCCGACACCCTGCGCGAGCTGGACATCGACCCGGCCTGGACCCACGAGATCGTCCGCCGCAAGCTGCTGCACGATCAGGACCTGTTCACCCGGCGCTCCTTCGAGGAGGCCGAGACGGTCAAGAACGAACTGCTCGAAGGCGTCCGGATGTGCCTGGGCGGCGACGAGGAGACGCTCAAGAAGCACTTCACGCCGACCTACCGCCCCTGGCGCCAGCGCATCGCCTTCGTGCCGGACGGCGACCTGTTCCAGGGCGTCCGCGAGGGTAAGGCCTCGGTGGTCACCGACCACATCGACCGCTTCACCGAGAAGGGCATCCTCCTGAAGTCCGGCCAGGAGCTGGAGGCGGACATCATCGTCACGGCCACCGGCTTCAACCTCAACGTCCTGGGCGACATCGATTTCGTGATCGACGGCAAGCCGCTCGATTTCGGCAAGACGGTCACCTATCGCGGCATGATGTTCACCGGCGTTCCCAACATGGTCTGGGTGTTCGGCTACTTCCGCGCCAGCTGGACCCTGCGCGCCGACCTGCTCGGCGACTTCGTCTGCCGCCTGCTCAAGCACATGGACGAGAAGGGCGCCAGGCGGGTCGAGGTCGCCCTGCGGCCGGAAGACAAGGACATGCCGCTGCTCGACTGGATCGACACCGAGAACTTCAATCCCGGCTATCTGCAGCGCGGCATGCACCTGCTGCCCCGCCGCGGCGACAAGCCCGAGTGGCAGCACAGCCAGGACTACTGGATGGAGAAGGACGTCCTGCCCAGGGTCGACCTGGACGCGCCGGAGTTCGTCTACGACGTCAAGCCGGCGACCGCGAAGGCCCAGCCGGCGCGAGATGAAAAGCTGGTCATGACAGGAGCTTAACTGGCGCGGCGCGGGCGGTGCGGAGACAGTCGCGCTCCCGGTTTCCAGGAGGCCTCATGCACCGCCGCACTGTCCTTGCGATCGCCGCCGGCGCGCTCACCGTCACGCCCCTGCGGGTTCTGGCTGGCGACCTGTCGTCGGCGGACGCCCGCCGGGCCCTCGATACGCTCGAGCGCGAGCTGGGCGGCTACATCGATCCGGTCCTGGGCGAAAAGGCCCGCGCCGCCGTACGCGCCGGCCGCAAGCGCTACCTGGTCCTGGGCGATCGCGAGGCCTTCGCTGAGGCGGTTTCCGTGGATCTGCTGGCCGCTACCGGCGACCTGCACCTGAAGCTGTCGGTCGACACAGTCTCGCCGCAGGTCGCGGCGCTGTCGGAGGTCGAGGAGCAGCTGCTGGAGGGGCGGCTGGCCCACGGGCTGATGACCATCCGCCGGCTGCCGGGGAACATCGGCTATTTCAAGCTGCGCTACTTCGCCGCCGACGAGGCCGGCGCGGACCTGATCGACGCGGGCCTGCGACTGCTCAAGGATGCCGACGCCCTGATCCTCGACCTGCGGGAGAACACCGGCGGCGGCGGGGCGTCCGACGCGCGGCTCCTGGGTCATCTGTCGCGCGGGCCGATCCCGATGGCGGTGATCCAATGGCGACAACCGGACGGCGCCTTCACCACCGAGGCCCGGCGCGCCGACATCCCCGCCGGCGGCCCCCTTTATCCCGACAAGCCGGTGTTCGTGCTGATCGCCAAACGCACCTTCTCCGCCGCCGAGGCGGTCGCCTATGACCTGCAGGCGGCCAAGCGGGCGGTGATCGTCGGCGAACGCTCGCGCGGCGGGGCCAACCCGAGCAACCGCCCGGTGAGCCTCGGCGCCGGCCTGTCGGTGTTCCTCCCCAACGGCCGGGTGGTCCACCCCGTCACCGGCGGGAACTGGGACGGCGTTGGCGTGACGCCCGACGTCCCGACCCCGCCGCGGGAAGCGCTGACCGAAGCCTTCCGCCGCGCCCTGGCCGCTGCCCGGCCGACGGTCTCGACCCCCAAGTCCGAAAAGGAACTGGCCGACGCCCGCGCCGATCCGAAAGCGGCGCTGGATGAGATGCTGTAGCGGCGACCGCTGGCATTTTGCGCCGGCGGCCCCATGTCCCCGGGATCAGAGGGAGACAGCCATGAGCGAGCGGCAGATCAAGGTTCCGGGCCCGGACCATCCGATCACCATCACGCCGACGGCGGGACGGGTCGTCGTCTCGGTCGGCGGCCGGGTGCTGGCCGACACGGCCGAGGCCCTGACGTTCCAGGAGGCCGGCTACCGGCCGGTGCAGTATGTGCCGCGCAAGGATGTCGACATGGCCCGGCTGGAGCGAGGGCCACAGTCCACATACTGCCCCTACAAGGGCGACTGCGCCTACTTCTCGATCCCCGAAGCCGGCGCCCGCGGCGAGGCGGCGGTCTGGACCTATGAGCAGCCGTTCGAGGCGGTGGCGGCGATTGCGGATTATCTGGCGTTCTATGCCGACCGGGTGGAGATCCGGGTGGAATAGCGCTTCCTCAGGCCTTCACCCGCATCAGGCATTCCTGCGCCACCGACGCGGCCAGCACGCCGTCGCGGGTGTACATCTCGCCGCGGATGAAGCCGCGACCCTGCGAGGTTGAGGGGCAGTCCTGGTCGAACAGCATCCAGTCGTTGAAGTCTGTCGGCCGGTGGAACCACATGGCGTGGTCCAGGCTCGCCGACTGCAGGCCGGGCGTGCGCCAGGTCAGGCCGTGGACGCGCAGGGCGGTCTCCATGAAGGCCATGTCCGAGGCGTAGGCCAGCGCCGCCTGCTGCAGCTTGATCGAGTCGCCGATCGGCGCCTTGGCGCGCATCCACACCTGCTTGCGCGGCGGCTTGGGGACCGGGCTGAACATGTTCTGCGGATCGGGCCAGCGCACCTCGACCGGGCGGCGCTTCATATGCTCGATCATCTGGGCCGGGATGTCGCGGTTCTCGGCCAGCGCCTGCTCCATCTCCGTGGCCACGGACTCGGGCGAGGGGTGGGCCGGCATGGTCGACTGGTACTCCAGCCCCTCCTCCATGACCTGGAAAGAGGCGGCCAGGTTGAAGATCTGCTTGCCGTTCTGGATGGCGATCACGCGCCGCGTCGTGAAGGTGCCGCCGTCGCGCGAGCGGTCGACCTCGTAGAGCACCGGAATGCTCACATCGCCCGGCCGGATGAAGTAGGCGTGCAGCGAATGGCAGACCCGGTCCTCGACCGTCTCGTAGGCCGCCATCAGCGCCTGGGCGATGACCAGGCCGCCGAAGATCCTCGGAAAGCCGTCGTTCGGCGAGACGCCCCTGAACAGGTTCATCTCGATCGGTTCGAGGGACAGGGTCTCGATGAGGTTTTCGCTCTCTTGCATGAGGATCGCATTATGCCCGCGCGCGGGCGGGAGCAAGCGGCCTTGCTGTCGCCATCTGTCGCGGTAGAGGTGGGGCATAAGTTGGAGACCACCTCTTGATCCTGCCCGCCCTCATCGCCGTCAGCGTCCTCGCCGCCGCGCCAGACACCGCGCTCGCCTTTGCCGAGGCCATGGCCCGGGCGAAGAAGTACGACAAGGATCCCCAGGCCCAGATGTATCGCCTCAACCGGCTCTACCCGCCGCTGACCAAGGCGATGCCGCCGATCTTCGAGGCCTGCGCGCCGGGCGCGACCACCACCGGACGGCCCAACTTCACCGTCGTGCTCAGCTTCAAGGCCGGCGCCTTCGACGCCATCCGCCACACCAGCGACCACCCGATCGCCCAGTGCGTGGCCGGCAAGATGGCCAATCTCAAGTACGCCCCGCCGCCCTTCCCGGACTTCGCCGAGGAAATCCACCTGAAGATGGGTGAGGAGTAGGAAGGTTTGCGTTCCTCTCCCTCTTGGGAGAGGGGGACCGCCCGGAGGGCGGTGGAGCGGGATGCGCTACGGTCCGACCTCAGGCCGCTGCCGACAAATCTCCACGGCCTCGCGAATCCGCGTCAGCACCCGGTTGATATCGTTCTCGACGACATGCCCCGGCACGCGCAGGGTTCGGACGCCCCGGCTCCCCAGCCAGGCGGTGCGCTCGGCGTCGCGCTCGCGCCGGCCCGGTATGTCGTGTGCGCCGCCGTCGACCTCGATGGCCAGCTTCACCGAGGCGCAGAAGAAGTCGAGGACATAGGGACCGATCGGGTGCTGACGGCGCATGTGAAGCCCGTCCAGCCGGTTGGCACGGAGTTCCTGCCAGAGCAGGGTCTCCGGGCGGCTCATGCGGCGGCGCAGCCGCTTGGCGAGGTTGCGGGTCTTTTCGTCGGCTTGCATCGGGCGGCGGCTCCACTGAAACGGTCGCCCAACCAAGATGAAATCTATGCGTACAGCGGGATGGCCGTCAACCCGGAGCGCTTCCCGCTCCACCATGCTCCGCATGGTCCCCCTCTTGTTTGTCGGAGGCCTGCTAGATTGTGGATGTCTTCCGGGACGTCCGCCTGACGGGCCAACGCCAGGCGGACTGTCGTTGGAGGGGCCGTTTCCCCCTGAGCCTTTGAGGCTGTTTGGGAGCAGGGCCG